>CAVRRU010000012.1:0-850268 GCA_963723695.1 uncultured Gaiellaceae bacterium | reverse complement strand
GTCGTCGGGGCTCCAGTCGTCGCTTCCAACGAGCGCATAGACCCTGTTTGCAACTACCCCGACGGAAAGGCCGCCTCGAGGAGTTATCAGATCCGGGAGCCGCTCCCAGCCGCCGCCAGTTGGGTCGAGCGCGGCGGCCGTTCGGCTGGTCCCCGGGCAGCGTCTCGACCCCGGTCACGCCGGAGCTCTCCCACGCACCCGGCCCGTCGTCACGATGACGCGCTCGAGCTCGGGCGGCAAGTGCCTCTTCGGGACGTGTCCGTGCGAAGCTGGTCGCGTCTAGAAGTCCGACGGCGCTCCACGTCGCCGTAGCCGAGACACGACCAGGGAACGGAGGCTTCGCCTCTTGGTCGGCTCGACTTCTGAAAGCTCGGTGATGCGCCTTAGCGCTGCAGCGAACTCCTCGTCCGATGAGGAGCCCGCTTCGACACTTTCGACAGGGAGGGGCGGCTCTGCCGAGTCCAGCGAAGACTTGTCCTCGAGCAGCGTGTCGTCGGGGCCGGAAAGACGTCCTCGTGCGTCCCGTGGCCAATTGCGGATCGACGAGCACGAGTTCCGGACTCGCGAATCTCTGACTGGGCCGGGCGGCGCGTGTGGCCCGTTGCACCCATGCGAGACGTACCCCCCTCTAACGAGGGACGATACGTGATGAATGGCTCGCGCCACAAGATGGCCGTTCGCGGCGTGTCCGCACGCCTAAGGGTCACGCACCCGGCTTCGCGTCGAGCGGGTTGAAGACGAACCGCGTCGGAGCCAGAGCGCGACGGCCATGGCGATGGCGACGACGATGAGGAGCGGGAACCTCACGGTCTAGATCGTCGCGCCCTTCCGCCGGTTGCACGACTCGCAGCGAAGCTCAAGGTTGCGGGCCGTGTTCGATCCGCCCCGCGAGAACGGGATGATGTGATCGAACTCCAGGTTCTCGCGTGAGCCGCAGTCGACGCAGCGCCCTTGGTCGCGCCGCCAGACCTCGTGGCGGACTCAGGAATGGGTTCTGAGTCGGGGCCGGAACGGATCCCCCTCATCTGCCTCGACACTCACCTCGCCGAAGGCCTCTGCCCGTGCCCGCTCCAACGTCTTCTGCTTCTTCATTTCGCGCTGGAAGGGCCTGCACGCGAATCAGAACGGCGCGCTGTTCTCCCCGCAGCAAGGCGGCGACGATGCGCTCTGGCCTGCCGGAGCGCCCTTCGAGGCGCGGTGCTCTGCGCATCCCGAAGACGAGCCGCCGGAGCCGTCGCTGCGGGTGCGGCATCTATGCGGTGAAGAGCTTCGAGGAGCTACGGCACGCCGGGTACAACTGGAGCGCCGAGTACTTGGGAACGGGACAATTCGCGCATCTCCGTTCAGTCGCCAGCCGCGCTTCTCATAGAAGCGGCGCGCACGCATGTTCTGCTCGGCGCCCACAGACGGATGTCTGCAGCCGAAGTCACGTATCCGCGTGACCGCGTGGTGGTGGAGCCGCGGGCCGACGCCTGTACCCAACACGAGGGAACCGCGTAGAGGGCGTCCAGCCGCTCGGCGCGATGGCGGCGAGGCCGCGCCGCACCGTCGAGCTGGGCGAGCCCCACGGCCTCGGCCGGATGGTCGAGCGCATGCCGCCACCGACCGAGGACAGCATCGCTGGGGAACGGATATTGTCCGGCGGGAAGACGTCGCCGACGCCGGCGACCGAGGACGCCTCCTGGATCTCCAGCAACACCTCGGCCTCATCGGGCGTGACTGTCCGGATGCGATGAAACGCGTTCATCCTCGAAGTCATGGCGTCACTTCGTCCCGATGCCGACGTCCACGCGCATGTTCGGGCGGCTCCCCCCTTTGTCCCTGTGCGGTGGCGGTCACAGCCGTCCCCAGCACTGCAGCAGCGTGAACGTCGTGCCCCAGCGGCCCGGCTCTTGGAGCTCGGCCTCGCCCTGATCGCGCAGCTCCTGCAGCTCGTCGGCGCTCACGAGGGCCAGCAGCCGCTCCTCGAGCGAGGTCGCAAACTGCAACGGCAGTCGCAGGTACGGATGCCCGGGGGGAAGCGCGACGACCTCGGCCCTGACGTTTCCCTCGATGCCGAACTCGCGAAGTAGGTGGAGGTGCCGTCGTCCCGCCTCCCAATCTCCCCCGCTCACCCGAAACGCTTCCTTGATGAGCGCGATCAGCCTCTCCAGCGCGGGGGCCGGCGGATTGAAGTGCCAGGAGCCAGTCTCGGGGTCCTCGAGCACGATCGTGGCGCCGGGGCGCGCGAACCGGAGGTATGTCTCCATCTGCTCGTTGCCCCGCCCGAGTGGGCAGATTTCGTAGCGAGCGTGCACGAGGTCGAACGAGTTCGGCTCGAGCTCGCTCGCGAAGAGATCGTCCTTGACGAGGCCGACGTTCCGCAGGCCCTCTTCGGTCACGAACCGGTCGGCGGACGCGAGCATCGCCTCGTCGATGTCGGTTCCCGTCACCTCTCCGTCGGGGCCGACCCACTCGCTCAGGATTCGCAGCCACCCCAGCACGCCGCAGCCGACATCGACGGCGCGGGCGCCGCGTCCGTCGCCGATCTGCTCGAGCAGCCGTCGGCCGCTGGGCTCCCATACGCGCGACTGGAGCTGGAGGCGCTCGAGCTCCGAGGCCTGTCCGGCGAGCAGGTACTCGCCGGCGTCGTTGCGGGTCTTCGAGATCGACATTTCGTTCCTCTCCTTTCTCGACGATTGCGTCGAGTCTGGGCGTGCCGGGACGCGGCGTCTTCGCCTGGTTCGGCCAACCTCGCGCATGGCCTATCGAGGCCAGGCGGCTATGCCTGGGGGCTGCTAGAGCAGGTTCAGCCGGTTCGCTTTCGCCACCGCTGACGCCCGCGATGAGCAACCGAGCCGCGCGTACGCGTTCTGAAGGTGGCGATGCACCGTGTGCTTGCTCAGTACGAGCCGGGCCGCGATCTCGCCGTCCGTGAGCCCCTCCGAGACGAGGCGGAGGATCTCGGCCTCGCGAGGAGTGAGGAGCTGCTCGCGGGCTCGAGCCCGGCGCGGCGTTGGCGGCGCCCCGAGCTCACGCAGCAGCTCGCGAGCCCGCGCCGCCTCGGCCACGGCGCCGATGTCGTCGAGACGTCTGAGCGCCAACGTCGCTTCGCGAACGGCCGCGTCCTGTCGATCCAGGGAGGCGAGCACCCGGGCGAGCTCGAGCCGCGCGCGTGCCAGCTCGAAGGAGGCGTCGCTCGCGGCGAACAGTTCGACGGAGTCCTCGAGCCTCTCGCGCGCCTTCTCGCGGTCGCCGGCGGCCGCCTCGAGGAGCCCTTCCGAGAGAGCGACCGACGCGCGAAGCGGACGCGTTCCCAGAGCTTCCGCGATCGAGCGCAGCTCCCTGAGGTGCGATGTGGCTGCCTCAGTCTCGCCCGCCGCGATCTTCGCCCTCACGATGACCTCCACGGGGGCTGCACGCAGGGTCCTGTTCTGAGCAGGCACGCGGCGAAGCACGGGCTCGAGCAGATCGACCGCCCGCGAAGCATCGCCCAGGTCGAGCGCGAGCTCGGCCATGACCACCGGTGCGAGCGGGTTTCCCGGCCGTTGCTCGAGGAGATCCTCGCCCTCGGCGAAGCGGCCCTGCCGCCGGCGCAGGTCGGCGAGCCGCACGATCGCCAGCCCGCCCCAGGATGGTCGCTCGGCGGCGAGATACTGGTCGCCTCACTGAGCGACCGCTCAGCCTCGGGCCAGCGACCCTGCCAGGTCAGCACGGCACCGTAGTGCGCCCGGCAGGCGAGAGTGACGAAGTTGGTCCTCATCCTGCGGCTGAACTCCTCGACCTTGCGGCACCACTCCGCCGCGCGCTCGTAATCGCGTACCCGCTCGCACGCGTTGAGCAAGAAGCAAAACGTCCACCCCGCCGACACGATCTCCTCGTACTCGCCTGCGAGCGCAGCCGCAGTGGCTTCGTCGAGGCAACGCATGCCGTCGGCGACCTCGCCTTCGTTCACCAGCGCCAAGCCCTCGACGGCGAGCGCGAACATCTCCAGCGAGACAACCTCGAGTTGGCGGCCCAGCTTCACGGGCCTGAGCCGCAAGTGCTTTCGCCTTTGCCGGATCGCCGTCGACGGTGGCCACGTATCCCAGGAGCGCGTCGAGCCAGCCCTGCTCGGGGCACGTGTCGAGACCTTCGAGGATGCGGCCCGCGCGCTGGAACCAGCCGTTGGCGATCGCGCGCTCGCCGCGGAGGATCAGGTAGTCGTCGGCGACCCAGAGTGCGAGCATCGCCGCGCGCTGCATGTCTCCCTCCCGACGGCTGAGCCGGTACGCGCGCTCGCGCGCGTCGATGCATGCGGCCACGTCCTCGACCCACCATGCAGCCCAGCTCAGCCCCTCTAGGGCGTCGACTGTCTCGCCCGCCTCGAGTTCCCGCTCGAAGATCGCCCGCGCCTCGGCCCACGCGCCGCGGGCGAGCGCCGCGTTGCCGTCCTGGATTCGTTCGCCGACTGGTGCCATCTCGGGCTTCGCGCGAACAGTAACCGGCTTGCTCGGACCAGCCAATGCGAAGACTCGCCGCTGGGAAAGCGTGCGAAAGCGTGCGATTTGTGCGACGCAAATGCATGCCCCGTGCAGGTCGCCCGGGCGTGAGGTCGGGGCGGTACGCGATCGTCGGGGGGATCGGCGTGTCCCGACGAAGCACCGCTCCTGGCACGATTTAGGCCCAGTCAAGGAGTTGGGATGAGTGCATCTCCTGATGACATGCACGGCACTGATCTCCTTGCGCACGAGATCAAGGAGGAAGCGGGCCGACTCGTCCGTCATCCGGTGGAGGAAGTCAAGCGCCTCGAACACGTTGCCGAGGAGCGGATCGTCCAGCAGCGATGCTCCTTCTCGTCCTGGCCGTCGCCGCTGTCATGGCCGTGATCTTGGCGGTCGTGATCTCCGTCGCGCTCGTCGTCTACTACCGAGGTTGAGTCGGCTCATCGCCTTGAGGCTCACTGCCGGTTGGTCGAGCGAGGAGATCGCGACGTCGTCGACCGGGTCGAGCGCCGCGTCGAGGCGCTCCGCGTCGCCGAGTGCGACGTCGTACGCTCGGGCGTGACGACGACGATCGGGTCCCAGGTCGAGATGCTCGTCGCCGCGATCGTCGCGACGTCGGGCGCGCACGCAGCCGAGCGCGAGCGGATGCGTTAGCCTCGCGAGCGGAGGAACGTCCGTGGCATCAGCTGATCGAGTCTCTGCGGTTGCACCACACGGCTTGACGCAGGGCGACTCGACGCCGGGCATCGTCCGGGAGGTCGCATTCGCGACGGATCGCGCGCTCCACGTCCGCGGTCGTGTCAACGGTGGTGTCGTGTCGGGTTGGCATCACCACGGGGATCGCGAAGTGCTCGGGTACGTCGTCCGGGGTCGCCTGCGCTTCGAATTCGGGCCGGGTGGCGCGGAGAGCACGGAGGTGGAGGAGGGCGGTTTCTTCCACGTGCCCGTCGGGCTCGTCCACCGGGACGTGAACCCGCTCGACGAGCCGCAGGAGTTCGTCATCGCGTTCGTCGGAGAAGGGCCGCTCGTCGTCAACCTGGACGGCCCGGAGCCTGCCTGAGCGTCAGGCTCGCGCCTCCCGCGTCGCCCGACCCCGAGGACGAGCGGAGCGCCTTGCGAGGCTCGGTCGCGATGCCGTTCGTGTTTCTCGGCGACTGCTGACTGGGCGATTCTCGCGACGGTCGCCGTCGCGGGGTTCTCCTTTCTATGTGTGGTCAGCCGATTCCGCAGCGGTCTCCGATCGATGTGCTCGGTTGCGATTCCAGGCCCGGAGCCGGGCTTCGGCGTGGTCGATCGGTGAGAGGATCGGGCATCCCACCTGGTCGTCGCGGCCGAGGAGCGAGTTCGGGAGCACCGTGAACTCGCATCCCGGTAGGGCGCGTACCGCAGCGACGAGAAGCGTCGTTGCGTAGAAGAGCGCAGCACCACCAGCCGTGTACGGATCGACAGCGAGCGCGACGATCACCAAGCAGTTCGTCGCCGTTCCCGCTGCGCCAGTGAAGCGGACAGGGCCGCTCGCATAACGACGAGCCGCAAGGCCAAAGATCAGCGCGGCGGCGGGCAAGATTACGAAGCCGACCAGCGCGTCGTACCACTCCAAGCCCCATCTCGTTCCGTCGAAGAATGCGAGGTAGACGAGTGCGGCGGCCGCGAGCACGCGCGTAGTCGTTCCGATTGGCCCGATCCTGCGCGTTCTTCGATCCATCATCCTTCCTCCGTGTTGCATCCATCGCGAGGGTAGGGCTTGCCCCTAGGGGGAAGGTCAAGCCGCCGAGGCGCGGCGGGGGTCGGCGACGGTCAAGTCGGAACGGCCGTCGCCCGCGAGTGCCGCACCGTTAGCGGCCCTGAACGAGCGGATGCGGTCTTCGATCTCGTCCAGCTCTTCGCGCCGACGCTCGATACGTTGCTCGGCTCGATCGAGCAGCGCTGCCAGTCGAGGGCCAACAGGCTCGCCGGGTCGGTCGAGGTAAACGGACGCCAGCTGCTGGATCTCCTTGATCGTGAGCCCGAGTGAGCGGAGGGTGCTGATCGCCTGGACGCACCAGATCGCCGACTCGTCGAACAGTCGGTAGTTGCTATCGCTGCGACCCGCTGAATAGATCAGCCCGAGACCCTCGAACTGGCGGATCGCCTTTGGGGACATTCCGCGTCCGGCGCGCAAGTTCGCCCACGGTCATCAGCTCGCTTCGCAGGACGTAAGCGTGTCGCTCGTGCCGAGACATATCAGAAAGTCATGATATAACCTCGGCAATGAGCAGCGCCGTGAGTGCCTCCCCTTTCCGCCTTCCGACGACGCCTGTCGCGACCGACCTCGTTGCGAAGTACTTCCGTGGGCTCGGTGATCCCATCCGGCTACGAATCCTCGAACTTCTCCGTGACGAGGGAGAACTGAGTGTCGGTGACCTCGTGAGCCGGTTGGCGCTTCCCCAGCCAAAGGTTTCGAACCATCTCGCGTGCCTGCGTTGGTGTGGATTCATCGAGGCTCGCCGAGAGGGTCGGACGGTGTACAACCGAATCTCGGACGATGCGCGTCGCGCAGATGCTCGATCTGGCCGAGGCACTCCTTGCGGACAACGCGGAGCACGTGGCGGCGTGCTGCGTGATCGAGGAGCCGAGGACGTGACGCCGCCCCTCGTCGAGATCCTCTACTTCGACGACTGTCCGAACCACGAAGCAGCTCGGGCGCTCGTCGAGCGGGTCGCCGCCGAGCTTCGACTCGATCCGGAAGTCCGCCTCGTGGAGGTACCTGACCTGGACACAGCGAGCCAACTGCGCTTCCTCGGCTCGCCCACCATCCGTATCGAGGGCCGTGATGTCGAGCCCGGAGCTGAGGAACGCACGGACTACGTGCTTGCCTGCCGCGTCTATCGAGGCGAGCGCGGCTTCTCGGGGCAGCCCGACGAGCGGTGGGTGCGTCAAGGGCTGGCTGAGGCTCCGTCGTGAGCACCGAAGTGACGCCAGAGATCGGGGCAGCGCTGGCCGCCGCTGCGATCCCGCAGTCCAAAGTCGGGCCAGGACGCCACGCGCACCTCGACCGACCCCGAGCGCGCCCTCTACTTCTGGATCCTCCGCCGCTTCGCGGAACGGGGGCGTCCGTCTGCCGTGGAAACGCGAGAGGCGGCGCAGGGCCTTGGACTCGACGCCGACATCGCACTCGGGAAGCTCGCTACGGAAGACTTGGTGCATAGCAGTGGGGACGGCGAGATCGTGGTCGCGTACCCCTTCTCCGGGCACACGACGGATCACGTCGTTCGCTTCGACGGCGGGCATGAGGTTCATGCCATGTGCGCGATCGATGCCCTCGGAATGGCACCGATGTTCGACCGGTCGATCGAGGTCGTCTCGCGGGATCAGATAACCGGTGAGCGCATCGAGATCACCCTGAGACCCGATGGGACAGGGCACTGGCAGCCCGATGAGGCGGTGGTCGTATGCGGCGCAAGCGGAGATGGCGAGTCCTGCTGCAGTTGTTGCCCAGTGCTGAACTTCTTCGCCTCGCCGGAGAACGGCGAGCGGTGGCTCGGAGGGCGACCGGACGTACGGGGATACGTGATGAGCATGGACTGAGGCGATCGAAGCGGGCCGGGCTGTATTCGGAGACGTTCTTGCACCGCGCGTGACCCTCGGGACTACCGTCTTCGACATGAGCGGTGACCCGATCCGCTCCGCGTATGAAGCGCTGATGACCGGCGATGTCGAGCCGCTCGTCTCGCTCATTCATCCCGACAGGAGTGGCGCGGACGACGCAAGCTCACGCGGCTCTGGCAGCGACCACCTTCCTGACACGGCCCAGACGAGGCCCGTGAGGTTCTCTTGTCAGGAATGGTTTGCAGGAGGAAGGCCGGAGATCACGACGGACAGGTTGACTCGGTTGAGCACCGAGACAACCGCGTCGTCGTCGCGTTCTCCTGGTCGGACGGCGGCGGGACTCGCCACGAGTGGGCGCAGATAGTTGAACTGGCGGAGGGCAAGATCGTCTCGATTCAGGACTACGCAAAGCCGTCGAGGGCAGCCCTCGCGGCGGGCCTGCGTACAGCGCTGAGCTTCTGAACGATCGGTCGACCTCGTGCCTCGCGCTCAGCGGGCTTTAACGAGATCGGCGACGACACGAGAGAACTCAAAGGCGGCCCCACGAACGCCTGGCCGCCTTTCAGCTCCCGTATGGACGTTCCGTGAACCGGAGTGCAGAGGACCGCTGCCGTCCCGCGGAGTGGGGCCACGGTGGGGCCACCAGACCCACCGAGATCAGCCGAGATCGATCCGAGGTGGCGCAGCCAGTAACGGCTCAGGAGTTAGAAATCGTCTCGGTGGATCTCGGCCGATCTGGATCTGGCGAGAACTTCGAATCTGCGGGCGGAGGTTCGACTCCTCCCGGGGCCATCCAGGATTCATGCGGCTCTGCGCCGCACCGGGCACGCTGACGGGGCCAATGGGGCCACGCAGGGGGCCGCCACACGAGCGCGAACGGCCCGTGCGGGGAGCCTCACTCGATGGGCATGCGGCAGATGACGCTGAAGAGGTGCCAGTGCTTCGGGCCGCTTACGGCCTCTCCATCCGCATCGTGTTCGTCGAGTGAGATGACCTCCAACCCCGAGAGAAGCTGCTCGACCTCCGCACGGGAGTGGAAGTTCATGTCGGGTGTGCCAGCCCAGGTGTCGTGGGGGCCGAAGAAGTGCCCGACGAAGAACCCGCCGGGCCGTAGTGCCGTCACGATGTTTGGCCACGCGCGCGCGAAGTCGGCAGGCGTGCAGAACGGGAGGCTGAGGCCCGCGTACACGAGGTCAGCGGCAGGGAAGTCCACCTCGGTAAACGCCGATATCGCGGTTGTCAGACGTTCCCTTGCCTCGGGCGGCACGGACGCCATCAGGCGCTCGATCCCCTCGGGAGCCTGATCCGTGGCGAGCACCGTCCAGCCCCGGGAAAGCAACTCAAGCGACTCCTTGCCGTCGCCGCACCCGAGATCGACGGCAACGAGTGGGCGCTCGTCTGGCGATGCCACGGGGAGGAGTGGCAAGGCGTCCACGAAGACCTCTCGCAGTTCGCGGCCCTCGACAGCGCGGTAGAAGCCCTCCCACTCGATCTCCTCGGCCCTCTGCCAGTCACTGAGCGACATCGACGCGCTACTCCTCGGTCATCAGCCCGAACACCGCGAACGCGACGAGCGCGCCCGCGAGCACGAGGATCACGACCTGCATCCCCGGCCAGGCGACCGCGAACACGCGAGGCCGACGACGATCATCCCGATCCGCGTGTGCTTCATGCCTCGGCGTATCCCTGAAGATGTCGCTCGCTCTCGGCCCGCTTCTCCCGCCGCCTGCGATGGACGAAGCCGATCGCGACGACGACGACCACCACGACGCCGAAGAGCGCGAGGGGACGCATCATCCGCCGCGCCGCCTGAGAAGGAGCGCGATCATCAGCGCCCGGTTCACGCTCATGCCGCGGCTGTCAGCTCTTCGACTGCGGACTGCTTCATCGCCGCAGCGTACTCCCGCCGTAGCCTCGACATCGCAGTGCCGATCGCCTCGGGCGTGGGCAGGTTCGACACGTCCGGGCTACGACAAACGTGCTCTAGCTTGAACTCGCGGAGGCCCGCTCGGTGCGGGCCTCCGCGATCCTGCTTTGGAAATGAGCGCGTTCGCTGGATGCGACGCGTTAGGAGTCGAAGCGCTCGTCAACGCACGACGCGACGGCGCTGACATCTCCCGCGACTCTTGCACATGCGATGAAATCGAAGGCCTCCTGACGGCTGAACCCTGGCCCGGTATTCGTTGCTCTGCACGGGGCATCACCGCCGGACACGAGAGATACCTCAACGCGGCCGAGGCTCGGATCCTCATAGAAGATCGGGCCGCCTGAGTCGCCGTTGCAGGTTCCCGCTTCACCCTTCGCGATGTTCATCGAAAGCCGAAGCACGTCATTGATGGGGTTGTGCGCGTTGTACGTCAGACCGTCAGCGATAAAGCGAATGAGAAACGTTGAGTCATTGTCTTCAGGCGGATTCGCGGGGCCGGGTTCCTGACCTGGAATCGGAAATTTCTCACCGGTTCCGTAACCGACTGCGGTGAACGAAAGAGCCTGTGTGGGATTGCTCACACCAGCGACCAGACCTGACAAGTAATCCGGGGTTGGAGCCACCTGAACAGGAGTCAGCGCGCCCCAGCGCTCGGAGACGGTCTGGCCGATGGCATTTTCGGCACTCGCGGAGAAGACGACAAGCCCGTAGTCGAACTTCTCAAAAGGCGCATCCTTCGCGGGGAAGCTGATAGGGACTCCGCCCCTGACGTAGAAGGTCGCGTCCGTGATCGTGCCATTGACCTGATTGTTCTGGTCGAAGGACACCCCAACGGAATTGAGCGTTCCTGCTGCAATCTCACCCGCCCACCCATCGGTGCAATGCGCGGCAGTCAGGATCACGACCTTGTCGGCATCGCGGTGGATCAGACTGCCGCTGCAACTGAAGCGGGCGAGATTCTGCGCCTCGACGATCCCCCTCACCGAGGCAACATTCGGGTACTCGTTGTTGACGTCCGGCCGACCGAAGGTGATCGCGCTGGCACCCGACGACACGACCAAACTGACAACAGCGAGCAACCCTACGACTGTTGTTTTCATACGACCCCCCTTCCGACTCTTGGTACAGACACTGACAGGGATTCGGCCAGGACGATAGGGCAGTGGCCCCCATCAAGTCGAATAGCCCCGGTCGAACGCCCGGCGCGTGCGGCAGCACTTGCGCCCGAACTGCTCGGCTACGTCCTCCGGATTCGCGAGCCTCGCGACGCTCAGACGCGCCGAGAGGCCCTGCGAGCGCCCACCGCGACCTCGGAGTCGAGACGGGCGCTCAGGGCGTTCTCGGGGCTGACAACCCGTCTCAGGCTTCGGCCGCGGCCAGCCGCGCCACGAGTCGTTGTAGACCTGCTCGACGTCCAGCCTTCCCGGGATCCTCTGCGGCACGAGGCGCCGACCTCACCTGAGCTCGCGGACGACGCGGGCCGGGTTTCCGACTGCGAGAACGCCCTGCGGAAGGTCGCGAGTGACGACGGCTCCCGCCCCGACGACCGTGTCGGAGCCGATCGTGACGCCGGGACAGACGACGACTCCGCCGCCGAGCCAGACGTTGTCGCCGATCACGATGGGCTCCCCTGACTCCCACTTCGCCCGGCGCGGCTCGGCTTCCACCGGATGCGTTGCCGTGAGCAGCTGCACGTACGGGCCGACCTGCACGTCGTCGCCTACGGTGAGGCGAGCCACGTCGAGCACGACGAGGCCGAAGTTGACGAAGGTTCTCGCACCGATGTGCGTTTGGTAGCCGTAGTCGCAGTAGAACGGCGGGCGAATCTCGCTGCCCTCGCCGAACGATCCGAGTAGGTCGACGAGGATGCGCCTTCGCCCGTCCGCGTCCTCGGGCGACGTCTCGTTGTACTCCTTCGCAAGCAGCGCCGCCCGTCGGCGTTCCTGCGCGAGTACGGGGACGTCCGCGATGTAGGGGTCACCTGCGAGCATTCGCTCACGCTGATTGCGACCGTCTGCTTTCGCCATCGCGGCACGATAATCGCCCGCGGGTCGCAATCCGCACGACGGGGTAATGGGGTAAGGACCTCGTGACAGAGGTCCGTACGGAAGGAGGGGTTCCGAATGACCCGAGTACTTCTGGCGCTGGCCGCCGTTGCCGCCGTCGCAGCATCGGTCGCCGGCGCGCAGGGCGCGTTCCCAAACCGCATCGAGTTGCCGGACGGCTTCCAGCCCGAGGGCATCGCGATCGGGGGAAACGAGTTCTTCGTCGGCTCCATCCCGACGGGCGTCGTCGTCCGCGGCGACCTGCGAACCGGCGAGCGGACCGAACTCGTCCCGAATCAGGGACGAGCGGCGATCGGGATGAAGGTCGATCGCGGCCGTCTCTTCGTCGCCGGGGGAGGTACCGGCGGTGCATGGGTCTACGACGCGACGACGGGAGACACGATCGCCTCGTACTCGTTCGCACAGGCACCGACATTCATCAACGACGTCGCCGTCACGAAGGATGCCGCCTGGTTCACCGACTCGCAGAAGGCGGCCCTCTACCGTGTGGCGCTCGGCCCGGGCGGAATCCCGGCGGCCACATTCCAGACGTTGAGCCTCGAGGGCGACTTCGTGCAGCAACCTGGTTTCAATACGAACGGAATCGACGCGACGCCGAACGGGAAGACGTTGGTGATCGTCCAGTCGAACACCGGACAGCTCTTCACCGTTACGCAAGCGGGAGCCATCGCCGACACGGACGAGATCGAGCTGGCGGACGACGAGAGCGTCCCGATGGGGGACGGGATCCTGCTCGACGGTAAGACCCTGTACGTCGTGCAGAACCGGGCGAACATGGTTGCGAAGATCCAGCTCGCGCCGGATCTCGGCTCAGGAGTCGTCCTCACTCGAATCACCAACGCGGACCTCCAACCACCGGCACTCTTCGACGTTCCGACGACCATCGCCGAGCACGGAAGTCGGCTGTATGCGGTGAACGCCCGTTTCACAACGGCGCCGACGCCGAGCACCCCGTACTGGGTCACGCAATTCGAGAAATGACCTAGGGCTTGTGCCCATAGCGGCGGGCGCGTCGCGTCTCACGAGCACGCGCCCGCCAGCGGCTCTTGAGCTCGCGCTGGAGCCGCTTGCTGCTTCGCGCCTCGATCGACCGGAGCTCCCGCTGGAGCTTGAGGTAGTTCCCCCACCGGTCGGGATCGAGCTCGCCGCTCTCGAGCGCCGCTCGCACGGCGCAGTCCGGCTCGGACGAATGCGCGCAGTCCGAGAACTTGCACTGTGCCGCGAGCTCCGCGATGTCCGCGAATGCGCTGTCGAGGTCGCCCTCCCACACCTGGAGTTCTCGAAGCCCCGGCGTGTCGATGATGATCGCGCCGCCGGGCATGACGAGGAGCTGCCGATGTCGAGTCGTGTGCCGGCCGCGGCCGTCGCGCCGGAGCCCGCCGGTGTCCATCACCGTCCGACCGGCCAGCCTGTTCACGAGCGTCGACTTCCCCGTTCCGGACGAGCCGAGAAGGACGAACGACTTCGCCGGACGGAGCAGAGCGCGCACGTCCTCGATCCCCTCACCCGTGACGTTGCTCACCGCATGGACCGGAACTCCGACCGCGACGTCTGCTGCCTCCGCGAGCTTACCGGGGTCGTCGCACAGGTCGAGCTTCGTGAGCACGATGACCGGATCCGCGCCGCTGTCCCACGCCGCCGTGAGATAGCGCTCGAGGCGGCGCGGGTTGAAGTCCTGGTCGAGCCCGGCGACGAGGACGACGGTGTCGACGTTCGCGACGAGGATGTGCTCCTCCGCTTTCAGCCACGGCGTCTTGCGTGAGACTTTCGTCCGCCGGGGCAGAAGGGCCTCGATGGAGAAGCGGTCGCCGGGCGCGTCGCAGACGACGACCCAGTCACCGACCGCGGGCATCCCGCCCCAGATCTCGTCGTCGCGCAGGCGGCCGCGCGCCTGCGCGAGCCGATCGCCGAGCTCCGACCGGACGTAGTAGCCGCCGCGGTGCTCCGCGACGACGCGAGCGGGCATGAAGCCACGCTCCTCATAGGTTGTGAAGGCCGCCTCGAGCTCGTCGGTCCAGCCGAGGGCGGCCAGGGTTCCATGGGACACTGAAGACTCCTTCACTCGGTGGAAGAACCTGACCGCGGCTGCGGCGCTACCGAGGAAGTGCTAGATGGCTGCAGCGCCGAGCCGGAGGGAGATGCGGTATAGGACTTTCATGGTCATCTCCATTCGCTCGACGACAGAACCCCGCCAGGGTACGCGGGCGCGCCCGTCCCGTCAACGTCTTGACTTGCACGTAGCGGTTCCGTTTGATGGACGGCGGGTGAGGTACAACTGGTGAACATCGGCACGCCGGAAACCGATACCGCGCTCACGCCGGCATCCAACGGCAAGCCGATGGTTCAGCTCGAGCGGGTGCGCAAGAGCTTCGGCGACAACCTCGTGCTCGACGGGATCGACCTGAGCGTCGCAACAGGCGAAGTGCT
This sequence comes from uncultured Gaiellaceae bacterium, assembly GCA_963723695.1. Taxonomy (GTDB): domain Bacteria; phylum Actinomycetota; class Thermoleophilia; order Gaiellales; family Gaiellaceae; genus GMQP-bins7. The sequence goes on along the minus strand of CAVRRU010000012.1, from coordinate 835,797 downwards.
CGTCGTCATAGGCCCGAGCGGGAGCGGGAAGAGCACGCTCCTGCGCTGCGTCAACCTGCTCGAGCCGATCCAGGAAGGGCGGATCTATCTCGAGGGCGAGGAGATCACGGGGAAGGGCGCAAACGTCGCCCGAGTCCGGCAGCGAGTGGGGATCGTCTTCCAGCAGTTCAACCTCTTCCCGCACCTCACCACGATGGACAACCTCACGCTCGCGGCGCGGCGCATCCTGAAGATGCGGCGGCGTGACGCCGAGGCCCGCGCGCGCGAGCTCCTGGTCATGGTCGGGCTCGAGGAGAAGGCCGACCAGCACCCGCATCAGCTCTCCGGCGGGCAGCAGCAACGGGTCGCGATCGCGCGGGCGCTGATGATGAACCCGCACGTGATGCTCTTCGACGAGGTCACGTCGGCACTCGATCCAGAGCTCGTCGGCGAGGTGCTCGTCGTCATGCGCGACCTCGCCCGCACGGGTATGACGATGCTCGTCGTGACGCACGAGATGCACTTCGCGCGCGACGTCGGCGATCGCGTCGTGTTCATGGACGAAGGCAAAATCGTGGAGGAAGGCGTGCCCGCAAACGTCCTCGACCGACCGCAGAAGGAGCGGACGCAGCGCTTCCTACGACGTAGCCTGCAACTCGCACACTCGCTGGAGGAGCTCACCATCGACGAAGGAGGGACATCGGAATGAAACGACTCGCCGTAGTCGTGCTCGTAACCGCCGTCGCGGGGATTGCACTCGCGACCTGGGGCGGCGCCGCGTCCGCCCGTGAGGCGGACCAGGCTCAGAGGCTTCCCGCGCTGCCGTCCGACATCAGGGAGCGCGGACGCTTGAACATCGGCATCAAGTGCGACTCGCCGCCGTTCGGCTACATCGACGTGCGCGGACGTAACGCGGGCTTCGAGGTCGAGATGGCCCGCTGGTTCTCGCGCTTCGCGTTCGGCAAGTCGACACGCGTGAACTTCACATGCCTTACGACGCCTGCGCGCGAGCCGGCACTCACGAGCGACCGTGTGGACATGGTCCTCGCGACGTTCACGTACACCGCCGACCGCGAGACGCGCATCGACTTCTCGCGGGCCTACTACAAGGCATCAGGGACTCTGCTCGTCCCGAACAGTGCCCCGAACAACTACATCCCGACGCTCGGGGGCAAGACGATCGCGACCACGAGCGGCTCGATCTACGACAGCTGGATCAAGAACTGCTTCAAGGACACGAAGCTCGTCGTAACGGACAGCTTCACGAACGCTCTGCTCGCATTCCGCCAGGGGCGTGCGGACGCGCTCATGTGGGACGACACCGTCCTCGTCGGAATCGCTGCGACCGATCGCAGCCTGAAGCTGACGGCGGACAGGTTCCTCGCGCTGCCCTACGGCATCGGCTTCAAGCAGGGGAACACCGCTCTCAAGCGCTGGGTCGACTCGCGCCTCCAGCTCATGCGCACGCGTGACACGTTCAACACGATCCTGAGGAACAACGTCCCCGCACGGGTGTTCGCAGGGTTCCAGAAGAACATCCTCAGACCGAACAACACGTTCACGTACACGCAGGGCGACGAGACGACCAAGTGCCCGTAGCGGGCGCTGAGTGCTCGACCCGAGGAGCGGCCGCGCAAGCGGCCGCTCCTCTTACCGCGTGATCGCACTCGTCCTGCTCGGGGCTTCGTTCCTCGGCGACATCTGGTCGTTCGTCCAGGAGAACCTCGACGAGCTCCTCGCCGGGCTGCAGCGCACGCTCACGATCTCGGCAATCGCGATCGCGGGCGCGTCGATCATCGGCCTCACGCTCGGCGCCGCGCGGGCGCACCGGATCCCCGTCGTGAGTCAGGTCGCAGCGGTCTACGTCGAGGTGATCCGCAACACGCCGATCCTCGTGCAGATCTTCATGCTCTTCTACGCCCTTCCCCAGGTCGGCATCACGCTCGAGGCCTTCACGGTCGCATGGCTCGCGGTGACCGTCTGGGGAGGAGCGTTCAACACCGAGAACTTCCGCGCGGGCTTCGAGGCGGTCCCGGCGCGTTATCGCGAGGCGGGCGCGGCGCTGGGGTTCAGGGGCTTCGCGACCTTCGTCAACGTCACCCTGCCGATCGGGGGGCGGATCGCGCTCCCCTCCTCGATCAACACATACATCAGCATCGTGAAGAACACGTCGCTGATGTACGTGATCGCGTACCCCGAGATCACGACGACGATCTTCCAGATCCAGGCGCTCACGCTGGAGACGGCCGAGGCGTTCACGGTGCTGGCGCTGACGTACCTCATCATCGTCTGGTCGCTCTCGATCCTGATCCGGCTGCTCGAGTCGCACCTGGCACTTCCGGAGGACCGCTAGTTGAACCTCCCCGACTGGATCGACCCCGTTGCCCGCTACATGCTCGAGGTGGGCCTTGCGAACACGCTCAAGTTGTCGGCGATCGCGCTCGTCGGCAGCTCGCTCGTCGGGATCACGCTCGGGACCCTGCTCACGATCCGCTTCCTGCCGCTGCGTGCGGTCATCCGCGCCTACGTCGAGATCTGGCGAGGGCTCCCCATCCTCGTCACGATCTTCATCGTCTTCTTCGCGCTGCCGTCGGTCAGCCCGGCCCTCCGGTTCGATTCCATCACCGCCGGTGCGATTGCCTTGATCCTCTGGGGCAGCGCGCAGGTCGCCGAGACCACGCGTGGCGCCGTTCAGTCGATCCCGCGCGAACAGCACGAGGCCGCCTCGGCACTCGGCTTCGGCTGGGTCGGCCGGCACGCGTTCGTGATCATGCCGCAGGCACTTCGGCGGCTCCTGCCACCGCTCGTCAGCCTGCTCGTGAACATCATCCAGAACACGACGATCGTGCAGGTCATCGGAGCGCCGGAGCTGCTCGAGACGGCCGAGCGCCAGGTCGAGCGAATCACCTTCGAGGGCGATCAGCACGCGATCGAGATCTACGGCGCGGTGATGGTCATCTTCTTCCTCATCTCATTCCCGCTCACGCGGCTCGCCGCATATCTCGAGAAGCGGCTGACCTAAGAGCCCGATTCAGAATGAACCGGGCTCTAGAGTCTCGGCGTGGCCGACGAGAAGCCCGAGATCACGGAGATGGTCAACGCCCAGATGCCGCTCGGGACGACGCTCGGCATCAGGACGTTCGGCGGCCCGGAGGAGGTCGACGCGACCATCGCGTGGGCGCCCGAGCTCTGTACCGGCGGCGGTCTGCTTCACGGCGGCGTCCTCATGACCCTTGCAGACGCCGCGGGCGCCGTCTGCGCGTTCCTCAACCTCCCGGACGGCGCGCGAACCGTGACGATCGAGTCGAAGACGAACTTCCTCGGAGCGGTGCGCGAGGGCGAGGTGACAGCGCGGGCGCGGCCGCTGCACGTGGGCAAGACGACGATCGTCGTCGAGACAGACGTCCTGGACGCCTCCGGCCGCCGCGTCGCGCGGACGACCCAGACGCAGGCGGTCCTTTCCGACTGAGGGCTATCCTGTCCCCGGCGCGGTGGCGGTAGCTCAGTTGGTAGAGCCCCGGGTTGTGGTCCCGGTGGTCGCGGGTTCGAATCCCGTCCGCCACCCCTGATGATCGCGATGACCGGCACCCGCGTCAGCAGGCTCCATCGCGGGCTCATCGCCGCGCTCGTGACGACCTACGTCGCGGCCGCGATCGTCGGCGTCTTCTCGGACTTCGTGGGCAACAAGGTGCTCTGGTCTGTCGTCCTCGGCGGCTCGGCCGCGCTCATCGTCGTCGGTGCGATCGTGAAGAACCTCCCGTCGTGGCTGACGCTCGCGCTCATCTCCGTCGGAGCGATCGTGGGCGGAGTCCTGCTCATCCCCCTGGTGCTTCCGCCGATCGCGGCAGCCCTTCTCGTCATGCTGACCTACTCGCTGTCGCGCCAGCCACGCGCCGCGTAGCGCTAGCTGCGTTGCGCCACACTCGACACGGGTGGTGGCTCGAGGAGGCAGGCGACGTAAGCCCGACGCGGCCCCTCGAGCGTGACGCGACTGCGGACGTCGTCATCGTCGGGGGCGGGTACCTGGGCATGTGGACCGCCTGGAAGCTGCTCGAGCTCGAGCCGGAGCTGGACGTGCTGGTCCTCGAGGCCGCGCGGTGCGGGCACGGCCCGAGCGGCCGGAACGGAGGATTCTGCGAGACCCTCTGGGGCGACGCGCCGACTCTTCGGGAGCTGGCGAACGATGCTGCGGCTCTCGCGGTCTGCCGCGCATCCGAGGACGCCGTTCGCGGAATCGGCGCCTGGTGCGAAGGGAACGGGGTCGACGCCTGGTTCCGCGAGGCCCCGATGCTGCAGGTCGCAACCACGGAGTCGCAGCTCGGCTCGTGGGACGGCGCCGTCCGCGCGGCAGCTGAGCTCGATGCTGCGAGCGAGGTCATCACCGTGTCGGCAGAGGAGGTCCGCGCGCGCTGCGCGTCACCGATCTTCCTCGGCGGAGCCCTCTACCGCCTGAACGCGACGGTGCATCCGGCCCGGCTCGCTCTCGGGCTCCGCGCGCGCCTGCTCGAGCGTGGAGTGCGAGTCCACGAGCGGACCGAAGTGACTCGACTCCATCGCGACGGGGGCGTCGAGACGCGGACGGGCCGCGTTCGCGCGAGCGCGTCGGTGCTCGCCGTCAACTCGGCGACAGCAGGATTCCCCGGGTACCGGCTCGCCCACGCCGTCGCATCGAGCCACATCGTCCTGACCGAGCCGATTCCCGACGTGATCGACGAGCTGGGCTGGACCGGCGGCGAGGCGATCGTCGACAGCCGCACTCTCGTCCACTACACGCGGACAACCCGGGACGGCCGCATCGCCTTCGGCTGGGGCGGCGGCGCGATGGGGCTCGGAGGGCGCATTTCCGCCCGGCTCGAGCTCGATCGCCGGGTCGTCGAGTCGGCGCGCGAGGCCTTGTATCGGTTCTTCCCACAGACGCGAGGCCGCGACGTGACGCATGCGTGGGGCGGCCCGATCGACGTCTCGCCCAGACACGTCCCGATCTTCGGGAGCCGCGGGCGCATCCACCACGGCTACGGCTTCACCGGGAACGGTGTCGGCCCGTCGTACCTCGGCGGCGAGATCCTCGCCCGGCTCGCGCTCGACCGGCACGACGAGCGCACCGCGCTCGCGATCGTCGAGCCCGACCGGAAGCTCTTCCCGCCGGAGCCGTTGCGCTACGTCGGCGGCTCGCTCATCCGCCGTGCGTTGATGGCGAAGGACGCTGCGGAGGATGACGGCCGTTCGGCGAGCGCGCCAACGAGGTTCGTCGCGTCCCTGCCGCGCCGGCTCGGGCTGCACCTCCCCCGCTAGTTCGTAGACTCGTTCCCGTGACGAGCTCCTGCGTCTCCTGCGGCGCGGAGTCCTCCGAGGGCGCGCGCTTCTGCCACGTATGCGGCGCCGCCCTGTGGACGACCTGTCCAGCGTGCGGGAGCGAGCAGTCGGCCTCGGCGACGTTCTGCTCCTCGTGCGGCACCGCCCTTCGGTCGGATGCGCAGCGATCGGCAGTCGCTAGCGAACACGAGGAGCGCCGAGTCGTCACGGTGCTCTTTGCAGACCTCGCCGGCTCGACTGCCCTGGGTGAGAGCGTCGACCCTGAGGACGTGCGTGAGGTGCAAGGCGAGCTTTTCGAGCTCGTGGGTCGCGAGGTGGAACGGCACGGTGGAATCACGGAGAAGTTCGTCGGCGACGCGGTCGTCGCCGTCTTCGGAGCGCCGCAGGCACACGAGGACGACGCCGAGCGCGCGGTTCGAGCCGCGTTGGCGATCCGTGATGGGTTCCCGGCTCTCGCCGCGAGGATCGCGGAACGCCACGGTGCGGACGTCGGCCTGCGAATCGGCGTGAACACGTGTCGCGACGTGCCAAGGGTGGGGATGCCCTCCCCTCCCTCGTGCCGGGAGCCCGTCCCAGCCTCGCCCAGTTCGAGCAGGTGCGCGCGAACGCGAGGATCCCGGACTTCATCCGGTGCTCGTGTATCGATTCACCCGCGAAGAGCTCGTCCGCATCGACCGCGAAGAGCTGCATCAGGCCGCCTGACGCTGCGCCTCGGCGCTCCCGATTCGAGAGACTGAACTTTGTGTCCCTGGCCGCTAACGTCGAGCCCCGTCCGGTCGACCCGCGACGCCTCGAGCCGCTCATCGGAAGCGCGCGGGTCGACGCGCTAATCGAGACCGCCGCGGCGCTCCGAGAGCTACTCGGCAACCGGCGCATCGTGAACGTCAATTCGACCGCGACCGGGGGCGGGGTGGCCGAGATGCTCGCGACCCTGCTCGGCTACGTGCGCGGCATCGGGCTGGATGCTGAGTGGCTCGTGATTGCAGGAGACCCGGAGTTCTATGCCGTGACGAAGCGAATCCACAATGGGCTCTACGGCTCTCCCGGCGACGGAGGCGCCCTCGGAGAACGAGAGCGGGCGACATACGAACGCACGATCGCCGCAAACCTCGATCCGGTCCGTCGGGAGGTTCGCAGAGATGACGTTGTGGTCGTCCACGACCCGCAGCCCGCGGGTCTGATCTCCGCACTCGTGGACGCCGGCGCCCATGTCATCTGGCGTTGTCACGTCGGCTACGACGGTGCGAATGAGTGGACCGAGCGCGCCTGGGCCTTCGTGCGCCCGTACGTCGAGGCGGCGCACGCGCACGTGTTCTCGCGCGAGTCGTTCGCGCCGGAGTGGATCGACCGCCAGTGGCTGCGCGCGATCCCACCCTCCATCGACCCGTTCACTCCCAAGAACCAGGAGCTGCAGCCGAACGAGGTGCTCGCGCTCCTTGCCGCTGCCGGACTCCTCGCCGACAACGGCCGAGGGCCGGATCCGCGAGTGCAGCATCGGGCGGAAGTTGTGCGTGAAGGCGGCCCGCCCGATCCGCTGACGCCGCTCGTCGTCCAGGTCTCCCGCTGGGACCGGATGAAGGACATGCCCGGCGTGCTGGAGGCGTTCGCCCGGTACGTCCGTGTTGAACCGGCGGACCTCGTGCTGGCAGGGCCGGCCGTATCGGGAGTTAGCGACGACCCCGAAGGTCAGGAGGTCTGGGAGGAGACGGTCGCGGCTTGGCGGGCACTCGCGCCGTCCGATCGAGCCCGCGTCCATCTCGCGTCCGTCCCGATGGCCGACCCACTCGAGAACGCGATCGTCATCAACGCGCTTCAGCGCCACTCAGCGGTCGTCGTTCAGAAGAGCATCGCCGAAGGCTTCGGGCTGACGGTCGCCGAGGCGATGTGGAAGACGCGTCCGGTCGTCGCGACGGCCGTGGGCGGGATCGTGGATCAAGTGATCGACGGCGAGACCGGGCTCCTCGTCGACGACCCGCACGATCTCGAGGCCGTCGGCGCCGCGGTCGACCGCCTGCTCCGCAATCGCGCGGAAGCGGAGCGCCTGGCGCAAAACGGGCGTCTCCATATTGAGCGCCGCTTCCTCGGCGATCGTCACCTGCTCCAGTACGCCGAGCTCCTGGCGGAGCTCATCGGCGATGGAGAGCGCTGAGACCTCGTCGTCGGCGCGTCATCCATACCCTCCTCTCCGCTACTCGACGACGCGGATGTTGAAATCGGCCGTGCCGAGCGCTCCCCAGAGGCGAACCCAGAGGGCGACGCACATCTCGGTGCCGCGTGCGGAGCTGATGCCGCCAAGGTCGCGGATGTGCTCGACAGGCCAGCCGAAGCTCTCGACGGTTCCCAGCACGGCGATCTTCGTTGCGATCCTCCTCTGATTCGGCCAATTTGACAAGAGATTGCCGTCCGTAGTTCTCCGCACGCGGTCGTCGGATTCGGCGCAGGCAGCCGCAGCGCTTTCTCCGGATGGCGTCGACGCTTCCCTGGGCGAGGCTCCTCCCAAGTCCAACACACCATCCGGGAGGTGGAGCGATGACAAGCAGAAAGATCTGGGAGATCGGCGGATTCCTCGCCGGCGCGGTGCTTATCGTGTTCGGCGCTGTTGCGATCTACATGGGTGTCGACGGCCGGAACACGGTGCGCGATGCTCTCAAGGACGAGCAGGTCTTCTTCAGCACGGCGGAGGACCAGGACGCGGCGACCGACAAGTACGCGTCACAGTGGTACGGGGAGCAGGTCAAGACGGGCGACCAGGCTCGGGCATTCGCCAGCATCATGCGCGAGCACCAGCTCGAGCGCACCGAGGGTCTCACCTATGCGGAGATGGGCCGCTTCATCGCCGCGGACGACCCGGAGAGTGCGAAGGGGACGAGTGACGAGGAGGCAGCGCTCAAGGACGAGGAAGGCAACCCGATCTCGAATCCTGCGCGGCAGAGCTGGGTCACGGCAGTCGCGATCACCACGGCCCTGAACACGAGCTACATGGCCGAGCAGCTGTCAATCTTCGGCATGGTCGTCGGAGTCGCGTTGCTCCTCACCGGCATCGGGCTCGTGATCCTCGCGTTCGCAGTCTTCGGCCGCGAGCCGGCAGCGACGTCCGCACCGGCAAGGACATCGAGCACGGTCGTCACGGGCTGATCCGGGAGAACAGGAGGTCCCGGATCGGGTAACGCTCCGACCTCCCGGGGCAACGAGCGAAGGGGCGGCATCGGCCGCCCCTTCGTGCTACCTGGTTCTGTGCGATTGCGTGGCTGAAAGAATGGCCGAGTGGAGCCGTCCGCGGGTGAGGTCGATCGCCTTCGAGTCCTCGTCGATGCCGGCATCGCGCTCAGCTCCGAGCTTTCCCTCGACACGTTGCTGCAGCGACTCGTCGAGACTGCCGCCGAGCTCACTGGCGCTCGCTACGCGGCGCTCGGAGTGATCGACAAATCGGGGCAGGCACTTGAACGCTTCCTGACGACGGGCGTCGAGCCTGAGACGCACGCCGCGATCGGCGACCTGCCCCGTGGGCGCGGGATCCTTGGCGTCCTCATCCGCGAGGCGAGCACGCTGCGCCTGCACGACCTCGCCGATGACCGGCGCTCGGTTGGCTTCCCGCGCCACCATCCGCCGATGAAGACCTTCCTCGGGGTTCCGATCCTCCTGCGTGGGGTGGCCTACGGGAACCTCTATCTAACCGAGAAGGAGGGTGGCGATGACTTCACCGAGGAAGACGAGGAGATGACGCAGCTCCTTGCTGCCCAGGCAGCCGTGGCGATCGAGAACGCACGGTTGTACGAGAGCTCGACCCGCTGGCTGCGCCAGCTCGAGTCGCTGAACGAGATCGGGAACGCGTTGGCGTCCGAGATCGAGCTCGAGCCACTACTCGGCCTCGTCGCGCGCCGGCTGCGCGAGCTCGTCGATGCGAGGCTCGTCCTGATCGCGATCCCCCGGGGCGAGGCGCTCGTCGTCGCCGCCGCGGAGGGCGAGGGGAGCTACGGCGTCGTCGGCATACAGCTGGAGTTCGGAGGCTCGAAGGCCGGTCGCGTGCTGGAGCGCGGGCACAGCGAGCGGGTCGACTCGGTGCTCGAGGATCCGGAGATCGACCAGCAGGCGGCGCGGCGTCTGGGAGTCCACTCGGCGCTGTTCGTGCCGCTCCTCGTCCGCAGCAGTGCGATCGGGGTCATGATCGCGCACGACCGCTCCGGCCCCAGCCCCAACTTCACCGACGACGATCTGCGCCTCGCCGAGACTCTGGCTCAGCGTGCAGCGGTCGCGGTCGATCTCTCCGAACGTGTGGGCCGCGACGCCCTTCGGCGTGTCGTAGAAGCACAGGAGCTCGAGCGCAGCCGGCTCGCCCGTGAGCTCCACGACGAGACGGGGCAGGCGCTGACCTCGATTCTCCTGGGCCTGAAGCCGCTCGAGCAGAGCGCCGCGAGCGCGGAGGACCGCGCCGCAGTCGCCTCCCTCCGTGAGCTCGTGGTGTCGACTCTCCAGGACGTTCGCCGCCTCGCCGTCGAGCTTCGGCCGTCTGCCCTCGACGACTTCGGCCTCGCAACGGCAGTCGAGCGCCTCACGGAGACGTTCCGCGAGCAGACCGGTATGCGGGTCGACCTCGAGGCCCAGCTGGGAGAAGAGCGGCTGCCGAGCGAGGTTGAGACCGCCCTCTACCGCATCGTCCAGGAGGCGCTCACGAACGTCGTCAAGCACGCCGGTGCGGCCCGGGTCAGCATCCTGCTGACGCACAGAGACTCGTCGGTGGCGGCCGTGATCGAAGACGACGGCGCCGGCTTCGATCCGGCGTCGGTCGGCGACGACGTCCTCGGCCTCGTCGGCATGCGCGAGCGGGTCGGGCTGGTCGGCGGGCGCCTGCGGATCGAAGCGGCCGAGGGCACGGGGACGACCATCGTGGCTGAGGTCCCACTCGGATGACGATCCGAGTGCTTGTCGTTGACGACCACGCAGTCGTCCGCGCCGGCCTCCGCCGCGTCCTCGACGCGGAGCAGGACATCGAGACGGTTGGCGAGGCGCCGAACGCCGAGCGCGCGGTGTTCGAAGCCCTGGAGCACAAGCCGGACGTCGTGCTGATGGACGTCGTCATGCCGGGCAGGAGCGGGATCGAGGGAGTGCCCGCGCTGCTGCAAGCCGTGCCGGACGCGAGAGTGCTCTTCCTCTCGATGCAGGACGACCCGCGCTACGTTCGGGAGGCGTTCGACGCCGGCGCCAGCGGCTATGTGCTCAAGGAAGCGGCGGACAATGAGGTCGTCGCCGCAGTGCGCGCTGTGGCGGCCGGCGAGCACTATGTCCACCCCGCACTCGGTGCGCGGCTCATCGCTGCCGAGGCGGAAGAGCGAAAGCGCGCGGAAGTCGATCCGCTGTCCGAGCGGGAGCGCGAGGTGCTACGCCTGCTTGCGCTCGGGCATACGAATCAAGAGATCGCGAAGATGCTCTTCATCTCGGTGCGTACAGCCGAGACGCACCGCGCGCACATCATGCAGAAGCTCGGGCTTTCCAGTCGCGCGGAGCTCGTGCGCTACGCGCTGGCCGAAGGATTGCTCGAGGAATGAGAGCTCGGAACTAGCCGGCGACTATGAGGCTCCTGACTGCTCGCGCGATCACGACGTCCTCCCGCGCAGCGACAGCCTCGACGCGGAAGTCGCCGAGGAAGCGCAGGCGCTCGACGATGGCTTCGCGGACGTCCTCGCGGTTCTCTCCTACGCCTCCGGAGAAGGCGAGCGCGTCGATGCCGGCAAGCGCGGCCGCCATCCCCGCGACCGCCTGCGCGACCCGGTAGGTGAAGACGCCGAAGCCGAGCGGGTTGTCGAGCCCTCCCAGCGCGAGCAGGCCCGACTCGTGCTCGAGCGCACGGTCGAGCTCGTCCATCGAGAGTCCTCGCTCTCGGAGGAGATAGAAGAGCGCGCCGGGGTCGACCGAGCCCGAGCGAGTGGCCATCGGGACGCCTTCAAGCGGGCTGAACCCCATCGACGTATCGACGGAGCGACCGTCGCGCACCGCCGTGACAGAGCACCCTCCGCCAAGGTGTGCGACGACCAGGCGCGGCACTCGCACGCACTCCGCGACGGAGGCCACGGCGAGCCCGTGGAACCCGTAGCGGCGAACACCCCATTTCTCCCGCCACAGAGCGGGAACCGCGTAGGTCGCGGCCACGGCCGCGATGGTGGCATGGAAGGCGGTGTCGAAGACTGCGACGTGTGGAACGGCGGGAAGCACGTGTCGCGCGTCCTCGATTGCGTTTAGTGCCGGGGTGTTGTGAAGTGGGGCGAGCGCGGAGAGCTCGCGGATCGCATCGGTCACCACGTCGTCGACGACCACGGGCTCGCGGTAGCGCGCACCGCCGTGGACGACACGGTGACCGACCGCCTCAACGCCGTCCGACGCGTCCTCGAGCGAGGCGATCGGCTCCGAGCGCTCGTCGGCGTCGACGACCGAGAGCTTGAGGCTGGTCGAGCCGGCGTTGACGACGAGGACGCGGCTCAGAACGGCCAGGTCCAGTCGCGGATGTCGGGACTGTCGTCGCCGTGTGTGCGTGTCCACGCCCGTGCCTCGAGGCGCCGGTCGACCATCTCCTGGCGCAAGTGCGCGCATCTTGAAGCGAGCCCCGGTACGCGGTCGATCACGTCTTTGACCAGGTGGAAGCGGTCGAGGTCGTTGAGCATGACCATGTCGAACGCCGTCGTCGTCGTGCCCTCCTCCTTGTAGCCGCGGACGTGGAGGTTGCGATGGTTCGCGCGGCGGTATGTGAGCCGGTGGATGAGCCACGGGTAGCCGTGGTGCGCAAACACGATCGGCTTGTCAGCGGTGAAGACGGAGTCGAACTCGGTATCAGAGAGCCCGTGCGGGTGCTCGCTCTCGGGCTGGAGCCGCATCAAGTCGACGACGTTCACGAAGCGCACCTTCAGGTCGGGCAGCCGCTCGCGCAAGATCGCCGTCGCAGCGAGCGCCTCGAGCGTCGGCACGTCACCGCAGCAGGCGAGCACGACGTCGGGCTCGCCGCCCTCGTCATTCGAAGCCCACTCCCAGATCCCAAGGCCGCGCGTGCAGTGCGCGATCGCCTCGTCCATCGCGAGGAAGTCGAGTGCGGGCTGCTTGCCCGCGACGATCACGTTCACGTAGTCGCGGCTCCGCAGGCAGTGATCCGCGACCGATAGGAGGGTGTTGGCGTCCGGCGGTAGATAGACCCGGATGACCTCCGCCTTCTTGTTCACGACGTGGTCGATGAACCCCGGATCCTGGTGGGAGAAACCGTTGTGGTCCTGGCGCCAGACGTGCGAGGAGAGGAGGTAGTTGAGTGACGCAACCGGCCTCCGCCAGGGAATGTCGCGCGTGACCTTCAGCCACTTCGCATGCTGGTTGAACATCGAGTCGACGATGTGGATGAAGGCCTCGTAGCAGTTGAAGAGGCCGTGCCTGCCTGTCAGGAGGTAGCCCTCGAGCCAGCCCTGGCAGAGGTGCTCGGACAGGACCTCCATCACCCGACCGTCCGGGCTCAGGTGCTCGTCGGTGGGCAGGATGTCGGCGTCCCAGGCCTTGTCGGTCGTCTCGAAGACTGCGGCAAGCCGGTTGGAGGCGGTCTCGTCGGGCCCGAAGAGGCGGAAGTTCTCGGAGTTGCGGGCGATGACGTCGCGCAGAAAGGCGCCGAGAACGTGCGTCGCGGCGGACGAGGTGGTGGCGGGCTTCGCGACTTCGACTGCGTACTCGCGGAAATCGGGCAGGACGAGGTCGCGCAGCAGCTGGCCGCCGTTCGCGTGTGGGCTCGCGCTCATTCGGCGGTCGCCCGCGGGCGGAAGCGACGCCAGCTCCGGTAAGAGCAGTCCCTTCTCGTCGAAGAGGTCCTCGGGCCCGTAGCTCCGCAGCCACTCCTCCAAGAGGCGGAGGTGCTCGGGGTTGTCGCGCACGTCGTTCATTGGGACCTGGTGCGAGCGCCACGTCCCCTCGACCGGAAGCCCGTCGACCTCCTTTGGTCCGGTCCAGCCCTTGGGAGTGCGCAGGACGATCATCGGCCAGCGCTCGCGGGCCGGCCCGCCGTGGGCACGAGCCGCATGCTGGATAGCTCCGATGTGGTCGAGCGCTTCGTCGAGCGCCGCGGCGAACGCCTGATGGACCTCCGCGGGATCGTCGCCGGACACGAGGAGCGGGCTCCACCCGTAGCCCCGAAAGAGCGCGAGCAGCTCCTCCTCGGGGATGCGCGCGAGGATCGTGGGGTTGGCGATCTTGTAGCCGTTCAGGTGCAGGATCGGAAGGACGGCGCCGTCGGTGCGCGGGTTCAAGAGCTTGTTCGAGTGCCAGCTCGCCGCCAGCGGTCCAGTCTCGGCCTCGCCGTCGCCGACGACGCACGCTACGAGCAAGTCGGGGTTGTCGAAGGCGGCGCCGAAAGCGTGCGCGAGCGCGTAGCCGAGTTCGCCGCCCTCATGGATCGACCCGGGTGTCTCGGGGGCGGCGTGGCTCGGGATGCCGCCGGGGAACGAGAACTGACGGAACAGCTTCCGCAGACCAGCCTCGCCGCGCGGCACGTTCGGGTAGAGCTCGCTGTAGGTGCCCTCGAGGTAGGCGTTGGCGACGTTCGCCGCCCCACCGTGGCCGGGTCCCGTGACGAAGATCGCCTCGAGCTCGCGGGCGCGGATCGCACGGTTCAGGTGGACGTACACGAGATTCAGGCCAGGTGTCGTCCCGAAGTGGCCGAGGAGCCGCGGCTTGACGTGTTCCGGTCGGAGCGGCTCGCGGAGGAGCGGGTTGTCGAGCAGGAAGACCTGCCCGACCGAGAGGTAGTTGGCAGCGCGCCAGTAGGCGTCGAGGAGGCGGAGCTCCTCGGGCTCCAGCGGCTGCGCTTTCGTCGAATCGGCCCGGGTTGTCGTCTCCATGCGCTGGAGTCTGCCCTCTCGCTTCGGGGCGCCGACGAGCCTTAGCTCGTCGGCGCCTTCGTCCGCGGCATGCAGATGCCCAGATGCACCGTCGCGAAGAGGACGACGACTGCGACCCGCAGCCACTGCTCCCACGAGCACTCCCACACGACGTACGTGACCGCCCACGGCAGGAGCACGATCCACATCGCGACCTCCCACACGATTGCCAGACCGGTCAGCCAGTCGTACACGTCGGCGAGCGTCTCGGACGACACGGAGAGCAGCGTGAAGAAGACGGTCCAGGTCGCGACCATGAGCCCGAACCAGGTCGTTCCCGGAACCGCGGTCGGAACGGGCGCTCGCATTGGGCTGGTCTCGCGCGCTGCGATATGCGTGCTCATCTGAAGCCCGCGACCAGGTCGGCGCCCACAGGTTCGGCGCCCTGCTCCTTGAACAGGACGTCCGCCTCCGAGACGACGCCGGGAACTCGACCGTCGACGTCGCACACCGGCACCCCTGAGATGCAGTGCTCGACGAGCACCCGAGCTACGTCCTTCAGCGTTGACTCCGGCGCGACCGAAGCCACGTCGTGGGTCATCAAGTCCCTGACCTCCATGTCGCACCTCCGGCCGCTCGATGTCGCTGTGATCCAAGCCTGTCCTCGCTTACCCCGGAGGGCATCCGAGGCATCCCCGATGAGAGCGCGGGAAACCCGCAAGGCCCGTTACCAGGTCTTTGCGCGGGTAACGGGCTCCGCGCGCCGCACCCGGACTCGAGCGTCGACCGCCACATAGCCGTCCGGGAGCGCGAGCACGGGATTGAGGTCGAGCTCCGCGACGGCGGGCAGATCCTCTCCCAGGCGAGCGAGCCGACCGACGAGATCGGTCAGTGCCGCCGCGTCCACTGCGGGTGCTCCACGGAAACCGCGAACGAGGCGTCCTGCTTTGCCGCCCGTGACGAGCTCCTCAGCGTCGACATCAGTGAGCGGCGCAATCCGGAAGCCGGCTTCTCCGATCAGCTCGGCGAGAACGCCGCCTGGGCCGAAGGCGACAAGAGGCCCGAAGACAGGGTCCTGGACGAGGCCGGCCAGCAGCTCGACTCCGCCACGAATCATCGGCTGCACGAGCACGCCGCCGCCGATACGCTCGGCGGCCACTCGAACAGTCTCTTCGTCGCCGAGGTCGAGCGCCACGCCTCCCGTCTCCGTCTTGTGGGCTCCCGGCGCTGCGGACTTGACGACGACAGGGAAGCCGAGCTCGCGCGCCGCGACGACCGCCTCGTCGACGCTCGCTGCGAGCCGCTCCTCGACCACGCGAATGCCGTAAGCGCCAAGCAGCTCGCGCGTGTCGGCCGCGTCGAGCCAGGTGTCGTCTCTCGCGACGAGCGTGTGCTCGACGATCCGCTCGCCGCGCCCGCGATCGATTCCGCCTAGAACGGGGACGCCCCCGTTCGGTCGCCGTAACCATTCCGCGCGGGCCGCGGCGCGGCCGAGCGCCCGCGCCGCCGACTCCGGGTACGAGAACGCCGCGACGTGCCCACCGCGTTTCCGGAGGACCGTCGGAATGCCGCTCGAGGTCATGACGACCGCGAGGATGGGCTTGCCGGCATCGGCGCCGACGGAAGCCTCCACGGCCGCGGCGACCTCGTCGGCGGTCGCGGTCACGGTCGGCACGAAGAGGACGATCACCGCGTCGACGTGGGGATCGGCAAGCAGGCACGGAAGCGCTTCGGCATACGTCGCTGCCGTGGCCCCGCCGAGCATGTCGACGGGATTGGCCACGCTCGCCTCGGGCGACAGCAGCACAGACAGCGCCTCGGTCGTCTCAGGGGAGAGCTTCGGCAGCTCCAGGCCGGAAGCCTCGCATGCGTCGGCGCAGAGGATCCCGAGCCCACCGGCGTTCGTCAGCACCGCTACGCGGCGCCCCTGCGGCTCGGGCTGGCTCGACAGGAGCGTTGCGACGTCGATCAGTTCCTCGAGCGAGGCGGCACGGATGACGCCGGCCTGGTGAAAGAGCGCCTCGACCGCCGCCTCCGAGCCCGCGAGAGCGGCGGTGTGCGAGCTGGCGGCGCGCTGTCCCGTCGTCGTCGTCCCGCTCTTCAGGGCGAGGATCGGTTTGCGGCGAGCGACGCGACGAGCCAGGCGACCGAAACGGCGCGGGTTGCCGAATGACTCGAGATAGAGAAGTACGAGTTCTGTCTCCGGATCCTCCTCCCACCACTCGAGCAGGTCGTTCGAGGAGACGTCGGCCTTGTTCCCGATCGAGACGAAGGCCGAGAGGCCGAGCCCGCGAGCCCGGGCGGCCTCGAGCATCGCGAGGCCGAGTGCGCCACTCTGCGAGGAGAAGCCGATGTTGCCGCTCGGGGCGGAGTCGGCAGCGAAAGTCGCGTTCAGGTTCGGACCCGCGACCGCGATGCCGAGGCAGTTGGGGCCGATCAGGCGTGCGCCGTGTGCGCGAACGAGCGCGAGCAGATGCTCCTGGCGCTCCGCGCCGTCGCTGCCCACCTCGGCGAAGCCCGCCGAAATGACCACCAGCGCGCGGACGCCCTTGCGAAGAGCCTGCTCTACGGCCCCTAGCACTGCTACGGCCGGAAGCGAGAATACGGCCAAGTCGACGTGGTCCGGGATCTCCTCGATCGACGCATAGGCGCGGACGCCTGCGACCGGCTCGCCTCCTCTGTTGACCGGGTAGGCGGCTCCGGCGAAGTCGCCTGCGAGGACGTTCCGGAATAGTTCCCCTCCGATGGAGCCACGCCGCCGGGAGGCGCCGATGACCGCGATGCTTTGGGGCTCGAAGAACGGCCGCAGCGAGGCGGTGATGGCGGTGTGGTCGCGCTCCTCGACGCGCTCCCGATACTGCTCCGTGGGCACGATCGGAAATCGCACCTCGAGCTCTCCGCCGTCCAGCTCGCGAGTCAGCTCAAATCCGGCCGCCTCGAACACGCCGACCATGTCTCGATTGTCGGCCAGCACTTCGGCGACGAAACGCTCGATGCCGACCTCGGAGGCGCGAGCCGCGAGCCGCTCGAGCAGGCGCGTGCCGATGCCACGGCGCTGGTGTGCATCGGCCACGGCGAAGGCAGCCTCGGCCGCGGCGGGGTCGCGGAGCCGCACGTAGTTGGCGACGGCGACGACCCGCTCGCCCTCCTCGTCGGCCAGGGCGCCGAGAAGCGCGCCCCGCTCGGCCCACGCCGGTTCGAGGAGCGGCTCGACGAGTCGCGCGTCGATCCGCGGATAGCCGTGGAAGCGGCGGTAGAGGCTGCGCTCGGAGAGCGAGCCGAAGAACTCGAGCAGCGCGTCTTCGTCTTCCCTCCGTGGCGGCCGCAATCGGAGCGTGCGGCCGTCGCGGAGGATGACGTCGACCGCATCGGCGACGGAGGTCACGGTGTCCATTGTCGCCCGCCCGAGTAGAGTCGAGCTCCTCAGTGGGACATCGTCCCTTTGACGTTGCCCACCTTCAGCAGGCCAACCTGACCCAGGTCCACGTGCGCGAACGCGTGGCTGACGAAGGGATACAAGCCCGGCTCGTCGATCTTCACGTCGAAGACCGCGCCGCCGCCCGCGGGAACGCCGACCGTCTGCACGCCCTGCTGGAACTGCGTCATATCGCCGTTCACCCAGGCTCGATCGAAGATCGTCCCGACGACGTGGAAGTCCGTGTCGAGCGTCGGCCCGGCGGCCACGACGTAGAAGCGCACGGTCTCGCCCGGCTTCGCCGTCAGCGGGTGCGTGACGTACTGGTTCGCGTACCCATTGAAGGTCGTCCAGTCGGGCTGCATCGCCCGCGCCTTGTTCATGTCGAGCGATGCCGGCTCGGAGATCCCGTCGCCGTTCAGGTACCACTCGCTCGCGACGAGTACGTACTCGTGGTCCGCCTTCGGGAGCGGTGTCGCCGGGTCGACCACGATTGCGCCGTACATCCCGTTGGCGATGTGCGCCAGCACCGGCTTGGTGCCGCAGTGGTACATGAAGACGCCCGGATCGTCGGCCTTGAACTTGAAGGTGAACGAGTCCCCGGGTGCGACGTCCTTGAAAGCGACGTTGGGGGCGATCCGCGCGGCGTGGAAGTCGATCGAGTGCGGGATCGCACCGCCGTTCGTGAGCGTCATCTCGACGGTCTGCCCCTCACGGACATGGACGACCGGCCCCGGCGCGCCGTGGCCGTCGAACGCCCAGGTGTTGTACTTCACGCCCGGCGCGATCTCGATGACGACGTCCTTCAAGGTCATCTGCACCTTCGCGACGTCGCCCGCGGGTACGGGCGGGAGCGTCGCGCTCGTGGCGTCGTGCGCCATGGCGAGCTCCTCGGCGTTCTCACCCGTCTGCCCGGCGAAACTCTGCAACGGAAGCGCGACGTTGTGGTCGGCGTGAGACGACGTGACGACGGCCGTGCCGTCGCGCGCATCTCGCGCATCCGCCCACATCCACAGCGCAAAGAAGCCCAGCACGACGACGAGCAGGCCAAGGAAGAGGGCGAGAATCATGTATCCGACACCGGAGCTCGGCTCGCGGTCCCGGGTATGCGGTCGCCGGCGTGGGGACGCCTGGTAGCTGGTCACGTTTCGTTCCTCCTCGAAGGTTCGTGGTCTCGACCAGCACGGTAGGGCGGCGAGCACACGGTCACATCCGGCACGCCACCGATGCCCACTGCGGCTTTTCCGCAGCTCAGGCCGCGATCCGGCACGGCCCGAATCCGCGCCGGATCTGGATGACCCGTGAGCGCAGCACCTCCTGCGGAAGACCCCCGTTGAGTAGCGCGTTGGAGGCAACCTCGGCTAACAGACGCCCGCAAGCGACGGCCGAGGCGGGATCGAGGGCGAGCTCCTCGTCTTCGAGCTCGAGGGCGAGCGCCTCGAGCTCGGCTGAGGCGACGGTCACTCGCGCATCCCGCGCGGCCATGGACTCCAGGCTGCGGGCGTATGCGGCGAGCGAGCGCCGCCGCTCCATCGTCGTCTCCCGCAATCAGAGTAGGGCGATCTGCAACGCGATCATCGCCGCCGCAGATGCGACGAGTGCTGGCACGACGGTCGAAGGACTGGCCTCACGGAACGCTTCGGGCAAGAGCTCTCGCATGACAAGCCAGACCATCGCCCCGGCCGCAAAGCCGAGGCCCAGGGGGAGAAACGGCTCGAACGTCTCGACCAGGAGGTATGCCGGCACCGCCATCAGCGGCTGCGGCAGGCTCGAGAAGATGCTCCAGCCGGCTGCGCTCTTCACGGACGCGCCTCGCGGGACGAGGACGAGGCTGATGGCGAGCCCCTCCGGGATGTTGTGCACGGCGATCGCGATCGCGATCGCCACTCCGAGCGCCTCCCCACCGCCGAAGGCGACGCCCACGCCGACGCCCTCCGTGAACGAGTGGACCGTCATGACGCCGACGATCAAGAGCGCGCGCAGGGCATCCGCACCCTCCAGAGCTCCGAGATGAAGCTCGCCGTCGCGACCGAGCAGGTGGCTCACCAGTGCGATGGACACCGCACCCGCGAGCGCCCCGAGCGCCGTACGCCCCGCGCCGCCCACCGCCGCACCCTCGTACGCGAGACCCGCGCTCGCGCCGATCATGAAGCCGGCGGCGAGCGCGTTGGCGAGCCCGAGCCAGCCGCGCTCGGGATGCTTGCCGAATAGAAACGGAAGCGCTCCCAGACCCGTCGCGAGCGCCGTGAGGAGCGCCGCGAGGAACACCCAGAGCGCGTCCACGGCCCGGCTGACCTAGTGTCTCAGCGCACGACGAGCACGTCGCAGGGAGCGCGTCGAACGACGGCTGCGCTCACCGACCCGAGCACACGAAGGAGCGCGCTCCTTCGCCCGACGACCACGAGGTCGGCGCCGACGGCCTGTGCGGCCGCGACGATCTCCGTCGCGGGATGACCGCACGCTTCGAGGTAGCGAGCCGGGATCTGACGCTCGACGAGCCGCTCGCGGGCGCGGCCGACCGTGGTGCCTGCCGGGGAGCCAGCGCGCCGGACATGCAGGACGGCAAGGCTCGAGCCATACCCGACGAGGTCGGCGGCGGCGTCGAGCGCGCGCTGCGAAGTCTCCGACCCGTCGAAGCCAACGAGTATGCGTCTCGGTCGAGCAGCCATCTCAGCGCACGACGAGTACGTCGCAGGGCGACCGTCGGCAAACATCAGCTGCGACGGTCACGGCGCCATTCGCGCCTCCGACGACGATGAGATCCGCGTCGAGCATCTCAGCTGCAATCGCGATCGCCTCGGGGGGTTCGCCGGGCGGTTCCGCAAGGAGCGCGCGGACGTGCCTGTGAAGGAGGTACTCTCGTGCTTGTTCGACGGCAGCTTTCGTGTCGGCTGTGCCGTTCGAGCGGATGCCTACGACCGCGAGCGTGGCGCCGTAGCCGACGAGATCGGCGGCCGCGTCGAGCGCTCGCTGGGAGACGTCCGAGCCGTCGTAGCCGACGACGATCCTTCGCGCGCGTGATGTCATGCGCCGATCGTGCATGCGGCCGACCGCCGGAGCGTCCGCAATCGACCCGGTTCGGTGTGCGGACAACTACGCACGATCGGCGGCCAGCGTTAGAAACCGAACCCGATGCCCGCGCCGATTTGCGGGCCGATTCCGAGGGCTTCGCGGAGCCCGACCATGCCGACCGGACGCTCCTCGTCCACGACCGGCAGGTGGTGAATTCCGTGCTCGGTCATCAGGATCGCCGCCGCCTCGAAGCGTCGTTGCCGGCGAGACCGCAATCGGCTCGGCCGTCATCCACTGGCGCACCCGCGCCTCGCTCGAATGCACTCGGGCGGCAAGCGCACGGAGCAGGTCGCGTGAGGTGAGGATCCCGACCAGTCGCCCGTACTCGGCGACAAGCGCTGACCCGACGTCCCGCTCGTGCATCGTCGCTGCCACCTCGCCAAGCGTGTCCTCGGGCGCGACGACGAGCGGGTCGCCCGCCACGATGTGACCCACCGTCGTCGCATCCGGCCCGGCGAGCGCGTCGTGGAGAGCGGCCTCGAGCAGACGATCGCGTCGGAGCTCTGCCGTGCTCAGGTCCAGCTCCACCTCGACGGGCACTCCCGACTCGGAGCTGAGCTCGGTGGTGACATCCGTGCCTGCGAACCCGGCAAGGAAGGGCGCGAGGTAACGGCCGACGATCTTCGCAGGAGGCCACCACAGGTACTCGAGGCTCGCCTCCGAGGTCTCTTCCACGAGGTCGGTCCTCAGATACCGCGCCTCCCTCCCGGTAAGTAGCAGCCCGCGCAGCACTGGATGAAACGGGCGGGGAGTCAGGTCGACGCCGACCTTCGCGGCGATCGCCTCCGCCGCCACGTCTGCCTGCTGGGTGGCAAGCCCGCCCTGTTTGACCGGAAAGGTGGTGATGTCGCCCGCGGCGTAGACGTCTGGCATGCCCATGACCTGTGCACGTGCGTCGACGGGAATGAAGCCCTCGTAAGTCTGCGGGACTCCTCCGATCCGCGGGCCTTGGAGGCGAGGGAGTGCGACCACGCGGTCGGCACCGACCACTCCACCCATCACGAGGAGCAGCTCTCCATCTCGGGCCTCTGCCGGCTGCACGAGCATGTGTACCTCGATCCCCCGCTCGTCGAGCAGCGACCGCACCGCGGCACTGGGTTCCGGACCGAAGATGCGCAACGGCTCGTCCTCCGGCGTGACGAGCACGAGCTCCACCCCGTCGATGCCGCGGTCGTCGAGCCAGGCCGCCGTCATCAGCGCGAGCTCGTACGCCGGGAGGCTCCAGACGGCGCCGGCGGGCACCGCGAAGGCGACCCGGCGCACCTCGCCACGCTCAATCTCGGCGAGCAGTTGCTCGATCAGGTACGTATCCGCCGCTCCGCGGAACGTGAGCGCTCCCTCGACGGCGGGTTTGGGCACGGCGCCACAAGCGATGAGGAGTATGTCGTAGGGAACGGCACCTTCAGGCGACGTGTACGCGACGTGTCGCGCTGCGTCGACCGACACGAGCGCACCCGGCGTGAAGGTCGCACCGGCCTCGGCCGCCAGCGCCGACAGCTCGAAGTGCCGCATCTTCCCGAGCTCGAACGGCTCCGCGACCGCGAGGGGTCGGTACCAGAAGTGGGGTTCCGGTGCGAGCAGCGCGACGGATACGCGATCCCCCGCCAGCTCTCGCAGCGCGAGCGTCGCCTCGAGCGCCGCGACGCCTCCGCCGGCGATGAGCACGTTCGTCTGTCCGGCGCGCGTCATGTTCGAGTCACGATTCGCGAGCGCCGTACCGGCTGCCGTGAAGGACGACACCGGAACCCGTGCTGCGGACGCGCGTGTCGAGTGCTCGAGGTGTGGGTCGGCGGGGTCCATCCGTTGCCGGCTCGCCGTCTCGAGTCAGTTCCTGGGCGGATGTCGGCGAGGCCCTCGAGCAACGTCCTCGTGAGCTCCCGCTCCAGCACAAGGTCGCGATGCCGCAGCTGGAGCTCCACGGCCGGGATGGATCCCCCCGCCGCGCGCAAGGCACGTTCGGCCGCACCAAATGCTTGCTGCCAACGAGTCCTGATTGCCTCGAGCTCGACCCGCGGCAATGGCTCTGCCGAATTGAGTGCGTCGATCGTCTGAGCGCCGGCGCTCGGCCGAGAGTATTCGGCTCGCCGCCTCGCCGGCCTCGCACGATGCGGTGTGGCGATTGCAACGGTCATCTGATCCCCTCGATTCACTCGCCGCCACCGAGAGCGGCGGCAACGTCGAGTGTGGAAATGACCCCGACCGGCCGGTGCGCCCAGTCGACGACGATCAGGTGCGCCGTCCCGTGCTCCGTCATCAGCTGCGCTGCGCGCTGGAGCGTCTCCTCCGGCGAGATCGTCAGCGCAACCGTGGCGGCGCTCGCCTCGGCCGTTTGCTCGTCGAGATCGCGCACGCCCGCCGCAGCGACGAGGTCGAGATCAGAAACGACACCCCACAGCGAGTCGGCGTGGTCGAGCTGATCGGTGACAACGAGGCAGTGCACACGCCGACTCACCATGAGCGCGGCGACGTCCGCGAGGGAAGCGTCGCGCGCGCAGGTCAGCACGCCGTGGTGCATGGCCTCTCCCACCTGGATCCTCCCGGAGGGCGGGCCTGCGACTGTGCTGATCGAGCATTGTGCGTACATCTCACGGCGCAGCATCGTGTGCCGCCGCCGCCGCGGCATCCGCGATCGGCCGGAGTGTCAATGTGGAGAACTACGCGCCGGACATCGTCCTCCTCCGGTCTGACGGGCGTAGCGCTCCCACACTAGAGCCGATCGCGCTAATCGCTAGGAGCCGTTGCTGCCGAGCCTTCGGGCTCGCGCGTGCCCGGCTCCTCCGCTCCCTGGTCGAGCCTGAAGGGCGGATATGAGTCCGTCATCAGCGCCGCGTACCCGACGACGCGGAGGACCCACCGATCGAGCCCGAGGACGAAGCCGAAGATGCCCCGCGGGTAGCGCGTCGTGAAGAGCAGCGCGACTCCGGCGAAGACGACGAGGAGCAGGATCAGGCCGGGACTCCCGCCCGCGCCATAGTCGTCGCCGTCCCATCCTCCCTTCCGCCCGCCCCAGCCCCAGCCCCAGCCGAGGAAGACACCGAGAAGGAGGTAGTGCGGGAGCACGAGCAGCCACCACTTCACGAGCACCAGCCCCCGTGAGAGCGTCTCTGGGAAAGAGATCTCGAGCGTCGCCGGGTAGTCGGGCACCTCGGCGAGTGTGAACGGCGGATAGCGGTCGGTCCCGAGTGCCCCATACGAGTAGAAGGCAACGCGCCAACCCCAGCGCAGTACCCCGACGTTGAAGTCGAAAATCCCCCGCGGGTAGCGCCCCGTGAAGAGGATCGCGAAGAAGGCGACGATCGTCAGCAGGAAGAAGGCGATGAAGAGGAAGAAGAGGGCGATGTAGTGCGGGATTGCAAGCAGCCACTTGACGAGCCAGAGCCAGCGACTGACCTGGGGGTCGAGCCTGCCCTCGACACGAACGGGATGCGATGGCGCAGCGGACATTCCGGTGACCTCCTTGTCGATTCGTCGAGACCCTTACAGATGAGCGCCCGTCCTCTCCGGCGCCCGGAGGGGGAGGGCGCCGGAGCGGAGCTTTGTGATTACGGGCGGAAGACGACGCGAGCCGCGACCCGCCCTGCCTCGACGTCTGCGATCGCCTCGTTGACCTCGTCGAGCGGACGGATCTCGCGTGTGACAACGGTCTGACCGGCTGCGTGCAGCTCGAAGACCTCACGCAGATCCGTCCTCGTCCCGACGATCGAGCCCACGACGGTGATGCCGTTGAGGACCGTTTCGAAGATCGGCAGGGTCATGTGGTTCTCAGCCGGCAGGGCGACGAAGACGAGCGTGCCGCCCCGGCGAAGCGAGCGGTACGCCTGCTCGAACGACTTCGGCGAGACCGCCAGTGCGATCGCCTGGTCAGCGCCTCCCAGCGCTTGGATCGCAGCCGCGGGATCCTCCTTCGCGGCATTCACCGTGAATTCGGCGCCGAGGCCCCGAGCGAGATCGAGCTTCTCGTCGTGGAGGTCCACCGCGATGACCCGTCCGCCGGCGATGCGGGCGTACTGGATCGCCATGTGCCCGAGGCCTCCGACCCCGAACACGGCGACCAGGTCGGACGAGCGCGTGCCCGCGACCTTGATCGCCTTGTACGTCGTGACGCCTGCGCAGGTGAGCGGCGCCGCGTCGAAGGGGTCGACTCCGTCGGGAACCTTGACGACGTACCGCGCGTACGCGGTCGCGTACTCGCCGAACCCGCCGTCGATCGAGTAGCCCATGTTCTTCTGCTCGAGGCAGAGCGTCTCCCAGCCGGAGACGCAGTAATCGCATGTCCCGCAGGCGTATCCCAGCCACGGCAACGCGACGCGGTCGCCGACGCCGACCTCCGCGACGCCGGTCCCCAGCTCTTCGACGATCCCGACGCCCTCGTGGCCTGGGACGAACGGCGGCGATGGCTTCACGGGCCAGTCGCCGTGCGCGGCGTGGATGTCGGTATGGCAGAGGCCGGATGCCTCGATCTGCACCCGGATCTGGCCCGGCCCGAGCGGGCGCCGCTCGACCTGCTCGATGCTGAGCGGTTCCGCGAAGTCGTGTACGACGGCGGCGCGGTAGGAGGTGGTGGCGCGCTCCTTGCTCGTGCGCTGCACCTCTGTTGCGGACATGACGGCCTCCTTCGTCGGGTTACGGAGCCATGCTCCGTCAGCCCGGCCCGGCGGGCATCGTGGACGCCACGGGAATCCGCTCGGTAGTTCGCCGCAACCCGCGGCGCGCCGCGAGGACGATTCCTGCGTGCCAGCCGGGAGCGCGTCCACGTATCGGGAGGCGGGCCGCCTCAAGAGGAAGGCCGCTGCACGCGATCAGCCACGAGATCATGGAGTTGGAGTTCCACATCTCCCCCGTTTTGCTCTCGTCGCGTCCCCAGGCGGGCGGCGGGCGGCTGGTGAACCACGCCGACGTTTAGGGCACTAGTGGGGCACGCGCTCGTCGCCCGACTGAGACACGACGAGCCGCAAACCCGCTCGGCAACTGCGATGCGCCCGGGAGGATTCGAACCTCCGACCCACGGATTAGAAGTCCGCCGCCTTGGAAGCGATGTGCTGTCCGAGAAGCGCCCTAGTCCTCCGAGCCGGTCGCCGACGTCATGAGTGCGTCGATCCGGCCGCGAACGTCCGGCACGTGAGCAAGCGGCAGATGCTCAACGATGAGATCGAGGTCTGGTCGGCGCGTGCGTAGGAATTCGAGATATGGCAACTGGTTGAACACGCCCGTTCCGAACTCGGGCGTTCCCGCCTCGGCGCCGCCGGCATCGACGTCCTTCAGGTGCGCGAGGACGAAGCGGTCCTCGAACCCGTCGAGGAGCAGGTCCGTCGCCTCTTCGTGGACGGGAACGAGCTCCGCTGAGACGTAGTTGTACGGGTCGCACACGATCTGGAGGTGGTGCGTGGGGAAGCGCTCGAGGAGCCGGGCCATCTGGTCTTGCGTCTTGAGGACGTGGTTGACGTGCGCCTCGAGAGCGAGAATGGTGCCGCTCCGCTCGGCGACAGGAAGGAGGGTCTCGAGAGCGTCGTAGAGCAGGTCCCATGCCGTCTCGGTGGCGTTCAGGGGCGAGTCCGTCCAGTCACCGTCGGCGCTCAGCGTTCCCGTCTCGGTGGCGACGACGTACGAGCCCACCGCCGTGGCGAGCCCAAGGCATCGCTGCACGTGAGACACGTTCGCCGCGCGCACTTCGGGATCGGGCGCAATCAGGTTGCGGTAGCCGCCGAGAGCGGGAATGCCAATGCCGCTCGATTCGAGGACTGCTCGTCCTTCTGCCGCGCTCGCGGGGTCTTCCAGGCTCTCGTCGAGGAGCGCTCCGTCGAGCTGCGTCAGCTCGAGCCCCAGGCGAGTGAACGTCTCGGCGAGTTGCTTCCACTCGCCTCTCCCGAAGTCGCGCGAGAACGCTCCGAGGCGGGGCCATGACGGCCGACCGTCGAGGCCCTCGAACACGGTTCGGGCGAAGCTCAAGTCGCGCGAGATGAGCGGCGGCGGAGCCGGCGGGGTCTCGAACGTGAGCCAACCGTCGTATCCGATCTCGGAGAGCGCGCGAGCGCACTCCGCGAAGTCGACTCGGCCGGTTCCAGGACGACAGTCGCCGGAAACGACGCGGGTGTCCTTGAGGTGAACGCGCCGAACGAGATGTCCGAGAGCCCTGATCTCCGAGGGGACGTCGAGGCCGCGCTTCGCGAGCGGATTCGCGAGATCGAAGTAGACGCCAAATGCGCCCGAACCCACGCGAGCCGCGAGTCCGAGGATTTCCTGGGCGGGGAGCGTTCCCTCGTAGCAGAGCGTCACCCCTCGCTCGCCGGCGATCGGACAGAGCTCTCGGAAGGCCTGGGCGGCACGGTCGACGTCGGTCTCGCTCTGGAGCTCCGAGCGCATGAAGAACGGAACGAGGATGACCTGGGCCCCGAGCACGTGCGCCCACTTGATCGCGTCAACAATGTCCTCCCGCGCCTGACTTGCCGCGTCCGCGCTCTCGTCGGCAGCACCGCCGCGTTCGTTGTGCTCGCCGAGGACGAGAGCGTGGATCTCGAGTCCGGTCGCGTGTTGCGCCCGGCGCAGCGCCTCGAGACGCATCGTCTTAGGGTCGCGCAGGTCGAGTCGAGCCGCTGTGATCTCGACGCCGGCGAATCCGATTTGCCTCGCGCGCACGAAGGTCTCCAGATCGTCGTGCCCTCCGATCACCGTGTCCATCACCGCAGCTCTCATCGACTCCCCTCGCTTACGATCTCGGGACACCGATGGGGACAGGGTTGCCGTCCGCTTCTGCCGAGCGGCAGGCGGCGAGTGTCAGCTCGAGCGAGAGCAGGTTGTGCCGCGCGGAGTGGTAGGGCTCGCGTCCTTCGGCGATCGCCGACACGAGCTCGGCCATCGTGCCGGCGAAACCCTGCGAGTGCCACGTGCCGTCGAGCTCGAACTGCGTCCTCGCCCCGTTCCGTTCGAGCTCGACCAGCTCGGAGCCCGGCCGCTCACCCGAGCCCAGCACGCTGCCGCGAAGCGTGCCCTGGGTGCCATGGATCCAGAACGGCTTGGTCGGTCGCGTCGTCACCGCACCGCCGATCCCGCGGATGAAGGCGTTCGAGCCGTCGTCGTACTCGATCGTGGCCCAGGCACCCCAGGGCGCGGTGCTCTCGGGAGGTTGGTTCGGAGCTCGATACTCACGCGCTCGAACGACAGTCGCGGTTTTGCTTTCGAGCCAGCAGCGAGTGATGTCGAACCAGTGCACTGAGTAGTCGAAGAGAACGAGGTGCTCGATCTCGTCGAAGACGGTCCCGAGGGTGAAGCCGTAGTTGTGGTCGTAGAGATGCGTCACAGCGAGGACGTCTCCGATGGCGCCGTTCTCGACGAGCAACGTTGCCATCCGCCACGCCGGTGCCCAGCGCCCGTTCTGGTTGACCGCCAGCCTGAGACCGAGCCGATCGGCCTCCTCGACGAGCTCGCGGGCGGTGTCGAGGTCCTCGGCGAGCGGCTTCTGGGCGAGCACGTGCTTGCCCGCGGCGAGAGCGTCTCGGACGAGCGCCGGACGCACATCCGGATGGGTGGCGACGTCGACGATCTCGACGTCCGGATGCCGCAGGAGCTCGGCAAGGTCGTCGAAGACTGCCTCGACGCCGTACTCCTCCCGGATGCCGACGGTCGCCTCGGGACGCACGTCGTAGACGCCGACGACGCGCTGGCCGTACCTGGCATAGCTCGGAAGATGCGACGACCGCACGATCCCGCCACAGCCCACGATCCCGATGCCCGGGCGGTAGTCCTCCGGGAAGGACGGCTTGTAGTCGAGCTCCGGCCAGCCGTTCACCGGGACTCGGTGGGGATCTGCGTCGTCCTGACGTAGCGGGTTGCGAACTCCGGCTGCGCGGCTTGCAGGCGGCGAGGCGGCAACCCGTTCACAATCGCGTCGAGGTCGTCCACGACCAGCCTCCCGATCTCCCAGAGCGCCTCCCGCACGAGCCCGGCGCGATGCGGCGACAGCACTGCGTGCGAAGCCGTGCGGATGGGATGGCCCGGATCGAGAGGCTCGTACGGGAACACGTCGATGGCTGCGCGGAAGCGGCCGGCGAGAACGAGGTCCGTCAACGCCTCGAAGTCGACGACATGGGCCCTGCTGGCAAGGACGAGGACGGCGTCGGGTCGGATCAGCTCGAGCAGCTCGCGGGAAAGGAGGGCGGCGTTCTCGGTCGTAGGCGTCGCCAGTACGAACACGATGCGAGAAGACTCGAGGAGGTGCGCCAGGCCAGTCGGCTCGACCCCCTCGTCCCGCAGGTACGCCTCGGTGAGCCACGGGTCGTACGCGTAAAGCTCGCAGCCGAATGGCTCGAGCAGTCGGCGCATGTGTCGGCCGATGTTCCCGAATCCGACGAGGCCGACCGGCTTGCCCTGGAGGAGAAACGTGTCGAGCGCCCGCGCGCTGTTCAGGAAGCGTTCTTCTCCTGCGCGCATCGCGCGATCCTCCGCGACGACGTCCCGCGCGCAGGCGAGCGCGAGCGCAAGCGCCATCTCGGCGACGGCCGCGCCGAACGCGGGCGCGACCGACAGCACGCGGATGCCTCGTGCGAAGCAGCCGGCGTAGTCGAGCTCCGGTAGCCAACCGCCCGAGACGGAGATGATCGCGCGCAGGTTGTCCGCGCGCTCCAGCACCTGCCCGTGGCGCCAGCCACCGCAGATCACGGCGACCGCGTCGGCCACCGCAGCCTCGAACTCGTCGAGCGGCATGGGCTCGTCACGCCCCCAGACGATCTCGGCGAGGTTGGCCAGTCGCTCCGCGTCCTGGCCCGAGAAGATGTCGTCCATCGAACGGAAGAACGGGTCGACGATGACCTTGTGGCGCTCGGGCGCCAGAGCCGTCACGTGATTACGACAGCCGTCTCCGTGGCGAGCTCCTCCACCCCGGTCTGGATCGCGGTGCCCGTGTCGCGATCCATCCAGCGGATGCGCGCGGGCTCCAGCCGCAGCCACACGTCGGTGTCCGGCTGCGGGAAGAGCTCCGGACTGATCGCCACCTTCAGCATGTCCTCGCCGCAGCGCACGGTCAGGAGGTTGTGGGAGCCGAGCGGCTCGAGCACGACCACACTTGCCCGAACGAGCCCGTCGCCGGGGGCGGTTTCCACCCCGATCGACTCCGCGCGGATACCGAGCAGGAGGTTGTGGCCGGCAAGCGCTGCCGCATCGCCCGGGAACGGGAACGAACCCCCGCTGACGCTGACGGTCGGAGCGCTGCCCAGCTCGAGACCTCGGCCTCGAGGAAGTTCATCGGCGGCGAGCCGATGAAGCCTCCGACGAACGTGTCCGACGGATTGTCGTACACCTCGAGCGGATTGCCGAGCTGGTCGATGTGGCCCTTGTTCATGACCGCGATGCGGTCACCCATGCTCAGCGCCTCGACCTGGTCGTGAGTGACGTAGATGGTCGTCGCGTCCAGGCTCTGCAGGAGCGTCTTCAGCTCGGCGCGCATCTCCAGCCGGAGCAGCGCGTCGAGGTTCGACAGTGGCTCGTCCATCAGCAGGACGTCCGCCTTGGTTGCGATCGCGCGCGCAACCGCCACGCGTTGCCTCTGCCCGCCGGACAGCTGCGACGAGTAGCGCTGGAGGAGTTCCTCGATGTGCAAGAGCTCCGCCGAGGAGCGCACGCGCTCGTCGATCACGGCCTTCTTCTCCTTCTGCATGCGCAGTCCGAAGGCGATGTTGTCGTAGACCTTCATGTGCGGGAAGACCGCGTAGCTCTGGAACACCATCGCGATGCGCCTTCTCCTGGGTGGGAGGTCGGTCGCGTCGCGATCTCCGATGTACACGCGTCCTTCGTCGATCCGTTCGAGCCCCGCCAGGCAGCGCAGGAGCGTCGTCTTGCCGCATCCGGAGGGACCGAGGAGGACCATGAACTCCCCGTCCTCCACCTCCAGGTCGACGCCGTCGACGGCGGCGAAGTCGCCGAAGGACTTGCGCACGCTCTGGAAACGGATGTCAGCCATTCTGTCGCGCCCCTCTCGAGCCGGAGTCGTTCATGTCAGCGCGCCACCCGCCCCCACGTCGTGAGCAGGTACTTGCGGATGATGAAGATGACCACCAACGCGGGCGCCAGCAGGAAGAAACCGCCCGCGAGGCGATAGTTGAGCGGCGAGGCCTCGAGCGCCCCGAGCACCTGTGCGGGCAGGGTCCTGTTCCTGAGCGTGAGGATCGAGGCGGCGAACACCTCGTTCCAGGACGTCACGAAGACGAAGATCGCCGACGCTGCGACGCCGGGCAGCGCCAGCGGGAGGGCGACCCGGCGAAACGCCGACAGCCGACTGCAGCCCAGCGTCATCGCCGCCTCCTCGAGCTCGTAGGAGATACCGGCGAAGACGCTCGCCGTGATGAGCACCGTGAGCGGCAGCGTGAACGCCACGTGGGCCAGCGCGACGCCGTAGACGGTGTCGTCGATGCCCACGCGCAGGTAGGTCACGGCGAGCGGGATCGCGATGATGATGAGGGGGAACGCGCGGGTGCTCACGATCGCGAGCTGGAAGGGGTTGGCTCCCCGGAATTTGAAGCGCGCGAGCGCGTACCCCGCGGGCGTCCCGATCGCGATGCAGAGGACGATGGTGATGGCCACGACGTAGAGGCTCCGCTGGAGCGAGCCGACCACCCCCTCCGAGTCGAGGAAGAACCTCATCGTCTCGGTCGACGCTTCTCTCGGCACGAGATTCTTCGGGTACTCGTAGACGGCGTCGACGCTCGAAAAGGCCGCGATGGTGATGAGGTAGATGGGCGCGAGGATGAACAGCGAGATGAGGATCGCCGCGACGTACGCGAGCGCACGGCCGATCCGGATTCGTCTCAGCGCTGTCAGCGAAGCCTCCGTTCTCGCGGAGTACGGAGCGCGACCAGCACGACCGCGGCCGCCGCGAGCGACAGCCCGAGGATGACCATCGAGTACGCGGCAGCCACGTGCTCGTTCTCGTTCGTCGTCTGCCAGATGTACGCCTCCGACGCGAGCACATGGGCACCGGCCCCGGTCAACGCGATCACGACCGCGAAGACCTCGAACGCGAAGATCAGGCGGAGGAGGAGCGCGACCTGGATCGAGGGCTTCAGCAGCGGGAAGATCACGTGTCGAACGCGCTGGAAGAAGCCCGCGCCGAACACCTCGGCGGCCTCGACGTAGTCGCGTGGAATGCCCTGGAGCCCGGCGAAGAGGATGACCATCATGAACGTCGTCGAGCGCCAGATCTCGGCGACGGCGACGCAGACGACGAGCTGAGTCTCCGAGGTCGGGTCGAGGAAGATGAAGGGCTGGTCGATGACGCCGGTCCCTTCGAGGATCGTGTTCAGGTAGCCACGCTCCGTGAAGATCGCGGACCAGGCGATGCCGGCCGCGAGATCCGAGATCGCGAGCGGCAACAGGAAGATGTAGAGGAAGATCCCCCCGCCCCGAAGCCTCGCGTTCAGGAGGAGTGCCATGCCGAACGCGAGCACGAACTGGATGGGCACGATCACGAGGATCAGGAGGAACGTGAACCGCATCGCGTCGTCGAAGGCCGCGTCGTTGACCATCGTGTCGAACGCACTGAAGGTCCAGTTGCCCGTCTCGTCTCTCAGGGCGAGCCCGAAGCCCTGGATCATCGGCCACACGAAGAACAGGCCGAGATAGGCGACGGTGGGGAGGATCAGCCAGTAGGGCAGCAGGCCCTCCCACCGTCGCGCTCGGCGCGTGAAGACGGTCTCCTTGGTGGCGATCGAGGTCACGCGTCGTGGTTCCTATGTCGGAGTCGCGGTTTCCTCTACTTCACCTTGCAGGGATTCTTCCCGCTGGATGGGTCGGGAGCCCAGCAGGGGGCTTTGGATCTGTCGAAGATCTGCTGGAGCAGGACGGCCTGCTCGTTGAGGACGGTCTGGATGTTCTCGCCGTTGCGCACGATCCGCGTGAAGGTGTCGGTGTAGACCTTGTTGAAGTTTCCGTTCTCGGCTCCGATTCCGACCGGGAGCAGCGCCTGAACGGCGTCCTTCGCCTTCTGCTGCCTGGCCACGGCGACTGATTCCGCGCGCAGACCGGGTGAGATGCTCTTCGCGAGCCGGCCGGGCACGACCGGGAAGAATCCCGTGATCGACAGGATCTGCGCCTGGGCGCTCAGACGCAGCATGTGCTGCATCAGCGCCTTGGCGCCTGCCGGATTGGGTGCGTTCCTCGGGATCGCCATTCCGACGATGACCGGCATGTACGAACGTGCCTTCGGTCCCTTCGGAACCGGGAACGCAACGAGGTCGTCGGGGCGCTGGTCGAGCGCCGTCTTCAGCCGCGCAACGTGATCCCATGCCAGCAGCACCTCTTCGCTCAGGAGCGGATCCTGCATGAAGCCGTACGTGAGCGACTGCGGGTGCGTGTACTGCCAGAGCTGGCGCAGGTACAGCCAGCCCTGCGCAGCCTCCTTCGAGCGGAACTCCGTGACGAAGGCTCCCGTGAAGGAGGGCACGAGGAATCCCTGGAGGAACCGGTTGATGAGGCCCGTGCTGCTTGCCGGCAGCCCGAACCTGCTCTGTCCCGTCCCCTTGCGGATGGCCTTGGCCCACGCGTACACCTGCCCGTACGTGAGCGCGTTGATGTCGGCGCCCTTCGGCATGTACTTGAGGACGTCCTTGTTGGCGACCATGACGTACGTCGCCTGTGCCTGGGGCAGGTAGAACTGGTTCTGCGTTCCCAGCTTCCCGATCTTGACGAGGTTCGGAGGCAGGTTCTTCACTTGCCTGGCGACGTCGTTGATCGGGCGGATCAGGTTCTCGTTCTGCATCGTGACCATGTCGCCGTGAACGCTGATCAGCAGGTCGAGGTTGCCCTTCCCGGCCTTGCCCTCCGCTCGCACGCGGTCGATGAACCCGGTGGGTGACGTGATCGGGACGAAGATGGGGTCGACGTCTCCCCGGAAGCCCTTGAAGACGTACTTCCGGATACCTTCCTGCTCGGCGATCGCGCCGTACTGGCCGAAGAAGGCCGTGACCTTTCCTGCGTTCTGACTCGGTCCCGCGGTCGCGCGGCTTGCGCCCGCCAGGCCGCCGAGAGCCAGCGCCGCGCCGACGCCCCCGGCTCGTACCAGCAGGTCTCGCCTGTCCAGCGGGTCGTCGCCGGGCAGCCAGCTGCCGTCGTGGTCAGTGCTCATAGGGGTCCCTCCTGTGCCGAGATGCAGCGTGCGTTGCCGCTCCGGCAGCCACACGCCGACGACATGACCTTCGAGCCTGCGCTCGGTGGATGCATCCGCGCCACGTACCTCCGATCCGTGCGCTGTATCTCCAGCTCCACACGATTTGTCATGCGGGTGTAACAAGAAATGCGGTCGAAGTCAATGTCCCGTCTCCCCCGCTCTCGCCGTGGATCCGTCGGTGTGGAGCAGGTCGAGGACGAGTGCGGCGGTCCAGGCGAACTGCTCGCCGCCGTGACCCCGCCCCGTGAGCGGGTCGTAGTGCTCCCAGAACCCCGCATTCCGGCCGAGCTCGACGACTGCTCGCCGAACCTGCTCGGCGCAATCGCGGTACCCGTAGCGTTCCAGTCCCGCGCTGGAGCGCCCAGTTCAGGATCGGCCACACCGGTCCTCGCCAGTAGCGCGTCGGCTGGAAGCCCGGATCGGCGGGCGAGAGGCTGGTCACGACCCAGCCCGAGTGACCGACGGGCACGCGGGAGGCCGCGAGCCGTTCGACCATGCGCTCCGCTCGGCTCCGGGCGGGCACGCCTGCGTACAGGGGCGCGAGACCGGCGGCGGTGCCGACGCTGACGGGCTTGTCGGCGATGACGTCGTAGTCGACGTACAGCGCCTGCTCCTCGTCCCACAGGCTCTCGAGGCCGGAGGCCGTGCTCTGTGCCCACGTCTCGAACGGCTCCGCGTCCGACCCGAGCGCACGCGCGATCTCGGCCAGGTCTTCGTTCGAACGCACGAGGAGCGAGTTGAAGAGGACCGGCTGCAGTGCGAACGGCGCAGCCTCGCGAATCCGCGAGGGCTCGTAGGCGAGCTCGCGGAACAGCCCGACGAGATAGACATACCGGTCGTACTCCGCATCGGAGGGACGCTCGGACGCGTCCGCAATCCGCACGTCGACGCGCTCGTACTCCGGGATGCTGGCGGCCTCCGGCGACATCCGGTCGAGCGCCTCGTCCCAGAGCGGGGAGTTGTCCATTCCCGACTCCCACGGGTGCCAGATCTCGGCGAGACCGTTTCCGTTTCGGCAGCGCTCGCGATAGAGGTACGCGTGCCACGCTTCCAGGCGCGGGAAGAGCTCCTCCAGAAACGACGTCGCCCGTCGTCGATCGGTGCCGCGGAGGTACACCTGCCAGGCGGCGGTTGCGTGGATCGGAGGCTGGACGATTCCGGAGGTCCGTGGCCGCTCGGGGGCGTCCGGGGAGCGGTCGGTCTGCCAGAAGTCGGGGCCCGGGAAGTACCGCGCATCGTCCGTGAAGACGATGTGCGGCAGCAACCCGTTGTGCCACTGGCCCGAGAACAACGAGCGCAGCTCCTGCTCCGCTCTCGGCT
This sequence comes from uncultured Gaiellaceae bacterium, assembly GCA_963723695.1. Taxonomy (GTDB): domain Bacteria; phylum Actinomycetota; class Thermoleophilia; order Gaiellales; family Gaiellaceae; genus GMQP-bins7. The sequence goes on along the minus strand of CAVRRU010000012.1, from coordinate 800,714 downwards.
GATTCCAGGACGCGTACCCCATCGCGATGCAGGCCGCGTCCCAGCTCCACTGGTGCGGGTAGAGCCGCGGCGACGGGGAGGTGGCGTGGCCGAGCCAGTTGGCCTCGAGGACCGCCTGCGCCCGTTCGATCAGCTCAACATCGGGTCCCGGCTCCGTCACGGGTACTGGTGCGAGCGAGGCGTCCTCATCGTTCCCCCGTCATGGCCGGGTCCGGAAGCGGACGATTGTAGCGTCCCTCCCGTGCAATTGCTACGGTCACAAGGCAAAAGTCTCGCCGATGGAGATCGATCCCCAGCTACCGATCCCGCTCTACTTCCAGCTCAAGACGCTTCTCCTCGAAGAGATCCTCAGCGGCCGGTACGGGCCGCAGCAGCGGCTTCCGACCGAGCATGAGCTCTGCGAGCACTACCGCATCAGCCGAACGCCGGTGACGCGAGCGTTGACGGAGCTCGCCGACGAGGGAGTGATCCTCCGTCACCGCCGGCGCGGGTCGTTCGTCAATCCCCACTGGCTGAGCCGGCGGCCCGACCAGCCGGAAATCCGCGTCATTGTCCCGAGCGAGGGCCCCTGGGCCCGGATGGTTCGCGACGCAGCCGGCCGAAGCAACCAGATCAGCGTCGTCAGGGTGCCGGGTCACTCGCTGCACCACACGCTCAGGCATGCGGTCGCCGAAGGACAAGCGCCGGACATCGCGCTCCTCGACAACGTGTGGGCCCCGGAGTTTGCGGCAGCCGGCTTCATCTACGCGCTCGAGGAGCTGAACGAAGCGTGGGTGGTCGACGAGCACGAGGTCGACTTCCTCGCCCCTCTCGTGCGCGTCAACCGGTACGAAGGCAAGACCTTCGGCGTCTCGCCCTTCGCCGACGTCGCCGGGCTTTGGTACCGGCGCGACGAGCTCGAGGCTCTCGGCCTCGAGCCGCCTGTGACCTGGGACGACCTCCGAACGGTCGGGCGCGCGTTCGCGGACTCCGGAGTCCGGACTCCGATCGTGATGCCCGGCGGCTCGCGCGCGGGCGAGGCGACCGCGTACTTCCTGATCGCCTTCCTGGCATCCAACGGCGCCCATGTTCTCGGTCCAGAGGGCGTCACGCTCGGATCGCCTGCGACGGCCGAGGCACTCCGTTTCCTCCGGAGCCTCGTCGAAGAGGGGCTCGTCCCTCTCGACGTCGTCGGGTACGAGTGGAACCAGACGATCCGGCTCCTGGCGGACGGGCACGCCGCGCTGAGCTTCGGCGGCAGCTACGAAGAGGAGGCCCTCGCCGAAGCCCTCGGAATCCCTCACCGGGAGGTATGGGACCACTTCGGGTTCGCGCACGTGCCGGCGGGTCCGCGCGGAAAACCGTCGAGCGTCGCCGGGGGGATGATGTTCGCCGTCTTCCGTCAGGCGGCCCAGCCCGCTCTCGCCATGCGCCTGCTCGAACGCGTGGTCGAGCCGGACGCACTCGCTCGCTTCGCGCGCTCGAGCGGCCGCACCCCCTCGCGCCGCTCGGCCATCGAACTCGCCACGCCCGACATGCCCTTCCTCTCCCGCACGGCGGAGCTCCTCGAGAGCGCCGCGAGCAGACCGTGGCTGCCCTCGTATCCCCGCGTATCTGCCCAGCTCCAGGCGATGCTCGAAGCCGTGCTCACCGGTCGCCTCGGCCCGGCGGCGGCAGCGGAGCGAACGGCCGACATGATCGCAGCGATCACGGGTCGCCCAGTGGTGGCGGTACCGGAGTCGATCGCGGTTGCCGCAGCGGTCTGACCGGTGGACGCGGCACGCGACCGGCTGATCGAGGAAGCCCGCGCCGTGCTGGCCGGCAACGACATGGGCTCGTTCGTCCGGCCCGGACGCGACCTCTATCCGCACCAGTGGAACTGGGACTCGGCGCTGATCGCGATCGGTCTTGCCGGTGTCGACCCGGCACGCGGGCGAGCCGAGGTTCGCTCGCTCCTCCGCGGCCAGTGGCACGACGGGATGGTCCCGCACATCGTCTTCCACGTGCCGGATCCGAACTATTCGCCCGGCCCCGAGCTCTGGAACTCCGCCGCCTGCGACGGCGCGCCGGAGGTCGCGACGAGCGGGATCACGCAGCCTCCGGTACTCGCGACGGCCGTACGTGTGCTCCACGAGGCCGAACCGGATCCGGCGTTCCTCGAAGAGGTCGTCCCAGCGCTCGAGCGTTGGCACGACTGGCTGCACACGACGCGCACGAACGAGGACGGGCTCGTGGCGATCCTCCACCCGTGGGAGGGGGCCGACAACTCGCCTCGCTTCGACGCGGCGCTCGCGAGAGTGGAGGTCGACGAGTCGACTCCGATCGAGCGCACCGACAGGCGTGTGGTCGCGGCCGCCGAGAGGCCGACGGACAGCGACTACGTGCGCTACCGGTATCTCGTCGAGCGTCTCCGCGAATGTGGCTACCGCCCGGAGTCGCTCGAGGGCGAGCCGTTCGTCTTCGTCGACCTGACCTTCAACTCGATCCTGGCGACGGCCGAGGACGACCTGGCCGCGCTCTGGAGTGAGCTCGGCGAGAACGCGGGTCGGGCGCGCGAGGCGGCGCAGCGGATCCGCGCGGCGCTCTCGGAGCGCTGGGACGAGCAGCGCGCGCTCTACGCGGAGGACGACGTCGACGAGACGGGTGGGGAGACGATCGACGGGCTCTTTCCTCTCTACGGCGGAGTGCCGAGCCCTGTACAGGCACGGCGACTCTTCGACGAGGCGCTCTGGGCGCCCGATCGCTTCGGCCCGTCGCCGGATGCGCCGTGGCCCGTCACCTCGGCGTCCAAGGCGAATCCCGCATTCGACTCGCGGCGCTACTGGCGGGGGCCGGTCTGGGTGAACGTCAATTGGTTCCTCGTACGCGGCCTGGAGCAGGCGGGGCTCATCGCCGAGGCCGAGCAACTGGCCGGGCTCACGGTCGAGCTCGTCTCACGCTCCGGCTTCGTCGAGTACTACGAGCCGACGACGGGCGAGCCGCTCGGTGCCCGGGACTTCTCGTGGAGCGCGGCGTTGACGATCGACCTCCTGCTGCGCCCACCGGCGTGAGCTACGACCCCAACCCTCGCTACCCGGTCGTCGGGGGTGCGGTCGAGAACGGATTCGAGCCCCTGGCCGCCGAGATTGCCCGGGAGAAGCCCCGCGTCGTCGCAATCGACGGGCCGGCGGCGCTCCCGTGGGACGCACTTGCAGTATCCCTCGCCGAGGCGCTCGCGGCGCACGACGTCGGCGTCCGGCTGGACGACGCGCGTCACTCCTTCGCGCCGTGGGACGAGGTCGAGCGACGCACGTCCGCATCCGTGCTGCCTGGCGATCCGGTCTTCGCGCGCATCTTCGGGGGCGAACTTGCCGACCTGCTCGACGCGCCGCCGAGCGAGCCCCGTGCGCAGAACGGCACGACGGTCGTCTTCGGCCCCGGCAGCGCCCTGCATCCACACGACCGCCTCTGGTTCGCGGACGTGCCCAAGTGGCTGAGCCTCGAGCGGGTCCGCAGGGGGCTCGCAGGGAACGTCGGCCAGCCCGCGGGGGAAGCGGGCTCCGAGCAGCGGCTCCTGTTCGTCGACTGGCCGATGCTCGACCGCCACAAGCAGAGGCTGCTCCCGCGGATCGACCGTTACCTCGACGTCAGCGACCCGGCGAGTCCGCGGTCGCTCGCAGGCGATGCGCTGCGCGCGTCGCTGAGGGCCGTCGCAGACGCGCCGTTCCGCGTCCGGCCGACCTTCCTGCCGGGGCCATGGGGTGGTCAGTGGCTACGACGCAGGCTCGGGATCGCGACGGACGCGCCGAATCTCGCGTGGTCCTACGAGCTGATCACGCCCGAGAGCGGTCTCCTGCTCGGCGGCGACGACCCCGTCGAAGTGGGCTTCGAGCTTTTGATGGCAGCGGAGGGCAGAGCAAATCCTTGGTCACGGAGCTCGCGGCGCGTTTCGGCACCTCCTTCCCGATCCGATTCGACTACCTGGACACGCTCGAGGGTGGTCACCTCTCGATCCAGTGCCACCCGTCGGAGGAGTACGCGCGGGAGGTCTTCGGTCTCACGTACACGCAGCACGAGACCTACTACGTCGTCGACACGACGCCAGGGGCGAAGGTCTTCCTCGGGCTGCGCGAGGACGCCGACCTCGAGGCCTTCCGGACAGCAGCCGAGCAGGCGGACCAAGAGGGGATCGGGTTCGACCCGGAGCGATTCCTCCAGGCGCACCCCGCCGAGCAGCATCGCTTGTACCTGATCCCCGGCGGCACTCCACATGCCAGCGGCGCGGGCAATCTCGTGCTCGAGATCAGCGCGACTCCATACCTGTACACGCTTCGGTTCTACGACTGGCTGCGGCGGAATCTCGACGGCGAGCTGCGACCGGTTCATCTCACTCACGCCTTCGCGAACCTCGACCCGACCCGCCGCGGCGAGTCGGTAAGCCGAGAGCTCATCCAGGAGCCGATCGTGAGAGCCGCCGGCCCGGGATTCACCGAGCTCGGACTCGGCGAGCTCGACGAGCTCTTCTTCGCCGTCGACCGCCTCGACTTCGAGAACGAGGTCAACGTCGAGACGCTTGGAAGGTTCCACGTGCTCAACCTCGTCGCCGGAGAAGAGGTTGCCGTCGAAACCGAACGTGGCGACGCCCATCCACTCTCATACGCGGAGACGCTCGTGATCCCGGCGAGCGTCGGCGGCTATCGGCTGGAACGGCGACGCGGCCCCGCGTGCAAGGTGGTCAAGGCGTTCGTGAAGTGACCGACGCGGGGCCGGTCGTCGCGCTGGACCTCGGAGGGACGCATGTGTCCGCGGCCACCGTCGACGTCAGCTCGGCAACCGTCCTGTCGGCGACTCGCCGGCGTGCGGAGCTCGCGGCCGGCGCCGACCGAGAGGAACTGCTCGACTGCATCAGCGGTGCCGCGACCACTGCGCGGTCCGGACAGGTCGAGGCCGCAGGTGTAGCCGTGCCCGGCCCGTTCGACTACGTCCGTGGGATCTGCCTGCTCGAGCACAAGCTGGAGGCGCTCTACCGCGTGGACCTGCGCGCCGAGCTGGCATCCGCCCTATCGCTTCAGCCTGAGAACATCCGGTTCCTGAACGACGCCGAGGCGTTCCTTCTCGGCGAATGGTGGGCCGGTGCCGCCCGAGGCCACGCCCGCGCGCTCGGGATCACCATCGGAACAGGGCTCGGCTCGGCCTTTCTCGAGCAGGGCTCGATCGTCCGCGCCGGAGCTGGGGTGCCTCGCGGAGGGGAGCTGTATCGCGTGCCCTTCCGCAACGCTCCGGTCGAACAGCGGGTCTCGCGCGGCGCGGTTCTCACCCGTTACGGGGACACGAGGGTCGACGTCGCCGAGATCGCCCAACGCGCACGTGACGGCGAGCGCCGCGCGCGCGAAGCGTTCGACGCGCTCTCGGCCGATCTCGCCGACTTCTTGAGGCCGTGGCTGACGGCGTTCACCCCGTCGTGCCTGGTGATCGGCGGATCGATCGCGCGATCCTGGGATCTCCTTGAGGCAGGTCTCGACTCCCTCCGCGCCGACGTTGCAGTTGTCATGCCTGCCGAGCACATCGACGACGCAGCGCTACTGGGCGCCGCCCGTCACGTCGTCACCGAAGGCGCGTCGCAGGGCGCGCACGGCGCGGGCCCGAGCCGCATCGGCGGCGAGTGAGCCGGGCGTCGAGAAGAAACCGTGTACCGCCTCGAAGCACACATGCTCGGACTCGACTTCGGCTGCCGCGAGCGCCTGGGCATAGAGCTCGCCTTCCTCGCGCAACGGATCGTGCTCGGCCACGATGACGAGGGCAGGGGGCAGACGACGAAAGTCGGGAGCGCGAAGCGGTGAGGCACGAGGGTCGTCTCCCGAAGCCGCTCCGAGGTAATGCGACCAGCACCAGTCGGCGCCGGCCCGGTCGAATGCCCCCGAAAACGAGGTGTCACCTCGCGCACGATGGTCGGTGGCCGGATAGACGAGCACCTGGAGGACGAGTGGCGGCCCACCACGTTCGCGTACGAGCAGCGCGACGACGGCAGCCAGGTTCCCGCCTGCACTCGCGCCACCGATCGCGATTCGCAGCGGATCGAGCCCGAGACGTGCGGCATTGTCCGCGACCCACTCCGTCGCAGCGAGACAGTCGTCCACCGCAGCCGGGAAGCGGTGCTCGGGAGCCTGTCGGTATTCGACCGCGACGACTGCGCAGGGCGTCTCGTTGGCCAGCTTGCGGCACACCAGATCCGCGGCTTCGAGTGAGCCCATGACCCAACCCCCGCCGGGGAACCAGACGAGCGTCGGCGCGGGTCGCGCGCGCCGAGCGGGCAGGTAGAGGCGTGCCGGGATCGGCCCGCCTGGGGCTGGAATCGCGACCTCCGCCACCTTGTCGACCCGCTCGGGCACCACGACGCGGGCACGGAGAGAGGCCCGCTCTTGCGCACGCGCCTCTGCGACGGTCAACTTCGACAGCAACGACCTAGGGTCGTCCACGGCAGGTTGCGGAGAAGCCCATCTCGGATAAGAAAACCCCCTACGGGCTCGTCAATCGCAGTCATGACCTGGACTCGTGCTCGACGGCGAATTGGTCGCCTGACGCAGTGGCAAGCGCTCCTTTCCCGCTTGCCTCCCGCGCGTTCTCACACCTGGAGTCTCATCTGTGCGGCCTCGCGGTCCTCCGCGACCGCCGCGATGAGCACCTTCGCAGCCCGCTCGCCCGCACGGCCGTCCCAGAGAGGGATTCCCGAGGCGGACTTCGGCGTAGTGAGGAGTCCTGGGATCTCCGCGATCCGATCTGGTCGTGCGCCGAGCACCGTGTTCGTGCCGAGCTCGACGGTCACCGGGCGCTCCGTCGTGTCCCGCAGCGTGAAGCACGGAATGCCGAGCGCGGACGTCTCCTCCTGGACTCCGCCGGAATCGGTCAACACGAATCGTGCTCCCGCCTCGAGTCCCAGGAAGGCGAGGTACCCGAGCGGGGCGGTTAGCCGAACTCTCGCAGCGTCGAGCCGGGACAGGAGCCCGAGCCTTTCGAGGCGCCCACGAGTCCGAGGATGTACCGGAAAGACCACCGGATATGAATCGTGGAGCGTGATCAGTCCGTTCGCGGTGGCCGCCAGAAGCTCGTCGTCGTCGACCAGCTCGGGACGGTGGAGCGTGACGAGGGCGTAGCTACCGGGACCGAGCTCCAGTCGCTCCCACGGTCGGGCTGCACGTGCGGCGCCGAGATGCGCGTGAAGCGTGTCGATCATCGTGTTGCCGACGAGATGCACGCCTTCGGTTATCCCCTCGCTCCGGAGGTTCTCGACCGCGCTGGCGGAGTGCGTCAGGAGCAGCGCGCTCATGTGGTCGGCAAGTCGACGGTTCTGCTCCTCGGGCATCTTCCAATCGAAGCTGCGGAGACCGGCCTCGAGATGGGCGACAGGTGTATGGAGCTTGACCGCCGCCAGCGCTCCCGCCAGGGTCGAATTGACGTCCCCCGAGACGACGACGAGAGCCGGGACGCCGGTCCACGAGGACCTCTTCGATTGCGACGAGCGCACGCGCCGTCTGCTCCGCGTGCGTTCCGGACCCCACGCCGAGGAACACGTCAGGTGCGGGCAGATCGAGCTGCGCAAGAAAGACGTCCGACATCTCGGCGTCGTAGTGCTGACCGGTGTGTAGGAGCAACAGATCGATGTCGAGCCCGGCCAGCGCCTTGTAGACGGGCGCAGCCTTCATGAAATTGGGTCGCGCGCCGACAACGAAACAGATGGGGCCTGCCACCATCCGAAAGTACTCGCGCGCGCCTCGCTCTCACGTGACCCGTTTGGGGAGATGTCGGCTCGATCGGGTGGTGTCCCTCGACAGCGAACCCGGCGGACTCGAGCCGGGTGCGGACAAGCCCGCCCGATGACGACGCTTCTTGCGGAACGTCCACGCGCTGCCGTGGCGGCGGTCGACGTCCTTTCGGCCCTGGCGCCCGTCGCGCTCGTCCTGGGCGCTGTCGTCGGCCTCGGAGCCGCGAACGGCGGCTACTTCCCGACCTCGTGGGGATGGAGCGCCCTCCTGTTCTCGTGGAGCGCGCTCGTCGCACTCCTGGTCAGACGTCGAGTTGTCATTTCGCGCTACGAGGTCGCGTATGTGGGTGCGTTGGTTGCGCTCCTCGGCTGGACCGCCCTGTCGCTTCTCTGGACCTCGACGACCACGCAGACGATGTACGAGGTCGAGCGAACCTTGAGCTACGTCTCGTTTGCCGCGGCGCTCGCTCTCCTCGTACGTAGAGATCACGTACGAACCGTGCTGGGCGCGGTCCTCGTCGCGGTGACTGCGCTCGCCATGTACGGCCTCGCGACGCGGCTGCTCCCGGGCGGACTGACGCCCTATGACGCCATCACCTCCTACAGGCTCTCCGAGCCGCTCGGGTACTGGAACGCGCTCGGGGCCCTCAGCTCGTTCGGCTGCATCCTCGCACTGGGATTCGCGACCAAGCCGCGTAACGCAATCGTCCGTGGTCTTGCGGCGTCGTCTCTCGTCGTCTTGCTGCCGACGCTCTACTTCACGTTCGGGAGGGGCCCATGGCTCGCACTCTTTCTCGGAGTAGCCGTGCTGGTCGCGGCGGATCCGGAACGACTTCGGTTCACGACGAACGCACTCGCAGTCGCTCCGTGGCCCGTGCTGGCGCTGTGGCGCTCCTTCGAGTCGAAAGGCCTCACGACGGACTTCTCTCCGCTCAGTCGGGCAGCGAACGACGGCGAAGAGCTTGCCGCGACGCTCGCCCTCCTCGCCGTCGGCGCGTTCGCGGTTACGGCGCTGTACGCGTCTCTGGCTGCGCGCGTGTCTTTCGGACGAACGGTCCGCAGGATGTGGGCTGTAACCCTGGTCGTTGTCGCGCTCGGCTCGGCCGGGGCCGCCGTCACAGCCCTTGGCGGCCCCTCGGAGCTCACCACCCGGGCGCTCCACTCGATCCGGAAGCCGAGCCCGAACGTTCGAGGCGACCAGACGCAGCGTCTGTTCAGCCTCTCGTCGAACGGGCGGCTCGAAACATGGTCGGCGGCGCTCGAGGAGGCACGCGCGCACCCGATCCTCGGTTCCGGTGCCGGGACGTTCGAGGTGGTGTGGCTCGAGCGTCGCACCATTCCGCTGATGGTGAAGGACGCGCACAGCCTGCATTTCGAGACACTCGCGGAGCTCGGCATCCCGGGCCTCTTACTGCTCCTCCTCGCCACTGGCGTTCCGCTCGCTGCCGCGGCACGCACTCGGGAGCATCCCTACGTTCCCGTGGCGCTCGCGGCGTTCATTGCCTTCGTCGGACATGCCGCCCTCGACTGGGACTGGGAGATGCCCGCAGTCACGCTCTGCGGCCTCACGTTCGCGGGCTGCCTTCTCGCTGCAGGGAGGAGCAAGTCGACACCGGTCGTGCTGGGAGCGAGGGCCCGGGCCGTCGGAGTTCCCGCGTTGCTGATCGTGAGCGGCTTCGCCTTCGTCGCGATGACCGGAAACCGCGCGCTCGGTCAGGCAGAGAGAGCGTCGGACCGTGCTGACCCGGTCACCGTCACGCGGCATGCTCGCAAAGCGGCCTCGTGGACACCGTGGTCGTCGGAGCCTCTGCGGCTGGAGGCCGATGCAGCCCTCGAGCAAGGGCTTTTCGCCCGAGCACGCCGCCTCTACCGGCAGGCGATCGACAAGGATCCGAACAATTGGGAGCTGTGGCTCAATCTCGGGCTCGCAAGCGACGGCGCTGCCCGAGGTCATGCGCTCGCGCGCGCAAGAGAGCTCAACCCGCTCGATCCGCAGCTCGAACAGCTTCGCGAAACCGGCCTGTAAGGAAACGGCTCCCGGCGCGATAGTCCCAAAGCCACCACTGCAAAGGAGGCTAGTGACGTGAAGCCGTTTCGACGATCGGGTCCGATTGAGAGAAAGCTCCGGCGCGACCGACCTCAGCCGAGCGAGACACTGGTCCGGCGCATCGCCGCGGACGTTTCGCATCGTCCTGTGTGGCGCGGGTGGAACCTCGGTCTCGCCTTCGCGCTGACGGCCGCCCTCGCCGTAGCGTTCTCCTTGACAGGCGGCATCGGCTACGCATCCTCAGCCGTGAGCAGCGGGACGAGCGCACTCACCGATCTCGTCTCCGTGAAGGGGTCGAAGAAGCCGGCGGGCAAGAAGAGCAGTCAGGCGAGCAACACTCAGGCAAAGGGATCGAGCAACGACCAGTACGAGCACAAGGTCCTGATTTGCCACCGTCCGCCGGGGAACCCGGACAACGCACATACGATCTCGGTCGACGAGCACGCAGTGCCGGCGCACCTCGCGCACGGAGATACGCTCGGCCCCTGCCCGTAGGCCGAAATCGCGATCCAAGAAGCGCGTCAGGAGTGATCGAGCGCCTGCCTCAGGCGCTCGATCGCCCTGTGCAGGGCCACTTCGACGGCATTGGGGGAGAGTGAGAGAAGCTCGGCGATGTGGCGCGAGGTGAGGTCGGCGCCGTAGCGCAGCGCGATCAGCTCGCGGTCGCGGTCGCTGAGCTGAGAGACGGCCTCGTCCATCGTCAACTTCCGTACGGTGGACTCTTCGACGTCGTCCAGCGCGGGTATCTGCTCTGCGTCTTCCAGGGGAACCGGAGACGGCCGCCGCCGAGATGACCGTCCACGCAGCGCCGGGCGATTCCGATCAGCCAGGCGGTCGGCGTGCCCTTGCGCGGATCGAAGCTCTCGCGATACCGAAGTGCCCGCTCGAAGACGTCACTCGTCAGATCCTCGGCGTCGGCACCGGGGCCGATGCGGTAGGCGACATATGCATACACCGCACGTATCAGCGGTTCGGGCCGCCTCAACGGGTCCCGGCTGCGCAAGAGTCCCGCCTCTCGGCCCGCGACGCGGCTCGACCACGCAGTCGGCCGCGCCAGCTCGCCGGCGCTTCGATCGCCGGAGACCGTCGGCTCCTCGGACGAGCGCCGAACTCCAGGCAGAGCTCGACCGGCGTGCATGACGGTCAGGTGAGCGGCGTGACGGCGACGTTCAGAAAATCCTGGCGTGCCTGAACTATTGGCAACTGGACGAGTGACCGATATGCCCGATATGGAGCATTTCTCACCCGGCAGAGGGACTGGTCGGCGACTCCGCGTCCGAGCCGGATAGCCCGGATGCAGGCATGAGAGGCACGGGTACGCAGTCGCGGGGGCACGTGAGAGTGCCGTTCGTCGATTTGCGCTCTCTGGACGGCCGCCTGGAGCGGCAAATCCTGGACGACATCGGCCGGCTCGTCGAATCTGCGGCGTTCGTCAACGGACCGCAGGTGAACGAGTTCGAGCAGGCATTCGCCTCCTACTGCGGCGGGCGGCACTGTGTCGGGGTGTCGAGCGGTCTCGACGCGCTGCGGCTCGGCCTGATCGCGGCCGGAGTCGAGCCGGGCGAGGAGGTCATCGTTCCGGCGGCGACCTTCGTAGCGACGGTCGAAGCCGTGACGCAGGCGGGCGCGGTGCCGGTTCTCGCCGATATCTCGGAGCGCGACTACTGCGCTCGATATCGCCGCGGCCGCGGCAGCCGTAGGCGACAGGACGCGCGCTCTCCTTCCGGTTCACCTGTACGGACAGCTCGCAGACATCGAGGGTCTCGAGGGCCTCGCGAGACGGCACGGGCTCGTAGTTCTCGAGGACGCTTGCCAGGCACATGGGGCGGAGCGAGACGGCCGGCGCGCGGGAAGCTCCGGCCTCGCCGCCGCGTTCAGCTTCTATCCCGCCAAGAACCTCGGCGCGTTCGGGGACGCGGGCGCGCTCGTCACGAGCTCGCGCAGAGCTGGCCGACTGCGTGCGCGCGCTGCGAGAGCACGGGCAGCGTCGGAAGTACGAGCACGAGCGGGAGGGATACACCGCCCGTCTCGACACGATGCAGGCGCTCGTCCTGCTTCGGAAGCTTCCCTTCCTCGAGGCCTGGAACGAGGAGCGGCGGCAGGCCGCGGCGCTTCTACCGCGACGCGCTCGAGGGCGTCGGCGACCTCCGCCTTCCGCCCGTGCCGACAGGAAGCAACCCTGCGTGGCACCTGTTCGTCGTGCAGACGGCCGACCCGTCGTCCCTCGCCGCCCATCTCGACCGAGCACGGGATCCAGACGGGTCGGCACTACCCGCAGCCCATCCACCTGACCGAGGCGTATGCCCATCTCGGCTACCCGCGCGGAGCGTTTCCGGTGGCCGAGCGTCTCGCGCGACGCTGCCTGTCGCTGCCGATCTTCCCGGGCATCGCCGAGTATCAGCTCGAGCACGTGGTCGCGCGCGGTGAGGAGCTACTTCGATGCGTCGCTAACCGCCCGGCGAACGACGCCCCGTACCGCCTGATCGCCGACGACGTCGAGCTCGGCGAAGGCGTCGTCGATCCACGCATTCGCGAACCTGTACGGGTGCCGCATCGGCGACGAGACGCGAATCGGCACCTTCGTCGAGATCCAGAGCGGTGCGGTGGTCGGCGCCCGCTGCAAGATCCAGAGCCACACGTTCATCTGCGACGGCGTGACGATCGAAGACGAGGTCTTCGTCGGCCACGGCGTGATGTTCGTGAACGACAAGCGCCCGCGCGCGACGACGGACGGACGGCGAGCTGCAGGCGAGGAGGACTGGGAGCTGCTCGGACGGTCGTCGAGCGCGGCGCCTCGATCGGCTCCGGGGCGGTCATCCTCGGCGGGGTGCGGATCGGCGCAGGGCGCTCTCGTCGGTGCCGGCGCGGTGGTGACGAAGGACGTCGCAGCCGGTGACGTCGTCGCGGGCGTCCCGGCGCGTGCTCTCAGCGCTCGCCGCTGACCGCGTCTGCGACCGTCGCAACGACGAGCCTGCAGATCGCCGAGCCACGTTCCGGAGCAAGAGCTTGCGGTGAGAGCCGCTTCTTCTCGATCGTCGGCAGGCCGCCCGGCGATCGCAGGTCGACGATGCGCCCCAGCCGGATCAGCTCGGCATCGACTGCAGCGAGCTCGGGGCATGAACACCGTGTAGGTCGGAGTCCCGAGCAACGCCGACTCGCGGGTCATCGTGCCGCCCGCCGCCGACGACGAGGTCGGCGGCCGCGAGCAATCGCCGTCCCGTCGATCGGCGTCTCCGGGATCGTCACCCGGCGGATGGAGTACTGGCCGACGCTGCTCGCGTCGCTCTGGGCAGCAGGACGACCTGCACGTCGCGTCGCTGCTCGAGCGCATCGAAGCACCTCGTCGAAGCGGTCGTTTGCCCCACGGTGGTAGAGCGCGCCCTCGGGAGGTGGCCGGAGCACCGCAAGGATCGCGTCGGGATCGAGGCCAAGCTGGTCGCGAACACTCCCGCCGTCGGCCGCGGGCCGGCGAGGTACAGCTCCTCCTTGAAACCCTCGTAGCGCACGATCTTGCGCTTGCGCGCGCCGAACCGCCGCAGCGCCGTCGTCGGGGAAGACGCTCGGGACGATCACGCGCAGTGCGAGCCGGAAGCTCAGGTGGTTCGCCGGCTGATGCTCGTAGTCCATCATCGTCACCGCCGGGATCCGCGCCGAACGCGCGCGGCGACGACCTGCGCGTACGAGCCGTGCGAGAGCGCGACGTCGGGCCTTCGCGTCACGCGCGAATCGGCGGAGTGCCGCTGCCCGGCCGGCGATCGTCGCCGCCTTGCCGACGCCGCCCGGAGGGCTCGCGCCGCCGATGACCTCGACGTCGGGCCAGACGTCGCGCGCGCGAGGGCCGACGTCTGCGCGTGGTCCCGGGCCGTGAGGACGACCTCATCGCCGTCGCTTCGCGCAGGCGTCGACGACCGGCTCGAAGAGCGGCACGTGCGGCGAGTTGGCGAGGTCGATCCAGACGCGCATCACGCGGGCCGCCGCGGCATGGACCAGCTCGAGCCTGGCGAGGGCGCGGAACGCCGGCGCGGTCGTCCAGCGCACGAACGGCACGCGGCTCGTCCAGAACCGGCGTCGCTGGAAGGCGACATGTCCCGTCGGGTTCGAGCATCCGCTCGACGAGGCAGCGCGGCGCAGCGCTCTGCGCACGCCGACCGACGCCGGCGCGCCAGGAGGCGACCGCGAGCCAGGTCTCGATCGCCTGCGCGTAGTTGTGCGCATCGACCGGAAGCGCTCGGTCAGCGTAGTACTTCGGCGTTCCGTCCGCGAGGAAGAGCTCCCGCTCCCAGAAGTCGAGGCCCCGCTCGAGCTGCGGCCTGATCGCGCCGTCGACGTAGCTCGCAGGCTGCCGAGCGCCTCGAGCACGTATGCCGGTGTGGAAGTTGTCGATCCAGGCCGTGCTCTCCCTCGGCGTACGGCCAGGAGCCGTCGGGCGCGCTGCGCGCGCAGCGTGCTCGCGAGCGAGTCGCTCACGATCTGCTCGAGCAGTCGGCCCTTCCGAGCAGCGCGGCCGTCCGCGCGAGCACGGAGCAGGCGAGCACGTTCGCGTTGTGAACGAGCTCACGCTCTGCGGGGAGATAGCGGAAGTACAGGCGCGCGCCGTCGTCCTCGAGCAGCGTCTCGACGAGGAAACGGCAGGCTCGGCTCGCCGCCTCTCCCCAGCGCTCGTCGCCGTCGATCAGCTCGTGTCCGTCGAGCAGCGCGTGTGCGGCGAAGCTCGTCGCGATCGTGTTCGGCGTACCTCGGCGGTACGCGAAGAACCGCGTCTGAACGTCGAAGTGATAGCCCCAGCCGAGTCCGGTCTCCGCGGTGCGGTTTGCGACGAGCCATTCCAGCCACCTGCGGCCTGGACGCGCGCCGTCTCGTCATCCCGCGCGGCCCACAGCCGGGCATACGCGGACGCCACCAGAGCGATCGCCTTCGCATTCCACTCGGGCTGGAATTCGAAGAGCCGGACGAAGGTTGACGGGCGAGAGCTTGACCGCCTGCGTCAGCAGCCTGCGCCCGAGTCCCGTCCCGAGGGTCAGGTACCGGGCAAAAGGACTGTTGAGGGCGTCGTACGGGTCGTATCCGCGCCAGTCCCGCGCCTCGCCCCAGGCCCGCATCCGATCCACCGCTTCGCGCGGCTCGGTCACTGCGTGAATTCGACCGACTGCCCTGTTCGAAGGGACGTCGCGAGAGAAAGCGTCAGGCGGGTCGACTTCGATATAGCTCTCGACCGGCGGCGGCTCCACCTCGCCTGCGGCGGCCGCGAGGAATCGTCTGATCTCGGCGCGGTGGCCCTTGTCGTGCGACGACTTCCACTGGCGTCGTTTTCCGCCACGGTGGATAGTCGAGGTCTCGGAAGTCGTCGAGGACGGCCGCCGCGCCCCCGCCGAACGCCTCGAGCCGCTCCTTCGGCAGCTTCGAATCGCCCCCGCCGGAGTAGACGAGCGTCCCGACCGCGTTCCCGAATCGGATGTGCGCCGTGAAGCTGTCGCTGCACTCGATCGGCCGCCCGGGCTGTGGCACGGCGACGGCGTGGCCCGAGATCGCGGGCGAGCCGGCCAGGTACGAGAGCAGATCGACGAAGTGGCAGCCCTCGCCGAGCAGCCGGCCGCCGCCGTCCTCCGGATCGTGGAGCCAGTGGTCGTCGGGGAGCGGCCCTGCGTTGACGCGCATGGAGAGAACGAGGTCGTCGACCTGTCCGAGCTCCGCCTGGAGCCGCTCGACGAGCGGGGCGAAGCGGCGGTTGAAGCCCGACCATCAGCAGCGAATCGGCGTGGAGCGCAGCTCTGACCTCCTCGAGCTCGCCGAAGGAAAGTGCGAGCGGCTTCTCGACGAAAACGGCCTTGCCCGCGTGCAGCGCGGCCGCGGTCGAGGCACGCATGGCTCGAATGCCGGGTGGCGATGATCACCGCCCCGATCGATTCGTCGGCGAGAACCTCATCGACCGAACGTGCCGCGCGCTCGAACCCGAATCGGCCGCCACGTCCGCGGCGGTAAGGCCACTCGCGCTCGTGACCGCGACGAGCGACGCGCCCGCGCTCTTCAGCGCTGGAATCAGCGTCGCGCGAGCGAACGCCCCTGCGCCGATGAGCGCGATCCCTGGAGCCTTCGCCGACCTGCGCGCCGGGCGCGCGGCCTCGGGTGGCGCTTCGGTCACCGCCGTCGGGTACTCGAGCAGTACTCCGAACGCACGCCGCCCGTCGGCGCCGGTGAGCAGCTCCGTACGCCTCGGCGGCATCCTCGACCGGGAAGCGGTGGGTCGTGAGATCGTGCGGGGAGACCCGTCCCGTCGCGACGAGATCGAGAAACGCACGCATGTTTCGCTGCTCGGTCCAGCGGACGTATCCGGCCGGCAAGCTCGCGCCCACGCTCCTCGTACTCGCGGTCGTAGCGACCCGGCCCGTACGAGCGGGACATGCGCAGCTCGAGCTCCTTCTCGTACATGAGTGCGCGATCGACGTCGATGCGCGTCTCGCCGACGACGACCAGCCGTCCGCGATCTCGCGCGAGCCGGACAGCCAGCTCCAGCGGGTCAGGCGAATCGGACGAGGCGCAGAGCACGACCGCGTCGAGGCCGAGCCCGCCCGTTGCCGAGCGCACACCCGCCTCCGAGCCCGGATCGCCCCGTTCGAAGGCGGCTGCTCCCGCGCGCCGAGCAAGCTCAACCGCCGTCGTGTCCAGGTCGATACCCACGACATGGCATCCGGCCGCATTGAGAATGCGGGCCGCGAGCTGGCCAACGAGCCCGAGCCCGATCACGCCGACCCACTCGCCGATTTCCGCGTCGCACTGGCGAATACCGTGCAGCGCGATCGCGCCGACGGTCGCATAGGCGGCGTCGTCGAGGGCTACGCCTTCGGGAACTGCGGCCGACGAGATGCGAGGAACGGCGATGATCTCCGCATGGTTCGCCCAGCCTCCGCCGCCGCAGGCTACGCGGTCGCCGGGTGCGAGACCTTCGACCCCCGCGCCCGACTTCGAGCACGACGCCGGCGGACGAGTACCCGATAGGTGTGAGGGCCGCGAGGCGGTCACGAGCGACTCCGACTGCGGCGGAGACACCTTCGACCCGAGCCCGGTCGACGACCTTCTTGACGAGGTCAGGGCGCGCGCGCGCCTTCTGCACAGGTTCTTCTCGCCGGTCACGATCTTGGTCCGCTCGGTGCCGGCGCTGATCAGCGAGTAGCGGTTAGCGACGAGGAGCCACCCCGGCCGCAGGGCTGGGGAGGGTACATCGACGACGCTGATCGCGCCGTCCCGCGGACGCTGGGCGACTTGCTTCACTTCTTCTGCCCAGCCGTCGAGGCGGACCTTCTGTCGAACGGTGAAAGCGCGAGCCTCCCACCGAAACGGACGACGGAGCCGAGAGTGACGCTCCCGGGCGGGGGGAAACTGGTCCTCACGCGGCGA
Organism: uncultured Gaiellaceae bacterium; assembly: GCA_963723695.1. GTDB lineage: Bacteria > Actinomycetota > Thermoleophilia > Gaiellales > Gaiellaceae > GMQP-bins7. The sequence goes on along the minus strand of CAVRRU010000012.1, from coordinate 783,558 downwards.
AGAAGTTCCGGGTGGACGAGCGGCAGTGGTGGCTCGGCCAACGGGACCGGAAGCTGTCGGTAGCTCGACGTCGCAGATCTCCGCACGTAGAGGAGGGAGTTCTGCGCGTAGAAGTAGCGCACCCGATCACTGCGCCAGATCCGCGGCCGGAGAATGTCGTAGGTGACATAGTCGTGGTCGGAGAACAGGCCCGCCCAGTACTCGGGCCACTGCTCGTTCGTGTGCGAGGTTCCTCCCTGACCGGGGATCGCAGCCGAGAAGAGAACGACGGGAGCAAGCTCGGTCAGCGTCTCCACGAGCGTCGGCGCCGCCCAGGGAGGAAGGTGCTCGCCGACCTCGAGACAGAGCGCGAGGTCGAACGTCCGATTCAGAATGAGCGCCCTGCTGAGGTCGTAGGCGACGAATCTCTCTTCCGCGAACTCGAGGAGTGCCGGGTCGAGGTGAGGAGCGTCGATTCCGACGCTGTCCGTGGTACCGAGTTCCTCGGCGACGGCGAGCCACGAACCCGTCCCGCACCCGACGTCGACGAGAGCTGACGGCCTGATCAGCTCAAAGATGATCGGCAATACGACTCGCGCCGACTCTCGCGCCCGCTCCTTTCTTGATTCGAACCAGTCCGATCGGTACGGCCTCACGAGATCACTCTCCCGGACGCAGGGGTCAGCGTCGTCATGTCTCGCAGGACACGTTGCGGTTCGTTTGGCGCAGACGCATTCAGCGCCCGCCCAGGCGAGCGATGGTGTCGCGGCGGCATATCCGCGCTACTTCCCTTATCTCTGTCGATCCACAGGAGTGGGCGGCATCTTCGCGGTCTTCCGGTTCTCCTATCGACCACTGTGCTGATTCCCGTTAGGGAAGAGGCGGGACAGGCTGGCGCTCGTAGGCGAATTAGTGTCAGTTCCCCGCTTGTGTGGCTGGCGATCACGGGCGTGCCGCGGACCCGTCGGTGATTCCTCCGGATGGATGGATGCCTCCCTCTACCGAGGGAAGCAGCGCTCGCACGGGTGCTGTTAGCGTCGCCGATCTGAGGAAGGTCGCGAAGAGTCACCTGAGCGCTCTGGCCGCTGTGACCGTGGCGCTCAGTCTTGGACTCGTACCGGCTTTCGCGACATCGTCTGCGACCGGAAGCGGCGGGCTGTACGGCACCGACGGTTCGAGTCTGTTCACTATCGACCGGACGACGGGCGTGAGCACGCTCGTCGGTGCGATGGTGCCGCCCGCGACATATGGATTCACGTCCCTCGCCATCGACTCGGCCGGGACGATGTACGCAGTGGGAGGCTTTCCCAACGCCCTTGGCGGCGTGAGCTCGTGGCTGTTCACGGTCGACCTCGCGTCGGGCCAGACCACCGCTCTCGGAGAGCTGGGCAGCGGCGGGGCAGACTACGCGCCCGGCAACTTCCTCGGCATGGACTCGGACGGCCCGCTGCTGTTCGCAGCCCAGAACCGCGACTATTGGTCAGGTGGCGACCGCCTGGTCGCCATCGATCCCACAGTGCCAGCACAGGGTGACGTGGGGCCATTCGGGAATTGCATGGCCGGCCCGGTCGATCCAGAGCGGCAGCAGTGCTCGATCGAGGGGATGGACGCCCTCGCTTTCGACGGCGCGGGCACCCTGTACGGCGCGATTGCGTGGCAACATTCGTGGTGGCCGAATTGGAACGTGGGTGACTATTCGGACTTTCCCGCCGGAGCGCCAGGTCTCTACAAGATCGATCCCGCGTCCGGAGCGGCGTCCTGCGATACGTGGCCGTTGCCGAGCTGCTTCTTCCAGAGGCCAATTGTCGATGCGTCGGGAGCGCCGCCCGCCGGGGGCGTGGTCAGTCTGCAATTCGTCTGCGGCGATACGTTGTACGGAGGGGCGGGGGATGGGCGAGTGCTCACCATCGATCCCGTCAGCGGGCGGTTTGCGTACGTCGGCGCGACTAGTGCGACCGGGGGCTCGCCCCTGTTGGACCTTGCCTTCCAGCAGTCGAGCTGTGTCGCCCCGCCCACAGTCCAGGTCAGGGTTGACATCAAGCCTGGCAGCACGGTCAACCCGATCAACCTCTCCGGCACAGGATCCCTCCCGCTCGCCATCCTCGCGACCGAGAGTTTCGACGCGACCACGGTCGACCCGAACACAGTCTGTTTCGGAGACGACGACAACCCGAGCCAGCGCGACTGCACGGAGCGGCACGGTATGGGCCATATCGAGGACGTGGACGGGGATGGGAGATCCGACCTCGTGCTCCACTACGAGGTCAGCGAGACCGGGATCGATCCTGGCGACACCATGGCGTGCCTAAGCGGGAAGACCTTCGCCGATGTGAACATCGAGGGCTGCGACTCGATTAGGACGCTCTAGCGCTCATGGACCGAGCGCGCTAAACGCGTCCGCGTTGCCGTCTCGATTCGTGCGCCACTCTTGAATCTAACTTAAGTCTCAAGCTCGGCGATCCGGCCGAGTACTCGAGCGGCTCGACGTTCCCAGCTGTATCTCTGGACATCCTTCCGGGCGCGCGCAGCAAGCTGTGAGCGGAGTTCGGGCTTTCGGGCCAGCTCGTTAACCGCCGCCGTTAGAGAAGGCGCATCGTCAGCCTCGAAGAATAGTGCGTTGCGACGATTCTCGAGGATTTCGGTAATGACGGGCAGATTGGAGCAGATAACGGGTCGCCCGGATGCCATGTACTCGAACAGCTTAAGCGGAGAGGTGTAATTTGCGTACGCGATCGAAGCGGAAGTCGGCAATACGAGGATGTCGGCTGCGGCGACGTACGTCGGGACCTCTCTCGGAGGGACAAAGCCCGTGAGAATCACATTACCCGCCCTCCTCGCGGCGTCGCGAAGTCCTTCGTCGTACACCTTGCCCACAAGAAGAAACCGCACGTGACTCTCGTTCATGTCTCCGGCGCACCGGATAACTGCTTCTGTGCCCTTGTCCACGTTGACGCGCCCGGTATAGCCGACGACGACCTCGTGTTCGTCGATACCGAGCCTCCGACGTGAAGCGTCTCGATCCATGCGCTCGGGCCGAAAGGTCTGAAGATCGACGGCGTCGTGTTCTACGATCGTCCTCTCCGCGAGGAGCGGCTCCGCCTCCACAAGGCGATCCTTGAGTGCCCCACTGATCGCGACGACGAGGTCGGACGCAGTAAGGACCCTCCAAGCGCCCGCGGTCGCTGGCTCGTCATGCGCTTCGAACACGACACCTCGGAGGGCAGACCGGTCACGCCAGAGGCTGCGCGCTCGCAGGGCGAGCCATGTGCCAAGCAGCGACCGACTGTAGACGACAAAGGCGGCCCGGCCCGGAAGGCTCAGCCCGAGAATGTATGCGGCGAGCGGCCCCGCTCTCAGAGCTCTGGCCAGTCGGCGTTGTCTCGAGATCGTCAGTGTCAGCGGCGTAGGGAGCGTGACGATCCGGAACGACTCCTGAGTGCCATAGAAGTTCCAGACGTCTCCATCTAGCCCCTCTGGGCGGTTGCCGAATCGCTTCGGATGGACGAGCGTGACATCCGCCCCGGCGGCGGCAAACGCGCTGCACATCCGAATGGTCTGGATCGCATTCGTGGCACGGCTGGGGATCTGAGCGTCAGATAGGTAAACGATTCGCATCAACGTGCCGATGAACGGAGATAAGGCATGGCCAGGCCCTGCCCCCACACCGAGTTTGATGAGCGGCCACCGGCCGAAGACGGCGGCAGGTCGGCCAGACGCTTCTCGACACGCATCCCGTCTACGTTGTCGGCAGTCTCAGGGGCGTGTCTACAGGGAAACGTTGCGGCAGTTCGCCGAGCGGTCGGGCCTCGTTCTGCAGGAGATCCGCCACACGACCAATCTGTACGGAGGGAGCGGCCGAGGCGTGCTTCGTCTTGCACTCGTCCGCGCGATCGGTGGCACGACCGACGACTTCTTCGCCCTCTATCGAAGCACCAGGCGGAAGCGATTCGAACACGGCATCGCACTTGCGACTGCGTGGACCGCTGTCGGCGTCGTGGAACGCCTCGTCCTGACCGACTGGCTTGTTCGTCTGTGTCGGATCAGTGGGCAGATCGTCGCGATCATGACTCGACCCCCGGACAGCGATCCATGACCGCGCGGAACGCGCCGGAACTTCGGGTCGACGCCCGGGAATGCGCTCTCGAATGAAATCGCCGCTTCAACGCGCGAAAGATCTGCTCCATCCTCAGACCCGAAGATTCGCGCGCGATTCGTCCAAGCTCGCCGCCGGAAGTAGCGTCGTCGTGGTCGGGTACGGGCTGCAGATCGCATTGATCACGCACTTCCTCGGGCTCGAGGAGTACGGCGTGTTCGTGATCGTGGTCGCGCTCGTCGATCTGGTGGGACGGTTCCTCGATTTTCAGGTCGGGCAGATGACGACCGCGTTTGCGGCCGAAACGATGCGCTCCGACAGAAGGCGAACCATAGGAATTGCACAGTTCAGCTATCTCGTCGATCTCGGCGCGGGCGTTGCGGGACTACTCGTCATCGTCGTCGTGGCACCGCTCGTCGTTCCTCACCTCGCCCACGGCTCCCATGGCCCCGGCCTCTTCATCCTTTACGGCTTCACGATGCTCGCAACGACAACGGAAACGACCTCCATCGCGCTTCTCCAACTCCACGGTCGCTTCGGCACGATTCTCCGACTGACGCTGGCGCGAGAAGCGATGCGTTTCGGCTTGGTACTAGGCGCTCTCCTGGCCACCGACTCGCTTGTCGCTGTCGTAGCCGCTCTCGTGCTCATGGAGATCGTGATGGGCACCAGTTGGACGCTTGCCGCCAACGGAACCGTCAGTGACCACGGCGGGGGCGCGCTGTGGCGACCGGCTCTGTCGACGACCCGCGGAATTCGCCGCCCGATGGCGGCCATGGTCCTCCATACGAATGTGATCTCGTACGTGAAAGTCGTGGGTGCGCAAGGGCCAACGCTCCTACTCGGAGCCATGCGCCCGCCAGCAGACGTCGGCGTCTTCAAGGTCGGGATGTCGATCGCGGCGGTCGCTGGCAAGCCTGCAGATGTCGCCTGGGCGGCCGTGATGCCACGACTAGCGAAGTTGCACGCGGTCGGACGAACCGACGAGATACGGGATCTAATCCGCCAGGCGTCGATCGGCGCGTTCTGCGTAATCGGGACGCTCGGCTTCGTTGAGTTCGTGCTGCGTACCCCCCTGCTTCGTCTCGTCGGCGGGCCAGACGCGGCACTCGCGGGTGCATCCGTGCTCGCCCTGGGTCTGCTTGCTCAGCTTGTGAATGGAACCTTCTTCTGGAACAGTCCGCTGCTCTACGTCCTGAAACGCGCGGCTACGGCCTCGGCGATCTTGGTCGTTGCAAGCATCGTGTTCGTGCCGGTGCTGATCGTGTCCATCGACCGTTGGGGCGCGACTGGAGCAGCAGGAGCCCTTCTCTTCTGGAATGTGATCGTGAACGCCGGTCTGAGCCTCGCCGCGCTTCGCGCACTAAGGTTCGCCAGAGCGGCGCCCGCGAGCTCACTCGTTCCGACGGCCTGATCGTCGTGGGCTTCTCGCTCACGATTCTCGACGTCGCCATGCTGTATCTGCTGCCGATGCTTGCGGCCGTGGTCCTATCGCTGGTCACGTCGACGTGGATCTTCCTCCTGACGCGTCTGTCGGATGCGCGCTTAAGAGGCGACCTCGAGCACCGGGTGAGAGGCCAGCGACTGAAGCGCTCGGGAGCTAGCCGGCGGTTGTCGTTCGAATACTTAGCGCTCTCGCTTCTGGGTGACAACTGCGTACAGCCGACCGCCTTGCATCGCTTCGCCGCGTTATTCGTGTGCTACAGGCTGCGTTCGGTCGCGCTAGTGGTCCATGTCTTCTCGAAGTTCCTGACCCATGTCGACATATCGCCCGACGCGCACATCGGACCGGTCTGTTCCTTTACCAAGGCGTGGGCACGGTCATAGGCAAAGGCACGCACATCGGTCGCGACGTGATGGTCTGTCAGAACGTCACAACCGGTGGAGGGCCCACGATAGGGAACGGTGTCAGGCTCTGGGCAGGCGCCAAGGTAATCGGCCGAGTGTCTGTCGGTGACGAAGCAGAGGTCGGCGCAAACGGCGTCGTCGTCCATGACGTCCCGTCGAAGATGGTCGCGATCGGCGTTCCGGCCACGAGACTCCTTCCGAAGTCGGACCGCGCCAGCTCTGTCTCTGATTATGAGGATACTGCGAGGGCGCCGTCGTAAAGCGCACGGTAGCGCTCGAACATCGCTTCTAGCGAGTACGTCGAGCGAACGTAACTTCGGCCTCGCTCGCCGAGATCCTGGCGAAGATTGTCGAGTTCAAGGAGCTCCCGAAGCGTGACGGCGAGCTCACCCTTATCACGGACGATCATGCCGGTGTCGCGGTGGGCGACATGCTCCCTCAGACCACCGCCGTCGATAAAGACGACAGTGGGCACACCGACGCCCATCGCCTCTACCGCCGCGTTCCCGAACGCTTCCTCAGGCCCGGACGGCAGGACGAATACTTCGAGAAGTTGGAGGTAATCCCCAATGTGCTCCTTTCGCCCCAGAAAGGTAACTCGCTCGCCGAGTTCGAGGTCTGTCGCCTGACCTTCGAGCTCATGCCGTGCAGGACCGTCACCGATCACGAGACAGTGAATCGGAATATCACGAAGTGCAGCAAGGGTCGATAGCAGCAAGTGGACGCGTTTCCAACGTTGCAAGTTCGACGCTGTGCCGATCAAGCTCTTGTCGCGTGCGTGTGCCGGCAACTCGCCGAGGACCTCGTTCTTCGAACGCCGAGGTGCGAGAAGCGAGAAGTCGAGACCGTTGTACGTCACCGCGACGTCTCGCGCATCGAGACTCAGTATGGATGCCAACACTCTGGCGCTGTGGCGCGTGTTGCCCGACAAGGCGGAGAATCCTCTGAGATACCTCCGTGCGGCAGCGACGCGAACCCGCTTGACGGCGCCGTGGTCTCTTGCCCCGCCACGATGCGTGTAGACAAGTCGTGGTCGCCGACTACGCGAAAGCGCCGCCATAAGTAACGGCTCGAGCCCGTGGCAGTGGACGAGCGAGTACCTGTCAGCGATCGCTCTCGCTCGGAGCGCTCGCGGCAGGTCGAGCGCGTGGCGGCACTTGAGCTCGTGAACCCAAGCTCCCGCTTCCTGCACTCGTCGACCGTAGAAGCCGAGCTCGCTCGCAACGAGCACATCAGCCGTGATTCCTCGTGCGCGTTGTTCGCGCACGAGCTGGAACACCGCGCGCTCGGCACCGCCTATCGTGAGCCGCCATATGACGTGAAGGACGCGCAGCTGGGCGCCATCAAGTGAGGCCTCTCGTGTCACGTCAGCCCGAGCAACCAGTCGGCAAACGTCCTGTCGGACTGATCCTGGGTGAAAGAGTCGCGGTAGCGACGACTCGCCCCCGTTGAAAAACGGTGCCGCAGTCCCTCGTCCTCGAGCAGCGTGATGATCCGATCGGCGAGCAATGCCGGCAGCGGCTCGTCGAGGACGAACCCGCTCTCGCCGTCGACGACCGTCTCGCGAATGGCACCGCGATCGGTCGTCACGACGGGAAGACCCGCCGCGAGCGCCTCGAGCACGACTCTCGGATGACCCTCCGGCTCGACCGGCGGAAAGAGAAAGACGGCTGCCGATGCGAGCAGCTCGTCCTTCTCACGCCCCTGAACGGAGGGTCTGAACACGATGGCGCCGTTCTGGGACGCCGTGCGCGCCCGCAGTCTCTTCTCCAGCTCGACGTCCTCCCAGTCGCCGACGAAGGTGAACCGCGTCGACGGTCGCTTCGAGCGTACGAGAAGTGCGGCTTCGACCGCCTCGACGACGCCCTTGCGCCGTCTCAGATTGCTGAGGAAGAGCACATGGTCTGGATCCACCGACGCCGTCGTCGGCCCGGGTTCCGGCGTCCCGTTCGGTACCACCACGATCCGCTCGGCGGGCACGAGCCCGTCGAACACCCATCGCAGTGTGGATCCCATGACGGCGACAGAGTCGATACGCCTGAGCGTCGAGCGCATCCACATTCGCAGGGGGCGAGACGACTGCCGGTGGAAGGCTTGGAAATCGCTTCCCCGTAGGTGTGCTGCGACCTTCCATCCACCCAGGTGGGCGCTCCAGATGAAGAGTGAGTCACGCAGAAACGCCGCGGCGTTCTGCGAGAGCGGCACGTAGACCACACCGCGGTCGCCGGCGAGACGCCGGCAGAGTCGTGCAAGGGCTCGAAGGCCGAGCCGGATGTTTTCGAGATCCCATCGGCCGACGTTGTCTCGCGGCCGGTGATCGCTCGTGTCGACGTGTTCGACGTCGAAGCACTCACGCAAGCGAGAGCTTCCGAGCACCAGGGATGTGGACACCGCCACGCCGTGCAAGGGCGGGGGCAGCGGCCCGACGACGATCAGCCGCCGCCTTTTCACGAGACGCCTCGAGCATCGAGCTCCTTCGCGGAGACAGCGAGCATCGCCCACGCGACGAACGTCAAGCGGGTTACCTCGAGCCAGTTCTCGAGAAACGCCATCTGGACGAGCGTCAGGAATGCGATTGCCGTCGCGAGCAGCACGGCCGGAAGCGGATCTCCCCGTACGGGCGCCGTGAGGGCGAAGCGTGCCATGCGCCATGCGCGGGCGAGAGCGCCAAAGTAAACGAGGACGACGAGAGCGAAGCCCGAACACGCCAACCTCGGCGAGGAGCGACGTGTAGCTCGAATACGGGGTCGACACTGCATGCGATCCCTGCACGATGGGGCCGGACCGGATCTGGGGAACGACGTACTTCTCCGCGACGTCCGTCGTGTAGGCCTTCCCGTTCGTGAGGGCGTCAACGTAGGAACCTGCGACGTTGGAGCGAGACGTGCTGTCCGCATTCGCGAAGGTCTGCCACGCGCGGCTCGAGTAGGTTCCTGGTCCCGTTCCGATGACGATCGCACTCGGCAAGTCGCCGTAGAGTCGCGAAACGTTCTCGACAATGCGGAACCGGCCTCGCACATACTCACCCGGGTTGCTTGCGACGCTGGAAGCGGCGGACTGGAGCTTGAGTTCTGGCAAGTTCGCCGCAACGAAATGAAAGACGACCGCGAAGCCCACTCCCGCGCCAGCGACGATCAGAAGCCCGCGCGCACGACTTCCGAGGAGGAGCGTCACGGCTCCGATCGCCACCACTGTGGTCACGAGCAGCGATCGATACTGAGCGAGCAGAATCGTCGCAAACGACGCGACGATCAGGACGGGTGCGAAGCGCGCGGTTCGACGTCCCGGCTCGACCGAGGCGATGCCGATCAGCAGTGTGACGAAGAGCAGAAGGAAGAAGACGAGCTGGTACGCGTTCGTGCCGAATGTCCCGCTGACATCGTCGGGATTTCCGTGTCCTGAGGAACCTCGGGACATCGATAAGCGCGACGACGGCGAGCTCGAGAACGCCGAGCGCGACGATTGTCCGACTCAGCGCACGGGAGTTCCCGCTCGGCCATAGCCGATACACCGCGGCATACACGCCCAGCGGCGCCAGAAAGCCATAAATGAAGACAAGGACGGGCCCGGGCTCCGTCCGACCCGAGTTGATGATCGCGGAGACAGCCGCAAGCGCCAGGAATGACGCGGCGATCATCCCGAGCGGGCGGTACCAGCGACGTCTCGAACTTGGGAGAGGAAGAGACAGCGCAGCAGCCCCGAGCACCAGCAAGATCGGAATGTCGACGAAGTTCGCCGCTCGCGGAACGATCGGGACGACCTCGGTGAAGAACCTGATCGTCACCAGCAGCACGAGCGCCGACAGGACGAGTAGGCGCCCTGCAGCTTCCAGCGATCCGGTCGTCGCCACGGCTTTCGGCTTCTGGGGGCGCGCTGTGCCCTGAGTATGTGCCGGCCGAAGCCACTCCTCGTCACGGCTTGTCGCTCCGGCAATGAGAGGCAAGTGCGCAGACGGGTCTTGGTCACCGGCCTCGATCCTTTCGACCTGCCAGACCGACAATCCCAGTGCGGCCGCAAGCTGCCGTTGTGTCAGGCCACGGTCGCGACGCGCGGAAGCGATCCTCTGCGCCAGTGAGCACGGACTCTGAGTCCACAAGCACGAGTTCCGAGCTGAGCGGCTTGCGGGCTGGGTCCGGCGCACCTTCGGCAAACGACGTCACGCCGTTCTCTCCTCCGACTTGGACAGCGCGCCGAGACGGAACCCGGCGATCATCGCCTCGACCGCGTGCTCGAGCGTCCACCGATTCGCGATCGTGCGCTGGGCCGCGGCGCCGAGTCGCTGCCGAAGGCCAGGATCCCCGACGACGAGCCTGATTGCCTGAGCCCATGCGTCCACCGATGGCTCCGCCACGATCATGCAGTTCGAGTCCGGCGCAGCCAGATCGGCAACTGCGCCTGGCTTCTCGGACGAAATGACCGCGCAGTCCTGCCGCCATCGCTTCGACGAGCACGAGTCCGAAGACGTCGTACTGCGACGGAAACAGAAAGACGTCGGCCATTCGATACTGCTCGCGAACGCGGTCGGGGGAGAGGGCGCCAAGAAAACGGACCTGCCGCGATCCGTGGGATCTGGCACGGAGCGCTGGACTGGCTCTTCCTGCTCCGATCAGCGTCAAGCGGCAGTCGAGATCTCGGAGTGAGCGCATAGCATCGACGATGAGCTCGAGTGCCTTGCCTCGCTCGGCGCGGGACACCGCCAGAAGCTCGACCGGTCCTGTCGAGTTGCGCCGGGTCGAAGGTCCCGGACCGACTGTCGAATTGCGACCGATGACAATGGGGAGATCTTCCCGGAGAGAGCGAAGGTACGCCGCGCTCGCCGAGCCGTATGCGATCGCGAAATCCGCGCGTCGCACGAGGCGACGTCGCTGGATCTTGCGAATCGCGTTCCTTGCGGTGGGGCGGGATGAGATTTCTCCGCTCCATATTCCAAACGCCGTCTCGTCCGAGCACCAGCGTGCGACGCGCTGCGAGACAAACGGCGAAAACCCTGCCGAGAGAACGATTGTCGGCGCAAAGTGATCCAAGGCACGTGGAAGTGACTGCGGGATGAGCCGCCGTCCACGGTGTCTCCCCACATCGACGCTCTCGAGAAATTCGTGTGAGAAGCCGGTAGCCGGTGTCTTGATCCAGGACCGATCCTGCGGCACGCGTGAAAGGAAGAGCACGTGCAGCGCCGCGCCATGCTTCGCCAACCGAGAAGCGAGCCGATCGAACAGCGCGACTCGGTAGTGGATGGGGATGTTCGTGATCACCGCGATACGGTGACCTTTAAGAACGCCATCGTCTGGGACCTTGGGGCTCGGCGCGAAGGACGGCGCCGTCGGCTGAATGAGATCCAGTAGTACGCCGGGGGCGTGTGTTTGATGCTCGTGGATCACGAGGGCGTCGTGAGGTCCGTCGACGGGAGGCGATGCGTCTTTGCAGATCTGAATTCGCTGCGCGACGCCATATGCGCGCGCGAGCCGCACTAGTCGCGGATGATTTCCCAGCGTGGAGGGTAGGCTCGCTGTCAATGTCGGCGGCGACTGCGCCAAGAGATGAATTGCGACTTCAGCGGCGCGTTGCTGAGACTGTTCGTCGCCGTTGCACACGACTAGGCGAGACACGGCGCAAGTTGCCTCGACATCGATCTGCTCGCCGACCGGCTGCTGAACGGCGCTCGAGGCCCTCATAGTGGAACCACTCCCGGCGACAGTGCTTGCTCCCGATCTCCTGCAACCACCGGTATCCCGCCAAGCGTGAGCGACCGGTCGACGGCCTCGATGATCTCGACCACCTCGAGGCCGATCGCGGCCGACGACCGCGGCTCCGTGTGCCCTCGCGATCGCCCGGCAGAAGTCCTCCATCTGCCGCAGCAGCGGCTCCACCGGATCGACGCGCGGCGACACGATGTCGCCCGTCCGATAGCTGAGCTGGTACTCGCCGAACGATCTCCGGGTCGCGGAAGCGTCGCGCCCGAGTCGAAGACGCGCACGGGCTCCGCCGCTCGTATCGTCGTAGACGACCATCCGCTCCGAGCCGACGACCGCCGTCCGCCGCAGCTTGCTTGGCGCGAGCCAGGCGAGCTCGACCTGAGCGATCGTGCCCGGATGCGTAGCCGAGGTTGATGAACGCGACGTCCGGAGTGCCCGGGATGACGCAGTCGCGGCTCATCGCCGAGACGGTCGTCGGCGACTCGTCCGAGCCAGTAGCGCAGGATCGAGAAGTCGTGCGGGCCGAGATCCCAGACGACGCTGACGTCGGGCTGATGCAGCCCGAGGTTGACGCGACTCGACGAGATGAAGTAGAGCTCGCCGAGCGTCCCGGAGTCGATCAGCTCCTTGACGAACACGACCGGCGGGCTGTAGAGGAACGTGTGGCCCGGCATGAGAACGCGGTCCAGTCCTGCGGCGAGGTCGACGAGCTCGCCTGGCTTCCTCCGAGCTCGCCGCGAGCGGCTTCTCGACGAAGACGTGCTTGCCGAACTGAAGCGCCGCGCGAGGCGAGATCGAAGTGCGTCGACACGGGGGTCGCGATCACGACCGCATCGACCTGCTCGTCCTCGACAGCACGTCGAGGTACGACGGCCGGACGCGCGAATCGCGGGGTAGCGGCGTGCCCAAGTGATCCAGCCGCTCGTCGCGCGAGTCGCACATGCGGACGACCTCCGCCTCCTCGAGCTCGACGAGGTTGCGAAGAAGATTCGGCCCCCAGTAGCCGAGCCCGACGACCGCGACGCGGAGCGCGCTCGCTCATCGCGTCGCCTTCGGCCGGAAGATCTGCAGCGGCGTCTTGAGGAGCAGCACGATGTCGCCCCAGAACGACCAGCTCCGCGCATAGAGACGTCGAGCTCGAGCGCCTCGCCGAAGGTCGAGTGCGCTCGTGCCGTGACCTGCCAGAGCCCGGTCATGCCGGCGGGAACCGAGAAGCGCTCGAAATGGTGATGCTCGAACAGCTCGGTCTCGTACGGGATGCACGGCCGCGGACCGACGAGCGACATGTCGCCGCGGATGACGTTCAGGAGCTGCGGCAGCTCGTCGAGGCTCGTCTTTCGCAGGAAGCGACCCGAGCTCGTCACGACGTCCGGTCGCTCGAGCTTGTAGAGCCCGCTCTCCTCCGGCGTCGCGTCGGAGCTCATCGCCCGGCGGACGTACTCGCGATGCTCGTCGGAAGACGTGCCCGTCGCGCATCGTCCGGAACTTGAGCGCCATGAACGGCCGCTGGTCGAGTCCGAGCCGCGTCTGCCGGAACAGCACCGGGCCCGGCGAGTCGAGCTTGATCCAGACGGCGATCGCCGACGAACAACGGCGCAGTGACCACCAGCAGAGCGAGCGAGCCCACGACGTCGAAGGCGCGCTTCAGCAGCAAGGCGTCGCGACCCATCCTGCGTCGGCGGCAGGCTCACGAGCTGCATCGCCTCGATCGACGTCGACGCTCGACGCTCGGTCCGAGCGCCTCGACCATCCGGGGCACGATGTCCACCTGAACGCCGCGCGCCTGCAGGTGCGCGCACGAGACGCAGCATCTGACGGTCGGTCGCGCCCGAGAACCCGAACACGACGCGATCGATCTCGAGCCTCTCGACGAGCGTCGGCAGCTCCTCCGACGCCGCCCAACACCGGCACGTCGGCCACCTCGTCGCGAAGCCGACGGCGGCGAGGCGTCGACGAAGCCGACGAGCGAGATCCTGTACTCCGGATGCTGCAGCGAGCTTGCGTGCCACAGCTGTGCGACGCGGTCGGTGCCGACGATGAGCGCGCGCTGGACGAGCTGACGCACGGCGGCCGACGATCGTCCGCGCAACCGATCTCGCGACGGCGATCGCAGCGATCGCAAGCGCCCAGAAGACCACCCACTTGCCGAAGTCCGGGACTCGCGCGCCCGGTGACGTACGAGACGACGAAGCTCAGCCAGACGACCATCGTCACGAGCGCGACGATGCCCACGAGGTCGTCGACCGTCGTGTGCTCAGGGCGCTCCGCGTCACGGTCGTAGAGCCCCATCGCTCGCGCCAGCACCAACCCAAAGGGCAGGCTCGCGGCGAAGAGGAGGAGCTCGCTGTCGAGCGCAAGCCGGTCGTCGACGCTTTGTGCCGGGAACGATGAGCTGCAGCGGCGCGAACGCGGCCGACGAGCGCCGATCAGGTCGGCGACGAGAGGTAGCGGCGGACACCTCGACCCCGATCGCCGGCGCCGAGTGCGCGCGATGCGGGCGCAGCGATCGCTTCGGATCGGGCCGCCTCGCCGAGCGCATCCGGATGCCCAGTCGGGTTCGAGCTACCTGGCACGGCCGCAGCGGTCGTGCTCGGGGCTCATCGCACCCTCTTCGACGCCGGCGCGAGGATCGCAGGAGGAAGTCGACCCCGTCCTTCTCGTTCCGCGTGGAGCGGTGGTATCGGCAGTCCGCCGTAGCCGTACCCGGCTGCCGTGCCCTCCTCGATCTCGGCGCCCGTGACGACGTACGCCGAGCTTGATCGTCGGGCAGGTATCGAGCGCCCGCGCAAGCTCGTCGAGGGTCCGCCGCCGGAGCAGTTCAGTCGCGCGACCGTGATCATCGCATCGACGCGGGCGCTCAACGCCATCGCGTCGCCGACCGAGAGCAGCGGAGGCGTGTCGACGAGGACGAAGTCGAACGACTGCGCGAGCTGCTCGAGCAGCAGCCGTCAACCGCTTGCGTGCTGACGAACTCGCCGGGTCTCGCGGAATCCCGGGCCCGAAGCCAGCACGTTGAGCACTCCGGTACCGAGTCGTGCCTGCACCGTTGCCGTCCGGCGTGTGCCACGTCTGCGCCGGGCGGCGAGACGCATCTCGACGAGAGCGCTCCAGTGTGGACGGATCCCCGAGCGACGACGTTCGTCACGCCCGGATGCGAGTGCCGTCGATCCCGAAGAACTTCGCGATCGCCGGTCGGCGGAGGTCGAGGTCGACGAGCGCAACGACGTCCCGCCGCGCGCGCCAGCGCCACGGCGAGGTTGGCGACCGTCGTCGACTTGCCCTCCTGCTCGAGCGCGCTGGTGACCAGAATCGAGCGCGCACCTCGGTCGAGGTTCACGAATTCGAGGTTGGCGCGCAGCATCCGGAACGCCTCCGCCTGAGCACTGTGCGGGCTCGCGACCATCACCAGCCGGTTCTTGCGGCGAAGCTTCTTCGGCGGCGCGGAATTCGAGCGAGAAGGGGTGCCGAGCCTGTCGCTGATCTCGGCTGCGGAGCGCACCGCGTATCGAAGGCGTATCGCGCATGAAGGCGAGGCCGATGCCCAGCATGAGCCCGAGGATCACGCCGAGCACGGCCGCTCTCTTCGGCCGCGGCTGTATCTGTGCGGCGCCGACTCGCGGGACGCAGGAGCGAGGCGTTCGCGGTCTGCAGCGCCTCCATCGTGCGGAGCTGTTGCTCGCTCTCGATCAGCCCAGAGAGCAGCGGCGAGCCGTCGAAGCTCCGTCTGCCCGAAGCTCGTCGATCCGGCCGCGAGCTCCTTGCGGGCAGCGACGAGCGCCTCGGTGTCGAGCTCTCGGCGGTGCGCGATGAACTCCTGCGCGTGAAGCGTCGCAAGCAGTTCGGCCGTCTCCGCATCGCCGTAGGTGAGTTGAAAGTCGAGGATGTCTGCGTTCGAGTAGGCGGTCACCGTCGCCATGCCGAGGAACGCTTCCGGGTCGAGCCCCGGGACTTGGCCGCCTGACGACCCGCTTCGCGACGGCCGGCGACATGGCGACTCTGGGTTGGGTCTGGGCGATCCGTGCGGATCCTGGTGACCGGTCGAGAGGTCCTGGAGCCCGGTCAGGCCGCTTGCAAGGTTCTGGTTCTTGAGGAGAACCTGCGACGACGAGCTGTAGAGCGCTTCTTGTTGCAGAGAGAAGGCGATCGCTGCGCCCCCCGCGACGACGATCGTGGCGAGAACCACCCACTTTCTCCGCACGACTATCCGGACCGCGCGTAGCGCGGACGAATACCCCACCTGCTGTCCCACGGGATCGTCCAATAGGCGGCTCTCCCCTCCGGCAAAGGTGTCCGGGTGCAGCGGTTCTGCCAGCATCATCGAGTGCCCGTTCCGGCACGTACATCACCCGATCTAGCGACGCAAGCACTCCATCGGGTCATGGCGGCACGTGGACGGCCGCGAGAAACGGCTTCTCAATGAAGCGGTATGTCAGCATCGACAGACCGCCCGCTAGTGCAGCGACGATCACTACGTCGTCGACAAACGAATCGAGTCCCCCAGTCGGAAGGAGCCCATGCTTTAGCAGGAAGAGGATGAGCGGTAGATGCCAGAGGTAAATGCTGTAGGAGATGACACCTGTGATTGCGATCGGGGGTACTCCAGTGTCTTCACGAGTGCTCCGGGTCGCTGTTGAGCCGGGAGCACCACAAGCGCCAGTAGCAGCGTGCAGGCGAGTGACATCAGGTTCGTCTCGCTTCGCTCGGGAAGTCTCCACTCGCCAATCCACACAGCGGTTACAACGACGACGGGTAGCATCGCCGCGGACACTCGCCTCCAATGCAGGGGCAGGCGGATCCCGCCGTCGTGGTACTCGACGTAGACAACTGTAAGCAGCATTCCAAGCGCGAACAGATGGGCGTACGCAACGAACGAGACGTCGAGCAGGCCACCAACTCGACCCGCCACCAAGGTACCGATCAGCCCGAAAACGCCGAGGAAGATCGCCGGAGCTCACAGTGCGAGCATTCGCGCACTTCGAGTATGAGCCCGCGACGCTAACGTCATCCCTAGCACAACAAGAACCGGGAGAAGGAGGTAGAAGACCGCCTCGATCGCAAGCTACCACGCTGGCGATATTCCGGTACTCGCCGATGATGCGCTGTAATTCTGGGCCAGGAGCACGTTCTTCGCAAGGAGCACCGGATCGGTGATCGCACCTACGCCATCGTGACGCTCTCCGTCATGAACGCGTGCCGATTGCAGCGCCAGCGAGACGACGAGCAGAATGAACCAGTACGCCGGCAAGATCCGGAGTGCTCCGTTTCCTAAGTACGCACCAAAACTCGCACGCTGTTGACCTCTGAGCGATGCGGCGACGAAGGGGAGATTCAACAGGAAGCCCGAGAGGGTTAAGAAGAGCGTCACACCATCGTCCAGGTTCCCAATCACCCAGTGTCCAGCCCAGCCAGTTGTGAACGCGGCTGATCGGAGGCCGGTCTCCCCAGCGAGCTGTGCGGCCTGCGCCGGTTGTAGTGCTCGAGCCAGTGTGGCAGCGCCTCGTTGCGCTGTCGATGTGACCGGTACATCAAGCCGTAGGCCCACTCCCGGGCCATCGTCTGATGGAAGCGCTCGACCTTGCCGTTGGTGCGGGGACGATACGGCTCGGTGGTCAGGTGCTTGATGGCGCGCGTGCCGAGCAGCTCGCGCAGGGAGCGGTTCTTGACGTAGGCGAAGGCGTTGTCGGTCATCAGCCGCTGGGCGGTGATCCCGTGCCCGGCGAAGAAGACGAGCGCCCGCTCGAGGAAGCCGGTGACGGTCGTCGCCCGCTCGTCGTCGTGCAGCTCGACGTAGGCGAGCCGCGAGTGGTCGTCGACGATCGCGTGCGCGTAGTCGTAGCCGACCCGCGTCCCGGGCTGCATCCAGCCTCCCGTGCGGTGCGAGCGGTCGCCGGTGACTGCGTGGCCGGGCTGCTCGAAGCGCGCGTAGCGAGAGACGTCCATGTGCAGGAGGTCGCCGGGGCAGGGCCACTCGTAGCTGTTGGCCGGCTCGCGCTCGGGACGCGGCGGACGCGAGAGACCGGCGCGGCGAAGCACCTTCCACGCGGTCGAGTGGGCGAAGCCGGTCGCCGCCGCGACGAGTCTCGGTCCCCACCCCGTCTCTTGCCGACAGGCGCAGATCCGCTCCTGCAGGTCGGCCGCGAGCTCGCGTGGCGAGCGGTGCGGGCGGCTCGAGTGGTCGAAGAGGCAGGCAAGCGTCCGTCGTGACTCCCCGTCCGCCTCGCGCCAGCGCCGCCACCAGCGGTGAGCGGTCGCGGGCGAGACGTTGAAGCGAGCCGCTGCCGCCCTGATCGAGAGCCCGCCCTCGATCGCGCCGACGAGCGCGCAGCGTCCGCCCAATCCGAGCTTGGCGTTACGGTGAAATGACATCCCGGGCCTCCTTCTGGGGTGGTCTTCGCAGACCCACAGCCTCGAAGGAGGCCCGGATAGATCTCTCAGCCGTTCACAACCTGTGTGGGCGGGACATTTAGCTACGGGCGTGCGTCCCGTAGGGCTAGTCGGCGTGGCGGCGGCACGGCGTTAGCTCGGAGCGCCGGAGAACACCGCGAGCTTCGCCGCGACGATCTCCGCGACCGCGTCGACGACGGCCGCCTCGAGCTCGAGCAGCCGGAGGCCGTCGCGGGCGCGCTCGAGCTCCGAGTCGAGACGCGCGAGGTAGCGCTCGCGAACCTCGGCGTTGACGTTGACCTTGGAGACGCCGAGGGCGATCGCCCGGCGGACGTCGTCGTCCGCAAGGCCGGAGGCGCCGTGGAGCGACAGCGGGACGTGGACGAGCGCGCGGATCTGCGCGAGCCGGTCCCAGTCGAGGCGCGGCGCCGCCGCGTAGCGGCCGTGGACGTTGCCGATCGAGACCGCGAGGCAGTCGCAGCCCGACGCGGCCACGAACCGCACGGCCGCCTCGGGATCCGTGAGCGCGCCCGCCTCGACCGCGCGCGCGACGTCCTCCCCGCCCTCGATGTGGCCGAGCTCCGCCTCGACGGCGGCATCGCCGGCACGCCGTCGGGTCTCGGCCACGAACGCGGCGTTTTCCTCCTCCGGCAACGTCGACGCGTCCGCCATCACGGCGCCGACGCCCGCAGCGAATGCGGCGTCGATGAGCGCGGGATCGTCGGCGTGGTCGAGCTGGACGCACGCCGGCACGCGCGCCGCGTCGGCGACGGCGACGAGCGCCGGGACGAGCAGCCGACCCGACTGCGCGCGGAAAGAAGCCTCCGCGACGAGAAGGATGACGGGGTCGCCGCGCTGCTCCGCGGCCCGCACGACGCCGAGCGCCGTCGTCACGTCGTAGCAGGTGAACGCGCCTGCGGCCGCGCCGGCGGCGCTCCGCTCGTCGAGCAGCTCACGAAACGGCGTCAGCACGCGCCGATCCTCCCACGATCCCCTCGACCAGACCCTGCAGGAGATCCTCCTCTCCGACGTTGCCCGGGACGACGAGATAGTCGACCGGGCTGCCGTCGCGCCAGGCGGCCGACCAGCGGGAGACGCCGGGCACGACCGGGCCTACGACCTCCGCCTCGTCGGCGCCCACCCCCTCGCGGAGCGTCACGGCGGACGTGATGCCGCCCTTCGCGACGACGACATCGGGCGGCACGTCGAGCGCGGCGACGACGCGTGCCAGGTTGGCCGCAATGCGCTCGCCCGCTGCGAGCGAGGTCGTCTCCGCCGGGCGCTCTCGCGGCGTTGCGAGGACGGCGAGCGCGTCGTGGAAGAGCAGCTCGGAGACCTCGCGCGCGAGCTTCGTGATCTCCGTCGACGGATCGTCGCTCGCCAGCGCGATGACATCCGCCTCGGCGAGCGAGCCCGGGTGGTGCTCGAGCAGCCGCTCGAGCTGGCGTCTCGACTGCTCGACGTACGAGCCGCATACGACGAGCAGGCCGCCGGGCGCCGCGGGGAGCGGGACGAGGCCGGTCGCCGTCGTGCCAGCGAGCACCCCGGCGAAGGTCGGGGCGCAGCGCACCACGACGTCCGCACCGCTCGCGACGGCGGACCGCGAGCCCTCGGCGATCGCCTCGAGGTCGCCCACGGTCTCCGCGTCGGGCACGAGCGCGCACGGCCGACCCGTCGCCGACAGATCCTGCAGAGCGTCCACGACGGCGGCCGCGCCGCCCTCGCGCAACGCATCCAGTCCGAGCTCGCGGCCGTCGTCCGCGCGGAAGAGCCCACCCGAGCGCTCCTCGGCCCACTCGAGCAGGCGCGAGCTCGTGTACGCGAAGAGGCCGTCGTGCGCGTACTCGGTCTCGTGGAGCGGCGTCCGCATGCCGTCCCGTTCGAACAGGTGCACCCCTCCCACGGTGACCCGCCCCGCCGAGGGCAGCGCCGGCACGAGCAGGAGGACGGGCCACGTGTCGGGCGCCACGACCGAGCGGACGCCGCGGTACTCCTCGAGCAGGTGGCCGCGGAGCGTGCTGTCGCCCCGCAACACGATCGCCGCCTCCGGCACGCCGTCGAGCGCGGCGCGGGCGGCGTCGGCCACGAAGCGCTCCACGCGCTCCGAGGGCAACGCGCGTGTGTTCGTGATGAGGTGTACCGCCCGACGTCCTTCGAGCGCGCTGCCGATGCGCTGCGCATCCCAGGCGAGCAGTACCCGGATGCCGGCGAGCGTCTGCACGCCGGTCGGGTCGTCGTCGAGCACCACGACCGGCGGCGTGCGGCTCGCGCTCACGACGTCATCGTACTGTCATACAGGTTAGGCTCACCCGGTGCCGCCGCAGCACGACACGACGAAAGGAGCGCAGCGATGAGAATCGTGCAGTACGCCGCCGGCGACACGACGGGCTGCGGCGTCGAGGTCGACGGCCAGATCTTCGCCACCCCCTATCCCGACACCCTCGCGCTCGTCCGAGATGGTGAGCGTGGGCTCGAGCAGGCGGCCGCGGCCGCCGGCTCCGGGGATCCCGTTGCGGTCGACCGGATCCTCGCGCCGCTGACGAACCCCGGGAAGATCTTCGGCTCGGGCGTCAACTACGCGAGTCACGGCGACGAGGAGCCCGGGTTCGTCTTCCCGGACGAGAAGGTGATCGTGGGCTTCATCAAGCTCGCGAGCGCGATCGTCGGGCCGGAAGCCGAGATCGTGCTTCCGCCGAACGACGACGTCATCCGGCGCGTCCCGGGCGAGGAGGGAGCGCTTCGCGAGCACGGGTTCGCGGTCGACTACGAGGTCGAGTTCGGCGTCGTCATCGGCACGCGCGCGAAGAACGTCCGCGCCGTGAACGCGCTCGACCACGTCTTCGGGTACACGGTGATCAACGACGTCGGCTCGCGGTCGGTGCAGTTCCACAACGGCCAGGTCGACCTCGGCAAGAACTTCGACACGTTCTGCCCGATGGGCCCGTGCATCGTCACGCGCGACGAGCTGCCCGAGTGGGAAGCCGTCCGCATCCAGTCATACGTGAACGGCGAGCTGCGCCAGGACGCACTCGTCGGCGAGCAGCTCGGCCCTCCCCCCGCCGCCATCGAGTGGCTCTCGTCGGTGATCACGCTCGAGCCCGGAGACGTCCTCTCGACCGGCACCCCCGCGGGCTGCGGGACGTTCATGGACCCGCCGCGGTTCCTGCACCCCGGCGATACGGTCACCGTCTCGGCGAGCGGGATCGGCGAGCTTACGAACCCGGTCGTGCAGGGGACTGCGCGGACGTACGGCTAGAACGCGTCGCTACAGGTAGCCGGGCGTCTCGTCGACGTCCAGGGCTCGATCGAACTCCGTGCACTCGATACGGACGCCGTGACTCGCGCTCGTGGCGACGAAGCTCGCGACGCGGCCCCGACCGCTGCCGAGCGTGACCGCCGCCCCGTCATCGCCTCAGCTCGGCCACGGCCACCGGCACGTCGTCGACACCGAAGCAGATGTGGTGGAGGCCTTCGCCGCGCTCCTCCAGCCAGGAGCCGAGCGGAGAGTCGCCGTCGAGCGGTTCGACGAGCTGCACGTACGCGTTGCCCGCGTCGAGGTACGTCAGGCGCACGTGCGGCTCCGCGACGACCTCGGACGAGTACACGCGGAGACCGAGCCGACCCTCGTAGAACGCCAGCGCATCGGCGGTCGACCGAACGAGGATCGCGACGTGATCGAGCCGACGCAGGAGCGTCATCTAGGCGGCGTTGCCGCGAGTGGCGTCGCGTGCTGGTGGTCGCGCCACCAGGCTGCGACGCCCTCGAGGTGGGTGGACATCGCCTCGCGCGCGCCTTCGGCGTCGCCGGAGGCGATGCGCTCGAGCACGCGCTCGTGCTGGCCGAGCGTCATCGGAGCCGAGCCCGAGCCGAGGTTCTCCCGGCGGATGTCGATCAGCGCCGCGCCGATGGAGTCCATCAGCAGGAGATAGAGGTCGTTCTGCGTCGCCCCTGCGATCATGCGGTGGAACTCGAGGTCGTCGAGCGCGGCCGCCTCGACGTCGGCGTGCTCGCGTTCCATCCGCTCGTGCACCTCGCGCAGGCGGGCGACGTCGGCTTCGGTGGCGCGTTCGGCGGCGACGCCGGCGATGTGCACCTCTAGCAGGGCCCGAACCTCGTGCACCTTCTCGAAGTCGAGTGTGCCGCCGCGGAGATACAGGCTCATCGACTCGCTCACGGCAGCGGCGTCCACGGCGGCGACGCGGAGCCCACTCCCGGAGCGCACCTCGATCACGCCCTTCGCGACGAGCGCGCGGACCGCCTCGCGGACGACCGTGCGCGACACACCGAACTGCTCGCCGAGCTCCCGCTCGGACGGCAAACGGTCCCCGACCTGCAGCCGACGCGACAGGATGGTGTCGAGCATCATCTCCGCGACCTTGTCCGACAGCCGCGGCTCGCGCACCACCTGGGTGAACAGCGCCTCGCCTGCCGACGAGTCCCCAGCAGGCGGATCGACCATTGCAAGCGATCATACGTCATACCGTATTCCGGCGAATGTGGACGACTGGTACGCCGTCGTATAGGTTAGGCGCGTGACGAGCTGCCGGATCGCGCTGCCAGGCGCCGCAGCGACCAGGTAGGGCGGAGCAACCCGTGGCGATCGTGTCCTTCGACCACGTGAGAAAGGTGTATCCCGACGGCACGGTCGCGGTGCAGGACTTCACGCTCGACATCGCTGACGGCGAGCTGATGGTGCTCGTGGGCCCGTCCGGGTGCGGGAAGACGACGGCGTTGCGGATGGTCGCAGGGCTCGAGGAGATCTCCGCGGGCGAGGTGCGGATAGGTGACGAAGTCGTCAACGGACTGCCGCCGCGCGACCGGGACGTCGCCATGGTGTTCCAGAACTACGCGCTCTACCCCCACAAGTCGATCTACGAGAACCTCGCGTTCCCGCTCAGGCTGCGGAAGCTCTCGAAGTCGGACGTCGACGAGCGAGTCCAGCGGATGGCGCGGATCCTCGAGCTCGAGGAGCAGCTGCCGCGAAGGCCGCGTCAGCTCTCGGGCGGACAGCGCCAGCGGGTCGCGATGGGGCGCGCGATGATCCGCGAGCCGCAGGCGTTCTTGATGGACGAGCCGTTGTCGAACCTCGACGCGAAGCTGCGCACGCAGATGCGCGCCGAGATCGGCCTTCTGCACAAGGAGGTCAGCGTCACCACGATCTACGTCACCCACGATCAGGTCGAGGCGATGACGCTCGGCCAGCGCGTCGCCGTTCTGCGCAAGGGCGAGCTGCTGCAGGTCGCCGAGCCGCAGGAGCTGTACACGCGGCCGGCGAACCTCTTCGTCGCGGGCTTCATCGGCAGCCCCGCGATGAACTTCTTCGCAGGCCGCGTCGAGCGTTCGGACGGTGCCACCGCCGTCGCCTTCGGCGACGGCCAGAGGCTGACCGTCGACGACGACGAGGACACGCTTGCGGGCGGCCTCGGCGAGCACGAGGGCCGTGACGTCGTGGTCGGTGTCCGGCCCGAGCACCTCGAGGATGCCGCGCTCGCAGCGGCGACACCGCACGAGCGGCGACTCCGTGGTTTCGTCCGTCTGCGCGAGCTGCTGGGCTCCGAGGTCGTGGTGCACTTCGAGGTCGAGGCCGCTCCCGTCGTCACGCCGGAGACGCGGGACCTCGCCGAGGACGTAGATGCATCCGTCCTCAGCGAGCTCGACAACCTACGGGCCGCACGTCGAACGTCGTTCGTCGGACGATTCGCCGCCGAAGCCCCGACAGAGGAGGAGACGATTGCCGAAATCGCAGTGGCACGTGGTGCCTTGCGCTTCTTCGACCCGGAAACCGGGGCTCGGATCGCCGCATAGGCGTTGACCTCGTGTCGCTCATCCGAGAAGATCCCGACCGGGCAGGCCATCGAGAAAGGATGGAGGGACGACCGTGAGTGACGACGTTCATCACGATCCGCACGCCTCGCAGGACGAATACTTCGAAGGGCTCCGCATGGCGCGGAGCGACTTCCTGGTCAAGACGGGGCTCGCGGCCGCCGCAGCCGCAGCCGCGTCGGGCTGGCTCACCTCAGAGCAGGCGGACGCAGCCATCAAAGCCTCGACCGGGGTAGGGCAGGCCCGCGACCCGATCGCCTCGTCCGCTGTGGCCAAAGCGAAGCAGTTCAGCGGGCTGTCGATGGGCCGGATCAACGAGACCGGACCGCAATCGCTCGACGACAAGAACTTCTCGGGCCCGCTGTGGGAGAGGCTGACCGGGATCAAGACGAACCTCACCGAGGCGACGTTCGCCGAGATTCGGACGAAGATCATCGCCGAGCATCTCGCGAAGTCCGGGGCGTTCGACTCGGTCGAGCTCTCGCCCGCGTGGGTCCCCGACTTCGCGGACCAGGGAGTGCTCCTCCCGATCGACTCGCTGATCGCCAAGAACAAGGCGCGGTCGACGCTCGCCGATCTCCACCCGCTCTACCGGGGGCTCGCCCGCTACAAGGGGAGGACGTGGGGCTTCTTCGACGACGGCGACGTGTGGGCGCTCTATTACCGGAAGGACATCTTCGGCAACGCGAAGCTGAAGGCCGCCTACAAGGCGAAGTACAAGCGAGACCTGCGTGTGCCACGGGGCTGGGAAGAGTTCAACCAGGTCGCCCAGTTCATCACCGATCAGATGGCGCCCAAGGTGTACGGCACCGGCATGGGGCGCGCCCTCGGCAACCCGGGCAACCAGTTCTACTTCTACCAGCAGTTCCGCTCGAACGGCGGCCGATTCTTCAACCCGCGAACGATGAAGGCCGAGATCAACAACGCCATCGGCGTGAAGACGATGCAGCAGATCCTCGCCCAGAACAAGGCGTCGCCGCCAGGGGTCGAGAAGCTCAGCTTCATCTCGGGCTGGGGCCTCTGGCTCGAGGGCAAGACGGCGATGATCATGGCCTGGCCGCCGACCGGGCGTATCTCGGAGAACATCCTCCAGCGCGACAAGGCGTTCGCGACGCTGCCCAAGTCCAAGATCGTGGGCAAGACCGCGTACGCTCGCGTGCCCGGTTTGAACGGCGAGCACGCGGGCGCCTTCATCAAGGGCGTGATGGCCACCTCGGAGAACCAGGAGGCCGCCTACTTCTACAACCAGTGGGCGACGAGTCCGTCGGTCTCCCTCCAGCGGGTGATGCTGCCCTACACGCTGCGCGACCCGTACCGGATCTCGCACTACCGCGCGCCGGCGTACAGGAAGCTCTGGAAGGGCGCCGACCAGTACCTGGAGACGCTCTGCGAGGCGGCGAACGACGCCGTGCTCGACCTCTCCATGAGCGGCGCCGGCGACTACGCGAACGCGCTCGACCGGGCGATGACCTCGGTCTACGCGGGGAAGGACGCCCAGTCCGGGCTCAACGAGGCCGCCGAGGAGTGGGACCGCATCACGAACAAGCTCGGCGTGGCGAAGCAGCGCGCCTCGTACGCGAACTTCCTCAAGTACCCGGGCGCGACGGGCAAGAACACCGTGCGGAAGCTCGGGCAGGCTGTCAGGTGCTAGCGGCCTAACCACACTCGTGGCGACGCGAGCAGAACGAGTCGTAAGGAGGCGGCCATCGGCCGCCTCCTCCTGGATGGACCGGCACATCCGCTGGCTGCTCGTCGCGCCTGCGGTGCTGATCGTCGTCGCGCTGACGATTTTCCCGCTCGGCTTCTCGCTCTGGGTCGCGTTCGTCCAGTACGACTTCGCGCTCGGTCCGGCGCATCCCTGGGTCGGGCTCGACAACTTCGCGGAGAACTGGAAGGACCCCGTGTGGCGTGCCTCGCTCTGGCGGACGCTGTGGTTCTCGGTAGCCGCGGTCGCCGTCGAGCTGACGCTCGGCCTCCTGCTCGCGCTCGCGATGCTGCGACCGTTCCGGGGACGGCGGGTGCTGATGACGCTCTACGTCGTCCCGCTGTTCATGAGCCCCGTCGTGGTGGGCGGGTTCTTCGACCTCTTCATCCGCCGGCCGCACGGCGTCGCGAACCAGCTCGCGAGCTGGGTATGGCCCGGTGACGTCACGATTGACTTCTCCCAGGACTCGCCGTGGGTCTACATCGTCCTGATCCTCGCCGACGTCTGGCAGTGGACGCCGTTCATGTTCGTGATCCTGCTCGCAGGGCTGGCCGCGATTCCGGACACCCTCTACGAGGCTGCCGACCTGGACGGGGCGAAGCCGCGGCAGTCGTTCGTCTTCGTGACTCTGCCGCTGCTACTGCCGATCATCCTGATCGCAGTGACGTTTCGGTTCATCGACGCGGTGAAGCTCTTCGACATCATCTTCACGCTTACGCGCGGCGGGCCCGGGACCGACACGTACACGACGTCGTACTACCTCTACCAACAGGGCTTCGAGTTCTTCCACCTCGGCCAGGGGACGGCAGGCGCCTGGATGTTCGTGATCATGCTCACCTTCATCTCGTTCTGGCTCGTGCGGCGGCTGCTCAAGCCGGTCGAGGAGACCTAATGGGCGACGTGGCCGTCGAGCGCGCACAGTCCGAGCGACACGGCTCGAGCCGCGTCGTCCGCGGAGGGCGCTTCCGCTTTGGCGGCGTCCTGCGGATTGCCTTCATCGCCGCCTACACGGGCTTTCTCCTCCTGCCCCTGTACTGGATGGCCGTCACGTCGATCAAAGGGCAGGAGGACCAGCTCGCGGATCCACCCGTCTGGTTTCCCTCCAACCCGACCTCGATCAACTACAGCGACGCGCTCAACAACTTCAATGGGTGGAAGGGCCTCCAGAACTCCGTCGTCATCGCGTTCGTGACGACCCTCTTGGCGGTTGCGCTCGGGATGGCTGCCGCCTACTCGATGGCGCGCTTCCGTACGGGCGGCAAGCACCTCGCGTTCTGGTTCCTCTCGCAGCGCATGATGCCGCCGATCGCGATCGTCATCCCGATCTTCCTCCTCTACAGCCGTTACTCCGAGGAGTGGCTCGGCTTCACGCTGATCGACACGAGGCTCGGACTGATCCTGCTCTACACCGTCTTCGCGCTCCCGTTCACCGTCTGGATGATGTACGCGTACTTCCGGCAGATGCCGCCCGAGCTCGAGGAGGCGGCCCTCGTGGACGGCTGCTCGCGCCTCCAGGCACTGCGCAAGATCGCCCTGCCGCTCGCGGCGCCGGGGATCGTGTCCGCGGCTGCGTTCGCATTCATCTTCTCGTGGACCGAGTTCCTCTTCGCCCAGGTGCTCGCCCGTGACGACGCGATCACCGCGCCCGTGGTCCTGGCCGGCTTGATCACGTTCTTCCAGGGCAACCTCTACGGGCAGGCGAGCGCGCTCACGATGGTGACGCTGATTCCGGCGATCCTCCTCGGGATCCTCGTGCAGCGCCACCTCGTGCGCGGCCTGACCCTCGGCGCGGTTCGGGGATGAGGGTCGGGTCGATCGGCGTCCTCGCGGCGCTGTCGCTCACGCTGCTCTCCGGGAGCGCCGGCTCCGCAGCCGTGGCTGCAGGATGCTCGCCGAGCGGCCCGTTCGGGGCGGGCAGGACGCAGGTGTGGCTTCTCGAACCCGCCTCGCCGCCGAAGAGCGTCGTCCTCTTCGCGCACGGCTGGACCGCCGTCGATCCCGACGACTGGCACCGCGTGCGATTCGACCATCTCTGCGCCACAGGCAGCGTCGTCCTCTTTCCGCGCTACCAGCTCGACGAGCTGGATACGTGGCAACAAGGAGTCGACGGCTTTCGTCGGGGTGTGCAGATCGGGTTCGGGCGCCTCGGCTCGACGCGCCTTCCCGTCGTTGCCGCCGGCTTCTCGTTCGGAGGCGCGCTCGTCAACTACTACGCCGGTAACGCTCGCGCCTGGAAGGTGCCCGTGCCAGGCAGCGTGCTCAGCATCTTCCCGACCGCGAGAGTGCCGGGTCGCTCGGCCGGAAGGCCGCCGCGCTCGGTTCGGTTCGTGGTTCTCGCCGGAGACCGGGACGAGGTCGTCGGAACAGCGGGTGCGAAGGACCTCATGGCGTGGCTGCAGGGACATCCCGCCGCAAGGAAGACGTACCGCCTGGTGCGCTCGAGTGCTGCGCTGACGGCGACCCACGAGGCGCCGAAGGAGCTGTCGTCCGCCTCGACGCGGGAGTTCTGGCGGCCGCTCGACGTGCTGGTGGCAGACGCGAGGAGGAGCGGATGAGCGAGCAGCGGTACACGCAGGGAATGGCACGGCCGGACATCGACATCGGGACGCGCGACCTCGAGCGCAAGCCGGTCTCCGAGCGGACGACGCTCGTCACCGGCGGCGCGGGCTTCATCGGCGGACACCTCGTGCGCGAGCTGCTCGACACGGGTCGCCGCGTGGTCGTCCTCGACGTGCAGCCGTTCATCCCCGAGGCTCGTTTCGTGATCGGCCCTGACGCCGACACGCTGTCGCTCGAGCTCGCGTCGATCGGCGACCAGGCCCGCGTGCTCGACGTGTTCCGCGTACACCGCCCGGACGAGGTCGTGCACGCGGGCATGATCCTCGACCCTGCGTACCTCGCCACCAACCGCGCGACCGCCTTCCAGGTCAACGTGGGCGGTGTGATCAACCTCGTCGAGGCGATGATCGCGTTCGGGGTGCCACGCCTCGTGAACTTCTCCTCGGTGGGCGTCCTTCCGCGCGTGATGTACGAGCCGATCGACTCCAACCACCCGATCCTGCTCGCGGATGCAGGTCCGGGGACCGACTTCTACGGGTCGACCAAGGTCGGCGGCCGAGGCGATGCTCTTCGCGTACAAGCAGGCGCTCGGGTTCGACTTCCGCACGATCCGTCCGTCGGCGGTCTACGGGCTCGGCATGAACCAGTACGTGGGGCCGATCAAGGCGATGGTCGAGAGCTCCGTGCGCGGCGAGCCGGCGCACTTCGAGTACGGCGGCGCCCACCCTCGCCCGTACACGCACGTGCGCGACATCGCCGGCCTCGTGGTGGCGATGCTCGAGGCGCCCGACGACGCCGACCGCATCTTCTACGGCTCGACGGGCGGCGAGATGGTCACGACGACCGAGGTGGCGGAGCTCGTCCGCGACCTCGTTCCGGGCGCGGACGTCGAGATCGGCGAGGAGCTGTCCGAGGCGGAGAAGCCCGTCGTCGCCCTTCGCGCCCAGCTCTCGGTCGAGAACGCACGGACGCAGCTCGGGTGGGAGCCCCGGTACGCGTCGATCCGCGACGGGATCGCGCAGTACGTGGAGCAGTACCGCGCGTTCCACGAGTCGAACGGCTGACCGAGGCCGCCGTGGCGTACGCGATCGCGCTCCTTCCCGGCGACGGCATCGGGCCCGAGGTCGTCGCCGAGGCGAAGCGCGTGCTCGAGCGTGTCGTGCTGCTCAGCGGAGGCGAGGTCGACCTCGAGCTCGAGGCGTTCGAGGCCGGAGCCGGTGCGTGGCGGCGGACGGGCGAGGCGATGTCCGACGACACGTTCGCCGCGTGCTCGAGCGCCGACGCGATGCTGCTCGGCGCGTTCGGCCTCCCGGACGTACGGCATCCCGACGGCCGCGAGGCAGGCTCAGATGCCATGTTCCGCCTGCGCTTCGACCTCGATCTCTATGCGGGGATCCGGCCGATCAAGCTCTACGCGGGGAGTCCGACGCCGCTGGCGGACGTCGGGGCGGGGATCGACTACGTCGTCGTGCGTGAGAACGTCGAAGGCGTGTACGCGGGCCGCCACGGCGGCAGCCGCGTGGTCGGCGAGGTCGCGGCGGACACGAGCATCATCACGAGGTCGGGCACGACCCGCATCGTACGCCAGGCTTTCGAGCTGGCCGCCCGGCGGAGCGGAGCGCCGGCCGATGGCGTGTCCCGGGTCACGTCCGTCGACAAGGCGAACGTGCTCGCCTCCTACGCATTCTTCCGCGCACTCGCGAGCGAGGTCGCGGCGTCGTTTTCCGACATCGCGTTCGAGACGCTGTACGTCGACGCGGCGACGCTCCACCTCGTGCGCAGCCCCTCGTCGCTCGACGTGCTCGTGACTGAGAACATGTTCGGCGACATCCTCTCCGACCTCGGAGCGGCGACCGTCGGAGGCCTCGGCGTCGCACCGTCTGCCGACGTCGGCGAGCGCCACGCCGTCTTCCAGGCGACGCACGGATCGGCGCCGGACATCGCGGGGACGGGCGTCGCCAACCCGCTGGCGACGATCCTCTCGGCGGGCATGATGCTCGACTGGCTCGGTCGCCGGAGCGACGACGCCGCCTCTGTGCGTGCGGCGCGCTGGATCGAGGATGCAGTGTCGGAGGCGATTCGCAGCGGCACCGCGTCGACGCCCGACCTGGGCGGGGGCGCGGGGACGACCGCGTGCTGCGACGCCGTGCTGGCGGCGCTCGACGCGATCGCCGTCGCGGCGTGAGCGAGGACGAGCTCCGCGCGGTCATCGACGACCCCGCGCGGCGCGCGGAGGTCCCGGCCGTGGAGCTCGCGGACGTCTTCCTCGAGCGACTGGAGTCCACCCGGACGCGGCTCCACGCCACGATCATGCTGACGCCTGAGCTCGCGCTCTCGGGCGCCCGGCGCGTTGACGAGGCACGAGCCCGCGGGGAGCGCCTTCCGCTCGACGGCCTCCCGCTCGTGCTGAAGGACAACATCGACGTCGCCGGCGTGCGCACGACCGTCGGGTCGCGGCTCTTCGCGGACCGCGTCGCGGCGGAGGACGCCGAGGTGACCGCGCGCCTGCGGGCCGCCGGCGCGGTCGTCCTCGGGAAGGCGAACATGCACGAGCTCGCGTTCGGCGCGACGTCGCAGAACGAGGCGTTCGGGCACGTCGTGAACCCGGCCGCGCGCGACCGGATCCCGGGAGGCTCGAGCGGCGGCTCCGGCGCAGCGGTCGCCGCCGACCTCTGTGTCGCCGCGATCGGGACGGACACCGGAGGGTCTGTGCGCCTCCCCGCCTCCCTCTGCGGCGTCTCGGGCCTGCGCCCCACGTACGGCGCCGTCTCGAACCGGGGCGTCCAACCGGTCAGCAGCTCGCTCGACACCGTCGGGCCGCTCGCGCGATCGGTGGCGGACATCCGCTCGGTGCTTGCGGCCGTCGCCGGCCACGACCCGCTCGATCCGACCTCCCGTGAGGGGACGCTCGAGCTCGCGAGCGGGGACGGTGTCTCGCGCGTAGGCATCGCGGAGTCGCTCGTCGAGCGTTCCGATCCCGATGTCGCCGCGTGCGTACGCGACGTGAGCGACGTGTTCGGGGAGCTCGGCGCGACGCTCGTGCCCGTCGAGCTCGCCGGCTGGGAGCGTGCGGTTGAGGCGTGCGGCGCGTTGATCAGGGCGGAGGCGCTCGCCGTGTATGGCGAGGCGCTCGAGTCGCATGCCGAGCTGCTCGAGGAGGGCACGCGGCGACGGCTCCGGCTCGCCGCGGACGTCGAGGCGGCCGAGCTCGACGAACTGCGCGAGGAGCGCGAGCGGTGGACCGCGGAGGTCGAGCAGACGCTGCGCACGATCGACGTCCTGCTTCTCCCGACGATCCCGGTCCGCGCGCCGCTCGCGGAGGGGGCGGACACGGTCGCGACGACCGCTGCCGTCGTCCCGTACACGCACGTGCTCAGCTTCGTGCACGTCCCCTCCCTGTCGCTGCCGTGCGGCGTCGACGGCGAGGGCGCGCCCGTGGGCGCCCAGCTCGCCGCGGCGCGCTGGCGTGACGGGCTGGTGCTGGACGCGGGCGAGGCGGTGCAGTCGCGGACGAGCTGGCACCTTCGCCGGCCGTGAGGCGTTCGCCTACGCGGGATCGACCCGGACGACCTCGTAGGGCGCGAGCACGAGCGTGAGCTCGCCGTCGGCCGCAGCTGTCTCGCGCCCCCGACGGAATTCCTCCGGTTCGCTCGCGGCCTCGCCTGCACTGTTCTCGTTCAGGCGCCGGAGCGCAACTTCACCCTCGAGTGGCGTGACCGCGACCACCCGCTCGGCGGGCGTCAGATTGGCCACGAGCAGGCGCGTCGCGTTGCCGGCGCGAACCGCGAGCCCGACCACCGACAGCACGTCGCTCGACTCGCAGCGGAGAACCTCCGCCCCGCGCCACTCGATCGCGTCGGCGAGCGGGTGGTACAGCGGGAAGACCTCCCCGGCTGCCGAGCGAAACCGCTCCGACAGCTCCGATCCGCCTGCTCGCTCGACGACGCCGCGCCAGCCGGTCGTCTCGTAGTACGTCACTGACGAGGCGCCGGCCTCGGAGAGGTACTTCGCGCTGCCGGCCGTCCAGGCGCCGCCGAAGAGCGCCGACTGGCGCACGTCCACCGAGTCGGGAAGCTCCCCGGGAGGCGTCGGCGGCGGGTCGCCCGCGGCGTGGAAGTTTACGCGACGGCGCATCGTGACGGGCGAGACGACGACCTCCTTGCCGACGGCGAGCGCATGCGCGCTGCGCACCGTCTCCGCCTGCGCGTCGAGGTTCTCCATCACGTCGATGTCCGTGAACGCGTGGATCTGCGGCGAGATCGAGTAGCAGACGCCGTCCCAAGAGGCGAGCTCGGGGTGGGTGCGGTTGATCTCGGTGAAGTAGATCTCGGTCCCGCCGACGAACGAGGCCTCTGGCGCGACCTGTCGAAGCGCCTCGCGTGCGGCGTCCACGAGGGCGGGACGCGTCGTCTCCGCGAGCGTCGCCGTCCGGGAGTCGGCGTTCACGACGAGCACCCGGTCGACCGGCGGCCCGCCCGCGAGCGCGTCTGCGAGCGCGGCGATCTCGTCGGAGTGCTCCTCGAGGAGGTGCAGCGAGAGCTCGAGGTGCGCGCCGATCGCGCCGGCCGTGTCGATTCCCGCCGCGAGGGCGTCGCGCCAGCCCTCGCGGTCGAGGCGCACCTCGACGCGCACGTGCTGCGGGGCCAATGCTGCGAGCACGTCGCGCTCCTGCGCGTCGGGAACGTGGTGGTCGCGGTCGTGGCCAAGGCCGATCGGAGGCACGCGCGTTCCCGTGGGCGCGCCGAGCGTGAGCCGCACCGGCCCGTCCAGCGCAGGGCCCTCCGCAGGAACGTCGAGCGGTGTGATCACGAGCCGCTGCCGGAGCTCCTCCCCCACCTCGAGGGGCGCGGGCCGGCCGAGCCCGATCGGGGTCGAGTACGTCTTGAAGTTGGCGTCCGTCCAGTTACGGTGGTCCTCCGTCTCCCAGAGGTCGCCCTCGAGCTCGAGGAGCAACCTGCCGCCGGAGGCAAGGTCGACCTCGAGGCGGTCGAAGGCGGGGAAGAGGGCGTGGTAGGCGCCGTCCTCGAACCGCTGCTCGCCGATGAGGTCGGGGAAGACACCCTCGATCTCGCCCTCCGGCGTGCGAGCTCGGAAGCTCGCTCCCTTCGTCTCCCGCCACGGGTGGTGCACGCAGATGCCGATCCGGTTGTACGGGCAGACGCCGCGCGCACGGCCATCGAACACGTACTCGACGCGGCCGCTCTCGTCGCCCGAGATCGTCCCGTGCCACTCGAAGTCGATGTCGCCCCGCACGTGCCGGGCGTCAAACTCGACCTCGAAGCCGGAGGTCCGCTCGTCGACGCGGAAGCCGGAGATCTCGCAGGGGACGGTGTCCCAGTCGACGTCGCGCACGGCCGTGTAGACGCGCCGAACGAGCTCCGTGTCGCCAACGCGCAAGTAGCGGAGGTCGATGCCGTCGAGCAGGAGCGAGACCGGGCCGGCGCGCAACGGGCGCAGCTCGAGGAGCGGTGCCTCCGTGCCGTGCAGGAGCCGGAGACGGTCGGGAGTCGTGGTCATCGATGTCCTCCTTGGCTGAATCGGGCGAGCTTCGCGACGAAGAGCGGGTTGTCCAGGACATCCGGATTGGCGACCTCGGGCGGTACTTCCCCGGCTGCACACGCGAGGAGCGCGGCGCAGGCGCCGCCCACGCACCCCCGCAGGAGCTCGTCTGTGTAACCGAGGGAGTGCGGAGCGCCGACGACGTTGGGCAAGGCGAGGAGCGAGTCGCCCGCGGGCAGCGGCTCCGGGTCGACGACGTCGAGCCCCGCGCCCGCGAGCCGTCCGTCCCGTAGGGCGTCGACGAGCGCGTCCTGGTCGACGATGGCACCCCGCGCGACGTTCACGAGGAACGCGGTCGGCTTCATCAGGGCGAGCCTGCGCGCGTCGAGCAGGCCTCGCGTCTCCTCGGTGAGCGGGCACGCGACCACGACGACGTCCGCGTCCGCCAGGAGCGTCTCGAGGTCGACGTAGGCGGCGCCCTCCTCGTGCACGGGCGTGCGTTGCGTCATGATCACGCGCAGCTCCCACGGGGCGAGCAGCCGCGCGACCTCCCGGCCGATCCGGCCGTAGCCGATCACGCCGAGCGTACGTCCGCGCAAGCCCGTGCCCTGGGGGAGAAAACGGCCCTCGCCCCAGTCGCCGCGGTGGAGCGCGTCGTCGCGCTCGCGGAGCCGGTGCGCGAGGGCGAGCACGAGCAACGCCGCCGCGGACGCCATCGGGCGCGTGATCCCCGCCGACGTGATCGTGACCGCGACCCCGTGCTCGGTGCACGCGGGCACGTCCACGAAATCGAGGCCGACGCCGTGCCGGGCGACCACCGTCAGCCGCTCGGCGCCGTCGACGCTCTCTCTCGTGACGGGCGCGTTGAGGTGGTAGAGCCCGTCGTAGGGCGCGATGAGCGGGGGAGTCAGCGGACGGGCCTCCTCCGGGAGGAACTCCCAGGTGATGCCCGGAACGTCCAGCGCGCCGAGGTCGAAGGGGGCGAAGACGAAGCCGCCGTCGGGACGCCGCACCTCGCGCGTGACGCCGACGCGGAAGAGCTCGGTCCGGTCGTCGGGCATGCCGTATGATCGATTCTCTCAGACCGTGGGAGGTGGTGATGACGGAGCGGGTCGTCGTCGGAGAGCTCCCGGTTGGCGGCTCCGAGCCGCTCATCTCGAGTGCCGTCCGCTGGGGTGACCTCCTCTTCCTCTCCGGCAGGGCTCCGATCGATACGACGACGATGGAGGTCGTGTCGAGCGACTTCCGCGAGCAAGCGCGGAACGTCCTCGACCAGATCGTCGCGTCGCTCGCGGAGGCGGCCTCGAGTCCCGAACACGTGCTCCGCGTCCAGTGCTACCTCCTGCGCGCGGACGACTTCGGCGCGTGGAACGAGCTCTGGGCCGAGTACTTCCCCGCGCCGAGACCCGTGCGAACGACGCTCGTGACGGGCTTCACCGTGCCAGGGATGCTTGTCGAGGTCGAGGTCACCGCGGGCATCCCCACGTGAGAGCCGTTGTCGTCGGGGGAGGTATCTCCGGCCTCTGCTGCGCGTACTACCTGCGCAAGCGCGACGTCGAGGTCACGGTCGTCGACCGTGCGAGCATCGGCGCGCGGACGGCCTCCTCGTGGGGCAACGGAGGGTGGATCGCGCCGGCGCAGGCCGGCCCGCTCCCCGAGCCGGGGCTCACGATCTATGGCCTGCGCGCGCTGCTCCGCGCCGACTCGGCCCTCTACTTCAGCCCCGGCTACCTGCCCCGTCTGATGCCCTGGCTCCTGCGCTTCTGGACGTACTGCAACCAGCGCGACTACGACCGCGGCACGGCTGCGCTCGCGAACCTCGGCAAGCGCTGCTTCGACCTCGTGGACGGCATGGTCGCGGACGGAATCACCTTCGACCTCTGGAAGCTCGGCATGGTGTGCGCGACGAACCGTCCCGAGGCCGCGCGCAAGGTCCTTCGCAGCCTCGAGGGGATGCGCCGCTTCGGCTACGCGCTCCCCGACGACATCCTCGGAGAGGACGAGATCCGCGCGCTCGAGCCGTCCCTGAACGACCGCGTGAAGGCGGGCTTCCATCTCGAGGCGCAGTGGAACGTCAAGGCGGACACGATGGTCGCCGGCCTCGCCGCGAAGCTGCGCGAGCTGGGAGTCGAGCTCGTCGAGGGTGCGGAGGTGATCGAGTTCGACTGCACCGACTCACGCGTGCGCTCGCTCCGCACGGGCGCCGGCGAGATCGCAGGCGACCACTTCGTGCTCGCGGCAGGCTCGTGGACGACGCCGCTCGCCGCGAAGCTCGGTCTCGCACTTCCGATGGAGCCGGGGAAGGGTTACTCCTTCCTGCTGTCTCCCAAGGTGATGCCGCAGCACGGGATCCTCTTCGCGGACATTCACGCTGGCGTCACCCCGCTCGGGGACCGCGTCCGCATCGGCGGCACGATGGAGTTCTCCGGGTACGACCTCGCCATCGACCAGCGCCGCATCACGAATCTCTTCGAGCTCGCCAAGGGCTACGTCGACCTCGAGCAGCCCGAGTACGAGGAGCCGTGGGCCGGTCTCCGGCCGATGACCGTCGACGGACTCCCGATCCTCGACTGGGCGGGCCCGTACCGGAACGCCACGATCGCGACGGGCTACTCGATGCTCGGGATGACGGTGTCCCCACCCGCGGGCGAGGCGATGGCCGAGATGGTGACGGCGGGCGAGCGGCCGGTGCTCTTCGAGCCGTTTCGCATCGACCGCTTCCCGCGCTGGATCGTGCGGCGCCCGGCTGCGAACGCGTGATGGGGCAGAACCCCGGCGAACCCTGACGGGGTCAGACCCCCGGTGGGCCCAGGACGCGGCCTCCGTCCACGGTGATGATCGAGCCGGTGACCCAGGAGGCCTCCGAATCGACGAGGTGCCCGATCCAGCGCGCGATCTCGTCGGCCCGGCCGAGGCGGCCGAGCGGGACGAGTTTCTCGAGCGTGCGCAGCCGCTCCTTCGGGTCGGCGACCGCCGTGTGGATCTCGGTTGCCACCGGGCCCGGACGCACGCACACGACGCGGATCCCGTCCCGGGCCAGCTCGGCAGCCATGTTCATCGTGAGGTGCTCGATCGCCGCCTTCGTCAGGCCGTAGATCGTCTGGCCGCGCCGGTACATGACCGCGGCAGCCGACGAGACGTTCACGACGACCGGCGCTGGTGAAGCGCGCAGGGCGCCGAGTGCGGCCTTGACGAGGAAGTACGGCGCGCGGACGTTCACCGCGACGTGCTCGTCGAAATCCGCGAGCGTGAACTCCTCCACCGACATGAGCTTGAAGGCGGCAGCGTTGTTGACGATGACGTCGAGCCGGCCGAGCTCGGCGAGCGTCGCCTCCACGACAGCGTCGGGCGCCTCGGGCTCGCCGAGGTCGAACGGGAGAGCGACGACGCGCCTGCCGTCGCCGGAGAGCTCCGTTGCGAGCGCCTCGAGCCGTTCGCGACGGCGTGCGACGAGGACGACGTCGAGCCCGCGCTGCGCGAGGAGTCGCGCCGTCGCCTCCCCGATGCCCGAGGCAGCGCCCGTCACGATGCCCACACGCTCCTCCAAGCTGTACGACGATACTACGGCTCATGCGCGTGACGATCGTGGGTGCCGGGCTCATGGGCGCGCAGATTGGCTGCGAGTACGCGCTCGGCGGGCACGACGTCGTCCTCCACGCCCGCGACGCCGAGGCCGCACGCGATCGCGCGGAGGCGGCCCTCGCGCTGGTCGAGCGCGAGGGGCTGCGCGACCCTGCCGCGGTCGCCGAGGCACGTCGGCTGATCTGCGCGTCCGCGGACACCGCGGAGGCAGCGGCCGGCGCAGACGTGCTCGTCGAGTCCCTCCCCGAGGACCTCTCGCTGAAGGCAACGGTGCTCCGGCGCGCTCTCGAGGCGGCGCCGCGCGCGATCGTCGCGACGAACACGTCCTCGCTCCCGATCAGCGCGCTCGGCGACGCGGTCGCGGCACCCGAGCGGACCGTCGGCACCCACTATCTGAACCCGCCGCTCCTCATGCCGACGGTCGAGGTGATCGCAGGGAGCGGCACCTCGGACGAGACGCTCGCGTTCGCGCGGGAAACGCTCGCCGCCCTCGGGAAGCTCCCCGTCGTCGTCTTGCGCGACGTGCCGGGGTTCGTCTGGAACCGCCTGCAGTTCGCCCTCGTCCGCGAGCTCGCCTGGCTCGTGGAGAACGACGTCGCCGCTCCGGAGGATCTCGACGTCGTCGTCCGCGAGGGGCTCGCGCGGCGCTGGCGGCGGGTGGGGCCGCTGCGCGCGATCGCGCTCGGCGGGATCGAGACGTGGAACCGCGCGGGCCGCAACATCGTGCCCGAGCTCTCGACCGCCTCCGACCTCACGGACCTGAGCGCGATCGCGATCGTCGGCGGCGATCTCGCCGCCGACGCTGCCGCTCGCGACCACGCGCTCGCAGCCGATCTGTCCGAGCTCGTCTCAACCAGAGGAGACCGATGAGCACCGACCATCCCGCCGGGACCGTCGCCGACGTCCGCTGCCGGCTCTTCGAGGCGCCCACGACCGGTGCGGGTGTTCGCTACGCGAATCCGCTCCGGGGGTGGGATGCAACCCGCGACGAGCGCGGCTTCGCCTTCCCGCGCTGGCTCGTCGTCGAGGTGGAGACGTCGACGGGGATCGTCGGCATCGGCGACGCAGCGCTCGCGGCCGACCTCGTGCCCCCGATCGTCGAGACGCGTCTCGCGCCGCTCCTGCGTGGCCGCGCGGTGGTCGAGATTCAGGAGAGCTGGCAGCTCATGTACCGCTCGACCATGGCGTGGGGCCGGAAGGGGCTCGGCATGGTCGCGATCAGCGCGGTCGACATCGCGCTCTGGGACGCCCTCGGGAAGGCGCTCGGCGTGCCGGTCCACGACCTCCTCGGGGGGCGTCGCGCCGACTCGATTCAGGTCTACGCGAGCCGGCTCTACGGCTCCGACTCCCTCGACGACCTCGCGGCCGAGGCGCGTCGCTACGTCGACCAGGGCTTCACCGCGTTCAAGCAGCGCTTCTTGTGGGGGCCGACCGACGGCCGGAAGGGCATGCGCGCGAACGTCGATCTCGTCCGCACCGTGCGCGAAGTCGTCGGCGACGACGCAGACCTGATGGCCGACGCCTACATGGGCTGGAACCTCGACTACGCGCGCACGATGGTCCGTCTGCTCGAGCCGTACGGCCTGCGCTGGCTCGAGGAGGCGCTGCCTCCCGACGACATCGAGGGCTACGCGGCGCTGACGCGCGAGAGCCCGATCCCGATCGCGCACGGCGAGCACGAGTTCACGGTCGCCGGGTTCGCCGAGATCGTGCGCCGCGGCGCGGCGCGGGTACTCCAGTTCGACACGAACCGGGTCGGCGGCATCACGCAGGCCGTGAAGGTCTGCGGCCTCGCCGAGGGCTTCGGCCTCGACGTCGTTCCCCACGCCGGGCAGGCGCACAACTACCACGTCGTAGCGAGCCAGCCGGCGTGCCCGATGGCGGAGTACTTCCCGCCCGAGGCGATCGAGGTCGGCAATGAGCTGCCGCACTGGCTGTTCGACGGCGAGCCGCTCGCGGAGCAGGGCCGCGTACGCCTGAACGGCAAGCCCGGTCTCGGCGTCGAGGTGCGGCCGCGGGATCCCGTCCGCGAGCTCTAGCTCTAGCTCAGCCGGCCGGTACCGGCGCGTCCTCGCGCACGAGCCCCTCCGCCTTCAGCTCCTCCCAAACGCCCGCGGGAATCTCGGCCGTGAAGTGCCGTAGGTTCGCGCGCACCTCGCTCTCCGAGACCGCACCCGGGATGACGGCGGCGATGGCCGGATGTGCAAGCGGGAACTGGAGCGCGACCGCCGCGAGGGAGACGCGGTGTGCCTCGGCGATCGCGTGCATGCGGACGACCCGCGCGTGTACCTCGCTTGGCGGCTCGGCGTACCCGTAGGCTCCCGCGCCCGGCGCAGAGGCGAGCACGCCGGAAGCGAAGACCGCCCCGATGATTACGCTCACGCCTCGCTCGAGGCAGAGTGGGAGCTCCTCGTCGAGCGCGTCCTGATCGAGGAGCGTGTACGGCATCGCGACGATCGCGTAGTCGAGGTCGACGACGTCCAGCACGCGCGGGATCGAGCCGAGGGTGTTGATGCCGAGCCCGACCGCGTCGACGGCGCCACTCGTCCGGAGCTCCTCCAGCGCTCGCGCACCACCGTGCGCGAGCTCGCGCAGCTTGGCCTCGAGCTCGTGCGGGGCGAAGTGCTTCGCGTCGAGGTCGTGGATCGCGAGCAGCTCGACGCGGGCGAGACCGAGGCGCTGCAGGCTGTCCTCGTACGAGCGCAGGACGCCGTCGTACCCGTAGTCGAAGCGCGCTTCGAAGGGGAGACCGCCTGCCCATGAAGGGTTCGCGTGAGCAGCGCCGCTGCTCGCGGGCCGTAGCACGCGGCCCACCTTCGTCGCGAGCACGACGCTCTCACGCGGCCACGAGCGCACGGCCGATCCGACACGGTGCTCGCTGAGCCCGAGCCCGTACCAGGGAGCGGTGTCGACGAGCGTCACGCCGGCGTCGAGGGCAGTGGTGACGACGGCCTCGGCTTCGTCCGGGTCGACTCGCGTGAAGAGATCGCCGAGCGGGGCGGTGCCCAGACCGAGGCGCGTGACCTCGACCGAAGTGCGTCCGATCCTCGCCCGCTCGGTGACCCTCATGTGCCGGCGCGCAGCTCCTCGAGGCCCGCCTGCAATGCTCCTTCGAGAAGCCAGGTGTCGAACGAGTAGGCGAGGATCGTCAGTCCCGCGGCGAGCATCGCGCGGGCGTCGCCCACGCTCGCGCACACCATCCCGACGTGCTTGCCGTTCATGCGGGCGGCGGCGACGATGTGCGCGACTGCGTCGCGATAGAGGTCCGTGTCGAACTCGCCGGGGATCCCGAGCGACGCGGTCAGGTCGAACTGACCAATCCAGAGCACGTCGACGCCGTCCACCGCGGCGACCTCCTCGACCGCCACGAGGCCGGCCGCCGTCTCGATTTGCGCGAGCAGGAGCGTCTCCGCGTTCGCCTTCGCCATCGTCGCGGGCAGCCCGTCCGGCTCCCAGACGTCCGAGTAGAGCAG
This sequence comes from uncultured Gaiellaceae bacterium, assembly GCA_963723695.1. Taxonomy (GTDB): domain Bacteria; phylum Actinomycetota; class Thermoleophilia; order Gaiellales; family Gaiellaceae; genus GMQP-bins7. The sequence continues at coordinate 742,920 of CAVRRU010000012.1, read as the reverse complement.
CCCGAATCCGCGCTTGCCCTGTGGCGGGAACCGCGCCCACTCGACGAACTGCCGCGCCTCCTCAGCGCTCTCGCATCCGGGAATCATGACACCGAGCGCGCCCAGGTCGAGCGCCCGCGAGACCGAGTCGTACACGGCATCCGGAACGCGGACGAGCGGCACGACGCCCGCCGCGTTCGTCGCGGGCAGGAGCTCGCGGAGTGCCTCGATGCCGTAACCGGAGTGCTCGAGGTCGTAGAGGACGAACTCGCCCCCTGCGGCACGGACGACGCGCGCGACGTTCGTCGTAAGGAACTCGCCGACCATCGTGCCGAGCGGCGTGCGCCCCTCTGCGAGCGCGCGCTTGACCGGGTTCTCCCTCACCCGGCGACTGCGCGGTCGCGGTAGTCCTCGCGCACCGGGTGGAACACGTCGAGCACGCGGCACGGGCCCCGGTCCGCGTTCGCGGAGTGCTCGACCCCGCCGGGGATGCCGTACGCGTCGCCCGCGCGCAAGCGGTGCTCGACGCCTCCGATGATCATGAGAAGCTCGCCGTCGAGCACCATCCCGAGCTGCTCGTGCGGATGGTCGTGGGTGGGCACGACCGCGCCGTCCTCGAAGTCGATCAGATTGAGCATCGCCGCCGTGCCGAAGAGCGGCCTGGCGAGCACGCCCGGAACGAGCTCGAAACCATCCGCGTCGAAGAGGTTCGCGACCTCGCTCACGCGGCCTCGTCCTCGATCCAGTGCTTGCCCGGCTCGACGACGAGCGTGTCACCGACGCGAGGGGCGACGACGCGTCGCTTGCCCGTCGAATCGTAGTGCGGGACGAGCTCGACAAAGCGGTCGACGTCCTCGTGCGGCGCGAGATAGTGGCACGCGACGGCGAGTTCGAGGCCGAGCATCTCGGCCGCGCGCGCCGCCTCGTCGGGATCCATCTCGCCGGTCAGGAACGTTCCCGGGCCGGGGATCAGGTGCCCGAGCTCGCGTGGCAGCGTGCAGCCGAGGAGCCCGACCGTCGGCCGGTACAGCTCCCCGATCAGCCGCATGTCGAAGATGCATGTGTCTCCGTAGTGGTAGATGCGGACGCCGGGCTCCGTCTCGACGATGAACGCCATCGGGTTGCCGACGACGGCCGAGCCATCGGACAGCGTCGCCATCGACCAGTGGTGGCACTCCACGGGGCGGACGACAATGCCCGCGATCTCGACCACGATGCCCCACGTGGTCGGGGTGATCTGCTCGGGCGAGACGCCGTCGTCGATGAGCTTGGCGCGCGCGGCGGCGTCGCAGATGACAGGTGCGCCCGTGCGCTTGGCGACCGTAGGCGTGTCCCCGTAGTGGTCGACCGCGGCGTGGCTGACGAGGATGACGTCCGGCGTGCGGAGGTCCTCGGGCCCGCACGGCGCCATGGGGTTCTCCGTGAGGAACGGGTCGATGAGGATCGTGTGGGTCGGCGAGACGATCTCGTAGCTCGCCGCCCCGTGGTACGTGAGCCGCGTGCTCACCGAAGCGCGCGCAGGGTCTCCCAGCCCTTGACCAGCTGCATGAGGGCGAGGTTGATCGGGACCTCGACGCCGAGCTCGTCCGCTGCCTTGACGACCGCGCCGTTGATGACGTCGATCTCGGTGCGGCGACCCGCCTCGACGTCCTGCAGCATGGACGCCTTCGAGGGCCCGGCCTTCTCGAGCAGCGCGAGGATGGTGTCGATTCGCTCCTCGTACTCGATCTCGTAGCCGAGGGCCTGGGCGACCGCGACCGCCTCGCGGGTCGTGTCCGAGACAAGAGCGCGCGTGTCCTCGCACTCGCCGAGCGCGCCGGCGTGCATGCCCGTGAGCGCCGCGGTCGGCAGTGTGGCGGCGTTCAGGATGAGCTTCTTCCAGATCTCCGGCCTCACTGGCGACGCGACGCTCGCCTCGAAGCCAGCCGCTGCTATCGCGTCCGCGAGCCGGGCGGCGCCGTCACCGTCGTCGACGAACGAGCCGACGAGCGTCGGCTGCTCCGCGGGGTGCACCACTCGGCCGGGGCCCTGCAAGAGGCCGCTGTTGTAGGTGACGCCCACGACGACCTGCCCGGGCGGAAAAGCCGCCGCGAGGGTGTCGCCGTTCCCCCAGCCGTTCTGCAGCGAGGCGACGACGGTCGTGGGGCCGACGAGCGGGCGCGCGCCCTCGGCCGCAGCCGCGGTGTGGTAGCACTTCGTGAAGAAGACGACGATGTCGACCGGGCCGACGGACGCGGGATCGGTCGTGGCCGGGACCTGCGTCACCGTCTCGTCGTCGCCGCGCACGACCGTGACCCCGTTCGCGTTGATCGCGTCGACGAGCGGCTCCGCGACGTCGACGAGGATGGTCTCGTGACCGGCCTGCGCGAAGCGGGCGCCGAAGATCGATCCCATCGCTCCGGCGCCGACGACGGCGATCTTCATGAGTCCTCCTCTCGGGCTGGAATGCGATCCTACAGGTCTACCGATCTCAATCGTTCGGTAGGGTCGCGGCCATGCTCGAGCGCCCTCCACTGCTCACGGTCCGCCGCGGCTTCGAGCGTCCGCCGGCGGAGCTCGTCGCGACGTTCGCGTGTGCGGAGTCGGCGCAGGTTGCGGATGCGCAGGGCGGCGGCGGAGCCCTCGATGCGCGCGTCCAGGCCCTTACGGCGATCCCCTTCGAGCGCACCATCGCCGGTGCGGCGCTGACGTGCGAGACTGGCCCGGCGGATGTCCTCGCCGCGATCGCCGCGCTCGACGTCGCACGGCCTGGCGACGTGCTGCTCATCGCCACCGGCGGGTGGACCGGGACGGCATCGATCGGCGACCTCTTCGCGGGCGCGGCCGCGAACGCCGGGATCGCCGCGATTGTCACCGACGGCGCTGTGCGCGACGTCGACGGGCTCGCGCGGGCGCGTGTGCCGATCTTCGCCGCCGGTCTCACTCCGGCCTCGCCCGCGTCGAGCGGCCCCGGCACGGTTGGGCTGCCGACCGTCGTCGGCGGCCGCCGGGTCGATGCCGGCGATATCGTCGTCTGTGACCGCACGGGCGTCGTCGTCGTGCCGCGCGAGCACGCCGAGGACACCGCCGCGTCGCTCGAGCGCGTCCTCCGGCTCGAGGGCGAGCAGGCGGAGCGCGTGGCCTCCGGCGAGGTCGTCCCGGCCGCGATCCGGGAGCTGCTCGCCTCCGACCAGGTCCGCGAAGTCGACTGAGCTAGCGGTCGGGGTGGAACCAGCGCCCGCCGGCGCTCGCGCCGCCGTCGACGTGCAACGTCTGCCCGTTCATGAACGAGCCGGCGTCGGAGGCGAGGAGCAGGCAGGCGCCGATGAGCTCCCGCGGGAGGCCCGGCCGCTCGACCGGGACGCGGTTGAAGATCCAGCGGCGCATGTCCTCGTTCGCCCAGATCGGTGCCGCGAGGGGCGTGTCCATGAAGCCGGGCGCGATCGCGTTCGCGCGGATGCCGTGCTCCGCCCATTCGAGCGCCATCACCTTCGTCAGCTGGCTCAGCCCGGCCTTGGCGGGCCCGTAGACCGAGATCTGCTCGAGGGCGTACAGGGCGTTCAGCGAGGAGATGGAAACGATGGCGCCCCCGGTCCCCTGCTCGATCATGCAGCGTGCCGCGGCCTGTGAGAGGAAGTACGGCAGTCGCAGGTCGATGCGCGTGATCCAGTCCCACGTCTCCCGGTCCATTTCGAGGATCGGCATGCGCGTGTTGACGGCCGCGTTGTTGACCAGGATGTGCAGGCCGCCGAGCCGCTCGACCGCCGCCCCCACGAGCCGGTCCGGGGCGCCCTCGTCGGCGAGATCGACGGCGACGCCGCTCGCGTCGACGCCAGCGTCGGCGAGCACGCCGACGAGCGCGTCGAGTGACTCCTGCTCCAGGTCGGTGACGAGAACGGAGGCTCCGGCTGCGCCGAGACCGGCCGCGAACCACTGCCCGAGCCCCCCGGTCGCACCGGTCACCAGCGCCACCTTCCCCTCGAGCGAGTAGAGCGTTGCAGGCGCCAGCTCGCGGACGGCCTCCGCGTCCAGGCTCCTGTCGATCATGGCGCGATCCTACTTCCGACCTTCCGGCGATTCGCCGGGAGCGCGCAGTCAGGATCGGGCGAGGGCAGCCACCGAAGCGCTGAGCGTAGCCCTCGATCCGTGGGCGGGGTGGTTCGACTTGAGGCTGCCCCTAACCCATGACGGTGCGAGCCCTAGTAACTCTTAACCGCCTTTCGAGTCGAAGCGCGACCCGCAGGCAACCAAGGAGGAAAACCATGGCGAGAGAGACAGGTCTCCGTGAGCGATATGTCCGTAGAGAAATACCCCTAGCGCCAGCAAATCGCGAATGTCCAAGCTACGACAAACGCTCCAGCGGAACGTCACCAGCGTCGGAGCGCCGGTTCCTTATGGAGCGACACCCTCGAGAAGGGAGAACCGTGAGCACCCCCTACGACGAGCCGTCAAATTCCGGGAAGCGTCAGAGTGCGCAGCTGACCGACGGGCCCGACCGAGCGGGCGCGCGCGCGATGTTGAAGGGGACAGGCTTCACGGACGAGGACCTCGCCAAGCCGATCGTCGGCGTCGCCACGACGTGGATCGAGACGATGCCGTGCAACCTCAACCAGCGCGACCTCGCCGTACACGTCAAGCGCGGTGTCCGCGACGGGGGCGGAACTCCGATGGAGTTCAACACAATCGCGGTCTCCGACGGCGTCTCGATGGGAACGTCGGGCATGCGGGCCTCGCTCCCTTCACGCGAGGTGATCGCGGACTCAATCGAACTCGTCGCGCGCGGACACCTGTTCGACGGGCTCGTCTGTCTAGTCGCGTGCGACAAGACGAACCCGGGTGCGGCGATGGCGGTTGGCCGTCTCGACATCCCGTCGATCGTCTACTACACGGGCTCGATCGCGCCGGGGCTCTACCGGGGACGGGAGGTATCGATCGCCGACGTCTACGAGGGCATCGGCGCACATGCAGCCGGAAAGCTCTCCGATGCCGACCTGCACGAGCTCGAGTCCGCCGCATGTCCGGGACCGGGCGCCTGCGGTGGGCAGTTCACTGCCAACACGATGTCGACGATCCTCGACTTCCTCGGCCTCTCCTTGATCGGTGCCAACGGGATCCCCGCCATGCATCGCGACAAAGAACACGCCGCATACGAGATCGGCAAACTCGCCGTGCAGGTCGTGCGGGAGGACGTGCGGCCGCGCGCTCTGGTGACGAAGGAGTCCTTCGAGAACGCGGCCGCATCCGTGGCTGCGACCGGAGGCTCGACCAACGGAGTGCTCCACCTCGTGGGGATCGCCCGGGATTTCGGGATCGACTTCACCATCGACGACTTCGAGCGGATAGCCGCGGCGACGCCGATTATCGCCGACATGAAGCCGTGGGGCCGCTGGCACGCAAACGACATGTATCGAGCGGGCGGTGTCGGGCTCGTCGCAAGGGAGCTGAAGAAGGGCAGCCTCCTTCACGTGAACGCACGCTGCATCGACGGGCGCACGCTCGGTGAGATCGCCGACACGGCGGTGGAGACCGAGGGCCAGGAGGTCGTCGTGCCGATCGAGAGGCCGCTCAAACAACGTGGCGGTGTCGCGATCCTGTACGGGAACCTCGCGCCAGAGGGGTGCGCCGTGAAACTCGCCGGCCACGACCGCACGCTGCACCGCGGCCCGGCACGTGTCTTCGACTCCGAGGAAGATACGTTCGCAGCGGTAAAAGGCGGGAGCATTTGCGAGGGCGACGTGGTCGTGATCCGCTACGAGGGTCCGCACGGCGGGCCTGGCATGCGCGAGATGCTGCACGTCACCGGGGCGATCGTCGGCGAGGGCCTCTCGGACTCGGTCGCGCTCGTCACCGACGGGCGCTTCTCGGGTGCGACACACGGGTTCATGGTCGGTCACGTCTCACCGGAGGCTTCGAAGGGCGGCCCGTTAGCGGCGCTGCGTGAGGGCGACACGGTGGTGATCGACGTCGAGCGGGGTGTCGTCGAGGTCGAGCTCCCAGACGAAGAAGTCGCGGCGCGGCTCGCCGACTGGCATGAGCCCGAGCCGCGCTACGGACGCGGCGCGCTTGCCAACTACGCCACACTCGTCTCCTCCGCGTCGAAGGGGGCTGTAACCCTGTCACGATTCGAGTCCGCCTAGACGCTGAGTGAGGGGATTGTCAATCCCATGCCTGCCGACATGGGACCGGTTTCCTGGTTGGGCTCGAGAACTGGTTGTCGTGGTGATCAGAGGAACTCTCTTGGAGCGATTGGTCGCCGGCTCACCTAACCGTGACCGCAGCAAGAGTCCCTGCGGTCGAAAAGTGCGCGCCAGACGGCACGCGAAATGAGTGAAGAACCCACTAAACCGAGACCTCTTCGGCGTGACACCACGGCGATCTCGGATAAGAAAAACCGCCGGGACGCAGAGCCTTGTCGTTCAGCCTCGGATAGACGGCTGAAATATCCTTATTTGCAGGAACTTCGATGCGCCCGGGAGGATTCGAACCTCCGACCCGCGGATTAGACGTCCGCCGCTCTCTTCGTAAATTCCGTTGCCCGGATCACCGTGGTGGGCCCAGCTCCAGTCGTTGGACCGTCTACACGCTCTCGAGCCCGACGTAGTTCTCGGCAAGCGACGCGGCGGCTGTGTTCGAAGTCGTCACGTATCGGAGTTGAGAGAGTTGGAGTTTCAGATCGAACTGGTCCTGGCCCTCACTGCGGTGGAGCATGTGCGTCATCCACCACGAGAAGTGCTCGGCCCGCCAGACGCGCCGCAGGCAGGTGTCGGAGTAGGCGTCGAGACCGGCCGTGCTGCTGGTCCGGTACCAGTCCACCAGCGCCTCGGCGAGTACGCGCACGTCGTGGAGCGCGAGGTTGAGCCCCTTCGCGCCTGTGGGCGGCACGATGTGGGCTGCGTCGCCCGCGAGGAAGAGCCTTCCGTGGCGCATCGGCTCGCAGACGTAGCTGCGCATGCCCGTGACGCCTTTCTCGAGGATAGGCCCCTCGGCGAGCGTCCAACCATCGAGGCCGAGCCTTGTCTGCAGCTCTTTCCAGATGCGATCGTCGGACCACTCCGCGAGGTCCTCGTCGGGGTGGCACTGCACGTAAAGGCGACTGAGCGCCGGGGTGCGGAGGCTCATGAGCGCGAATCCGCGCTCGTGGTGCGCGTAGACGAGCTCGTCGTTCGAGGGGGCGACCGCCGCGAGGATCCCGAGCCAGCCGAACGGGTATTCACGCGAGAACTCGGACAAGACGCCTGCCGGAATGGTCGGACGGCAGATCCCGTGGAACCCGTCGCAGCCCGCGATCACGTCGCACTCGAGATCCTCGTCGCGGCCCTCGTGCCGGTATCGGATCAGCGGACGCTCGGTCTCGAGGTCGTGCACCGAGACGTCCGCGACCTCGAAGTGGAGGGGTTGACCCACCCCGAGGCGCAGGCGGATCAGGTCCTTGACCAGCTCGGTCTGGCCATAGATCACGATCGTGCGGCCGTCCGCGAGGTCGCTCAGCGGGATCCGGTGGCGCTCGCCCGCGAACTGGAGCTCGATCCCGCGGTGGACGAGCCCCTCGCGCTGCAGCCGCTCGCCCGCGCCAGCCTCCACGAGCAGGTCGACGATCGCCTGCTCCATCACGCCGGCGCGAATGCGCGCCTCGACGTATTCGCGGCTCCGGTCTTCGAGGACGACATTGTCGATCCCCTCTCTGTGGAGCAGGTGGCCGAGCGTGAGACCGGCTGGGCCGGCGCCGACGATTCCGACCTGCGTGCGCGTGCGCCTCAACCGTTGCCTTCCTCCTCCAGGACGCGTTGGACGATCGCGAACGCACCGTTGGCGGCAGGGACACCGCAGTAGACGGCGCACTGGAGCAGAACCTCCTTGATCTCGTCCGGGGTGACGCCGTTACGCAGCGCGGCACGCGCGTGCATCGCGAGCTCGTGCTCGCGGCCGGTCGCGACGAGCGCCGTGATCGTGATGCAGCTCCGCGTGCGGCGATCGAGGCCCGGCCGCGACCAGATCTCGCCCCAGGCATAGCGGGTGATGAGTTCCTGGAAGTCGGCCGTGAACTCGGTGGTGCCCGCTAGGGCGTTGTCCACGTGCTCGTCCCCGAGCACCTCTCTCCTCGTCTTCATCCCCTCGTCGCTCACACCGGTACCTCCTGTCCCAGATGCTCGAGTACGGCGCTCGTGAACGCATCCGAGCGCTCGACGTTCGCGAGGTGGGCCGTGCGGTTAAGGATCTGAAGTCGCGCGCCCGGGATCCGGGACGCGATGAGCTCGGCGTGCTCGACCGGCGTCGCCGGGTCGTCCGCTCCCGCGACGACGAGCACAGGCACGGCGATCGCGGAGATGCGCTCCCGCGCGTCCCACGCACCGACGGCCTCGCAACAGCGCGCGTAGCCCTCCGGCGGCGTCGCGGCCAGCATCGCCCGGAAGCGCGCCACGGTCTCCGGCTCCTCAAGCTCGAGCTCGGCTGTGAACCAGCGTCCGACGACGGCGTTCGCGATCGCCTCCATTCCCTGTGTGCGGACGATCCTCGCGCGCTCCGACCACCCGTCGGGCGGTCCGAGGTACGCCGAAGTGCAGGTGAGGACGAGCCGCTCGACACGCTCGGGCGCGTCCAGTGCGAGCGCCATCCCGACCATTCCTCCGAGCGAGACTCCGCAGAGCGAGACGCGGTCGAGCCCCAGCTCGTCGAGGAGGCCGAGCAGGCCGTCCGCGAAACGCTCCACCGTAGGCGCGTCCTCGGGGATCTCGGATGCGCCGTGGCCGGGGTGGTCGTAGGTGAGCAAGCGGAAGCGGTCGGCGAGCACCGGGATCTGGCGTTCCCACAGCTCTTGGGTCGTGCCGAGCGAGTTCGAGAGCACGAGGATAGGTGCGTGCTCGGGCCCGCGGAGGCGGTGGGACAGGCTCATTCCCGTGACCTCTCGAACTCGGCGAGTGCTCGGTCGACGAGCGCCTCGGCTGCGCCGAGATAGGCGGTCGGTTCGAGGAGCACATCCAGCTCGTCCGGGGAGAGACCCGTCCGCTCGTCGGCGAGAAGCGCTTCGCGGAACGAAGCAGCGCTCGCGGCCTCGGCGACGACCTCTTGCGCCTGGCTACGCCCGAGGCGAGGCGTGATGGCGAACGAGATGCGCTCGGCGACGACGAGTCCGCCGCTCGCCTCTAGGTTCGCCCGCATCCGCTCGGCGTCGACCTCGAGGCCGGTGACGGCGTTCGCGGCGGCAGCTGCCGCTCCGCCGGCGAACGCGAGCGCGCCGGAGAGGGCCTCCCACTCGGCATGCCAGCCGCCCACCCCGCGCTCGTGCTCGTGAGCCAGCTCGCCGAGCAGGACTCCCGCGTGCGCGTTCGTCAGGCGCGCACACGCCACCGCGAGAGTGGAGCGTACGGGATTGCGCTTCTGCGGCATCGTCGAGGAACGTCCGCCCGACGCCTCTGCGACCTCGCCCACCTCGGTCTGCGCGAGGAGCACGATGTCGCGGCCGACCTTTGCTGCTGCGCCCGCGGCTCCGATCAATGCCGCGCCGAGCTCCGCGATGCGCTGGCGGTTCGTATGCCAGGGGAGCACGGACTCCGCGAGCCCGAGCTCCTCTGCGTAGAGGTGGGCGACCTCGGGTCCGTGGTCTCCGAGAGCCGCGAGGGTTCCCGCGGCACCGCCGAGCTGCGCAGCCAGCCGCTCGTCACGCACGGCGGCGAGTCTCCTGCGCGCCTCGAGAACCGAGACGAGCCAGCCTGCCGCCTTGAGCCCGAACGTCGTCGGCACCGCCTGCTGGAGGAGAGTGCGCCCAGCCATCGGTGTCGAACGGTGCGCGCGCGCGAGCTCCGCGCAACCGTCCGCAAGCCGATCGAGCTCCGCCAGGACGAGTTCGACGGCGCGGCGCGAGACGAGCATCGCGGCCGTGTCGACGATGTCCTGGCTCGTCGCTCCCAGGTGGACGTAGTCGGCATCCTCGACGCCGACTACCGAGCGGAGCTCGCGGACGAGCGGCTCCGCCGGGTTCCCGACCGCGCGGCCGTCGTCGGCCAGGCGCGCGGTGTCGTAGAGCTCGGCACGGCACGCATCTGCGATACGAGCGGCTGCGTCCTTCGGGACGAGGCCGAGTGCAGCGCCGGCTTTCGCGAGTGCGCTTTCCGCGTCGAGCATCCCCTGCAGCCATGCGCGATCCGAGACCGCCTCTCGCAGCTCCTCCGGCACGAAGATGGCCGAGAACGGCGTCACACCGCGAAGAACGTCGTCTGGCCGGTGCCCTGGAGGAAGATGTCGAAGCGAAGGGCGCCGTCCTCCGTGCGAGCGACGAGGGCTGCGCGCTCCGCCGGTTCGAGCCCGAGGAGCACGGGGTCCTCGGCGTTCGCGGTCTCTTCGTCTGGGAAGTACAGCCGGGTCGCCACGCCCTTCAAGAGGCCACGAGCGAAGATCGCGACGAGGAGATGCGGCGCCTGGAACCGCCCGTCCACCCACGGCACGCGGCCGGGCTTCACCGTGACGAACGCGAAGCTGCCGTCACTCTCGGTGCCCGACCGCCCGAAACCGGTGAACCCGGTCTCGAGCGGGATCTCCTCGCGATCGTCCGCCGGGTGCGCGTAACGACCCGCCGTGTTCGCCTGCCAGATCTCGATCATGCCGTCCGGGACCGGATCTCGGGCGCCGTCGAGAAGGACGCCCGAGATCCGAATCGCGCGCGGGTCGGACTCCTCGACGAGATGGTTCGACATCGGGCCGCCGAGAAGGCCGATCTCCAGGTACGGCCCCGTGGTCTGCGACGGAGTGAGCGCGAGCTCAGTCATCGTGCGGCTCCTCGAGCGGCGTCGCCTCGCGGCCGCCGAGCACGATGTCGAATCGGAATCCCAGTGCCCAGTCGGGCTGCGTCAGCTCCAGCTCGAAGTTCGAGACCAGCCGCTGTCGGGCGCGCTCGTCAGGGATCGAGTTGAAGATCGGGTCGAACGGGAAGAGCGGGTCGCCCGGGAAGTACATCTGGGTGACGAGTCGCTCCGGGAAGGAGCGGCCGAACAGCGAGAAGTGGATGTGCTTCGGCCGCCACGCATTCGCGTGGTTCCCCCACGGATACGCGCCTGGTAGCACCGTCGTGAAGCGGTACGTGCCGTCGTCGTCCGTCAGACAGCGCCCGCATCCCGTGAAGTTCGGATCGAGCGGCGCGTCGTGCGTGTCGATGGAATGCCGATATCGCCCCGCCGCGTTCGCCTGCCAGATCTCGATGAGCTGTCCGCGCAGAGGCTTGCCGTCGGAGCCGAGGACGCGCCCGGTGACAACGATGCGCTCGCCGAGCGGCTCGCCGGCGTGCTGACGCGTGAGGTCTGCGTCCGTCTCGCTGAGCGGCCCGTCGCCGTACACGGGCCCGGTCAGCTCCGAGAGCGACGAGGGAACGAGCACCAAGGGGTTCTTCGGTGCGCGGAGCCGCGTGCCGACGTAGTCGGGGTAGAGGAGAGGCGGATCGTTTGCGGTCAGGGCGGTGTCCGAGACACGGGCGAATACGGTTTCAGGCTGCACGGCGATCCTCCAGATCGATGTCGAAGGGACCGCCGGTCGCCGCCCGCACCTGCTCGACCGTGGCGTCACCCAGCAGCTCAGTGAGGACGAGAGCTCCGTCCCGGAGCCGGAACACGGAGATCTCGGTGACGACCATGTCCGCAGCGCCACGCGCGGTGAGCGGGTACGTGCACTCGGAGACGAGCTTCGGCTCGCCCGTCGACGACGTCGCGGTCATGGTCACGATCACGCGGCGCGCCCCGACCACGAGATCCATCGCACCGCCCACGCCGAGAACGTCCTTCCCGGGAACCGCCCAGTTCGCGATGTCACCCGCGATCGAGACCTGGAGGGCGCCGAGCACGGCGACGTCGATGTGCCCGCCGCGGATCATCGCGAAGCTCTGCGCGCTGTCGAAGTACGCGGCGCCGGGGAGCGCCGTTACCGGGCGCTTCGCCGCGTCGATGAGGTCGGGGTCGAGCTCCCCTTCTGCGGGTCGCGGTCCGACGCCGAGGAGCCCGTTCTCCGTGTGCACGAAGATGTCTGCTTCGCCAAGCAGACCGGGGATGAGGTTCGGGATGCCGATGCCCAGGTTGACGATCTCGCCCGGTCGGAGCTCCTGTGCGGCGCGGGTCGCGATCGACGTCTTGGCGTCGCCCGTCATCGTGAGACCACCAACTCGTCGACGTACAGATGTGGCGTATGGATCGACTCGGGGTCGAGCTCGCCCGCTGACACGATCTCACCCACCTCGGCGATTGTCACCCGCGCGGCCGTCGCCATCAACGGGTTGAAGTTGCGCGCCGTGCGCCGGTACCAGAGGTTGCCGAGCTCGTCGCCGCGCGCCGCGTACACCAGGGCGACGTCTGCATGGATCGGCCGTTCGAGCACGTGCGGAACGCCGTCGACGATGTGTTCCTCCTTCCCCTCGGCGAGCAGCGTCCCGGCGCCGACCGGCGTCAGAAAGCCGCCGATACCCGCACCGGCCGCACGGATGGCTTCGGCAAACGTCCCCTGCGGGACGAGCATCGCCTCGATCTCGCCGGCGTTTACCGCGCCCACGGCCTCCGGGTTCGAGGTGAAGTACGACGAGATGCCGCGCCTGATCCGACCCTGCGCGCAGCAGCTTCCCGAGCCCGCGACCCGGCTCGCCGATGTTGTTCGAGACGATCGTCAGCTCGTCGGCGTCGGAGCTCTCCACGAGAGCGTCGATGAGCGTGAGCGGCGCGCCGACGAGACCGAACCCCCCGACCATCACCGTGTCGCCCGAGCGGATCGCCGACACCGCTTCCTCGGGCTCGATGGGGCCGCCCGCGATCGCCATCACTCACGTCCCTTTCGTCGTAGGACAAGACGGAGCCTAATCGCGCTTGTATGCAAACACAGGTGCATGCAGCACGCTGAAGCGCTTGCTGGACTCCAGACGAGCCGGTGTTGTATACATGGCTCCGATGTCCTCGTGACGCGCTCGCCGAGCCGCTGGGAGTGTCCACGTTCGCGCAACCTTCAGAGCTTTGCGTCGTCAGGGATATCCATCGCACTGGAGATCGGCAGGCCTGGACGTTGGCAGGCATGACGGAAGGAGGGTGTTCGTGAAGCGGTACAGGATGATTGCGGCCGTGGGCGCGGTAGCGATGTTGACCGCCGTGTTGAGCGGGTCGAGTGCGTACGGCGGATCGAGCGGATCTGCTCAGGGGAGCCCGATCAAGCTCGGGGTGCTCACGCCGCTCACAGGTCCATTCGCGCCGTGGGGCATCCAGGTGCGCGCAGGGGCGGCGCTCGCGGTCAACGAGATCAACAGGTCCGGCGGCGTGAAGGGGCGAGGGCAGGGGCGTCGTCTCAACCTCGCCGTCGCGGACGACCAGTCAACCAACACAACTGCGGCCGTCGACGGCTTCAGGCGGCTGACGCAGCAGGAGGGCGTCGTCTCGGTCGGGGGCATCATCGGCAGCCCCATCGGGCTGGCGACAACGCGGCTCGCCGAGGAAGCGAAGGTGCCGTTGTTCCTCGTGAAGTCCGGCAACAACGAGATCCTGACCACGAGTAGCCGCTACACGTTCCGCACCTGTCTGCCCGCGGCTGCCATGGTGGCGGCCTCGGTCGTGCAGCTCGCGCAGAAGCGTGACATCCGCAACGTCGGCGTGATGATCGCCGACTACGCGTGGGGTCAGTCGTTCAAGTCGTCCCTCGAGGAGGAGGCCAAGAAGGCGTCGAACATCAGGTTCAACGTCCAGGTTGCGCCGGTGCCGACGACCAACTTCACGCCGTATCTGCGTGCGATGGGCGATGTGTCGCTGATCGTGGCGATGGGTCATCCGCCGGGCGCGGGGCTGATCCTGGCTCAGTCAGGACAGCTCGGGATGAAGGCGCCGGTGGTCGGTGCGTACTCGCCGTACTCGCTCACGGCCAAGAACGCCGGGTCGACGGCGTTCGGCCGCTGGAGCGACTTCAAGTGCATGGGCACGGCGACCAAGGAGTACAAGACACTCGCGAAGCGCTACCTGCGGGCGTTCCCGCAGAACGAGTTCTTCGAGGACGACGCGCTTGCGGGCTACGCGTACGTGAAGATCGTCGCGCAGGCGATCAGCCGGGTGGGACTCAACTCGCAGAGGATCGCCGCCTACGTCCACGCCAACACGTTCGACATCCCCGCGTACGCGTGGCCGCTCAGGTGGACGGCGTGGGGCGAGATGGTGGGGGCGCGACCGCAGTTCGCCATCCTGACCAGGGGCGCGCCGCCTGAGGCCGGGTTGAACACCGCTTCGACCACCTTCTGGCCGAGAGTGCTGTTCAAGTCGCAGGCGCTGACCCCGTACCGTCCGTCGTAGACCTGGAGGCGGAGACTGCTCCTCGAGGTCGATGCGGTCACAAGACGGTTCGGCGGTCTCCCGGCCGTCGACGGCGTCACGTTCGGGATCGACGACGGCGAGATCGTCGCCGTCGTCGGTCCGAACGGGGCCGGCAAGAGCACGCTCCTGAAGGTCATCGTCGGGCTGGAGCGGCCGACACGCGGCAGCGTCCGGTTGGACGGTGTGCGGATCGACGGTCTGACCGCCCATCAGGTCAGGCACAACGGGATCGCGCTGGCCATGCAGCGACCGCTTCCCTTCGGATCGATGACGGTTCTGGAGAACGTCGTCCTCGGCTCGATGTTCGGCGGCGGCGACGGCATCGTCGGCGAGCGACAGGCGAGGCGGCGGGCCACGGAGTCGTTGGCGTTCGTCGGGCTCGAGAAACGAGCCGATGAACCGGTCTCGAGCTTGAACCTCCATCAGCAGCGGTTCCTCGAGATGGCCAAGGCGCTCGCGGGCCGGCCCAAGGTGCTGATGCTCGACGAGGTGATGGCGGGCCTCAACGAGTCGGAGCTCGCCGCTTCGGTCGAGATCGTGCGGAACGTCCGCGACCAGTTCGGAACCGCCATCTTGTGGGTGGAGCACGTGATGAGCGCCGTCATCCAGCTCGCCGAACGAGCCGTTGTCCTCAACTTCGGCAAGGTCCTGGCCGAGGGCGCGCCCGAAGTCGTCATGCGGGACCAGCGGGTCATCGACGCGTATCTCGGGCGAGCCCGCGTTGCTTGAAGTCGTCGGGCTGGCGGCCGGGTACCTCGGCGAGCGCGTCATCGACGACATCGACGTCGAGGTTCGTACCGGTGAGGCCGTGGCGATCATCGGCTCGAACGGGGCGGGCAAGACGACACTCTTCAGGGCCATCGCCGGGCTGCTCCCGGCGATGGACGGTCGAGTCCTCCTCGACGGAAAGGATCTGACGCGCCGACCCGCCTACCGGATAGCGCGTGCGGGGATCGCATACGTGCCGGCCGAGCGGCACCTCTTTCCGGCGATGACCCTGAAGAGCAACCTCACCCTCGGCGCGTATCCCAGGCGCCCGGACCCCGAGACGCTGGCGCTCGTGTACGACCTCTTCCCGCGGTTGAAGGAGCGACAGCGCCAGCAGGCCCGAACGCTGAGCGGCGGTGAGCAGCAGATGGTGGCAGTAGCACGTGCGCTCATGGCACGGCCGCGGCTGCTCATGCTCGACGAGCCGACGACCGGCCTTGCCCCCGTGATCGCGCAGGTGGCGTTCGAGGCGTTCGAGGAGCTCAAGAAGCAGGGGATGACGCTCCTGATCGCGGAGCAGCAGGTGCCGCTCGCGCTCTCCGTGGCCGACCGGGGCTACGTGCTCGAGAACGGCCGGATCCGGCTCGAGGGTGCCTCCGACGAGCTCGAGCGGAACCCCGAGGTGCGACGGGCGTATCTGGGAGTTGCGTGAAAGCCGTCGTGCTCGACGGGATCGTGCTCGGCCTGGCCTTCGGCCTGCTGGGCGTCGGGATGACGCTGGTATACGGTCTCGCCGGCGTCCTCAACCTCGCCTACGGCCAGATCGTGGTGCTCGCGGCGATCGTCATCTCCGTCCTCATGGAGGATGGGGTCTCGACGGTTCTCGCCGCCCTCGTGGGTGTCCTGGCAGCCGCCGGAGTCGCGGTTCTGCTCGACCTCACGTTGATGCGACCGGTCTACCGCCAGCACGGCGAAGAGCGGACGCTCTCGGGCCTCCTGCTGACGCTCGGAGCCGCGTTCGTCATCGGAGGCCTCCTCGCTTGGCGGTATCCCGCGGGCGCGTTGTACATCTTCGTCAGTGGGGACCCGGTCTCCGTCATCGGCGTCCCGATGGCGGTGGGGAGTCTCTGGGCCTCTGCGATCGCGCTCGCGGTAGCGGCGGTGCTCCTGTTGTTCTTCGGCGTCACCACCTTCGGGCGCGGGATCCGCTCGGTGATCCAGGACGAGACCGGCGCGCGGCTAGTGGGCATCAACCCATCGTTCGTCCGCACCGTCATCTTCGCGCTGAGCGGCGCGCTTGCCGGCGTGGTTGCCGTCGCGCAGTCGATGAGCGGGCCGCTGACGGTCAACGCCGGCTTCGAGCTCACCACGTTTGCGCTGATCGTCACCGTGGTGGGAGGCCTCGGGAGTGTCGCGGGCGCGTTCCTGGCGGGCGTGCTCCTCGGAGTGGTGAACGCGCTGAGCGCCCACTACATCGGGCAATACATCACGACCATCATCCTTCTCGGCGCCGCCGCCCTGACGATCCTCATCCGACCTCGTGGCCTGCTCGGGCGATGACCGGGATGGAGACGACGAGAAACCTTCCGCGTCTCGGGAGGATCGGCTGGGCGCTCCTGCCGATCGTCGTCACGGCGGCGATCATTGCCGTCCTTCCGCCCATCTGGTTCGGGGACTCGCCATACACGACGTCGTTGGCCGTCCAGGCGCTCGTGCTCGCCTCGTACGGTGTGGGCTTCAACCTCATCTTCGGCAGCACGAACCAGCTCTTCCTTTGCGTGGGCGCCCTGGCCGGGGTCGGTGGCTATGGCGCGGCCATCCTCGCCAACGAGACCTCCCTGCCCATGGCAGCGGGCGTGATCGTGGGAACGGCGAGCGCGGCGATCGTCGGCGGCCTTCTGAGCTGGATCGCCGTGCGGCGCTCGCTCGGCGTCATCTTCACGGGCATCGTCACGCTCGTGTTCTCACTCGGGTTCGCAAACCTCCTGCTCGGCCAGCGCGAGCTGACCGGATCCGAGAGCGGTCTCATCGTGGAGGGGGTTCCCGCCAACCTCGCCGACGACAGCGTCGGCGGCTACTACCTCTTCGCGGGCCTCCTCGTGGCGTTCTTGATCGTCTTCCGCGCGCTCCAGCTCTCGCACGTGGGCTGGGCGTTTCGCGCTCTCCGGGACGACGAGGTGGCCGCCGAGCTCGCGGGTGTGAACGTCGCTCGCTACCGGATCTACGCGGCGACCGTGGGCTCGACGATGATCGGGCTCACCGGAGCCCTCCTGGCCTACAGCGCCGGCTTCATCAGCCCGGCGACGTACAGCTTCGAACGCGTCGATGTCCGCGTCCTCGTGATGGTGGCGTTCGGCGGTCTCGGCACGCTGCTCGGCCCGGTGATCGGCGCAACCGTCTTTGCAATCCTGGACGAGAGGCTGACGGCGAGTCTCGAGCTGCGCGAGGTCCTGTACGGCGTGTTCGTCATCGTGATCTTCCTCTTCTTCAGGCGGGGCGTCGTCCAGGCATTCGTATCGCTCTTCGACCGCTTCTTCGGGTCAGGCCGACGCGCCCAGCCAAACTTGCAACCATCTCGAGAGTAGGAGACGACCGTGCCACGAGGAAACCACGCCAACTCGCAGACGACGAAGGCGACGCTCGGGCTTCGCGAGCTCCTGCTCGACGGAACATTCAAGCCGCGCGAGCGTGTTCCGGAGCTCCGTTTGGTCGAGGAGCTCGGCGTGTCGCGGACCCCGCTTCGGATCGCCCTCATGACACTCGAGCACGAAGGCCTTCTCGAGACTCTGCCCGGCGGCGGCTTCGTGGTGCGTGAGTTCACGCGCACTGACATCGACGACGCGATCGAGCTCCGCGGCGTGCTCGAAGGCACGGCAGCGCGCCTCGCGGCGGAACGGCTCGAGTCGGAGGACGAGCTCGAGCCTCTGCGCGACTGCTGTCGGAGGCTGGACGCCATCGTTCGCACGCACAGCATCGAGACCTTCATGGAGTACCTCCACCTCAACGAGGAGTTCCACCGGGGGTTCCGCGAGCTGGCGAAGAGCGCGCAGCTCGACCGCGCGCTCGAGCACGTGCTCGCGCTCCCGTTCGCGCCGCCGAGCGCCCTGTTGATGGTGCATTCGGCGCTACCCCAGTCGTGGGAGATCCTGCTCGTGGCGCAGCACCAGCACCACGCGCTCATCGACGCGATCAGCCGGCGTGAGGGAGCGCGAGCAGACGCGATCGCGCGCGAGCACGCGCGCATCGCGCGGCGAAACCTCGACATCGCGCTCGAGAACAGTCACCTCCTCGAGCGCGTCCCGGGCTCGACCCTGCTACGACTGCCTGCGGCCTGATCCCGCCTGGCCGCGGTCTCAGCACTCAGACCGCGGTGGCTTTCGTGCGCCAGCCTTCGTGGTACGAGCTGCGCGCGACCTCCGAGTACGGGCAAGGGCTCACGATCGCGCGGATCTCCGCCTGCCGGTGCCTCTCGACCACCGGCTTCGAGGATCCGCCGCCCTCCTCGCCCCAGACGAGGGTCACCTCGGTGCCGATCTTGACGTCGACGTCGACCATCGCGAGTGACAGGTACGAGCGTTCGTTGTAGCTGTATCCGGAGAAGGTCGAGACGCCGACCGGCTCGCCGTCGTGGAGCACCTTGTCGTACGGCCATGTGGCGTAGTTGGAGAGCGGGATGTCGATGTACTTCACCGGATCGCCCTTCTCGAAGAGCGACCCGATCGCCTGAGCGACGTCCTCCCCGTTCCAGGCCAGCGTGGCCTTCTTCCAACGTGGCCGGTCGGCCATCTCGAGCAGTGCCTGACGTCCAACGAAATCGTGATCGAACTTCACGAACGGCCAGTACCCGAGGTCGTGCGGAGTGAGGTAGTAGTCCGAGATCTCGTCTGAGACGAAGCTGCCTCCGAGCGACCCGGTGCTCTCGTAACCGTCTGCGGGTAACCACTCCCGGTACGCCTTCATCTCGTCCCCGGTGAAGACTGCGGGGAGCGGGCACGGGATCCAGCCCGACTCGAGGGTGTTCGTCGCGTACGCTCGCGAGCCGACCTGACGAAGCCCGAAGTCCGCGCCGGCCTCGACGATCGCGCCCCTGACGTCCTCCCGCTCCTCCCACGGGCCGAACAGCTCGAGCCCGGGCACGCCCGACATTCCGTGGTGCAGAGCGCGCACCTTCCGCCCGCCGATCGTGAGCTCGCCCAGGTTGAAGAACTTGATCTCGGGCAGCCGCCCGCTGTTCGCCTTTTCGAGCACTTGCATCGCCGTGGGCCCCTGGACCTGGAAGCGGTAGAGCTCACGCCCGCCCGTGGGGTTGACGGCGGTGCGCTCGTCCCTCGACACCTGCACGTCGTAGTCCCCGATCTCGGCGTGGTACTGCACCCAGTTGTGCGCGGAAGGACGGCCCACGAGCCTGACCTTGTTCTCCTCGAGGTGGAAGAGGATCACGTCGCCGATGACGTATCCGTCGTGGTTGCACACGACGAGCTGCTTCGCCTTGTTCGCCGTGAAGCTCTCGAATGCGTTCACGCCGAGGCGAGACAGGAGCGTGATCGTGTCAGGGCCCTCGATCTGTAGGTCGAGCATGTGGTGCGACTGGTCGAAGAGCGCGGACGTCTCACGCCAGGCCACCTGCTCGTCCCTCCAGTTCGAGAACTCGGCCGGCACCGCCGGATAGACGTACGGCCCGATCTGCGAGTTCCGCGCCATCTCGACGGGGCTGCCGACGTCCTGCAGCTTGTCCTCGAGGCTCCGATGCGCCATGTCCTGGTACCTCCTCCCGAGTCACACACTGACCCGAACGCTCACATACGTTTCGTCAGGCATTCGTGCGATCGCAGCGAAAGATCCTAGGCGAGCGCGCATACATCACGGATTCCGGTCGTCAGGCCCCGCTGTCGACGTCGGGTGTGCCGTACGTGTGGAAGCTCTCGATCGTCTTCACGCCCCAATACTGGCCTCGTGCCCGTTCCGCAGCTGTCCACGTGATCGGCTCGAAGTCCGGGTCGTACACGAAGTACCCCCCGGTCGTGACCTCGATCCGGTTCCCTCCCGGCTCGAATCCGTACAGGAAGAAGCCCTGTGCGACCCCGTGCTTCGAGGGCGCCGCCTCGATCGGGACGTCGTGGTCGACGAAGATGTCGGCCGCACGAAGGCACTCCTCGCGCGTGTCGACCCAGAACGCAAGATGGTGGAGCCGTCCCGTTGCGCCGTACGCGTCGGCGACGTAGATGAGCTCGTGCGCGGCGATCGAGAGGCTGAGCCAGGCGCCGGTCTCGGTCCCGTCGTCGAGCTCGATGCGCTCGTACAGGCGGTAGCCGAGCACGTCCTGGGCGAACGTGCTGTTCGCGCGAACGTCGGCCGCCAGCAGGTTGACGTGGTCGAGCCGCTTGACCGCTGCGCCCCGGCCGACGTAGCGCTGCGGCTGATTGCGCCACGACGGCCGCAGGTGCTCCGGAGCCTCGTAGCGCTCTGCCTCGTAATAGAGCTCGAAGACGTGGCCGTCGGGATCCGTGAAGCGGTACGCACGGCCATGACCCAGGTCTCCATCCACCCAACCCAGCCCGCGTCCGGTCGCCTCGATGGCGGCGACCCGGCGGTCGAGCGCCTCGGGGCTCCACGCTCGCAGCGCGACATGCTCGAGGCCGGCTCGGGGCGACTCCGTCAGCTTCAGGCTGTAGCGGAGGTAATCGCCCCACCCGCGCAGGAAGACGGACTGCCCGCCCCGGGCTTCCTCCTCCATTCCGAGCACGTCGACGAAGAAGCGGAGGCTCTCCTCCGGGTTCGGTGTGAGGAGCTCCGCGTGCCCGATCCGAGCGAGGTCGCGGATCGGCTCGTTCACTGCTCGACCAGGCGCCGGAGGTCGTCGAGGTCGTACGACAGCGCGCCTGCCTGAAGCTTCTCGCGCTTGACGTGCTCTCGCTCCTCCCGATCGCGGGCCGCTGCCAGCACGTCCTCGACGCGCTCGCGCTCGACGACGACGGCCCCGTCCGCGTCCAGGACGACGACGTCACCCTGACGGATCGTCGCGCCGCCGACCTCGATCGGCTCACCGATTGCCCCCGGGACCCGCTTCGCCGCCCCCCGGACGCGGACGTGGCGGGCCCAGATCGGGAGACCGAGCTCACGCAGCTCATCGACATCGCGGACGGCTCCATCCACAAGGATCGCCGCCACGCCACGGCTCTTGGCCTGTGTTGCGAGGAGATCTCCGACGAGCGCGACGGGGGCCGACTCCGGCATGGTCAGCACGAGAACCTCTCTGGACTGCGCCTCCGCGACGGCCGCGTGCACCATGAGGTTGTCGTTCTGGCTGCAGCGCACGGTCCGCGCAGGGCCGGCGGCGCGTGAACCGGGCACGATCTGGATCAGCGGCAGGTCGACGACAGCTGCGCGGCCGGCGGCCTCGTGAACGGTTGCCGTCCCGAGCCGGGCCAACTCCTCGAACACGTCCGTCACAGCTCGCTGACGACTTGGGGCGTCACGCGCTGGAACGCCTCCGCATAGCGGATCGCCGAGTTGCCAGATGAGCGGCGGGCGTGGTTGCCGCGTTGCTCCGCGCGCTGGGCGTAGTACGTGTGCAGGTACGCCTGGGCCTTCATCTCCTCCATCGCCGCGTTTTTCTGCTCGATCACCGGCGTGATGTCCACGAAGGTCGTCGGCACGAAGTTGCACAGCTCGGGCTGGTGCGGCTCGAAGAGCAGCAGCTCCGGCGGTTCGACGGTCTCGAACGCGCTCGGGACACCCGCGCCCGCTGCGAGCGCACGAGCCTTCTCGACGGCGAAGAACGCAGCGGCGTGGTCCGGGTTGAACGGGTCGCGATCCGTGTGCGTGATGAGCACGCCGGGAGCGAACGCGCGGATGCGATCGGCGATCGCGACGAGAGCATCCTTCGCGACCTCGAGGGGATAGTCGCCGAGGTCGAGACACTCGAACTCGGCGCCGAGCGCGGCCGCGGCCCGCTCGGCCTCCTCGTGGCGGATCTCCTTGACCCGGTCGACGGTCTGCCCCTGCTCCTTCCAGAGCTCGCCGGACTCACCCCGCTCGCCGTAGGACAGTGCAAGGACGGACGCGGCACCGCCATTCAACGTCGTGACCGCGATCGCGCCGCCCGCGCGCCAGACGAAGTCGGCCGAGTGAGCGCCGATCACGAGGAGCTTGCGCGTCATGCGGCGCCGGCCAGCCGCCGCGACTGCCCCACGATCATCTCTTGCACCGCGTCCTCGTCGAACCCGTCGTCGAGCAGGCGGTCGGCCCAGAGCGCGAGCCCGTCCTCGACCGCCGGATAGTCCGGGTTTCCGCAATCGCTCGAGAACAGCGAGTGCTCCACGCCGACGGCACGCACGCCGTCGAAGACGTGCTCCCACGTCGTCTTGCCGCTGAACGGCGTCGTCAGGCACCGCTCGATGAGACAGCCACGCGCGGCGAGCGCCTGCTGGTCCTCGATCGAGAAGTCCTGGCATGGAAACTCCGGATGCGTGACGACGATGTCGGCGATGCCCTCTTCGAGCGCCGCGTCGACGATCGCGAACGTGTCGTCGCGTGCGAGATGACCGGTCGCGAGGATCAGCCCGTGCCTGGCAATCGCGCGCACCACCTCGCGTGCCTCGGGCAGGAGCCGTCCGTCGGGGTCGGTGACGTGCACCGCCTCGACGCTCAGTCCGAGGCTGAGCAGCTCGTGCTGGAGGCGCGCCCACTGAGGAACGTTGTCCCCCTCCCTGGGCTCAGTCCTCCCTGCGGTCTCCGCGGGCGAGTCGACCGTAGGCATCCAGACGATCCGTGCGCCCTCACGCGCGGCGATCTCGACGGCGACGGCGTTCATGCCGCCCACCGCCCAGTTGAGGGTCAGAGTGCCGACGACCTCGACGTCGGGGAACAGCGCCGAGACGACCTGTGCGCGCTCTGCCGTCGACGTGTAGTGCGATTTCAGGGCGAAGCCCGCGAGCCCGAGCTCGGAGAAGCGCCGAGCGAGCGCGCGATCGTCGATCCGCCGCGGGGGCACGTCCGGAGCGACGTGGACATGCAGGTCGTATGCGCCCTGCACGAGAGCCCGGGCACGGTCGCTGGGCGACGTCACCCCGGCCTGCTGCGTCGTCATCGCGTGCACCCTAGTGCAGGTCCTCGAGCCGGCTGGCAGCGAGCTCTGCGAGGACGGACGCGCTCGCCCCGGCGATGCGCGGCTCGATCCCGAGCTCGAGCAGCAGCTCGCGCGCCGCTTCCATCTCGTCCACGCGGCGCGCCGCGTGGCGGCGACTCCCCTCGACCAGTCGCTCGAGAAGCGGTTCGCCGATGACGTCGGCGATCTCTCTCTCGAGCCAGCTCGTCTGACCGGCCGCGTTCGCCGCGCGCAGACTCTCCAATGCGGAGGCTGCCAGCCCCTTCATGAAGACCGAGCGCAGGAGCTTGAGGGTCGCTGCGTCGCCGGCCCGGTCAGACACGACCTCGACGGGCATCCCCAGAGGTCCGAACGCATCCGCGAACGCCTGCGCGCCGGCGCCCGACGCCAGAGCGCGTGTTCCAAGGCCGTGTGCGGGAACCGGCCCGAGCAGCGCGACGTCCGCGAACCGTGCCCCGGCTCCCGCCACGAGCGCCGCGATGTCGTCCTTCAGCGCGGGCGACGCCGTGTTCAGGTCAGCGTAGATCACACCCGGGCGAAAGCCGGGTAGTGCGGACTCGGCCGCGGAGAGCGCCGTCGCCGCGGTGGTCAGCGCGAGCACGACCGTGCCCCTCGAGACGGCCGCGGCGGGCTCGTCGGACCGGGCGACGCCCTCGAGACTCGACGTGATCAACGGGTCATAGCCGTGAACCTCGACGCCGGCGGACACGAGGTCGGCGGCAAGTCGGCCCCCGGCCTCGCCGAGCCCGAGCACCGTGACCACCGCACTCATCGAGCGCGCCGCGCCGTCGATCCGGAAATCGTCGACAATCGTCTGATACTGCCGGAAAGGGAAGGGAGCGCAACGTGAGCCATCGGAGTCTCGAAGACCTGCTGACCACAGCCGGAAACCCTGTCGAGCTCCTCCGCAACTCGCCTGCGGGGCCGAACGTCTACCCCGGCGTGCCGCCGGAGTTCACGAACTGGCGCGACGAGCAGCGGGCCTGGCAGGAGACCTGCGTCCTCTTCAATCTCTCGTACCACATGAACGACCTGACGGTGGAGGGCCCGGACGCGCTCAAGCTGCTCTCGGACCTCGCTGTCAACAGCTTCGAGGGATTCACGGGCGACCGGGCCAAGCACTTCGTGCCGTGCAGCCCCGCCGGCTACGTGATCGGAGACGTCATCCTGTTCTCGTTGGGAGACGAGCGCTTCAACCTCGTCGGCCGAGCTCCGGCGCTCAACTGGATCATCTACCACGCCGAGACGCGCGGATACGACGTCACGGTCGAGCTCGACCTGAGGACCGCGCTGCGCAACGACGGCCGTCGCCGGTCGTACCGCTTCCAGGTGCAGGGCCCGACCGCGATGCAGGTGATCGAGAAGGCGCTCGGCAGCCCTCCGCCGGAGCTCGAGTTCTTCCACACGACGACCGTGACGATCGCCGGCAATACCGCGGGCGCGCTGCGCCACGGCATGGTCGGTCAGCCGGGCTGGGAGCTCTTCGGCCCGTGGGAAGACGGGGAAGCGGTGCGCGAGGAGCTCATTACCGCCGGAGAGGAGTTCGGCCTGAGACTTGCGGGTGGGCGGGCGTACTCGTCCAACACGCTCGAGTCCGGGTGGATCCCCTCCCCGCTCCCGGCCGTTTACTCGAGCGAGAGCATGCGGGTCTACCGCGAATGGCTGCCCGCGACCGGATACGAGGGGTCCGCGTCGATCGGCGGTAGCTTCGTCTCCGACGACATCGAGGACTACTACTTCACGCCTTGGGACCTCGGGTACGGGAGCTACGTCAGGTTCGACCACGACTTCATCGGCCGCGAGGCGCTGCAGGAGATGGCCGACGGCGACCATCGCCTGAAGGTGACGCTGGCGCTCGACGACGAGGACGTGACCCGCACGATCGGAACGATGTTCCAGAAGCGAGAGCGCGCCAAGTTCATGGACTGGCCCTCGGCCGTGTACTCGATGCACCAGTTCGACCGCGTCACGATGGGCGGGGAGACGGTCGGCGTCTCTACCTGGATCGGCTACAGCGCGAACGAAGGAACGATGCTGACCCTCGCCGTCGTGGACGCGGAGTACGCGGAGCCCGGGACCGATGTGGCCCTCGTGTGGGGAGAGGAAGACGGCGGCACCGCGAAGCCGACCGTCGAGCCGCACGCGCAGGTCGAGATCGGCGCTGTCGTCTGTCCGGTCCCCTACGTCGAGACGGTACGGACCTCGTACGCACCCGGCGGCTGGCGAGCCTCGCACGCTTGAACCCGGGGTCGCAGTCCCTCGAGGGCGTCCACTCGTCTGAGCAAGGGGTCCGCGTCAGACCGCTGGTCGCCGACGACCTCGACTCCGCCGATCGGGTCATGCGACTGGCGTTCGGCACGTTTCGCGGTCTTCCCGATCCCGCCACTGCTTTCGGAGACAGGGATTACGTGAGGACGCGGTGTCGGGCCGCGCCGGACTGTGCATGGGCAGCCGAAGTCGACGGCAACGTCGTTGGCTCGGTCTTCGCGGCCCGCTGGGGCTCGTTCGGCTTCTTCGGCCCGCTCACGGTGCATCCCCGGCTTTGGGATCGTGGCATCGCGAGCCGGTTGCTCCAGCCGGTCGTCGAATCGTTCGAACGATGGGGAGTAAGGCAAGCCGGGCTCTTCACCTTTGCTTCGAGCCCCAAGCACCTCGGCCTCTACCAGAAACACGGCTTCTGGCCAGGCGGCCTTACCGTGGTCGCCGCCAAGCCGATCGCCGCGAATGCCAACGGCCGGTATGCGCTCGCATCTGAGGAGACCGCAGATCGCCGTTCCCGGCCGCTCGACGAGATTCGCAAGCTCACGGACGCCGTCTTCCACGGGCTCGACCTCGAGCGGGAAATCGTCGCTGCAGCTACGCAGGGGATCGGCGACACGCTCGTCGTACCCGGTGACGATGGACTGGACGGCGTGGCTGTCTGTCACTGCGGGGCCGGGAGCGAAGCGGGGAGCGATACGTGTTACGTCAAGTTCGCGGCGGTTCGTCCGGGCGCGGGCGCGGCCGACCGGTTCGAGCGACTCCTCGACGCATGCGAGGGGTTCGCCGCAGACTCTGCGTTGGAGCGGGTCGTCGCGGGAGTCAACACCGGTCGCCTCGATGCGTATCGGCGCCTGCTCTCCCGCGGCTTTCGGATCGAGCAGATCGGACTCGCAATGCACCTCCGGCCCGGCGAACCGGACCTCGACTCACCCGAGCACTACGTCATCGCCGACCTCCGCTAGTCCCGTGGGACCGCCGGAGTCCACCGCAGCGAGGTTCCCACCTGCGCTGGCGCCTCCGATTGCGACTCGCGTCGGGTCGGACCCGAGCTGGTCCGCATGGTTGGCGATCCAGCTGGTCGCAGCGAAACAGTCGTCCACCGCGGCCGGGAACCGGTGCTCCAGAGCGTGGAGATACTCAACCGCGACGACGGCACACGGTGTCTCGTTGGCCAGCTTGCGGCACACCGGATCCGCGGCTTCGAGTGAGCCCATCACCCAGCCTCCGCCCGGGAACCAGATGAGCGTCGGCGCTGGTCGCGCGCTCCCCGCGGCCAGGTATATACGCGCCGAGATCGGACCGCCTGGACCTGCGATCGCGAGGTCTGTCACCTCGCGACCGGCTCGTGCACGACACCGGCCAGGAGAGACGCTCGCTCTTGCGCACGTGCCTCCGCGACAGTCAACGTGGACAGCGACGGGACCGGATCGCGCGCTGCCTTTCGTGTCAATACGGTCGTGCGTACATCGTTCGCACCTCGGAGGAAGCTGCGGTCTCGGATAAGAAAATCGCTCCAGGCTCGTGAATCGCCATCACGAGGTCAAACAATGTCGTTAGATATGCCTTGTTTGCAGGCATTTTCATGCGCCCGGGAGGATTCGAACCTCCGACCCGCGGATTAGAAGTCCGCCGCTCTGTCTCGTTGATCTCTTGACCGAGATTCGCCCGTTACTGGTCTCACTCACGCTGCTCGGACCAGCGTCGCAGATCGCCGCCTCTCGCCGTTGCTAGCCGGCCACGGCGAGCTCACGGGAGTGTCGCGAGAGCAACTCGATGCCGTCCTCCGTCATCACCAGCGTCTCCATGTAGCTCGCGGTGAAGCCGCGCTCGCGATCGAAGAGGATGTTCTCGTAGTTCGTCACGTAGCCCGGCTCCCAGGTAAAGCTCTCGAATGCGTCGTTCGCGAGGTACGTATGCCCGACCCAGCTCGGTGGCAGAGCGATACCGAGCGAGTAGCCCCCGACCCACCAGACCTGCTCTCGCGGAAAGCGCGAGAAGACGTATTCCTCAGCCGCCCGCTGCGCCACGTCGAGAGGATCCCCAGGCCGAACGACGCGCTGTACCTCCTCGACGCTCCCGGCGGTCTGTTCGAGGATCAGCCGAGCGTCGGGATGGTCGCGTCCGATGGCGACCGTTCGGCAAAGGTCGACGTGGTAGCGGTTGAAGACGCCGCAAGCATCGACGTAGACGACGTCGCCCACTTCGAGCGTGCGCCGCGACGGCGGCGAGTGCGTGCGGCACCAGACGTCGGGACCTGCCGAGACCATTGTCCGAATCGCTGCGTGTTCCCCGCCATGCTCGGCCATGGCCGTATCGAGTCGGGCGGCGACCTGGAGTTCAGTCTGCCCCGGCCGTACCGACTCGAGCAGGTCGGCGAATGCGTTATCAACGATTTCGGCGGCTCGGCGGATACAGCTGAGCTCGGCTTCGGACTTGACGGCTCGGACGCGGTCGACGATCCAGTCGCCGTCCGCGATCGAGGCCCCGACGGCCGCCAACCGTTCCGCTATCTCGCGGACGAGTGGGCCACCGGGCGTCTGCGTCCACCACTCGATCCCGATTGTGCCCTCGATCCACTCTCGCCTCTGAAACGCGGCGACGATGGAGTCGATGGCGTCGTCGTAGCGGTAGAAGACCGCATCGTCGAAAAGTGCCGAACGGCGGACCAACGTCTCGTGTCGTTCGTAGTCGAGGAAGACGAGTCGGTCGTCGCTTCGCGAGACGACGACCCCGAGGGGAGCTCGCGGCGGGTACCAGACCGATTCGAAGCCCGTCAGGTAGCAGATGTTCGCGGGACTCATCACGAACAGGACGTCGACGCCGCGGCGGCCCATCTCGTCGCGCACACGGCCGGCGCGGGCACGGTACTCCGCCTCGACGAAGGGGAGCTCGCGCATCAGCGGAGACCCCAGCGGCGGTACTCGGCACATACCGCGTCGATGTCCCCGCGTGCGTGCTGCGGGTCATCCGGCATGAACGCGAGCGGATCGTCGAGGATAGTCCCCGTACCGAGTACGCCCTCGAGGGTCGCATGCAGGCAGTAGGCCGCGTACGTCCGCGCATATCCCCCCTCCTGCACGAGCACCAGCCGCGTACCGCGTCGCTCCGCGCTAGCGCGCACCCTCTCGCCGATGAGGCGGAAGCCGTCCATGCTCACGTTCATCCGGCCGTTGCCATCGAATGCGCTCGCGTCCTGCCCGCTCGCCCCGATAACGACGTCCGGCCGGTAGCGCTCGAGCATCGGCTCGACCACGCGCCGGAATGCTTCGGCGTACGCGCTGTTCCCGCTCCCCGGTCGCAACTCGACGTTGACGTTGTGCCCGGCTCCCCTCCCGGCACCCGCCTCCGTGGGAGCGCCCGTCTCCGGATGCGAGGGTCCCCAGCTCCCGTGCCTCATGTGCAGGGAGATCGTCAGGACGTCGTCACGGTCGTAGAAGCAGGACTGCGTGCCGTTCCCGTGGTGCACATCCCAATCCACGATCGCGACGCGCTCCGCACCGGCTGCGCGAAACCGCTCGGCTGCGAGTGCGACGTTGTTGAAGAAGCAGTAGCCGTCCGCGACCGCCGGGCCGGCGTGATGTCCCGGAGGCCGGACGAGCGCATATGCGATCGGCGTCTCGCCCGCGACCACCGCGTCGACCGCGGCCAACGACGTCCCCGCAGCTGCGAGGAGCGAGTCCCAGGAAGTCGCGGAGAGCACCGTCGTCGCGCTGAGGTACCGCCCGCCGGCCTCGCAGGCTTCGCGCGTGCTCGCGATGTACTCGGGACGGTGGACGGTTTCGAGCTCGTGCAGCTCAGCGAGCCGGCCGTCTCTCCAGCCGATCCGAGGAGCAATGGGGCCTCGCTCGAGAACCGACCGCATGTTGCGGATCCGCTCCGCGTTCTCCGGATGCAGCTCCTGCACGTCCAGGAGCTCCGACGGCGCGGTCTCCCAGAGGCCGGAGCCGGTGTCATGGTCGAGTGCCGCCGGATGCCAGAAGACGTCGAGCTCAGCCACCCGCTCATGCTATTCGGAGCGACGCAACTACTCGCGCTTGCCTCGCGTCCTGGCTTGGTCGGGCGCCTGGCTGGCGACCCGCTGGCAGAACCGACCCGGCAAAGGACGCTCGGCGATTGATCGCTGGCTCGTCCCATGCTCACGCTTGTCTATCAAGCGAGTCATCCAGTCGAGGACGAGGAACCGCTCCCCCGTCTCCTCGTGGGTTCCCCAGTCGAGAAGTTCGATGACCGCGGGGTGATGGGGCTCCTGAAGCGCCCGACACTCCCTCGCAAAGAACTCGGCGGCCAGCCGTGTGTCGTGGCTCTCGGTGAAAACCTTGACCGCGACGAGGCGCGGATCGTCGGCCGTATCGGATGCCTTGTAGACCCGCGCCGCGCCGCCCTCCATCGGCTCGCCCGCCAGCACATACCTGCGGGGTTCTGCGAAAGGCGCCGGCGTTCGAGGCAACGGCGACGCCCTCGGGGATGCGGTCGAACGGGACGCCATCGACACCGGCCAGGACGAGCTGCACGAAGCCAGCAGACTCGAGCAGGCGCAGCTCGTCCGGACCCTGCAGCTCACCGTCGACGTTCCAGGCCAGGACTGCGTCGGCCAACGGCAGCGCGCGGCGACGGTCGTCCCGCCCGACGTCGTCGAGATACGCGATGTCTCTCGCAAGCAAATCGCGACGAAGGCTCATGTACGATCGACCGAGCGGGTCCGGGAGGAGACGCGATGGCAGCGGTCGACTACTTCATCAAGTTCGACGGCATCAAGGGCGAGAGCGCCGATGCCAAGCACAAGGATGAGATCGACCTCGAGTCGTGGAGCTGGGGCGAAACCCACGCCGGTGCCGCATCGTCGGGTGGTGGCGGGGGAGCGGGCAAGGTCTCGATGCAGGACTTCCACTTCGTCATGAAGCTGAACCGGGCGAGCCCGAGTCTCATGAAGGCCTGCGCCACGGGCCAGCACATCAAGATGGCGACGCTCTCGGCCCGCAA
The DNA here is from genome assembly GCA_963723695.1 of uncultured Gaiellaceae bacterium. Lineage (GTDB taxonomy): Bacteria > Actinomycetota > Thermoleophilia > Gaiellales > Gaiellaceae > GMQP-bins7. The sequence goes on along the minus strand of CAVRRU010000012.1, from coordinate 712,596 downwards.
GGCCGGCAAGGGTCAGCTGGAGTACCTGACATTCAAGTTCCAGGACGTCCTCGTCAGCTCATTCCAGACGGGCGGGTCCGAGGACGGCGACTTCCTCCCGACCGATCAAGTGTCCTTCAACTTCGCCAAGCTCGAGGTCGCGTACAAGCCGGAGAAGGCGGACGGCTCCTTGGGAGCGGCCGTCGAGTTCAGGTACGACCTGAAGGCGAACAAGACCTTCTAGCGGGGCTCGACCGGGCACCAGCCGTGGAGCCGGTTCGCGCCGTCCCCCCACCCGGGCGCCCCGACCCGCCGCGTGTGGAGAGCCGGCAGGCGGCTATCGAGCTCGCCCGGCTGCTTTGGGCCGCGGGCTATGAGCCGCACCGAATCCAGGAGCGGCTCGCAACCGGCGACCAGCTCCTCGCGCGTTCGCCCGAGTTGCCGTCCTACCTGCGACGGCTCGGCGACGCGGACGAGCTGGCCGTGCTTCTCCGACTCTTCCTGCTTGGCGTTCCCGTCACGCGCGCGCGCCTCGACGAGCTCGTGGGCACGGAGCTGCAGGAGCGCCTCGCGGGAGCCGCGCTTCTCGTCCAGGACGCCGAGGTCGTCCACGGGGCGGCGCGCCTCGTCCCTCACGACGAGCTGCTGATCGCGTCCGATCATGCCGGCGCTGCAGAGGCGCATCCCGACCATGTGCCAGGCGTGCATCGCCCGTCCGTCGCCCTCGCCCACCTGACCGTCCGTGGCGAGGGCGAGCGTGCTCTCGACCTTTGTACCGGTAATGGGATCCAGGCAATCCTGCTCGCCGCGCACGCCGAACGCGTGGTCGCGACGGACGTGAATGTGAGGGCCCTCGCCTACGCAGCGTTCAACGCAGCGCTCAACGGCGCCGACAACATCGAGACACGACCCGGCAACTTCTTCGAGCCGGTCGAGAGTGAGCAGTTCGACCTCGTCGTCGCCAACCCCCCGTACGTCGTCTCGCCCGAGAGCGCATATCTGTTCCGGGACGGCGGCATGTCCGGGGACGCCGTCTCGGAACACGTCGTGCGGGCGACACCGGCCGCGCTCGCACCCGGCGCGTTCGCCTCCGTCTTGATCGCCTGGGCCCTTGATCCGGACGACCCAGCCGAGCGCCCGCGTAATTGGCTGGAAGGCTCGGGCTGCGACGCGTTCCTGCTCCACACCTCGACAGACGATCCGATCGAGACCGCGACGGTGTGGAACCGTGACCTCCTCGACCGGCCCGAAACCTACGCCGAGGCGCTCGATCGTTGGCTCGCGTATTACGACGAGCTCGGGATCGAGCAGCTCGGCTATGCGTGCCTGGTCCTTCGCAAGCGCAGCGACGACACCGACGGCTGGCTGGAGGCGCTGCAGCTGCCGCGCGCGGCCCTTCGCCCGGCCGGGCGGCACGTGAGGAAGCTATTCGAGACGCACGACCGACTGTCCGAGATCGACTCGGACAGTCTGTTTCTCGACCGGCGACTGCGCGTCGTCGACGACGCCGTCGTAACCCAGCACACGCGCTTCGCGGGAGGCGTTTGGCATGCGGAGAATCTGACGCTCCGGCTCGAGAACGGGTTGCCCTTCTCAGCAGAGCTCGATCCACCCACAGCGCGATTGATCCGTGCCCTCGACGGGTCGAGGACGCTTCACGAGGCGCTGGCGGCGGCCGTGGACAGCGACGCCGCGGAGGAGACGGGTCTTGCGCTCGCCCGCCAGATGCTCGAGATCGGCTTCCTCGAGTTAGGCGAGTGAGGGCTGATCGTTCGAGGCGCGCTAGAGCGTCCTACCGCTTAGCGGTTCGCTGCAGCAATTAGCGACTGCCCTCCCCAGGATTCCGTAACGCCGCCCTGGCCGGGCTATTGGGGAGAACGCCTGCTCGCGATGGAACCGAACGGACTCCAGATTGAGAGTCCGCTCGACAACACGTCCGGCGATAGGTTGTGGACGCGTCCCGGGTGCCTCGAAGGACATCACGCGGACTTGCGAGTTCTCTTCACGGGAAACAGCAGCGAGACTCGGGCACCTTGGTGTCGCGGGGTAGTGCTCGTCCACGTGATACGCGTTGGGCGGTGCAGTCTCGATCCCCCGCTCGTTGACGCGATTGAAATGCTCAGGCGCAGCGTTGGGCCGTGGTTGGATAAGAAAACGGGACCAAATCGGAGAACAAATCCGCCACCGGCGTCGATTTCGGCCCCCAGTCGGCCTTTCAGGCCGCACGATTATGTCAATTTGCAGGGACTTCTATGCGCCCGGGAGGATTCGAACCTCCGACCCGCGGATTAGAAGTCCGCCGCTCTGTCCACTGAGCTACGGGCGCCCGCCGTGAGGGTAGTCGGCCCGACGGCCGCTTGGCGCTAGCCCCCCGTCGACGTCTTCGCGACGCTCCTCATCGGATAGGAAACGGAAGAACCAGAACACGAAGACCGCGAAGAACACGGCGGCCTGCTCGAACGCCATGAGCATCCCCGCGAGCTGCTGATCCTCGAGCGGATCGAGGCCCCAGACGCGGTGGTGCGCCTCGACGTAGAAGTCGTAGATCGCATCGGGGACCAGCGCCATGACGAGCCCGATCGGGCTCCCGAGCACGAACGCCGCGAAGACGTAGCCCGCCCGAGAGCCCGAGCCGAGGCGATGCGGCTCGTCCTGAAACACGCACCACCACATCGCGATTCCGGTCAGGAAGTACAGCGCGTGCTCGAGGTGGAGGAGCGTGTTCGCGTTCTCGAGCGCGGCGTCGTAGAGCCACGGCAGGTGCCAGACCATGTAGTTCGCGAGCCAGAGTGGGAGCGCGACGGCGGGGTGGGTCAGCGCACGGATCGCCCGCGGACGGGCCATGGACGCCGCGAGCGCCGGCGGGATCCCGAGCACGACGAGGAGGGGCGCCCACTCCGCGAGCACGACGTTCTGAAGCAGATGAACCGTGAGAAGGAAGTGCATACCGAGTGTGTGGATCGGCGTGACGCTGACGGCGAGAAGGAGGAGCATTGCTACGAGGAAGCAGGCGATACGCCACGTGGGTGCGGGAACTCGGCGGATCGCGACGAGGTATGCGACAGCGAGGCCGATAACGACGAGCGCCTCCGGGTTCCACGACCACGCATACGGATCCACGGCGCTACGCTAATCGGACGCGGGTGTAGCTCAGTTGGTAGAGCGCCAGCCTTCCAAGCTGGATGTCGCCGGTTCGAGCCCGGTCGCCCGCTTCTTCTCCCCTCCGCTCCTCCAAGACCGCGCAGGAACCGCGCCAACCGTGCCGAACCGCGCGCTGACACCGGACATCTGGAGGCGCACGATGGATCAGCCACTCGGCATTCGCTTGGGCGCTGAAGCGCTCGGCACCTTTCTCTTCTTCTTCCTCGGCTTCAGCGGAGTCGCGGTCGTCGTCGACATCGGCGCCGATGCGATCACGCCGCTCGGTGTGGCCGCGGGCTTCGGCTTCGGGCTGGCGCTTGCGATCACTGCCTTCGGGCATATCTCGGGCGGCCACTTCAACCCCGCGGTCAGTGCAGGACTTGCGATCGCAGGCAGGTTCTCGAGCCGTGATGTGATCCCGTACTGGATCGCGCAGCTCGTGGGTGGGTTCGGCGCGGTCCTCGTCATGGCGATCGTGTATTCGAGCCAGGTGACGGACGCGCTGCACACGCAGCCGGGAAGCGGTATCGACGACTGGGCCGCACTCGTGCTCGAGATCATCGCGACCGGGCTCTTCGTCATGGTCATCCTCACCGTGGCGACAGACGAGCGCGCGGCCTGGAACGGCGTCATGGCGCCGTTCCTGATCGGCCTCTTCATCTTCACTGCCGCCGTGACCGTCGGGCCGGCGTCGGGCGGATCGTTCAACCCGGCTCGGTCGCTCGATCCGGTGCTCTACAACCAGGAGTGGAGCGACGTCTGGATCTACATCGTCGGACCGCTCGCCGGCGGCGTGCTCGGCGGCGCGATCTGGGCATTCCTGCTCCTGCGCAAGCCGCCGTGTCCCGGATCCGAAGCTCGAGACGGCTCGCGGCGGTCTGGAGCCCTAGCGGCCGCTCGCGGAGAAGTGCTGGTAGTCCTTGACGGACGTCCAGCGGCCTCCCCAGCCCCAGCCGATCCGGTCGAACGCACGAACGAGCGCGCCGCCCTCGTAGGCCATTCCCGGCCGGCGGCGCGCTCGATCGACGTACGACCGGCTCGCCGGATGCGACGTCCGACCGCCTGACACGTACGGGTTCTCGATCGGGTTGACGTCGATCGCACGTCCCGTACGCGTGGTTCGACCAGCGAGTCGTCCCCTCGACGTAGCGGCAGTTGAACGCCGACGTGTTGTCCGCCTCGATCGAGCGGAAGTCGCTGCCGCCGTAGACGTCGACCGGAACCATGCGGCGGATCGGGAAGCGCGCGCGGTATAGCTCCGCGGAAGACGTCGACCATGTCCCGCACGACGTCGCGATGCACGATCAGCCTTCCCGTTCCGACACGTCCGTCGAAGCCCCAGTGCGACATCGTCAGCAGCCGCAGGTCGCGCAGTCGCCACAGGACATCCCGGCCGCCAAGACACGCCGGTCATCCGCTTCGCCTGAACCGAGTCGATGCGCTGATCGTCCCACGGAACGTCCGCAGGACCTTGCGACACTGTGTCACTTGGCTTCGCGGTCGCCGCGACGGACAGCGCCGCCATGCACAGGAGCGTGACCTTCACCACCTAGTCGGGGCGGCGTGATTCGAACACGCGACTTCTCGCCCCCAAAGCGAGCGCTCTACCAGGCTGAGCTACGCCCCGAGGCGCACAGTGTAGGTGGATAGCCTGCCGGCTCATGGTCGACGCCCCCACGCTGCTCCCCGAGGGGCGTCCGGACGACAAGACGCGCCTCGGCTACGCGATGGTCGCCAGCGCGGCGATCCTCTTCGCGGTCAACGGCAGCGTGTCCAAGGTCGCGCTCGGCTCGGGCCTCTCGTCGCTCGAGCTCGCGCAGATACGCAACACGTGCGCGGCGATCCTCTTCCTCGGCTTCCTGCTCGTCGTCGCGCCGTCGCGTCTGAGAGTCGGACGACGAGAGCTCGCGTTTCTCATCGCGTTCGGCCTGATCGGTGTCGCTCTCGTCCAGTGGCTCTACTTCGTCGCGATCGAGAATCTGCCCGTCGGGGTTGCGCTCCTCATCGAGTTCACGGCACCGCTCTTCGTCGCGCTCTTCGCGCGGTTCGTCTACAAGGAGCCCACGCGGCGCCGCATCTGGGTTGCCGTCGGGCTGTGCATCACCGGCCTGGCGCTCGTGGTCGAGCTCTGGTCCGGAGTCGCGTTCAGCACCGTCGGCGTGACCGCCGCGCTCGGCGGCGCTCTCGCGCTCACGGCGTACCTCCTCATGGCCGAGCGCGAGCGGAGACACCGCGATGCCGCATCCCTCTCGTTCTACGGGTTCCTTTTCGCCGCGCTTCTGTGGGCGGTCATCCAGCCGCTGTGGGACTTCCCGTGGGAAATCCTCGGGGACGAGGTGTCGCTCCAGGGGAATCTCTCCGAGTACACCGCGCCGGTCTGGGCGCTCGTGGCGTTCATCGTCGTCATCGGGACGATGGTGACCTTCTCCCTCCTCACAGGGTCGCTTCGACACATCAGCGCGACACGGGCGTCGATCGTTGCGACGCTCGAGCCGGTCGTAGCCACAGTCGTCGCGTGGGCCTGGCTCGGCGAGTCGTTCGGGCCGACGCAGCTGGTCGGCGGGGCTGTCGTGATCGCCGGCATCCTCCTCGCGCAGTCGGCCCGCTGACGTCACGAGGCCAGGCTGAGCTCTGCGCAAGATCGGAATCCGCTAGGACGCGGATTCCGATCGCGTGAGATCCCTAAAGACGGCCGCTTTCGCGGCCGCAGCGCGCTTGAGTACCCTCTCGCTGATGGTGGATCGGGTTCTCCTCGCGTCGCCGCGCGGCTACTGCGCGGGCGTCGAGCGCGCCGTCGAGACGGTCGAGCTCGCGCTCGAGCACTACGGCGCGCCCGTCTACGTCCGCAAGCAGATCGTCCACAACATCCACGTCGTTCGCGACCTCGAGGCGCGCGGAGCGATCTTCGTCGAGGAGGAGACCGAGGTGCCCGAGGGGGCGACCGTCGTCTACTCCGCCCACGGCGTCGCACCATCCGTCTTCGAGAACTCGGCGAAGCTCGGCCACAACGTCATCGACGCCGTCTGCCCGCTCGTCACGAAAGTGCACGTCCAGGCGCGCCGCTACGCGGACGAGGGCTACACGGTGGTGCTCATCGGGCACGAGGGCCACGAGGAGGTCGTCGGGACGATGGGCGAGGCGCCCGAAGCGACCGTCCTCGTACAGACGGTCGAGGAGGTCGAGGCGCTCGACCTTCCGCCCGACTCGAAGCTCGCCTACGTCACGCAGACGACCCTCTCGGTCGACGAAACAGGCGAGATCATCACTGCACTGCGCCGACGCTTCCCGGAGATCCGCGCGCCGCGCAAGGAGGACATCTGCTACGCGACCTCCAATCGGCAGTGGGCGGTCAAGGACATGCTCCCCGAGATCGACCTCCTGCTCGTCATCGGCTCTCGCAACTCCTCCAACTCGAACCGCCTCGTCGAGACCGCGCGGGCGGCCGGGACAAGGGCGTATCTCATCGACGACGAGACCGAGATCGACGAGGCTTGGCTGGACGACGCGAGAACCGTCGGCATCACGTCCGGCGCTTCGGCCCCGGAGAAGCTCGTAGCTCGCGTATGCGACTGGTTCCGTGCGCGGGGCGTGTCCGACATCGAGCCCTACCGGATCGTCGAGGAGGACGTGACCTTCCGGCTTCCAGTAGAGCTCCGACGCGAGCTCGAGCTGGCCGCCCAGAGCTAGCGTGCGCGTCGTCATCGCCTTGCTCATCGGCGTCGTCGCGCTCGGAGCGGGCGTCCTGCTCGGCTACAAGCTCGACTCCGGCGAAGACTCGGCGAGCTCCGCGCCGACGGGCGGCCTGCCGGCCGCCGTCGAGGAGACTCGCGCCGAGCTGCTTGCGGGAGCGGAGTCGGGAGACTACGACGCGCTCGCCGAGCACTTCCCCACCGACGGCTTCGAGTACACGTTCGGCGGTCCCGTCGAGGGCGGTCCCGTTGCCTACTGGCAAGAGCTGGAGCGCACTACGGACGAGCGCCCGCTCGAGGCGCTCGCGGCGATCCTGAAGATGCCGTACGTGCTCACTCGCGGCTTCTACTACTGGCCATGGGCGTACACCGTCGAGAGCTCCGACGACCTCTCGCCACACGAGGTGGAGTTGCTCGCACCGCTCGGGGCTCCGAGCGAGTTCTTCCCGGAAGGGACCGGATACCTCGGCTGGCGGGCAGGCATCGCGCCCGACGGCACCTGGGTCTTCTTCGTCGCGGGAGACTAGGTCTTCGCGACGGCCAGAGCGGTGCCGTCGATGTCGACGGACACCGCGAGCGTGTCACGTGCGATCCAATCGCGATGCTCGAGCAGATCGGCGTCCGCTTCGGGGATCGTCAGCTGGATTCTGTCCGTCAGCTCGAGGCCGGCGTCCTTGCGAAGTGTGTTCACCGCGTGGATGAGGTCGTAGACCCGCCCCGCCCGAACGAGCTCGTCGTCGAGGTGGAGATCGAGCGCGACCGTGACGCCGTCCGATGCGGCGACCGCCCACCCCTCCTTGCCGTGGCGCTCGACGAGCACCTCGTCGCGTGAGAGCACGTGGCCGGCTACGCGAATGCCTCCGTCAGGCAGCTCCTCGAAGTCGCCCGCATCGAGCGCCGCTCGCACCGCGCCGAGCTCCTTCCCGAGCTTCGGCCCGAGGACCGGCAGGTTGGGCTTGACGCGCAGCTCGCTCGCCTCGACGTCGGAGAAGGTGACGTCGCGCACGCGTAGCTCGTCCGCGATCTCGTCGGCGTGACCCTGCGCCTTCGGCGCCCCCTCGACGACGAGCGCCCGCAGCGGCTGTCGGAGCTTCATGCCGGACGTCGCGCGTGCCTGGCGTCCCAGTTCGACGACGCGGCGCAGTTCCGCAACCTCCTCGAGCTGCGCGGAATCCGGCTCCGGCGTCCCCGGCCAGCCCGCGAGATGGACCGACGCCGGGGCGCCCTCTGAGGGCGCGGTGAGCACGCGCCAGAGGTGATCCGTGAGGAACGGCATGAGCGGAGCCACGACGCGCAGGCCCTGGACGAGCGCGTACCACAGCGCGCGCAGCGCGACCGGGTCTCCGTCCCAGAAGCGCCGACGCGAGCGCCGGATGTACCAGTTCGAGACATCGTCCACGAAGGCTTCGTACGCGCGCACGACGTCGACCGTCAGCCAGCTTTCATACCCCGCCGTCGCCTCGTCGACGAGCGCGTGCGTCCGCTCGACGAGCCAGCGGTCGAGCGGCTCCAGCTCTCCACCCGGTCCCGACTCCAGGTCGCCCGACTCAGGCGTCCAGCCGTCGATGTTCGCGTAGTCGACGAGGAACTTGCACGAGTTCCAGAGAGTGAGAAGCTTTCGCTGGATCTCGTGAGCAGGCCCGTAGCCGAAGAGGAGGTTTCGATCGGGCGGTTGGGCGGAGTACTGCCAGCGCATGACGTCCGCCCCCATGCGCGCGAAGGCGTCCTCCGCGTCGATCATGTTCCCCCACGAGCCGTGCATCTCGCGCCCCTGCTCGTCCAGCATCTTCTCGTAGCCCAGCACCCGCTGAAACGGCGATCGGCCGGTGAGGGCGACCGACATGAACAGCTGGGAGTAGAACCAAAGCCGGATCTGCTCGCGCATCTCCGACACCCAGTCGGCCGGGAACCATTGCTCCCAGTACGCATGGTCCGGAAGATCCGCCTTCGTCAAGCCCCTGGCTGCGCCCGTCGCGTAGCCCTCGGGCACGTGCTCGGGGCTCTGCCAGCCGAGCGTCGAGAAGGGAACGATCCCCGCGTCGAGCCAGACGTCACCAACCTCGGAGATTCGGCGGACAGAGTCGCCGCACGCCTCGCAGCGGATGGGCACCTCGTCGATCCACGGGCGGCGTAGCTCCTCGAGCTGCTCCAAGCCGGAAAGTGAACGCTCGGCGAGCTCCGACTTCGAGCCGACAACGGTGACGTGGCCGCACGCGCACTCGTAGATCGGGAGCGGCAGCCCGTAGTACCGGCGCCGCGAGATGTTCCAGTCGCCCATGTTCCGCAGCCAGTCGTCCATTCGCTTGCCCATGTACGCGGGCGTCCACTCGACCGCGGCGTTCGCGTCGAGCAGCGGCTGGCGCAGATCGTCGACCGCGATGAGCCAGTCATCCGTAACCCGCCAGATCAGAGGCGTGTCGCACCGCCAGCAGTGCGGATAGCGGTGCTCGTATCTCCCGGCGTGGACGAGGAAGCCGGTTTCGGCGAGCCTTCCCACGATCTGATCTGCTGCGTCAGCGGTAGACAGGCCGTGCAGCCAGCCGTAGGCGTCGTAGAAGCGCCCCGCCTCGTCGACTGGTGAGAGCACGGGTAGCTCGTGAATCCGGCCAAGCTCGAAGTCCTCCTGCCCGGCGCCGGGCGCGATATGGACGATGCCGGTGCCTTCCTCGAGGGAGACCTCGTCCCACGGGATCACGCGATGCTCGACCTCTCGTCCTGGCCCGAGGTCGTCGAACGGTCCTCGGTACCTGAGACCGACGAGCTCGGATCCCTCAGCGGTCCGTACGAACTTCTCTTCGGGGTATCTCGCGACCGCGACCCATTCACCGTTCTCGCGAAGCCCGTACTCGGCGTCCTCTTTCACAGCCGCCGCGACGTTCGCCGGGACGGTCCACGGAGTAGTCGTCCAGATGACGAGCGATTCGCCGGGGCGATCGATGAGCGGGAAGCGAACGAAGAGCGAGGGGTCCGTTCGATCCTGGTAGACGCCGCTCTGCGTCAGCTCGTGCTGCGAGATCGAGGTTCCGCACCGTGGGCACCACTCGGTCGAGCGATGGCCCTTGTACAGAAACTCCCGCTCGTGCATCGACTTCAGGAAGCCCCAGATGTACTCGATGTTCGTGTCCGAGAACGTGAAGTAGTCGCTTCCCCAGTCCATCCACTGGCCGAGCCGTTTCGACCCACGCGTCAGCTCCATGGCGGACCACACGACCTTCTCGCGGCACTTGCGAGCGAAGGCCGCTAGCCCGTACTCCTCGATGTCGCGCTTCGAGTTGAGCCCGAGCTCGCGCTCGACCCCGACCTCGATCCACAGGCCCTGGCAATCGAAACCGTTCTGGTAGCGCTGCTCGAAGCCGCGCATCGCCTTGTAGCGCTGGAAGACATCCTTCAAGGTGCGGCCCCACGCGGTGTGGACAGCAAGGGTCTTGTTGGCAGTGACCGGCCCGTCGATGAAGCTGAAACGCGGCCCGCCGCGGTTGTTCTCCCGCAGCTTCTCGAAGGTCTGCTCGCGCTCCCACGCGTCGAGCAACTCGAGCTCGAGGGCGTTATGGTCAGGCTTGTCCGGAAGAGGTGTGAAGATCTGCGCCACGTGGAAATCAGTCTAGGGAAGGGTTTCGGATCCTCCGCCGTTTATGACCGAGCACTCGCAAATGACACGCATGAAAGGAACGAATGAGTCTCATGGCACTTGACGTCACGGAAGCGACCTTCGACGAGGAAGTCCTGAAGAGCGACACACCGGTGATCGTGGACTTCTGGGCCGAGTGGTGCGGCCCATGCCACGCGGTGGCTCCCATCCTCGACAAGATCGTGGAGGAGCGGATGGACGAGGTGAAGCTCGTGAAGGTCAACATCGACGAGGAGCAAGGCCTGTCGATGAAGTACGGCGTGATGTCGATCCCGACGATGATCCTCTTCAAGGACGGCGAGCCCGCGGCTGCCGCGATAGGCGCGCAGCCCAAGTCGGCGCTCGAGCGCTCACTCGGGCTCGAGGCACAGGAGGGCCTGGCGGAAACCGCCTAGGCCCGGCCCGGCACTTCCCTCGCGTCGCGTATCCTGATAGGACCTGTTTTTGCAGCAGGTTTTGTTTCGAGGCTTCCCCCTCCCCCTCCCCTAGCCGAAGGGCCGGTTCGCCGGCCCTTTGGTGCGCCTAAAGGTCGTTTCTCGCCCAGACCGTAAGCGCCGGAGCGAGCCAGCGAAACGCCACCTCGTCGGCCGGCGGCAAGTCATCGCGGGAGAACCAGCGTAGCTCCGACACGTCGTCGTCGGGCCTGGGCTCCCCCTCGATGATGCGGGCCTCCCAGACGAGATTGAGCACGAACGGCGCGTCGTCGCCGTCGCCGTAACGATCGCTGAAGATCCCGACGAAGCGTCCGGGCTCGACCTCGACGCCTGCCTCTTCGCGGAGCTCGCGACGGAGCGCAGCCTCCGGCGGCTCCCCCTCGTCGAGGAACCCGCCGAGCGTGTCCCAGAGGCCCGCGTCGGGATCATGGGCGCGGCGTGCGAGGAGAAGGCGACCCTCCGCGTCGACGACGAGCGCCGACACGGCGGGCACGGGATTCGGGTAGTGGACGAACCCGCACGAAGGGCACTCGACCCGCCCGCCGTGATGCGCGAGCTCCGCGCGGCAGCGCGGGCAGTACCGCCAGCCTGCCAGGGCGCCCACGCCGGTACCGTACTGCGCCGTGTCTCCTCGACATGTCCCCGCGTCGGTTACGGAGCTCGCCAGGGTCGGGCTGTTCGCCGACCTCCCGGGCGAGACGCTGGGGAAGCTCGCCGACCGCATGCAACGTGAGGAAGTCACCTCTGGAACGGTGATCATCCGAGAAGGCGAGCCGGGCGATCGCTTCTTCGTTCTCCTCTCCGGGGTGGCCGGCGTCTCGCAGACCACGCTCGGCGAGCGGCGGATCCTGAAAGCCGGAGAGTTCTTCGGCGAGGTGGCGCTGGCGATGAACGTGCCGCGGACGGCGACGGTCACGGCGATGACACCGTGCGTCATCGCGAGCTGCGACCTCCAGACGTTCGACGAGCTCGTACGACCGCTGTTCGCCGACGACGGCACCGACTCGGACGCAGCCTGACCGTCTCGATGCCCTTGTGACACGGCGTCACAAGGACATCGTGAGCTCCCCGAGCACGGCGTCCGAGAAAAGCGGCCACACCTCCTTCGCCCAGTCGCCGAACTCACGGGTCGTGAGTCCCGCACAGACGACTCGCGCGTCGGGGTCGACCCAGAGGAACGTCCCGGTCCCGCCGAAGTGCCCGAATGTCCCCGGCGACGTCCGCGTGCCCATCCACGACGGCGGCCGCGTGTTCAGCTGCACGCCGAGGCCCCAGTCGAGCGGATCGAAGCGACCGTGGTCGGGCAGTACGCCCGGCAGCCCCGGGAACTGGACAGCCACCATCTCGTCGCGCGTCTCGTCCGCGACGAGCCGCGGTGCGAGCAGCTCGCGACCGATGGCCAGCACGTCCTCGAGCGATGCCTGCATACCGGCGGCCGGATCGCCGGAAGGATCGAGTCGGAGGCCGAGCGGCTCACAGACGGCTACCCGGACGTACTCCTCGAAGGACATCTGCGCCGCCTCCGTCAGGCGAGAGGCGAGCACACGAAAGGCTTCGTTCGAGTAGATCCGTCGACGCCCCGGCTGGGCGATCGGTTCCGTCCCCTCGAACGGCAGGCCGGACGTGTGCGCGAGCAGATGGCGGACGGTCGAGCCGGGCGGGCCGGCCGGCTCGTCGAGGTCGACGACGCCTTCTTCCGCCGCGACGAGCACGGCGAGCGCCGCAATCGGCTTCGAAATGGAGGCGAGCCGCACGATGCGGTTCGCATCGCCGCGAGTCGTCGTTCGCCCTTCTCGATCCACGACCCCGGCGGCTGCGAACTCGACCGGCCAGCCGTCGATCTGGCGAAGTGCCTGCACGCGCGGCGATACTAGCCCCCTCATGGAGCGGCGCCTCATCTCCGGCACGGGGATCTACGAGCCGATCGTCGGCTACTCGCGCGCCGTCGTCGCCGGCGACCGCGTGCACGTCTCCGGCACGGCCGCGAATCCCGCAGACGGCTCGTCGCCGCCCGAGGACATCTACGACCAGACGCTCCTCTGCCTCGAGCTCATCGGAACTGCCCTCGAGCAGGCGGGAACGAGCCTCGAGCACGTCGTGCGCACGCGCGTGTACCTCACGGAGGCGGCTGACTTCGACGGCTTCGCTCGCGCGCACGCGAAGGTCTTCGGGGACGTCCGGCCGGCAAACACGACCGTCCTCGCCAGGCTCTTCGATCCCAGGTGGAAGGTCGAGATCGAGGTCGAGGCGGTCCTTCCGTGACCAACGCTCGCCTCCGGCTCGCGTTCGCGGGGGAAACCATGTTTCCCCCGCGTGCCCCCTTCTTCTTGAGAGCGTGGGGAACCTCCCGGTTCCCCACACCCCTCCCCGCTCATCGGCCGGAGAACGGCCGATGACCGAGTCGAAGCAGGCTTTCCCCTCGTCGATCACGGGTAACGGGCCGGAGCCGGCCGGCAGCGTCATCAACCACGAGTTCGGCACCGGCGACCCGTACACGCTCGGGGTCGAGGAGGAGTACCAGCTGCTCGATGGAGAGGGATTCGAGCTCGTCCAGCACATCGACACGATGCTGGCGGCCGTGAGCGGGCACGAGCTCGAGGCGCGGATCAACCCGGAGCTCATGCAGTCGGTGCTCGAGATCACGACGCCTGTCTGCCGCACGGCCGGCGACATCGAGCGTGAGCTCGTGACCCTGCGCTCGTATGTCACCGGGATCGCTCGTGAGAAAGGCCTGCGCGTCGGCTCGGCCGGCACGCATCCGTTCAGCCTGTTCGAGCGCCAGCGGATCACGGCGCAGGACCGCTACCGCGCGCTCATCGACCAGATGCAGTACATCGCCCGGCGCGAGCTCATCTTCGGGATGCACGTCCACGTCGCCGTCGACGACGCGGAGAAGGCGATCCAGGTCGTGAACGGGCTGCTCCCGCACCTCGCGCCGCTCCTCGCGCTGTCGGCGAGCTCGCCGTTCTGGCGCGGTGAGCCGACGGGCCTCTCCTCCAGCCGTCAGATGGTCTTCTCCGCGTTCCCGCGCTCCGGCCCGCCTCCCCGGTTCCGCGACTACTCGGACTACGCCGCGGTGGTCGGCCAGCTCGAGCGCTCCGGCTGCATCGCCGACTACACGCACATCTGGTGGGACATCCGCCTGCACCCCCGCCTTGGGACAATCGAGATCCGAATCTGCGACGCGGTGACCCGCCTGGAGGACGCGGTCGCGATCGCCGCGTACTGCCAGGCGCTCGTGAAGCAGCTCTGCGAGCAGCACGAGGCCGGGCACGAGATCCCGTCGTACCACCGCATCCTCACGAGCGAGAACAAGTGGCTCGCCGCACGCTACGGCCTCGAGGCGCCCGTGATGGACCTCGAGAGCCCCAGCCGGAACCGTGTCCCGGTCGCGCGGCTGATCCGCCGCACCGTGAGGGAGCTGCGCCCGCACGCCCGCGAGCTCGGCTCGGAGCGGGAGCTCGAAGGCGTGCTGGCGATCCTCGGACGGGGCTCCTCCTCTGACCGCCAGCTCCGCGTCTACAACGCGAACCGCGACATCGTCGAGGTCGCGCGCGAGATCGCTGACGCGACCGAGACGCTGCCCGTGTCCGTCTGATGGCCTGACCGGGAATTCCCCCGCTCAGAACTCGCCCCGTCTGGCGTCTTGAGCGTCAGTCTCTGGAGGTCCATTCCGCCCTGCTAGCGTCTTCCCGAGTGGAGACCCGGCGTGCGCTGCTCTTGATCGCGGATATCGGGGGCTACACGGAGTACATGCTGTCCCACCGCACCATCCTCGCGCACGCGGAGGTAATCACGACGCGCCTGCTCGAGAAGGTGGTCGATGCGGCCCGCGACTTCGACCTGATCGAGATCGAAGGCGACGCGGCTTTCCTCTCGCGCGAGGCCGATGCGCTGGTCGACGGCGCGACGGTCACCGCCGTCACCCAGGCTGCCGTCGCCATGCACCATGCCTTCCACGTCGAGCGGCGGCTAATCGAGCTCAACATGTGCCCCTGCCCCAGTTGCGCGCAGGCGAGCGGCCTGAAGCTGAAGTTCGTCGCGCACGTTGGCGAGGTTGCGACCCAAACCATCAAGCGACGGCGGAATCTCGTCGGAATGGACGTGATCTTCGTCCATCGGCTGCTCAAGAACCCTGTGCAGGCGTCCGAATACGTCCTTCTGTCCGAGGATCTCTACCGAAGCGGCGGTACGTCTCTCCCCGACCACCCGATGCGCGAGATCTCGCTGGACCTCGAGGGAATCGGACTCGTTCGCACCTACGTCGTGGAGGTCGAGGACATCGCCGGGTCCCTCCGTCTGGTCCCGGATCCCTCCTGGCTCCGGCGCTTGGGCGGGACGGTTGGCATCGTCGGTCGGGGCTTGCCGTACATGCTCCGTGTACGACGCCCCCGTCGTGCCGCTCCCGCTCCCTGATCCCGCAGTCAGGCGGCGCGGCGCTCCGAATCCTGAAACTGATGTATGCAGGCTGGGGGTTTGCCTCCCTCACCGGAGTGGAAGCAGGTCGACGGGGACGAAGATGACCCGGCCCGGGCCCTCGTAGCGGCTCGATCGTCCCGTTCTCGTGATCGACGAGGATGCGTCCGTCGTCGACCACAGGGGCGTGAGCGGCGACGCGCTCGAGGCGATCCGAACGCCCCTCTTGCCGTTGAGCCGATAGAGCTCGCCGTTTCGCTTGGGCTCGTGCGCGCACGGCGGGTTCATCGAGATTCGGCACGGGCCCCAACTCGAAAGCACCGTCAGGGAGCCGTCACCAAGCGGCTCGCTCAGGGGCCGCGTGAGGCCCCACTCGCCGGTGACCATTTCGGAGTTGGGCACCGCAAGTGTTGCCGTGGAGACGGACCAGTTGTCGGTGCCCGCCCACCACCCGATTTCGGTAACTCGTCATCAGACCCGCTGTTACCGTCTGAGGATGCTTGCGCCTGGCGAGCGGGTGCCCGACGTTCGCGTCTGGACGGACCCTCGTGAGGAGGCTCGTCCGTTGAGGGAAATCCTCGGCGCTGGCCTCTCTCTACTGTGTTTTTACTTGTATGACTGGTCGCCCACCTGAACGAACGAGCTGCACCTCCTGCGGGACAGGAGTGACGACCTCGCCGCGGCAGGAATCCGTCCGGTCGCGATCTCCCGTGACTCGCCGTGGTCGCATCGCGCTTGGGCCGACACGCTCGGTGTCGACGTCCCGCTCCTTTCGGACTGGAACGGCGAGGCGATTCGGGCGTTCGATGTCGCCATCGAGCCACTCGGAATGGCCGACGTTGCGATGCGTTCAGCGTTCCTCATCGAGGACGGAGAGAGGATCGTCGCAGCCTGGATGCTGGGCCGCGAGCTGCCCGACATCGACGCGGTGATCGAGGCGGCGAGCTCCTAGCGTCCCGAGAAGCGCAGCTTGCGGCGCACCGCGCGCTTGCCGAACTTCCAGGCAAGCCAGCCGAGCGTCGCGTAGAAAGTCCGTCGCATACGGGGAGTCTTCCCCCGCCGTTGTGTACCGAAACCGCTAGCCGCTGCCTGCGTGCGCCTTCTGCTTGACCGCGTACCTCTTCAGCTCCGCGAGCGCCTGCGCCTTCGGGAACCGCTTCGAGGTCGAGGGGTGCGCGCCCACGTTCAGCCTCCAGACGACGGTGTTCTTGCGGACGACCCCACCTCTGCGTCGCGAGTTGCTCACCCCACGGATGCCGCCTCCCATCCCCGCCATTCGTCGACATCGATCGCCAACACGGGCAGCCCGGGCGGCTCTTCGCGGTACTGCGGATACTTCCGGCGGAGAAGCACAAGGGCGTGCCCGGCCTCCTCGCCTCGGTCGAGGACTCGCGCCCGCCCGCGCAGTCGTACCCACCAGAGCAGCGTCCAGTCGTCGTCGTAGCTGTCGACGAGAACGGCGACGTCGGGCCTCGCCCGCGCGTTCTCGATCCTCCGGAGCCGGCGCGAGGCCTTCGGCTTCTGGTCGACCGCGGAGTAGAGGGTGTCTCCCGCGATCGCGTAGACGATCGGAACGAGGTGAGGACGGCCGTCGGGATCGACGGTCGCGAGCCGTGCAACACACGACTCGCTGACCCGCTGTCTCAGTAGGCTCGGGTCGTGCACGTCGGGCTCATCCTGCCCAACTTCGGCAAGGGTTCTTCCCCCGATGGGATCCGGCGGCACGCCGAGGCCGCGGAGGAGCTCGGGTTCGACTCCGTATGGGCGACGGAGCACGTCCTTGTCGGGCCAGAAGCAGTCGAGCCCTACGGCCGCGTGTACGCGCCCCTCGTCACGCTCGGCTGGATCGCCGCGTTCACGGAGCGGATCGCCCTGGGCACGTCGATCATGCTCGCCCCGCTGCATCACCCGGTTCACCTGGCGAAGGAGGCAGCAACCCTGCAGGAGCTTACGAAGGGCCGGCTGAAGCTCGGCCTCGGGATGGGCTGGCACGAGGACGAGTTCCGGAACCTGGGAGTCGAGTTCCGAGGCCGCGGCCGCCGGGCAGAGGAGGGGATCCGGCTGATGCGTGCGCTCTGGCGCGGAGAGCGCGAGTTTCACGGCGAGCACTGGTCGTTCGAGAACGCGACCTTCGGTCCTCTGCCTGCCCCGGAGCCCGAGCTCTGGTTCGGGGGCAGCTCGGAACAGACGATCAACCGCTGCCTCGAACACGGTGGCGTCTGGCACCCGAGCCGCGGCTCGGACGCCGATCACGTGCGCTCCGTCAAGGAGCGGCATCCGGATCTGCGCGTGGTCCCTAGGACGTCTCCGGAGCGCGCCGACGCGTTACTCGAGGCGGGTGCGGAGGGCGTCGTGGTGACGCTGCGAGACCTGGCCGCGATGCGGGCGTTTCTCGAGCGCTACCGCTGAGTCAACCGATCCGAGCTCGCCTCACATCCTCGGGTGCCGCTAGCCGGGCGGGATGTTCTGGTTGAGCACTCCGGGTCACCCGGCGCCACCACGTGGCCATTGAGGCTGATGCGCAGGCGGGGCATCGAGATGTCGGTCGTTGTCGGCATGTCGTTGTCCTTTCTTTCGCCGCTCTGTCGTCTCGCTACAGACCGTGCCTCCTTTGCGATCTCATCTGTAGGACGAACGGGCGCACCAAGAAAAGACAACTGGGTACAACCCGGCTGGCTCTACCGCGCCAGCTCTCCTCGCGGCCCTCTACATACCCATCGCGTGATAGCCGGCGTCGACGTACAGCGTCGTGGCGGTGACGTTTGCCGCCTCATCCGAGAGGAGGTACGCCGCGGCGGCGCCGCAATCGTCCGACTCGATCTGCCGGTGGAGCGGCGCACGGTCCTCGAACATCGTCTGCATCGTTGTGAACCCGGCGATCGAGCGCGCCGCGAGCGTGCGCACCGGCCCCGCGGAAACCGCGTTCACGCGGATGTTCTTGAACCCGAGATCCCAGGCCAGGTAACGCACAGACGAGTCGAGCGTCGACTTGGCCACCCCCATGACGTTGTAGTGCGGTACGGCCCGCTCCCCGCCGAGGTACGTCATCGTCACGATCGACCCCCCGCCGCGCGCCTCCATCAGCGGCTCCGCGGCGCGCGCGCAGGCGACGAGTGAGTAGGCGCTGATGTCGATCGCCATCCAGAAGCGATCGCGCGGCGTGTCTACGAAGCGGCCTTCGAGGTCCTCTGCGGCGGCGAAGGCGACCGAATGGACGAGGAGGTCGAGACCCCCTCCGAACGTGTCGGCGACCTCGGAGAAGACCCGCGCGATGTCGTCGTCCGAGCGCACGTCGCATTCGGTGACGAGCGGGCTCGACACGGTCGCAGCGAGGTCGCTGACGTTCTTCTCGATTCGCTCGCCTTGGTACGTGAAGGCGATCTGCGCACCCTCGTCGGCAAGCCGCTTCGCAATCGCCCATGCGATCGAGCGCTGATTCGCGACGCCGAGCACGAGCGCCTGCCTCCCGTCGAACCTGCCGGCCACGCGGCGATCCTAATCGGATAGCGACTCTCGAACCGGGGATCGGATGCTCTGATCAGAAAGGCCCTCGTAACGGGGCCTTTTCGCGTTCTCTGGACTCACCTGGGGTTCGTGGCGATGACCAGTTCGTGACCAAAACGACTCAGCGCAGCAGCGCGAGCGCCCCGAGGAGACTTGGCCGCGAGCAGCGCGAGGAGAGAGAACTTCACCACCAGCCAGGTCGCGCTGTTCGCCCATTGTTTGCCGCCGCGTTGTTCGAGCCGATACCGCTTGGCCTGGGAGCAACACATCACTTGTAGTGTGCGGTCGGCTGATTGCCGAATCACAAGACGGGGGTGAGGAATGGCCTTTATTGTCGGTGTGTTCGAGGGCGATTTCGACGCCTGGAAACAGAGGTTCGACTCCGATCCCATCGGTCGCAGGCAGGTCGCTAAGGGGCACATGATCTTCCGCAGCGTCGATAACCCGAACCTGTTCTTCGTCAGGATCGAGTTCGACTCCGCCGAGGAGGCAAGGTCGTTCGCGGAAAAGGTGCGCGGCTCCGATGTATTGGCGAACTTGAGCCCGATAGTTCCGCCCACAGTGATCGAGCTGGCGGAGCAAACCAGCTACTAGGGCTGCGACCTAGGCGCCGAGCCGAAGAAGAGCGTTCGTGCCTCCGGAGAGGGCGCTGGGTATCTCGTCCCTTCTTCGCAACTGCGTTGATGGGGCCGATCCAGCTGGCGAGTTCGTAGAAGCGAGGGCCGCGACGGCGTGTCGGCCCTCGCTGGACGGTCGATGCTCAGGGTTGGAACGGAGGCGGCGGCCAACCGTTCCCGATGCCCGCCCCCTCCGGATCTTGGAAGAAGTGGTCGCAGTTGAGTGGGCCCGGTTCTCCTGCCTTCGGCCCTCCGCCAGCCGTTACGCCCTTGTCTATTTGCCGGCCAAGGGCATCGTCGCAAGCCTCGAGCTGTGCCGTGCCGTCCGGGTTCCCTGGAGGCGGTGCTGGCCCGAAGGCAAGAGCGCCTGCAGGAAGCATCAGGGCGGCGGCTGCCACAACGGCGGCCGTCCATGTATGTCGTCGCATTCTCTCACCCCCTCCCCTTGTGCGACTTGCGTGCAGCCTAAGTCCTTCGACTGTTCGCGACAAGCCGACGTCAGCGCAGCATGTCCACGGCTGCGGCGAGATCCCCGATGCGCTTGCTCGCTCAGCCAGGTTCGTCTAGTGCCCGGGCGAGGGCTCCCTGCGGCTAGGCATACCCGGACGCCCGGGCGTACTCAGCGTTAGTGCTCCCGAATCGCCCAGCGTGACCCGAACGGGTGAAGTCGAGGGCCGGACGCCAGGGGAGGAAGGCTGAGGGCGATGCCCCCCTCGGGATCGCTGCCGTCAGCAAACGCCCGGCCCGTCCATTGAGCATAGGGAGTTCGCATCCGAAAGGGAAGTTGGGAAGCGACTTCCGAAAACCCGGTTCGTCAGCGCAGCGCCGCGACGACTCCGGCCAGATCTCCGATGCGCTCGTCCGCCCAACGGCGATCTCGCTCGTCCGGCTCCGGCGCCGGATTCCGGCAGGCATCGCAGCGGGGAGTCGCGCCGTGCGGCCCGGTCGGGCCAACCCGCCGAATGATCCTAATCGGATAGCGTGGCGCGGCGATGACGACGGGGCGCGTGGCGGTGATCACAGGAGCCTCGTCGGGGATCGGCGAGGCGACGGCGCGCGAGCTCTCGACACGAGGCTGGCGCTGCGTCCTCCTCGCGCGACGGGCGGACCACCTCGAGCGCATCGCCGGACAGATCGGCGGCGAATGGGAGGCGTGCGACGTGTCAGACCGTGCTCAGGTCGACGAGGTCGCCGCACGAGTTCTGGGGCGACATCCTGCGATCGGCCTGCTCGTGAACAACGCTGGAATCGCCGCCCGCGGCAGCTTCCTCGACATCGACCCGAGGCGCGTCGAGCAGGTGATCGACGTGAACTACCTGGGCGGGGTGTGGTGCCTGCGCGCGTTCGAGCCTGGCCTCCGGGCAGCTGCTGTCGAGGGAGGCGCGCACGTCGTCAACCTCGTCTCGATCGCGGGGACGGTCGCGTTCGCGCCGGCAGGCGCCTACGCCGCGGCGAAGCACGCGCAGCTCGCGTTCTCGCGGTCGACGTCTGCACTGCTCGCGGGAAGTGGCATCCACGTGCACACGGTGATGCCCGGCTTCGTCGAGACCGAGGGCTTTCCGCAGCGGGTGAAGCTGAGAAGCGGGCTCCTACGGCGCTTCGTGATCGAGCCAGAGGACGTCGCGCGTGCCGTCGTACGAGCAGTCGAGAAGGACAAGCGCGAGGTCACCGTGCCCTGGTTCCCGTACCGCTTCGCCTCGATCGCGCAGGCCCTCTTCCCGCGGCTCGTCACCTCGATGGCCGCCCGCTCGACCGCGCACCGCGACGAGTAGGCCGTGCTAGACGCCCGGCTTGCGGGCGACGTACCACCCGACCTCGATCTCGTACGACGCGGCCGGCGCCGCTCCGCGGATCCGCATTCGCTCGTCCTCGGACAGCCCGGCGAGCTCGAGTCGCTGCTCGACGTCGACGCGCTCCCGCGTGACCTCCGAGCTGATGAGCACGAGGTCGTTGGCGTCGAGGAAGCCGCGAATGTCGGTGTCGGGCAGGAGTCGCTGGTGACTCGGGTCGCGGAGGCGCTCGAAGCGATCCAGCTCGAGACTCAAGAGCGGGTCGATCGAGCCGAGCTGATCGGCGATGAGGATCTTCCCGCCCGGTCTCGTGACGCGGGCGAGCTCCGAGACGGCGAGCTCCGGGCGGCGCACGTGGTGGAGGACGCGGTGGCAGCAGGCGAGGTCGAACTCCGCGTAGCCGAAGGGCAGTGCCATCACGTCTCCCTCGGCGAAGCGAACGTTCGCCGGGGCGGCCGCGCGAGCGGCCTCGAGATAGTCGGCGCGGATATCGACGCCGACGACCTCGGCGACGTGCGGAGCAAGCGCGAATGCGAGCGAGCCCGTCCCGCAACCGGCGTCGAGCGCGATCTCGTGGCCGGTGAACGGCCCGAGCAGCCTCCGAACGCGGTCGGCGAGGTCGTTCGCCCGTTCCTCCTGGAGTGCGAGCCGCAGCTCGAGGCTCACGATGCGCCGATCTCGTCCGAAAGAGTGCGTGCCAGCTCGAGCGCCTCCTCGCGTGTCGAGATCGTCCCCGCTGCCCGCTCCTCTTCGATGGCGTCGAGGATACGTCCGATCGCCGGCCCCGGCTCGAGACCCAGCTCGTCGCCGCGGACGAGCGGCTCCGTCGGGTCGGCGCGTCGAGTCGTCTCGACGACACCGACGAGCTCCGGTGCGCCGACGTACGCGAGCGCGTCGAGGGCCCAGGGCTCGGTCGTGCGGCGGAAGCGATGAATCGAGCGCGGCGACGGATCTTCCGGGCGTCGAGCACGGCGCAGCGCGGCGGAGTAGCGCTTCAGCTCGTTCGAGATCGGGAGGCGGGAGAGGTTCTCCTGAAACACCGCGACAAGGCGAAAGTCAGGTTGATCGAAGGCATCCAGGCGGTCGTCGAGCTGACCGCCGAGCGGCGCCAGCAGACCGACCTCGTCGAGGCGGCGATACCCATCGGGCGAGAGCCGCTCGAGCTCCGCCAGGACGCGTTCGCCTGCAGCCTGCGTGACGAGTGGAGCCGCCGCACGCAGCAGCTCCTCCGTGCGTTGGTCCATCCGGAATCCGAGCTCGTCCTCGAAGCGCACCGCGCGCAGGAGCCGCAGCGGGTCGTCGGCGAAGGCGCCGTCGGAGACCGCTCGAACCATGCCTGCTGCAAGGTCGGCGCCTCCATTGTGCGGGTCGTACGTCTCGGCGTCGGCGACGCGTTCCGCGATCGCGTTGAAGGTGAAGTCGCGCGACTCGAGATCTGCGCCGATT
The DNA here is from genome assembly GCA_963723695.1 of uncultured Gaiellaceae bacterium. Taxonomy (GTDB): domain Bacteria; phylum Actinomycetota; class Thermoleophilia; order Gaiellales; family Gaiellaceae; genus GMQP-bins7. The sequence goes on along the minus strand of CAVRRU010000012.1, from coordinate 689,952 downwards.
CCGTCGCCGAGCGGCGTGAAGTCGACAGTCTCGACGACACCGTCGGCAACCACACGCCAGGCTCCGTGGCGCTCGGAGAGCGGGAATACGACGCCGCCGAAACGGCCTGCAAACCGGTGCGCCGCATCGTGTGGATCGGCGCAGGCGACGTCGATGTCCAGCACCGGCCGGAGCAGAAGCCGGTCGCGCACAGCGCCACCGACGATCCATGCCTCCTCGCCGGCCAAGATCTCGCGCAGCCGCTCATCCATCGACGGCGACCCGCCGCGCGCGACCCGACCTCGTGTTGAGCCCGACCGCGATCTCGTAGGCGATCGTGTCGGCGGCACGAGCGTGGTCCTCGACGAGGATCCCATCCCCGACGAGTGTCACGGGCGTCCCCACCGGAAGCTCGGCAGCCAGCTCGACCGCGAGGGCGTCCATCGACACCGTGCCCACGACACGGCGGCGCGCTCCCTCGACGAGCACTTCGGTGCCCGTCATGTCGCGACGAAAACCATCCTCGTAACCGACGGGGACGATGCCGACCCATGTCGGCCGGTCGGCGATGTACCGGCGTCCGTAGCCTGTGCTGTCCCCGGGCTGGAGCTGCTTCACCTGAGCGAGGTGCGACTCCCAGCGCAGCGCGGGCTCCAGACCATCCGCGCCGGGATCGGTACCGAACGGCGAGATCCCGTAGAGCGCGATGCCACAGCGAACCGCCTCGAACCGGGCCTCCGCGTAACGGAGAGTCGCGGCACTGTTTGCGACGTGGCGCGTCACGTCGGCGAGACCGGCGGTCGCTTCGCGAAAGCGCTCGATCTGGAGATGAGTGAAGGCGGGATCGGTGTCTGCGGACGCGAGATGGCTCATGAGGCCGACGACGTCGGACGTCGGCTGCGGGAGGTCGGAGACTCCCCAACGTCCCATTCCCGTGTCGATCTTGAGGTGGACGCGAAAACCCTCCGGGACGCGACCGTCGGTGGAGACGAGCTCGAGCCGGGCGGCCCTGGCCTCTCCCATGTCGCTGTCCGACAGCGGCCCCATGACGAGGATGCGCGCGTTTCGAAGCGCCGCGCGCAGCTGGAGCGCCTCCGGCAGCGTCGCGACGCAGAGAACGCTCGCGCCGGCGTCGAGAGCCGCCTTCGAGACGTCGACGGCGCCGTGCCCGTACCCGTCGGCCTTGACGACGGCCCACAGCTCCGCGCCTTCGGCGGCACGCACGAGCGCCCCGGCATTCCGCCGAATCGCGCCGAGATCGAGGGTGAAGCACGACCGCTCCACGCGGTCATTCTCTCCGCTCGAGCGCGCTTGGAAGCAGGTCGAGCAGATCGCTGGCGACGAGCCCTGCCGCGTGCGGCGCGAGCACCGCCGCGTACCCGTGTGCCACCGTTGCGGCGGCCGCAGCCGTCATCGCGTCGAGCCCTTTCGCGAGGAACGACCCCACGACGCCCGTCAGGACGTCTCCCGTGCCGGCTGTCGCGAGCGAGGGCGGGCCCCCGTCGCAAACGACGATGTCTCCGTCGGGAGAAGCGACGATCGTGTCGGGGCCCTTGAGGAGCACGGTCGCCCCGAAGCGCTCGGCGCAGCTGCGGGCGGCTTCCAGCCGATGGGCGTTCACCCACGCCGAGTCGTGCCCGAGCAGACCGGCGAGCTCGCCGGAGTGCGGCGTGAGCACCGTCGGTTGCGAACGCCCGACCGGGTCGAGCCCGAAGAGGCCGTCGGCGTCGACCACGATCGGGAGGTCGAGGCGCCTGAGCAGCGCGCGGACGAGCGCATGGCGCGCCGGCGAGCGTCCGAGCCCGGGCCCGATAGCGAGGGCCGACGCGCGCTCCGCGGCAGCCACGAGGGTTTCGAGCGCGTGCTCTTCGCTCCACGCGAGCTTGACAGGCTCGAGCGCGAGCACCTCAGCCGCACGGAGGGACTCCTCGGGAACCGCAAGGGTGACGTAGCCGGCATCCGCGCGAAGCGCTGCCATCGCCGTGAGGCAGGCTGCGCTCGTCGTTCCCGGCTCGCCGCCGATGACGAGAACCGAGCCGGCCGAGTACTTCGTGTCCCGCGCTCCGCGGCGCGGTACCTCGTCGAGGAGCGCAGTCGTCGCGCGGTGGGTGGCCGTCGGCACGCCATCGAGGCCGATGTCCGATACGACCACCCGGCCCGCGTGGAATCTGCCCGGTGATATCACGAGCCCGACCTTCAGTGCGTGGAACGTCACAGTGAGCTCGGCCTCGACTGCTTGGCCTTCGGTCTCCCCCGTCGATGCATCGACGCCGGAGGGGAGATCCACGGCGACGACGGGCGCAGGCGAGGCGTTCATCCGCTCGATGGTCGCGGCCGCCTCGCGCCTGGGCGCGCCACGAAACCCCGTCCCGAAGAGCGCGTCGACAATCACGTCGTAGCCGTCGAGGCCCTCGTCCGTTTCGTCCGCAACGTGCCCGGCTTCGCGGAGCAGGCGCGCGGCAACTCGTCCGTCGCCCCCATTCGAGCCGCCTCCGCAGACACACGCGAATTTCCGCGCAAACGGAAATGCCTTCAAGACCACGTCCGCAACTGCGGCGCCGGCCCGTTCCATCAGCTCCGGGACCGAATCCGGGTAGTTCGGGTAGCGCTCCTCAGCCGCGCGCAACTCGGCGGCGGTGTACAGAGGCTCGAAGCGGTCAGTCATCTTTGGTGCGGGGGCTCACGACAGCGATCGCGGCTGCGATCTCGCGCGAGTGGGTCATCGAGAGATCGATTGGCCCTGCCTTCACCCGGTCCGCGAATGCCGCAGTCCGCCCCGTCAGCCGAACATCGGGCTTCGGCCGCCCGACGATCTCGATCTCCTTCCACGTGAACCGCACGCCGCAGCCGAGCGCCTTCCCGACCGCCTCCTTGCCCGCGAACCTCCCCGCATAGCTCTGCGCGGGCCGCGCGCGAGAGTCGCAGTACTCACGTTCGGCTTCCGTGAAGCAGCGCTCACGGAAGCCTGGGCGCTCGAGCGCGCGCTCGATGCGCTCGATCTCGATGATGTCGACACCGACTCTTACGGCGTCCACCCGCCGGTGAGGTCTTCCTCGAGCAGCGCTGGAAACTGTGCGAGCGACGAGACGACGATGTCCGGCGTCGTCTCCGCCTGCTCGAGCGCCTCCGGCCGGAACTTGCCCGTCCGCACGAGAGCGGTCTTCATGCCGAAGAGCCGCGCACCGCGCACGTCACCGTCCACGTCGTCGGTCACGAGCCACGTCAGCTCGGGCTCGGCATCGAGGGCATCGAGGGCGGCGGCGAAGTAGGAGGCGCTCGGCTTGCCGAGGACGGTCGCGTCGACTCCCGTCACGTACTCGAGCCCCGCGACGAACGCTCCCGAATCGAGCATCGGCCCGAGGCTCGTCTGCCACCACTTGTTCTTGTGGAGGCAATAGAGCGATGCCCCCATCTGGATCTCCGCGAAGGCTCGAGCGAGGTTCATGTAGCTGAACACCTGGTTCGGTTCGACGGTCTCGTCGCAACCGCCGATGAGCACGGCCTCGGCGTGGTCGCCGACGAGCTCGAGGCCGTCGAGGTCGGGGACGACGGCCGCCATCACGAGCGCGAGGACGCGCTTTCCGGCAAGCTCGCGCGCCGCTGCGCCGGGTGTCGTCTGCAGCTCGTCGTCGTCCAGCGTGAAGCCCATCTCGCGCAGCTCCTCTGCGAGGCGCGAGCGCGGCCGCGTCGAGTTGTTCGTGACGAACCGGAGCGCGTGCCCCGCGCGGCGGAGCTCAGCGACGGCATCCGCGGTGCCGGGAATCGGGTCTCCGGAGACGTGCAGCACGCCGTCGATGTCGAGCAGAATGCACGCCATGGAGTCGGGCTCAGTTCTCCCTTGGTTGTAGAACGGGCAACAGGCGTAGCAGCGTAACGCCTCGCGAGTTCGACCCTAACGCGTCCTACCCGATCTCGAAATTCAATGCAGAATGAAGCCGTGGCGCATCTCGACCGCATCGAGGCTCCGGCGAACCCGGAACACGACCTCACTCCCGAGGAGTGCATGGCCCTCGCGCGCTCCGTGGCGGAACGTATCGAGCTGGGCGCCCTCGAGCGTGGCGGCGAAGGGTCGTTCGAGCTCCTGTGGCGCGACGAGTACTCGGAGGCTTGGCTCAACACCTGGTGGGAGCCTCGGGACACGGGCTTCCATGACCACGGGGGCTCGTGCGTCGGCGTCCACGTGCTCGAGGGACGAGCTTCGAGCGAGGCGCTCGTCATCGGGGGCGGTCCACGTCGCGCCCACAGCTACGGAGCCGGTGAGTCGTTCTGCGCACCTGCCACGGGAATCCACCGTGTGGACCACCAACGCGGCGCGGTGACGATCCACGTCTACTCGCCGCCGCTCGGCGAGATCGGCCACTACGAGGTCGTCGACGGCGAGTTGCGCCGTAGCGCCGGGCCGCCGGACGAGGTCTCCCCAGCCAGCCCCGGGCTCTCCGCAGCGCTCGACGTGGGCTAACCACGGGCGCCGGACCGCGCTGTCGCGTTCACGTCAGAAGTGAGTGCAAGTGTCAGAGCGTGAGTCCGTCCGGGTCACGCGCTCCGTCCTCCTCCCCATCTCGGAGATCACACTGCGGGTCTCGCGCTCGAGCGGGCCGGGTGGACAGCACGCCCAGAAGTCCTCCACGCGGGTCGAGGCATTGCTCGACGTCGAGGCGTCGTCGGCGCTCACCGAGACACAGAAGCGCCGCGTCGTCGCCCGCGCCGGGCCGTTGCTCCGGGCTGTCGCGCAGGACGAGCGCAGCCAAATCCGCAATCGCGAGCTCGCCGTCGAGCGCCTCGTCGAGAAGCTTCAACACGCTCTTGCGGTTCCGCGCCGACGAAAGCCGACGAAGCCGACGACGGCGGCACGCGAGCGTCGGCTGGAGGGCAAGCGCCGCCGGGCGCGGACGAAGGCGCTCCGGAAGCCGCCGGGGGCGGAATAGACTCGATCGCGGTGGACGTGCTCCGGCTCGCATCGCTGCTTCCCGAGCTTCCGCGCGAGAGAACACGCCTCCTCGACAATCTCGGCCGCGTTCGGCGCGAAGTGGGGCCGATCACGATGGAGCTGTCGGACGCCCTCGCCGACCACATGAACATACGCCGCGGCGAGGTGCACGAGGTCGTCTCGTTCTACTCGTTCCTCCAGGTGCCCACGGATGCTCTACGCGTCTGCACGGGGCCGGTGTGCGACTGCTTCGGCGCCCGCGAGCTCCTGGCGAGCACCGCCGGCGCGGTCGAGGTCGCATGTCTCGGCCACTGCGACCTCGCGCCCGCGATGACCCGCGGCGACGAGATCGTCCCGGCGGTCACGCACTCGACGAACGAGGGGCCTGCGGTTGGCCTCGGTGCGGGTGACGCCACGCTCGCCGATTACGAGGCTCGCGGTGGCGCTCGAGCTCCTTCGCGCGCTCCCGTCCGTCGAGACGATAGTGAGCGAGCTGAAAGCGTCGGGCCTCGCGGGCTACGGCGGTGCAGGCTTCCCGGCGGGGCTCAAGTGGGAGGCCGTGTCGAAGGAGCCCGGTCCGCGATACGTCGTCGTCAACGCCGACGAGGGTGAGCCGGGGACGATCAAGGACCGCTACGTGATGGAGCTCCGCCCGCATCTCATGATCGAGGCGACGGTCATCGCGATGCGTGCGCTCGACGTCACCGAGGGCTACATCTACTTGCGCGAGGAGTACGCGACCGCTCGCATCAAGCTGTTGCAAGCAATCGAGGAGTTTCGCGCCGCTGGCCTCCTCGACCCACTCTCGCTCGAGCTCGTCGTCGGAGCGGGCGCCTACATCGCAGGCGAGGAGACGGCGATGCTCGAGTCGATGGAAGGGCGCCGCGCGATGCCCCGGCTCAAGCCGCCGTTCCCGAGCCAGGTCGGCTACCTGGGTCGCCCCACGCTCATCCAGAACGTCGAGACGCTCGCGCATATCCCGGCGATCCTCCGGAACGGCGGAGAGTGGTGGGCGGCCCTCGGCACACGCGGCGCCGCGGGCACTCGGCTGTGGTCCGTCACCGGCGCCGTGTCGAAACCAGGCTGCTACGAGGCGCCGAATGGGGTGACGACACGCGAGCTCGTCGAGGCGCACGCAGGTGGCTTCACGGACGCGGTCGGCTCCGTCGTCCCCGGCGGAGCCGCGAGCGGGATCCTCCCGCCGTCGGCGCTGGACGCGCCGCTGACGCGGGAAGGACTTCGGGAATACGGCGCAGGCCCTGGCTCGGCTGCGGTGCAGGTGTTCCCGCCGTCCTACTCCCCGCTGCGTCTGCTGGCCGAGACGATGCGCTTCTTCGCGGAGGAGTCCTGCCAGAAGTGCACACCGTGTCGGATCGGGAATCGCGCGCTCCACCACCTCTCGGAGGAGCTCCAGCGCGGCGAGGCTGTCATGACGCGCGAGAAGGTCGACGAGTGGCTCCTCGCGATGGAGAAGACGTCGATCTGCGGGCTCGGGCAGGCCTCGCCGTTCCCCGTTCGGAACGCGATGACGAACTGGCCCGAGCTCTTCGCCCCGCTCAGCGGGTGACCGCCAGGCGATAGCGCCAGGCCGAAAGGGGCGCGAACACCGCGAGGATCACGAAGCACCAGACGACGGCTCCCCAGACGGAGTTGCCCGCCGGCGAGCCCGATGCGCTCGCGCACGCGAGGCCCGTCGCGGCCGACGTCGAAGCCAGCCACCGTCGCCGAGCCTCCGTCGGGTGCCAACAGCGTCGTGAGGATCCGGACGGCCGTGGTCTTGCCCGCGCCGTTCGGGCCGAGGAGACCGAAGACGGTCCCAGCCTCGACGCTGAGGTCGACGCCACCGAGGGCGACGACCTCGCCGTATTGCTTGCGCAGCGCTCGCGTCTCGATTGCGGGCATGCCGGCCACCTTCGACATGAACGATTCGTCGACGCGTTCTCTGCCCCGGAACCAGACTTCCGAAACGTACGATCAGGCCATGGAGACTCTCCTCGACCACGAGTAGGATCGTGAGCATGGTCGAGTTCACGCTCGACGGCCGGTCGGTGAGCGCGCCCGAGGGGGAGCTTCTCGTCCACGCGGCGGCGCGCCACGACACGTTCATCCCGACGCTCTGCCACGACGACAAGCTCGACCCGTACGGCGGCTGCCGCATGTGCGTCGTCGACGTCGAGGGAGCGCCACGGCCGATGCCGGCCTGCGCGACCCGCGTGACCGAGGGCATGGTCGTCTCGACCAACGGCCCGATCACGGAGTTCCAGCGCACGCTGACGGAGATGCTCCTCTCGGAGCATCTGAACGCCTCGCCGGGTGGACGTCCCAACGAGCTCGTGGACATCGCGAACGAGCTCGGAGCGGACGCGCCCCTCGTACTTCCCGACGCGAAGCGCTCCGAGTACGACGACCGCAACCGGCTCATGGGCTACGACCCGGACGCCTGCATCCTGTGCGCGCGCTGCGTCCGCTACACGCAGGAGGTCATGCAGTGCTCGGCGCTCTCCCTCGAGGGCCGCGGCGGGCACGCGCGCATCGTTCCCACTTGGGAGCTGAGCTGGCTCGACACCGAATGCGAGCTCTGTGGCGGCTGCCTCTCCGTGTGCCCGACCGGCGCGATCTACGAGAAGTTCGAGGAGGGCACATCGCGGCCCGAGCGCCAACTCGAGCAGGTACGGACGACCTGCACGTTCTGCGGCGTCGGCTGCCAGATCGATCTCAACCTCGACCCGCAGACGAAGCACATCGTGAAGGTCACATCGAAGGACGAATACCTGCCGAACGAGGGCAACCTGTGCGTGAAGGGCCGCTTCGCGTTCAACTTCGTCCACCACCCCGACCGGCTCACGCAGCCGCTCGTCCGCGGAGAGGACGGCGAGCTCCACCCGACGACGTGGGAGCACGCACTCGAGACCGCAGCGACCGGCCTCAGGAGGGTCATCGCCGAACACGGCCCGCAGGCCGTCGGCTTCCTCTCATCCGCACGCCTGACGAACGAGGAGAACTACCTCATCCAGAAGCTCGCACGCACGGGAGCCGGGACGAACTCGGTCCACTCGTGCGAGTCGACCTGACACGCCCCCACTCTCTACGGCCTGGTCAGGTCGTTCGGTAGAGGAGCCAGCACCAATTCGATCCCGGAGATCGAGAACGACCGCTTCCTCTTCGTCATCGGGTCGAACACGACCGAGGCGCACCCTGTGCTGGCGCTGCGAATCAAGAAGGCCGTTCGGAAGGGAGCGACACTCGTCGTCGCCGACCCGCGGAAGATCTGGCTCACGAAGCTCGCGAAGCGCCACCTGCAACTGCGGCCCGGAACCGACGTCTGGCTGCTCAACGCGATGATGCACACGATCCTCGAGGAGGGTCTGCAGAACGAGGAGTACATCCGCGAGACCACCGACGACTTCGAGTCGGTTCGCGAGATCGTCATGCGGTACACGCCCGAGGAGGCGGAGAAGATCACAGGCGTTCCCGCCGAGGACATCCGCGCGACCGCCCGCGAGTACGCGAGCGAGCGCCATGCGGCGATCTTCTACACACTCGGCATCACCGAGCACGCCTGCGGCGTCGACAACATCTGGTCGCTATCGAACCTGGTGCTCATGACCGGCCACCTCGGCTACGAGTCGACCGGACTCAACGCGCTCCGCGGCCAGAACAACGTCCAGGGGCTGAACGACTCGGGCGCGAACCCGCACTACCTGCCCGGCTACCAGTCGGTCGACGATCCCGAGATCAGGCGGAAGTTCTCCGAGGCGTGGGGCGTGGAGGTGCCGGAACGGCCCGGGTACCGCCTCGACCAGATCGTCTCCGGGCTGCACGACGGGCGGATCAAGGCGCTGTACCTCATCGGCGAGAACCCCGCGCAGACCGAGCCGAACGCCCGCCACGTCGAGGAAGGCCTCGAGGGGCTCGACTTCCTGATGTCCCAGGACATCTTCCTCAACGACTCGACGCGGAAGTACGCGGACGTCGTCCTGCCGGCGTCGAGCTTCGCCGAGAAGGACGGCACGTTCACGAACACCGAGCGCCGCATCAGCCGCGTCCGCGCCGCCGCGCCGCTCCCGGGCGAGGCGAAGGTCGACCGCGAGATCGTCATCCTCATGGCGAAGGCGCTCGGCGCGAACTGGCCCGAGTACGCGGACGCGGAGGCGGTGTGGAACGAGTTCGCCGACCTCTCGCCGAACTGGTTCGGGATCCGCTACGACCGCATCGAGGAGAACGGCATGCAATGGCCCTGCACCGAGCTCGACCACCCGGGCACGCCGTACCTGCATGCCCCGAGGCCCGCACTGCCGACCGGACGAGGCAAGTTCTTCCCGGTCGAGTTCCAGCCGCCCATCGAGGAGCCGGACTCCGAGTACCCGTTCGTGCTCACGACCGGCCGGACGCTCTACCACTACAACTCGGCGAACATGACCATGCGCGAGCCCGGCGTGACCGACAAGCAGGAGGCGCCGTTCTTCGAGATCCACGCGCAGGACGCGGGCGCGCTCGGCATTGCTCACGGGCAGGTCGCGCGGCTCGTCTCTCGCCGCGGCGCGCTCGAGGCCGAAGCGCACTACTCCGAACGTGTTTATCCGGGTCTCGTCTGGATGGCGCTGCACTTCGCCGAGCAGAAGGTGAACTGGCTCACGCACGACGTCGGCGATCCGCTCATCGGGACGCCCGAGTACAAGGTCAGCGCCGTGCGCGTCGAGACGCTTGGCTGAGCTCGGCCGCCCGCGGACCGACGTCGAGTCCTGCGAGTCGACGCAGCTGCTCGTAGACACGTCGCTCCCGGAGGGTGCGCTAGTCGTCGCCGACCACCAGACGGCAGGACGCGGTCGGCTCGGCCGTAGCTGGGAGGCGCCGGCCGGGACCGCGCTCCTCTTCTCCCTCCTGCTCAAGCCGCCGCCGGAACGCGACGTGCCGCCGATCTCGCTCGTCGCCGGCATCGCGGTCGCGGACACGATCGAACGGGCGCTCGGCCTCTCGGTGCAGATCAAGTGGCCGAACGACGTCATGCTCAGGCGGCGGAAGGTCGCCGGTTGCCTCGCCGAGGCGCGGGACGGCGCGGTCGTCCTCGGCGTCGGTGTCAACGTGAACCAGACGAGGGAGGAGCTTCCCCCGAACGCGGGCTCCCTGCGCTCGCTGACCGGCCGCAAGTGGGACCGGGAAGCGACCCTCTCGATGCTCCTCGAGGACCTCGGCAGCCGGTACTCGGACTGGCTCGCGGGCGGGCTCGACGCGATCTACGACGGCCTGGGCCCGCGCGATTTCCTGCGCGGGAGACAAATCACGATCGACGGGCAGCCCGCAACTGCGCTCCAGATCCGTCGGGACGGACGCCTCGAGATCGAGGTCGCCCCGCACGAGACGCGCACCGTCGAGTCGGGCGAAGTCCTCTTCGCCGCCTAACGCGCTCCAGCGCTCTCGAACTGCTTCATCCCGAAGACCGGGAATCTCCTGATCTCGACGAACGGCTAGGCGCCGTCGCGCTCACGCGACATCATCGACGAGGCTAACTGTCGACGAGGGCCGAGATGACGATGTAGAGCACGACCCCGATCGGGACGATGAACGACGCCAGTCGCTGCCAGAGAGGCTTGGGCTCCTCGACCTCCTCCTCAGCCTCCTCGGTCTCGAACTCCGGCGGCAGCGACGCCGGTACATCGGCAGTGCCGCCGGTGTCGACCTCGAAGACCTCGGGCTGGAGCTGTTCGATCTCGACCGTCTGGGCGGCATACAGATCCTCGCCGGCGGGCACGGACGGCTCCGTCTCGATCGTGCTGCCCTCGAGCTCGAACAGGCTCGGCCAGCGGCCGCACGTCCGGCACGCGTTCGCGACCGGCTCGTTGACCGTGCCGCATTGCGAGCAGCGCCAGGGTGCGTCCGCCATGTGGAGAGAGTACGCGGCGCGGGTTACGAACCGGTCTGCAACGGGATCTCGACCTCGTGGACCCGCGAGCCGTCCTCGGCGGAGAGCTCGAAGACGCGCAGCGCACCGATGTCGTCGAAGTCGCCGGTGGTGAAGTCGAAGGTCCCGCGCGTGCCGGTGCCGGACGTCGCCGTGACGAAGTCCTCGTCGACGACGTTCCCGTCCTCGTCGAGCACCTCGTAGTTGAACGTCGCTTCGAATGTGTTCGCTGTTCCCGTCGCGCGGAGCCGGCTCGAAACTTCCTCGAACGGAAGCGGCGACTCGACCAGGACGGACGGCGTCTGATCCTCGAAATCGGCTCGCGTCTTCTCTCCATCAACCTCAACTGCCTCGATGGTCGGAAACTGTGTGAGCGTGTAGACGATCTGGGCGAGTGCGAGATTCGAGTAGTTGCCCGCAGGCTGGAAACGCGCAATGCCGTTCTCGATCGTCAAGGAGGGGCCGCCGCCCGGAATGGCGGTCTCTACGCCGAGCCGCTCCTGCTCATCGGAGGTAGGACCCTCGAAGAGCGCCGAAAGTGCGGCGGACTCGACCTGGTCGCCTTCGACCTCGCGAGCTACCGGCCACACCTGGCCGTCGCGCAAGAAATAAACGCGAGCCTGCGTGGTCGTCTCGTCGTCGCCGCCACAGCCGGCCATGAGCGCGAGCACGACGAGCCCGATGAGCGCTCGCGCCACGGTCACAGCGTAGCCCCGTGCCTCGGATCGCGGACGATCTCGGCGACGCGCCGCCGAAGATCCGCGTGGTCGACCTCAACGGTCAGCCCGAGCCGGCGCGCGGTCTCCTCTTCGAGCATTTGCCAGAGATCGATCGTCTCCCAGAGCGCACGCGCCACGTCGCGGAGGTCGTAGTGCGCATACGCACGTTCGAGCGTGGCAAGCGCTCCGGGGTCGGCCCAGCGCTCGAGAAAGCGGCCACCGCGCCACGTGTCCACCGTCGGATCCACGGCGCGCGCGTGCAGCTCGAGCAGGGTGACCAGCCGCGCCTTCAGGTACCCGTCGAGACAGCTGATCGCCGTGTAGACCTCACCCCGCCGGAGCTTCTTCGCGGTCCAGAGCACGTGGTACCAGAAGTCGCTGGCGAGCTCCGTGAGGTCGGGTGCCTCCCTGGGCGCCGCGTCCGCAACGGTCGGAGGCTCCGCGAGCGCAGCCTCGAGGCCGAGCTCGTCGTACAGCACGCGATAGCCCCGATCGGCGGTGACCCTCGCCTCGGGCAACGACGCGAACTCCCGCCAGCCCGACGCTTCGAGCAGCGCGAAGTCCACGTCCTCGCCGCTCTCGTAGAGCACGCGGCGCTCGAAGCGGTCGCCGAACGCCGTCGGCTCGAGGAACGTCAGAACCGGCCTGCCGAAAGCCTCTACCCAGGTCGGGTCTTCGGCCAGGAGCCTCGGCGCGTCGACGAACAGACCGACGTCCAGGTCGGACCACCTGTCCGCGGGCGCGTCCGCTCGCGCCTGCGAGCCGACGACGAGAGCGGCGCGGACGTCCTCGCGGGAAGCCGCCCAATCCGCAACCGCTGCTGCGACAAGATCCATCGGAGTGTTGACGTTCAGCAGGAGCTTCTCGTCCACGTCGACGACGTTGTCATTCACGCCTCTGAGCGCGAGCTCGCCGGCTGCGACCCGAGCCTCGAGGTCTCCGAGCATCGATTTCGTATAGGCGCCGGGCAGCGGGCCCGTTTGCGGCACCGCGCGTGCGTTGACCAGCTCGCGTAGGAGCTCGGGAGTGACGAGCGGACAGTCGACCGGTAGCACGACGCAGGTTTCGTGCGCCGCGGCCCGCAGCCCGGCCATGACGCCGTACACGGGCGCTCGCTCCTCCGCGCCGTCATCAAGCACCGTGAACGGAAGCTCGAGCCCATCGCCTGCCTTCCCGACGGCGATGACCTCCTCACACGTCCGACCGAGCACCCGCCACGCACGCTCGGCCAGGGTCTCGCCGCGGAACCGAGCGAGCGCCTTCGGCGAGCCGAAGCGCTCGGACGCTCCTCCGAGAAGCAGGATGCCCGTACGCGGGGTCAGACCGGTGGGGTCTGACCCCGGGCTTACACGATCCTCCACGGCTCGGAGTAGACGGTCACGTTCCCGTCGCGTACCCAGCCGCACAGCGTCACGCCACGATCGGCCGCAAGCTCGACCGCGAGCGACGACGGCGCGCCGACCGCGACCAGCACCGGGCAGCCGGCGACCGCGGCCTTTTGCACGAGCTCGAAGGAGAGGCGGCCGCTGACGCAGAGCACGTGCGTGGCGAGCGGCAGGAGGCCTTCGAGAAACGCCCAGCCGACGACCTTGTCCATCGCGTTGTGCCGCCCGACGTCCTCGCGCACGCAGACGAGGTCGCCGTCCGCATCGACGAGGCCCGTCGCGTGGAGGCCTCCCGTCGCCGCGAAGGCGCGTTGCGACTCGAGCAGGCGAGCGGGAAGCGAGGCGACCATGTCCAGTCGAACCTCGAGCGGGCTCTCAATCCGCGGCGCGCTCACCTCGATCGCCTCGATAGCGCCCTTCCCGCATACTCCGCACGAGGACGACGTATAGAAGTGCCGGCGTAGCCGCTCCGGGTCGAAGCCGGTCGACTCGACCTCGACGGTGTTCGCAGCGAGGTCGTCTGGCATGCGGGCCGAAATAGGCTCGAGCCCTTCGGTCACGCAGAAGCCGAGCGCGAGCTCCTCGTCGTGCCCGGGCGTTCGCATCGTGACCGCGACCGGCTCGCCGTTGATCCGGATCTCGAGCGGCTCTTCGACCGCGACGAGGTCGGGCTCACGCGTGCCCGCGGGGAGTCTGAGCGCCTCGACGCCTCGGGTCGAGTACGGGGGCGCCTGGCTCACGCAGGTCAGCGTACTCGTGGGGAGAGCCGAAGCTCTCCCCACGAGCCGAAGCTCTAGGTCGCGACCGCGCAGACAGCGAACACGGTGAGCGACCAGCTCACTCCGGTGTTGACGATCTCACGGGCCGTCGCCCGATAGATGTTGTCGTTGTCCGGGAACGAGGTCTGGATCGCGACCTGCGCGAGGATCGGGTTCAATCGGGCGCCTCCACCGAGCAGCCTCTTCCCGGCTGGGCACGCCGTCGTCTGGGTCTTGCTCGCGATCGTGTTCGTCGCCGAGGTGGACTCGACGCGCTCGAGGCCGGTCAAGCCGGGTGGCCCTGCCGGCCCTGCCGGCCCGGCCGGCCCGGCCGGGCCGACCGGCAGCGAGTTCGCCCGGAAGTCCGCCCTGACGAGCGAGCCGTTGGCGACCTTGATAGAGGTGACTGCGTTCCGGGCGATCTTCGGATTCGTAACCGCGGCGGTCTTGAGCTGCCCAGGGCCGACGCTGTTTCTCGGCACCTGCAGGACCGTCGCGTATCCCGTGCCGCCGAGCGCGACCAGCAGTGCGATGCATGCGACCACGAGCGCAGGCGACGGACGGCGCATTGAGACTCTCATCGTGTACCTCCCGTTGTCGTCGGGACGTTCAGCAGCCGCCGACCGTAACAGCGGTTCTTGACGACTCCGTAAGGAGGCCTACTCGACCGTGACTGTCTTCGCGAGATTGCGCGGCTGATCCACGTTCAGACCGCGAAGCCGCGCGATGCGGTACGCGAGGAGCTGCAGCGGGAGAATCGCAAGCACGACCTGCAAGAACGCAGGGGTCTTCGGGACGTAGATGACGTCGTCGGCGTGGTGCTGGATGTCCTCGTTCCCGTCGGTCGCGATCGCGATGACGTGCGCGCCGCGGGCACGAACCTCCTGGATGTTCGAGACGATCTTGTCGTACACGTGGATGTTCGTCGCGACGACGACGACCGGCGTCGCCTCGTCGAGGAGAGCGATCGGCCCGTGCTTCATCTCCCCGGCCGAGTACGCCTCGGTGGGGATGTACGAGATCTCCTTGAGCTTCAGCGCACCTTCGAGCGCGACCGGAAGCCCGATATGGCGGCCGAGGTAGAGGAAGAAGTGCGCGTCGTGATAGCGGCGGGCGATCTCCTCGATCGGATGGTCGGCCTCGAGGAACGCGGCGATCTTGCGCGGCAGCTTGTAGACGTAGTCGAGGATGAACTCGATCTCGCCCGGAGGCAGCGTCTCGCGGATCTCCGCAAGCTTGAGCGCCACCAGGTAGAGGAGGGAGACCTGCGCGGTGAACGTCTTCGACGAGGCGACTGCCGTCTCGAGGCCGGCACGTGTGTACAGCACCGAATCGACCTCGCGCGTCACCTGCGAGCCCATCATGTTCGTGATGGCGACCGTACGCGCGCCGAGCTCGCGAGCCAGCTTGAGCGCCTCGATCGTGTCGCGCGTCTCGCCCGACTGCGTAATCCCGATGACGAGCGTGTTCTCGTCGAGGACCGGGTTTCGGTAGATCCACTCCGACGCGATGTCGAACTCCACGGGGATGCGCGCCCACTCCTCGATCAGATAGCGCCCGACCACGCACGAGTGATACGCAGTGCCGCACGCGACGAGGACGATGCGGCGAAGATCCTTGACGTCCTGGCCCGACATGTCGAGCCCTTCGAGGACGAGCGTGCCGTGGCGGACGCGATCTCCAATCGTCTCGGCGACGGCTTCGGGCTGCTCGAAGATCTCCTTGAGCATGAAGGTCTCGAACCCGGCCTTCTCCGCGCCCTCGTCGTCCCAGTCGAGCTCGACGATGTCGTGCGGGACCGGGATCCCGTGTGCGCTCAGGAAGGTCGCCCCTTCCGGCGTGACGGCGACGATCTCACCGTCGTTCGGAAACTGAACCGAACGGGTCTCGCTCAGGAAGGCTGCTGCGTTCGAGCCCATGAACATCTCGTCGCGACCCACGCCGACGACGAGCGGAACCTGGTGCCGTGCCCCGACGAGGAGGCCGGGATGGTCTCGGTGGATGACAACGAATGCGAAGTGGCCCTCGAGCTCGTTGAACGCGAGTCGTACGGCCTCGACCAGGTCGCCCTGGTAGTGACGCTCGACGAGGTGCGTAACGGTCTCGGCGTCGGTCGCGGAAGTGAAGGTGTGTCCCTCGGAGGCGAGGCTCTCCTTCAACTCGCGGTAGTTCTCGACGATGCCGTTGAGCACGATCGAGACGCGCTCCGGGTCGCAGCCCGCGAGAGGGTGAGCGTTCTCCTCGGTGACGGCTCCGTGCGTCGCCCAGCGCGTATGGCCGAGCCCGGTCGTCGCCTGCGAGCGGATCGTTCCCGCGGCTTGCCGCAGGTTGTCGAGATTCCCGACCGCGCGGACGTAGTCGAGACCGCCTGCTTCGAGCAGCGCGAGGCCGGACGAGTCGTAGCCGCGGTACTCGAGGCGCTCGAGGCCCTGAATCAGGAGCGGCTTGCACTCACGCGATCCGACGTATCCGATGATTCCACACATGGCCTTGCCTCATTAAACGCCGAAAGAGCCCGGCGGCGCCCTCCGTCGGGCTCAACCGAGCTCTCTTTCCACGAGCGCGGCGATGCTAGCACACAACCTCGCTGCATCTTCGGCATTTTCGGACTCGGCCAGGACGCGCACGACAGGCTCCGTGCCCGACGGCCGCACGAGGATGCGACCTCGCTCGCCGAGCACAGCGTTCAGGCGGTCGACCTCGTCGAGGACGGACTGCGGGACACTCGGGTGGGACACGGAGATGTTGCGCGTGACCTGGCGATACCGCGGCATCACCGCAGCCGCGTCGCTGAGCGGGCGACTGCGTACCGCAGCGCAGAGAAGAAGTGCGGCGGCGAGGCCGTCCCCGGTGACGTGATTGCCGAGCCAGATCAGATGCCCTGACTGCTCGCCTCCGAGGAGCCCACGTTCTCGATGGAGCGCCTCGAGGACGTAGCGGTCACCCACCGGCGTCGTTACGACCTTGACTCCACGCTCGGCCATCAGGCGGTGGAAGCCGAGATTCGTCATGACGGTGACCGCCACGAGGTCGACGCCGAGGTGGAGCGCGAGCACCGCGAGGATCTGGTCGCCGTCGATCGGCTCGCCACCCTCGTCGACCGCGAGCATGCGGTCGCCGTCCCCGTCGAAGGCCACCCCCAGTTCGAGGTTTTCGCTCGTAACAAGCTGTTGCAAGCTCGATAGGTTCGTTGCGCCGCACCCGACGTTGATGTTCTCGCCGTCGGGCTCGACGCCGATCGCGTGCACCTCGGCGCCGAGCTGCTCGAACGCACGCGGCGCGAGCGACGAGAACGCCCCGTTCGCGCAGTCGACGCCGATCCGCATCCCGGAGAGGTCGGCCCCGAACCGGCCGACCAGGTGCGCGAAGTACGTCTCGGCCGCATCGGCAAGCTGCTCGACGGAGCCGCCTCCCACGGGCGCGGCGTCGAGGAGCGCTTCGATCTGCTCCTCGTCCTCGTCGACGAGCTTTCCTCCGCCGCGGAAGAACTTCACGCCGTTGTACTCCGGCGGATTGTGCGAGGCCGAGACGACGACGCCGAGCCCGTCCGCGAGGAGAGCCACCGCGGGCGTCGGCAGGACGCCGCCGAGAACCGCGGTCCCGCCGGCCGAGGCTATGCCGCGGGCGACGGCCTGCTCGAGGTCAAGGCCCGAGCCGCGAGTGTCACGGCCGACGAGCACACGTCCCCCGCCCGCCCAGAGCGTGGCCGCCTTCCCGATCCTCTCGACGAGGTCCGCCGTCAGGTCGTGGCCGACGACGCCACGGACTCCGTCCGTTCCGAAGAATCGCCGCGCCACGGCGGCCGACGCTAGCGCTTGCTGAATTGAGGGGCCTTGCGCGCCTTGTGCAGGCCGGCCTTCTTGCGCTCGACGATGCGAGCATCGCGTGTGAGGAAGCCCTGGCGCTTCAGCGGGACGCGCATCTCGGGATCGGCCTCGACGAGCGCGCGGGCGATGCCGTGGCGGATCGCGCCCGCCTGCCCCGACGGCCCGCCGCCCTGCACGCGGACTCGAAGGTCGTACGTCGACGCAGCCTCGGCCACCACGAGCGGCGCGAGCACCATCTTGCGATGCACGGCGCGGGGGAAGTACTCGTCGAGCGTGCGGCCGTTGATCCACGTCTTGCCGTCGCCGGGTCGAAGGATCACGCGCGCGACCGATGTCTTCCGCTTGCCCGTGCCGAGGTACTGCGCGATCTCGCTCACGCGAGCTCCAGCGGCTTCGGCGCCTGCGCTGCATGCGGGTGGTCCGGGCCGGCGTAGACCTTCAGCTTCGTGAGCTGCGCCGACGCGAGCTTGTTCTTCGGGAGCATTCCCTTCACGGCCTTGCGAATGACCTCGGTCGGCCGCCTCTCGAGCTGCTCTCGCAAGGTGCGCTGCTTGACCCCGCCGGGATAGCCCGAGTGCCGGTAATACACCTTCGTGTCGAGCTTCGAGCCGGTGACGGTGATCTTCTCGGCGTTGACGACGACGACGAAGTCCCCGGTGTCGACGTGCGGCGTGTAGACGGGCTTGCCCTTGCCGCGGAGCGTGTCGGCGATGCGGGTCGCGAGGCGCCCGAGGGTCTGCCCCTCGGCGTCGACGAGGAACCACTCGCGCTGGATCTCTCCGGGCTTGGCCGTATACGTCTTCATCACAGAAAGAGGGCGGACTCGCCGTCCGCCGGCGCGGCATTGTAGCAGCGAATCTGCGCTATCCGGCCGGTTCGGGCACCGGTGCTCGAGGACGGCGGGAGAGCGAGATGACGACTGCAGGAGCGATCACCGCGACTGTCGCACCGACGGCCAGCGCGACGACGCCCAGCTCCGAGTAGGCGACGCCCCCGAGGAGGGCGAACGCCGCCGCGGTCAGCCCAGCGACGAGATCCGTGAACCCCACGAGACCTTGACGCTCGACGGGCCTCGCATGCGTGACGAGCTCGGCTGAGGCCGCGACGTATGAGACGTTCCAGCCGAGACCGAGCAGGTAGAGCGACAGCGAGAGGGCCGGGATCTGGACGACCCACGCGAGCATCACCGTCGAGACCGCCATGATCACGAGCCCGCCGACGAGCGCGCGGTGTCGCCCCGCACGGTCGACGAGCTGACCGACGACGAGAACGAGGCCGAACATACCCACGATGTGCACGCTGATGACGGTGAAGACGTCGGCCTGCTGGTGGTCGTGCCCGACGACGATGTAGCCGCTCAGGTTCATCACGCTGGCCATGACCGCCAGACTCGCAACAGCGGCGACTGCGGCGGCCGGAACCCCGGGCCGACGCAGGATCTGGCCGAGCGGCGCTGCAGGTTCCGTCGTCGCCGCGATGCCTGGCGCGAGGCCCTCGCGTTCGAGCTCGAACGCGATTGTGCGCGGATCCGGGCGAATCGCCAGCGTGAGGACGAGCCCCACGACGCACATCGCGGCAGCGGCGAACCACGGGACGATGAGTGTGTCCAGCTCGAGGTCCTTCCCGGCGAACAGGGGCCTGAACACGAGCGGCCCGAGCGCGGCACCGAACAGCGCGCCGAAGAGGACATACGAGATCGCCCGCGCCTTGCGCGACTCCGGGTACATGTCGGCAACGGCTGTCCGCGCGAGCAGCACCGCGCCGTTCATTCCGCCGACACCGAGGAAGCCGAGGATCACGAGCGGGGCCGAGTCCGCCACACATCCAAGCGCCGTCAGCAGACAGCCCACCGTCCCGACGACGAATCCTCCCACTAGGACGGGGACACGGCCGTAGCGGTCCATGAGCCGACCAGCGGGCAGGGCGGCAAGCGCCCCGGCGGTCAGGAAGATCGCCGGCCCAAGACCGAGGACCGACTCGATCCCGGTGACGAGGACGAGGGTGATCGTGGCGACAGCAGCTGCGAGCTGTAGGACGCCCGAGAGGGTGACGAGGCAGAGCGCGAGCAGGACGGTGTTCCGCTTGATCTGCCGCGAGCTCGCCACCTCGCGAGCCTATCCGGACGGCATTCGGCGAAGGTACCGGCTCGCGCTTCTGAGGCACTGGCGAGAAGCCGCGCGCTACGATCACCGAGACGTAACGGGGAGCTCGGGACAACCGGGCTGAGAGGGCGGCTCGAAGCGCCGCCGACCCGCAGAACCTGATCTGGGTAATGCCAGCGGAGGAAGGCGTGTCGGAAGAGCTCGTGGTGGTGGTCGCAGGCGGGGATCCCCCCGCTCCCGCGGCTGCACTCGCGGTGCCACTCGGCGCCCGGGTCGTTGCGGCGGACAAAGGGCTCGAGCACGCGCTTGCGCTCGGGCTCGAGGTCAACGTGGCCGTCGGCGACTTCGATTCGGCGTCTCCCGAGGCTGTCGACGGAGCCGCGGCGACAGGAGTGCGGATCGAGCGCCACCCGCACGAGAAGGACGCGACCGACCTCGAGCTCGCCCTCGACGTCGCGTCAGCGATGGCGCCGCGGCGAATCCTCGTACTGGCATCGGGCGGCGGCCGACTCGATCACCTCCTGTCGGCTGCACTGCTCCTCGCTTCGGAGCGGTATGCGCACATCGAGGTCGATGCCCGCATCGACGAGGCCCGCGTGCACGTCGTTCGCAGCGAGCGCGTCCTCGAGGGAGCGCCCGGCGAGCTCGTCACGCTGCTCGCGGTCAACGGTCGTGCCGAGGGCGTGCGAACCGAGGGGCTTGCGTTTCCGCTCCGACGGGAGACCCTCGAGCCGGGGTCGAGCCGTGGTGTCTCGAACGTCTTCGCCGACTCGGCAGCGCGGATTTTCCTCGAACACGGCGTGCTTCTCGCGATCCGGCCCGGTGAGTCCACGTGAGAAGTTGTTACCGGGCGGTGTCGACGCTCGCGTTCGGAGTCGCGCTCGCGCTTGCGGGCTGCGGCGGCTCGGGCGAGGAGCCCACCGAGGTCGTGTTGGTGACGCACGACTCCTTCGCGATCTCCGAGGACGTGAAGCAGGCCTTCGAGACGGAGAGCGGTCTGACCCTGCGAATCCTGAAGACGGGCGACGCGGGCGAACTCGTGACGCGCGCGCTGCTCACCGCCGGCAACCCGGAGGGCGACGTGCTGTTCGGCGTGGACAACAACACGGTCGCGCGTGCGTTCGAAAACGACGTCTTCGAACCGTACGAGTCGCACGAGCTCCAGCACGTCGATCCGGAGCTGCGGCTCGATCTCGAGCACCGCGTGACGCCGATCGACCACGGTGAGGTCTGCCTGAACTACGACAAGGCGTGGTTCGCCGACCGCGGCCTCGAGCCGCCGCGGCAGCTGAGCGACCTGATCCTCGCGAGGTACCGCGAGCTGCTCGTTGTCGAGAACCCCGCGACCTCGACCCCGGGCCTCGCGTTCCTCTTGGCCACGATCGCGAGTTTCGGCGACGACCGCTGGCATGTGTTTTGGCGCGGGCTGCGCGCGAATGGCGTCCTCGTCGTCGACGGCTGGGAGGACGCCTACACGGTGCGCTTCTCTGGCGCTGCGGGGAGCCGAGGTAAACGGCCGATCGTCGTCTCCTACGCGTCGAGCCCGCCGGCCGAGGTGATCTTTCGCGACCCGAAGCCGTCGGAGGCGCCGACCGGCGTCGTCGAGGACAGCTGCTTCCGGCAGATCGAGCTCGCCGGAGTCCTGCGCGGCGCGGAGAACGAGGAAGGCGCCCGCGAGCTCGTCGATTTCATGCTCTCGAAGCGCTTCCAGGAGGACATCCCTCTGCAGATGTTCGTGTTCCCCGCGCGCGAGGACGCAGCACTCCCGCCGGAGTTCGAGAGGTTCGCGGTCGTACCGGACAGCCCGCTCGAGCTGCCGCCGGAGGAGATCGAAGCGAATCGCGAGCGGTGGGTGGACGAGTGGACGGACATCGTGATTCGGTGAGAGGCTGGCGAGCGCTGGCGATAGGTATCCCGCTCGTTTTCCTGGGTTTCTTCTTCCTCTACCCGCTGGCCACGATCGTCGAGCGCGGCCTGCGAGGCGATGGTGACGCGCCGCTCGACGTCCTGGCCGACCCGACCACACGAGATGTCGTGTGGTTCACCGTCTGGCAGGCGCTTGCGTCGACGCTTCTAACGCTCGCCGTCGCGCTGCCGGCGGCCTACGTCCTCGGGCGGTACCGCTTCCGCGGGCGCAGCGTCGTGAGCGCGGTCGTGCTCGTTCCCTTCGTGCTGCCGACGGTCGTGGTCGCGCTCGCGTTCCTCGCGATCCTGCCCGAGCCGCTCGAGCGCGGGTGGGCGCCGATCCTAGTCGCGCACGCGTTCTTCAATGTCGCCGTCGTCGTGCGGGTGATCGGAGGGTTCTGGACGAACCTCGACCCGCGGATGAGCGAGGCCGCCGCGACGCTGGGCGCGAGCCCCTGGCGCCGCGTCCGCGAGATCACCGTGCCGCTGCTCTCTCCTGCGCTGGCAGCCGCCGCGGCGATCGTCTTCCTCTTCTCGTTCACCTCGTTCGCGATCGTCCTCATCCTCGGCGGCCCGCGCTACGCGACGATCGAGGCGGAGATCTACAACGAGGCCGTCAGGCTCTTCGACCTGCGGGCGGCCGCGGTGCTCTCGCTCGTGCAGCTCACGTGCGTCGTCGCAGCGGTCTGGGTGGCGACACGCTCGGAGCGGAGGCTGACCGCCGGCACACCACTGCGGGCGGAGCGAGACACCTTGAGGCGGCCGCGAACCGCCGGCGAGAAGCTCGTCGTCGGGCTCAGCCTCGGCGGACTCGGCCTCTTTCTCGGGCTTCCGCTCGCGGTGCTCGTGGAGCGCTCACTGGCCGTCGGGGGCGGATACGGGCTCGATGGGTACGAGGCGCTCGTTCGCCCGACGAGCGTCCTGCTCGCTGCACCTTGGGAAGCGATCGTGAACTCCATCGTCTACGCCGCGGCTGCGACCGTGATTGCCCTCGTCGTCGGCGGGCTGGCCGCATTTGCAGTCGCGGGGACACGCCATCGATTCCTCGACGGGCTCGTCCTCCTCCCGCTCGGAGCGTCCGCGGTGATGCTCGGGCTCGGTTTCCTCATCGCGTTCGACACGGAGCCGATCGACTTCCGAGCTGCACCCTGGATCGTTCCCATCGTGCAGGCGCTCGTCGCGATCCCATTCGTCGTCAGGATCGTCGTCCCGACGCTGCGGTCGATCGATCAGCACCAGCGCGAGGCTGCAGCGCTGCTCGGCGCGTCGCCGCGTCGCGTCGTACGCGAGATCGACCTGCCGATCGTCGCGCGCGGGCTCGCAGTCGCCACCGGATTCGCGTTCGCGATCTCCCTCGGCGAGTTCGGCGCCACCGTGTTCCTCGCCCGGCCAGACCGGCCGACGCTTCCGGTTGCGATCTTCCGCTTCCTCGGCCGGCCCGGGGAGCTCAACGTCGCGCAGGCGTACGCGCTCGCGGTCGTGCTCATGGTCGTGACGGTCGTCTCGGTGCTCGTCGTCGAGCGCGCACGCGGGCGCCACGGCGGGTGGTTCTAGTGCTTTCCGTTAACGGGATCGGCGTCCGTTTCGACGGCAAGGCCGCGCTCGACGACGCGACGCTCGATGTTGCCACCGGCAGAGTGGTGACCGTGCTCGGCCCCAGCGGGTCGGGTAAGACGACGCTCTTGCGGGTCATCGCAGGGCTGCAGCGACCAGGCGCCGGCCGCGTGCTGCTCGACGGTGTGGATCTCGCGGGAGTACCTCCGCACCGGCGAGGCATCGGTCTCGTGTTCCAGGACCACGCGCTCTTCCCGCACCGTGACGTCACGGGCAACGTCTGCTTCGGTCTGAGGATGCGCGGCGATCCGTCCGAAGAAGTCGAAGCGCGCACCACCGAGCTGCTGGATCTTGTCGGGCTGTCGGGGTTCGAGCGCCGCTCGATCGGGACGCTCTCCGGCGGCGAGCAGCAGCGCGTTGCCCTTGCCCGCGCGCTCGCGCCCGAGCCGAGAGTCCTTCTGCTCGACGAGCCACTCGGATCGCTCGACCGGAGGCTTCGAGACCGGCTGCTCGACGATCTCGCCCGTATCTTCGACGAGCTCGCTCTGACCGCCGTGTACGTGACGCACGACCAGAACGAGGCGTTCTCGCTGGGCGATCGCGTGGCTGTCATGCGAGCCGGGCGGGTGGTTCAGGTCGCGACGCCCGACGACCTCTGGTCGCGGCCGCTGGACGCGGACGTCGCCCGGTTCCTCGGCATCGGCAACGTCGACGAGAGCGAGATCGTGCGGCCGGAGGCGGTACACGTGCTTCCCGCGGCAGACGGCGGCAGCGGGGTCGTCGAGAGCGCCGTCAGAACCGGCCCGATCGTGCGCCTCGTCGTCCGGCTCGACGACGGGCGGAGGCTGGAGGCCGTCGAAGCCGCGATCGAGCATCCGACGCCGGGAGACCGAGTCGACGTCGAGGTCGATCCGGAGGGCATCGTTCGCATCGAATGATCCGACGCCACGTCACCGTCCACGGATTCGTGCAAGGCGTGTTCTTCCGGGACACGGTTCGGAGGCACGCCCTCGCCGCGGGCGTCGCGGGCTGGGTTCGAAACACCTACGACGGAACCGTCGAGGCGGTCTTCGAAGGCAAGCCCGAAGCGGTCGAGGTCCTCGTGACGCTGTGTCACAGGGGGCCGAGAGGTGCCCGAGTGGATCGGGTCGAGGTCGACGAGGAGGAGCCGGAGGGGATCGCCGGCTTCGCCGTTCGCTAGGTCTCCTCGAGCTCGCCCTCGTCCTCGTCCTCGTCCTCGACAGTATCGTCGAGCGCGTCCTCGAGGCTCGTCTCGAGGCTCTCCTCGCCCTCGTCCCAGTCGTCGTCGCCCGCGACTTCGTCAGCCGGGCCACCGTCGCCGAAGCCGCCTTCGTCCGCCCAGAGGTCGCTCATCTACTCCCACTCTATGGTCGCGGGAGGCTTCGACGAGACGTCGTAGACGACACGGTTGACGCCCGGGATCTCGTTGATGATCCGGCTCGAGATCGCCTCGAGCACGTCGTACGGGATCCGCGCCCAGTCCGCGGTCATCGCATCCTCCGAAGTGACGGCGCGGATAACGACCGGATACGCGTACGTGCGCTCGTCGCCCTGCACGCCGACCGAGCGGATCGCGGGCAGCACGGCGAAGCTCTGCCAGAGCTCGCGATAGAGGTCGGCGCGGCGGATCTCCTCGAGCAGGATCGCGTCGGCCCGCCGCAACACCGCGAGACGCTCCTCGGTGACGTCCCCGATGATCCGGATCGCGAGCCCCGGTCCCGGGAACGGCTGGCGCCAGACCATCCGCTCGGGCAGGCCGAGCTCCTCGCCCACGCGGCGCACCTCGTCCTTGAAGAGAAGGCGTAGCGGCTCGACGAGCTCCATGCGCATGTCGGCCGGGAGGCCACCCACGTTGTGGTGCGACTTGATGAGCGCGGCGACGCCGTCCTCCCCGCCGCCGGACTCGATGACGTCGGAATAGAGCGTCCCCTGCACGAGGAAGCGAACGTCACCCCCCCAGGTGTTTGTGCGACCCGAATCCGCGCTCGCGGATCCGGGTCTTGCGCCAGATAGAGCGCGTGCCTCCTCCTCGAAGACGCGAATGAACTCCTCGCCGACGATCTTGCGCTTCTCCTCGGGGTCGGACACGCCCGCCAGCCGCGTGAGGAACCGCTTCTGCGCCTGGACGTGGACGAGTGGCACGTGGAAGTGGCCGGCGAAGGTCTCGACGACCTGCTCAGCCTCGTTCTCGCGCAGCAGCCCGTGGTCGACGAAGACGCACGTGAGCTGGTCGCCAACGGCCTTGTGCACGAGGAGCGCGGCGACCGCGGAGTCGACCCCGCCCGAGAGCGCGCAGAGGACACGCTCCGCTCCCACGACGGCGTGGATGCGCGCGACCTGCTCCTCGATCACCGCCGCGGGAGTCCACGCCGGGGGAGCGCCGGCGACCTCGTAGAGGAAGTTCTTCAGGATCTCCTGCCCGTGCGGCGTGTGCACGACCTCCGGGTGGAACTGGACGCCGTACAGGCGCCGCTCGCGATCCTCGAAGGCGGCGATCGGAGTCGAGGGCGAACTGGCCGTCACCGCGGCGCCGGTCGGGGGCGCAGTGACCGAGTCGCGATGGCTCATCCACACGGTCTGGTCGGGCGGCAGGTCGTGGAAGAGCTCGGACTCCGTGGCCTCGAGCTCCGCCTTTCCGAACTCGGAGGCGCCGGTGCGCTCGACCGCGCCGCCGAGGTCGCGCGCCATGAGCTGCATGCCGTAGCAGATGCCGAGCGTCGGGATCCCGAGCGAGAAGATCTCCGTGTCCAGGTCGGGGGCGCCTTCCGCGTAGACGGACGCGGGGCCGCCGGAGAGGATCAGCGCGGCCGGTTTACGGGCAGCGACCTCGCTCGCGCTGAGCCGGTGCCCGACGAGCTCCGAGTACACGCGCGCCTCGCGAACGCGCCTCGCGATGAGCTGGCTGTACTGGCCGCCGAGGTCGACGACGAGAACCGGACGCTCCTCCGGCGTGGCCTCGGGCGTCGGGAGCGGAACGACCTTCGCCATCGCGTCAGCGCCGGTAGTTCGGAGCGTCCTTCGTGATCGTCACCCCGTGCGGGTGGCTCTCCTGGAGGCCCGCCGGCGTGATCCGCGTGAAACGCGTCGAGGTCTTCATGTCCTCGATCGTCGCGGCGCCGCAGTACCCCATGGACTGGCGCAGGCCGCCGACGACCTGGTGGACGATCGGGGCGAGCGGGCCCTTGTAGGGAACGCGCCCCTCGATTCCCTCGGGCACGAGCTTGTCGACGTCCTCGACATCGCCCTGGAAATAGCGATCCTTCGAGAACGAGCGCGCCTTCATCGCTCCGAGAGAGCCCATGCCGCGGTACTCCTTGAAGCGCTCGCCCTGCGCGACGATCACCTCGCCCGGCGCCTCGTCGGTGCCGGCGAGCATCGAGCCGAGCATCACGACATCGGCGCCCGAGGCGATCGCCTTCGCAATGTCGCCCGAGTTCCGCACGCCGCCGTCCGCGATGACGGGGATGTCGTGGTCGGCCAGCGCCTGTGCCGCGTCGTAGACCGCGGTGACCTGCGGGACGCCGACACCCGCGACGATGCGAGTGGTACAGATGCTGCCCGGGCCCTGGCCCACCTTTGCCGCGTCGGCCCCCGCATCCGCGAGCGCAAGCGCACCGTCGGCCGTCGAGATGTTCCCGGCTACGAGCTGCACGTCATGGGCGCCGCGAATCCGGCGCACGACGTCGAGGACGCCGTGCGAATGGCCGTGCGCCGTGTCCACGACGAGGACGTCCACCTCGGCGTCGACGAGTGCAGCGGCCCGCTCCATCGCATCCGGGCCGACTCCGACAGCGGCACCGACTCGCAACCGGCCCTGCTCGTCCTTCGTCGCGTCCGGGTACTTGATCCGCTTCGAGATGTCCTTGACCGTGATGAGGCCCTTCAGGCGCCCGCCCGCGTCGACCACGGGTAGCTTCTCGATCTTGTTGCGATGCAGGATCGCCTCGGCCTCCGCGAGCGTGGTGCCAACCGGAGCGGTGACGAGGTTGCGCGAGGTCATGAGCGCCGACACCGGCTGCGCCGTGTCGGTCTCGAAGCGGAGGTCGCGGTTCGTGAGGATGCCGACGAGCACACCCTCGTCGTCCGTGATCGGGACGCCGGAGATGCGGTAGCGCTCCATCAGCACGAGCGCCTCGGCGACGGTATTGCCGGGCGCGAGCGTCACCGGCTCGACGATCATCCCCGACTCGGAGCGCTTCACCTTGTCCACCTCGGCGACCTGATCCGCGATCGAGAGATTCCGATGCACGATCCCCAGGCCGCCCTCACGCGCCAGGGCAATCGCGAGCCGCGCCTCGGTGACCGTGTCCATCGCCGCCGAGACGAGCGGGATTCGAAGCGAGATCGCCGGAGTCAGCCGCGTGACGGTGGACACGTCATTCGGCAGCACGTGCGACTCGGACGGAACGAGGAGCACGTCGTCGAACGTGAGCCCCTCCTTGCCGAACTTCCGCTCGAACGCGACGAGACGCTCGATCTCCTCCTGGCGGAACTCGGTCTCCATGCGAGGACGTTACCAGCGGCTCTCGACGGCTCACAGCACGTCGACGCCAGCCGCAGCAAGGTGCGCCTTGAATTGCGTCGCGCCCGCGACATCGCCCTTCTTCTCGAGGATCTCGAGCGCCTCGGCGGCCGTCCGCGCCGCATCGCCACGGCGTCCGGCCCGCGCCAGGACCTCGGCGCGAAATGCTCGACTGTTCGCGCAAGGGAGATGGAAGTCGGCAGCGTCCGCCAGGGCAACCGCTTGACGCGAGCGTTCGTCGGCCGCGTCGTGCTCGCCGCGGCGCGCGTGCAGCACCCCGGCCACCATGTCGAGCCACACGAAGTTGGTGAGATCGTCCGCACCGGTCGCCTCGCGAGCCCTGTCGCAAAGCTCCTCGATCTCGGCGTCGTCCGCTCCACGGCGGTACAGGCACTCGGCGAGGACGACCGCGACCGTCGGGTAGTAGGAGCGGTCTCCGATGGGTGCGAGCACTTCGAGGCCCTCTCGCAGCACGCGCTCTTCGGCATCGAGGTCGCCTGCCCGGAACTCGACTTCGGCGTCACCCAGTGTCAACCCGCCCGAGCTCTGAACGAGCCCGGAGTCGAGGTAGACCTGCCGCGCGCCGCGGACAAGCTCGCGGGCGCGCTCGATCTCACCCGTCATCGCATACAAACGGCCCAGGAGATGCCTCTCGTCCGCCTCCTGCAGGAGACCGTGCTCACCTGCACCGAGCACGGCGATACGCTCGACCGCCTCGGCCACCGGCGTTGGGCCATGGTAGTAACTCGCACGCAGCCTCGCCCGGATCGGGCTCGCCAGGCGTCGGCTCTCCACGCCCGACCGGTCGAGATGCTCGAGGGCACGCTCGCAGGCATAAACAGTGTCGGCCGCACGCAACCGGAACCACGACTCCCAGGAGAGGCTCCACCAGTACATCGCAAGGCCGTATTCGTCCCGCGTCGACTCGAACACCGCGCGTGACTCGTTCCTCGACGCCTCGCGTTCGGCAGCGGGCTTCTCGTGCTCTCCGCTGATCGCCCAGGTGGCCATGGTGACCTTTGCACGTGCCCGTGTCCCTGGATTCTCTGATCGCGACGCTTCCGAGAGCACCCTCCAGGCTTGGTCGGCGTAGCCCGCCTCGAAGAGGGCGGCAGCGAAGTCCGGCGCGAGCACGAGGCGAGACTCGTCACTGTCCGGGAGCAGACCCGTCGCGCGACTGAGAAGGGAGCGGCCGGCGTTCAAGTCGCCGCGATCGAGTGCTCCCTCCCCGGCTGCCGCGAGGTGTGAAGACGCACGGCGCGCAAGTCGTTCGAGCGCCGGGTCGGACGCATCTAGCTCGGAGAGGTAGCGATGCGCCTGCTCGAGGTGGTAGCCGACGATCTCGTCTCTCTCGACGAGCTCGTGCCGCTCGAGCCATGCCGCGAAGCGCTCATGGAGCTGGGCCCGTGTTGCCTTGGGCAGCGACTCGTAGGCGGCATCTCTGATGAGCAGGTGCCGGAAGCGGAAGCCTTCGTCCTCGGGAAACGCGGGTGGCGTCGCGCGGATGAGCTCCTTGCGAACCAGCGTCGCGAGGTGTGACTCGACCTCCGATCGCACCGGATCGGGCGCGAGCTCGGCCACGGAGCCGCGATGGAAGACCTCGCCCTCGACTGCGCCTCGCTCCATGACGACACGCACGTCTCCGTCCAGCGAGTCGATGCGCGCCTGCAGGAGTGCATGGATGGTCGGAGGCACTGGCACATCACCGTCGCCATGCTCGCGAACCATCGCGAGCATCTCCTCGACGAACAGCGGGTTCCCCGCCGACGCAGCCGTGATCCTGTCGCGCAGGTTCTCGTCGAGCGGCGTGTCGGTGGCAAGGCGCTCCATGAGCTCAACGCACTCGTCCTCGTCCAGGGGCTCGAGTAAGAGCGACGTCGCGTTCAGCTTGCCGCCTCCCCAGTCGGGCCTCACGTCCAGGAGCTCGGTTCGGGCGACGCAGAGGAGAAAGATCGGCGCGTCGCGCGAGAGATCGGCGACGTGTTCGACGAGATCGATGAACGCGGGCTCGGCCCATTGCAGATCGTCGATCACGACGACGTGCGGCTGCTCTGCAGCTCGCGCCTCCAGCAACCGCCGAAATGCGAGCTGGGTCTCCGCCGGCGAGGTGCCGATCACGGCGTCGGGCTCGACGCCGATCGCGAGGAGGATCTCCACGAGCGGCCAGTACGTGATCCCCTCGCCGTAGTGCAGACACCGGCCACGAAGGACGTCGGCGTCATCACCAACGCGCTCGAGGAAGTCGGCGACGAGCCGTGACTTGCCGATCCCTGCGGGTCCGAGGAGGGTGAAGAGCCGGCACATGCGATCCGCAACGGCATCCTCGTAATCGCGCCAGAGCCGGTCTCGCTCGCGCTCGCGACCGACGAGCGGCGTCTCCAGGTGGCGGGCGAGAGACTCTGCGCCCGCGAGAACGTCGGTGAGGCGGAACGCCTCGACCGGCTCCGACTTCCCCTTGAGGGCGAGAGGCTCGAGAGCCTCGACCCTCACGGCATCGCGCACTAGCTGCCGGGTCTCCGCCCCGATCAGCGTCTCGCCTGCCGCCGCCGCTTGCTCGAGCCGGGCAGCGACGTTGACGGCATCGCCCGTGACGAGTGTGTCGCCCTCGCCACCGACGACGACTTCGCCCGTGTTGATCCCGATACGGGCTTCGAGGCCGTGCTCCGAGATGGCTTCACGCATCTCCGAGGCTGCACGTACCGCACGGAGAGCGTCGTCCTCGTGGGACACCGGAATCGCGAATACGGCCATGACCGCGTCGCCGACGAACTTCTCCACCGTGCCGCCGTGACGCTCGATGATCGCGCGCAGATCCTCGAAGTAGCGGCGCATGCGCGCCCGCAGCGCCTCGGGGTCGGTCGACTCGCCGAGCGCAGTCGAGCCGACGACGTCGCAGAAGAGGATCGTGACGACCTTGCGCTGCTCTCGCACGAGGCGAGTCTACGAGCGGACGGGCTGCAGCTCGGCGAGCTCGATGTCCGCGGCCATCGCGGCGGCCAGCGTCGGATCGAAGCGGCCCGCTCCGACCTCCCGCACCGAGGCGGCCCCCGCGGCGACGGCGACCCGCACGGCGTCGTCGGGTGACCGGTCCTCGACGAGGGCGGCCAGGAGCTGAGCGAGGAGGACGTCCCCCGACCCGACGCCGGAGACCGGCTCCACGTGCGGCGCGAACGCGCGTACCCGCTTCGTCTTCCTGCCGGAACGCAACAGCGCGAAGCAGCCGTGCTCGAGCGTGATGAGAACGTTGCGCGCACCCATCTCCGCGATCGCGTCGAGCGCCATCAGGAAGTCGTCGTCGTCCTCGAGCTCCTGGCCCACGAGCTGCTCAGCCTCTCGCTGATTGGGCGAGACGAGGAACGGCGCCGCCTGGACCCCGAGACCGAGCGGCTCGCCCTCGCTGTCGAGCACGACGCGTACGTCCCGCCGCGCAAGGTCCCGAACGGCGTCGGCGTAGAACGTCGCGGGCACCTTTCGCGGCAGCGAGCCGGACAGAACGACGAAGTCGGCGCCCCGCGCGAGGTAGTGCAGTTTCTCCACCAGCGTCTCGAGCTCGCCGGGCGTGACCTCAGGCCCCCATTCGTTGATCTCCGTATGCGTCCCTGACGTTGGATCGACGACGGCAGTGGACGTGCGCGACTCCGCGGCGATCCGGACGAAGTCGTTGAGGATCGCCTCCGCGGTGAGCTCCTCGATGATCCGCGTGCCCGTTCGCCCGCCTGCGAGCCCGGTCGCGACGACCGGGACGTCGAGGATCTTCAGCGCCCGCGCGACGTTGATCCCCTTGCCGCCCGCGAGCGTGAGGACCTCGCTCGAGCGGTGCCGGAAGCCGATCTGGAACACGGGGACGGTCAGCGTGCGGTCGAGCGCCGCGTTCGTCGTCACCGTCACGATCATGTGACGATCCCCCAGAGATTGCTCGCCGTCTCCGTCACGTACCACTTCGCCTTGGCCACGCGCCCGGCATCCGCGACGGCATCCGCGGCAATGAGGTTCGACGAGTCGACGAGTCGATTCCCCTCGTAGATCTCCACCCGGCCGAGCCGCTGCCCTTTCCTGACCGGCAGCGCGAGCAATGTCGGGGCCACCACCCGCTCGACGAGTGGCTTGCCGAGACGCACCGTGTGAAGGACTCCTCGCTGCGGGACCAGCTCGACGGACTGCTGCCCGTAGCCGGTCTCGACCTCGGCGTACACCCGGCTGCGGTCGATCACCTGGACACGCCGGTACTGATCGAGCCCGAATGTCAGCAGCGTGCGGAGCGCGTCGTTCCTCGCCGCGCGCGTATCACTTCCGAGAACAGTGCCGTACACGGTGACTCCGGCCCGGCTCGCGGCCGCTGCCTGCGACCACCCGGCGTCGCGCGTGTGCCCGGTTTTCCCGCCGTCGAGTGGGGCCCAGCTTCCGAGCAAGTCGTCCGTGGTCGGGAACGTCTGCCCGGGACGCGTGTAGCTCGAGCGCTGGAGCGCGTCGTGGATGAACGGGACCCCAAGCGCGTACCGCGCAAGCGTCGTCGCGTCGCGCGCGCTCGAGACGTGCCCGCTCTCGTCCAGGCCGTGGGGATTCTCGAAGTGTGTGTCGGACAAGCCGAGCTCCTGCGCCGTCGCATTCATCAGATCGACGAAGCGATCGATCGATCCCCCGCCGACATGAAGCGCGAGCGCGTCGGCAGCGTCGTTCGCACTCGGGATGAGCGTCGCGCGCAGAAGCTCCGCGACCGTGAGCTCCTCGCCCGTGCGCAGATAGACCGTGGACTCGCCGATGCCGGCCGAGCGGGCCCGAACGCGGACGACGTCCGTGAGGCGCGCGCGCTCGAGCACGACGAGCGCGGTCATGAGCTTCGTGATACTGGCGATCGCGCGCGGCGCGTTTGCGCGACGTCGAGCGAGGACACTGCCGTCCTCGCCGACGAGGTACCACGAGGCGGCCGCGATCTGCGGCGCGACGGGCTCCGAGTCGGCGCTCGTGGCCCGGACGGGCGCTGCGAGTGCGGCGAAGAGCGCGACGGCGGCGAGCAGTGCTCTGCGCATCAGCGGCGGAGACTGTACAGGCCTACCACCCCGCTGCCGCCCACACCTGCGCTGCGAGTCGCTGGGCCTCGGCCGCTGCGGCGGCGCGCCAGTCGGCCTCGCTCTCCCGGTACGCGTAGATCACCGAGCGCGAGGCCGTGACGAGCGCGCTCGCGGGCCCGGCCGTGAACGCACGGGCAACGTCCGCCGGTGTCGCGCCCTGCGCACCAACGCCAGGGAGCAGGATCGGGGAGCGCGGTAGGAGCCGCCGCGCCTCCGATACGGCGCGCGGGAGAGTCGCGCCAACCACGGCGCCGATGCTCGACATCCCCGACTCGCCCTGTAGAGCCTCGCCCCACTCGTGGACGAGCTCCGCGACGTGATTCCACAGCGGGCGACCGTCGGACAGGGCAAGGTCCTGAACGTCGGCCGCGCCCGAGTTGGACGTCCTGACGAGGAAGAACACTCCGGCGCCATGACGGCGTGACGCGGCGAGGAACGGCTCGACGGAATCGTGGCCGAGGTACGGACTCGCAGTCATCGCGTCCGCGAGCGGCGCTCCGCCGTCGCGCGGTTCCAGGAACGCCTCGGCGTAGGCGCGTGAGGTCGAGCCGATGTCGCCACGCTTTGCGTCCACGAGTACGAGCAGCCCCGCAGCGCGCGAGTAGTCGCAGACCTCCTCGAGCGCATGAAAGCCGTCGGCGCCCAGCGCTTCGAAGAACGCCGACTGCGGCTTCACCGCGACGACGTACGGGCCGACGGCGTCCACGATGCCCTTGCAGAAGCGAGCGACGGACGAGGCTGCGGCCGCGCGCCCGAGCACCGCCTCCCCACGGAACTCCATGGGGAGGACGTCCAGTCGCGGGTCGAGCCCCACGACGAGCTGGCTCTGCTTGCGCGAGACGGCCTCCGTGAGCCGGTCTGCGAAATTGACGGTTGCGACCTCCACACCGACAGGCTACGCCGCGAGGATCTCGGAGGCGTCGAGGGAAACGACTCGGAGCTCCGGAGGCGGACGGCGTAGGAAGCCAGCAACCACGAGGAGATCGGCGGCATCCTCCGGTTCGAACGACAAGTCCCCCCTGGAAGCCGCCGCCAGCGCCGCCTCGAGCTCGAGGCGACCCGCAGCGCCTCGCGGGATCGCACGCGCACTCACGCGTCCGCGGGCAGCGATGAAGGCCCGCCAGAAGGCGGGCTCTCGCGAAGGTGCGAGCACGCAGAGCTCCTCCGCACGGAGCCGATCGAGCTCGGCGACCCGCTCGGCGACCTCCTCGAGCGCGGCCACGCGATCCCGAAGCCGGGCGGCGTCCTCGAAGCGCAGGTCGCGGGCAAGGCGTCCGAGCTTCGCGCGGAGTGGCGGAAGCGCCGCGGCGAGATCGTCGCCCTCGTGCTCTCCGAGCGCCCGCGCGGCCAGCTGAGCGCGACGCTTGCTCGAGATCGGGCCGAAGCGACCCGGCTTCGACACGACGGCCCAGCGGTCTCCACGCGGCTCGAGGTAGGACTGGCGCTCGGGTCGGCCGGCTCGAGCGTTGGCCGGCGGGCGAAGCTCGCGGATGAGCCGGAGCTCCTCGAGCGATGCCTCGAGCTCCGAGCCCAGCTCACGCCATTCCACGCGTTCGAGCGCGCCGAGCGCGGCCTCGACCGCCGGGCGCTGCCGGTCGCCGGCGAAGTACGAGCGAAGACGCGCGCGAAGGTCGCGCGCCTTGCCGACGTAGAGCACAGCATCGTTGCGGTCGCGGAAGAGATAGACGCCGGGCGTCGTCGGTGCTCCCGCGATCAGCGAGCGCCGCGCGTGCAGCCGCCGCGCACGCGGAACCGCGAGCTCGATGACCTCTGCGAGCGTGCGGGCGCCGCGCTCCTGCGCGAGCCCGAGGAGCGCGATGAGGATCTCCGCCGTCGCGAGGGCATCCGGAAGCGCGCGGTGGCACGGCTCGCAGGACGTACCGAAGAAGTGCGCGAGCTGGCGCAGCGAGAACCGCTCGCTTCGCCTGTGGAGCAGCCGGCGAGCGAGCCAAACGGTGTCGACCACCGGCGCCGCCACGCGCCGGCCCGTGAGTCGCTCGACCGCCCGATCGAGGAAGCTCACGTCGAAGCGCGCGTTGTGCGCCGCGAGGGGCGCTTCGCCCGTGAAGGCGAGGAAGCGCCGCACCGCGAGCTCCGGCCGGGGCGCGACTCGTAGCTCCGCGTCCCGCAGTCCGGTCAGGCGGGCGATCGTCGGCGGCAGCGCAACCCCTGGGTGGATCAGCGTCTCGAAGGTCTCGTCCATCTCGAGCGCTTTGACGCGCACAGCGCCGATCTCGCACATGCGGTCACGCGTCGCCGAGAGGCCGGTCGTCTCGAGGTCGAAGACCACGAGCTCGGCGTCCTCGATGAGCGTGTCCCCACTTCCATCCGCAAGGCCGACGCGCGCTCCGCGCCATTCGATGCGCGCGTCGCCCTCGACGACGTCCGCGAGGAGCGAGTGGGCGAGCGTCGCCGGAGCGCGCTCGAGCGCGAAGAGGACGCGAGCCGCCTCCTCGGGTGCGACCGCGCCACGGCGCGCGTGAATGAGCTCGACGAGGCGGTCGGCGGCGTCGAACGACAGCTGCATCCCGTTCCACGGTATACGAACATACGTTCGTGTTCAAGAGCGGAGCTTCGGACGCGATGATCGCCCGTTCATTCGTTCGACGCTCCAAAGAGGAGAGGCCGCTCGTGAGGCGGCCCCTCGCAATCCTCCGTTGGGAGTCGCTCGAACGGCGGCTCAGCCGCCCTTGACGGATGCCTTGAGCGCGCTCCCTGCCGTGAACTTCGGGACCGTCGTCGCGGCGATCTGCACCTTCTCGCCGGTCCGTGGGTTGACACCCATGCGCGCTGCGCGCGCCGAGGTCGTGAACTTGCCGAAGCCGGTGAACGTGATGGTGTCCCGCTTCGTCAGCGCGTCCGTGATCGTGTCCAGCATGGCGTCGACCGCAGCGCCAGCCTCGCGCTTGGACATTCCGGCCCGGTCGGCTACGGCGTCCACGAAATCCTGCTTTGTCACTGTTCTCCTCCTGACGTGGGATTCGGGTTCACGGAACCGACGGAGCCTAACACCCCATCGGATTTGGCTCAACCATGCCGTTTTCCGGGGGTTTTGTGCAGTTCCAGCAGGTCCTTCGCACGAAAGAGCGGCCGGAGGCGCACCCCGAGGCGGGCGAGAGCATCGGATCCACCCTCCTCCCTGTCGACGACACAGACGGCATTGCGGATGACGAGCCCTTCCTCGCGAACGGCCGACGCCGCCTCCGCGAGCGCGCCGCCGGAGGTGACGACGTCCTCGAGGAGGCACACCAGCTCGCCCGGCTCGAAGGGGCCTTCGATCCGTTTCGCCGTGCCGTATTCCTTGGTTTCACCGCGCACGATGATGAACGGCAGGCCGGACGCCATCGATGCCGAAGCTGCCAACGCGACCGCGCCCAATGCCGGGCCGGCAAGCCGTACGGCGTCGGGCTCGCAATCACGAACGGCCTCCGAGAGGCTCTCCCCGAGCGCCCTGAGGACCTCCGGCTCGGTCTCGAACCGGTACTTGTCGAGGTACCACGTCGAGCGTCGTCCCGATCGCAGGACGAAGTCGCCCTCGAGGAGCGCACGCTCGACGAGCAGCGAGCCCAGCTCGTCGCGAGTCACGGGCGAAGTACGGTGCGCGCGATGGACGCGAGCCGCTCGAAGCCCGAAGAGCCGGGCTCGAGGACGACGGCAGATCCATCGGCGAACGAGACTCCTGCGCGTTCCTCCGGCCCCGACGACCCGAAGAACCGGCGCCATGCCCACACTGCGAGCGCGACGAGCACTGCGAGGCGGATGAGCTTCCTCACTCGGCGTCCTCTGGCTCTGCCTTGGGCTTTCGCGGGGAGCGCCGCTTCTTCGGCGCTTCGGCGCTGATCGCCTGGGCACAGGTGCGCAGGTCGTAGACGACGAGCCCGGACGTCGGGCTCGGGCCGGTCGTCGCCCCCACCGTGTGCCCGCCCTCGCGCACGACGAAGAAGGCACCCTCGCCGAGCTCGACCTCGACGCGCGTGACGTCACGCCCGTCGGATCCGAGAGCGGCGGCCGCCGCCACGAGCTCCTGGGTCGAGGCTGCCAGCCGCGAAGCAGCGGCAGGAGCCTCGGGCGCCGACGCGAGCACCGCACCCTCGGCATCGAGCACGACCGCGGCAGTGATCTGCGAGGAGACTTCCATGAGCTCCTTGAGGGCCTGGGCAGCATCCATGGCGGCCGACGCTAGCAACCTTCAGCGGCCGGCGAGCAACTCGGCAAGCGCCCGAGCGGCCCGCGCCCGGTGCGAGTGCTCCGCCTTCCACGCATTCCCGAGCTCGGCCACGGTCTCGGTCTCACCGGTCGGGATGAAAACGGGGTCGTAGCCGAAGCCCTCGCTGCCCCGAGGCGAAAGTGCGATGTCGCCCTCGAGCGCCCCCGTCGTGCGCAGCTCCGCACGAGCTGGAACGAGCACGACGAGCTCGCAGACATACCTTGCGCGCCGGTCCTCGGCATCGCCGAGCTCCTCGAGGAGCCGGGCGACGCCGTCGACGGCCCACCGCGCCGACTCGACGCCGGGCCGGCCGCCGAGCGCCGCTACCTCGATCCCCGAGTCCTCGCCCGCGACCCACGCGTCGGGCGCGGCGTGCGCTCGGCCGTGAATTGCCTTGATGCGCGCGTTCTCCAGGAAGGACGCGCCGGCCTCGACCGGCTCGCCGGGCGCGTCCAGCAGCGCGATCTCCCACTCCGGCAACGCGTCGCGCAGCTCGCGCAGCTTGTTCTCGTTGCGCGAGGCGAGAAGAAGCTTCACTGCCCATGCGCAAGGCCGGAAACTCGCTCGCGGGAGTTTCCGGCTGCGCAACAACCCCCAAAGCGCGACTGCTCCGCAGTCGCGGGTCGCATCTGTCGTCCGTCCAGCCTCACGCAGCAGGCGCCGAGGCAGCCTCTGCCTGAGCCGTGGTGAGCTCCTCGATCCCGCCCGCCGCGAGGTCGAGCAGCGAGTCGAGCAACCCGCGCGAGAACGGATCGCGCTCGGCTGTTGCCTGGACCTCGACGAGCCGGCCGTCGCCGGTCATGACGACGTTCATGTCGGTCTCGGCGCCCGAGTCCTCTTCGTAGTCGAGGTCGAGCACGGCCTCGCCACCCACGATGCCGACCGAGACGGCGGCGATCGAGCCCGTGAGCGCCTTCGACAGCCCGAACCGGTCGAGCGCTCGGTGCGCCGCGATCCAGGCGCCGGTGATCGAGGCACAGCGCGTTCCTCCGTCAGCCTGGAGGACGTCGCAGTCGAGCCAGAGCGTCCGCTCCCCGAGCGCCTCGAAGTCGCAGACCGATCGCAGAGCGCGGCCGATGAGCCGCTGAATCTCGACAGTGCGCCCGTCGGGACGTCCGCGCGAGACCGCCCGCTGCGTGCGCTCCCCGGTGGAGGCCGGCAGCATCGCGTACTCGGCCGTCATCCAGCCGCGGCCGCTCTTGTACAGCCACCGCGGGACGCCTTCCTCGACTGTGGCTGTGCACAGCACGATCGTCTTGCCCTGCGCGTACAGGACGGAGCCGTGCGGCTGCTCGAGGTAGTCCGGGTCGATGTCGAGCGGACGCAGCTCGTCGGGACGTCGTCCGTCGATCCTCATGCGACCGCTTGCAGCGCGGCGACCTCGACGTGCTCGGCACCGTCGATCGGAAGCTGAAGGAAGCGCCTCCCGAGCGTGCGGAACAGGGCAGGGTCGCCGGTGGTCAGGAAGCGGTACGTCCCCTCGCGCGTCTCCGCGTTCTCGATGTCCTTGCGCGCGAGCGTCTCCGCGACCTCGCGAGCGGTCTCCTCGGCGGAGAACACGAGCGTGACGCCGCGTCCGAAGACGCGCTGGAAGATCGGGCGGATGAGCGGGTAGTGGGTGCAGCCGAGGATGACGGTGTCCACGTCGGCGTCCTTGAGCGGGGTGGCGTACTCGCGCACGGCATCCGTGATCTCCTCCCCGAACGCCTCGTCACCCTCGATGAGCGGGACGAGCCGGGGACAGGCGAGGGCGACGACCTCGACTCCCGCATCGAGCGCGCGAACGATCTCCGTGTAGCGTCCGCTGGCGACGGTCGCCTCGGTAGCGAGCAGGCCGATGCGCCGGTTTCTCGTCGCGAGCACCGCGGCGTGCGCCTCCGGGGCGAGCACGCCGATGACTGGCACGGAGAGCTGGCGCTGGAGGTCCGCGAGCGCCGCAGCCGTCGCAGAGTTGCATGCAGCGACGACGAGCTTCACGCCCTGCTGCTCGAGGTAGCCGGCGATCTCGGACGCGAAGCGGCGGATCTCGTCGAGAGGGCGTGGCCCATAGGGCAGGCGTGCGCCGTCTCCGAGGTACACGAAGTCCTCGTGCGGGAGCGTCACGAGGCACTCGTGCAGAACGGTGAGGCCGCCCATGCCCGAGTCGAACACGCCGATGGGACGCGCATCCACGAGCGCGGAGTCTAGGCCGAGTCGGGGTCGGACCCGGCGAGTCCACCTCGTGTGTCTACCCTTCGGCCTCGTGGTGAAGGCCTGGCTAGCGGCGCTCGCAACCGGTCTCGTCCTCCTCGCAGGCGAGGCCACGGGTGCCTCCGCGGCGAAGCAGGAACTCACGATCACGATGGACGACGGCGTCTCGATCGCCGCGACGCTGTACGTCCCCGACGGGTCTGCGCCCGCCGGCGGCTGGCCGGCGATCGTCTTCCTCCACGGGCTCTCCGGCAACCGGCAATCGATGAACGCGCTCGTCGAGGGCTACGGCCTCAGCGGGCAGGGCTTCGCAGTGCTCACGTTCGACGCGCGCGGGCACGGCGAATCGGGCGGGCTCGTCGGGATCGACGGCCCGCGCGAGGTGGCGGACACCCGCGCCGTCCGTGACTGGCTCGCTGCGCGACCGGAGGTCTCCGACACGAGGATCGGCGCCTGGGGAATCTCGTATGGCGGCGGCGCTGTCTTCAACTCGCTCGTCGCCGGCGTGCCGTGGGCAGCGGTCTTCACCGTCGAGACGTGGACGGACCTCTCTTCGGCGCTCATGCCCCAGGGGCTCGTGAAGTCGGGACTCGTCGCCGGGCTCGCCGGCACGATCCCGCCGGAGAAGCGCGACCGGGCCTTCGCCGCGCTGCAAGCAGCCGCGTTCGCCGGAAACACAGCGGCGGTCAAGCTGTGGGCGGACGCGCGCTCGAGCCTGACGAAGCTCGGTTCGGTCACGACCCCGGTCTACATGGCGCAAGGTCGCCGCGACTTCCTCTTCGGCATCGACCAGGGTGCCCGTGCCTTCAGGCTGTTGAAAGGCCCGAAGACGCTCTTCGTCGGCCTCCACGGCCACCCCCCGTCGGCATTCCCGGCGGCGGACACGACCCTCCTGATGAACCAGGCCGTTCGCTGGTTCGGGTGCTGGGTCGCGAATGCAGGGTGCGGTTCCGGTGCCGTCGTGGCCATCGTCTCCGAGAAGCTCGACGCGACCGGCCAACCGCACGTCGTCACGAGAGGAACCCTCCCTCCCGTGCGTCCCACGTTCGTCTCGTTCCCGGGCGTGACGACGTTCGCGCGAGGCGGCAGGGCGGTCCGCACGTCGGCGCGGCTACGCAGCGCGATCGAGATCTTCGGCGCGCCGACCGTGCAGGTCTCGTTGGGGGCGCTGGGAGGGTGGTCGCGGCTCGTCGCGGTGCTCACCGCACGCACTCCGGCCGGCCAGGAGATCGTCGTCAGCGCCGGAGGCGTCCCGACGAGGCCGGGCGGCGCGCAGAGGCTGACGATCCGGCTGATCAACCAGGCGACGTTCGTCCCGAGGGGCTCTCGGCTGACGCTCACGCTCGCCTCGTCCTCGACCGCGCAGTCGCCGTCAAACCTGCTCTACCTCGACATGCCGATGGCGCCGACCGCCCGGGCGCGCGTCGGCACGGCGGTTCTGAAGCTGCCAGGCCTGCGCACACCCGTGACGAAGTGACTGCGCGCACCGCGGCGGCACTCGCCGTTCTCGTCGTCACAGCGACCGCAGGAGCCAGCCCGGCAGCCGATCCCGGAGTCACGTCGACCAGCATCCTGCTAGGCGGCACCGTCCCGCTCACCGGCGAAGCAGCCGCCTTCGGCTCGGTGGGACCGGGCGCGAAGGCGTACTTCGACTTCGTGAACGCGAAGGGCGGAGTGAACGGCCGCACGATCGAGTACCGCTACTACGACGACGCCTACAACCCCGCCCAGACCGTCCAGCTGACGCGCCGCCTCGTCGAGCAGGATCGGGTGTTTGCCGTGTTCAACTCGATCGGGACCGCGAACAACCTCGCGATCCGCGACTACCTGAACGCGCAGAAGGTGCCGCAGCTCTTCGCGGGGGACGGCTCGCAGTCGATCGGCCGCAATGCCTCCCGCTACCCGTGGACGATGGGCTTCCTCATGAGCTACCGCGGCGAGGGAGACGTGTACGGGACGACGATCGTCCGGACCCGCCCGATGGCGCGCATCGGCGTGCTCTACGAGAACACCGACCTCGGACTCGACATGCTCACCGGTTTGACGAGGGCGATCGCCGGGAAGGGCCCGCGGATCGTGGCGAAGCAGCCGTACGAGCTCACCGCAGCAGACGTCAGCTCTCAGATCAGCCTCCTGAAGTCGTCCGGCGCCAACATGCTCATGCTCTTCGCAACCCCGAAGTTCTTCATCCAGGCGATCACGGCGACCCACCGGCTCGGGTGGAAGCCACAGGTGTACATCGCCTCCGTCTCGATCGAGCCGACGATCATGGGGATCGCGCGCTTCAACGCGCCCGAGTTGACGAAGGGGGCCCTGTCGATCGCGTTCGTCAAGAACCCGAACGACCCGATCTGGGCGAAGGACAAGGCCGTCGCGCTGTACCGGTCGATCATGCGCAAGCACTACCCGAGCGGGAAGCCGACCGACGTCTACAACTGGTACGGAATGACCGTGGCGTGGACGATGGTCGAGACGATCCGAAGGGCCCGGAGGAACCTCACCCGGGCCCGGCTCCTCCGGGCGGCGCAGAGCCTCGACACCGCTGCGAACCCGTTTCTGCTTCCGGGGATCCGCCTGAGGACGTCACGTACGGACTACCGTCCGCTCGAGCAGGTCTATCTCTACCGCTACGACAACACGGAGTGGGTGCGGGCGAGCGGCCTGCTGCCCGCTCGAGGCTGACTCTGACAAACGCGCGAGACCTTAGAGGAGGGGACATGCGAAAGCAGATCTGGACAGTCATCGCAGGCATGGCGGCGGTCGCAGCGCTCATCGCGGTCCCGGCCGCGATGGCCGCCTATACGAGCGCGAAACTCGAGGTGAGATGGACGGCAAACAGTGTGAACATCAGGGCGACAGGGAACCCGGCCGACGATCCCACCGCCAGCGTGAGGATCTTCGCTCCGGCGGGCACGCAGCTCACGACCAACCAGGCGCCAGGCGCGACCCTCGGCACCATCACGGCGCTTGCCAGGGTTCTCGACCTAGCCGGCGCCGAGGTCCCGTTGAGCGGGCCGATTGTCGTGGCCAGCCCCGGTCAGGTCTCGCCCACCGATCAGGCCGCTTGCCTCCAAGGAGCGACGCCGCTCGCGACCTGGGTGCTGATGCTCAGCGCTGCCGGTCAGAGCTTGCCCGTGCCCGCGTTCCTCGTTCCGACGACCGGCGCTCAGGCGGCTCTTGGGCCGGCGTACATCCAGGTATGCCTACGACCACCGGACGTGCCGGTGGGGACACCAGGCCGACAGCCGCTCGGTGCCAAGGCGTACAGCGTCGACGCCACGCTAAACGGAGTCTTCAGCCAGGTTCCCGTGGGCGCGTGGATCGCCATCTGGACTCCTTACACCCCCGGTGTCGGTCAGGTCAACGTGGCCGGCACGATCGCGTCGCCGGCCGTCGTCGCACTGGGCGCGGTGAGCGTCACAGCGAGGAAGGCAGGCAGGGGTGCGACCCTCACCGGTCGCGTGACTCAGGG
Organism: uncultured Gaiellaceae bacterium; assembly: GCA_963723695.1. Taxonomy (GTDB): domain Bacteria; phylum Actinomycetota; class Thermoleophilia; order Gaiellales; family Gaiellaceae; genus GMQP-bins7. The sequence continues at coordinate 647,416 of CAVRRU010000012.1, read as the reverse complement.
CAGCGCCGGACGGAGCGCAGTCGTCACTATTACCGGCGGCTCGGCCTCTGGAAGGCTGAAGGCGCTCGGTAGGGCGAGAGTCGCGGCCAGCGGCGCGTTCACGTTCAGGGCTAGGGCTGGAACGTTCTTCCGCGCCACCGCCGTTGCGGCCGCGGGGGCGAGCGCGCAAGCCTGCTCGCAGGTCGGGCCGCAGGTCGCACCCATCCCGTGCGTGAACGGAACGGTGAGCGGGTTCAGGGCGCAGAGCAAGGTCGTCCGCAAGAGGTAGCTCCGGGTCGAACGCTCCGCCGGTCATGACGGCGGGCGGAGCCTTCGCTCTGCGCGTAAGGTGACCTCGTGCGCTGGTGGAGCGCCGTTGCTGTCGTGATGTCGGCTAGCACGTTGACGCCGGTTGCGACCGCTGGTGCAAGCGACGCGACCTTCGCCGACGCGATCGGCGACGCGCAGCTCGGCCTCGCCGACATCCGCAACGTCGCCGTGAGCGACGCGAACGGCACCATCGCCGTTCGCGTCTCGTACGCGGACCGGACGTGTGCCACCGGCGAAGCCGTGCTCGTCGAGCTCGACACCGACCGAAGCGCCGCGACCGGGAGTGCGGACGGCATCGACTACCTGCTGTCCGTCGACGCCTCGGGCCGCCGCGGCGTCGCCCGCTGGAACGGCTCGACGTTCCAGCCCGTGTCCGTCCCCTCGCTCCGGGCCGGCTGCGACACGCGGGGCTTCGATTCGTGGAGATTCCTCGCGGGCGCCCTCGGGATCGAGTCGACCATCCGCCTCCGAGTCTCGAGCTGCCTCGATGCGTCCAAGGCCCAATGCGGCGATATCGCGCCGAACGCTCTCTCGCTCTGGACGTACCGGCTGACGCGTCCGCCTCCGCCGCCGAAGTCGCTGGAGGACGCTCCCACCTTGCAGAAGCGCGAGCGCTACGCGGGCGCATCGATCCGTCACGGGCGGCTCGCCTCGGCCGTCTACGAGACGATGAAGGTCGCAGGCGGGGGACGACAGCTCCAGGTGGCGTGCTGGTCGAAGACGGACTGGCCCTCGGTGGTCGCGAGCATGGGCGGCACGACCTCGACGAAGCGCACCGTTCTCGTCGGCTTCTGGCATCCGACCCAGCCACGGTTCCTCCATCTCTCGCCCAAGGCGTGCGCGGACGTCCAGGCGCTCATCGCGACGCGCAACAGCAACGGCCAGCGCGCCGCGGCGGCTGCAGTCGCTCTCCACGAGACGGCACACATGTACGGCGTTCGAAACGAGTCCCAGGCGAACTGCTACGGGGTCCAGCTCGTCTACTACCTCGCCCGCGAGCTGCGGTTCCCGCGCGCCGCGGCGCTCAGGCTGGAAAGGCTCGCCGTTCGCAAGATTCGCGCGTCCGCGCCGCGCGGATACTGGGACACGACCCGTTGCCGCGACGGCGGTGAGTGGGATCTCGACGACGCCACGCCGAATCTCGATTACTAGATGCCCGCAACGATCCGCATCGGGACGTGCAGCTTCGCCGACGAGGGCCTGCTCAAGGCCTGGTATCCGCGCGGCGTCTCGACCCCGAAGGCCAGGCTCGCCTACTACGCGGCGCGGTTCGACACGGTCGAGGTGGACTCGCCGTACTACCACCTCCCCGACCCCGCAGTGACTCGCAACTGGGCCGAGCGGACGCCGCCCGAGTTCACGTTCCATGCGAAGGCCCACAAGACGATGACGTTCCACGATGGCGAGCCGACGGACGAGGCCTTCGCCGAATTCCGGGCGGCGCTCGAGCCGCTCGAGCTCTCCGGGAAGTTGAGTGGCGTCCTGCTCCAGTACCACCCGCGCTTCACGAAGTCGGCGCAGGCATTGGCCGAGCTCGAGCGGGTCCCGGAGAGGATCGCGCCGCTCGTCCCGCTCGTGGAGTTCCGCCACCGCTCCTGGATGGAGCCGGAGGAACGTGATGACACGCTCGCGTTCCTCGAGCGCACCGGGCTCGCATACGTGTCCCTCGACACGCCGATGACCCGCGCCTCGAACGTCGTCGCGCGGCATGCTGTCGCCACACACCCCGTCGCCTACGTCCGCTTCCACGGGCGCAACGCGAAGACGTGGAACATCAAGGCCGAGAAGTCCTCCGAGCGCTTCAACTGGATGTACTCGGCAGAGGAGCTCGAGGAGTGGGTCCCGAAGCTGGAACGACTGGCCGACGACGCAGACGAGGTCTACGCGATGTTCAACAACAACCGCGACGACTTCGCGCCGCGCAGCGGGGCGATCCTGCGAGGGCTTCTGGAGGAGGCCGGCCTGGCGGCTACCGGAGGAGTGGAACCTCCACCGGTCGCTCCGACGCTCTTCTAACGGCGTTCGGCCGGGCCGGTAACGCCGCGTTCACTTGCCGCCCTTTATCGACGAGGTCGCTCGTCAACCAACGGCCGGGCTCGAAGACCCGCGGCGGCTGCTACTCGTGCTCGAGGCACAGTGGCCCCATCGTCAGCGTCTCGCAACCTGGGGCCGTGCACTGCGAAATGATCGGCATGAACCCCTCATACTCGGTCGACTGCGCTAATAACCCTGCATCTAGAGTCGCCGTAATGCGCGTGCTCTCGGTCATTCACGGCCCGAGCGTGCCCGGCGGCGTCTTCGACGAGGCCGTCGAGGCCGGCGGGCCCACGCTCGAGCGGTGGTCCGTGCCCGACGGTGGTGCGCCCGATCCGGCGTCGAGTTACGACGCCGTCATGGTCTTCGGCGGCTCGATGCACCCCGACCAGGACGATCGCTTCGCCTGGCTCGAGCGCGAGGAGGACTTCTTGCGCGAGGTGCTCGACGCGGACGTTCCCGTGTTCGGCGTCTGCCTCGGCGCACAGATGCTTGCCCGCGCGGCTGGGGCGAGCGTAGTCCCCGCCAACGCGCCGGAGATCGGATGGCTCGAGGTCTCGCTGACGCCTGCGGGTGAGGCGGATCCCGTCCTCGGCGTCCTCCAGCAGGAGGCGACCGTGTTTCAGTGGCATCACTACACGTTCGAGGTCCCAGCCGGCGCCGTCGAGCTCGCGCGCAGCGAGATTTGCACGCAGGCGTTCCGGCTCGCCGGGCCGGCGTGGGGAATCCAGTTCCACGCCGAGGTCACGCTGCCGATGGTCTCTGCGTGGATCGAGGAGGAACCCGAAGACCTCCCGATGCCGCTCGGCGAGCTGCGTTCGGCTACGGAGAGGCACATCACCCACTCGAACGAGCAGGGCAGGCTCCTCGCGGAGGCCTTTCTCCGGGAGGCGCGTTACATCAAGGCTTCCACTGGCCGACGAACTCGAGCAGAACCTCGTTGAAGCGTTCCGGCTGGTCGACGGCGACGAAGTGGCCAGCGCCTTCGAACACCTCGAGTCTCCCGTCGAGGGCCTTGTGGGCGAGCTCCCTCGCCTCGTCGACAGTCACGATCTCGTCCTCGGTGCCCACACAGACGAGCAGTGGCCCGCCGAACGAGGCCACGACGCCGGTGAGGTCGAGCCGGTCGCGCATCGCCTCCTGCGTCTCGACGAGATGCTCGACCGGAGTGTCGGAATCCGCGAGCTCCGGAAGCCTTCCGGCCCGCAGGTCTGCGATCTGCTCCTGGCGGAAGCGCCGGCGCTCGAACGAGTCCGCATCTGCATTGGACCCGACGAGCGCCATGCCGACGATGCGCTCGGGCGCGCGACGGGCGAGCGCGAGGGCGCAGTACCCGCCCATGGACGCGCCGACCGCGACGATCTGCCCGTCGATGTCGCGAAGGAGCTGTGCGGCCCAGTCGTCGATCGAAGGGCCGCGCCCGTAGAGGTGCGGCGCGATCGGTTCGACGCCTTCGTCGCGAAGCGCCGACACCTGCGAGACCCACACTCGCTCCGAGACGGGCCAGCCGTGGAGGAGCATGACGTTCACGTGCGCTCGATCCTCACCGCGCCTTCGAGCTCGGGTGCGTCTGCCCAGCCGTGCTGTGCGCCCTCGATGTTCATGACCGCTGCGAAGTCGGCGAGGTGCTCGCGAGCCGGCGGGAGGTCTGCGGGTGACGGTGCCGTGCGAGCGACCCGCCGCACCGCTTCTGGTTCCGCACCGGTCAGGCGCGAGACGACCGTGGGATTAGCTGCGAGCCCGACGACGTCGCCCGGCGGTAGCGGCCCGTAGAACTCGGGGACCGACAGGTACTCGTCCACGATCCTCCCCCGCTCGAAGAGGATCATCCGCACGAGCTCCTCGCGCTCGACGCCGAGCAGCAAGGTCACGGAGCCCATCCTGTCGGAAAGCTCGCGCGCGAGCCGGCGAAGCATCTCCGGATTGCGGTCGCAGACGTCGTCGTAGACGGTGATCCAGCCGCCACGCGGAGGCGTGACGAGCGAGCCGCGCGAGCCACCTGGCAGCCGCGGGACGAACTGCCGAACGGCCTGCTCGATCGCGCTCAGTGCGTCCGTCTGGAGGTGGATCGAGCCGAACGACTCCGCCTCCTGGCTGCCGAGCCTCTCCTCGAGCCCGGACACCGAGCCCACCATGATCACGACCTCGTCCTTCAGGCCCCACCGCGCGTAGAGCGACCGGGCGACCTGGTTCGAGGCGAGCACGTCGAGGTCGAACTGCTCGATGCCGCGGTCGCGGAACGCCGCGAGGAGCTCGCGCATGAGCTCCGTCCCGATGCCGCTACGCCGCGCGTCGCGCGCGACGTAGAGATCCGTGAGCGTTCCGAATCCCGGCGCGCGGCTCTTCGCGAGCGCGAACCCGACGGGGGTTCCGTCGTCGTCCTCGGCGACGAGCGCCATCTCGGAGTCGATGATCGCCTTCACCTCACGCAGCTCCTGCTCCACGTCGGCCGCCCCCTCGTGGGTCGGGGGAGGGAGCTCGTGGTCGAACAGCCGCCAGAGCTCGGCGATCGCCTCGTAGTCCTCGCCTGCCGCACGCCGCACTCGCATCGGTCAGCCGGCCATCCTCGCTCCCGCGAGCAGGAACTGCGCGGACAGATTCTGGAAGGGCGCGAACCGCTCGCCCATGCGGCGGACCTCCTCGATCGAGAGTGGGCGACCGGCAGCGTAGAACGTCGAGACCGCCTTGCGCAGGCCGAGGTCACCTGCCGGCCACGCGTGCGGCCGTGCGAGATGGCGCGCGAGGTACCAGTCCGCGGTCCAGCGGCCGAGCCCTCGAACCGAGGTGAGCGAGGCGATGACCTCAGCGTCGTCGAGAGCGGAGAGCGCGTCGAGGTCGGTGTCGGAGTGTGCGAGCTCGAGGACGTATTCGGCCTTCGCGCGGGAGAAGCCGAGAACGGTGAAGTGCCGCGGGCGCAGCTCCCTGATCCGGTCACGCGTGGGGAACTCCCAGGCAACTTCGTGCTCGACGCCGTACGCTCGGACGAGGTTCCCGCGGATCGCGGCGGCTGCGCGGAGCGAGATCTGCTGCGTCGTGATGGCGACCACGAGCGCCTCGAACGGCTCGGGGTTCAGCGTCGGCCGGAAGCCGGGGAGCATCTCGACGACGGGCGCGAGCGTCGGCTCCTCGGTGGCCCACGCGCGGAACGCCTCGAGGTCGAACGGAAGCCCGAGCAGCCAGCCGATACCCGCCGCGGCCTCCTCGCTCCAGGGCGCGATCGCGACACCGCCGCCCGCGGCGGTTACCCGCACCTCGTGTCCTGCCACGACGCGGTGCAAACCGTCCTCGTGCAGGACGGTGGCCCCGTCCGAGCCGAAGTCGCGGAAGCGACGGGTCGAGAGCTCGAAATCGTATGGCTGAGGGATCCGCAGCAGCATCTGCCGCGGACGTTACTCAGGCGCCGTCACGCACCAACGCAAGCTCGGGCCGTGACGCGAGGATCAGCATGGCGTGGCTCCAGCCGAGCGGGACGACCCACGCGGGGTCGCCGTCACGCGTGACCTGCTCCGGAAGGAGGCGGCACGACCTCCGCGCCTCCGAGCGCGCGCTCGACGTCGTAGAAGTCCTCGAAGCGCTCGAATTCGACGCCCTTCGCGCGCGAGATGCTCCGCGAGTCCGTCGCGTGCGAAGACCCTGCTCGCGGCCTCGGCGACGCAACTGTCCGAGAAGCCGTCGCCGACGTAGACGAAGTCGCTCGAGCCCAGCACATCCGAGCGCTTGCACGGTTCGCCGCAGACCGAGCAGGCGTCCGCCGAGCGAAAGAGGACGCGCCATCCGTCCTGGCGCGGATCGAGGCGGTTCGCGCGCACCTCGAGCTCGAGACCCTCGCGCTCGAGGACGGGCTCGATCAGCTCGTGGAAGCCGCTCGAGACGACGAGCGGCTGATGCATGCGGGCGAACTCGCACGAACCCGGCACGCAGCCGAGCGTTCTCCTGCACGAACTCGACGACCTCCGGAAGTGGCGCTCGGACGGATCGAAACTCGCCTGCGATGACCTCGTGCAGCGTGAGATCGCGCCCGAGCCGGGACTCGTGAGCCTCGAAGATCTCGTCCTCGCCGAACTCGAGCAGCACGAGGTGGAGCCCGTCGACCTCGGTGACCGTGCCGTCCCAGTCGAGCGACGATCTCCATGCTCAGCGTGCGACCCGCTGCTCGAGGACACCGATCCCGACGACGTCCATCTCGACGAGGCTGCGCTGGCGCGATGTCCTCGACGAGCACGGCGCCGGCCCGGCGATGAGATCGCCCGGATAGAGCTTCGTTCCCGTCCGCCGCGAGCGACACGGCGGCCGGCCAGTCGAAGCCCGTGAATGCGCCTGTTGCCCGCTCGGTCCCGTCCACGCGGACCGAGGTCGATCGCCCGTCCGGCTCGAGCTCTTCCGGGGTCACCGCGACGGGGCCGAGCCCGAGCGCGAAGTCGCGATCCTTCGGCGGACGTCGCGCAGGATCCCGCCACTCGGCAAAGATCGTAAACGCGGCTGGCGCACCCTCCGTGCCGATCACCGCGGCGAGCCGCGGGACGAGCGTCAGGCTGCTTCGTCCGCTCTCGATCGTCGCGCTGTTACCGCGAATCGCGGCCGGGTTCGCGAACGCACAGCCGCCCTGGTCGTCGAAGACACGAATCGAAGGCGGGTGCAGGATCGGAGCGAGTAGCTGGACTTCGCCGAGCGGGTACTCCTCGTGCTCGCGCGCGGCGCCACCACCAGTGAAGAACGACTGCAGTGTCTGCGCCGCGAGTTGGACGACGCGGTCGCCTTCGACCCGGCCCACCCAGCCGCGTTCCAGGGGGTGTCCGAGGGGGTGGAACATGCAGAGTCGCATCGAGTCAGTCGTGGCGGTCGCGGAGGGTACGAGAGCCTAGTCGTCAGCGTGACGCGGCCCGCTCCTGCGCTAACCCACCGTGACCGACTCCTCGCTGTCCGCGTCGAAGAGGTGGAGCTTGTCGCGCGCCACCGCGAACGTCCGCTCGTCTCCCGGCGCGAGCCTCTGCTCGATCGGGATCGTGGCAAGTAGCGGCATGTCGCCGACGCGCACGTGGACGAGCTGCTCGTCGCCGAGGTACTCGACGACCTCCACCTGCCCGCCGAAGACGACAACGGCGCCGCGTCCGTCGCCCAGCCGGACGTGCTCGGGTCGGAAGCCGGCAAGCAGCCCTGTCCCTCCGACGCCCTCGATCACGCCCGAAGGCACGACGTTCATCGCAGGCGAGCCGATGAAGCGTGCGACGAAGACGTTGGCGGGTTGCGTGTACAGCTCCTCGGGGGTACCGATCTGCTGCAGCACTCCGAGGTTCAGTACCGCGATCCGGTCGCCCATCGTCATCGCTTCGACCTGATCGTGCGTGACGTAGACCGTGGTCGTCCCGAGTCGCCGCTGGAGTTTCAGGATCTCCGCGCGAGTGGCGACGCGGAGCGCTGCGTCCAGGTTCGACAGTGGCTCGTCCATGAGGAACACCGCCGGCTCGCGCACGATCGCGCGGCCGAGCGCCACACGCTGGCGCTGTCCGCCAGAGAGCTGCTTCGGCTTGCGCTTCAGGAGCTCATCGAGGCGGAGGATTTCCGCGGCACGGCGCACGCGCTCGTCGATCTCTTCGCGCGGCAACCGCTGGTTGCGGAGAGCGAACGCGAGGTTGTCGTACACCGTCATGTGCGGGTAGAGCGCGTACGACTGGAAGACCATCGCGACGTCGCGGGCGGCGGGGGCGACGTTGTTCACGACGTCTTCGCCGATCAGGATGCGGCCCTCGGTGATTCGCTCGAGCCCTGCGAGCATCCGAAGGACGGTGCTCTTCCCGCAGCCGGACGGACCGACGAGCACGATGAACTCTCCGTCCTCGATGTCGAGCGAGAGCTCGTGAACGGCGAGCGTGTCGTCGTAGCGCTTCGAGACGTCCTCGAAGGTGACGTCGGCCATCCGCTCACACCTCCCCGGGGCGAGTGGGCGCGAGCGTGAAGCGCGCAGCCGCGAGCGCCGAATAAGCGACCGTCATGGTCAGGAGCGGAAGCACCGCGAGCGCGAGGCCGATCACGTTGACGGCCAGCAGAACAAGCGCGAGCCCGAGTACGGGGAGCGGCCGGCGAAGCAGCGCGATCCCGGCCTCGGCCGCGACGTCGCGCAACGCTCTGTCGTAGTCGCGCACGGCCAGGGGCCAGAGCAGCAATTGGTAGAGAAGAAAAATCACGGCCAGGTAGAGGACGACGACCGCCAGCGGCCATGTGAGCGTCCCTGCGCCTCCGTAGAAACGGAGCGAGACAACGGTCCCGACGACGGCTGCGGCAAGCGTCGCCGCGAGCACGAGTCCGCGCCGCCAACACCGACGCACGCTCTCGGCCACGTCCAGGAACGTCAGCGACCCGGTCTCGACGACGATCACGGCAGCAGAGACGAGCGCTGCCGCCCTGACCCTCCTTCGGTACGTATCTGACGGATGTAAGAGACGGGTCTGGCCGCCGTCCCACGCCGACGGCGCGACCCATTTGTGCGTACCCGCACGTGCGACACGTGAAACAGCGACGGCGAGGAATCCTTGGGCTAGGGCTCGGTGTGCACGACGACGTCCGCTATCGCAGGAACGGCGCCGCGCACGCGCTCCTCGATCGCGCTCGCCCGACCGTGCGCCTCGGCAAGCGACTCGGCACCTCCGAGGCCGAGAGTGAGGAACACCACTATCCCGTCGTCGGTCCGTACGAGCCGCAGCTCTCGCGGGCCGATGCCGATCTCCTCGCGCACCGCCGCCTCGATCGCCGCGGTGTCGACGTCGAGCTCCTCCGCTGACGCGGTCTCGCGAATCGGCTCGAGGTGTGTCCGCACCGAGTGGACCTCAGCGACCTGGGCGACGATCGCCGCTTCGACCTGCTCGGCGATCTCGTGCGCGTGATCGAGCGACAGGTCGCCGGGCAGTTTGACGTGGAGCGACACCTCGATTCTCCCGTCCACGTCGAGAACGGACAGGTTGTGGATCTCACGCACGTGCGAGACGGTGAGCGCGGCCGCGAGGACCCGCTCTCGAATCGCGGCCTCGCCCCCCTGGGGCTCGACGTGCACGACGACATCGATCCCGGGCAGCGCGTCGTGCAGCGCCTGCTCGACGCGGTCCGCCGCGGCGTGCCCCTGCCCGATCGCGGCTCCGGGAGCGACACCGATGACGACGTCCGCGAAATGCTCGCCTCCAGCTCGCCGGAGCCGGAGCCGGCGGAGCTCGACAGGCGGCTCCAACCGTGCGATCGCCTTGCGGGCAAGCCGCGTTTCGTCCTCCGGCGAGCGGTCCATGAGGACGTCGACGTTCCACGCGCCGAGGCGAAACGCAGCCGCGACGACGAGGCCGGACACGAAGAGCGCGGCGATCGAGTCGCCGGCGGGGAAGCCGAGAGCTGCCGCGACGAGTCCCGCGAGGACCGCGAGCGTGCCCGCGAAGTCGCTCCCGAAATGGAGCGCGTTCGCGAGCAGCGCGTCGGATCGGTAGCGCCGTGCCCCTCGCAGCGACATGGCTGTGCGCGACGCGTCGATTGCGAGCACGAGGGCGATCGCCGCAAACGTCCACCACGAGGGCTCGACGTCGAACTCGACGACGCCGGCAAGGCGGAGGACGGCGAGGACGGCGATGAGGACGGAGACCGCCACGAGAAAGGCGGCCTCGGCGAGTGCGGCAAGATTCTGTGCTTTTCCGTGCCCCCACGGGTGACCGCGGTCGGCGGGCCGGACCGCAACGGAGACCGCGAAGAACGTCAGCAGCGCCGCTGCGAGGTCCGTCCCCGAGTGCGCGGCCTCGGCAAGCAGGCCGAGGCTCGAGCTCCCGAGACCGGCCGCCAGCTTGATCGCAACGAGGAGGCAGGCGGCCGCGACCGAGACGAGCGCGGTTCGCCGCTGCGGCGACATGGCGGAAGGCTAGAGCGTTCCGCCCGAGACGAGGGCGTCCCATCCTCCGCCCGTGAAGATTTGCCGGAGCTGCGGGCGGGAGAACGCCTACGACGCGCGTTTCTGTTCATGGTGCGCGACTTCCCTCGCACCGGAGTCGCAACGCGAGGAGCGGAAAGTCGTCACCGCGCCGACTCGTAGCGGAGGGACGCGGGGCGGAGGCGGACCGGCAGCTACAGCAGTCGCTCGCGTTCTGGCGCTCGGTCCGCGCGACTCGCTACATCGGGCAGGTCGAGGAACTCCTTGGAGACGTCTCAGAGATTCCCGCGTAGAGCCTGCTCGCGCTCGATCGCCTCGAACAGCGCCTTGAAGTTCCCGATCCCGAAGCCGCGCGAGCCGTGGCGCTCGATGACCTCGAAGAAGAGCGTCGGGCGGTCCTGGACGATCTTCGTGAAGAGCTGGAGGAGGTAGCCCTCCTCGTCGCGGTCGGCGAGGATCCCCATCGAGCGGAGATCGGCCCAGTCCTCCTCGATCTCGCCGACGCGCTCCTGGACGATGTCGTAGTACGTGTCCGGCGTCGAGATGAACAGGACGCCGTGCTCGCGGAGCGCCGCGACGGTCTTGACGATGTCGTTCGACTGCATCGCGACGTGCTGGACGCCCGGGCCGCCGTGGAAGTCGAGGTACTCCTCGATCTGGCTCTTCCGCTTTCCCTCGGCGGGCTCGTTGATCGGGAACTTGATCTTCCCCTCGCCGTCGGTCATCACCTTCGACATGAGCGCCGAGTACTCGGTCGAGATGTCCTCGTCCGAGAAGTGCGTGAGCTGCGTGAAGCCGAGCACGCGCTCGTAGAACGAGACCCACTCGTCCATGCGGCCGAGCTCGACGTTGCCGACGACGTGGTCGACGGCGATCAGGCCGACCCCCGCCGCCGGCGGGCCGTTCGGCGAGACGGCCTGGTAGCCGGGGAGGTACGGGCCCGAATACTCCGTGCGGTTGACGAACGTGTGGATGTTGTCGCCGTACGTTCCGATCGCGGCGATCTCGACGCGGCCGTAGTCGTCCTCGACCCAGTGCGGCTCCTCTACGCCCCGCGCGCCGCGCTGGACGGCTTGCCGGTACGCATTCGTCGCATCGGGAACCGTCAGCGCGACGTCGCGCACGCTGTCGCCCTTCGTCGCCGCCCACCTGCAGATGTCGCTGTCGGCGCGCAAGCCGCTCGTCAAGACGAAGCGGATGTCGCCCTGCTCGAGCACGTACGAGGCGCGGTCGCGCACGCCGGTCTCGGGGCCCGCGTAGGCGGTCCGCGTGAACCCGTACGCGTTTTCGTAGAAGTACGCCGCCTGCTTCGCATTCCCGACCCAGATCTCGAGGTGGTCCCAACCGTCGATCGGCATGAAGTCGTTTTCGCTCATGGCTTGGATTCTAGGACGGGCGCGCGGCGGGCCGGCGCGCGGCGCACTACGAGGATCCCGCCGGCGATGAGCGCGCCGCCCACGATCTGAAGAAACGAGAGCGGCTCGGACAGCAGGATCACGGCGAGCACCGCCGCGACGAAGGGCTGCAGGTTCGCGGCGAGCGTCGCCTTGTTGGCGCCGATGCGATGGATGGACCGGAACCAGAGGATGTTCGTGAGCACGAGCGGGCCGAGCGTCGCGAGCACGAGCAGCACCCAGATCGTCCAGTCGAGATCCCAGTCCTGGTCAGCTGTCTGCGGAAGCCCGACGAGCACGAGCCCGACCCAGGCGAGCGGCAGCACGACGGCGCTCATGCGCGACGGGGAGTACGAGCGCATCAGCGGTGCGACCGTCACCGAGTATGCGGCCCATGTCGCCGCCGTCGAGAGGCCGAGGACGATCCCCCAGAGGTCGCCACCGAGCTCGCCGCCCGCGCCGGCCGCGACGAGCCCGACGCCGAGGGCGGACAACGCGGCCGCGAACCAGAACCGCGTCGTCGGCCGCTCGGTCCCGAGTGCGAGGCCGAAGAGCGCGGCGAAGATCGGGATCGCTCCGAGGACGAGGCCGATCGTCGACGCGGTCGTGATGTCGAGCGCGAAGACGAAGGACAGCTGGTTCACGAAGAGCATCACCGCCGCGAGCACGACGATCGGAACGTGACGCCGCGCGACTCGGAGCGACCGCTCGACGTACAGCGTCAGCCCGACGAAGATCGCCCCCGCCAGCCCGTAGCGGATGGTCGCGTACGGCAGCGGGAGCAACCCGTTCGTGAGGATGTACTTCGTCACGCTCAGGTTGAGCGCCCAGAGCAGGACCGTGACGAGCAGCATGAGCTCGACGGTCGACGGGCGGCGCATTCGGCGACGCTACCCGCGCGCTCGCGCTACGACGGGTCGAAGCCGAGCTCGCGGAGCTGGGCGTCCACGCGACCGGCCCAGTCGTCGTTCGCAGCCGGGCTCGCCGGGCTCGGGTGGAGGATGCACCCGACGGCCGCTGACTCTCCGACGGCTTCGGCTGCGCGCTTCGCGGCGAATGCGCCGACGCCGATGACGAGGGTCGGGCGAAGCGCCTCGGCCACTCTCGCGAGCGCCTCGTTGCAGGCGCGGAAGAGGGGCATGCGCTCGGCGACGGGCAGCCGGTCTGGCGTCCGGTTCCTTCCCGACTCGTCCATGAACACGAGCGGGCACCAGTTCGCCACGAAGACCCGATCGAAGAACCGCTCCGCCGATCCAAAGCGATCGCGCGCCCAGCCCCAGAAGCGCGTGCCGCTCACCTCCCGCCGCATGCACTCGAAGCCAGCGATCGGGCGCTGGGGATGCTCGCGCGGCGGCTTCCCGACCGGGCCTGTGATCCCGACGAAGTCCCGCACCATCGCGACGTCGCCGAACGGAACACCCGTCTGCGCCATCCCGAACGGCCCTGGGTTCATGCCGACCATCAACACCTCACGCGGGGCTTTCGAGCCCCAGCGCTCGAGGTACGCCTCGTGCGGCGCGCGGGCGTAGACGAGCGGGTTGTAGACGTAGGGCACGGACGGAAACCGCAGTGCCTCGACCTGTGTCGAAAGCTCGCGACCGACGGCGACGAGGACGTTCATCACGAGCTTCCTACCGAAATCGTGCGCCGTTAGGCTGTTCCGCATGGTCGAGCCGACCCGCGACGACATCGACGCCCTCGTCGGCCCCGCGACGCCGCATTTCGCGTACCAGCTGCGGGCCCGTGTGCGGGAGCTCATCGAGAACCTCACGCCCGACCATCCGGTGCGCAAGTACGGCGAGGAGAAGATGGAGCTCCTCGACCGGCTCGGGCACGCGTCCTCGCTCGCGGAGGCGGGCGAACGCGAGCCCGCGAGCCGCATCGGCTGGGAGACGATCCCGTCGTCCGCCCCCGCGTTCGACCCGCTGCCCAAGCGCGAATGACCTTCGAGGGCGCTTCCGTCCTCGTTACCGGAGGCTCACGCGGGATCGGCAAGGCGATCGCGCTTCGCTTCGCATCACTCGGAGCTTCGCGGGTCGCGATCGGCTACATGCGTGGCGACACGCCCGCCGAGGAGACGGCCGCGGAGCTTCGCGCGCTCGGCGCCGAGCCGGTCCTCGTACGGGGGAACGTGGCCTCGCACCGAGTCGCCGAGGAGGTCACCGGGCTCGGCCCGCTGAACGTGCTCGTGCATGCCGCCGCGACGGGCGTCCTCCGGCCAGCGCTCGAGACCGACGACAAGCACTGGGACTGGACGCTCTCGGCCAATGCGCGGGCGCTCCTCTCCCTGACCCGCGCGGCCGCGCCGGCGATGCGGAGCGGCTCGTCGATCGTCGGGATCTCGAGCCTCGGCTCGGTGCGCGTCCTCGACAACTACACGCTCGTCGGCGCCTCGAAGGCGGCGCTGGAAGCGCTCGTCCGCTACCTCGCGGTCGAGCTCGCTCCACGCGGGATTCGCGTGAATGCCGTCTCGGCCGGCGTCGTCGAGACGGGCGCGCTCGAGCACTTCCCGAACAAGGAGGGGATGCTCGAGATGGGACAACGCAACCCCGCCGGGCGGCTCGTATCGCCGGACGACGTGGCCGGCCTGGTCACGTTTCTCTGCTCGCCCGACGCGGACATGATCCGCGGCCAGACCGTGGTCGTGGACGGGGGCTGGAGCCTGCTCGCGTCGATCGGCGCTACGAGCGCATGAAGCCCTGACGGGCTGCCGAGACGAGAGCGACCGCCTCGGGGAAGAGCACGCGCATCGCGTCGCGAAGCGCGAGCGCCTGCGCGTCGGACGGCCCCTCGACCTGCATCTGACCGAGGGCGGCGGCGGTCAGCTCGACGGCCGTCGACAGGGTGAGCGTCGCGAACTGCTCGCGCTGCGTCTCCTGCACCGTCTCCGCCTGGCGCTCGGCGAACTCGCGTAGCGCCCCGAGGAGCTCCTCGGGGTCGCCGCCGCCGAACGGGAAGAAGCCTCCTGAACCCTCCATCGCCGCATTGTACGGGCGAGACACATCTCGCCCCTACGTGAGGTCGACCAGGTAGCCGGCCTCGACCTCGCGCTGGAGCTCCTGGACGGCGCCCTGGGCGGCTTTCAACGCCGCCGCGAACGGCGACGCGCCGCCGGGGTCGAGCTCCCGCTCGAGGCGACGCGTGGCAGCCCCGATCTCGTCAAGCCGCTCGGGTGTGGCTAGCTGCGGCGGCTCCCCCACGATCCGGCGGAGCGCCTGTGCGGCGTTTTCCGCGTCTTCGATGCCCTCGGGCGCTTCACGGGCGCGGAGGTCGGCGAGGCTCGCGATCAGACCGTCGAGATCACCTCCGCCGGCCGTGTCCACGGCGACCTCGCAGAGGGCGGCGATGGATACTGCCGCGCGGACGTCCGGGCGAGACGTGACCGCCGAGCCATCGTCTCGGACCCCGAGCCAGGCGCGCATCCCGTCGGTGCCGTCGACCGAGCAGAGGTACACGCGCCTGCCTGGCTCCGCCTCGGTTGCGAGCACGCCCGACACCGTCGCGCCGGGCCCGGCGAGCGCGCCCGCGAGCTCCGCTGCACGCTCGAGTTCCTGGCTCAGAGCTTCCAATGTGATGATCGCCCGTCGCGAGGCGGATGCTGGACGACGCGAGGCAGGGACGCAGGGAGCGCCCATAGCGTGATTTGGGCGCCACTGAGGACGCTGCGTCGCGGCGTCCAGCGCCGCATCGCGACAGGGCCGTTCATTGCGTTGGGAGCTCTAGCTCCAAGTCGCCCACAATAGGCGCCATGGCAACGGTCGATGCCCGGGAGCTCTTCGCGCCGCTGGGGCCGTCGTACGACCGCGTCGGCGCTGCTCTATCGCTCGGGCAGGACCCGCGCTGGCGTCGCTTTCTCGTCTCGCGGCTGCCTCGCGACGGCGGGCACGTGCTCGACGTCGGCACGGGAACCGGGCTCGTCGCCGTCGAGCTCCTTCGCAATGGTTTCGACGTCACAGGCGTCGACCAGAGCCCGCAGATGCTCGCCGAGGCTCGCCGGAGGTTCGGCGACGGTGTCGAGTTGGTGCAGGCATCGGCGGAGTCGCTCCCGTTCCCCGACGACGCCTTCGACCACCTCACGTTCACGTACCTCCTCCGCTACGTCCGCGACCCCGGCGCGACCCTCGGCGAGCTCGCACGAGTCGTGCGCCCCGGCGGCGTCGTGGCCTCGCTCGAGTTCGGTGTCCCGACGGGAGTCGCGCGGGTAGCCTGGGAGCTCTACGTGCGCGCGGGGCTTCCGCTCGCCGGCCGCGTGCTGCGTCACGGGTGGAGGGAGGTCGGCGACTTCCTCGGTGCGTCGATCCGCCGGTTCTGGCAGGCGTATCCGCTCGAGCGACAGGTCGAGCTCTGGGCCGAAGCAGGAATACCCGACGTCCACCTGCGTCGGCTGAGCCTGGGAGGCGGGGTCGTGATGTGGGGCCGGCTCGCGTGAGCGTGCCCACCGCCAGGCCGGCGTGGTACGCGCTCGAGACGGGTGGTTGGCGCAACTACGTGACGCTTCTCCACCTGCCGTACACCGCTTGGCACCTGTCGTTCGTCGTGATCGGCGGGTGCCTCGCCACGAACGTCGCCTGGGGTCGCCTCGGCGCTGCCGTTACGGCGTTCGGGCTCGCCGTCGGGATCGGCGCGCACGCGCTCGACGAGCTCATGGGCAGGCCGCTCCGCACGAGCATCCCGAGCTCCGTCCTGGTCGGGCTCGCCGCGCTCACGGTCGGCGTCGCGTGCGCAATCGGGGTCGTCGGCGCCATTCTCTTCGAGGCCTGGCTGGTCGTGCTCGTGCCCGTCGGAGTCTTCCTCGTCCTCGCCTACAACCTCGAGCTCGCCGGCGGGCGCTTTCACTCGGATCTCTGGTTCGGCCTCGCCTGGGGAGGCTTTCCGGTGATCTGCGGCTATGCCGCGGTCGCGGGTGACCTGAGCGTCGCCGCCCTCCTCGCCGCCGCGTTCGCCGTTCTTCTCTCACTCGCCCAGAGAGCCCTCTCGAACCACGTTCGGCACGTGCGGCGACGAGTGGTGACGGTCGAGGGCGAGCTGACGCTACGCGACGGGACGCGCGAGCGCCTCGACCGCGACCGCCTCATCGCTGCCGAGGAACGCGGTCTCCGGCTTCTCGCAGCCGCCTCCGTCGTGCTGGCGGCCGCTCTCGTGGCCTTCCGAATCTAGTGGTTGCTCCTCGGAGGGGCCACTAGAGTCCTGGCGTGACGACCCTTGCCTGGATCCTCGTTGCAGCCCTCGCTGCCGCGGTCGCCCTCGCCGTGGTGCTCGCGCTGCTCTTGCGGCGCTTCAGAGCGCGAACGATCCGCACCGAGCAGCTCGTCACGGAGGCACGACGCGCAGTCCGAGCGGCGGCGGAGGAGGAGTCGGCCGCACATACGGAGCTGCTCCGCGTAGCTATCGCACGCGCGCAGGCCGACTCGCTCTCGGCCTACGTCGCCGAAGAGCGCCGGCTCGCCGACCAGCGCCGCGGCGAGCTCGCAGTCCGCGAACGCGAGCTCTCCGAGCGGATGGCCGAGCTCGTCGCGTCCGTCGAGCAGCGCGTCGAGGAGCGGCTGCGCGCCTGGGAATCCGACCTCGAGCGAGCCCAGAACGCGCTCCAGGGAGCGGTGTCCACGCTCGAGCAGCGCATGCGCCAGCGCATTGCGGAGGTCGAGAGCAAGGTGGCGGCGGAGGCGGACGAGCTCGACGCGACGATCGACGAGCAGCGCGTCGCGGCGGTGCGGCTCCGGGAGGATCTCGAGTCGAGCGCCCGCGACGCGCTCGCCCGCGCGCTCGAAGAGCTGCAGATGCAGGCTGACGACAGGCGCCGCACGGTCGACGAGCTGAACGAGCGGCTGCGCCAGCATGAGCACGCCGTCGTCGAGCAGGTCGACCGGGCCGAGGGCGAGGCACGGACACGGATCGAGCTTGCGTTCACGGAGCTCGAGGGCCGTCAGGTCGAGCATCTCGAACGCGCGATCGCGCGCGAGATCGACACGCGCAGCGAGGCCGGGGCGGTCGAGTTCGAGAATCGGATGCGGGCGATCCGCGAGGAAGCGGCGACTCGCCTTCGCGAGGAGCTCGACCGCACCTCCGAGTCCTTCCTCCGCCGAGCGGACGGCCTCATTGCCGCAGAGCTCCAGCGGGCGGTCAATGCCGCATCGCAACGGCTCGACGACCGGATCGTCGAGCTCACGCGCAGCTACGGGCCCATTTCCCACCCTGCCGACAGGGAGCAAACCGGCTGAAGGTCTGGCAGGGATCCCGGCTAGAAGCGCGAAAATTTGGCGCATGGCCGAGACGACCGAAGCCCCTCTTTGGTATGAGAACGAGCCCGCGAAGGTCGAGAGCTGGCGCCTGCACATCCTCCTCGAGGCCGGGTATCCCGTTCATCTCGCCGAGCGCATCGCCGTGAGCGAGGTCGACCTCCACGATGCCGTCCAGCTCGTCACGCGCGGTTGCGATCCTGTGACCGCCACCGAGATCCTGCTGTAGCGCGTCGAAGTACCCTGGCGGGGTGGCGAAGGTCGAGCCCCTCTTCTACGGCGACCGCAAGGTCTTCACGGTTTCCGCGTTCAACCGGGGGATCGGGATGTACCTCGGCCGCCTTCCCGCGGTCTGGGTCGAGGGAGAGGTGTGCGAGCTCCGGCGCAACGCGGCGTGGGCCAACGTCTTCCTCACGCTGAAGGATCCGAGGACGCAAGCAACCCTGAGCGTCACGATCCCTCGCCGCACGTTCGACCGGCTCGACCTCGGCCTCGACGAGGGGGAGTCGGTCCACGTAGCGGGGCGCGCCGAGATCTACGAGCAGAAAGGTGAGCTCGGGCTCCGCGCGACGACCATCGAGCGCATCGGGCTCGGCGCGCACCTGCTCGCCCTGGAGCGCGTCAAGCGCGCGCTCGCTGCCGAGGGCCTGTTCGCGCCCGAACGGAAGCGCAAGCTGCCGCATGTCCCGCGCGCGGTGGGAATCCTGACCGGCGCCGACGCGGCCGCGCGGGGCGACCTCGTGGCGACGATCGGCGCGCGCTTCCCCGTAGCGAAGGTGGTGATCTGCGAGACGCGCGTGCAGGGCAAAGGCGCTGCCGGCGCCATCGTCGCAGCGCTCGGTGCCTTGACGGCGCATCCCGAGGTCGACGTCGTCGTGCTTGCGCGCGGGGGCGGCAGCTTCGAGGACCTGCTGCCGTTCAGCGACGAGGCCGTCGTGCGCGCGGTCGCCGCCTCACGAGTGCCGATCGTCTCGGCGGTCGGCCACGAGCAGGACACGCCGCTGTGCGACCTCGCTGCCGACGTGCGCGCTGCAACTCCGACCGCGGCCGGCGCCCTCGTCGTGCCGGATCTCGCCGGGCTCGAGGCGACGCTCTCCTCGACGCGGAGGAGGCTGGGCCTGGCCGCTCGCGCTCGCATCGAGCGCGACCGCGCACGGCTCGACCGCCAGGGCGAGAGGCTTCGCGCAGCTCCCCGGCTCATGCTGGAGCGCCGGCGGGCTGCACTCGATCACACGGGCGCGCGACTCCAGGCGCTCTCGCCGCTCGCGACGCTCAATCGCGGGTACGCGATCGTGCGCTCGAACGCCGCGGCCCTCCGCGACGCCGCCTCCGTACAGGTGGGAGATCCGCTCGAGATCCAGCTCGCAGCCGGGCTCGCTGGGCGCGACGGTGAACGAGGTCGGCGCCAAGTGACACAGTGTCACAAGGGCAATCGGCGATGAGCGAGGCGCGCAGCTTCGAGGACCTGCAGCGCGAGCTCGAGGTGATCGTGACGCGGCTCGAGCGCGGTGACGTGCCCGTGGACGAGGCGATCGAGCTGTTTCGACGCGGCGAGGACCTGTACAAGGAGTCCGTCGAGCGGCTGAAGGGCGCCGAGCTCCAGATCGAGGAGCTGGCCGCACCCGATCCCGCAACGTGACACGGGGCGCGCCGTTCGTGTATGAATCGCCCCATGTCGAAGCCGACTCCAGCGCTGCTACGTAACGTCCGCCTCTTCTCCGACCTCGACGAGAAGGATCTCGAGAGCCTCGCCGAGGAGTTCAACGAGCGCCGCTTCTCCGCGGGGGACAAGATCGCGCTCGAGGGCGAGGGCGGGCTGATGTTCTTCGTCGTCGAAAGCGGCGAGCTCTCCGTCGAGGTTCACGGAGAGTCGGTCTCGACCATGGGCCCGGGCTCGTCGTTCGGCGAGATCGCCCTCATCGACCGCCGGCCACGAACGGCGACGGTCACGGCGGCGAGCGACGTGGTCGCCTTTGGGCTGCCGGTCTTCGTGTTTCGGCCGTTCGTCGAGGCCAGGCCCGAGGTCGCGTGGAAGCTCCTCGAGTCGATGGCCGACCGCCTGGCCGTCGCCGAGTCTCGTTAGGCAACCAGGCTTCGTCCGAGCTCCTCGAGGTCGGCCTGCGCATTCTCGGGGTCGCCTGACAGGGCGACTGTCTCGACGCCGTCGAGCTCTTCGAGAACGCGACCGCCGAACACGACGCAGCGGACTCCCGCCTCGACGCAGCGTGCCGCCACGACTCCAGGAGCCTTCCCTTCGCCCGTCGTGCGGTCGACACGTCCTTCGCCGGTGACCGCAAGATCGCTTTCGCGAAGCCGAGCGTCGAAGCCGATGAGATCGAGAACGGTCGGCGCACCCGGGACGAGGGCGGCTCCGAGCGCTGCGAGCGCCGCGCCCAGGCCGCCGGCCGCACCGGAGCCGGGCAGGCGTGCGTAGGGCGCGAGCTCGTCCATCCCGGCCAGTCGCCGCTCCAGGGTCTGGACGCCTTCAGGCGTGGCACCCTTTTGAGGGCCGAACAGCCGGGCCGCATCCGCGAGCGTCGTGCGCACATCGCAGAGGACCATCGTCAACACCGGAAGCTCACGCAGCACCTCGCGTACCCCGGCGCCACCGTCCACGGTCGCGCTGCCGCCGATCCCTACGAAGAGCTCACGAGGCGAATCCCGCAGCGCCGCCAGGATGAGCTCGCCGAGCCCTCGGCTCGACGCGACGAGCGGATCACGCTCGTTCGGCGCGAGCAGGGGCAGCCCGATTGCGGACGCTGCCTCGACTACTGCCCGGCCGTCCGGCAGCAGAAGCCAGCGCGTGAGAACCGGCCGGCCGAGTGGGTCGGAGACGACGGCCTCGTGCCACTCGCCGCCGAGCGCGCCGTGAAGGACGTCAGCTGTTCCCTCGCCGCCATCGGCCACCGGGAGCTCGACGGCCTCGGCACCCGCTCTGCGGACCCCTACCGCTAGCGCCGCGGCCGCATCGCGCGCGGCGAGGACGCCCTTGAGGCTAGCGGGACACAGCAGCGCCCTCACGGGCCGCCTCGGACTCGTGCTCGAGCTCCTCGACGAGCTCGGGCACCTCGCCGAGGACGTCCTCGGACGACTCGTCGTCGTCCTCCATGCGCCGAAGCATCGCGAAAGAGATCCCCTCGCGCGCGATCGCAAGGAGGCCGAGCCCGACACCGCAGGCAATCTCGATCGCCTGCAGCGCGAGGCCGTACGCGAAGCCGGTCGCGTACGGCACGCCGTAGTTGCGCAACGGGAGCGCGACTGCCGCCTGGACGAGACCGACGTTGCCGGGCCAGAGGGGCACGATCGTCGCGACGTTCATCAGCACGAGGACGAGGCCCGCGGCCGGAAGCGGGGCATCGATGCCGAAGGCCTGCATGGCCGCGTACACCGCGAGCAGCTGCATCAACCAGCCGAGGCACTGCAGGAGCACCGCGCCCGCCAGCGGGACGGGGGCCTTCAGCACCGAGAGACCCTGCCTGCCCATGCTGAGGAGCTGGCGGATCGAGCCCATGCCCTCGCTGACCACGGGCCGGTCGTGGCGCCTGGCGCCGAGCCACGCAACCGTGAAGAGCGCGAACCCGACGAGTGCGGCGATGCCGAAAGACACGACGGCCCAGTGCGGCACCTCGGCGGTGAGCAGCACCCAGACGACGAGGATGGTCGCCGGCACGAGGTCGAAGAGCCGGTGCGCGAAGACCGTTCCCACGAGGACGGCGCTCGTCCCGGGCGGCGCATCCGGGAGGTGGCGGCGCAGCGTCGCCACGCGGGCGAGCTCGCCGAGCCGGCCGGGAACGATGGCGTTCGCGAGCAGACCGACGCCGAACGACGACAGCACGTGGATCAAGCGCGGCTGATCCTCCGGCGGCAGTGCCTGGCCGACCGTGAGCCTCCACGAGAGCGCCCGGAACAGCGTCGACACGATGTTGAGGGCGAACGCAAGAACGATCCAGCTCCAGATCACGACGCGGAACGCCTCGAGAACGCTTCCCCAATCCGGGCCGCGCCACCAGAGGACGACGAGCGCGAGGACGAGCGCGAGGATGGCCACGAGCAGCTGGGCCCAGCCTGAGCTCCAGACGCGCAGAACTGGCTTCACGGGACACCTCGTGGCCCGTGAAGGGGGAGGGGCATGGGGAACCGGGAGGTTCCCCACGAGTTCAAGAAGAAGGGGGCACGCGGGGGAAACATGGTTTCCCCCGCGAACGCGAGCCGACGGCGAGCGTTCTTCACGCCGCGCGCGCCTCTGCGAGTGGAATCCCTGTGGCCTTCGCGTAGATCTGCTCGAGGCGCTCTGCGAGCGTCGGCCACGAGTAGCGTTCGCTCGCCAGCGTGCGTGCCGCCTCGCCCATCGCCACGCGCGCGGGCTCGTCCGCGACGAGCTCGCAGACGGCATCCGCGAGTGCGTTCGGATCGCCCGCTGCGACCGAGACCGCCACCTCTGGTGTCAGCACCTCACGGTAGCCGGGGATATCCGACGCGACGACTGGAAGCGAGCACGCGAACGCTCGTGTTAGGACCATGCCGAAGCTCTCCTGACCGATCGACGGCGCGACGAGGGCCTTCGCCCGGAGAAGCGTGCGCGTGAGCTCGTCCTGGCTCAAGAAGCCGACGACGTCGATCCCGTCGTCCGATACACGGAGCCGGCTGAAGAGCAGTCGCACCGCAAGCGGGTCGGCACCCGCGACCGTGAGCCGCATCCCGGTTCGGCGGTGGATGTCGGGCCAGGCGCGAAGCAGCACCTGCAGCCCCTTCCGCGGCTCCTGCCGGCCGGCGAAGACGATGCGGTGCTCGCGGTCTCCCGCCGGCGCCGACTCGGGAACGAGCACACCGTTGGGGATGACCTCGTACTCACCCGGAAGCCACCGGTCCTGGGACGCCTTCGCGCGCTCGGAGACGGCGATCCGGTGGTCGATCCGGTCGATGAGGAAGCCCCACAACGGAACGCCGTACCTCATCCAGCCGAGCTCACCGGAGGCGTGAAACGTCGCGACGAGCGGACAGCGGGCGCGGATGAGGGCCGTCAGGCAGATCGTCGGGGTCATCGGCTCGTGCAGGTGGAGGACGTCGAAGCGCTCGCGCTCGAGCGCTCGGGTGATGCGGGAGTAGGACCGAGGCGAGAGCACGATGTTCGGGAGCGACCCGTTCGCGGGGACGATCACCGAGCGCCCGACCGGGATCACGTTCGCCGGCGGGTCGCCGTGGCGACCGACCCGAGGGTGGAGGACCCGCGTGAACTGACCCGGCGGGTCGTTCCCCATCACCAGGCGCACGTCGTGACCGCGCTCCTCGAGCGCCGCCGCCTGCAGCTCCGCATGCTCGACGACCGCACCCCAGAACGACCACGAGAACGGGACGACGATCCCGATCTTCACCCGAGGGAGCCTAACGACTGCCCGGTACGCTGGGCCTGATGCGTCTGGACGGCATCCATCACGTCACGTGCATCACGGGGGACGCGCCGCGAAACGTCGACTACTACACGCGTGTCCTCGGGCTGCGCCTCGTGAAGAAGACGGTGAATCAGGACGACCCGACCGTCTACCACCTCTTCTACGCCGACGAGGAGGGGATTCCGGGCAGCGACATCACGTTCTTCGAGTACCCGGGAGTTCGGCCGGGCCGAGCAGGGGCCGGAATGGTGCACACCGTCCAGTGGCGCGTCGCGTCGGACGCAGCGCTCGACTTCTGGGAGGAGCGGCTCGCCGCCGAAGGTTCTGGCGCGGTCCGGGACGGGTCCGGTGTGACGTTCGAGGATCCGGAGGGGCTGCGTCACCGCCTCGTCGTATCCGGCGCCGAAGACGCGCCGCTCGTCGCCGAGCATCCAGAGGTTCCCGCGGAGCACGCGTTGCAGGGCTTCGACGCCGTTCGCGCGTTTGCCGTGGCGCCCGGGGCCAGTCGCGAGCTCCTCGAAGAGACGCTGGGATTCGCTGCGGTGGGTGACGAGGTCTGGGAGGCTCGCGGCCCGACGCGCGGCGGCCTCTACGTCTACGACGAGCCGCCGGCCGAGCGCGGGCTGGGCGGCGCGGGCACGGTGCACCACGTGGCGTGGGCGTCCTCCATGCAGGAGCACGAGACCTGGCACGAGCGGGTCACGGCAGCGGGAATGCACCCGTCGCCGATCATCGACCGGTTCTGGTTCCGCTCGATCTACTTCCGGGAGCCGAACGGCATCCTCTTCGAGATCGCGACGCTCGGGCCCGGCTTCTCGCTGGACGAGGATCCCGACCGCCTCGGCGAGGCGCTCATCCTCCCGCCCGCCTTCGAGCACCTGCGCGACCAGGTCGAGCCGATCTTGACGCCGATCCCCGATCCGCGTCCCTGGGTGAAGGCACGCTAGGAGTCAATGCGCATGGCCATGCGCGCCGTGAACGTGCGCATGACCTTTGCCGCGCCCGATCAGCGCGCGGTTCACGAGGAACGTCGGTCCCCACGCGACGGCGAGCGCGATCGCAAGCGAGCCCCAGAAGAGGAGATCAGCCAGGCCCGCATCTAGAGCGCCCGGCCAGATCAGGAGCACGGCGTTGTCGACGATCTCCATCGTCGCGATCGAGAGCGTGTCGGCGACGAGCGCGATGCCGATCGCCCCGGCGAGAGCAGTCCCGGCACGGAGCAGCGGGATCAACGTCAGCAGGTAGCCGAAGAAGAACGCGAGCGCGACGGCGAGCGCGATCGAGGCAGCGTCGCCCCAGCCCCACCAGGTCGCGAGCACCATGCCGAGGACCTCTCCGATTCCACACCCGGTGAGGCAGTGGTTCGTCGCGCTGACCGCGAGACGATTGGTACTCAACGCCCGCGACATTAGACTCGCCGGATGATCCTCGCGGGCGAGGGGCTCGCCGAGTTGCACACCCACCTCGGAGGCTCGGTCGCCTCGGACATTCTCTGGAGCATTGCGCATGAGCAGGGGATTGCCCTGCCGGTGAAGGACTACTGGGAGTTCGACGCGCTCGTCACCGTGTCCGACCCACACGGCGTCCAGGGTCTGGACGAGCTCGACCAGATCTACCACTGGACGGAGGTGATCCAGTCCTCGCCGATCGCTGTCGAGCGCTCCGTGCACGCCGCGATCGGTGGCGCGTACCGCTCACAGCAGATTACGACGCTCGAGCTCCGGTTCAACCCGATGAAGCGGAACGGCGGCGGTGAGCGCGACCTCGACCACATCATCCTCGCGGCCATCCGCGGGGTCGACCGGGCGAGCATCGAGTACCCGCAGGTGCAGGCGGGGCTGATCCTGATGATGGATCGCACCTTCGACCTGCGCCTGAACGAGATCATCGTGGAGAAGGCGATTCGCTGGTCGGGCCGCGGCATCGTCGGCGTGGACATCGCGGGGCCGAGGCCGGGCGGGGAGCGCTACGACTACACGCAGATCGTGCCGCTGGTCGAGACGGCCCGCGAGGCGGGACTCGGCGTGACGATCCATGTCGGAGAGGAGGGCGGCGAGATGGGTCGGAGCGAGATGGGCGACGTCGTCGAGCGGCTCCGCCCCGATCGCATCGGCCACGGCATCCTCGCCGCGACCGACGCCGAGCTCATGGCCGCGATCCGTGCTGTCGGAATCGTGCTCGAGATCTGCCCCACCTCGAACCTCCTCACCAAGGCGCTCCCCGACGAAGACGCCGTGCGCGAGACCATCCATGCGTTCGAGGAGCACGACGTGCCGTTCACGGTCGCGACGGACGGCCCGGAGATGATGCGCACGCACCTCCGCGACGAGCTCGAGCTCCTCCTCCGCATCGGAGCTCTCGACGAGGCCGGGCTGCGGGAGGCGAACGCCCGCGGCCACGCCGCGGCTTTCCGTCGGCGCGTCAGCGTGCCGACGTAGCCGTGGACGACTCGACGAGACACCAGGTCGAGGAGGACGAACAGGCCGAGGACGTCAAGGCACGGCTCGAGCGCGAGCACAACGAGCTCCTGCAGGAGCTCCGCTCGCTCATCCCCGGCGCCCAGGTCCTGTTCGGGTTCCTGGTCGCAGTCACGTTCACGAATCAGTTCGGGCAGCTCGACGACGGGCAGCGATACGTCTATTACGGCACGCTGCTGTCGACCGCCGCCGCGCTCGTCCTCTACCTTGCGCCTGCCTCGTACCACCGGCTGCGCTTCCGCGAGGGAGACAAGGACTACATGCTTCGGAAAGCCAACCGTGAGGCGATCGCCGGGACGGTGGCCAGCTCGCTCGCGCTGACCGGCGTCCTCTACCTCATCACCGACTTCGTCTTCGGCACCGCTGAGGCGATCGTCGCCGCGATCGTGTTTTTCGCGTTCGTTGCGTGGCGCTGGTGGAGCCACGCCCTCTATCGCTCGCTGCGCGAGCGGGGCGAGGAGTCAGCGAGCTAGCCCTCCGGGGCCACACTCTCCACGAGCCCGCGAAGAAACGCGCGCACCTCCCCCGGGCCGACGATGTGGACGTCCTCGCGACGCCCGCTCGAGTTGTGGCTCGGAAGCAGCCCGCCGACGTGCCCGGCCACAGAGCCTGGCGGCAGGGCATCGAGAAGATCGTGATCGGTGCGATCGTCTCCGAGGCCGAGCACGAAGTGCGTCGACTCTTTCCCATCGGGGAAGAGGCTTCGTACGTAGACGCCCTTGTCCACCCCGAGTGCCCGCACCTCGACGACCTGGTGCCCGGCGAGGATCTCTGCGGGCGCCCCGGCGAGGTGCATGTGCAGGTCGTTGAGCAGCTCGCGGGCGCGCCACGAGCCGTACTCGGTCTCGGCCTGGCGGTAGTGCCACGCGACGCTGCACGACTTCCGCTCGACGTGCGCACCGGGGACATCGGCGGCGACGCGTCGCAGGAGGCGCTCGATCGGCCGCAGCCACGACAGGTCGAGATCGAGAAGGGTGCGCCACTCGCCGCCGGGCGCCCGCGCGAGGTAGCCGTGCTCCGCGCAGAGGTGGATCGGAAGCCGCCCGAGCCACTGCTCGAGGTGCCGGCGCCGTCGCCCGCTGATGATGTGGACTTCGGTCGCCGGCAGCGCCGCCAGCGACCGCAGGAGCTCGCGGATCTCGGGAGTCGGCTGGGCGAGGTCGGGATGGATCTCGAACTCGCGCAGCGTCCCGTCGTAGTCGAGGAGGATCGTCCGCTGCTTGGCTCGTGAGAAGCGCCGCACGAGCCGCTCCTGGATCGCGGCGTCGACGGTCGGGGGACGCTTCTGGCGGCGGTCGCGCCTCGAGTACCGCCCGAGCCGGGTGAGGAACCCCTCCGCCCAACGGCGGGTGTCCAAGGCCTCGACGCGCTTCGACATCGTCTCCAGCCGTCGCTGCCGCTCCCGCGCCGGCAGCTCGAGCGCGGTTGCGAGGTGCTCGACGACGCCGTCGACGTCCCAGGGGTTGACGAGCAGCGCGCCGGGGAGGACCTGCGCGGCGCCGGCGAGCTCGGAGAGCAGGAGCGCGCCGCGCCAACGGCTGGGAGGTCCAGACTCGGACTGGCAAAGCACGAACTCGTGCGCGACGAGATTCATGCCGTCCCGCAGGGCCGTGACCATCATCACGTCTGCTCGCCGGTAGAGCGCGACGAGCGCGGGCTTCGAGATGTCGCGGTGGATGTATTCGACCGGCGTCGATCCGGGCTGGCCGAAGCGGCCGTTTATGCGGGCGATGAGGAGCTCGATCTCGTCGCGCTGCGCGCGGTACTCCGGGCTCTCGAGCCGGGAGGGCACCAGCACCTGGATCATCGTCGTCGTCCGAGCGCGCCCCGGATCCTCCTCCAGGAAGCGCTCGAAGGCATGCAGCTTCTGCGGGATACCCTTCGTGTAGTCGAGGCGCTCGACCCCGAGCACGAGGCGGCGGCCCTCGTATTGCTGCTCGAGCTCGGCGAGCAGGCGCGCTGCCTCGGGATCGCGAAGCGTCGTGCGAAAGCCCTCGACGTCGATCCCGATCGGGTCGACGCCGATCCCTACTCGCCGCGCGTCGATCTCGAGTGAGTCCGGCTCCGAGTCGATGCCCAGGATCCGGAGCACCGACGACCGGAAGTGGCGGGCGTAGTCACCGATCTGGAAGCTGACGTAGTCGGCACCGAGGACGCCACGCAGGACCTGCTCGCGCGCGGGCAGCAGGCGATACACCTCGCTGGACGGGAACGGTGTGTGCAGGAAGAAGCCGATCGAGAGCCGCGGCTCGCGCTGCCGCAGCATCGCGGGAACGAGCATCAGGTGGAAGTCGTGGATCCAGACCCTGCTCTCAGGCTCGGCGTGAGCGACGATCGTGTCGGCGAAGCGCGCGTTGACGTCGACGTAGCGCTGCCACGCCTCGGGCGTGATTCGCAGACGGTCGGCGAAGTAGTGGAACAGCGGCCAGAGCGTGTCGTTGCAGACCTTCCCGTAGAAGTCCTCCTCCTCGTCCGCGGTGAGGAGGACGGGCTCGAGATTGTCCTTGGCCAGCTGCTGGGCGACGCGTCGCTCGTGCTCCGGCCGTACGACGGTGCCGGGCCACCCCACCCAGCTCGAATCGCCGCGCACGGCCTGCAGCGCGACCGCGAGCCCGCCGGAGCTGCGCGACACCTCGATGTCGTCGCCCGAGATGGACAGGCGAATCGGCAGGCGGTTGCTGGCGATCACGAGCGAGTGCTGTCCACCTTGGCGCGCCAGGGCTACCTCCTCGTCCAAACTCGCAACGACGCGGCTGCGAAGCAGCCGCCTTCAGGGATTCTCGCGGACCGGAGGTTCGCGATAGCGAATCTCCGGTCCTGCGGCCGATACGGCTCCTGCGGTAGGTAGAACGATACGGCCGACGAATAGCGTCACGCATGACTCAGGGACTCGCGATCATCGGGAACTGCTCGTACAGCGCGCTCCTCAAGGAGGGCTCAGTTGAGTGGATGTGCTGGCCGCGGCCCGACTCGAGCTTCGTCTTCGGCCCACTGCTCGACCGCGAGCAGGGCGGCGCCTTCGTCGTCGAAGGCGTCGACGCGAGCGAGGTCGAGCAGTCCTACTTCGAGAACACGAACGTCCTGCGCACCGTCTTCAGCGGTGAGCGAGGCCAGTTCGAGCTCATCGACTTCGCGCCGCGCTTCGGCCTCTACGACCGCTTCTTCAAGCCTTCGATGCTCGTCCGGATCCTGCGTCCCCTCTCAGGCGAGCCTCGCGCATGCGTGCGCTGCAGGCCCACCTACGACTACGGCCTCCGGGAGATCGGGCGCTGGCGCGCGTCCAACCACATCGAGTACAACGGCTTTCCGACTCCGGTTCGCCTCACGACGAACCTGCCGCTCACGTACGTCGAGGACGAGCGGCCGTTCCTGCTCGAGCGCAACCGCCATCTCGTCCTGACGTGGGGCGAGCCGCTCGAAGCCGGGCTCGAGGAGACGGCGGAGCACTTCCTCGAGCGGACGCTCGACTACTGGCGCCGCTGGGTGAAGGGCACGCGCGTTCCGCGCGACTACCAGAACGAGGTCGTCCGCTCGGCGCTGGCGCTGAAGCTTCACCAGTACGACGACACGGGCGCGCTCCTCGCCGCGACGACGACCAGCATCCCGGAGCATCCTGGCTCGGGTCGCACCTGGGACTACCGGTTCTGTTGGCTTCGCGACGCGTACTTCACGCTCAACGCGTTCGAGCGGCTCGGCCACTCGGAAGAGATGGAGCGATTTCTGGAGTACCTCCGCAATCTCAGCGAGCAGCAGGATGGCGCACTTCAGCCCGCGTACCGGATCAACGGCGACTCGGAGGCGACGGAGCAGGTGCTGTCCCATCTGTCCGGTTTCAACGGGGACGGGCCGGTGCGGATAGGCAACCAGGCCTTCGAGCACGTCCAGAACGACGTCTACGGCGAGATGGTGCTGGCCGTGAGCAGGCTCTTCCTCGACACGCGCTTCGTCGGCGAGGTGCCGAGACACACGGCAGTCGACATGATCCAGGAGCTCGTCGACCAGATGGACGACCGGCTCGAGGAGCCCGACGCGGGCCTGTGGGAGTTCCGCGGGAAGACGCGGCTGCACAGCTTCTCGGTGCTGATGCACTGGGCCGGCTCGAGACGTGCCGCGGAGGTCGCCGACGCGCTCGAAGCGCCCGAGCTGGCCGCCCATGCCCGCGCGATCGAGAAGCGAGCGCGGGAGCTCCTCGAGACGCGCTGCTGGAACGACGAGATCGGCGCGCTCACGCAGGTCGCCGGCGAGCCGCAGCTCGACGCGGCGCTCCTCCTCGCGGTGCACCTCGGCTACTTCGAGCCGGACGACCCGCGCGCCTCACGCCACGTCGACGCGATCCGCGCGGCACTGTCGGTCGACGGCGGCCTGCTGCGGCGCTACACGGTGCAGGACGACTTCGGCCACATGGAGGCCGCCTTCACCGTCTGCACCTTCTGGCTCGTCGAGGCGCTTGCGCTCATCCGCAGGAGGGACGAGGCTCAGGAGCTCTTCGAGCGGCTGCTCACCCTTGACAACGGGCTCGGCCTCTACTCCGAGGACATCGTCCCGGGCACGCTGGAGCAGAGCGGGAACTTCCCGCAGACGTACAGCCACGTCGGGCTGATCAACGCGGCGTTCCGGCTGTCGCGCCGCTGGGACTAACGGGACGGGGTCCGACCCGCCCCTGGATAAGCACCGCGACTCCACTCGAGCAGCACCCTGAATCGTCATCTCGGAGTGATCGGATTGCCGTCGGCGTTCTCACACGCATGGCCCCGACGGCGTTTGCTTCTGCATGACCGCGCCCGTTCGGCACGTGTGGATCGCGCTCGTCATCGTGTACGTCGTCTGGGGATCGACGTACTTCGGGATCAAGGTCGCGGTCGACACGATCCCACCCCTCCTCGCGGCCGGCTCGCGTTTCCTCACCGCAGCGGTGTTGCTAGGGGCCATCCTCGCGTGGCGCGGAACGTCTCTGCGAATCACGCGCGCCGAGCTGCGCGCGAGCGCGATCGCCGGTGGTCTCCTGCTCGGGCTCGGCGTCGGCCTCGTCCATGTCGCCGAGACGCGCATCGACTCGAGCGTCGCAGCGATGATCGCGGGGACGGTGCCGCTCCAGATCATCGGCTGGAGATTGGTCACGAAGGACAATCCGGCACGGGCGACGCGCCTAAGCACGGTCGGCGGCCTCGTGGGTCTGATCCTCGTCGTCGCCCCCGGTCTCGGCGCCGGCTCAACGGCGCTCGGGCTCGCGATCATGATCAGCGCGTCGTTCTCCTGGACGACGGGCTCGTTCCTCTCGAAACGCATCCCGCTTCCGCGCGACCCGTTCGTCGCGACCGCCTGGGAGATGGCACTCGGCGGCGCGTTCCTCATGGTCGGCGCGCTCGCATTCGGTGAGTACGGCGAGATCGGATCCGGCACGTTCGCCCTCGACTCCGTGCTCGCGTGGGTCTACCTCGTCGTCATGGGCTCGCTCGTCGGCTTCTCCGCGTACGCGTGGCTCCTGCGGGTCGCCCCGATCTCGCTCGTCGTCACCCACCAGTACGTGAACCCGCTCGTCGCGATCGCGCTCGGCATGGCATTCCTCGGCGAGCGTCCGAGCCCCTGGGCGCTCGCGGGAGCGGCGCTCGTGATCGGTTCCGTCTACGTCGCGATCAGGGCCGAGTTCCCGAGGAATGCTGCGCGACCTCAGACCGTCGCGCCGCGAGGAACTCCAGCAGATCAGAGCGCGTGAGGATGCCTGCAGGGCGGCCCTGATTCACGACGACGACCGCGCCGCTTCCGCCCGAGAGCCCCTCGTAGACCTGATCCACGGACGCGTCTGCATCGACTGCCGGCAGAGGCGGTTGCATGGCCACGGCGACGTCCTCGTTCAGCGCATCCGCATTCTTGAACACCCGCTCGAGGAGCTCCCGCTCCTGCAGCGAGCCGACGACGTCCGCGAGCGAGTCGACCGGCTCGCCCCTGACGACGGGGAGCTGCGAGATCCCGTAGCGCTGCATCGCGTCGATCGCCGCTCCCACCTTCTCGTGCGACCCGATGGTGACGAGGTCCGGCACCTCGTGACCGGCGCGGCGAAAGCGGAGGACCTCCTCCACGGCCGGAGGCGGGGTCGTGCGCTCGAGGAAGCCGTACTGGATCATCCAGTTGTCGTCGTAGAACTTCGACAGGTACGAGCGACCGGAGTCGGGGAACATCATCAACACGCGAGCGTCCGGCCCAAGGCCTTTCGCGACCTGGATACCCGCCCACGCCGTCGACCCAGTGGAGCCACCCACGAGCAGGCCCTCCTCGCGCGCCAGCCGTCGTGCGGTCAGGAACGAGTCGCGGTCGGACACGCGCACCCACTCGTCGACGACGGAGGGGTCGAGCGTGTCCGGCCAGCACTCCTTGCCGATGCCCTCGACGAGGTACGGGCCCTCCGGATGCTCCTCGTCTGCCGTGAACACCGACCCCTCGGGATCGACCGCGACGATGCGCGCCTTCGACCCGTGCTCCTTGAAAAAGCGCCCGACGCCGGTGATCGTGCCGCCCGTCCCGACGGAGATGACGATCGCGTCTACCTCGCCGCCGTCCGTCTGCTCCCAGAGCTCGGGCGCAGTCGTCGCATAGTGCGCATCGGGGTTCGTCGGGTTCGAGTACTGGTCCGGCTTGAATCCGCCCGGGATCTCCTCGGCCAGGCGGTCGGACACGGAGTAGTAGCTCTCCGGCGAGTGCGGGTCGACGGCGGTCGGGGTGATGACGACCTCGGCACCGTAGGCGCGGAGCATCGAGATCTTCTCCTGGCTCATCTTGTCCGGCATGACGAAGATGCAGCGGTAGCCGCGGAGCGCCGCGGCCATCGCCAGGCCGACGCCGGTGTTCCCCGAGGTCGGCTCGACGATGGTCCCGCCCGGCGCGAGCCGGCCGTCGCTCTCGGCAGACTCGACCATCGCGAGCCCGATCCGGTCCTTCACGGAGCCGCCCGGATTCAGGTACTCCAGCTTCGCGAGGAGCTCACCTGGAACCTCGCGACCGAGCCGCTCGAGCCGCACGATCGGCGTTTGCCCGACGAGCTCGAGAACGGTGGGGAAATCAGGCCGCGCCATCGCGCGTTAAGCCTACTTCGCTCTCTTGTATTCACCTGAGAGGGACGTAGGCTGCGCCTCGACCGTGGTCGAGAGCGCGAGCCGCTAGCCAACACGTGCGCCGAGTCAGTGCGGCCCTTCTCGCCCGCGGCGTGGTGGGCGGATCTCTCGGCGCGCTCTTGCTCGTGCAGCGCGGCAACGATCAACGCCCACAGCTGGCGCCCCCGACGCCTGTCGGGAGAGCAGCCGTTCGTCGAGCCGATGCTCCACGAGGTCGACGAGCTCGTCGCGAACACGTCTGCGTGAGGGATTGAGGTGCTCTTCTCGATCTGGGGCACGCCGTCGTGGACGAACGGGCGGCGGAGCTCCGAACCACGTCTCCCGACTGGACCCGAACGATCTACGCCGGTTCGCCTCGGGGACTCGCGGAGCGGTACCCGACCTTCCGTCGCTATGCGGTGTGGAACGAGCCGAACACGGACCACTTCCGCTTCGACCGAGTACGCGCACGAAGCGGCGCCGGCCGAGCCTCGCGGAGTCCCACCCGAGCTGCAGGCCGCCTTCGCGGCGCAGGCGCTCGAGCTGGCCTCCACCCTCGAACGCGTGCGCCTCTTCGTGCGGTTCACGTTTCGCGACGACCACGAACGTCTGGCAGAACGGCCTGTTGGACGAGCGGCGCCGTCCTCGCCCTCGCTACCAGAGCTTCGCGGCGGCGATCGGCGCAGTCGGCAGCCGACCGGGGTCTGATCCGGGGTCCGACCATCAGTGCCTGAAGTGGCGGCGACCGGTGTGGACCATGGCGCCCCCCGCGGACTTGACCGCTTCGGTCACCTCCGCGTCCCGCTTCGAGCCGCCCGGCTGCACGAGCACCGAAACGCCCGCGGCGAGCGCAAGCTGCGGCCCGTCTGCGAAGGGGAAGAACGCGTCCGAGGCGAGGACGGCGGCCTCCGGCGAGTGCCCGCGCTCGCGCGCCTTCTCGATCGCGATGCGAACGGCGTCCACCCTGCTCGTCTGGCCGCCGCCGATTCCGATGGTCTGGCCGCCGCGGACGAGCACGATCGCGTTCGACGTCACGTGCTTGACGACGCGCCAGGCGAAGAGCAGATCGTCCCACTGCTGGGGTGACACCTCGCCGGCAACGACCTCCATGCCGTCCCGGCCTTCGACCTCGCCATCCCGATCCTGGACGAGCAAGCCGCCGATCACACGCCGGTAGTCGCGCTCGTCCACGCCGTGGCGCCCACTGGTCCGTGTGCTCGAGGACGCGAAGTAACGGCCTCTGCGCGAGCAGCTCGAGAGCCTGCTGCTCGTAGGCGGGTGCGAACAGCACCTCGAGGAACTGAGCGCCGAGCGCCTCCGCGAGCGCAGCCGTGAGCGCACGGTTCATGACGACGACCCCCCCGTACGCCGACAACGGATCACCGGCGAGCGCCATCGCATAGGCCTCCTCGATGGTGTCCGCGACGCCGACTCCGCACGGATTCGCGTGCTTCACGATTACGCAGCCCGGGCGGTCGAGCTCGGCAACGAGGCCCCGCGCCGCCGAGAGGTCGCCGAGGTTGTTGAACGACAGCGCCTTGCCCTGATGCTGCTTCACGAAGGAGAGCAGGTGCGTGCGGGCGCCTCGTTCCGCGTAGTACGCCGCTGCCTGTTGCGGGTTCTCGCCGTACGTGAGCTCGAGCGTGCGCTCGAACGCGGGAACGAACGTCTCGGGGAGCCCTTCACGACGCTGGAACCAGCGCGCGATCGCCGAATCGTAGGCGGCCGTTCTCGCGAACGCGACTGCGGCGAGCCGGCGTCGAAGCTCATGCGTGGTCAAGCCACCGTGCAGGCGCACCTCCTCGAGGACGCCGTCGTAGTCCGCGGGACGACACACGGCCGCAACCGAAGCGAAGTTCTTCGCCGCTGCGCGCAGCAACGCAGGACCGCCGACATCGATCAGCTCCAGGAGCCCGGCCTCGTCGAGCTCCGGCCGGTCGACGGCGAGCTCGAACGGATAGAGGTTCACGCACACGAGGTCGAACGGCTCGATGCCGTGCTCCGCGAGGGCGGCGCGATCCTCGACCACGTCGCTCCGCGCGAGGATCCCGGCGTGGATTCGTGGATGCAGCGTCTTGACCCGCCCCGCCAGCAGTTCCGGGAACTCGGTGACGTCCTCCACGGCGATCACAGGGAGCCCGGCTTCGGCAAGCACCTCCGCCGTGCCGCCACTCGCGACGAGCTCGTAGCCGAGGTCCGAGAGCCCGCGCGCGAATGACGCGAGGCCCGTCTTGTCGTAGACGGAGATCAGCGCGCGCACAGCCCTCGCACCACCTTCGGCAGTAACCGGTGCTCGACCTCGTGGACCCGCTCGCGCAACGTCTCGACCGTATCGCCCTCGAGCACGGGCACCGATTCGCTCGCAATCACATCGCCGGTGTCGACGCCCTCGTCGACGTAGTGGACCGTCGCCGCAGCCGCTGACACGCCCGAAGCGAGCACGTCCTCGAGCGGGTGCGGGCCTGGGAACTCGGGCAGCGGCGCCGGGTGCACGTTCACCACACGGCGCGGAAACCTCTCGAGGAAGGACGGGGTGAGGAGCTGCATGTAGCCCGCGCAGACGACGAGCTCGACGCCTCGGCTTTCGAGCCACTCCGCCATTGCAGCGTCGCGCGCTTCCCGGTCGCCGAAGGCAGCGAGTGGGAACGCCTCCGTGGCGACACCGGCGTCCTCCGCTCGCCCGAGAGCCCGGGCATCCGCCACGTTCGACGCGACGGCGACGACCGGAAGGTCGGCGTCGAGGAGCGCCTGGAGATTCGTTCCCTCACCTGACACGAGCACACCGATCACGCGCGTGCAATGTGCCCGATCACGAGCTCGTCGCCGGGATCTCTCACCACGGCGATGTACCCGACCCCGAGGTTGAAGACACGCGCGAGCTCTTCCTCTGCGACGTGGCGGGCGAGCCATTCGAACACGGGCGGCCGCTCCCACGCGTCCCAGTCGATCTCGGCGCGGAGCCCGTCGGGCAAGACGCGGGCGAGATTGCCGAGGATGCCGCCGCCGGTCACGTGTGCGAGCCCGAGTACGTCCGCACGCTCACGCAGCCGCCGTACTTCGCCGAGGTAGAGCCGCGTGGGCGCAAGGAGGTCGTCGCCCGCGTAGTCCTCGGCCTCGAGCACCCGCCGGACGAGCGTGAAGCCGTTGGCATGCACGCCGGACGAGGGAAAGCCGACCACGGAGTCGCCCTCCTCGATCCGCGCGCCGTCGATCAGCCTGTCCCGCTCCACGAGCCCGACGCACGTGCCGGCGAAGTCGAGCTCGTCGTCGCGGTAGATCCCCGGAAGCTCGGCCGTCTCGCCTCCGACGAGCATGCAGTCCGCCTCGCGACAGACCTCCGCGACGCCCTCGACGAGCTCGGCGACGTGCTCGAGCTCGATCCGGTTCGCGGCGAAGTAGTCGAGGAAGAAGAGGGGATCGGCACCCGACGTGAGCACGTCGTTGATGCAGTGCGCGGCGAGATCTGCACCGCACGCGCGTAGCCGGCCACGCTGGCGCGCGAGGATCAGCTTCGTCCCGACCGAGTCCGTCGAAGCCACGAGGAACCGCTCGTCGTCGAGCGGATAGAGGCCGGCGAACGCGCCGAACCCGGAGGCGCCGGTCGACTCGGCGGCGGCGCGCAGGCGCTCGACGACGGCGTCGGCCTTCGCGATCGAGACGCCGGCCGCCGCGTAGGTCTGGCCCTCGTCGCCCACGAACCGAGCGTACAGTCCACGGCGTGGACGAGCCGTCCCTGCTGACGAGCTGGACGCTCGACCCGCTCCAGCTCGCGCCGATCGTGCTGATCGCAATCGCGTACGCCGTCCGCGCTAGGACGCTCGCGCGCCGCGGCCAGCCGGTCCCCGGCTGGCGCGTCGCGCTCTTCGCGCTTGGCATCGCGCTCCTCGTCGTAGCCGTCGCGTCGCCGATCGCGGCCGTCGGCGAGGAGGAGCTGTTCTCGTTCCACATGACGCAGCACCTCCTGCTCGGCGATCTCGCGCCTCTATGCCTGCTCGCGGGGCTGACCGGCCCGCTGCTACGGCCGATCCTCGCGCTGCCCGGCGTGATGCGCCTGCGAGTGCTCGCGAACCCGTTCGTCGCCTTCCCGATCTGGGCGACGAACCTCGTCCTCTGGCACACGCCCCTGCTCTACGAGGCGGCCGTCGAGTCGAGCACCCTCCACGCGCTCGAGCACGTCGCGTTCTTCAGCGCCGGGATCGTGCTCTGGCTCCCCGTCCTCGAGACGCTCCCCGCGCCCGAGTGGTTCGGCACCGGCGCGAAGCTCGCGTACATCGTCGGCGTACGACTCGTCGCGACGGTGATCGGCAACGTCTTCGTTTGGGGCGGCTCCGCGTTCTACGACGTGTACGAGACCGGTGACGACTACCTGGGCCTCTCGCCGGACGCCGACCAGAGCCTCGCAGGCTCGCTCATGATGCTCGAAGGCTCGCTCGTCACGGTCATCGCGATCGCGTGGCTGTTCCTACGGATGGCCCAGGAGGGCGAGGTGCGGCAGGAGCTGATCGAGCAGGGGCACGACCCGCGAGCCGTGCGCCGCGCCGTCCGCTACCGGCGCTGGCACGAGCTCACATGATCAGACCGCCGCCGACTCGAAGCGGAGCTTCTCGGTCTTCGGCGGCACGCGCGTCGGGTAGTCGCGCGTGAAGCAGGCGCGGCAGACGGAGTCCTCGGGGAGCTGCGTCGCCTCCTGCATCCCACCGACCGAGAG
This sequence comes from uncultured Gaiellaceae bacterium, assembly GCA_963723695.1. Lineage (GTDB taxonomy): Bacteria > Actinomycetota > Thermoleophilia > Gaiellales > Gaiellaceae > GMQP-bins7. The sequence continues at coordinate 609,889 of CAVRRU010000012.1, read as the reverse complement.
GTAGTGCAACGACGTTGCGCCGATGAGCTGACGCATCTCCTCGACGGAGCGGTGCGCGGCGGGAAGCTCGTCCTCGTCGGGAAAGTCGATCCCGTAGAAGCACGGCGAGACGACGGGCGGCGACGAGATCCGCACATGCACCTCCAACGCCCCCGCCTCCTGGAGCATCGCCACGAGCTGGCGCGTCGTGTTGGCGCGCACGATCGTGTCGTCGACGACGACGATGCGCTTCCCCTCGACCTCGTCGAGCGGGTTGAACTTCATCCGGATCCCCTGCTCCCGCATCCCCTGATCTGGCTGGATGAACGTGCGCGCGACGTAGCGGTTCTTGATGAGCGCCTCGTTGAAGGGAATCCCGGAGGCCTTCGAGAACCCGATCGCGGCCGGCGTGCCGGAGTCCGGGACGCCGATGACCAGATCCGCCTCTGCCGGCGCCTCGCGCGCGAGCGTCTCACCCATGCGCACGCGCGCTCCGTGCACCTCCACGCCCGCGAGCCGCGAGTCCGGCCGCGCGAGGTACACGTGCTCGAAGATGCAGAGAGCGTTCTTGCCGGCGGGAAGCGCCTGCGTGTCGTGGAGGCCGTCGCCGTCGACCCAGACGACCTCGCCCGGGCGCACGTCCCGCACGACCTCGGCGCCGATGAGGTCGAGCGCGCAGGACTCGGATGCGATCACCCAATCCTCCCCGATCCGCCCGAGCGTGAGCGGGCGAAAGCCGAGCGGATCGCGGAACGCGACGAGCGTGTCGTCGACGAGCGCCGTGACCGAGTACGCGCCCTCGAGGCGCGCCATCGTGTTTGCAACAGACTGTTGCAAGGGTGCGGGATCGCGCGCGATGAGCGCTGCGATCACCTCCGAGTCCGAGCCCGAGACGAGCTGTACGCCGTCCGCGAGCAATTCTGCCCGCAGCTCCTCGACGTTCACGAGGTTGCCGTTGTGCCCGAGTGCGAGGGTGCGGGCGCTCCCGTGGTGGATCAGCGGCTGCGCGTTCGCCCAGCGGTTCGCGCCGGTCGTCGAGTAGCGCGTGTGACCGATCGCGAGCTCACCGGGAAGCGCCTGCAGCTGCTGCTCGTCGAAGACCTGCGCGACGAGGCCCATGTCCCGCACAACGGTCAGCCGGCCGCCCTCGGACACGGCGATCCCGGCGGATTCCTGCCCGCGGTGCTGGAGCGCGAACAGCCCGAAGTACGCGAGGCGCGAGACGTCCCGCTCCTCCGAACGGATTCCGAAGACACCACACATCAGTCGTCGCTCTCCCAGGCGCTCCGAAGGCGCTGGAGGTCCACGCCGAGCAGGGTACCCCCGCCCGCGACCCCCACGCGCCTGAGCGGGACGCTCAAGTCGTCCGCGATGGCCTCGATCTCGCCGGCTCTCGAAGACGAGCAGGCGACGATCGCCCGGCCCCCGACTTCCCCGAACAGCTCGACCGGATCGTCGCGCAGATCGAGCGAGGCGCCGCAGCCCGAGAAGAGAGCCGCCTCGGCGAGACAGACGGCGAGCCCACCTTCCGCTGCATCGTGCACGAGCGTCGCCAGCGGCGCAGCGTGCCACAGGAGCGAGACGAGACGGGCCTCGGCGTCGAGATCGAGCGGCGGCGGAGCCCCGCCAACCTCGCCGTAGCGCGCCTGGTACTCCGAGCCCGCGATCGTCGGCGCCGACGCGAACGCCGCGTAGATGACATCACCCGCACGCCAGCCCTTCGGCACCTGCCGCACGTCCTCGACGAGTCCCACGGCTCCGACAACCGGAGTCGGGTCGATCGCACGGCCGTTCGTCTCGTTGTAGAGCGAGACGTTCCCGGAGACGACCGGGGCGCCGATCGCATCCGCTGCGGCCGCGATGCCGTCGATCGCCTGCGCGAGCTCCCAGCCGATCTCGGGCTTCTCCGGATTGCCGAAGTTGAGACAGTCCGTGAAGCCGATCGGCTCGCCGCCTGCGCACGCGACGTTGCGGGCGGCCTCGAGCACCGCGAGCGCGCCGCCGGTGAACGGGTCGAGGCGCGCGATCCGGCCCTGCCCGTCGAGCGAGACGGCGAGACCGCGCATCGACGGGCGGAGCCGCAGCACCGCTGCGTCGAGACCCGGCCTCCGCACCGTCCGTGCGCCCACGAGCTGGTCGTATCGCCTGAACACGAACGCACGGCTCCGAAGCGCTGGCGACCAGATCAGCTCGAGGAGCGCATCGGCTGCGGGCGGTGCTCCGATGACGTGCCGCTGCACGGGGGCGGGTCGCCGCGCTTCGCCGACGACGTAGCGCGGGCACTCGTCAGTGAGAAGTCGCGCCGGAATCGCGCCCACGACGGTGCCTTCCCAGAACGCGCGCAGCACACCCGAATCGGTGACGTCTCCGATCACCGCGTGCTCGAGCTCCCAGCGGTCGAGCACCCCCTCGACCGCCTCGAGCATCTGCGGGCGAACGATCGCGATCATCCGCTCCTGGCTCTCGGAGATCATCACCTCCCAGGGCTCCATCCCCTGCTCCCGTAGCGGCACCCGGTCGAGGTGGACGTCGATGCCGAAGCTCGCAGCCATCTCGGAGAGCGACGAGGCGATGCCGGCGGCGCCGCAGTCCTGCAGCGACTCGACGAGACCCGACGACACGAGCTCCACCGACGCCTCGATGAGCTTCTTGCCCGTGAACGGGTCGCCGATCTGAACCGACGGGCGCTTCTCCGCCGCGCCGTCGTCGAGCTCCTGGCTCGCGAGCACGGAGGCGCCGCCGATCCCGTCGCGGCCGGTTGTCGCGCCGTAGAGAACAACGTGCTGGCCGCTCCCGGTCGCCTTCGCGCGCATGAGCCGCTCCACCGGGAGCAGCCCCACGCACATCGCGTTCACCAGGCAGTTTTCGCGGTAGGACTCCTCGAAGACGGCCTCGCCGCCGACCGTCGGCACGCCGACGCAGTTCCCGTAGTGGCCGATGCCGCCCACGGCACGCGAGAAGTGCCAGTCCGCTTCGGCGAAGCGCAGGCCGTCCAGTAGTGCCACCGGCCGCGCGCCCATGGCGACGATGTCGCGGAGGATCCCGCCGACACCGGTGGCCGCGCCCTGGAACGGCTCGACGGCGGACGGGTGGTTGTGGCTCTCGACCTTGAACGCGACCGCGAGGCCGTCCCCCAGGTCGAGCACGCCGGCGTTCTCACCGGGCCCCTGGAGAACGCGCGCGCCGGCCGAGGGCAGCCGCTTCAGGAGGAGCGCCGAGTGCTTGTAGCCACAGTGCTCGGACCAGAGGAGCGAGAACACCGCCAGCTCGAAGTCGTTCGGGTCGCGCCCGAGGAGCGTGCGGATTCGCTCGTACTCCCCGTCCGTGAGGCCGAGTGCGCGATGGAGCGCCGGTTCCGTCACGCTGCTCAGGACCTGAGCTTATCGACCGGCTCCGATGTCGGAATGGTCGAGCGCGAGGGCCCGTTAGTAGCCTCGTGCTCGTGACGCGTTACTGGCCGATGCTGCTCCTGCTCGCGGCCATGTGGGGCGCGTCATACCTGTTCATCAAGGTCGCCGTCGAGGACATTCCTCCTGCCGCAATGACGGAGCTCCGCGTTCTGTTCGCCGGCGCGCTGCTCGCCGTCTACCTCCTGTGGCGGATGGGCGCCGGCCGGGCAGTGGAGGAGGTGCGGGCGGCGTGGCGCCCGTGCCTCGTGCTCGGCGCGATCAACGCGGCGATCCCGATGACGCTCGTCGCCTGGGGCGAGACGCACATCGACTCGAGCATCGCCGGCATCGCGCAGGCGTCCGTGCCGATCTTCGTCGCGCTGCTCGGGCTCCGTTTCCTCCCGCATGAGCGACTCGGGAGGACGCGCACCGTCGGGCTCGCAGTCGGGCTGGCCGGGGTCGCGCTGCTGACAGGAGTACACCCCGAAGGCGGTTGGTGGGCGGTGGCGGGGACGCTTGCAGTGGTGCTCTCGTCCCTCAGCTACGCGGGCGGCGGTGTCTACGGTCAGCTCAAGGTTCACGGCACGCCGGGACCGGTGCTTGCGACCGGCTCGATGGTCGCCGCAGCGATCCTGCTTCTGCCCTTCGCACTCGCCGACCCTCCCACGCAGGCGCCGGGCGGCACCGCGTTCGCCGGCCTCGTCGCGCTCATCCTTCTGCCCACGGTTCTGGGCCAGCTCCTGCTCTTCCGCATCCTGCGCCTGCACGGGAGCAAGAAGCTCTCGCTCGTCACGTATCTGATGCCTGGCTTCGCCGTGGCCTACGGCGCGGTGCTGCTCGACGAGCCGATCACCGTGGCGGCACTCGGCGGGCTCGCTCTGATCCTCGCCGGCGTCATGATCGCTTCCGGGCAGCGCCTCGTCGGCATTCGCGTCCAGGAGAAACCGGCCTGAACAACGCTCGCCTTCGGCTCGCGTTCGCGGGGGAAACCATGTTTCCCCCGCGTGCCCCCTTCTTCTTGAAGACGTGGGGAACCTCCCGGTTCCCCACACCCCTCCACGTTCACGGGACGGAAACCGTCCCGTGAACGTCTCCATCCGTCGAGCACGCGCCGACGACGTCGACTTCCTCGTCGAGCTCGTCACGCACGAGGACGTGGAGCCGTTCCTCGCCGCCGTGCGAGCGAAGGGTCGCGAGGAGATCCTGGCCGAGATCTCCCGCTCCGAGGCCGAGCCCGACGCGTTCGGCGTGTTCATCGTCGAGGTCGACGGGGAGAGCGCCGGCACGATGCGCTTCGAGCGCGCGAACAAGCGCAGCCGCATCGCCGACCTCGGCGGCCTTGCCGTCCATCCCGACTTCCGCGGAGCGAAGGTCGCAGACACGGCGGCGCAACTGTTCCAGCGACACCTGTTCGGCGACCTGGGAATCCACCGCCTGCAGATGGAGATCTACGGCTTCAACGAGCGAGCGATGGCCCACGCCGAGCGCTCGGGCTTCATCCGCGAAGGCGTCCGCCGCAAGGCCTACTGGCGAAACGACGAGTGGGTCGACAGCGTGCTGTACGGACTCGTCGCGGAAGACATCGCCGACTGAGTGCAGCGCCCCCCGCGGTCGCGCAGCGAGCGCGCTTCAGGGGTCTTCGCGCCGCCGGGATCACGCTAGTGATTCCGGCTTGGCGCACACAACTCAGTGCGTTCCGTTGGAGTTCGTTTGCGCAACCGCTCGGAGGAGCGCATCGCGGATCCACTCCGGCTCGGGCCACCCGCAGGGGCCGCGCTCGGTGCGGTAGATGCGGTCGGCGGCGCTGAACTCGACGTAGTTGGCGGGCTCGAGATCGACGTCGCGTCCGTCGACGAGCACGGTCGGAGACCCGAGAACGCGGAGCTCCTCGGCGTCCTCGTCGGAGTCGATGTCGACAATTTCGATCTCAGCGGGCACGCCGGTCTCGTCGACGACGCGCTGGACAACGGTGATCGCCATTCCTCGGTTCGGACAGTCCTCGCGCGCGAGGATCTCGATCCGGACGGATTCGTTCCCATTCACGTCGGCACCCTCCCCAGGGTGAGCGTCGGAGTTCCCTTCTGACGCTATCCCCGAAAGGGGTAGACGCAATCCCTCGAACGAGGTAGCCGAGACTAGTCCGATGTTGGTATGTTATGTCCGATGCTTGTCGGACAGACGGAGACGTTGCGCGTCGACATTGCGGCGGGCAGCGCATTCACGCTGCTGATGTCGATCGCCGCCGCGTCTAGGAGCCCTCGCTCCGAGCCCGGGGAGCTCGCCGAGGCTCTCGAGCAGGTCGGCGACGCCGAAGGCGAAGCGTGGCTGAACCTCCTCGGGATCCCGCTCGATGCCGGCGCGCCCTACACGGCCGACGCACTCCTGGAGCAGCTCCGCACTTTGGACGCCGTCGAGCTTCGACGCCATCTCCTCGGGCGCTTCGCATGGTCGTGGTGCGCGCTCGTCGGGATCGACGACATCGAGGCGGCCGCACGCGGAGACGTCGGGGCTGGACGGCGCCTCCTCGCACATCCGCGCTACTACGGCGGCCACGCCGCCGCGTCGCTCGCTGCGCTCCTCGGCCTCGAGCCCGAAGAGACGCGAAGCCGGCTCGTTCGAGCCGTCGAGGCCGGCGTCGGCTCGCTTCTCGAGCGCGGCAGGCTCGACGAACTCGAGGCAGCGGCGCAGGTCGCGGCGACGACGCTCGCTTCGCGGCCCCCGCTCGTCGCGATCGAGCGACTTACCACCGGCTATCGCTACGTGCCCGAGCCGGAGGCCGAGAGCGTCACGCTCATCCCCCACCTCGAGCCGAAGCTCCCGCTGCTCCTCGCACAGCACCGCTCGTCCCGGCTGATCGCGTTTCACGCGAGCCTCGACCGCGGGAGCGAGGAACGCCTGCACGCGCTCGGTCGGGCGCTCGCCGATCCGAGGCGTGTCGAAATCCTCACGCTCGTCGGCCGAGGCGTCGGCGGCGCGCACGAGCTCGTCGCCGAGACGGGGCTCTCGCGGTCGACCGTCCATCACCACCTCGGGCTGCTGAGAGACGCCGGGCTCATCGCGCTCGAGGGGAACGCCCGCGCATACACCTATGTCCCGCGCCCCGCTGCGGCCACAGAGGCGGCCGAGCTCGTCGCGGACATCGTCGGATCGGAGGAGGAAAGCTGATGCGCTACACACTGCTCGGCCGGAGCGGTCTCCGCGTCTCGGAGGTCGCCCTCGGCACGATGACGTTCGGCGACGCCTGGGGCTGGGGTGCCCCGAAGGATGAGAGCCGCCGTATGTTCGAAACGTTCGTGGAGGCCGGCGGGAACTTCGTAGACACGGCCTGCAACTACACGGACGGGCAGAGCGAGGAGATCATCGGCGAGCTCGTCGAGCCCGATCGCGAGCGCTTCGTCGTCGCGACCAAGTACACGCTCAACAGCCGGCGAGACGATCCCAACGCGGGCGGGAATCACCGCAAGAACCTCGTCCAGACGCTCGAGGCGAGCCTCCGCCGCCTGCGCACGGAGTACGTCGATCTCCTTTGGCTGCACATGTGGGACGGGATGACGCCGGTCGAAGAGGTCGTGCGCGCGCTCGACGATCTCGTGTCGTCGGGGAAGGTGCTCTACGTCGGCATCTCGGACACGCCCGCGTGGGTCGTGTCCCGGGCGGTGACGCTCGCCGAGGTTCGCGGCTGGTCGCGTTTCGTCGCGCTGCAGGGCCCATACTCGATCGCCGACCGCGGCGTCGAGCGCGAGCTGCTCCCGATGGCAGGCCCGCTCGAGCTGACGTTCACCGCGTGGGGAATGCTCGAGGGCGGAGCGCTGACAGGGAAGTACCTCGCCGACTCCGACGAGCCGCGTCGCTACGAGAGCGGGGGCCCCAAGACGAACGCCATGGCGCGTGAGATCATCGCCGTCGCCGAGGAGGTCGGTGCAACCCCTGCGCAGGTGGCGATCGCCTGGGTTCGCGCGCAGCCGTGGCGCATCGTCCCCATCGTCGGCGCCCGCACGGATGCCCAACTTCGCGAGAACCTCGCCGCCCTCGACGTCAAGCTGTCGACGGCTCAGCTCGAGCAACTCGGCGCAGCGAGCGAGTTCCGCACGGGCTTCCCGCGCGAGTTCCTCGAGTCCGAGCACGTGCGAGGGCTCATCTTCGGCGACACCTTCGAGCTGATCGAGACGGCCTGAGGGCGGTTACGGAACGAACACGACCTCGAGCTTCATCCCGTCGGGATCGTGGAAGAACGTCGCCTAGTACCCGGGTACGTACGGCCACTCCTGCGGTTCGTTCTCGATCACGAGGCCACGGTCGCGCGCCCATCGGAACCGCTCGTCGACCATCTCGCGCGACGATGCTTCGAAGGCGATGCAGTGGAGTAGCCCGTGGCCGCTACAAGCCCTTGAGAGCGCGCGAGAGCACCGGGTCGCGGGCCGCGAAGTACTGCGCCGAGGTGACGTCGACTCGAATGTCCGGCTCGACGGCGAGGCGGCGATCGTTCGCGCCACGCTTTCGCTCGTGGTACTCGCGCGCGACGTAGACCACCCAGCCTGCGGTGTCGAGCCTGACCGGCGACGTGTCGCCGTACGTCTCTAACACCGCCACCGGTCGGCTCACCGACGACGATCGCGCGCGTGTCGCGGTCGATCTCGGCCGCGAAGTTCGCGGCGGCCGAGAAGGTCGCGCGACCGGCGAGCAGATAGAGCCTGCCGCGCTTGTTCACCGCTCGAGAAGCGAAGAGCGATGTCAACTCTCCGTACTTCGTGTTGTCTCCGCCGGGGTTCAGTCGTACGTCGACGATCACCCTACGAGTCCGCGGCGAGCGCGCGAGGCGCTCGATCCGAGCCTTGACGTCCTCGAGCGGCCGAACGACCGAGTTGTAGCCGACATAGACCGCGCGTCCTCCGGCGAGTGTCCGCGACCACAGCACCTTGTGGCTGTTGGCGAGGTAGAGCGGCTTCGCAGCGCGCGGGAGCACCGACGGGTAATGACCATGCAGCGGATCGGCGAACGCGGCCGCGTACTCCGCGCCAGGGATTGCGGTGAGGGCAACGTCGACGCGCTGCCCGTCGGGCCGCTCGAAGGTGAAGTCCGCCGGGCCGGTGCCGTCGACGATCCCGAGCCCGTCGAGCACCTCGGCCGTCAGGAGGAAGTGCGGCGCCATCCCGCGGACGTTCGACTCGTTGTCGTGCGGCGTCAGCGCCCCGACAAGCTCGAGGGCACGCTCGACCAGAGTGCCCTCGATCGCGACGAGCCGGTTGCGAGCGAGCGCGCGGTCCTCGGCGTCGACGACGAAGACGCCGTCCGCAAAGTGGTAGAGGCGGACGGGATAGAGATGCAGCGGACGCGTGTGAGCGGAGTCGCCGGGAAAGAGGCCGGTGTGGCCGTTGCGAGGGCCGAGGAGCGCGATCAGCCGCAGCACACCGACGAGAAGCTCGTTGCGCGAGATTGTCGGCGCGCGGCCGGCGAGGGCGTTCACCTCGGAGCGGAAGCGCTCGCGCGAGATGCTGCGGAACGGCGCCGGGTGAATCGACTCGATGGACTGGCCGAGCTCGCGCACGTCTGCGGCGACGTCGACGGGAGCAGACGGGTGCGCGTCCGCCCCCGTGACGACGACCACCACCACGGCGACGAGAGCGAGAAGGGCACTCGGCATCCGCATGGCCCGAGATAATGTCCTATCGTGATTGACATGTCAACACTTACATATTGATGTCGCTGCGCTATGCCCTCCTCGGAGCACTCGCGGACCAGCCTCGAACCGGCTACGCCCTGCTCAAGCACTTCGACCAGTCGTTGGCCTACGCGTGGCCGGCGAGCCACAGCCAGATCTACCCCGAGCTCGCCCGCCTGCTCGAGGACGGTCTGATCGAGCAGACGGGCTCGGGCGCGCGGAACTCGAAGACGTACGCCCTCACCGACGCCGGGCTCGCCAAGATCCGGCACTGGCTCCAGAGCACGACACCGGAGCGGCGCGTGCGCAACGACGCCGCGCTCCGCACGTTCTTCCTCTGGTTGCTCGAGCCCGAGGATGCCGTGGCGCAGCTCCAGCGCGAGCGCGACTACTCAGCCGCGATGCTCGCCGAGTTCCGCCGCATCGCCGACGAACCGGCCGGCCGAAATAGGAAAGCGCAGACGTTCCGGATCGCTCTGGAAGGCGGGATCCGTTACGCCGACTCGCGCCTCGAATGGCTCGATTGGGCCATCGAGCAGGTCACCTCGCCCGAATGGAAGTCGCTGGGATGAATCGACGGGGTGCGCGCACGATAACGTCGCGCCATGGCCACCTTCCTGCACACCATGGTTCGCATCACCGACCCTGAGCGAAGCCGCGGCTTCTACGAAGCCCTCGGCTTTCGCTTCTCCCGAGACATGGACATCGTCAGAGACGGCCGGCTCGAGGCGACGAACTACTTCTTCTCGCTGAGCGACGACGAGAACGTCCTCGAGCTGACGTACAACCACGACGGCCGCACGTACGACGTCGGCACCGGCTACGGCCACATCGCGGTCGGGGTGGACGACCTCGACGGAACCCTCGCCGCGCTGAAGGACGGCCACGGGATCGAGCCGGAGCGACCGCCGTACCAGGTGCGCGACGGCGGCTCGCGGATCTGCTTCGTCCGCGATCCGGACGACTATCGCATCGAGCTCATCGAGCTCAGGTAGTCGCGAACGCGATGGACGAGCCCGTCGTCGGGCTGGGAGGAACCGAGTGGAGGCTCGTCGAGCTCGCCGGCGAGCCGGTCGAGCTCGACGAGGACGAGACCGTTCCGCACATCGTGCTCGACCTCGAGGAGGCACATGTGTCCGGCTCGACCGGGTGCAATCGCATCGCAGGAGCGTTCGCGCTCGGCGAGGACGAGCTCCGGTTCGGGCCGCTGGCGACGACCCGTATGGCCTGCGCCGAGGAGGTGATGCGGCGCGAGACGCAGTTCCTCGATGCGCTCGCACGAGTGACGTCGTATGTGCTCGAGGGCGTCACACTCACCCTGCTCGAAGCGCACGGGCCCGTCGCAAACCTCGAAGCGGGTATCGGGCCGGAATGACAGCGCTACGCTGAGATGGCCGTGGAGCACAACCCGGAACGTGAGCTGAAGCTCGCCGCGACGCCGGGTTTCCGCATGCCGAGCGTCTACGGGCTCGTCGGCCCGACGGTCCGCCAGGCGCCACCCGAGCGGAACGACACGACCTACTACGACACGGAGGACCTCCGGCTCGCACGCTGGGGCGCGAGCCTTCGGCATCGACCGGGCGAGGGCTGGACGGTGAAGCTCCCCGCCGAGCGGGACGCTCCCTATCTCGTGCGGCCGGAGGTCGTGTTCGAGAGGAGCGGTGAGACTCCGCCCCCAGAGGCGGTCGAGCTCGTCCGCGGATTCATTCGTGGCGCGGAAGTTCACGAGCGAGTCCGGATGACGACGATCCGAAGGCGCACCGGCCTCCACGATTCGGAGGGCAACCTGATCGCAGGCATCGTCGACGACAGCGTCTCCGTACAGAACGGCGAGCGCTCACCGTCCGCCTTCCGTGAGCTCGAGGTGGAGATCGGCGACGAGATGACGCCGAGCCTGCTCGACGCACTCGTCGAGAGGCTCCGCCAGGCCGGCGCAGGAGCGCCCGATCAGACGGCGAAGTACGTCCGCGCTTTGGCCCCGGAGTCCGTCCTCACACCCGAGATCGAGGTCGCGGAGCTCGGGGACGATGCGAGCGCGGGCGACGTCGTCCGCCGGGCGATCGCGTTGTCCGTCATCAGGCTCATCCGGCACGACCCGGTCGTGCGCCTCGACGAGGACCCCGAGGGAGTCCACCAAGCACGCGTCGCAACCCGCAGGATGCGCTCCGACCTGCGCACGTTTCGGCCTCTCGTGGACAAGGGCTGGGCCACGGCGCTGCGGGAGGAGCTCGGCTGGCTCGCCGGCATCCTGGGCGAAGTCCGAGACGGCGACGTCCTCCTGGCTCGCCTTCGCGAGAGCGCCTCGTCGCTCTCGGATACCGAGCAGACGGGCGCCCGGGCGGTGCTCGCGACCCTTGAAGAGGCCCGAAACGCCGCGCATGCGACCTTGCTCGAGACGTTCCAGAGCCGTCGCTATCTCGAGGTGCTCGACAGCCTCGTTGCCGCGGCGAACGCTCCCGGGCTCAGCCCGAAGGCCGATGAGCCCGCCCGAGACGTCGTTCCCGACCTTGTCCGTCGGCCGTGGCACAAGCTGGCCAAGCGCGTGAAGTCACTCGACGAGAGCCCCACGGGCGGGGAGCTGCACGAGGTGCGGATCAGAACGAAGCGCGTGCGCTACGCGGCCGAGGCTGCCTCTGCGACCGCGGGCAGGCCGGCCCGCGACTTCGCGAAGCGAGCAGCGAAGCTGCAGGACGTCCTCGGCGATCTGAACGACGCCGTCGTTGCAGAGCGCTGGCTCCTGGCTTGGGCGCAACAGTGGCGCCCTGTCGACGAGGCCTGGGCAGCCGAGGCGCTCGCCGAACGGGAGCGCACCGCGGCGCAGCCTCTACGAGAGAGCTGGCGGGGCGAGTGGGAGGAGCTCGCGGACCCGGAGCTTCGCGCCTGGATGTGACGGAGGTCCGCGCCGCCGGCGGGCTCGTCAGCCGCCGGCGTGAGGACGGCACGGACGAGATCCTCATCGTGCACCGCCCCGCGTACGACGACTGGTCGTTCCCAAAGGGGAAGCTCGAGCGCGGAGAACGGGACGAGGAAGCGGCGATCCGAGAGGTCGAGGAGGAGACCGGCCTCCGCTGCCGGCTCGATCGTGAGCTCGCGACGACGTCGTACCGCGACGCCCGCGGCCGCTGGAAGACGGTGCGGTACTGGCTCATGACGCCGATCGGGGGCCTGCTCGAAGCCGCGAACGAGGTCGACGAGGTCCGTTTCGTTCCCCTCGTAGAAGCGAAGGAGCTCCTCACGTACGAACGGGATTCGGAGCTCCTCGACTTGCTCGAGCGGTCGCAGTGAGCTCAGCCCATCTCATCCGCCACGCGAAAGCGAAGAACCGGCTCGAATGGACCGAGCCCGACGAGCTCCGCCCGCTGACGAAGCGCGGGAGGCGAGAGGCGGAGGCGCTTGCGGAGCGACTGCGCGACGAGCCGTTTGCGAGGCTCGTTTCTAGCCCCTACCTGCGCTGCGTGCAGACGCTCGAACCCCTTGCGTTGGCGGTCGACCTCCCGATCGAGACCTCCGAGCTGCTTGGGGAAGGGGGAGACGCGTCCGGTGTCCTCAACCTGATCCTCACGCTCGCCCGGAACGAGCCGGTCGCCTGCTGCACGCATGGCGACGTCCTCTTCGACGTCGTTCGAACAGTCGCGAGCGCGGGCGTCTCCCTCGGAGGGCCGTTCGAGGTGCCGGTGGCGAGCGCCTGGATTCTCGAGCTCGGGCCCGACGGCTTTACAGGCGGGCGCTTCATGGAGCGACCGTCGATCTAGCCACAGCCAAGCGCCCGGGGGCCTGGGGATGAGTCGTGACGATCTCGGCATGAACACGTGTCCCACGCGTGACTCGTTGCCCCCTACGCTCGCTCCGATGGCGACGGCCACCGCCAAGAGCCCTCCCCGAGCCGTGACTGCGGCGACCCCATGGGGCACGGCTGTGCTGCTCGAGGAGGCGACGATCCCGCAGCGCGTCGGCGACAAGCGTTTCGCCGTCGTCGTTCAGCTTCTCGAGGCGCCAGGCGGCGAGCGCCTCATCCGCTTCGCCTACACGACCGACGGGGCGGCACGGCGCGGCCCCGTGACGATGCGGGCGCGCGATCTCGAGCGACTGCGGGCGGCGCTCGAACGTGCGCCCGTGCTCAATGAAACGCTGGGCCTCTGAATCGCTGGGCCTCTGAATTGCGGGGCTCTGACTCGCCTTGCGCAGCTTACGTCTGTACGAGAGCGGTCAGCTCTGTAGCAGCATCCACGAGAGCAGCGAACAGGAGCCCCCCGTCGGCGGAACCGAGAAGCGGATCGACAGCGTGCTCGGGATGCGGCATCAGGCCCATCACGTTCCCGGCCTCGTTCACGACGCCCGCGACGTTGCCGAGCGCCCCGTTCACGTCCTCCGTGTACCGGAGCACGATCTGGCCTCGAGCTGCGAGCTGGACGAAGGTGCCCTCGTCCGCGTACCAGGCGCCCTCTCCGTGCTTGACGGGGATCACGAGCTCCTGCCCGACCGCGCAGCGACGGAGGAACGGGGTGTCCGTGTTCTCGACACGCAGCGCTGCGTCACGGCACACGAACTCCAGCTGCCTGTTCGGGCGCAGAATGCCGGGCAGGAGTCGCGCTTCGCAGAGGATCTGGAACCCGTTGCAGATGCCGAGGACAGGGCCGCCGGACGCGGCGAACTCGCGGACCGCGTCCATTACCGGCGCGAGGCTTGCGATGGCGCCGGTTCGCAGGTAGTCGCCGTACGAGAAACCGCCCGGCAGGACGACGGCTCCGGTTCCGGGCGGGAGTGCCGTGTCCTGGTGCCACACGAGCTCCGGCTCGGCTCCGGCAGCGCCGAGAGCCCACGCAGCATCGTGATCGTCGTTCGAGCCCGGGAAGACGACGACCGCGACGAGAGGCCTGGCTGTCACTCGTCCTCGAGTCGAATCTCGTAGCTCTCGATGAGCGGGTTCGCGAGGAGCTCCGCGCACATCCGCTCGACGTGCAAGCGCGCCTCGCCCTTCCCGCCCGTCTCCAGCTCGAGGTCGACGACGCGCCCGATGCGGGCGCTCCGGACGTCGAAGCCGAGCTTGCGAAGCGACCCTCGCACCGCCTCCCCCTGCGGGTCGAGGATGCCGTCCTTCGGCCGCACGAGCACGGTCGCCCTCACAACACGATCCCCGGCCGGGCGAGGTACCCCTCGAAGGGGAGCTCCGTGAGCCGCACGAACGCCTCCACGTAGCGAGTCCGCGTCCCGGCGACGACGTCCTCGGGGAGCTCGGGGCCGGGTGCCTCCTTGTTCCAGCCCGCCTGCTCGCACCAGTCGCGAACGAATTGCTTGTCGAAGGACGGCTGTGCTCGGCCGGGCGCATACTCCGAGGCGGGCCAGAAGCGCGACGAGTCGGGGGTCAGCGCCTCGTCGCCGAGGACGAGCGTCCCGTCCGGGGCGGCGCCGAGCTCGAACTTCGTGTCGGCAAGGATGATCCCGCGAGCCTCGGCGTGTGCCGAGCCGAAGCGGTAGAGCGTCAGTGACGCTTCCTTCGCCGCCTCGTAGCGCTCCTCGCCGCAAAGAGCCCTGGCGCGCTCCTCGTCGATGTTCTCGTCGTGGCCTTCGAGCGCCTTCGTCGCCGGAGTGAAGATCGGCTCCGGTAGCCGAGCGGACTCCTCGAGGCCGCTGGGCAGCTCATGGCCGCACACGGCGCCCGTCTCGCGGTAGTCCTTCCACCCCGAGCCGGCGAGGAACCCGCGCACCACGCACTCGATCGGCAACATCTCGAGCTTGCGGCAGATCATCGTCCTGCCGTCCTCGCGGAGCTCGAGCAGGTGGTTGGGGACGATCTCACGCGTTCGTGCGAACCAGAACGCCGAGAGACCGGTGAGGACACGCCCCTTGTCGGGAATGGGCGTCGGCAGGACGACGTCGAACGTCGAGATTCGATCGCTCGCAGTCAGTGCCAGCGTCTCGTCGTCGACCGCGTAGATCTCGCGGACCTTCCCGCTCGCGACATGTGTGGCTTCGATGCTCACGCACTCACCTCCTGGTGTACGGGACGTACGCGTAGGCGCCCGAAGACGGTGTCGACATGACGCGTGTACGAGCCGATATCGAACACCTCATCGAGCTCGACCCGCGCGGCGAGCTCGGGGTCGGATCGCACGAGGCTCTGGAACTCGAGGCCCTCGTCCCACGCACGCATCGCGTGACGTTGAACCATTCGGTACGCGTCGTCGCGCTCGAGGCCGGACTCGACGAGCGCCAGAAGCAGTCGCTGGCTGAAGAACAGGCCGCCCGTCGCCTCCAGGTTCGCGCGCATGCGTTCGGGCCGGACCACGAGGCCGCCCACCAACCACGAAAAGCGGTCGAGCATGTAGTCGAGGGCGAGGAACGCGTCGGGGAGCGCGACGCGCTCGGCCGAGGAGTGCGAGATGTCCCGCTCATGCCAGAGGGCGACGTTCTCGAGCCCGACGTGCGCGTAGCCGCGGACGAGCCGAGCGAGCCCGCAGATGCGCTCGGAGACGATCGGGTTGCGCTTGTGCGGCATCGCCGACGAGCCCTTCTGGCCGCGTCCGAACGGCTCCTCGACCTCGCGAACCTCCGTGCGCGCGAGGTGCCGGATCTCGAGCGCGAAGCGGTCGAGCGACGACGCCAGGATGGCAAGCGCAGCGAGGAGCTCGGCGTGCCGATCGCGTTGGAGGATCTGCGTCGACGTCGGCGCAGGCTCCAGCCCCAGCGCCTCGCACGCGAGCCGCTCGACCTCGGGAGTCGTGGTCGCGTAGGTCCCCACCGCGCCCGAGAGCTTGCCGACTCGCATCCCGGACAGCGCGTGGTCGAGTCGGTCGCGATCGCGCTCCAGCTGGAACGCCCAGCCGAGCAGCTTGAGCCCGAAGGTCGTGGGCTCCGCGTGGACGCCGTGCGTCCGGCCGATCATCACCGTGTGGCGATGCTCCTCGGCACGGGTGACGACGGCCTCGATGGCGTGGTCGAGCCCGTCGCGAGTCAGCGCCCCGGCGCTCTGCACCGTCAGCGCGAGGGCCGTATCGACGACGTCGGAGGAGGTGAGGCCGAAGTGAAACCAGCGCCCGTCCGCGCCGGCCAGCGTGGCTGCCACGGCGTCTACGAACGCCGCGACGTCGTGGTGCGTCGTCTGCTCGAGCTCGGCGACGCGCTCGGGGGTGGGAACTCGTGCGCGTTCGCGCACCGAGCGGGCGCTGGACGCGGGAACGACGCCGACGTGCGCCCACGCGTCGAGTGCTGCGAGCTCCACCGCGAGCCAGTGCTCGAGCTTGGCCTCATCCGACCAGACCCGAGACATGGCAGGTCTGGCGTAACGGGCGATCACTGAGCCGATTCTAGTGGTCGCGCCCGTGCGCGCTCCTCGTCAACAAATCGGCACGAACCCGTTCCCCACTCGTTTCGAGTTCGACTGTAGGCTCGACAGCGGGAGGAGGCGCGGGGTGGCCCCTGGATAGCGGGCTCTCAGGAAGTGCCCGGGCGCGGGGCGATCTCGAGAACCGTTCCAGCCGCGGGGGCGGCCGCGATGTCGTTCCGGTACCGCATCTCCGGAAACTCGATCCTCCCCGCGGCTTCGTACGCGACGGTGCGCGCCGCCTCGACCGTGGTACCAAGACCGGTGACGGCGAGGATCCGCCCGCCGTTCGTCACGAGACGCTCGCCGTGCCGCGCGGTCCCTGCATGGAAGACGAGCGCGCCTCCAGCCTCGGCTTCGTCGACGCCCGTGATCTCACCGCCGCGAACGCCATCCTCCGGGTACCGCTCCGCCGCCATGACGACCGTCACCGCGGCGCCAGCCCCGAAGCTCACCTCGGCCCCGCTCAGATCCCCCCGGGCCGCCGACGCCAACACCTCGAGCAGGTCACCTTCGAACAACGGCAGGACGGCCTGCGTCTCGGGGTCACCGAACCGGCAGTTGAACTCGAGCACGCTTGGGCCGTCCGGCGTCAGCATCAGACCCGCATAGAGGAGCCCCACGAACGGCGTCCCGAGCCGGTCCAGCTCGGCGAGGACGGGACGATGGACGATCGACACGAGCTCCGCCGACTCGGCCTCCCCGATGCCGGGCACGGGCGCATACGCGCCCATCCCTCCCGTGTTTGGTCCTGCGTCGCCGTCGAGTGCGCGTTTGAAGTCCTGCGCCGACACGAGCGGGATCGCCTCGCGTCCGTCACAGATTGCGAACAGCGAAAGCTCGTCGCCTTCCAGCAGCTCCTCCACGACGACGTCGGCGCCGGCGCCGCGCAACGCCCGGAACGCATCGTCGAGCTCCGGCTCCGTGCGGCACACGTAGACCCCTTTGCCCGCCGCGAGCCCGTCCGCCTTGACGACACACGGGGGGCGCGCGATCGCGAGCCGCGCTGCGCTCGCGACGCCGGCTGCGGTCATGACGTCCTTCGCGAACGCCTTCGAGCCCTCGATCCGGGCTGCCGCGGCACTCGGCCCGAAGACGAGCAGGCCGAAGCGCCGAAGGGCATCCGCGATGCCCAGCACCAGCGGCACTTCGGGCCCGACCACGACGAGCTCGACATCGAGAGAGCGCGAGAGGCCGAGGATGCCCTCTGCGTCGTCAGCGCGAATCGGGTGACACTCCGCGAGCGCGGCGATGCCGGGGTTCCCGGGCGCCGCATGGAGCTCGGTCAGCCCGGGCGACTGCGCCAGCTTCCACGCCAGCGCATGCTCACGACCTCCGGAACCAACGACCAGGACGCGCACCGCGCGAGTCTAGTGAGCGAGCCTCGAGCGTTCCGAGCGGATAGCGTGTCGCCGTGGACGAAGCTGCAGTTGCCCGCTGGCTCACCGGCTACGTCGCCGCCTGGCAGTCCTACGATCGCGACTCGGTCGCGGAGTTGTTCAGCGAGAGCGCCGTCTATCGCTACCGCCCGTGGGACGACCCCGAGACGACTGCAAACGGGCGCGACGCGATCGTTGCAAGCTGGCTCGAAGAGCCGGATGCCCAGGGGTCGTGGGCAGCCGACTACCGCCCGTGGGCGGTCGACGGTGATCGCGCTGTCGCAGTGGGCGTGTCGCGCTACCTCGCTGCCGACCGAACGACGGTCGAACAGGAGTACCACAATGTCTTCCTGCTCGAGTTCGACGCCGACGGCCGTTGCCGCGAGTTCACCGAGCTGTACATGCTCCGCACGGCCGGCGACTCATAGCGCGAGCACGTGCTCGCGGGCAGCGCCCGTGCCGACGAGCGTCACTGGCACGCCGAGGGCTTTCTCCACGAACGACACGTACGAACGCGCCGCCTCGGGCAGCTCGTCGTCGATGGGGACGCCCCATCCCGGCAGCACCTCGAAGACGGGACGGCAGTGGTGGAAGTCGCTCTGGTGCGACGGGAAGTCCTCGGTCTCCGACTCGTCGGGAATCCGGTACCGCACGCACACCGGGAGCTCGTCGAACTCCGAGAGCACGTCGAGCTTCGTCAGCGCCAGCGATGTGATGCCGTTGACCCGCACGGCGAAACGCAGCGCGACCAGGTCGAGCCAGCCGCAACGGCGTTCGCGGCCCGTCACCGTGCCGAACTCCTGGCCGAGCATCTGCACGCGCTCGTGGTCGGGCCCCACGATCTCGCTCGGGAACGGCCCCTCGCCCACGCGGGTGACGTACGCCTTCGCGACTCCGAGGACCTCGTCGATGCGGTTCGGCCCGATCCCGAAGCTCACGGCCGCGCCAGCGGCGATCGGGCTCGACGACGTGACAAACGGATACGTCCCGTGGTCGAGGTCGAGCAGCGTCCCCTGCGCGCCCTCGAAGAGAACGCGTTCGCCGGCCCCGAGCGCCCCGTCTACGAGGAGCGACGTGTCCGCCACGTACGGTGCGAGGCGCTCGGCGAGCGCGAGCTGCGTCGCCACGAGATCCTCGACGTCGAACGGCTCGAGGTCGTACACGCGCTCCAGCCATACGTTCTTCTCGGCGACCGCGAGCTCGAGCTTCTGTCGGAGGATCTTCGGATCGAGCAGGTCCTGCACGCGGATCCCGATCCGCGTCGCCTTGTCCGCATAGGCGGGGCCGATGCCTCGCCGCGTGGTACCGATCTGGAGCCGTCCGAGCCGTCGTTCACGCGCGCCGTCGAGTGCGACGTGCCACGGCATGACGAGATGTGCGTTACCGGAGACGAACAGAAGGCCGCGCGTCGAATGCCCCCTCGACTCGAGCTCGTCGAGCTCCGCGACGAGAACTGCCGGATCGACGACGCAGCCAGCGCCGATCGCGCAGCGCTTGCCGGCGATGACGCCGGTCGGGATCTGACGGATCTTGTACGTCTCGTCGCCGACGACGACCGTGTGGCCGGCGTTAGGGCCGCCCTGGTAGCGGCAGACGAGATCGGACTCCTGCGCGAGAAGGTCGACGATCTTCCCCTTGCCCTCGTCGCCCCACTGCGCACCGACGATGACGGTGGCGGGCACGCGGGCCAGTGTCGCAGAGAGGCGCGCATCTCAGCGTATGACAGTTACCCGCTACTCCGCGGCCAGATCGGCAAACACATTCGGCAGCGAGCTCGCGCCGAGCCGCCTACGCCGCTGCCAAATCGGCAAATTTCGCGTACCGCCGCAGCCAGGAAAGCTTCACCGTGCCGGTCGGCCCGTTCCGGTGCTTCGCAAGGATGACCTCGGCGATCCCCTGCTGGTCTGACTCCTCGCCGAGGTAGTACTCGTCGCGGTAGACGAAGAAGACGAGGTCCGAGTCCTGCTCGATCGAGCCCGAATCGCGGAGGTCGGAGAGGATCGGCCGCTTGTCGTGGCGCTGCTCGACGGCGCGCGAGAGCTGCGACATCGCGAGGATCGGGACGTCGAGCTCGCGGGCGAGCACCTTGAGCGCGCGCGAGATCTGGGAGACCTCCTGCACGCGGCTCTCGACATTCCGGTCCGAGGCCATGAGCTGCAGGTAGTCGACGATGATCAACCCGAGGCTCGGCTCGCGCATCTTCAGCCGCCGTGCCTTCGAGCGGAGCTCCATGATCGTGGTCGAGCCCGAGTCGTCGACGTAGATGGGCGCCTTCATCAGGCGGTCGCAAGCCGCGGTCAGCCGGGGCCAGTCGTCCGGAGCGAGGCGTCCCGTCCGCAGCCGCTGGGACTCCACCTTCGCCTCGCTGCACATCATCCGTTGCGTCACCTCGGACTTCGACATCTCGAGCGTGAACAGCGCGACTGGCGTCTGCGTGCGCACCCCGAGGTTCGCAGCGATGCAGAGCCCGAGCGCCGACTTCCCCATCGAGGGCCGCGCCGCGAGGATCACGAGATTGCCGGGCTGGAAACCTGAGGTGAGGAGGTCGAGCTCCTTGAAGCCGGCCGGCACCCCGGTGATCTCGACGCCGGCTTCATAGAGCTGCGTGATGCGCTCGAAGCTCTCTTTGAGCAGCACCTGGATGTGGGCGAAGTCGCTCGTCTCGCGTTCCTGCCCGAGCTCGAAGACGATCTGCTCGGCCCGGTCGACGAGATCGGTGACCTCGCCGTCCCGCTCCTGTCCGAGGCGGACGATCTCCTGCCCTGCGCGGATGAGCCCGCGCAAGGTCGACATCTCCTTGACGATCCGGGCGTAGTGCTCGACGTTCGACGCCGCAGGGACGAGCGCCGCCACCTCCGCGACACGCGCCTGCCCACCGACGGCCTCGAGCTCGCCCCGCTCGTCGAGCTCGTTCGCGAGGGTGATCGCATCCACCGGCTCGCCCTTCGACCACAACGCAAGCGCCGCGAGGTACATCTTGGCGTGGCTCTCGCGGTAGAAGTCCGCCGCGTTGACGATCTCGCTCACCGTGCCGACAGCGACGGGCGACAGGAGCATCGCGCCGAGCACCGACTCCTCGGCCTCGAGGTTCTGGGGCGGGACGAGGGAGCTCAGGCGCCCGCCGGCCCGCTCGAGCTCGGCATGACTCACGGGCCGACCGGCCCGTGAGTGTGGAGGTGCGTGGGGAAGGCGCGAAACGCCTTGTCCGCGCAGCGGTCCGGTGGAAGGGGTCTGTGGGAAGACGCAAAGCGTCTTGTCCGCGTAGCGGACCAGGGGAGGGGGCCCGGGGAAACCGGGAGGTTCCCCCGGCATCCCACCGAAGGCCCCAGCACGCGCGGAGACCCGTCTGACACGGGCGTCGCTGCGAACGCGAGCCGAAGGCGGGCGTTACTCACGACGGCGGAGTCAAGCTGTCCCGGGCGGTCACGTCCAGCCGGAGCATGTAGCGGCCCGCACGCAGGAAGAAAGGAACATACGTTCCCATGTTATCCACGCCTGCGGACGGCCTGTCGACAAGTCGCTGGACGTTTTCCAGCGGGAAACATGCGCTCTGAGCGAGAACTTCCGCGCACCGTCCACAGCGCCTGTGGGACCCGCTACGAAGCTTTGGCGCCCGCGACGAGCAGCGGCCGCAACAGCTGAGCGAGGCCGAACGCCCCCGCCCCGGTTAGGTGGAGACCGTCCTCCCGGAACCACGGCTTGCCGCGGCTGTAGGCGTCCCAATCTGCGACGACGAGGCCTTTCCAGCGACGCGCGGCAGCGCGAATCCGGGCGTTGTTCCGACCGTAGTTCGACGTCGTCTCCCGCAGCGTCACCCAGACGACGGTTCGTACACCCGCGGCGCTCAGTGCCCGCATGACGCGGTCGACGTCGTACACGGCGGACCAATCGTTGTAGCCGACGTTCACGACCACGACCGGCCCCAGCGCTCGACGCTGGTCCGCGACCAGCTCGAGAGCGGTCGAGGGCTTGGAGCCCCGGAAGGCGCAGCTCGACGCGACGAGCCGGCGGCAGACGACGGCATCGGAGCGCAGGTCCAAGCCCCTCGCGAGATAGCGTCGAGCCGCGGGGACATAGTCGAACGAGGCCGTGATCGAGTCGCCGATCACCGTGACCCGTGTCTTTGCAGACGGGCCGGCGGACGCCGCGGCGACGACGAGCAGCGCGATCGCGACGACGCAGGCCGGGCCGGCTGCGACTCGAATGGGGAAGCGATCAGGCAGCCGTCGGCGGCTGCTCGTCGGCCGTGAGTGGCGCATCGGGTTCGGCGACCTCTTCGACATCCCCGCCCGAATCCTCTTCTGGCGCCTCTATCTCCTCGGCCAGCACCTCGGCGATGGCGGTCTCGGCCTCGACGTGCTCGACCTCGGCTTCCTCGGCGGCTGCTGCGGCAGCCTCAGCTTCGGCCTCTTCGAGCGCCGCCAGCTTCTCCTCGGGCGGAAGCTCCCCGCCTTCGGGCACGACGAGCGTCTTCACTTCGACCTCCACGTCGGAGAAGAGCTCGATCGGAATCGAGTAGCGACCAATCCGCTTGATCGGGTCGGCCGCGATCTTGCGCCGATCGACCCTGACCTTGCGGGCGCGCCAGATCTCGTCGGCAATGTCCGAGGGAGTCACCGAGCCGAAGAGCGAGCCGGTCGGGCCGGACTTGACTTCGAACCGGAGCACCGTCTTGCCGAGGACGTCTGCGATCTCCTGCGCCTGCTCGGCGGTTCGCGCCTCGTGCTTCGCGCGGTCAGCCTCCACCCTCTGCAGCTCCGCAACCCGCGCCGGAGTGGCGTTCTCGGCCATGCGCCGCGGCAACAGGAAGTTGCGCGCG
Organism: uncultured Gaiellaceae bacterium; assembly: GCA_963723695.1. Taxonomy (GTDB): domain Bacteria; phylum Actinomycetota; class Thermoleophilia; order Gaiellales; family Gaiellaceae; genus GMQP-bins7. The sequence goes on along the minus strand of CAVRRU010000012.1, from coordinate 587,343 downwards.
TAGCCGCGGGCGACGTCGACGACATCCCCCCGCAGACCGAGCTTCTCGACGTCCTGGAGCAGGATGAGCTTCATCCGCTAGCCCACGTATGGGAGGAGGGCCATCTCTCGCGCGCGCTTCACGGCAGCGGCGACCTGGACCTGGTGCCGGCGGCAGGCGCCCGTAATGCGGCGCGACCGGATCTTCCCCTTCTCCGAGATGTAGCGCCTCAGCTGCGCGAGGTTCTTGTAGTCGATCTCGTCCACCTTGTCGCGGCAGAGGTGGCAGCTCTTGCGCTTTCCCGGCGCCGTGGCGGGGCCGGTGCGGCGGCGAGGCTGCTGTTTCTTCGGTGCCATACAGTCGTCTCCTAGAACGGAATGTCGTCGTCAGCGGGTGAGGTGGGGAAGTCGTCCCCAGCTGCGCCTGCGCCAGCGGGCACGTACGCGGCCTCGGAGTCCTGGCGACCGCCGAGGAACTGGACGCTCTCGGCGACGACCTCGACGGCCTGCCGCTTCGACCCGTCTTGCGCCTCCCACTCACGCCACTCGAGGCGGCCGTCGACCGCCACCGGGCGGCCCTTGGCGAGGTACTGCGCGCAGTTCTCTCCCTGCTGTCCCCAGACGGTGATGTCGAAGTAGTTCGGCTTGTCCGTCCACTGGCCCGACTCGTCCTTGCGTCGCGTGTTGACTGCGAGCCGCAGCGAGCAGACCGGCGTGCCAGACGGCGTGTGCCTGAGCTCGGGGTCGCGCGTGAGGTTCCCCACGAGGACGACGCGGTTGATGCTGGCTGCCATGTCCTACTCCTCCTCTTCTGAGACGTCGGATGCGACCACTGCATCCTCGCGCGCAGGAGCCGCCACCGCTACTGGCCGCGCGGGACTCCCCTCGATCCGACGTGTCGCCATGTGGCGCATGACGGCGTCGTCGATGCGGAGCACGCGCGACACCTCGTCGAGCGTGCCGGCGTCGCAGGTGAAGTGGAGCAGGTGATAGCTCCCCTCGCCCTTGTGGCCGATCTCGTAGGCGAGCTTGCGCCGCCCCCAGACGTCATGCAGGTCCCAGGTGCCGCCGCCTCGCTCCACGAGCTCGCGGGCACGCGCCACGACTTCGCCCTGACGGTCGTCGTCGAGGTCGGGGTCGAGCAGCAGCAGGATCTCGTACTCGTTCACGTTCCCGTTCTCCCTTCGGTCTGAGTCGGCCTCACCTGTCGACGACACCACCGGGAACGGGCGGCGCCTCGCGCGAGGCAGGAAGCCGCGGGATGGTAGCAGGCTGCTCTCTGGCGGCCGCGGTACCATCGGCCTCGTGCGCCGGCTCATCCAGATCGCGATCGTCGCGCTCGGCGTTCGCGCCTTCCTCCGTTGGCTCCAGCGTCGCCGGGCCGAGGCTGACGTCACGACCGAGGCGCCGGGCGCCGATCCTGCGGACGAACTGCGTCAGAAGCTCGCAGATTCACGAACCGAGGAGGACGCTCCGGCGGCCCCGGACGCGACCGTCGAGGACCGCCGTGCAGGCGTTCATGAGCAGGGCCGCGCGACGCTCGACGACATGAAGTCCTCCGACGAGGGCTGAGCTCGCACCCATGGCTGACCCGTCCGAGACGACGCAGGTCTCACGCGAGCCCACAGAGCACGAGTCGGACGAGGTGCTCGGCGCGGTGCGCGCCCTCACCGCGCAGGTCGGAAGCCTGCAGGAGGAGGTATCGAACCTCCGGCACGAGGCGCGCGCGCTTCCCGCTGCGGACGGCGATCGTCCGGGCTGGGAGGATGCAGCGCACCAGGCGGCCGTGCGCGAGAGCCCGGCCTGGGTCCGCTCCGTCGACACCCCGGGAGTGCGGGGCCTTGCCGTCCCCTGGCTAGTGCTCGAGATCGTCTTCCTCGTCGCGGTGGCGGTCCTCGCTGCGGTCGCAGGCCTGGACGCGCCGGTGATCGCGGCGATGATGGTCGTCGCCTGGCTTCTCGTCGCGGTCGGCGAGTGGGCCATGGCCAGGAGCGCGATGCGCGAGCACGCGCTCGTCTACCGCGCCGCAGAGCTGCCGTTGCCTGGAGTACCGGACGATCCGCTCTGGTTCGACGCGGGCACCGACGAGACCGCGCTCGACGTCGCGGAGGATCGAACCGCGACGCGCTTGCCGCCTCCGCAGCCGGACTGAGCGGCTGGCGCGCGAGCTCGCGCTGCGGTTGACTCGCAGCCGTGCTCTTCCCGACCGCCACCTTCGCGATCTTCTTCATGATCGTGCTGCCGCTCTCATGGCTCTTGATGCCGCGAGGGCAACACTGGCGGCCGTTCATCATCGCGGCGAGCTTCGTCTTCTACGCCGGCTGGGACTGGCGCTTCTGCTTCCTCCTCGCCTTCTCGATCGTGTGGAACCACGTTCTCGCAGTCGCGATCCACGGGCGCAAGGACGCGCGTACGGGGAAGTGGATCCTCGGCGTCGCGCTCGCGGGGAATCTCGGGCTGCTCGGATACTTCAAGTACTACGACTTCTTCGTCACGTCGACGAACAACCTCTTCGCCCTCGTGGGCATCGACCTGCCGCTCGAGGCGCGCTCGATCCTCCTCCCGGTCGGCATCTCCTTCTTCACGTTCATGGGGATCAGCTACGTCGTGGACGTCTTCCGCGGCGACGTCGAACCGGCCGGGTTCGGGACGTTCGCCGCGTACCTCTCATTCTTCCCTCACCTCGTAGCCGGCCCGATCGTGCGGCCGGGCGAGCTCATCCCCCAGCTCACCGCGCCGCGGGACCCGCGGTACGTCGACACCTCGCGCGCGTTCTTCCTCATCGGGACGGGCCTCTTCATGAAGGTGGTGATCGCGAACCACCTCGCGACGAACATCGTCGACGACGTCTTCGGCGCGCCGAACCAGCACTCGTCGCTCGAGATGCTGGTGGGGATCTACGCCTACTCCGTCCAGATCTACGCGGACTTCTTCGGCTACACGAACATCGCGATCGGCATCGCGCTCCTGCTCGGCTTCACGTTCCCGCAGAACTTCGACGCTCCGTACTCGGCGACCTCGATCACGGACTTCTGGCGCCGCTGGCACATGACGCTCTCGCGCTGGCTGCGCGACTACCTCTACATCCCGCTGGGCGGCAACCGGGGCGGCACGCTGCTCACCTACCGAAACCTCATGCTGACGATGCTCATAGGCGGGCTCTGGCACGGCGCCGGCTGGACGTTCGTCGTCTGGGGCGGGATCCACGGGACGGCGCTCGTCCTGGAGCGCTGGTGGCGTGGTCGCGCGGGTTTCGTCGAGCGGCCGTGGACCCGGCGGCGCCGCGCCTGGCATCGCTTCGTGACCTTCCAGGTCGTCTGCTTCGCCTGGATCTTCTTCCGCTCCGACTCGTTCGCGGACGCCTGGGAGGTCATCATGCGTCTCTTCACCGCTTGGGGTGAGCCATCGCCGCTCGTCACCTGGGGCGTCCTGGTGGCGATCGTCGTGGGGATCGGCTCGCAGTACCTCCCACGCCAGCTGGCGCCGTCGCTCATGGCGCGGTTCTCGCGCCTCCCGATCCCGGCCCAGGCGACGGTGCTCGCGCTCGGGCTCCTCGTCATCCACGCGATGGGGCCGGAGGGCGTGGCACCGTTCATCTACTTCCAGTTCTGATGGAGAGATCCGAGAGACGCAGACGACGTCCGCGCCGGCGCACGGCGGAGGGAGGACGGCGCCTGCACTCGGCGGGGTCGGCGATCGTCGTATCGCTCGTCGGTCTCGGCATCGCGCTATTCCTGAACGCGCCCGGCCTCCACAAGTCCGCGACGATCCAGCCCGAGGGCTGGAAGCGGGACGTCGCGCTGGGAGTGACCGGCCCACTCGAGAACGTGAGCAGCGTGCTCCAGCTCGACCAGCCGCGGCGCGCGCTCAAGGCCGTGCTCGGACGCTCGGAGGACGACGAGATCGATACCGTCGTCGCCGCACTGCAGCCGAAGCCGCCGGCCGCCTCACCCGCTGCGCCCCGAAGCGCGAGCGGTTCACGCCTACGCGCACGCTCGGCGTGTGGATCGCGGGCGACTCGCTCGTAGTCGTTCCCGGCGAGTCGCTCCTCCGCGAGATCGCCGGAAATCGCGCGATCACCGCCGTCGACGGCATAGACGGCCGCATAGCGAGCGGGCTCGAGCGCCCGGACGTCTTCAACTGGTTCACACGGGTCGAGGAGGTGATGCGGAAGGAGAAGCCACGCGCGGTCGTCGTCATGTTCGGCGGGAACGACGACCACGGCTTCATGACGGGGCTTCCGGAGGGTCACGAGGTCGGATCGTTCGGCAGCCCGAGCTGGCGCGAGGAGTACCGCCGCCGCGTCGCCGTGATCATGGACACCGCGACGAGCAAAGGGGCGTTCGTCGTCTGGATCGGACTGCCGATCTCGCGCGACACGGAGCAGACGCTGCGCTACGACGTCATCAACACGATCGCCCAGATGGAGGCGGAGGAGCGCAAGGGGCGCGTGGCGTACCTCGACACGTACTTCTTCTTCGCCGGCGAGGACGGGGGCTTCGCCCAGTACATCGAGGACTCCTCGGGCAAGCTCGTGAAGATGCGGGCCGACGACGGGGTGCACTTCGAGCGGGCGGCGGGAGACCTCATCGCGGCGAAAGTGCTCGAGCGCCTCGGTGCGCGCTACGACTTCACGAGCTGGCGTAGCCGCTAGGGCTTGGCCCCTCCTACGGCCGCGGCTGCACGATCACCGTTGCCGGCAGTCTCAGCGTCTGTGCGCCGGTGACGATGACCGCACGGAACTCGAGCCTTCCCGTGCCAAGGAATGCCGGCCAGACGATCGTCGCAGAGCGCTTCCCCTTGAACGGGATCCAACTGCCCGCACGAGCACCGGAGCAGCGCACCATCGCCCTCGACTTCCAGCAGCCGACGACGCGCTTCCCGTCGAGGATCTGGAGCCTCGCCCGCGCGGCAAGCGACCTTCCCGATCGATCCTCGACCGTGATCGTGTACCGCCACGGCTCGCCGACGAGCGGTTGCGTCGTGCTGGTCGTCAGCGTCGCCCTGATCGGATCCGCCGCCGACGCCGAGGCGACCAGGAAGAGCGTTCCCAGGCACAGGAGCGGGAGGTGCCGCATGACTGAATCTTACGGCGGCTCGACGGCGAGCCGCTGCAGCCGGTGCCCCGTGCGAGGCAGCAACGCGAGCGCCGCGAGCGCAGGGATCGTCGGAGCCCAGAACGCGAAGAGCCGGTAGACGCCGACCGCGACGAGCGCAGGCGCGAGCGGCACGCCAACCGCCGTCAGGGCGTACGTCATGGCCGCGTCGACGCCGCCGACACCGCCGAGAGGGAGAGGCAGCAGCACCGCTACCTGGCCGAGCGCGAAGCCGAGCAGGAGCTCCGGAAACGGGAGCGTCTCGCCGACCGAGCGAAGCGCTGCCCAGAGGCACAGAACGTTGCCAACCCAGTACGAGGCCGAGGCGAGAACGAGTCGCCGCCCGGCTGCATCGACGAGGACGTCCCGAACCCACGCCGCGCCGGCGACTGCGTTCGAGACAGCTCTGCGGACGACCGAGCCATCCCGCCGCAGCTGCACCTCGACCCGCCCAGGTCGAGTCAGGACTGCTCCCACTCCGAGGACGGTTGGGCCGAGTACGAGCCAGGGAAGGGTGCCCAGAAGCGACTCGTCGCCCCAGATCCCCGCGGCGCTGACGAGCGCAGCAGCCCACGCTCCGGCGCCCAGCGAGACGTAGAACAGGATGTTGAAACCAAGCACGTGGACGATCGCGTCGTCGGCGGAGAACCGAGCGCGTCGGAAGCACCAGTACGCGGCGGCGATGGCTCCGATCCCGCCCAACGCGAACACGCGTGCGGCGCCGATGGTCCCGAACAGCACGCGCGTGCTGAGCCAGAAGCGCGGGTCAGGCCTGCCTTTCCACCTGAAGGTGCCGCGCACGACGTCCGCGTACGCTGCGAGGGCGAACACCTGGGCGCCGAGGCAGACGACGAACCAGCTGGCGTCCGCACGTTCGATCGCGTCGCGCACCTCGGCGAAACCCGCCGCCTGGGCGATGAGAAGCCCGACGCCGACCACGAGGAGAACGGCCGCGACGAGGGCGATCACCGCCCGCCAGCCCGACGGTACGACCGCGCGGCTGTCGAGCGATTGGCGCTCTCTTGTCACGCTGACGGCGCCGGCACGATCACGCGCCGACCCAGCGCGCCGACCTCCCGAGCGCGGCACCGGCGACGGCGTCGAGGACGTAATGGTTCCCCGTCCCCGCGACAACGGCCGCGACGAGCGGCGCGTAGGCATGCGCGGCTGCCTTCACTGCCGTCGAACCCGTTCGGTCGGCGATCTCCGCTCCGGTCACGACGGCGAACGCGACGTGCAGGCTCGGCATGGCGGCGACCGGGTTGTAGAAGCGGACGAGGAACGGATGCTCGAGGTCGAGCCCGCTGACCTGCGAGAGCGTGTCGACGAAACCGTCCAGCACCCGCGGCGGCGCAGTCGGGAAGAGGAAGAACACCGGCTGCGCGCCGACGTACGCGAGGAGACACGTACGTCGGAACCGGTGATAGCTCTCGTCTCGCCTGCGAAACAGCAAGACAAGCCACCCCACCGTGAGCGTCACGTTGAAGAGGCCGTAGCCGATGTTCAGCCCGTGGACGACACGCGGGAACCGAAGCAGCGCACGCTGTATCGCCGGCTCGATCCCGAGGCCCAGGCGGTCCTCGATTGCGACGATCCGCTCCGCGTTCCGCCGAGCCCGCGCGCGTCCGCTGCGCCGTAGCACGAGCCGGCTCACGAGGAGGTACAGACCATAGGCCGTAAGGCCGAGTGTCACCTCACGCCGGAGCGAGAACGGCCTCACCTGGCGAGCGTACCGCGGCGCTCACGCCGCATGGGATGCACTCCGAGCTAGCCTGCGCGACGGAGCGGCATGGGCCCGGTGCGGCACGGGGGGAAACCATGTTTCCCCCCGTGAATCCCCTTCTTCGCGGCTGCGACACACAAGCCGCGCGAGCCTGCGGGCGAATGAATCGCCCTCCGGCCTCAGCCGGAGCACACAAAGAACGTCCGCTGATCTAGCCTGAGCGACGGAGCGGCATGGGCCCGGTGGCCCAGCGGGTCTTCAAAACCCGTGCGGTCGTGTAGCCCACGGCTCGGTCGGTTCGACTCCGGCGCCGCTCCGTGAAGCCGAATCCCTTCACTAAGGCGATTTCGGCCGTACCAGCGATCTGACGAGGGCGCTGCGACAACTCCGCAGCAAACCGCCGTACGCCCGTCCCGGTCTGTAACGCGCTCTTCCCGTCGCACGGCACGGGGAGAGAAAGTAACGGCGGGCGGGATTGCTGCGGCGCGCTATGCGCGCCGAAATGTCCGTCGGCCGACCTCAGTAAATCCGCCGCCTGACCACGACCACGTGACGACCGAGATGGAGTCCTGCTCAACCTCGTAGGAATTGAACCCAAGCGCCTCGCCACGGCGATCCGGTCTCGGCCGCCCAAAGCCGGCGGCAGTCGCGAGAACGATCGAGTTGCGTTGATCGTGCTCGACCACTTCGAATTCGCGGCGCTCGGCCACCGCGCTCTGGTGGACGTGGCCGCTCAGCACGAGCTCCACTCCGGCGGATGCGAGCCTCTGCAGCACGCGATCGCGGTGGCGCACGGGACGCTTGCGTGCCGCGCGCCAGGGCGGCGCGGCGAGATGGTGATGGAGCGCAACGACGCGCAGCGCACCCTCCGGTGCAACGTCGAGCTTCGACGCGACGCGGTCCAGCTGGGACGACTCGATCGCCCCTCCTTGCTGGCGCCACGGGCGAACCGAGTTCACTCCAACGATCGCGAATCGATCGGACGTGTAGACGGGCTGTGCCGTTCCGAAGACATGTTCCCACGCCTCGCGAGTCCGCGTGAAGCGCGTCGGGAAGACGTACGGAATGTCGTGGTTTCCCGGAATCGCTAGCAGCGGGAGACCGAGGCTCTCGAGCAGTTCACGTGCTCGCTCGAGCTCCGCCGGGCGACCGCGGTGTGTGAGGTCACCCGTGACCACGAGGATCTCAGGGTCCAGCGTGGGAATCAGCTCGCTTAGGCGCTCGAGTGGCTCCGGCGCAGTGGAGTGCCCCAGGTGGAGATCGGAGATGTGGAGAATCCGTCCGGTCACGGCCGGGGGACGATACCGACGAGCTTGACGCGCTCTCTCAGCCGCAGCCACTCACCTGGAGCCTGCTCGTGGACTTGCGACTCGAAGTCGAGCCGAAACGAAACGTTCGCGGTTCAGAAACTCGTCGCCCGGCGAGTCAAGCGCTACGTGCTCACGGGAACGCAGACCTTGATCGCACCCGGTTGAACGTCGACGCGGAACGATCTTTTCTTCTCGCGATCGCCTCCGTCGAGCTCGTACAGCACCTTCCGGCTCAACTTCACCTTGATCGAGCGACCCTTCGTCATGTGAACGAAGCGAGACTTCGTGGCGCTACTGAGGGCGCTGCGCGCGAGCGTTCGCCCCCACTGGTAGACGCCGTCGGCGCTACCGACGCCGATCTCGAGCAGGCCGTCGTCGGGATGAGCATCGTCGAACGCCTTTACGCCGGCGAAGGCATTGCCGACGTTTCCGAACAGAACCAAGCTCGCCAGCCCCTCGTACCACTCCTGCCCGTCGACCACGACTTGCGCCGCGAAAGGCTTGGCGCGAAGGTTCTTCGCGCCTGCCCAGACGTACGCCGAGCGCCCGAGCGCGTGCTTCATCTCGGGGCTCGTATCGCGGATGACACGCGCGTCGAAGCCGACACCGGCCATGACGGCGAACATCTCGCCGTTCATTCGACCAACATCGAGCTTCCGGCGCTCACCGTGAAGCCCGACCTCGACCGCGGCGTCAATGTGCTTCGGTATCCCGAGGTTGGATGCGAACAGATTCGCTGTGCCCGCGGGAAGGATCGCCATCGTCGCCTTCGACCCGGCGACGACGTCGACGCAACGCTGCACCATTCCGTCGCCACCCCAGACGAAGATCAGATCTGCGCCTTGCTTCAGCGCGGACCGAACCTGTTCGGGAGCCTGGCGGCTCTTGGCCACCTCGTGCCACAGCGGATCGGCTATGCCGTTTCTCTCAAGAGCCTTGCGAAGCGCGGGAAGACCACCCTCGAGACTCTTGCCCGAGTGAGCGATGACCGCAACGGTGCTCATGCCGGACCCTCGACAGGAGCCTCGACAGGACCGACAGCCGGAGCGTCGGCGGCGCGCTGCGCGGCGTGCTTCTCGTGGCGCAGCTCCGCGACCCTGCGGGCCGTGCGCGCTGCGAAGAGCGCGACACAGATTGCGCCGACTCCCATTAGCGCTCCAGCGACGACGTCGATGGGATGGTGCTCGCCGCGGTAGATCCGCGACGAGGCGACGACGAGCGGGAATCCCGCCGCGACCGTCCAGATCGCGACTCGCGCCCGAATGTCCTTGAAGTGCGCTGCGAGCAGGAGCGCGAGCGAACCGTAGATCGCGACGGACGCCGCCACGTGCCCGGAGGGATAGCTGTGAAGCAGATTGAACGTGTCGAGCTGCTCGACCGGCTCCGGGCGAGGGCGCTCGATGAACCTGGTCACGAGCCCGTAGGTGAGCACCTCGGCGAGGATCGCCTGAAGGTAGAAGCTGCCCAGCCTCCAGCGCTTCCGCAAGGCGAGCGAGAGCACGACGATCCCTACGAGCGGGATCAGAACCCAGCGGTCCGCGAGGTGCGACGTGACGTACGACACGTCGTTCAGGAACGGGGTCCGCTGCTCCTCGAGCCATCTGGGCAGCCAAGCGTCTGCGTCCGCGACGGCCTCGCTCGAGAGCAGCACCTTCGTGACGAAGAAGCCGAGTCCGACCATGCCGGTCGCAAGAAGGACCGCTCCGACGTTCGCCACGATCCAGGAAACGAGAAGTGCGGGAATTCGCTGCATCCGAAACGCGAGGCGCTCGGCCAAGCCGCCTTCCCCGGCCTTGATCCGGCGCGAGGCGCGCGAATCGAGCGGAACTCCGGAAACCTTGATGGGAGGTGTCGCTTCGGTCACGACTTCTCCCTTCTCCTGGGCGATGTCGAGCGCAGATCCGCGCCGGACAGCCGGCAAGTCGAGTGGTGCATCGGAAAGGTCATGGGCGGCTCCTGACGCTTGCGTTCCACGTGACGACGTAGGCCACGCTCTACGCCGGCCAAGTGTCGGAGCCGGAAAGATCTGCCCGCCTAAGGCTGGGGCAAGCATGTTCACCCTAGCACCATCCGCCCTGGACTCCTAATGGCCCTACGCCTGGAGGAGCGCTCTCCAGCCGACGAGAACCGAGTGCACGGACGCCGCACCGACGATGGGCTGCTCCGGTACAGGCAGACCGACCGGCGACAGGATGAATGGGCGCGTCTGCGAGCCACCCATACCGCCGTGAAACGAGATCAGCTCTTCGAAGGCGCACCCTTCATCCGTCTGCGCGTCGTAGAAGCTGTTGACGAACAGGTCCGGGGCGTGCTCGAATCCATTCGAACGCGCGAGGTGTTGGACGGCGTTCCGTGAGAACGCACTCAGTGGGTCGTCGCCCTCGACGCGGCTCTCCCGAAGGTAGTGAGCGCCGCGAGCCCCGAGTGCCACCGGTCCACGATCCGCGGAGTCGACCAGGACGAAGCCGACATGCGGATGCTCGCGAAGCGCGGGCACGAGTCGTGGATGTCGATCTTCGATGTCCTCGAGCGTCAGCCGATGCCGCTCCTCCATCAGGTAGATGAGGCCGAGGTTGCCCGATCCGAGCACGACGACCGCCTGGTCGTCCAGCTTCTTGCCGTTCTTCGCTGCCGGCTCGGCCCCTCCGTCACGCGCCTCATCGAGCGCGAGACCTACCGCCGCGTCGTTCTCGTCGCCTCCGAGAAGCGATTGCACCGGCCGAGCCTCGATCGAGCGGCGAACCAGGTCGTCCAGCGCGTACCCGTTGCGCTGCTTGAACGTCGCGCCCTGGGTCTGCCCGTGATCGGAAAGGACGACGATCTCGTACGGGCGCGGAGCGTGGCGGGCAGCTCGTGCGATTCGCCCGAGCTGCTTGTCGAGCTTGCGGAGCGTCTCGAGCGTGTCGTGCCGCTCGAGCCCGGAGTGGTGCGCCACCTCGTCGTAGCCGGACAACGTGGCGTAGACGGCTGGGCGGCCGCGCAGCATGTCCGAGATCACCGAGAAGACGATCAGGTCGCGGAGGAAGACACACATCGCTGCGCGCAGGAACGGATAGGTACCGCCCCGGTGACCGCGCGGCTGCACGTCGCGCCGTCGCTGGCGGGCAGCGGCCCAGAGCTCCAGCACGACCTCGCCCGTGAAGAGCGCCACGGCACGTGTGACGTTGTGCCCGTTCGAGAGAAATGCCCGGTAGCCGGGATTCGCACTTCGCTCGGCCTTGATCCTGCTTACCGTGAGGATCACCTCCTCGGCACCCCCGGACAGAAGGTTCCCTCGGCTCGTCCCTCCGTCGACGAGCAGCCCCGAGCCATTCGTACGGCGGCGCTCGATCTCCTTGCAATCACCTGGCGCCGAGCACGTCATCAGCGTTCCGGTCTCCTTCTCGACCCAGCGGAAGGCCGGGATGTCGTCGTTCGAGCCGAGCAGAATGCCGGCCTGGCTGGCGCCGGTCTGGGATGAGAGATCGGTCTCCCACTCGACGAGCTGATGTGTGCCGGCCGCAAGCCACCGCGCCATCTCCGGAGCGTGTCCGTCGCGGATCGCTCGTTGAAGCACCGGGTAGGCGAGGCCGTCGATCTCGACGAAGACGATGCCGGGCTTGTCGCTTCGGACCTGCTCGCCCGAGCGTCGAGCGATCCGCTCGATCACGCGCAGCGAGTACGTGTCGTCGTTGTTGACGCCGAGGGCGATCTGAAACACGAGCGTCGCCGCAGCAGCGGCCAGAGCACCCGCGAGAGCCCAGCCGAACGTGTCCACCACGATGGAGTCCGGGACGATGCCGGCAGCGACCCAGAGAACGGCCGCATCCAAGACCAGAACCACCAGGAAGCCGCTCAAGACGGTGAGTGGCAACCGGATCTGGGCAACGACAGGAACGGCCAGGGCGTTGAGGATGCCGATGACGGCCACGACACCGAACGCACCGAGCACGCCGTCGACGCGAAGCCCTGGCAACAGAAGCGCCGCAGTCAGGAGCCCTGCAGCTGCCAGAGTCCAGCCGACGAGCAAGCTGCGAAGGCGCAGCTCCGGTCGTCGTCCGACCCAGTCAGCTGTTTCCGCCGCCGCGTCGGGACTCTCGTTCGTAGGAGATGCGACCCCGGTCACGACAGCGCGCTTACTCGCTGTGCTCGCGCCGCTCGGCTTCCACCTTGAGATGGCGGAGCTCGTCGTCGAGGGCGGTATCCAGCACCCGTTGGAGGCGTCGATGGAATAGACGGGCGACAAGTCCGTCGTACGACTCCTCCGTCTTGACCAGGGTCCCGCCGGCCGACGGCTGGAACGTGTGCACATGGATCGCCTTGACGCCGAACGACGACCCAGTCCAGACAATTCGCCGCGGCGGATCGACATCTTGGATCTCCGACCAGATGGACCCCGGCCCCGCCTTCCAGCGGAACTCCGAGCCTTCCTCGATCCCCTCCTCGAACGGGACGGATTTGACCGCGGGGTTCCAATCGGGCCACCGCCCGATCGTCGTCAGGACGTGCCACGCAACCTCCGGGGTCGCAGCGATGTCGATCTCGCTCCGCCCAACGACCGGAGCCTTCTCGTTGATGGTCCAGGCCTTGATCGCGTCAGCCATCGTCTGCCTCCCTTGTCACTGGCTCACGACGTCACGACCGTGAGCCCGTAGCGTCAGGAAGCTTCCGAAGGGCTTATGGGCGAGCGCAGCTCCGGGACGGCGCCTCAGCGAATGGCCGCCCAGGCTCCAGAGCGTCAGGATGAGCGCGCTGCCCGTTGCGCCCATCGTGTCCCAGATCAGGTCGGTCGCGGTGTCCGTCGCACTGCCAACGAGGTTGGCTCCGGCCCACTCGTCGAGCGACCACTCGATGATCTCCCAGCCTGCGCCGATCGCCATGCCGAGCATCACTGCGGTCAGGAAGAAGCCGAACTTCTGATGCACCTGCTTCAGATCGCTCAGCTCGGGGAGGACGCCAAGGCGTACGAGAAGGACGTAGATCATCCCAGTGACGAGCAGTGGCACCGTGAAGTGGACGACGTTGTCGTAGAACCTCCAGGAGTCGTACACCCCGAGCACCTCGCCCCAGGCGATTAGGACCATGACGACGACCAGGCTGAAGTCGTAGAAGCGGGGAAGGCTCACGATGCGGGCGACGATGAGCACTATCGATCCGGCCACGAGAACCGTGACGGGCCGACCCGAGAGGCCCCAGATGATCGTCCCCGCAATGAACACGATGCGCGCAACATCCAGTGGATCGCGAACCAAGCCCGACCAGTCGCCAAGGACGATCTTCTGCCAGGTGAGGCCGTCGGGCGCAGGCCCAGGCACCTGCGAAGTCGTGGTCGCGGTCATGTTCTAATCTCCGACCTTCGTGCTGCCGATCGAACAGCGTCGTCTCGCGTCGTGCAGCCTTGCGCTCACCGCACCGCCACCTTGAGCCCGATGATCACGAGGCCGACCGCGGCGTTGAGACTCGCAGCGGCGATGACCCCCGTGAGCCCATGGCCCTCTCGCCGAGAAAAGACGACTCCCCAGCCGAACAGGGCGGCCACGCCCACGGCCATGCTGAGATCCAAGGCCGCCTCGCGATCCAAGAGGCCGAGCGCGCCAAGCGCGAGTGGCACGGCGAGCAGCAGGCTTGCCTGAAGGAGGGGCCACTCACGGTGCAGCACGTGGGCGACGTCGTCGCGTCTCATCCGGTGGTGACCCTTGATCCGGGACGCCAGTAGGTCCGCGTAGACGTGAGCGATCCAGAAGAAGGTCCCGGTGGCCAGGAGGATCCAGAACGCGCGGGCAGCCGACCCGGAGTCGCTCGCATCGATGGTCGCGACGACGGCAGTGGCAACGATCGTTCCCTCGATCGCTGCCACAAGGTTTCGTGATCGTCGACCCGCAACGCGGCTAGGAAGGTGTCGCTCCCTGATGCGCTCGGCCGTTGTCATCAGCTCAGGCGGTCGCCTCTGGTCGAGTCGTCGCCGACCTCCAGGCGGAGTTGAGCCCGCTCTGCATGTAGCCGACCAGCACGGGCGATATCACGAGAAAGATGACGAGGCCGAGCCACCCGTTGATCGGGACTTGGCCGTTCAGTCGCTGGGCGGCTTGGATGCGCTGGAAGGTCGTGAAGAACGTCCAGATGGCCGGCACCACGATGAGCGCCCCGGGAAAGAGCGCGAGCGTCGACTTCGCCGGGCTGTCACCGAGGTCGTTGGTCCCCCTCGCCCGACCGTAGTCGGCCATCTCGCGGTTCGTGAAATACCACCAGAACACCTGGTAGATCCCGAGTGTGATAAGGCTGAAGACGACGACCAGGATTGGGTTGCGAATCTTCGCGACTGCCCCTGGCGCCAGCTGAACGTGATCCGCCGGCAGCGGCGCGGCCAAGACGGTCGATTGATCGGACGAGACGGACATGGCGGCTCCTTACGGTTGCGTTCTGCGTCGACGACGGTGTCGGCGCCACGCCGGCCGAGAGTTGGAGCCGGAAGGTTGCCCGCCTAAGTTTGGGGCAAGCTGAACGACCTTAGCACTGAAGGCTCACAGAACCAACAGGGGTTTTGAAAACAGGATCGGGGGTACGCTCGAGTCACTGGGGTACGAATGAGTTATCGCGAAACCGAGCATCTGCGCGTTCTGATCGCAAACGAGCGTAGAGATCGCCTAGCGCTACTAGCGCCGATCGTTGCCGCTCTAGGGCACGAGGTGATCGCTCGCGAGATCGAGGTCGAGGACGTCGGACCAGCGACGGCGAGAGAACGTCCGGACGTCGCGCTCGTCGGACTTGGGGAGAGCTCCGATCATGCCCTCAGCCTGATCGAGAAGATCGTTCAGGAGGCGGCTTGTCCGGTGATCGTCCTGCTCCACGCGCCCGACCCGGAGTTCGTCAAGGAGGCGTCCAAGCGTGGTGTCTTCGCCTACATCACCGACGGCGAAGGGACGGACTGGCAGAGCTCGATAGACATCGTCCTTCGCCGCTTTGCCGAGTATCAGGACCTCGAGGGCGCATTCGGCCGCCGCGCTATTACCGAGCGCGCGAAGGGAATCCTGATGGAGCGCCACTCGGTGGACGAGACCGCCGCCTTCGAGATGCTCCGCGAGCACTCTCGCTCGACGAACAGGAAGCTCGTGGACATCGCCTCGGCGGTGGTGGACGGCCATCGCCTCTTGCCGAAGAAGCCGTTGGCCCCGCCCGTTCACGCCTGAGCGTCCTTTTCGCGCGCACTGCCCGTGCTGGATTCGGGTGTAAGGTGGACAAGCCGCCCTAGAGCTCGGCGGGTGATTTCCGGCTCCAACACTCGGTCGGAGTGGACGCGAACGTAGGGAGCCGCGCATGTCTTCGCCCGAGCACTCGCCACCGCACGGTGTCCGTGCGAGTCGTCGAGCCCAGGTGGCGGCAGTCGGCGCGCTCGTCATCCTGTTCTTTCTCTTCTGGTTCACCTTCTCGCTGATCGCGAACGATCCGGTGGGCCTCGTTCTATCGTTCGTATCCCTCTTCCTCGTCGTGTTCTTTGCGTGGTTCATCGTGACCAGGCGCGGGGTCGGACGCTGGCTCGTCCTGCCGATCGCCTTCTTGGCGCTCCTTGCGCTAGGCACCTACGGATACGACCAGAAGTACCAGCTCGCGGTGATGCTCGCGCTGCTGCTGCTCTTCGGCGTGGTCGCGCGCTATGCCGTGCGTCACGACCAGGCTCCAGTCCGGCGGGCGGCACACGGACACGCGCGACCGTTACAGCCCACCGAAAAGGGTGTGTTGATCATCAATCCCAAGTCGGGTGGCGGGAGGGCGGAGCGGTTCAACCTGCCGGAAGAGGCGAGAAAGCGCAGCATCGAGCCTCTGCTGCTCGGGCCCGGTGACGACCTCTGCGAGCTCGCGGAGGATGCCGTCGGAAGGGGCGCTGATGTCATCGGGATGGCAGGAGGTGACGGTTCACAGGCCTTGGTCGCCACCGTGGCTATGCGACACGACGTCGCCCACGTCTGCGTCCCTGCAGGCACCCGAAACCACTTCGCTCTCGATCTCGGCTTGGATCGAGACGACGTGGTCGGTGCGCTCGACGCGTTCACCGACGGGGTCGAGCGGCGCGTGGATCTCGCGGCGCTCAACGAGCGCATCTTCGTCAACAACGCCTCGCTTGGTGTCTACGCGCGCGTCGTGCAGTCGGACGAATACCGCGACGCCAAGCTCACGACGTGGAAGCAAATGCTGCCGGACATGGTTGGGCAAGACACGGCGGGCTGCGCCCTTCGCTTCGAAACACCGCATACGAAGGACTGGTGTGATGCAGCGCTCGTCATCGTCTCGAACAACCCGTATCAGATGCGTCGATTCCGGGGCGCCGGCACGCGACCAGATCTCGACACTGGCAGCCTGGGCATCTTCGTGGCACAACTTCGCGGTGCCGGTGGAGTCGCCAAGCTGGTGACCCTCGGAACCATCGGTGCGCACCGACGCTTCGGAGGCGTGCTGCAATGGTCGAGCCTCGAGTTCGAGGTTCACTCAGAGGCGCCGGTGGCCGTCGGCCTCGATGGTGAGGCGCTAACGCTTGCACCACCGCTCCGCTTCGTGTCATTGCCGGGCGCGCTGCTCGTTCGCGTGCCGCGGCACGCATCGGGTGTCTCGCCCGCGGGTGCCGCGGTAACGCTGACACGGCGCAACCTTCGGGAGCTCGTTCGGATCGCGGCAGGAAGGCCGGCCGCCTTCCACGAGCAGGACACCGCCGCCGATGTCGGCCGCTGAGCACGTAAGCGTCCGGCCGACCGTCGGGCGCGAATTGGAGCTCGAGCTGCTCGATGCGGCACTCGAGGCGCTGGCGGAGAGCAGCTTGGTCTGCGTGGCCTTGGAGGGCGAGCCGGGAATCGGCAAGACGCGGCTGCTCGGAGAGCTGCGCGATCGCGCCAAGGCGCGGGGCTGCCTCGTGTTGGCCGGGTCGGCGACCGAGTTCGAGCGCGATCTGCCATTCAGCGTCTGGGTCGACGCACTTGACGCATACGTCGCCTCGCAGGAGCTCGGCCTGCAGGAGGTGTGGGACGGCGAGGCGGTCGGCGAGCTCGCCGGTGTGCTGCCGTCGGTGACGCGCCCGGCCGGGTCCGCATCGGTCAACTCGGTCGCCGACGAGCGCTACCGCACTCACGGAGCAGTGCGGAAGCTGCTCGAGTTGCTCGCGGCCGATCGACCGCTGGTGTTGGTGCTCGATGATCTGCACTGGAGCGATGGAGCGTCGATCGAGCTTCTGGGAGCGCTCCTTCGGCGTGGTCCGGACGCCGACGTCTTGTTAGCGCTGGCGTTTCGGCCCATGCAGGCGCCGGCGCGTCTATCCGCTGCGGTGACCGCGCCGGTCGTGCGGAGGATCGGACTCGCGCAGCTGAGCGAGGCGGAGGCGACGTTGCTGCTGGGCGAGCTTGATCCGAGAACGGCGGCGGCGATCTACGGGCACGGCGGGGGCAATCCCTTCTACCTCGAGCAGCTCGCGCGGGCGGGCCAGGATGCGCCGCTCGAGGTGTCGCCAAAGGGCGCTGCAACGGATGGCGTCGGCGTGCCGGCCGCTGTCGTCGCGTCGCTTGCCGACGAGTTGACGTCACTGTCCGTCACGGAGCGCATGTTGCTCGAGGCCGCGGCCGTTGCCGGCGAGCCGTTCGAGCCAGATCTCGCAGCAACGATCGCCGAGCTGTCCGCTGCCGAGGGCCTCGCCGCGCTCGATGCCTTGCTCACGCATGATCTCGTGCGCCCGACAGCAGTACCGCGCCGGTTCGTGTTTCGCCATCCGCTCGTGCGGCGGGCGGTGTACGAGTCTACTCCGGGCGGTTGGAGACTTGCCGCGCACGCGCGTGCTGCGGCCGAGCTGGCTGCGCGAGGCGCTGCAGCCGGCGAGCGCGCTCACCACGTCGAGCTCTCGGCCGAGCAGGGGAACGAGGCGGCGGTCGAGCTGTTGCTCGAGGCGGGTGAGGCGGCTGCACCACGAGCTCCGGCTGTGGCGACCCGTTGGTTCCAGGCGACGCTGCGACTGCTCCGCGCGGGTGATGCCGAACGGCACGTAAGCGTGCGCGTGGCGCTCGCTTCGGCCCTCCGCTCCGTCGGCGAATTGGACCAGTGTCGGTCGACGCTGCTGGAGGCGATCGACTTGCTGCCGGTGGGCGCGTCGGAACGTCGGGTCGAGCTGACTGCGTTGTGTGCTGCGACCGAGCATTGGCTCGGCCGCCACGACGACGCGCATCAACGCCTGGTACGCGCCTGGGAAGACCTGCCCGATCGGTCGACGGCTGCCGCGGCCGTCTTGCAGATCGAGCTGGCGGTCGACGGTCTCTATGAGCTCGACTTTCATCAGACGGCAGAGATGGGGCGCCAGGCTTTGGCGACCGCGCGTGCTCTTGGCGATCGCGCGCTTATCGCAGCGGCCGCGTCGGTGTTCTGCCTGGGTGAGACCGTCGCCGGGCGGATCGACCACGCGCGCGCGTGGCGCGAGGAGGCGCGGGCAGAGGTCGACCGGCTCACGGATGAGGAGCTGGCGCCGCGCCTGGAGGCTCTTTACTACCTGGGCTGGGCGGAGACGTACCTCGAGCAGTACGCAGACGGGATCGGTCGCTTCGAGCGCGGGCTGGAGATCGCGCGAGCGACCGGCGACGGGCGCCTGCTGATCCCGATGATGCTCGGCAAGAACTACGCCCTCGAGATGACGGGCCGCCTCGTTGAAGGACTCGAATGCTGCGAGGCGGCGCTCGAGGCCGCGCGGCTGTCGGCCAGCCCGCACGAGCTGTACCGGGCGCTGTTCGAACTCGGTTGGACGCTCTACTTCTCGGGCGATCTCGACGGTGCGATCGCCGCCTTCGAGGAGAGCCTGCGCGTCGATCGCCGTCTGGCCGGCGGCACGATCCCAAACGGGGGTGGCGGTCCGGGCTGGGGACTGGGCGTGGCCTGGTTCGAGGCCGGCGAGGTCGAGCGGGGACGAAAGATCCTCCTCGAGCTCGGCGGCGAAGAGGTTGCGCGCACGATGCCGGTGGAGCGTTGCTTCGACTGGGAGAGCCTGACAGCGGTCGAGCTTGCGTTCGGAAACAGCGACGCGGCTGACGCCTATGCGCTCCGCGCCGAAGAGGAAGCGGCGCAACTCGGGCTGCAACTCCCCGCGGCGCTGGCCGGTCGGGCGCGCGCGGCGGTGCTGCTCTCGGGGGGTCAACCCGCCGCAGCCGCGGTCATGGCTGCTCGATCCGCCGAGGCCGCCGAAGCGATCGGCGCTCAGCTGCACGTGGCGCTCTCGCGCAGTCTCCAGGGGCGGGCGCTCGCAGCTGCCGGTGAGCGTCAGGAGGCGGTCGCTGTGCTGCGCAGGGCCGAACGCGAGCTCGACGAGTGCGGCTCGCTGCGCGTCCGCGACGAGACGCGCCGCGAGCTGCGACGACTCGGAGCCAGAGCTGAGACACGCGGGCCGGCCAGAGAAGGAGACAGCGGCCTCGAGTCTCTGACCAGGCGTGAGTTCGAGATCGCGACGCTGGCAACAGACCGTAAGACGAATCGTGAGATCGCAGCAGAGCTCTTCCTGAGCCTCAAGACCGTCGAGTCGCACATGCGTCACATCTTCCAAAAGCTGGATGTCTCGTCCCGGGTCGAGGTCGCTCGCGCGATCGAACACGCGCGACGCCAACTCGACGGCGCGCAGCAGACATGACTGTCGTGGCAGCGCCGCCGCTCGATCCCGACGCGGAGCGGCTCGCGGAGCTGGGGTACCGGCAGGAGCTCGCGCGAAGGCTTCGCTTCTTCGACAACGCTGCGATGGGATTCGCCACAACGTCGCCCGTCGTCGGGCTCTACGCGGTCGTGCTCGTCGGCACCGTCGTGGCAGGCCCGGCCTGGGTCTGGGTGCTGCCGGTCGCGCTCGCCGGCCAATGTCTGCTCCTGGCTGTGTACGCCGAGCTCGCCTCAGAGTTTCCGATAGCGGGCGGCGCGTACCAGTGGAGCCGCCGCCTGATGGGTGGCGCCTACGGCTGGCTCAGCGGCTGGGTGGCCATCTGCGCCTACCTTGTGGCCAACGCGACGATCGCCTATCTCGGTGCTCCCTGGGCACTCGCTCTGGTAGGTATCGCGCCGACGCCGAACGCGATCGTGGCGGCCGGGATTGTTCTCGTGCTCGTCTGCGGGACCGTCGGCGCACTCGGGATCGACGTGCTCGGCCGTGTGATCAAGGCGGGCATCGCTGCCGAGGTCGTTGCGTCGGTCGGGATCGGACTGGCGCTCCTGCTCGTCTTCCGCACGCAGCCCGTCTCCATCCTCACGCAGACTCTCGGTGCCGAGAACGCCTCGGATGGATCCGTCGGCGCAGGCATGCTCGCCGCGCTGGCCGTGGGCGGCTGGGTGTTCATCGGCTTCGACGCCTGCGTCGGGGCCTCCGAGGAGACGAGGGGCGCCGCGCGCCACGTTCCGCGTGCGATCTGGTTGGCACTGCTCAGCGTCGCAGCGGTGGTCATGCTCAATGCCGTCGCCGCCCAGCTCGCGCACCCGAACCCCGCCGACATCGTCGCTGGGCGCGACCTCGATCCAGTCTCGACCGCGGTCGTCAGCTCGTTTGGAACATGGTCGGCCAAGCCGTTCGCGGCCGTCGTGCTCATGGCGTTCC
Organism: uncultured Gaiellaceae bacterium; assembly: GCA_963723695.1. Lineage (GTDB taxonomy): Bacteria > Actinomycetota > Thermoleophilia > Gaiellales > Gaiellaceae > GMQP-bins7. Next base: position 566,674 of record CAVRRU010000012.1, on the reverse strand, counting down.
TGGCCTGCGGCATGGCTGCCCAGGCGCTGACCGCGCGGACGATCTTCTCGGTCGCCCGCGACGGCGTGCTTCCCGCCTCCCGGTTTCTCCGCAGGGTCGATCGGAGGGGGGCGCCGATCGGCGCCATCGCGGCAACCAGCGTGATTGCTTGCCTCGCCCTGCTGCTAGGCCTCAACTCGGCGGCGGTCGGCAGCCTGATCGCCTTCGGTACGGCAGCGATCTACGTCGCCTTTCTGCTCGTCGCGGTCGCCGCGCTCGTCGCGCGCCTGCGCGGGAGCTGGGTCCCGGCCGGGCGTGTCCGGCTCGGCCGGGCCGGCACGCTCATCAACGCGCTCGCCGTGGCCTGGCTTGCCTTCGAGACGGTCAACATCGCCTGGCCGCGCACATCGCTGGCCCCTCCCGATGCGCCCGCGTATCAGATATGGGCTGCTCCGCTCCTGCTCGTCGTGATCGGAGTTGCCGGATTCTCGTACCTGCTGGTCGCCAAGCCGCACCGCAAGCTAGACAAGCTCTAGTCCGGGCGCTTCAAGACCCGAGGTTCGAGGTCGCGGCCGTTGACGAGAATGACGGCATGCTCAACTCGGAATCAGCGTGAGCAGGTGGCCCGCGACGAGACCGATCTCCACCGTCGCTGTCCACGTCCAGGTCGCGAGCGCCTCGGCACGATCGACCCACCGGAGGGCCGAGCCCTCTGCACCGAGTTGATCAGCGAGCGGAATGTTCAGGATCGTCATGTCCAGCCCGACGAACAGCAAGACGAGGGAGAGAAAAGCGAGCGCCGTCTGCAGCTCGTGGAGGCGATGGAGGCGATTACCGAACATGGGTTGAGCGTGCCGCAGTCGCGGCGCGGCGACATCAGTGCGCCACCCTGATCCCGCACCCTGATTTCTCTGTCCCGATGCCCTGACTCGAGATGCGCCAACGCCTCAGGCATCTGGTAAGGCTCTTTGGGGCCTGCCGATCGACCTGATCTGCGTCTCTGCGGTGATAAGGTCCAAACGGCCCTGCCCCAAAGCTTGGCGGGCGACTTTCCGGCTCGAACACACGGTCGGCGTTTACGCAACGTCAGGAGCCGCACATCTCGTCGCCCGGAGCATTCGCACCACTCGGAACACCTCGGCGGCCGCCGACATGCGAGTACGGCTCTTACATGCGATCGAGTGTCGGCTCCGTGACCGCCCGGCAGTCACTCGAGCCGCGTTCGCGATGCCTGAGTTCGACGGCGTGCTGGGCTGCTGGTGCTTCGCCGCAATTGGAGATAACGATCTGCGCTGGGAGACGCGGCTCATTGTTCGAAACGGGCGCTTCGAGCCGCTGGGCGTCCTTCCGATCAAAGTCCAAGGCCCTGGGGGTGGCCTTCTGGAACCGCACAGTTCGAAAACGCCTCCAGACGAGTGTTGAGACCCTGATCGGGAGGACCGCGACCGTCACATCCGCCTGCCGCACCCATGGCCAGGTTTATCTCGATGGATACATCTGGGAGGCGCGCTGCGCAGAGGGCGCGGATAGAGGGGAGACCGTGGCCGTTGTCTCGCGCGACCTTCTCTGGCTCGTCGTAGAGCGGGTAGACCGAAGAAAAGATCGGCAACGCCCTTCTTCTCCGTTGCCCGCGACGGCGTGCTTCCCGCCTCCCCGATTCCGCCGCAGGGTCGATCGGAGGGGAAGCCGATCGCTGCCATCGCGGCAACCAGCGTTATTGCTCGCACCGAGTCAGTGAGCGCCTGATGCATCGAAGCGTGACGCAGGTCGGTGTCAACAGCGTGAGGCGTTGCCGGGCCGGCCCAGCTCTCGGCGCCTGACCTTGATGCCACTTCTCGTACTCATCCTGGTCGCCGTCGGTGTCGCTACTGCTGTCGCATTCGTGGCGTGGCACTACCCCACGCCGATGGCGTCTCCGACGCCCAGCCTTGCCGCCGCGAAGGCGGTGGGCCGCGAGCTCGGACACCACAGCCGGCTCCGCCGGACCATCACCAGCCGGCTCAATCCGGAGATCATCACGGGACTCGCTCTGACGGTCGCCCTCGGCGTCGTCGCGGTCGGAGGCTTCGTGATCGGCGCGCTCGCGTATCTCGTGCGCACGAACTCACGGCTCGTCGATCTCGATGCCAGCATCGCCCAGTGGGGCGCCGATCATGTGGGGCCGGAGTCCGAGCGCTGGCTGACCGTCATCACGCAACTCGGCGCGACGTGGCTCGTCGTCGTCCTGGCGTTCGTCGTCGCCGTTGTCAGCTACCTGCGACGGCACAACCGCTGGATTCCAGCCTTCTTCCTGACGGTGCTCGTGGGCCAATGGTTGCTCACCAACGGCATCAAGGAACTGCTCGACCGCGTCCGGCCCACCCTGAACCCGATCACCGAGACCCTTGGGCCGTCGTTCCCGAGCGGTCACACGACGGCAGCTGCTGCGTTCTACGCCGCCGCTGCGCTGGTTCTCGGCCGAGGCGTCGCCAAGCACGGCCGCGCACTTCTGGCCGGTGCCGCAGCGGGCATCGCCGTCGCCGTGGCGTGCACGCGCGTCCTTCTCGACGTGCACTGGCTCACGGATACCGTCGCGGGGCTGTTCCTCGGCTGGGCCTGGTTCGCTATCTGCTGCGTCGCGTTTGGCGGACGTCGATTCCTCCGATTCGGCGCCGCGGCCGAAGAGGTCATGCACGAGGCGGACGCGGAGCGACGCAGGGTGCTCGCGCAGGGCTCAGGCTGAGCTGCGACTGATGACCCCGGTGGCTGAATTCGCAAGACCCACCGTCGTGACCTTGGCGACGTCCCGCAAGCTCGTCCCCTCGCTGAGGTAGCGCACGAGCCGCCGCCTCGCCGCTGGCTCAGCCTTCGGAGACCCTCGCTCGAAGTAGAGACGGTCCAGCAGCAGAGGATCCTCGAGCGGCAGTGTTCGGGAGCTCGCGGGCAGCGTCCTCGGCCATCCGATAGAGCAGCGCATCGCCGGGCGGGAAGGTGGGCGAGAGCCTTCTGAGACCGATCATCTCTGCGACGGCGCGACCGTCGGCTTCCCGGCCGCGATCCGCATCAGCGCCCAGACGTTCCGGCGCGTCAGCGTTACTGCGCCCCCCGCCGGTGAAAGGCCAGTTGCGTGACGCGGGACGCGGACGCGCAGCGCTCCCGGCAGCGAGACGAAGCGGAGCGGCGGCGCCAGCATGAGTGCCTCACCGTCGAGACCGACGGCAACCGGCGCACTTGCGCGAATTTCGAACTCGAGTGACGACCATTGGAGCACGCCACCGAGACGCCGGTGCTGGCCGATCGTCCCGAGGGTCACCAGCTTGGCGACTGCTCCGGCACCGCGCATGCGGGTCGCGAAGATGCCCAGTCGACCTGTGTCAAGACGTGGCCGCGTGCCCGCGCCGCGAAACCGCCGGAGCTGATAGGGATTGTTCGAGACGATCACAAGCGACGCGTTGGCCCAGTCTCTCGCGTGTGGCGCATCGAACACGAGATCACCGGCCGCCGCGTCCCGACCGAGCATTTCCGGCAGCATCCGCTTCCACGTCCCGAGCTTGCCGTCGCGGTAGGAATCCGACTGCACGACATGGGCATAGATGCCGAGCGATGCATTGTTGACGAAGACGCGCTCGTTGAGGGAAGCGAGGTCGATGCGCCGTTCGACTCCGTCGGTAAACGCGTCGAGCGACCCGACGACATCATCGCGGTCGAGCCCGAGGTCGAGTGCGAAGTGGTTGCGTGTTCCCGCTGGGACACAGATGTGGGCAACGTCGCGCTGCATCGCCACCCTCGCGACCAGCGCCTGTGAGCCGTCGCCTCCCGCCATCCCGATTACGTCTGCACCCTGCGTGACAGCCCGATCGGCCATTTCGCAGAGGTTGTCACCAGGTCCCAGCACCAAGGGGTGGATCCCCCTCTTCCTAGCCTCCTCGGGCAGATTGAAGAGCTCGGCTTTCCCGCCACCGGACTTGGGGTTGATGATCAGCACGCACTTCCGACCAGGCTCCGCGGCGCGCGCATGCCGGCCCGTCCCGTGTGCACTCGTGTGGACGTGACGCACCGCGTATCGAGCGGCCAGGCCGAACAGAGCTAGCACCCCGATCAGCGTGGGCAGAACGACCTTGTGGTCGTACGCGAACCCGAAGAGGTTGATGAGCGCCCACAGGATGGCGGGCAATACAAGTAGACGTCGGTAGCCGCGTCGGGTCACAAAAAACCAACCGCAGAACGCGATAACGAACACCCATACGAACGCCAGGACAAGCCCCGTGGGATCGTCCGCAACGAAGGAGAGAACGATCAAGAGAAAACCGACCGATACGATCACCGCGCCTACTGCCGCCAGCCGCGCCACACGATTCGCGCGGGCACTCGGTAACGGCTCCCGACGGCCCGGCGGTGGCGAGTGCTCGGGTGACGACATGCGCGGCTCCCTACGGTTCGCATCCACGCCGACCGAATGCTGGAGCCGGAATCCCCGCCGTGCTCTAGGGCAAGGTAATTCACCATACCACTGGTGGACGGGAACTTTCGATCGCGCGGAGGTACGAATGCGGCGCTGGTAAGACCGCCGCGCCCTCCGTCGTAAGGGAGCGCCGTGAACGTCACCGTCTGCGGGATCTGCGGCTCGAAGTCGTACGTCGTGATCCGAAGACCCGGTAGTGGTGCCAGGGCCAAGCACGAACAGCACAGGCTGAGGAAAGCGCGACGTTCCTCTGTAGGAGGGCTGTGCTCGGCCACAGCGATGGGTCCTGGTGGGGCTTCGCCTTTCAGGGGGTACGCATCGGGCACGACCCGAGGAGCAAGGAGGGGCCGAGCGTGGGGAGTCTGCGGGTCGATGCCCCCTGCGATCGCCGCAGGGCTGAGAGGTCACCCGACCCGGCACGAGTTTCTCCCACATGAAACGGGTGTCAACGCAGGTCCGCTTGCGACTGGGGAGGGCTAGCGACGTGGCGGTCGCGGAGACGAACAGATTGGTTAGCACGCCTTAGGTCAGGGCATCGGGACAGAGAAATCAGGGTGCGGGATCAGGGTGGCGCACTGATGTCGCCGCGCCGCGACTGCGGCACGCTCAACCCATGTTCGGTAATCGCCTCCATCGCCTCCACGAGCTGCAGACGGCGCTCGCTTTTCTCTCCCTCGTCTTGCTGTTCGTCGGGCTGGACATGACGATCCTGAACATTCCGCTCGCTGATCAACTCGGTGCAGAGGGCTCGGCCCTCCGGTGGGTCGATCGTGCCGAGGCGCTCGCGACCTGGACGTGGACAGCGACGGTGGAGATCGGTCTCGTCGCGGGCCACCTGCTCACGCTGATTCCGAGTTGAGCCCGGAGCAGCCGGCCCTCGTCCGCTGCCCCTCGTGTCTCGGGCTTGCGGACCATCTCCCATCGAAACCGCGACTCCGCCCCCTCTGCCAAGACTGCCGCCGGGGTGAAGTAGCGCACAACTAAGCCAGATCGGCCGCGTCTTCAAAACCCGTGCGGTCGTGTAGCCCACGGCTCGGTCGGTTCGCCTCCGGCGCCGCTCCGCCAAGCGCCCGCTAGCGGCAGACCGTGTCTCCGCGATTCTCCGAGAAGGCGCTGTCGCTCCCGCCGACGGTGATCGGCTCCTGCCACGGCAAGCAACCCTTGTTCTGAACCGTGCCCGCGACGAGCAGTATCCCGAGGAACAGGGCCGTGATCGCCAACGCGACGAAGAAGTTCCTCATGGTCATGGCCTGAATGTAGCCCCGTTCCCGGTCGGACGCCCCCCATCCCTCTAGGCTCCGATTCCGATGGTCACGTCGATCTCGATCACGCCCGAGGAGCATCGCGCTCGCTGCGACGCTCTCCTCGAGCACGCGCAGACGGCAGGGCTCTCCGGCGTCGTCCTCTTCGACCCTTACTACGTCCTCTACTACGCCGGCTTCGCCTTCGCGCCGACGGAGCGGCCGATCGGGTTCGTTCTCGGCGCCGACGGGACACGCGCGCTTGTCGTTCCCAGGCTGGAGGTCGAGCACGCGGAGGCGAAGTCCACGCTCGATCGGGTCGAGCACTACCTCGAGTATCCGGGCGATCCGCGTGCCGAGACCGTCCTCGCGAAGACGCTGACCGAGCTGGACCTCACCGGGACGATCGGCGCAGACCAGGACGGCTACCCGTGGATCCTCGGTTATAGGGGCCCGACGCTCTCGGAGCTTTCCGGCGCCACCGTCGTTCGCGTCGTCGAGCAGATCGAGGCGCAGATGGCGATCAAGTCCGACGCCGAGGTGGCGCTCATCCGCGAGAGCGTGCGCTGGGGCAATCTCGCCCACCGTCTCCTGCAGCGCTACACGCATGTCGGCGCCACCGAGACGGAGGTCGCGCAGCGCGCAAGCGACGAGGCGACCTACGCGATGCTCGACGCGATCGGCGAGATCTACCGCGCGCAGAGCTTCTTCTCGAGTGGTGCAGACGCCGGCTACCGCGGGCAGATCGGCCGCAACTCCGCGATTCCGCACGCGCTCGCCGGGAACATCGTGTTCCAGGCGGGAGACGTCCTCGTCACCGGCGCAAGCGCGCCGGTGTGGGGCTACCTCTCGGAGCTCGAGCGAACGATGGTGATCGGCGAGCCGACGCCCGAGCAGGAGCGGATGTTCTCGCACATGGTCGCGCTGCAGGACCTCGCGTTCAACGCGATCCGGCCCGGCCGGCCGTGCTCGGAGGTCGACAAAGCGGTCTGGTTCTACTTCGAGGAGTACGCATTGTGGCCGCACTGGCGGCACCACACGGGCCACGCAATCGGACTTCGCTACCACGAGGGCCCGTTCCTCGACTCGGGTGACGAGACGGAGATCCTGCCGGGAATGGTCTTCACCGTGGAGCCGGGCCTGTATGCGCCGGAGCTCGGCGGCTTTCGGCACTCCGACACCGTTCTCGTGAGCGAGGACGGGATCGAGATCCTCACGTACTACCCGCGTGATCTCGCGAGCCTGATCATCCCCGTTTGAGAGCGCTACGCTAGGCCGATACGAGCGTGTCGGGAGGCCAGAGATGAACGCAGCCGTGACGACGGAGCTGAAGACGATCGGGCATTGGATCGGGGGCGAGAGCGTCGGCGGCGATTCCGGCCGCATGGGCCCCGTCTACAACCCAGCCACGGGTGAGCAGACGGGCGAGGTGCAGTTCGCCTCGGTCGAGGAGATCGATCAGGCGGTCGCCGCGGCGAAAGCCGCGTACGCGAGCTGGCGCCACTTCTCCCTCTCGAAGCGAGCCGAGCTCTTCTTCCGCATCTACCAGCTCGTCGACGAGCATCGCGAGGATCTGGCCCGGCTCCTGACGGTGGAGCACGGCAAGGTGCTTTCGGACGCGCACGGCGAGGTGCAGCGCGGCATCGAGGTGATCGAGTACGTCTGCGGCATCCCGGAGCTCCTGAAGGGCGCCTACTCGGAGCAAGCCTCGTCGGGGATCGACGTGTACTCGATCCGCCAGCCGCTCGGCGTCGTCGCGGGCATCACCCCGTTCAACTTCCCGGTCATGGTGCCCATGTGGATGTGGGCGCCGGCGATCGCCTGCGGGAACGCCTTCGTCCTCAAGCCGTCCGAAAAGGACCCGTCCGCGTCGCTCTTCGTGGGCGAGCTCCTGAAAGAGGCAGGACTCCCTGACGGCGTCTTCAACGTCGTGCAGGGCGACAGGGTCGCGGTCGAGGCGATCCTCGAGCACCCTGACATCGCAGCGGTGTCGTTCGTCGGCTCGACACCGATCGCACGCTACGTCTACGAGACCGGGACCAAGGCCGGAAAGCGCGTCCAGGCGCTCGGCGGCGCGAAGAACCACATGATCGTCCTCCCCGACGCGGACATCGACATGGCTGCCGATGCCGCGGTCAGCGCAGGCTACGGCTCGGCCGGAGAGCGCTGCATGGCGATCTCCGTCGTGGTCGCGGTCGGCGACGCCGCCGACCCGCTAGTCGGGGCGATCAAGGAGCGCCTGCCGAAAGTCAAGGTCGGCGACGGCTTCGACCCGACCTCCGAGATGGGCCCGCTCGTCACACGCGAGCACCGCGACAAGGTCGCGGCGTATCTCGACTCAGGGCCGGCACAGGGAGCGACGCTCGTCGCGGATGGACGCGAGACCGCACCCGACAACGGCGGCTTCTTCCTGGGCGTCTCGCTGCTCGACGACGTCACGCCGGAGATGGACGCGTACCGCGACGAGATCTTCGGCCCCGTGCTCTCGGTCGTGCGCGTCCCGACGTACGACGAGGCTCTCCGCCTGGTCAACGAGAACCCGTACGGGAACGGCGTCGCGATCTTCACGCGTGACGGCGGCGTCGCCCGCCAGTTCCAGTTCGACGTGAACGTCGGCATGGTCGGGGTGAACGTGCCGATCCCGGTCCCGGTCGCGTACTACTCGTTCGGCGGCTGGAAGAACTCGCTCTTCGGCGACCGGCACATCTACGGGCCCGAGGGGATCGACTTCTACACGCGCACGAAGGCGGTCACGAGCCGCTGGCCGGACCCGGCGACGAGCAAGGTCGACCTCGGCTTCCCGCAGACCAGGTAATTGCCGTACCTCCGGCTGATCGACGAGGACGAGGCGGACGGTCTCCTCCGGGAGGAGTACGACGCCGCGCTCGAGCGTGCCGGGAAGGTCTTCAACATCCTCAAGGCGATGAGCCTCAACCCGCGCGTGCTGCGCGCGTCGATGGAGCTCTACAAGGAGATCATGTTCGGTGAGTCGGGTCTCTCACGTCGCGAGCGCGAGCTCCTGGCGACGGTGACCTCGGCCGAGCAGAGCTGCCACTACTGAACGGTCGCGCATGCCGACGACCTCCGTGCCGAGGGCGCAGACGACGAGACCGCGAAACACGCAGCGCACGACTACCGGCAGGCGTCGCTGTCACCGCGCGAGCGGGCGCTCTGCGACTTCGCGGCGAAGCTGACGGACCGTGCCGCAGAGGTCGACGAGCGCGACATCGACGTGCTTCGCGCTGAGGGCCTCGACGACGCCACGATCTCGGACGCGATCCAGGTCGTGGGCTACTTCAACTACGTCACGCGCGTCGCAGACGGCGTGGGGATCGAGAACGAGCCGGAGTGGGCATCTTCCTAGCCGAGCGCCGCGACCATGCGACGCTGCTGAACGCGCGCGAGCCCGAGCGCTTGGTCTTTCGACAGACCGCGGCCTCCGAGTGCGGCCCATACCGAGCCGTAGCGCCAGTAGACGTAGGCCTCCCGCCATGGCGAGCCGAGGTCGAAGACCCGGCCCTCCGCGCCGATATCTGCCGGCTGACGCCGGAGGTCGCGAAAGCCCGATAGGCGGGCCTGGCGGTCCACCCAGCGCAGCATCTCGCGGGCGCCCCGTGGCGAGCCGAAGATGTCCGCGCGGGCCTCGATCGTGCGCTCGTCGCGCCGCTCGAAGATCATCTGATAGCCGGTGACGCGCCCAAAGCGCCGGAACACCCTGTCCGCCTCGGCAGACTCCTTCGCCTCCTGCTCGTTCGTGCGCAGGCCGGATTCCCTCGGGCTGAGGACGTAACCCACTGGAACGTCGGACGGTCGGATGACGAGCGCTTTCGGATCGACCGACGCTGCCGATGCCGGCAGCCCAACCGTCGCGAGAATGACGAGCGCGACGCATGTGTAGCGCATCTCCTCAGTGTGGATTAGAAACCGCCGCACGTCGCAGGACGCGCCGCTCGCCGTCACGACGCGTGAGCCCATCCGCATCGAAGCGCTCCAGCAACAGCTGGGCGTCGCGGCGTCCGATCCCGACGAGGTCGCGGAAGCGGGCGAGGGTGATCTCGCCTTCTGCCCGGCACTCGCTGAGCAGGACGTCTTTCGCGACCTCGAACGCATCAGCGCCGATCGCGTAGCCGTCGCCGAGCCGCACAAGCCTGCCGCTCGCCTCGAGGAAGCGGACGAGGTCGACGTCTGCGACCTTCGTCGCGCGGACTCCGGCCGCGGCGAGCTCGCCTTCGAGGGTCGCCGCCTCCTCGGCACGTGAGCCGATCGTTGCGATCACGCCGGGCACGTACAGCTTGGAGCCGCGCTGCTCGAACGGCAGGAGCGGAAGGAGGTCGTGCACCCACGGATCCGCCGGTAGCGGAGTGCCTGGGTCGATCGCGTCTGCGGCGGCGATCCGCCCGGCCAGCTCGTCCTCGATGCGCGCGAGCCACTCGGCCGAGAAGACCCACGGGCCGGCCCGCAGCACGCCCTCGAGGTCGCCGTCGGAAACAAAGCGCAGCGAGTCCTCGAGCACGGGCGCCTCGATCGTCGCCCCGACGTCTCCACGCTCGAGCAGCGTGAGGCGGTCCTCGGACCGGTGCCGCGGCGGAGACGGATCGAGAACGATGCCTCCTCCGACCGTGGTCTCCCCACGCAGGATCACGCGATCACCTTTCGCCGCCACCACGGGAGCCGACAGGCGCAGCTGTGCGAACCGCTCGCCGATGCGTGCGACACGTGCAGGAACGTGGGTCGTGCCGAGATGCACGTGGAGACGCGCCGCGTCGCCGATGGGAGCGATCTCCTCGACAACGACATCGAGGCGATAGGACGTCGGGTAAGCGCCGGGCTCGACCAGCGCCTCTCCCCTCGTCACATCCCTGCGCTCGAGGCCCGGAAGGCTCACGGCGACGCGCTGCCCCGGCTCTGCGACCTCGACGTCGCGATCGTGCACCTGGACGCTGCGTACGCGCACGTCGCGGCCCGACGGCTCGAGCCGAAGCTGAGCTCCCGCAGCGACCGACCCCGACCACAATGTCCCGGTCGCGACGGTGCCGAACCCGGGCAGCGAGAAGGCGCGGTCGACGTAGAGGCGCGTGGCTCGGCCGGATCGAGCGTGCTCCACGCGGTCGGCGACGCGACCGAGTGCTGCGCGGAGCTCAGCGAGGCCGTCTCCGGTCTTCGCGCTGACCCGGACCACCTCGGCGCCGGGTACGAGCTCGCTCGCCTCCTCCTCCACGAGCTCGACCGTCTCGCCGTCGACGGCATCGACCTTGGTGAGCGCGACCACTCCGTGCCCGATGCCGAGCAGGCGGAGGATCGCGAGATGCTCGTGGGTCTGAGGCCGCGCGCCCTCCCCCGCGTCGACGACGAGGAGGAAAAGGTCGATCCCGGTGGCGCCGGCGACCATCGTGCGCACGAACCGCTCGTGTCCCGGCACGTCGATCACGGAGAGCCGACGGCCGTCGGCGAGCTCGAGCGGTGCGTACCCGAGGTCGATCGAGATCCCGCGCCGCTGCTCTTCCGGGAGGCGGTCGGTGTCCTTCCCCGTGAGCGCCCGTACGAGCCACGTCTTCCCGTGGTCGATGTGACCGGCGGTTCCGACGGTCAGGGGCATCTCGCCTCGATGAGCCCGTTCTCGATCGAAAGCGGCTCCAGGCCTGCGCCCTCGAGCAAGGTACGCCACTCCGGCTCCGTTCGCTCGCGTCCGCCGGCCAGCACGAGCATGAGGAGGTCGAGCCACTTCGCGCCATCCGGATCGTTCCCCGGCTCGATGACCGTCTCTGCGACAAGGACACGAGCGCCCGGGCGGGCGGCCCCCCGAATCGTGCGGAGGATCGCTGTTGCCCGCTCGTCGTCCCAGTCGTGGAGGATTGCCGACAGCAGGTACGCGTCGCCCGCAGGCACTCGCTCGAAGAAGCTCCCTTCGACGAACTCGATGTTGTCCGGGAACGAGCCTTCGTCGCGGTTCGTCTCCGGCAGATCGAAGACGACTGCATACACATCAGGTCTGTCGCGGAACAGCTCGAGGAGCAGAGAGCCGTTGCCGCCACCCACGTCGACGACGGTCTCGCCCTCGCGCCACTCCAGGGTCGCCAGTCGCTCGGCTTGGCGCGTGTCTCCGGCCATGGCCCGGTCGAAAACCGTGCGTTCATCGGCGTGCGTGCCGAGCCAGGCCCAGAAGTCGCTCCCGAAGTCGTCGGCGAATCGCGGTCTACCCGTACGAGAAGCGCTGTCCAGGCCATCGACCGCTCGGTAGAAAACGCCGGAGAAGAGGTGGGCGAAATCCGCCCAGCCAGGGCCCAGCAGCAGCTTCGACCGGTCCGTGTGACCGAACACGCCCGGCTGCACCTCGGTGAAGATCCCGTCACTGGCGAGAGCACGCAGGACACGCTGCATGACGTCCTGGCTCGCCCCCGCCTCGCGCGCAAGCTCCGCGACCGGACGCGCCCCGTCCGCGAGGGAGCGTGGGATCCCGAGATCGACGACGACTCCGAGGGCCTTCGTCGTCATCGCTCCGCGAAGAACGTCCCAGAGGACGGCTTCCGCCTCGCGCTCGCTCACGGGCGTGCGCGTTCTACAGCCGCCGCCACCTCGTCCACTTCGGCGTCGGTGAGCGTGCGGCAGTCGAGGAGCGTGCGGCCGTCGCGCACCACCGCCACGACCGCGGGCTCGCCAAGCCGGAGCGGCTCGGCGAGCGCCTCCTCCACCGCGCACGCGGCGCTCTGCAGCTCGGCGAGCGGGAGAGCTCCGCCACCGACGCGCGCCACCGTTTCCTCGACCTCCCCGTCGACGAGCGAGGCGAGGCGCTCCGCCCGCGAGCGAACGGCCTCGATCGGCTCGTGGAGCATCCGCAGCACGGGCACCTCGTCCCGCGTCCGCGGATCGAGCGCCAGCGCCAAGGTGCCTTCGAGCGCGGCGAGCGTGAGCTTGTCCGCCCGCAGCGCGCGGTGAAGGGGATGACGCCGCAGGCGCTCGACGAGATCGGCGCGCCCGGCGACGACTCCTGCCTGCGGCCCTCCGAGGAGCTTGTCCCCCGAGAAGCACACGAGGTCCGCGCCCGCACGAAGGCTCTCGGCCGGGGTCGGCTCGTCGCCGATCTGGACGAGCGCACCCGAGCCGAGGTCATCCACCAGGGGCAGCTCGTTGGCGCGGGCAACCTCGGCGAGCTCCGCGAGCCGCGGCTGCTCCGAGAAGCCGACGACTCGGAAGTTCGACTGGTGCACGCGCAGGAGCACCGCGGTTTCGGACCCGATCGCAGCCTCGTAGTCGGCTGCCCGCGTGCGGTTCGTCGTCCCGACCTCGACGAGGCGCGCGCCGGAGCGCTCGAGGACGTCCGGGATGCGGAATCCGTCGCCGATCTCGATCAGCTCCCCGCGCGAGACGACGACCTCGCGGCCCTCGGCAAGAGCGGCGAGCGCGAGAAGCACAGCCGCGGCGTTGTTGTTGACGACGAGCGCGGCCTCAGCACCGGTGAGTCGCTGCAGGAGCTCCGCGAGATGATCCTGGCGCGAGCCGCGCCCACCTGCTTCGAGGTCGTACTCGAGGTTCGAGTAGCCCGACCCGACCTCGGCGACTCGAGCCAGGGCCACATCGGCGAGCGGCGCGCGACCGAGATTCGTATGGACGAGCACGCCGGTGGCGTTGAGGACACGACGAAGCGACGGCCGGCGCGCCCGGGCGAGCTCCTCGAGCGTCGCATCGACGAGCGAGCCGGGATCGCGACTTTCGCCGATCTCCTCGCGCGCTCGCTCTAGAGCGGCGCGGGCCGCTGCCACCGCGAGCTCGTGCGGCTCCGACGCCAGACGCTCGTCCCGTAGCAGCTCGTCGACAGAGGGCAGATCGCGGAGCTTCACACGGAGAGTGTAGGAACGAGCTCGCGCAGGAGCGCGGTCAGCGAGCCCGCGGCACGTTCGCCGACCTCGAGCACCGCCTCGTGGTCGATCTTCTCCGGCAGCACGCCTGCAGCCATGTTCGTCACGACCGAGATCCCGAGACAGCGGATGCCCATGTGCCTCGCGGCGATGACCTCCTGCACCGTCGACATGCCTGCAAGGTCGCCGCCCACGGCGCGCATGAAGCGAATCTCGGCCGGCGTCTCGAACTGCGGGCCGAGCCAGGCGACGTAGACGCCCTCGGCGAGGTGGATGCCCAGCTCCTCGGCCGCGAGGTGCGCCCGCAGGCGCAGTTCGCCGTCGTATGCGTCGCTCATGTCCGGAAAGCGCGGACCCAGGGACTCGTCGTTCGGTCCGACGAGCGAGGACGCGCCCTGCAGGTTCACGTGATCGGAGATGAGCACGAGCTGCCCGGGACTGAAGTCGGGCTTGATCCCGCCTGCGGCGTTGGTCACGACGAGCGAGCCGATGCCGAGCTTCCCGAGGACGCGCACTCCGAAGACCACGCGGTCGGCGCCGACCCCCTCGTACAGATGTGCGCGCCCGCGCATGACGACCACCGGAACGCCCGCGACCGTCCCCAGCACGAGCACGCCCGCATGCCCGACGGCGGTGGAGACCGGCCAGCCCGGGATGTCGCCGTACGGGATCTCGACACGCGACTCGACGTCATCGGCGAGCCCGCCGAGCCCGCTGCCGAGGACGACGCCGACACGCGGCTCGAGGTCGGTCGCCTCCCGGATCCGCCGAACCGCGTCGTCGAGGCTCATACCGACCCTTCGGCGACGCGCTGGTCGTAGTGCGACACCACGAGCCCCACCGTTTCTACGGGGTCGTCCGTGACGATCATCCCGGCGAGATCCTCGGTCGAGATGAGCCCGTCGTCGAGCATCTCGTCGCGCACCCACTCGATCAGCTCGTCCCAGTAGTCCGAGTCGAAGAGGACGATGGGGAAGTCACCGATCTTGCGCGTCTGTCGCAGCGTCAGCGCCTCCCAGAGCTCGTCCTGCGTCCCGAAACCGCCGGGGAAGATGACGAAGCCCTCCGCGGCCTTCACGAACATGACCTTCCGCACGTGAAAGTGGTCGAAGGTGAGCGCGAGATCGCACCAGGGATTCAATCCCTGCTCGTGAGGTAGCGCGATGTTGAACCCGACCGAGAGGCCGTCGCCCTCCTTGCAACCGCGGTTCGCAGCCTCCATCACGCCTGGCCCGCCGCCGGTGACGACCGCGAAGCCCGCCTCCGCGAAGGCACGGCCCGTGGCGCGCGCCTGCTCGTAGGTCGCAGAGCCCTCGCGGACCCGCGCAGACCCGAAGATCGAGACGGCAGGCCGGTCGATCCGCTGGACGAGCTGGAAGCCGGCGAGGAACTCGGAGGCGATCAGAGAAACGTCGGCGGCGAGGGGCTCCTGGGTCCGCCGGAAGATCCGGCGCGGCACCTCCACGCCGTCGGCCATCAGAACTCGCGCTCGACGTACGTCGCCGACATCGCAAGCCCGAGCACGACCACGAGGCCCAGGTACACGACGCCGACTGTGACACGCTGCCCGACGGACAGGTTGTAGTAGTCGCCGGCTTCCTCGCGCGCGCGCCAGCGATTCCACAGATCGAGCCCGCCGAGGATCACGATGATGAGGAGGAGCGGGTTCGGGTTCACGACGACGAGGCCGACCATGAGCAGCAAGCCGATGAACCAGATCGCGGGGTGCAATGCGCCGGCGGCGCGACCGCCGTCGAGAGGGACGATCGGGATCAGGTTGAAGAGGTTGAGCAGGAAGCCGACGAACGCGAGCCCCATGAGCACCTCCGACCCGGTCGCCTCGGCGGCGATCCAGCAGACCGCTGCTCCGACCGACCCGAGGATCGGCCCGGCCAGCGCCACGCGCGCCTCCTTCCAGGCGTCGTCGGGCAGCTCCTTCATCCCGATGACCGCGCCGAGGAACGGGATGAACAGCGGCGCGCTCGCCGGAACCCCCTGGCGGCGCAGCTCGAGTACGTGCCCGAGCTCGTGGACGAAGATCAGCAGCACGAATCCGACTGCGAACGGGAGGCCCCAGAGCCACGCGTACGCGGCGATCGAGACGAGCATGGAGGCCCCCGTCGTCACGACCTTCAGCTTCAGGAGCAGGCCGCCGAACTTCACGATGAGAAAGCCGAGCGCGACGATCGGCGCGAACAGCTTGCGGGCGAGGTCGAAGAGGCCGGACCTCGGCCGCATCGGCTCGTAGCCTCGATCGCCGTCCACCGACGGCTCGGGAACGGGGAAGCTCTGCGCCTCGGGAGCGTCGACACCCTCGTACCGCGGATCAGGCTCTCGATCTACGACCCCTGGCCGATCCACTCTTCACCTCCCACGTACGTCTCCTTCTTCCACAGCGGCACGGATGTCTTCAGCTCCTCGATCGCGTCCTTGCACGCGGCGAGCGCGGCGGCCCGATGCGGAGCCGAGGCGGCGATCACGACGCTCGTCTGGCCGATTTCGACCCGCCCGACGCGATGGTGGATCGCGACCTTGCACAGCTCGTGTCGGCGCGTCAGCTCGCCGGCGAGGTCGGCCATGACCTGCTCGGCCATGCCCTCGTATGCCTCGTACTCGAGATAGAGCACGTCACGCCCGCGGGAGTGGGCGCGCGTCGACCCGATGAAGGTCGCGATCGCGCCGGCCGCGTCGTCGCGAACCTCGGCGACGGCGGCGTCGATCGAGAGAGGATCGCCCGTGAGCCTGAAATCGCCGCCCGAGACGGGTGGGATGACCGCGACCTCGTCACCCGCGCTTAGCCGCTCCTGCACCTCGACGTAGGCTCGGTTGCGCGCATAGAGGAGCCCGGGAGGCTCGGCGCCGAGCCCGAGCGCGGGCCACACGTCGCCGACGGTCGCACCGTCGCCGAGCTCTATGTCGAGCTCGCCCGAGCCCGCTCGCTCGCGCAGCGCGGCGAACAACCTGACGCGGACATTCACAGGCTGAGCGTAGCCGCCGGTTGCCTCGACGCCCCTGACATGTTAGGTCCAGCAGGATGCCCGCGGCTCTCACCGGGGTGAACCTCAATGAATGGGTCTACGAGGAGCTCCGCACGCGGCTCCTGACACGGCAGGAGCCGGCCGGCGGAAAGCTCAGCCTGCATGCGTTGGCGGCCGAGCTGGGCGTCTCGCGCAGCCCAGTGCACCACGCCCTCACGCGGCTCGTCTCGGAGGGTCTTCTCACGGTGAGACCCAGGCGCGGCTATTTCGTTGCGCCGGTGACGGCGCGCGCTGTCGCCGAGGGATACGACGTTCGCCTCGCGCTCGAGCTACTCGCCGCAGAGCGCTCGGTGCGTCGTCTGACGTTGGGCGAGCTGGCGCACTTCTCCGAGCTGCTCGACGCGACCGACGCGGCGATCTCGCACGAGGAGTGGGACGCCGCGAACGCCGCGTTCCACGAGTACCAGATCGATCTGGCCGGAAACGTACTCCTTTCACGCGTCTACCGAGAGCTGTCCGTGAACCTGATGATGCAGGTGATCCGGGGCGGGCACGTCGAGGGCCACGCGAACCTCGTAACCGAGCACCGGCGCATCGTCGAGGCGTTCTCGTCCGGCGAACTCACGGCCGCGGCACGCGCCATCCGCGAGCACATCGAGACCGGCCGCCGGATCGCTCTCGACGCGATCGATCGCGCCGGCGGTGTTCTGTAGGCGCGCGCTACGCGAGAGCCGGCTCGTCGAGCGGCAGCGCGACCGGCATGGGTGCACCGATCACGAACACCTGAGGACCGCCCGGCACGATCGGGTGCTCGAACGTCGCGACGACCGTGCAGGCCGAGAAGAACCCAAGGACTCGCACGGGGCCGGTTCCAACGTTGACCACGTTGTGGAGCGCCATCGCCGGAACCGTGAGGATCGTCCCTGCCTCGGCGTATGCCGACTCGTCCCCAACGGTTGCTTCCACTTCGCCCTCGAGGATCAACAGCAGCTCCTCCGCGCTGTCCCGATGCAGCCCGACGTGTGTGCCTGGCTCCAGCTCGAAGTAGACCGTTGCAGTGCTCGCGGTCCCGGTCGCGCTCGAGTGCGGGAACCCGACTCGGGCGCGCCGCAGCGGATCGACCTGAGAGACGACGTCTCTAAGAGCTACGGCATCCAGATCAACGACATGCACGGGCCTCTCCTTTCGCTATACAGATTTGTGCAGCGAATTAGTTCCACAGATCGAGCCTCCTGTCAAATTTCGCAGTACACTGGTGTGTAGTGACGCGGAAGTACGAGCTCAAGCGCCGTGCCGAGCGACAGGCGGAGACCCGGCGTCGCATCGTCGATGCGACAGTTGAGCTCCATTCGAGCGTCGGACCTGCCCGCACGACGATCTCGGCGATCGCCGGCCGCGCCGGGGTCGAGCGCCACACCGTGTACGCGCACTTCCCGGACGAGCGAACGCTCTTCCAGGCATGCTCGACGCACTGGCGCGGGCTGCATCCGCTTCCCAGCAGCGGTCGCTGGGACCGCATCGCCGACCCGGTACGACGGCTGCGCGCCGCCCTCACCGACGTCTATGCCTGGTACGAGCTCGTCGAGGACGATCTCGCAATCTTCAGCCGCGACGCCGGCGTCCACTCGTTGACGGCGGAGCTCGTGGGCCGGCGAGAGCGAGCAATCGGATCGTTTCGAGATGCACTCGCCGACGGTTGGCCCCGACGTAGGGCCGTGCGGGCCGCAATCGGGCACGCGCTCGACTTCGAGACCTGGCGCTCGTTGGCCCGACGCCAGGGGCTGACGCGCAAGCAGGCAGTCGACGCGATGTTGAGCTTCGTCGCAAGCGTTTAGATGCTTGGTCGGGAATTCACGGCGGGTCGGATGACGGCTGCGCGTCAACTCCCGACCAAGCATCTAGCCTTCGCTCGATGGCCACCGCCGAGGAGCGCCGGCTGACGGACTCCGGCATCGAGGTCAAGCCCGTCTACACGTCCGCCGACCACCCGGAAGGAGAGCTCGAGCTTCCGGGTGAGTTCCCGTTCACGCGCGGGCCGTACGAGACGATGTACCGCGGCCGGCCGTGGACGATCCGACAGTACGCCGGCTACGGCTCGGCCGAGGAGACGAACGCACGCTTCCGCTACCTCCTCGCGCGAGGCCAGTCAGGGCTGTCCGTCGCCTTCGACCTCCCGACGCAGCTCGGTTACGACTCAGACGACCCGCTCGCCGAGGGGGAGGTCGGGCGAACGGGGGTCGCGATCGACTCACTCGCCGACATGGAGGTGCTCCTCGACGGGATCCCGCTCGGCGAGGTCTCGACGTCGATGACGATCAACGCGCCGGCCGCGCTGCTGCTCCTCCTGTACGAGCTCGTCGCAGAAGGCCAGGGCGTCCCCGGCGAGAAGCTTCGAGGCACCGTCCAGAACGACGTCCTCAAGGAGTACGTCGCACGCGGGAACTACATCTTCCCCCCGCGCCCGTCGATGCGGTTGGCGACCGACCTCTTCGCCTACTGCGCCGAGCGGCTGCCCGCCTTCAACACGATCTCGATCTCCGGGTACCACATCCGCGAGGCGGGAGCGAGCGCGGCGCAAGAGCTGGCGTTCACGCTCGCGAACGGCATCGCCTACTGCGAAGCGGCAGTCGCCGCCGGGCTGTCTCCCGACGACTTCGGCGAGCGGCTGTCGTTCTTCTTCAACGCGCACAACCACTTCTTCCAGGAAGTCGCGAAGTTCAGGGCCGCGCGTCGCCTGTGGGCCGGGATCATGCGCGATCGCTTCGGCGCGACGAGCCCGCGAGCGCTCGCGCTTCGCTTCCACGCGCAGACCGGCGGCTCGACGCTCACCGCGCAGCAACCGGAGAACAACGTCGTGCGCGTCGCGATTCAGGCCCTATCAGCGGCCTGCGGCGGCGCGCAGTCGATCCACACGAACTCCTTCGACGAGGCGCTCGCTCTGCCGACGGAGCACGCAGCCACGGTCGCGCTCCGCACCCAGCAGATCCTCGCCGCCGAGGCAGGGACGACCGACACCGCAGACCCGCTCGGCGGCGCCTACTTCGTCGAGGCGCTCACGGACGAGCTCGAGCAACGCGCGCGCGAACTCATCGCGCGGATCGACGAGCTCGGCGGTGCGGTCGCCGCAATCGAGCAGGGCTTCGTCCAGGCCGAGATCGAGGCATCGGCATTCCGCTTCCAGAGCGAGGTGGAGTCCGGCGATCGCGTCGTCGTTGGCGTGAATGCATTCACGGAGGGCTCTGGCGAGCCCGTGGAGCTCCTGAACGTGGATCCGGAGATCGAGCGCCGGCAGCGCGAGCGCACCTCTCGCGTGCGCGCCGGGCGCGACGCCGGCTCCGCCGCCTATGCTCTCGACGAGGTACGCCGGGTCGCGGAGACCGACGAGAACCTTCTGCCGGCAATACGCGAGGCGCTCCGCTCCCGCAGCACCGTCGGAGAGATCTGCGGCGTCCTGCGCGAGCTTTGGGGTACATATGACGCCCAGCATGCGTAGCGGCACCCGGATCGCCGTCGCAGCCGTCGCAGTCGCCGCGCTGGCAGTGCCACTCGCAGCGCTCGCGATGACCCGCGGCGACCTGAGCGCCGAGGCCGCGCCGAGCTTCACCCGCGACGTCGCGCCGGTCATCTCCGAGAAGTGCGCCGGCTGTCACCGGGTGGGTGGCATCGCGCCATTCCCGCTTCAAACGGCGCGTCAGATTTCGAGCCGGGCGGACGCGATCGCGGCCGTCGTCGAGTCGGGGCTCATGCCGCCATGGCCGCCCGGGAAGCGCTCCCCTGCTTACGTCGGCCAGAGCACGCGGACGCTGAGTGCCGCCCAGCACGCAGTGATTCTTGCCTGGGTGAGAGCAGGCGCAAGGACGGACGGGCCTGCTCGGCCGGCGCCAACGTCGAAGCCTCCCGCAGCGCGGCCGGGCGAGTCCCTCCTCGACCTCAGGATGACGAGTGCGTACAGGCCGTCTGCCCTATCGGGTGTGACGGACGACTACCGCTGCTTCCTCCTCGATCCGAAGCGAGCGAGCGACTCCTTCGTGACCTCCGCTCGGATCGAGCCGGGCCAACGCAATGTCGTACACCACGTCATCCTGTTTCGCGTAGCGCCGGGGCAAGTTCCGGCGGCAAAGCTGCTCGACGCGAAGGGCGTCGGGCCAGGCTGGTCGTGCTTCGGCGGCACCGGACTGCCCGCCGGAGACGGCGCGGGCATCGCCGACTCGCTGAACAACGCGAACTGGATCTCGGCGTGGGCGCCCGGCTGGGGCGGCAATCGCCTCCCCGAGGGGACGGGCGTCTCCCTCCCTGCCGGCAGCCAGATCGTGATGCAGGTCCACTACAACCTCCTGAACGGACGTGCTCCGGACCGCTCCCGCGCGCTGCTCACGGTCGCACCTGCCTCGACGGGGCTCCGGCCGCTCCAGACGATGCTGCTTCCGGGGCCGGTGGAGCTCGCGTGCACCGTGACGGAACGAGGAAGGCTCTGTGACCGGAACGAGGCGCTCTTCGACCTTGCGCGCAAGTACGGGTCGGAGGCGGCATTCGTGCCCGCGGGCCTCCTCGTCCTGTGCCGCGGGACTGCGGCCACGCCGAAACCGAGCACCGTCTCGACCTGTGACCGCCGCATCTCGACGCCGACGACGATCCACATCGCAGCCGGGCACATGCATCTGCTCGGTTCGGCGATCCGCCTCGAGCTGAATCCCGGAACGCCGCGCGCGAAGGTCCTGCTCGACATCCCGCGCTGGGACTTCCACTGGCAGAACGCGTACACGCTCGCCCAATCGGTGAAGGCAGTGCCGGGCGACGTCGTGCGCGTGACGTGCCGGCACGACGTGAGCAAGCGGCACCACGGCGGCCACGGCGTGCCGCCGACACCGCGCTACGTCCTCTGGGGAGAGGGCACGACGGACGAGATGTGCCTCGGGATCCTCCAGGTGACGCGCGGGTAGCACCTCTGCGGATCCTGCTCGTCTCCCAGATGTACCCGGGGCCGGACGATCCCGACCTCGGGGTGTTCGTGGCGAACCTCGAGCACGAGCTCGTGGCACGCGGTCACGAGATCGAGCGAGCCGCCGTCGACCGGCGCGGCGGCGGGCGTGGCCGCTACCTCGGGCTCGTCCGAGATGCACGCCGCGCTGCGCGCACGTTCGAGCCCGATGTGACGTATGCCCATTTCCTCGTCCCGGCCGGCCTGGCCGCTGCGCTCGCTGCGCGCGCGCCGCTCGTCGTCACAGCGCATGGGCAGGACGTCGCGAACATCGGGTCGATCCCGGGGGTACGCGCGGCGACGCGCTATGTCGTGCGCCGAGCCGAAACGGTGATCGCCGTTTCACGCTGGCTGCGAGACCAGCTCGTCGAAGCCGTACCGGAAGCAGGCGCGAAAACCGAGGTGATCGACTGCGGTGTCGACCTCGAGCGCTTCGCCCCAAGGGACGCCGCGACGGCACGTCGGGAGGTCGGCTGGGAGACCGATGGGACGGCCTTCCTCTGCCTCGGCGCTCTGTCAGAGCGCAAGAACGTCATGCGGCTCGCGCGGGCGTTCGAGCGCGGCGGCGAGGGCACGCTCACGTTCGTCGGGGACGGCCCCCTCCGTGCCGCGCTCGAGGGTCGCACCGGAATCCGGCTTGCCGGACGCGTCGGCCACGACCACGTCCCCACGTGGATGGCGGCCTGCGATGTGCTCTGCCAGCCGAGCCTCGTCGAGCCGTTCGGCCTGGCGACGCTCGAAGCCATGGCCTCCGGCCGCTCGGTCGTCGCGACCTCGGTCGGCGGTCCGCCCGAGTTCGTCACACCGGAGTCCGGTGTCCTTGCCGATCCGCTCGACGAGGATGACCTCGCATCGGCCCTCACGCAGGCGGCCGCCCTCCCACGACCGAACCTCGCCGGCCGCGCCTCCGCCGGCGACCACGACGTCAGGCAACAGGCCGGTCGGGTGGAGGAGATCCTGCTTCGAGCCGTTCGTTGATCGCGCAATACCGGATTCCGCTGACACTCGGATTCCGGTAGCCGAAAGCCCTGAAGGCGGCTGCTTCGCAGCCGCGTGCAGATGTCAGTCCGACAGGCGTTCGAGATCGGCCAACCTGACCTCGACGAGCGGCCGAATCGCGTCCTCGAGACCGGCCTGACGCGCGGCATCGAGCGCCTGCTCGTAGCTCTCGCGGACCTTCTCCGGCGAGACTCCCTGCTTCAGGCGGTTGTCGCCCGTGACGAGGAGCTTCTGGATGCGCTCGCGCGCCTCGTCGGCCATCAAAGAAGCCTATCCCTCGTTGCTACCCTGTCGCCCTCATGCCTTGGCTTCAGATCGCAGCGGTGATCCAGGTGCTTCTGAGCGCCGCGGTCATCACGCTCGTCCTCATGCACTCGGGCCGCGAGGCAGGCATGGGCGGGCTCGGCTTCACGCCGCACTCGCAGGGTGGAACGCACGTCGTCGAGCGGAACCTCACCCGCCTGACGGTGGTCGTCGCCTCGATCTTCGGGCTGAACACCGTGCTGATGTTCCACCTCCTCTAGAATTCTCCAAGCGCGCGCTGGTGGCGGAATTGGTAGACGCGCTAGGTTGAGGGCCTAGTGGCCACTTAGGCCGTGGAGGTTCAAGTCCTCTCCAGCGCATGAGGCGAGACGCAAGCAGGGGTCAGACTGTCGGCCTGGCCCCTTTGCACATGTACTCGGATCTCGCGCCATGGTTCCACCTGTTGACGCACCCATCCGACTACGCGGACGAGGCGGGGTTCGTCACGCTGGTCGTCGACGACGTGACGGAAGGCCCAGCCCGCACGCTCCTGGAGCTCGGGTCGGGCGGTGGCAACAACGCATCGCACCTGAAGGCGCGCTTCGAATGCACATTGACCGACATCTCAGCCGAGATGCTCGCGCTCAGCAGGTCGCTGAATCCCGAGTGCGAGCACCTCGAAGGCGACATGCGCACGCTCCGGCTCGGGCGCAGCTTCGACGTCGTCTTCATCCACGACGCGATCTCGTACCTGACGACAGAGGAGGACCTGCGCCAGGCGATCGAAACGGCCGCCGCCCACGTTCGACCTGGCGGCGTCGTCATCCTCACTCCGGATGCGACGACCGAGATCTTCAAGCCGTCGACCGATCACGGCGGCCACGACGGAGAGGACGGCCGCAGGCTCCGCTACCTCGAGTGGACGCACGCGCCCGACCCGCCGGACGGGACGACCTACGTGACCGACTACGCGATCGTCGCGCGCGGCCCCGGCGACGAGCTACGAGTCGTGCACGACCGGCACATGCTCGGCCTGTTTCCCGAGGCAACCTGGAAGCGCCTCATCGCCGACGCCGGCCTCGAGCTCGTCGACACGACGGTCGAGAACCCGTACGAGCTCGAACAGGCCGCGTTCGTCGCGCGTCGCCCCCCGGCTTGACGCCGTCCGGGAGGATCTCTACCCTCCATGCCGAACGTATGTTCGTCCCCCGACTCTGGAGAGCCCGATGCTGACGACGCGACAACAGGAGATCTGGCAGTTCCTCGCCGAGTACGTGGACGCACACGGCTATCCACCAACCGTTCGGGAGATCGGCGAGGCCGTCGGTCTCGCATCGCCTTCGACCGTTCACGCCCATCTCGCGAACCTCGAGCGGGCCGGCCTGCTCCGCCGCGACCCGACGAAGCCTCGGGCGATCGAGCTCGTCGGCCGACGTCGCGATGAGATTCCTGCGCGAGCTGCTTCCGCACCGACGCTGCCACTCGTCGGGAGCATCGCTGCGGGCGGCCCGCTGCTCGCAGAGGAGACCATCGAAGACGAGATCGCCGTTCCCGAGCCGCTCGGTCGTGACGCGGACTTCCTGCTCCGCGTGAAGGGCGACTCGATGATCGAGGCCGGAATCCTCGACGGCGACATCGTCGTCGTCCGCAAGCAGGCCGACGCCCGCGCAGGCGAGATCGTCGTTGCGCTCGTCGGCGACGACGAGTCCTCCGAGGAGGCGACCGTCAAGACCTTCCACCGCGAGCGTGACGGCCGCATTCGGCTACAGCCGGAAAACGCAGCGCTCGAGCCACTGTACCCCGAGCACGTTGAGATCCTCGGCAAGGTGACGGGAGTGTTCAGGAGCCTCGGATGACGACGGTTGCCCCACTCAACCGCTCGCTCGACCAGGAGCTCGCCGCGCTTCTCCGGCGGGCCAGCCTCGAGTGCCTCGTGTGCGGAGAGTTCGTGCTGCACGTCCGGGGTGCGCTGGCCTGTCCTGAGTGCCGTTCGATCCTGGCCGAGAGCGAGGAACGAATCGCCCAGATCGAGCTACCATCAGTGATGCAGGCCGGGTGATCGCGGGCTCCTCCGGGAGCTCGAGGAAAGTCCGGACACCACAGGGCAGGACGCTGGGGTCATACCCAGGCGGCGAAAGCTGACGGAAAGTGGAACAGAAAGGAGACCGCCGACTGATTCGTGCACGATCCAGTCGGTAAGGGTGAAACGGTGGGGTAAGAGCCCACCAGCGGTCGTGGCGACATGACCGGCTAGCCAAACCCCGTCCGGTGCAAGGCGAAGCAGGCTCCGTTGACGCGGCCCGCCGAGGAGCCGGGTACGCCGCACAGAGAGATGGTCACCCTCGACAGAATCCGGCTTACAGGCCTGCTACGGAAAGGCCCCGTTCTGCGGGGCTTTTCTATTTGGAGCCCAAGCTTTCTGGGGACGCCAGTAGCCCCGCCACGTTTCGCAGGTGGGACGGTCGGGCACACAGCTTCTGACCCCGATGTGGAAGGAGTGCGAATGACGTACATCGACGGGTTCGTAGCGGCCGTGCCGACGGCCAACAAGCAGAAGTTCATCGAGCACGCGACGACGGCGGACTCCGTGTTCGTCGAGCTGGGTGCGAATCGGGTTCTCGAGTGTTGGGGCGACGACGTCCCCGAGGGCACGGTCACCGACTTCCGTCGGGCCGTCAAAGCAAAGGACGACGAGACGGTCATCTTCTCCTGGATCGAGTGGCCCGACAAGGCGACCCGCGACAAGGCGATGCCGAAGATGATGGAGGACCCACGAACGCAGCCGGACCAGAATCCGATGCCGTTCGACGGCAAGCGCCTCGTCTACGGCGGCTTTTCTCCGGTCGTCGAAGTCAGCTGAGCACGGCCAGTACGTAACAGAGCCAGGGGCCCCTGTCTGGGGGCCCTGGCTCTGAAGCCCGACTCTCGGTGGGGATCAGACGAGCGACCCTGCGACCTCCTCGAGCAGATCCATCGCGTCCTGCATGCCTGCCTCCATGCCCGACTCGATGATGGCGTCGCGGATCTCCTTGCTCGGAGCCTGCACGACCGTCGTCAAGGTCGTTCGCCCGTCCTTCTCGACGAGCGTCATCGTGTTCAGGGTCCCGTTCTCGTCCCCGCCGGGCGCGCCTTCGAAGACCTCGGTCGAGACGATCCGGTCGTTCGGAACGATCTCTCGGTACTCACCGTGGAAGCCGACCTCGAAGCCGTCGTCCGTGATGCTGACGTAGCGCCACTTGCCACCGACACGGAGATCGATCTCGGCGAGCGTCACCTCGCCGCGATTCGCGTGCCACCAGCGCTTGACCAGCTCGGGAGTGGTAACCGCCTTGAACACGAGGTGCTTCGGCGCATCGAACTCCCGCGTGATGAGAATCTGCTCGTCCGTCGGGAGCGTGACCTTTGCTGACTGACTACTCGTCACGGGCATGTCCTTCCTCCTTCTTGAGTTCTTCCAACACGACATCCAGCTCTGCGAAGCGCTCGCTCCACGAGCGCTCGTAGTCCTTCACCCAGTCGTGGATCGGCTTGAGTGCCTGGCCGTTCAGCCGGTAGAGGCGTTGCCGGCCCGCGTGGCGCACGTCGACCGCTCCGACCTCGCGGAGCACCCGCAGATGCTTGGACACCTGAGGCTGGGCCAGCCCGAGCTCGCGCACGAGGTCGTTCACGGGCCGCTCCCCGCCGGCGAGGACGTCGAGGATCTGTCGCCGCCGGGGCTCGGCCACTGCGTTGAACGCATCCGCGGTCGTCGCTGCTCGTGCCACGCACGTATCATATACCTATATCGGAATATGTCAAGCGGCGATACGATCGCTGCGTGGCGCACGCAGTGCACGACCGGGGCGGATGGCCGACCGAGGCGCCGATCGACCGGTCGGAGCACGATCTCGAGGACTGGGAGCTCCTCATGGACGCGATCGTCGGTGCGCTCGGTGGCAGCGGCCACCTGAACGTCGATGAGCTCCGGCGAGGGATCGAGAGCATGCCGCCCGCCGCCTACGAGACGGCGTCGTACTACGAGCGCTGGCTCTATTCGGCTGAGACGATCCTGACGGAGAAGGGCATCCTCGCCCCAGGCGAGCTCGACGAACGGGTGGAGGCGTGACCTTCGCGCCGGGTCAGGCGGTTCGCGTGGCGCCGCGCCGGCACGACGGCCACCATAGAACGCCGTGGTACGTGAAGGGAAAGGCGGGTACCGTCGAAAGAACGCACGGGCGTTTCACCGACCCGGAGACGCGCGCCTACGGCAGCGACGGGATGCCCGGGCGAGCGCTCTACCTCGTGAGCTTCGACCAGGCCGCTCTCTGGCCCGACTACCGCGGACGGACTCACGACCGCCTTCTCGTGGACGTCTTCGAGCACTGGCTGGAGCCCGCATAGTGACCCACGGCCACGACCATCCACACGAGCCCGTCGCCGCGAACGAGCCGTCGGCGGCGGCCCGCGTACGAGCGCTCGAGGACCTGCTCGTCGCGAAGGGCGTCCTGGAACGCAACGACGTTCGTCACCGGATCGACCAGCTCGTCTCGCGTACACCTGCCGACGGGGCGCGCCTCGTCGCGCGCGCATGGATCGACGAGGACTTCAAGCGGCGCCTGCTTGCGGACGCACGCCAGGCCGCGCTCGAACTCGACCTCGACCCGGGACCTTCCCCTGTCGTCGTCGCACTGGAGAACACCGAGAAGGTGCACCATCTGGTCGTGTGCACGCTCTGCTCTTGCTACCCGAGAGCGCTGCTCGGCCCGCCGCCCGACTGGTACAAGAGCCTCCCCTACCGCTCGCGAGCGGTAGCCGACCCGCGAGGCGTGCTGCGCGAGTTCGGCGTCGAACTCGAGGACGGCGTGGAGCTCCGCGTCGTCGACTCGACCGCCGACGTCCGCTACCTGGTCGTCCCGAGGCGCCCGCCGGCGACGGACTCCGTGGACGAGGGTGCACTCGCCGCTCTCGTGACCCGTGACTCGATGATCGGGGTCGCGCAGCCAGTCGCCTAGGCGAACCCTTCGAGCGCGGCCTGGACGAGATCCGGCAGCGTGTCGAGGTTGTAGCCCCCTTCGAGCACGGCCGCTGTGCGCGGTGCGAGAGCGGCCGACCGACCGGCCAGCTCGCAGAATCCATCCACGGTCACTTCCATCTCCGCCAGCGGGTCGTTCCGGTGTGCGTCGAACCCCGCCGAGACGATCACGATGTCCGGCGCGAAGGCCGAGACTGCAGGCTCGACGATCTCGTCGAAAGCCGTCACGTAGTCGTCGTCTCCGGCGCCGGCCGCGAGCGGCACGTTCACGACTCCGTCGGAGCTCGATCCGGGGCCGCCGGTCCCGGGCCAGAACGGCCACTGGTGAAGGGAAACGGTGAGGACCGACGGGTCGTGCGCGAACAGCGCCTCGGTTCCGTTTCCGTGATGTACGTCGAAGTCGACGACGGCAACGCGTTCGAGGCCGAGAACGTGCTGAGCATGCCGGGCCCCGATGGCGACGTTGCCGAAGATGCAGAAGCCCATCGCGGCCGCCCGGAGAGCGTGATGGCCCGGGGGCCTGACGAGCGCAAGGCCTCCGCGCACGACCGCTTCGATCGCGCACCCGGCGGCGAGGCAAGCCGCCTCGTACGTCGTCGGGGTCGCATAGGTATCAGGGTCGAGCCAGGTCTCGGCCGAGACCGCCGCGATCGCGTCGACGTACTCAGGCGAGTGGACGAGCTCGATCTGGTCTCTCGAAGCCGGCTCGCCGACGACGAAGCCTGGAAAGCGCTCCTGCAGGCACCGTAGGCGGCCCGGATGCTCGGCATGCACGGCAGACGGGGCATGCAGCTCCGAGAAGGCCGGATGGCTGATCAGGTCCAGGTGAGCGCCTCTTCGAAGCGGCGCGCGACTCCCGTCGCACCCAGCTCGAGCGCGTGCGCCCTCCCGGCTTCCCAGTCGGGCGTGACGTCGGGAAGCGGCGGCAGGGGCGCATCCGCGTCCATCGTCGCGATACGTCGATAGAGCCGAAGCGCGTCCGCCTCGTTCGTGAACCTGCCGGCTTCGAGCAGCTCCTCGAGGGTCGCGTACTGCGCGAGCAGATCAGCCGCGCGCTTCGGGCCGACGCCACGCGCGCCCGGAATCCGATCCGAGGGGTCGCCGCGCAGGGCGATGAAGTCGGGAACTTGAGCGGGGTCGACGCCGTATCGCTCCCGGACGGCAGCGCGGTCGATCCGCGTGGGCGCCTCACCCCGGACCGGTTGCAGGACCGTGACGCGGTCGGTCACGACCTGGAACGCGTCCCGGTCCGACGTCGCTACGAGCGCCGCCCCGCCGGCAGCCTCCTCCGCCCGCGCGGCCGCGGCCAGGAAGTCGTCGGCCTCGTACCCCGGCGCCTTCGCGCTCGCGAATCCCGCCGACTCGACGATCGCCGGCAGGAGGTCGAGCTGCTCGAGCAGCTCGTCGTCGAACACGCGACCGCTCTGGTACGCGTCGAGCGCCTCGTGGCGATACGTCGGGACGTCGAGCGTGTCCCAGGCCACGAGAACATTGCGCGGTCGCTCGTCCTGCCAGAGCCGCAGCATCATGTTCGTGAACCCGACGAGCGCGTTCGACGGCCCACCGTCCTGCCGGCGCATCGACTTCGGCAGCGCGTGATATGCGCGGTGCGTGAACGAGTCGCCGTCCATGACGAGGAGCGGTGTCACGTGAGGCTTCGCTCCAGCTCGCCGACGGCGTCCGAGAGCCTGTCCGTCACGATTCGCGCCGCCTCGGCGAGGGGCCGATCTGCAAGGTCGCCCGTCTCGATGGGTGCACCGTAGGTGACCCGAAGCGGCCCGAGTCGCGCCAACCGTTCCGTTCCCGCGATCGCTGCGGGAACGAGCGGCACGCCTGCCTCGAGCGCGATGCGGGCCGCTCCGGTGCGCCAGCGCGCTTCGTGCTTCTTGCGTATGCCCTTCCGGCGTCGCGTCCCCTCCGGGAACATCACGACCGCGTGTCCGGCGCGGGCGAGCAAGACCGCCGTCGCCATCGCCTCCTCGTCCTGCTCACCACGCCTGACCTCGAATGCCCCGCCCGCACGAATGATCGGACCGAGCGGGAACCAGAAGAGCTCCGATTTCGCCATGAAGCGGAAGAAGCGGCGCGGGAAGAACGTCAGCGCGAGCGGCCACGGATCGAAGTTGGACCAGTGATTCGCGGCGAGCACGAAACCGCCCTCGGCCGGGACGTTCTCCGCCCCGCGAGCCCGGTGCCGGAAGACCAGCTTGAGCACCGGCCAGCTCACCGCGGCAATGGCGAAATAGAGCCAGCTCGGACGAGGTGGCCTGACCACGCGGGGAGTATCGCGCTCTGGCGCTCGTAGAACGTGACGCTACGCTGTCGCGCCGATGGGCAAGAGCCTCGTCATCGTGGAGAGCCCAGCCAAGGCGCGGACGATCGAGGGCTACCTCGGCTCGGACTACGCGGTCGGGTCGAGTGTCGGACATGTCCGCGACCTTCCGGACCGCGCGAAGGACGTGCCCGAGGCGGAGCGCAAGCGCTTCGGGGCGCTCGGCGTCGACGTGCAGAAGGGCTTCGAGCCGTACTACGTCGTCGATCCGGGCAAGAAGAAGATCATCGCCGACCTCAAGAAGCGGCTCGCGGACGCCGACGAGCTGCTTCTCGCGACGGACGAGGACCGTGAAGGCGAGGCCATCGCGTGGCATCTCATCCAGGTGCTGAAGCCCAAGGTGCCGGTGCGCCGCATGGTCTTCCACGAGATCACGAAGGATGCGATCACGCGCGCGCTCGCCGAGACGAGGAACATCGACGACCGGCTCGTCGACGCGCAGGAGACGCGCAGGATCCTCGACCGGCTCTACGGCTACGAGGTCTCGCCGGTGCTCTGGAAGAAGGTCACGCGGGGCCTCTCGGCCGGACGCGTGCAGTCGGTGGCTACGCGCCTCGTCGTCCAGCGAGAGCGGGAACGCATGGCCTTCAGGTCGGCCGAGTATTGGGATCTCGTCGCCAGCTTCGACCCCGGCGCCTTCGAGGCTCGCCTCGTTTTGCTCGACGGGGCGCGTGTCGCCCAGGGCAAGGACTTCGAGCCGACGACGGGCGAGCTCCACGAGAGCGGTGTCGTGCAGCTCGACGAGCCGGGTGCCCGTGCGCTCGCCGACCGGCTCGAGGGCGCGTCGTTCCAGGTGCGCTCGGTGGACGAGCGACCGTACCGGAGGAAGCCGGCGGCGCCCTTCCGGACCGCGACGCTACAGCAGGAGGCGAGCCGGAAGCTCCGCTTCTCGGCGCAGACGACAATGCGCGTGGCCCAGCGCCTCTACGAGTCCGGCTACATCACGTACATGCGGACCGACTCGACCACGCTGTCGGAGACGGCCCTCGAGGCCGCCCGCGCTCAGGTCCGGCAGCTGTTCGGCGACGACTTCGTCCCGGCGAAGCCGCGCCTGTATGGACGCGCCGTCGCGAACGCACAGGAAGCGCACGAGGCCATCCGCCCCGCGGGCGACGCCTTCCGAACGCCCGACGAGCTGAAAGGCGAGCTGAATCGCGACGAGCTCGCACTCTACGACCTCGTCTGGAAGCGGACACTCGCATCGCAGATGGAGGACGCGCGCGGCCAGACCGTGTCCCTTCGGATCGGCGCCACGAGCACGTCCGGCGAGGACGTCGAGTTCGGAGCCTCGGGAACCGTGATCAGCTTCCGCGGGTTCCTCGCTGCCTACGAGCCCGGGAAGGACGAGCCCACGGACGACGACCAGGAACGCGTGCTGCCGCATCTCCAGGTCGGTCAGGACGTCTCCCTGCTGTCGTTGGAGCCGGACGGTCATGCGACCGTCCCTCCCGCGCGGTACACGGAGCCGACCCTCGTCCGAGCGCTCGAGGAGCGTGGCATCGGCCGCCCCTCGACCTACGCGGCGATCCTCTCGACGATCCTCGATCGCGGGTACGTGTTCAAGAAGGGCACCGCGCTCGTCCCCACGTTCGTCGCCTTCGCGGTGGTCAACCTGCTCGAGCTCCACTTCGAGCAGCTCGTGGACTACGACTTCACGGCCCGGATGGAGGACGACCTCGACCGCATAGCTGCAGGCGAGAAGGCGCGGGTCGAGTGGCTCGCGCGCTTCTACTTCGGGGACGGAAGCGACCCCGGCCTCCATCACCTCGTCACGGACCATCTCGACGAGATCGATGCGCGTGCCGTGAACTCGATCGAGATCCCCGGATCGGATGCGGTCGTGCGCGTCGGCCGCTACGGGCCCTATCTCGAGCGCAGCGACCAGCGCGCGAGCCTTCCTCCGGACCTCGCGCCGGACGAGCTGACCCCGGAGAGGGTGGACGAGCTCCTGACGCAGCCGGAGAGCCGATCACTGGGAATCGACCCGAGCACCGACACCGAGATCGTCGTGCGGTCCGGCAGGTACGGGCCGTACGTAACGGAAGCCCTTGCCGACGGAGCCGAGCAGAAGCCGCGAACCGCCTCCCTCTTCGCGTCGATGTCGCCCGAGTCGGTCACGCTCGAGGACGCCCTGCGCCTCCTCTCGCTCCCCCGCGTCGTCGGCGTGATCGACGGCGAGGAGGTGACCGCGCAGAACGGCCGTTACGGCCCGTACATCAAGAAGGGCTCGGAGTCGCGCTCGCTGGAGAGCGAGGAGCTGCTCTTCGAGGTCACGCTCGAGCAGGCACAGGCGCTCCTCGCCGAGCCGCCGCGCCGGCGAGGAAGGCGCGGCGCCGCGCGCGCCCCGCTCAAGGAGCTCGGTGCCGATCCAGCGAGCAATCGGCCCATCGTGCTGCGAGACGGACGGTTCGGGCCGTACGTCACGGACGGGGAGACGA
This sequence comes from uncultured Gaiellaceae bacterium, assembly GCA_963723695.1. Taxonomy (GTDB): domain Bacteria; phylum Actinomycetota; class Thermoleophilia; order Gaiellales; family Gaiellaceae; genus GMQP-bins7. The sequence goes on along the minus strand of CAVRRU010000012.1, from coordinate 534,181 downwards.
ACGCGAGCCTGCGCCGGGGCGACACGCCAGACGGGCTGACGCACGAACGTGCCGTCGAGCTCCTGTCGGAAAGACGCGCTAAGAGCGGGTAAAGGCTCCCCCAAAGGGGTTTTCGCCGTCCGTCGAAGCGGTCATGATCTAACTAGCCCGAGACCCCAGCGTCTCAGGTGAGTGAGCCGAACAGGCTCTAGACGCTCGTCCGTGAACCGCTGAGGCTGTAGCGGAGGAATACCAAGTGACGGCCCGAGCGTTTAGCAGTTTGTGACACTTACGCCACATCGGTTCAGCCTGGAAAAAGCCAAATCACCGCCATACACTCCATAAGTTTGTTGCACATCTGGACGAGACTCGAAAGGACTGAAAAACGACGTTGACGCAGAATCAGCTCATCGAACTCTTCGAATCGGAGCACGTGAAGGCGCTCATCGAGCGCGCCGAAGAGCACGGAGGCCAGATCGAGGCCCCCGAGCTCGAGGCGTTCGTGCTCGAGCACGACATCGGCGAGGAGGATGCCGAGCTGCTCCAGCGTGAGCTCGAGGCGCACAACATCGAGATCACGCAGCCCAACGTCGATGACGAGAAGGCAGCAGCTGCCGAGAAGCAGTACGAGGCCGGCCCGGTCTCGGGTGCCGCCGACAGCCTTCAGCTCTTCCTGGCCGACGTCGGCCGCCACAAGCTGCTCACCGCTGCCGAGGAGGTCTCACTCGCGAAGCGCATCGAGCGCGGCGACCCGGTTGCCAAGCGCGTGATGATCGAGTCGAACCTCCGGCTCGTCGTCTCGATCGCGAAGGGCTACCGCGGGCTGGGCGTTCCGTTCCTCGACCTCATCCAGGAGGGCACGCTCGGACTGAACCGAGCCGTCGAGAAGTTCGACTGGCGGCGTGGGTTCAAGTTCTCGACCTATGCAACTTGGTGGATCCGCCAGTCGGTGCAGCGTGCTGTGGCGAACCACGCGCGAACGATCCGTGTGCCCGTGCACGTCGTCGAGCGTCAGCAGAAGCTCTCCCGTGCCGCACGCCGGCTCGAGGTGGAGCTCGGGCGCGAGGCGACGAAGGAGGAGCTCGCCGAGGCGACCGGCCTGCCGTTGCAGCATGTCGACGAGGCGCTCGGCGCCGCACATGCGTCGGTCTCGCTCAACCAGACGGTCGGCGCGGACGACGAGGGCGAGCTCGGCGACCTCTTCGCCGACCGCGAAGCGGCGGACCCGTTCGACGAGGCCGAGGAGTCGCTCCGCCGGCAGAGCATCCGGCGCGCGCTCGACGCGCTTCCCGAGCGGGAGCGTCGCATCCTGGAGCTCCGCTTCGGGTTCGAGGGCGAGCCGTGGACGCTCGAGGCGATCGGCCACGAGCTCGACCTCACGCGCGAGCGCGTCCGTCAGCTCGAGGGCCAGGCGCTCAAGCGCCTCGAGGCGCTGCGTGACCTCGCAGGCCTCGCGGCCTGACGCGAACTGAGTTCTGAATGTGAAGAAACGGCCCCGGAAGGGGCCGTTTTCCGTTTACGGAGGCGTGCCTATACTCGCGCGATGACCACTGCGGACATCACGCTCGACGGCGCAGTCGTCGCTCCGCAGGCTCGCAGCCCGAGGCAGCTGTTCTGGGCCCGCTTCAAGCAGGACAAGGCAGCGCTCGTGGCGGCAGTTGTGATCGTTGTCCTGATTCTGCTCGCGATCTTCGGCGGGGCGATCGCCGAGCGGATCACCGGCCACGGCCAGAACGAGCCCTTCTTCGAGATGACCGACGATTTCGGAGTGCCCAAAGGGCCCAACTCGGACTTCTGGTTCGGTGCCGACGCCTCGGGGAGAGACCTGTTCGTACGGACAATGTACGGCGCGAGGACATCGCTGCTGGTCGGGATCGTCGCTGCCGGCCTCGCGGTGACCATCGGCACTCTGGTCGGTCTTCTCGCGGGGTTCTTCGGGCGCTGGACCGACACGACGCTTTCGCGCGGCGCGGACGTCATGCTCGCCGTGCCCCAACTGCTCATCTCCATCGGGATCGTCGCGTCCTGCAGCACCACGAAGGACGGCTGCCTCGAACGGGTTGATCCAGCCCGGCCTCACGATCGTGATCGCCGTGATCGTGCTCTTCTCCTGGCCGTATACCGCTCGCGTGATCAGGGGTAATACCCTCTCGCTGAAGCAGAAGGAGTTCGTCGAGGCGAGCCGCTCGATCGGAGCCGGGAACCTTCGAATTCTCGGCCGGCGATCTCCTTCCCAACCTCGCCGCACCGATCATCGTGCTCGCGACCCTCCTGATCCCGCAGAGCATCCTCTTCGAGGCGGCGCTGTCGTATCTGGGGCTCGGAGTTCCGCCCGACCAGGCCTCCTGGGGGCAGATACTCGCCGACGCGTCCGGCCTCTACGACGTAGCATGGTGGCTCATGGTCTTCCCGGGCGCGTTTCTCGTGGTGACCACGCTTGCGTTCAATCTTCTCGGCGACGGCCTCCGGGACGCGCTCGACGTACGCACCGAGCGATGATCATCCCCCGACCGAGTCGAGTTTCGAACGTCTCACTGTCTGCAGGCAGCCATTGCGTCATTCCCGCCTGAGAGCGGGGGAAGGAGGGCACGTGCGAGTACAACCAACGAAGCGGAGGGTCGGCTTGTCGTTGGTCGCTCTCGTCGCCGTCGTGGCATCGACGGCGGCGTTGGTCTCAGCCGCTTCCGCAGGGCCGAGTGTGAGCGACCAGCGCGGCGGTACGTACCGCGTCGGTTGGGAGTCGAGCTTCGGCTGGACGAACAGTTTCGACCCGACCGGCGAGTACCTCGCCAACGGCTTCGTCATCTACAGCAATCTCATGCTGCGAACGCTCGTGGGCTTCAACCACGTCGCGGGCCCGGCCGGTAACGTCGTGGTCCCGGATCTCGCCACGTCGGTTCCGAAGCCGACGAACGGCGGTACGAGGTACACGTACAAGCTGAAGAGCGGGATCAAGTGGGGCCCGCCCGTGAACCGGGAGATCACGTCGAAAGATGTCAAGTTCGCGGTGGAGCGGCTTGCTGGGCCGAAGAACGGCGGGCAGTACGGCTTCTACTACCCCGTCATCGCTGGTTGGGACAAGTACGCGAACGGCGAGGCGAAGTCGGTCTCAGGCATCAAGACCCCGAACAACAAGACGATCGTCTTCAACCTCACGCAGCCGACCGGCGACTTCAACTATCGCATGACCATGCCGGCGGTCGCGCCGATGCCTCGAGAAGTCGCCAACTGCTTCGAGGGCAAGCCCGGGCGCTACGGCCGCTTCGTGATCTCCTCTGGCCCATACATGATCGAGGGTGCAGACCAGCTGAACATAAGCTCGTGTGGCGCAATGAAGCCGATCAGCGGCTACAACGGAACCACGTCGCTGACGCTCGTGCGCAACCCGAACTACCGGGCAAGCACTGACAGCCGGAAGGCGCGCTCGGCCAACGTCGACCGGTTCGAGTTCACCGTCAACACGAACATCGACGACATCTTCAACAAGGTCGCGGCCGGCGAGCTCGACGACGAGTTCGCGACGGCGTCCCCGAAGGTGTTCCGCGAGTACCAGACCAGCGCCAGCAAGCGGAAGTACCTGAAGTCGTACTACGCCGACGGCACGTACTACATCACGATGAACCTGACCCAGCCGCCCTTCGACGACGTCAACGTCCGCCGGGCGATGAACTGGGTAATGGATCGCGAGGCGCTCCGGAGAGCATGGGGCGGTGCGGTCTCCGGTGACGTCGCACACCACATCATCCCGGACCAGATGCTCAACGGAAAGCTGACCAACTTCCGGCCGTTCAAGACCCCGGGAGACCGCGGAAGCGTCGCGAAGGCGCGTGCGGCGTTGAAGAAGTCGAAGTACGCCAACAACAACGGCGTCTGCACCGCGAAGGAGTGCAAAGGCGTGCTGATGATCGCGGACGTGCGGGCGGTCGACAAGGCGATGGTGCCCATCGTGCAGTCGAGTGCAGCGAAGATCGGGATCACCTTGACGGTCCGCACTGTCAACGGCGCGTATCCGGTCATCCAGACCACCTCGAGGAACGTCCCGATCTCGCAGCGCCCGCGCTGGTTCAAGGACTACGCGGACCCGTCGACGTTCATCGACCCGTTGTTCAAGGGCGCCAACATCATCCCGACCGGGAACACGAACTACGCCCTCGTCGGGCTGAAGCCCGGCCAGGCTGGCCAGCTGGGCATCAAGGGCAACGTCAACAACGTGCCGAGCATCGATGCGCTGGCCGACAGGTGCCAAAGGCTCGTGGGTAATCCGCGAGTCACCTGCTACGCAAACATCGATCGGGTCCTCACGACGCAGGTCGTCCCGTGGGTCCCGTACATGGCGGCGAAGGCCGTGTACATCATCGGCCCGAATGTCACGAAGTGGAACTTCGACCAGTCGGCGGGCTACCCGGCCCTGGCGCACGTCGCAGTGAAGTCGTGAACGAGGTGATCGACTAGAGGAAAGCGGGGCCCCTCAGGGCCCCGCTTTCGTTTACCTTCTCCGCAATGGCGTTCTACATCGTCAGACGGGTCCTCTGGGCGGCGGTCGTCGTCCTGATCGTTCTGATGCTGACCTTCGTCGTCTTCTACCTGCTCCCGGCAGGTGACCCGGCGCTGCGCTTCGCGGGGAAGTCTCCGACGGAGGAGTCGCTGGCTCTGATCCGCGATCGCCTCGGTCTCGACGAGCCCTGGTACCAGCAGTACGGGATCTACGTCAAGAACGTCTCGACTGGAGACGAGTACGGCTGGCCGGGGCTCGGTTACTCGTACGTCGCCGGCACCTCGGTGTTGGGCGAGGTGAAGGAGCGGGCGCCGCGCACGCTGCTCCTGATCGTCGGAGCCGCGACCATCTGGCTCGTCCTCGGGGTGTCCATCGGCGTGCTCTCGGCGATACGGCGAAGATCCGCCGTGGACCGGCTCGCGATGGGCTTCGTGCTTATCGGGATCTCGTCGCCCGTTTTCTGGCTCGGACTGATCGCGCTGTTCGTCTTCTGGAACAAGCTCGGATGGACGGGAGGCACCGGCTACGTTCCCCTGACCGAGAACCCGTCGGGGTTCGTCTCGCACATGATCCTGCCGTGGTTCGTGCTCGCCCTCCTCTTCGCGGCCATCTATGCCCGGATGACGCGGAACACGCTGCTCGACACGCTCGGCGAGGACTACATCCGCACCGCGCGTGCGAAGGGCCTGCCGGAGCGCAAGGTCATCTCGCACCATGCGCTCCGGGCGAGCCTCATCCCGATCGTCACGATGTTCGGAATGGACGTCGCGCTCCTCGTCGGTGGCGCGATCATCACCGAGTCCGTCTTCAACATCCAGGGTCTAGGCTGGCTCGCGATCGACGGAACGCTGAACCAGGACCTGCCCATCGTGCTTGGCGTCGTCACGGTAGGCGCGATCGCGGTCGTGGTGATGAACCTCTTCGTCGACATCGCGTACGCGTTCCTCGATCCACGAGTGCGATACGCGTGAGAGAGACGGTCCTGGAGGTACGCGACCTGTCGGTCGTGTTTCCGACGCTGGACGGTGACGTCCGCGCCGTCTCGAATCTCACGTACACGCTGCATCGAGGGGAGACGCTCGGAATCGTCGGCGAGTCCGGTTCGGGAAAGAGTGTCTCGAGCCTCGCGCTCCTGGGGCTCCACAACCGCAACCGAACGCGAATCGAAGGTCAGGCGATTCTGGGCGGTCGTGACCTTCTCTCGCTTCCACCGGACGAGATGCGCGACGTCCGCGGCAAGGACATCGCGATGATCTTTCAGGACCCGTTCGCCTGCCTCCACCCGATGCACCGGGTCGGGGATCAGATCGCCGAAGCGGTCACGGCGCACGTCAAGGTCTCGGGCTCCGACGCCAACAAGCGTGCGGTCGAGCTTCTCGAGGCCGTGGGAATCCCGAACGCGAAGAACCGCGCCCGCGACTATCCCCATCAGTTCTCGGGCGGTATGCGCCAGCGCGCGATGATCGCGATGGCTCTCGTGCACAACCCCTCGGTCCTCATCGCGGACGAGCCGACGACCGCGCTCGACGTGACGGTGCAGGCGCAGATCCTCGAGCTCATCGAGCGCGTCAAGCAGGAGTTCGACATCGGCGTGATGCTCATCACCCACGACCTCGGTGTCATTGCGGAAACGGCCGAGACGGTGCTCGTCATGTACGCGGGACGTGCGATGGAATACGGGCCGGCGAGCGAGCTTTTCCGCGCGCCCCAGAATCCGTACACGTGGGGTCTCCTCGGGTCGATGCCGACAATCGAGCAGCGGCTCGAGAAGCTCGTCGCGATCGAGGGCTCGCCCCCGTCGATGCTCGCCGTGCCGCCAGGTTGTGCGTTCAATCCTCGATGCCCATACCGCTTTGCCCCATGCACGACCGAGCTGCCCAACCTCATGCAGGTTCCGGGCGGGCACTTCGATCGCTGCCACCTCTCCGATCAGAGCAAGCGCGAGATCTGGGCCGGAATCGTCGCCGAGAGGCTCGGTGCTACTGGATGAACGCTTCGAACGAGGCGATCGTCGAGCTCGAGCACGTCACGAAGCACTTCCCGGTGAAACAGGGGGTCTTCGCACGTGGCCGCGCCCGCGTCCATGCCGTCGAGGATCTCTCGCTCACCGTTCGCAAGGGAGAGACCCTCGGGATCGTGGGCGAGTCGGGGTGTGGCAAGTCGACGACCGCTCGCTTGATGCTGCGTCTCCTCGATCCGACGTCCGGCACGATCCGATTCGAAGGGCGCGACATCTCGCACCTCTCCCACCGGCGGCTTCGGCCTCTGCGGCGGGAGATGCAGATGATCTTCCAGGACCCCTACGCGTCGCTGAATCCGCGAAAGACTGTCGAGCAGATCGTCGGGCAGCCGTTCGCAGTGCACAAGGTCGTCGGCTCGCGAGAGGCGAAGCTCCGCGTGCGAGAGCTCCTCGACACCGTCGGCCTCAGCCGCGAGCACGCCAGCCGCTATCCGCACGAGTTCTCGGGCGGTCAGCGGCAGCGGATCGGCATCGCGAGGGCGCTGGCACTGAACCCGAGACTGATCGTCTGTGACGAGCCCGTGTCCGCGCTCGATGTCTCGGTGCAGGCGCAGATCCTCAATCTCCTCCGCTCGCTCCAGGAGGAGTTCAACCTCACCTATGTGTTCATCTCGCACGACCTGTCCGTGATGAGGCAGATCTGCACCCGCATCGCCGTCATGTACCTGGGGCGGATCGTCGAGCTCGCGGAGTCGGAGCGGATCTTCGAGCGGCCACGGCACCCGTACACGGCCGTGCTCATCTCGGCGGTCCCGCGCCTCATGAGTGACGGGACGAAGCGCGAGCGGATCGTCGTCGGCGGCGACGTTCCGTCGCCGATCGACCCGCCGAGCGGCTGCGTCTTCCATCCACGTTGCCCGCGCTTCCGGAAGGGGCACTGCGACGTCGACGAGCCCGAGCTCGAGCCCACTCCGGGCGAGCCGAGCCACGTCGCCGCCTGCCACTATCCGCTCGAGCGGTGGCCGCAGGACAGCGACGAGCTGCGCTTCCGCGACGAGAACGCGGCCAGTCTCGCGGTCGAGTAAACGCCCGCTCGACCGGGCCGCAGTCCCTCGTTCGAGCGATTGGCCGGAGTCGGTCTAAAGGGGTACCGCCACAGCGCCGATACCCGATTCGTGGACGCAGCTGAGCGCAAGGAGATCCTCGACCGGTACCGCGATCACAGTCGTCGGTTCGAGGCTGCCGCGGCGCGACGGAGCTCCACCCGGCGTGGCGCGGTCATCCCGTTCACGCCGCCGGCCTCACGGGAGCTCGCACAAGACCCGACGGCCCGCGAGATCGAGGTGCTGCAACTCGTGGCCGACGGCCTCGTGAACCGCGAGATCGGCGAGCGTCTCTTCCTCTCGGAGGAGACCGTGAAGTCCCACGTCCGCCATCTGCTCGCAAAGCTTCAGGCAAGAAGTAGAGCCCACGCCGTAGCGGTTGGCTTCCGACGTGGGCTCATTGGTTAAACACAGCGTCCGCCAGCATCCCAATCTCCATCCGAGCCTGCCCTCCTTACGGGTACCACCCAAAAGAGGGATGCCCACCCTCAGCGGAGAACCGAGGATGCGACGGAACTACCAGATCTTCGACGGCCCTGGCCATAGGCAATGACTCCTCGATTGGGAACTGACGGCAACCGAATCGTATACCCCGTTCGAGGGATAGCGCAAGGCGTCCGCGACCTTCGACATCACCCTCAGCGACCGACCGCTGGTCTACGTCGCTGCATTGGTCGGTGTCGCCTCGTTGACGGCAGTGGCGCTCTTGTCGGCGGGCTATGAGCTCGGTTCGCCCTTCACCGTCGTGAGCGTTGTGCCTTGCAGCGGCGGCAGCCGAACGGATCAGTGTGCGATTCGCCGTGGCCAAGCGGGGGCTGACGAGCACCGAAGAGCATTCGATCTCGCAGATTCCAACCCTGTTCGCCGCCGTTCTGTTCGGCCCCCTCGCGGCAGCCGTCGTCGGGGCCGCATCGATGCTGGGCGACCCTGAGCTCATCTCGCGCCGCAATCCCGACCGGGCCCCACGACTGAAGTGGGCCGCTTACACGAGCACTCGTTTCATCAGCGGGGCCATCGTGGGCTTCACCGCGCAGGCCACGCTGGGTCTAGTTCCATCCGAGTTCGGGGAGCTCGTAGCCGCGTCCCTGGTGTGCGCGGCCGTCTGGGAAGTCCTCGACGTCTTCTTCGTCTCCCTCACCGCGAAGGTGCGTGGACGGCCGATCCGCGATGCCGTGCAGAACGCTTGTGCCCGTCGTGCTGACCTCGGCGGTGGTCTACGCGCCGATCGTGGCTCTGCTCGCGTACATGTACGTCCGCGTCTCACCCTGGACGCTTGCGCTGTTTCTCGTGCCAGGGATGGCCGCCCAGCGCCTGTACAGCCTCTACCAGGAGCAGCGTCAGCTCGCATCCGACCTGTCCGAGGCCAACGAGACACTCGAGCGAGCGAACCTCCAGTTCGCGGCAGCACTCATCGCGACGCTCGACGCCCGAGACCGGTACACCGCGGGCCACTCGGCCGCAGTCGCCATCTACTCTCGCGACATCGCGGAGCGCATGGGGCTGTCACAGGAAACGCGTGATCTGGCATACCTATGCGGTCTGGTTCACGACATCGGCAAGATCGGGCTGCCGGCCGGCTTGCTCGAGAAGCCCGGCGCGCTCACCCTCGACGAGCGCCGCCAGATGCAGGAGCACTCGGCCATCGGCGAGCGCATTCTCGCCCACGTCGACGAGTACGCGGAGATCGCGATGATCGTCCGGCATCACCACGAGCGCATCGACGGCCAGGGCTACCCGGACGGCCTCGTCGACGACGAGATTCCGCTCGTGTCGCGGATCATCGCCGTCGCTGACGCGTACAACGCGATGACGTCTGACAGGCCGTACCGCGACGCGATGCCGAGTCGTGTCGCACGACTCCGACTCGCCCAGGCAGTCGACAGTCAGTTCGACACGGCTGCCGTGGCTGCGTTCGAGGCGATTCTCGCGGGAGCGGACGAGGACTACCGCCTGGCACGTCGTCAGGACTTTCGGCAGTTCGCACAGAGCACCTACGCCGACTCCGACGACTCTCGAATCGTGGCCGTCGCCTGATCGGAACGCTCCAGCAGCGCGTGCACCGCTAGCGCTTTGCGCGAGCGAACGCCGAGCTTGTCGTAGATGTGATGCGCGTGCACCTTCACCGTTGACTCTTCGATGAACAGCGTGCGTGCGATCTGGCGATTCGTGAGGCCGCTGCACAAGAGCTCGTAGACCTCGCGTTCACGACGCGAGAGCAAGGCTCGTCGATCGTCGCCGTCGGCGACCGGATGCCCGGCCGCTGCGGCGATGTCCGTGTCGCCCAGTCTGACGAGGAGGTCCTGCACGTCCGCGCTCCGAGGCCCACGAACGAGAAGTCCGAGCAGCTCGGGACACGCGCGATACGAAGCGACGAGGAAGTCGATCCCGGATGTGGCGAACGCCGTCTCAGCAAGCGCCGCAGCTCGGTCGACGACGTCGGAGCGAGCCCTGACCTCAAGGCACAAATCGCGTCGACCGACGTCGTGAGCACGGCGGCTTCGAGCGCATTGCTCGTCGCCACGCGCCTTGTCGATCGACTCGGTGCGCCTCAGCCGTTCGCCCGGCGCAAGCCAGGACAAACGCGAGCGAGCAAACGAGCTCTGCGCGTGATGCCTTGAGCGCCCACGTGGCTCCGCGATGCGAAGCTTCGAGTGCCGGGCCAAAACGGCCCTGCTGTGCAAGGACTGCGTAACAACACCGCACTGCTGATACTGCTCGACATGACGATCGCGACCCTCGCGAGCGAGTGCCAGCGCCTCGCGCGCCTTCGCCTCGGCCTGCTTCCACTCGCGCCGGCCCGAATGAGCCATCGCAGAGCTACACAGAGCGTACGGGAGCGCAAAGGCCAGACGATAGCGCTGCACAGCCTCAGCTGAGCTCCGCCGACGCACGTCATCGCGTCCTCGTATCGCGCAGCAGCCGCTAGGCCGAACGCATAGCCGCTGAGGAAGGACGACCGCAACGAGTCGGATCGGCGACGGCGGGCAACACGCGCGTAGGCGACGTCAGCTTCGTCAAGGTCCAATGATCCGAAGCGCATGTCGAGTAAGAGCCGATGGCCGCAGCGCGTACCAGCTCGCGCGGTTGGCCAAAGGAGATCCCGTCGGACAAACGTGTCAATGCGCTCTTCGCATCTGAGTCCTCGAGGTCGACGAGACATGCCAGCTCACCCCAAAGCGCATCCCGTTGCTCCGCACTCGTGCGCGCCGCTGTCGTGCGCCCGGCGATAGAGCTCAAGTGCGTCTTCCTCCCTCGATGCCAGGTGGGCGGCTCGCCCGGCAACCGACAGCGCCCGAAAAACGTGGTCGCCCTCCGTATCCGCTGCGGACTCGGCATGAGCGATCGCCTCGAGATGCCGGCCGTGGCGGAGGAGCACCTCCGCCCGCGCGACGGAGAAGAGCGGCGCATCGAGGTCCGCGTCGCGCGCAAAGTCGCACCAACGCTCGACCGTCGACAGGCGTGCCGATTCGAGGAGGTCGTCGATCGCCGCAGAGAGCAGCGCCTCGAGCTCGCGGGCCCAGCCTTGACGGATGATCAGCTCAAACGCGGCATCCCAGTCGCGCCGATCTCGGTAACGCGCGAGACACACCTGGGCGGCGCCCTCGACTGGCACGAGCCCGATCTGATCGCTCTTCTCGACGAGGAACGCGCGAGCGAGAGGATGGAGATCGAGCCGAGCGTCGCGCTCGACGAGAATCCCGACATCGAGGGCACTTGCCGTCACGGCATCGGCAGCGTCACCGAGCAGGGCGCCGGCGAGCTCGCGGTCGAGGACCGGCGCCACCGAGAGAGTCGTCAGCCCTTGCCGCGCCTCGTCCCCGAGCGAGGAGAAGACCTCCTCGGCGAAGAAGTTGTACAGCGACTCGGGCACCGGTCGAGCATCGGCGTCGACCTCGGCCGACGAGACGCTGGCGAGGCCGATCACCGCCGGCCAGCCGTTCGCCAGTGAGACGAGGCCGGATGCCGAAGCGCCGCTCCGGTCGACGAGCACGTCCGCCGCCTCGCGGTTGTCCATCGCAAGCGACGTCTGGTTCAGCTCGAGCGCTTCGCCGTAAACGAGTCGCTTGGTCGAGATCCACGACGGCCGGACGCGAGTCGCGATGAGGAACTGGATGGACGAAACCTGAACGAGCGCGGCGATGAAGTCTTCGGCTCGCGGCTCCTGGGCGATCTCGTGGTAGTCGTCGATGACGAGCCACCCGTTCGAGGGCCACGCAGCGAGATCCTCACCGAGAATCTCGGCGAGCGTCTCGACGTTCTCCGCCGGAGCGGGAAGCGCGCGAAGGTGCTCGCGCAGCCGATGGTCGCAGCCTTCTATCAGTGGCGTAGCGCTTCGTGCGATGCCGAGCGCCAGAGCAGCGACGTCGGTCGACGACGAACGAGCCGTGAACCAGACAGCGACTCGACCGTCACGGGCGACCCACTGCTCGGCCAGCGTCGTCTTCCCGTAGCCGGCGGGGGCGACGAGCATCCGCACGCGTGCCTTGGACTCGTCGAGGAGCGCGTACAAGCGCGGACGCTCGACGATCCTGCGCTTGCGGATCCGCACTTCGGGGACTGTCGCCGCCGTCGTCGCCCTCCCCTGACTGCCGTCACCTGGATCGACGCGCCGACCCTAACATCCTCGCGCTCCGAGAGACGCCCGCAGCAGCGCCAGCAGCCACGGGCGCCCTGGATCAGCGGGGTAGCCGGGCCGCAACGAGAGAGCGGCGCCCCGCAGACAGAGGGTCCTCACCCGTGAGGAGCCGAAACGCGATCGGGATCTGGCGCCGGCGCCGAACGCCGAGCTTCTGGCGCAGCACGTCACAATGCGCCTTCGCCGTCCTGGGAGAGATCCCGAGGCGCAGGCCGATCTCGTCGTTCGAGCAACCCGCTGCTATCAGGCCGACGACCTCACGCTGCCGAGGCGTTATCGGCGTCGTCTTTCGCTCGGTGGCCAGTTCGATCATGGGCCGAAACTACTCCCTCGATCGAGTGATGCCCATTCGTCAGGGGGTGTAAGGAGCGGTGTAACCACTCGGAGACCAGCCGACGGGCAGACTTCGCTGCGGATGGCTGCCATGAACCCGCGCTCGACGGACCGTCCCTCTGGGAGAACCGTCGTGCTCGCCTTCGCTGTCGCAATCGCTGCGGCAGCCGCGCTCGTAGTCGTCGCCGTGTTTCTTCGCGACGACTCGAGCGCCCCGCCGGCGACGGCCACTCCCGTCGTCGATCTGAGCGGGATCCCGCAAGCGGGACGCACCCTCGGCCCTCCGAACGCGGAGGTAACGCTCATCGAGTACGCGGACCCGCAATGCCCGGCGTGTCGCACGTACACGGAGGAGTACTTCCCGGCCGTGGTCAACGAGTATGTCCGGCCGACGAAGCTCAACACGGAGTTCCGCGGCTTCCCGTTCATCGGGCCGGACTCGGTCACGGCGTACCGGTTCCTGCTCGCAGCCGGTGAGCAGGACAAGCTGTGGGATCTCCAGGAGGCCATGTACCGCAATCAGGGCGGCGAGAACGACGGCTGGGTCACGGACGACCTGATCCGCGAGCTCGCCTCCGAGATCGCCGGCCTGGACGTAAGCCAGCTGTTCTCCGACGCGGAACGCGAGGACATCGTCTCCGAGGCCGGGCGCGCAGGGGCCGCAGCGCAGGAGGCCGGGATTCAGGGGACGCCGACGCTTCTCGTCCGCATCGGTGAGGAGGAGCCCTACGTCATCTCCTTTGCCACGGTCGAGCAGCTGCGAGCCGCTCTGGACGACGCACTCGGCGCGTGAGCGACCGTGCGCTTGCGCCTCGGAGCAGGCGCAGTGGCGCTCGCTGGAATCGCGGTGGCCGGCTACCTCACGTGGGCGCACTTCGCCGACGAGCCCGTCGTCTGTGTCGCCGGAGGCGGCTGCGAGACGGTTCAGGAGTCGCAGTACGCCGAGATCGCGGGGATTCCGGTGGCGCTGCTCGGGCTGGTTGCGTACTCGACCGTCGCCGGGCTGATTGCGTGGGACGCACCGTACGCTCGCCTCGGAGCCGCGACGATCTCGCTCGTCGGGCTGCTCTTCAGCATCTACCTGCTGGCGGTCCAGCTCTTCGTAATCGACGCCGTATGCGTTTGGTGCCTCGCGAACGACGTTGTCATCGCACCGACGCTAGCGATATTGACCGCTCTGCGGCTCAGGTCATAGGGACCTGGCGGAGAACCTTCGGCGCGACCCGGTCGAGGATCTCCGAGAGGCTGTCGCCGGTGCACGTGAGGCCGTGGTTGCGCAGGCCGATGACCGCGTGCGCGGGATCGGGCTCGAGCGCGACGAGATCGGCGACCGCGACCGCGAGCTCCTGCGTCCCGCACGGGTAGTTCACGTCGGTGGCGGCTATCCCCTCCATCCACGCGTGGACGTGGAGGATCGCCCCGACGTCGGGGTGAGCCTGGTAGATCATCCAGTGCTCGATCGCGTCGACCGAGACGCGGCGCGGCTCGATGCCCGGCGGGACGCTGAGCACGATGACTCCGCGCTCGTCGTCGAAGTCCTTGACCATGAGGATGTCGCGACCGACGGACTCGAGCTTCGACTTGTCGACGCCGCTCGCGCTCATCCAGAAGCGCGTCTCGTCCTTCCGGGCGGAGAGGTTGCCGTACGAGAGCCCTCCGACCGAGTAGAGCCGCATGACGTGGCGTAGGTCGCGGCCGGAGAGGTACTCCTCGACGGGGAACGGCGAGGGGAGCAAATCGAGCTCGTCGAGGCGGCGGCCCGACTCGCTGATGTCCGCGGTCACCTCGTCGCCGTCCCAAAGCTCCGGCTCGAGGTCGGGGATCCACTCGTTCTCGATGACGAGGCGCGAGGTCGCCAGTGGCTCGAGACGCTCGTAGATGGCAACGGGGTCCTCGGGGACGTGGTACGTCCCCTGCTCCATCGTCGTGAACCAGACGCCCTTGTCCGGCACACGCAGGAGCACGACGTTCGAGAGCGTCCGGACGAGCATCGGGTAACTCGCCTTGAGTGCGTCCTCGGGCGCTTCGGACTGCTCGTAGAACGCGGCGGAGTACGTGCCTCGCGACGCTCGCCGGAACGCCTTGGGGTCGGCCGCATCGAACATGTTGAGGACGAAGTCGGCCTCGGCGATGTCGTCGACCCGCACGAAGTCGTCGTCCTCGAACTGCTTGCCGACGGCACGGACCCACTCCTCGTGCTCCGGGGAGGTCGCAGTGCCCCAGATCGCATACCTACGCACGGGTCGAGTCTATCGCCGCTAACGGAACAGATCGCGCTCGCGAGGCATGACGAGATCCCGCCCGCTGCCCGCACCCTGCAGCCGGAGCCCGCGCACGATCGCCGCCGGAATGCCGTCCGTCTTCCCCATTACGAGCTGCGCCGCGCTGGCAACCTCGTCGGCGACGGCGATCTGTGTGGCATGCAGCTCGTAGCCGGCGGAGTCGCGCTGGCCGTCCAGATCGACGACCGCGGGGATGCCTGCGACACCGAGAGCAACGTCAGTCGTGCCGCGCCGCCACGCGCGGCCGAACGAGTCGGAGACGATGACGCCGACCGCCATTTCGGTCTGCGTGCGAACGTGCTCGCGAAGACGCTCCGCCGATGCATCCGGGTCGAGCGGGAGCAGGACGAGCGTGTCCGGGCCTTTGGCGTTCGACGCGTCCACGCCAGCCGAGGCGCAGACGAAGCCGTGGGGCGTCTCGGCGATGATCAGCGGTGGCCGCGCTCGAACGACTTCCCGGGCCTCGCGCAGGATCACCTCGATTCGGCGCGGGTCGCCGTCGGCCGCCAGCTCGCGGGCTCGATCGGACGGCTCGATACCCGCGAGCTCGATCACGCGGCCCTCGACCTTCGAGACGGCCTTCTGGGCGACCACGAGAACGTCGTCGGTCCCGAATCCGCCGGCGCGCGCTGCCGCATCGACCAGCAGCGTCCCGAGATCATCTCCGTCGCCAAGCTCCGGGATCCCTCGGAGCGGGATCACGCGCAGCTCGTCGATCAAGCCAGTCCCGTGACCCGAATGCCCGCGTGGCCCTTGTAGCGCCTGTTCAAGTTCACGATGACGGCCGTCAGGCCCTCCAGGGCACGAGCCCCGGCGAGCGGACCGGCGTCGAGCGCGCGACCGGCCGTGACGTGTTCCGCGAGCTCGAGGGCGAGCGCCTTCGCCTCCGGGTCGTCGCCGCAGACGAACGCGTCTTCATCGGGTGGGCTTTCGGCGCCGAGAGTCGATGCGGCGAGCGAGTGGAGGCCCGCGACGACCGGTGCGTCGAGCTCGGCCTGGATTCGCTCCGCGAGCGATGTCGTGTTCGGCGTAGGAAGGGCGCCCGACTTCTCGAAGCGCAGCTCCGACGCAACAGTGAGCACCGGGGTCGAACGGATCGCGGCTCGCAGCTCGCGGGCGGTTTCGAGCGCCGCGTCAGCGTTGACGGCGAGAACGACGAGGTCTGCATCCACGACAGCCTGGCCGTTCGTCGTGCCCTTGCAACCCAATTCCGCTGCCGTCGCCTCCGCGCGGCGCGCGTCGCGCGAGCCGACGACGACGTCGACGCCGGCCTCGTGGAGCCGCGCAGCAAGTGCTTTCCCGAAGGGCCCGGTTCCTCCGACGACCGCTACTTGCACGCGGCCTCCAGGACGACCCCGGCAAGCATCTGCTCCGCGGCCTGGTCACGCATTCGCGTGTCGGTGACGACGAGCTCGATGTCAGCGGTTGCGGGAGCATCCGATTCGTCGATGACGAGCGCGTCGATGATGCCCTTGTAACAACTTGCAACGTGGGCAGGATCTGTCCCGCCGGCCATACGCGTGAGCATACGGCCGGCCGGGCCGGTGACCGCCTCTCCGCCTATGAGCGGGCTCACGGCGACGCAGCGCGTCCTCCGCCGCTCGATCGCCGTCCGGATCTCCGTGACGGCGAGAATCGGGCCGATCGAGAGGTACGGGTTGCTCGGCGCGACGAGGATCACCTCGGCGGCGGCGATCGCCTCGACGACGCCAGGCGCAGGAAGCGCCGCCTCGACTCCCTCGTACTCGACCGCGTCGACCTCGTCTCGGTGAGCTCGGCCCACGAACCACTCCTGGAACGGAAAGCGCCCCGCAGGCGTGACGACGTGGGTGCGGAGGCGACCGTTCGTCGCGGGAACAATCCGTGACTTCAATTGAGCGCGTCCGGACAGCTCCGCCGTGACCGTAGAGAGGGTCGCGCCCTCGCGGAGCGCCGTCGTCCGGACGAGGTGGAGCCCGAGGTCCCGGTCGCCCAGCCGAAACCAGTCCTCCCCGCCCCAGCTCGAGACGGACTCCAGGGCGTCCCAGGTCTCCTCCGCCCTCCCCCAGCCACGCTCCTGATCGATGAGTCCCGCGAGCGTGTAGAGGAGGCTGTCGAGGTCGGGGGAGACATGCAGCCCGAGGATGTCGACGTCGTCGCCGACGTTGCCGACGACGGTCAGCTCGCCCGGCGCGAGGATGGCGTCGAGGCCGCGCGCGAAGCGCGCTCCACCGCCGCCGCCTGAGAGCAGGACGACCTTCACGCCGGGACGGCGAGAAGCGCCCGCGTACGCGGGCCGACGCCCGTGCCGAGCCGCCGGAGATCCGCTTCGGAGTCGACGTCCTTTTCGAGCTCCGGAATCGACACGGTCACGAACGGCGCATACGCGCGGAAGCGGGCGGCGCTCCCGGGCCCGTACAACGGCTCGAACAGTGAAGGGTCGGGAAGCGAGAGCGCGTTCGTCGTCCCATCGGCCGCCTCCACGAGCGCGAGGCCGGCCGCGGCAAGCCGTTCGAGCGCAGGCGTAGTCGCGCCCGGGAGATCGGCATTCACGACGAGCGCGTGACCGTCTGCTCGTTCGAGCCCCGCGGCGACGGCAGCACCGAGTCCGTCGCCAGGATCCGGAACGACCTCGGCGTCGACTGGTACCACGGCGGCGTCATCGGTCACCACCAACACGCGGCCCAGCGGCGACGCAGCTGCGACGACGTCGCCGAGCATCGCCACCGCGAGCGCGGCACGCAGGGACGACGGCAGGCGGCGTTTCGCGTCGCCGCGGTACGGGATCACGATCGCCGGCACGCGGCGAAGGTTACGCAGCGTTCGAGGAGGTGTCGCTGTCGGCGCCGGGACCCGAGGTCGCCCACTCGTTCACGTCGAACCAGTGAGTGCCTCTCAGCGCCTCGGCGACGTCGGGGTCGGTGTGGCCCGGGTTGAAGACGTGATGCTCACGGTCGCAGCAGATCTCGACCTGGCCGAGGGAGACGTGCTGCATGCGCGAAAGGGACTCGGCGGGGAGCTGCGCCTCGGCCACCGTGTAGTGCTTGAACTGGAGGTCGGGATCGAGCTCCATCAGCTGGGGCCAGTCCGGGCAGGTGCGCGCGCTCATCGCGCTGCTGTGTTCTCGTCCAGCATCCACCTCCCTTCAAAGCGCACGACCCCGCGGACGTCATCCCCCGGATAGACGACGAAGACGAGCGCGTCGTCGAGCCAGTGGTACACATGCTCGCCCGCCTCGTCCGTGAGTCCGAGCCGCAGGTGGAAGCGACCGTCGGCAAGGGGGAGCGCGCCCATGTGGAAGCGCACGTCCCGGTTGCCGTTGCCGCTCGTCCAGCCGAGGCTGCGCAAGTCGACAGCGTGGCCGGCGACGAGCGTTCCGGCGTCGTCGCGGAGCTCGAGCTGCAGGCGAGGGGGCGGAACACCGTCTGCCGCGATTCCGACCCGGAGCTCGAACGGCTCGCCCGAGAGAAACTGCAGGCGGTCTGCGCCTTCTTGCCCGACGAGTGCCGCCGACGCGATCGACGCCTCGCCGGAGCCCCACTCGCGAAGTCCGACGCCGCGCTCGGCGGGATCCGCGTCGTCAGCCAGAGCGCGCCGATACCGGACGACCGCTTCCCGTGTTGGCCCGTCGAAGGCAACGTGTCCACCGTCGAGGAACACGGATCGCTCGCAGAGTCGCTCGACGGCCGACGCGTCGTGGGAGACGAAGACGATCGTCCCACCCTGCTGCTTGAACGCGAAGATTCGACCGAAGCACTTGCGCTGGAACGCCTCGTCGCCCACCGCGAAGACTTCATCGAGCAAGAGGATGTCCGCATCGAGGAACGCTGCGATCGCAAAGCCGAGCCGCATCGTCATCCCCGACGAGTACGTACGCACCGGCCGGTCAATCGCATTCTCGAGCTCGGCGAAGGCGACGATCTCGTCGAAACGCCGCTTGATATCCGCGCGAGGAAGGCCCTGGATCGCGCCGTTCAGGAAGACGTTCTCGCGGCCGGTGAAGTCGAGGTGAAAACCCGCGCCGAGCTCGAGCAGAGAGCCGATTCGACCCTCGGTGCGAATACGGCCCGCGGTCGGCTTGATGATTCCCGCGATCAGGCGGAGCAGGGTCGTCTTGCCGGATCCGTTCCGCCCGATGAGCCCGACCGCATCGCCACGGCCGACGTCGACCGAGACGTCGCGCAACGCCCAGACGTCGGCGGACTCGGTCCGGCCACGCTGGACGAAGAGGTCCTTTAGGGTGCGCGCCTCACGCGCATGCACACGGAAGCGCCGCGAGACGCCCTGAACGCTGATCTCGCCGACTTCCATGCGGCCTAGAGTAGAGCGCGGCATGGAGCGAGTCGGCGAGCACCCAGTTCCTGTGGGGCCGCTGGCAGTGCGATGGGTGGCTTACGAGCTCGAGGAGCAGCGCGCGGGCGTCGCGACACGCGCGCGCGTCCGACTCGAGAACGGAGGTACCGCACCGTGGCGCTCACGCGGTCGGGAGGGCGTGCAGCTCGCGTACCACTGGCTCGACCTGCTCGGAAACCCGATCGTCTGGGATGGGACCAGGACGGCACTTCCGGACGTCGTGCAGCCAGGAGAGACCGTCGAGCTCGCGTCCTCGGTGCTGGCACCGCGGCCGCCGGGGAACTATCGGCTCGCGTTCGACCTCGTCGAAGAGTTCCGCTTCTGGTTTCAGGAGCTCGGATCGTTGCCGCTCGACCTTCCTGTGGACGTGAAGCCGCGCATCGGCGAACGGCGTCTCGCCATGCGAATCCACGGCGCTGCCGATCCCGAGCTCGATGCGGCCCTCGCAGCCCAGGAGGAGCCACTCGTGACCGAGGGCGCAGTCGCTGTCGCCCACCTCGTCCCCGGCGCGCTGCCGGCGCCTGACTGGTCGCGCCTTCTCCTCGACGCGCACGCCGAGGGCTACGCGGCAGTGGGAGGAGCACTCGACGCCGAGTCGCGCGCCGATCGGCGCCGCCTCGCCGCCTGGGCGCCCGGAGGCGGCCGCAACCCCCGCTTCGGCGAGCCGCTGCTCCTGCCGTCACTGCTCGACGAACTCGAGCCCGAGTCGTACGACGGCCTGCCTGCCTACGCCGGGAGCGACGCCATCTTCGAGGGCCGCGCCGTGATCAGACTTCGGTCGCGATCCGGTCGTCCGAGCGGCTGAAGATCCACGCGCCGAGCCCTAAGGCGACGCCCGCTGCGACGACGGTGTAGATCGTGTCCGCCGCGCCCGGGGCCTCCCCGTAGAACAACACGGCGCGCGTCGCCTCGATAGGCGGTGTCAGGAAATTCACCCAGTGCAGGAAGAACTCGGCGATCGGATAGTCCTCCACGCCCGGGAGGTCGCCCAGGCTGTAGAGGATCGGGGTGAGGAAGAACCACGGCAGGAGGAGCGCCTGCAGGAGATGCTCGACGTCGCGATAGAGCGCGTTCAGCGAGGCGATCGCGAGCGCGAACCCCGCGACGATGCAGGCGAAGAGAGCTCCGAGTGGGAACGCGAGCCAGACGGTGTCGCGCGCATCCGGAATCTGCCACAGGCTCAGTGCCACGACGACGCCGAGCATGACCGCGAACGAGACGAGGTTCGTGCCGACGATCGAGAGCGGGACGAGTTGGCGCGGGAAACGCACCTTGCGGATGAGATTTGCGTTCTCGAGCAGGCTCCGGGACGCCGCCTGGGCGGCCGTCGCGAAGAACACCCACGCCGGCAGGCCGCAGAGCAGGAAGAGCCAGTAGTCGTCGCTTCCGACCTCGGTGATCCGCCAGAGCACCGAGAAGACGAGGAGGTACACGAGCATGAGGACGAGAGGGTGGAGCAGCGACCATCCGAGGCCGAGGATCGAGCCGCGGTACTTCGCCCGGATGTCGCGCCGGAAGAGGCTTCCGAAAAGCTCGCGATAGCGAATTACGTCGGCGTAAACGGACATCGCGCGGAGTGTAGGGCGACAGGGCGCTCGACTACCCTTTCCCGGTTGTGATTGCGATCGTGTCGATCGCCGCGTTTGCAGTTGCTGCCGCGGTTCTCTGGCTCCTGCTTCGCGCGCCGGTCGGCGCGCGCCTCGTCGCGGTCCCGTCGGAGGCGCGCTGGCACGAGCAGCCGACACCGCTGTTCGGCGGTGTCGGCATCTTCGCCGGTTTCGTCGCGGGGATCGCGCTGGCGATCGCAACGGGCGCCGTCGAGTGGAGCGGCGAGCTCGGCGGGATTCTCGCCGGCGTCACGATCGTCTTCCTCGCAGGGCTGGTCGACGACCTGTGGCACCTCAGCCCGATCGCGAAGCTCGCGGCGCAGATCACGGCCGCAGTCGTCGTCCTCGCAAGCGGCCTGAACGTCGAGATCGTCGGCAACGACGTGCTCGCGTGGGCGATCGGGCTGCTCTGGCTCGTCGGGATCACGAACGCGTTCAACCTGCTCGACAACATGGACGGCCTGGCGGCGACGCTCGCGATCGTCTCGTGTGGGTACTTCGCGATCGACGCGCTGACCGAGCACGAGAACGAGTCCGTGCTCGCCCTCGCCCTCGCTCTCGGCCTCGCCTGCGCGGGCTTCCTCCCGTTCAACCTCAGGCCGCAGCGGGGCGCGGCGGTCTTCATGGGCGACTCGGGCAGCCTCGTGATCGGGTTCGGTCTCGCCTCCCTCGCACTCGCGGCGAGCTGGACGGTCGCCGGAACGACGGCGGCGACGATCCTCCTGCCACTCCTCGTGCTCGCCATCCCGATCCTCGACACGACACTCGTCACGATCGCAAGGCTCGTCGAGAAGCGGCCGGTGACGCAGGGTGGCCGCGACCACACGTCGCACCGGCTGGTCTACTACGGGCTCTCGGAGACGAAGGCGGTGCTGCTCCTCGCGATCGTCTCGTCCGCCATCGGCGCGACCGCGCTTGCCTACAACGTCCTCGACAACGGCCGACTGACCGCGATCGGCGTGCTCGTGACCTTCGTCTTGCTCGTTCAGTTCGGGAGCTTCCTCTCAGATCTCCAGGAGCGGTCGCGGCGTGGCCTCGAGGGCCCGGAGCCCTCGCTCTGGCGCGCGATCGTGTTCGAGCCGCGCCGGCTCGTCGAGGTCTTCACGGACTTCGTCCTCATCTGCGCGTCGTTCCTCGCCGCATACGTGCTCGCCGTCGGCGGAATGGGCACTGAGTTCGAGCGCTCGGTCTACCTCTCGGCGCTGCCGATCCTCCTCGGGACGCGCTACGTCTTCTTCGTCGCGCTCGGCGTGTACCGGAGGGTCTGGCGCTTCGCGACAGCCCGCGACGTCGTGCCCATCGTGATCGGCTGCTTCGGCTCGGCGATCGTCGCCGCACTGATCCTCGTCGCGCTGAGGCCGATCGGCTCGTTCCCGGCGCTCCAGATCTTCGTGATAGACGCGATCCTCTGCACCGGTCTCGTCGGTGCGTCACGGCTCGCGCTGCGGCTCTTCCCGGAGACGATCGGCAACCGGGGCGACCGCCGCCGCATCCTCATCGTCGGCGCCGGCCGGGCGGGCCGCAGCTTCGCGCGAGACCTCCGCGAGGCGCGCGACGGGCGTGTCGTCGGATTTCTCGACGACAACCCTCGCGTGCGACGCAGGCGCATTCTCGGCATCAGCGTGGTCGGTGGACTGGACGAGGCAGAGCACGCGATCGCAAGCACGCGCACTGACGAGGTTCTCGTGACGATTCCCGCGGCAGCGCAGGATCGACTCGCAGCGGTCACGCGGGCAGCTGAGGCTGCCGGTATCCCGTGTCGCATCGTGCGACGTCACGTCGAGCTCGCGCCCGAGTCGGTCGAGCCCGTCGAGGCTATTCAGACGTGAGCACTCCGCCCACGGTGCGCCGGGAGCCTCGCCCGGACTTCTTCGCGCGCTTCCTTTCGTCGGTGCCATTGCTCGCCGTCTACTTCGGCCTCGCGGCGCTCTACGCTTGGCAGGCCTCCCGTCGCCCTGTTCCGACGATCTTCACGGACGAGCTCGAGCTCACGCAGCTCGCGCGGTCGATCGCAGAGACGGGCGAGCCGGCGCGCCGTGGCGAGCCGTACGGCCTCGCGTCGCTCGTCGCCTACGTGCTGGCTCCCGTCTGGTGGCTCGGCTCCGTGTCGGCTTCCTGGGCCGCGGCGAAGCTCGTCCTCGTCCTCGCGATGACGGCGACGGTCTTCCCCGTGTACGGGCTCGCGCGGATGGTCGTCCCGAAGTGGTACGCGCTCGCTGCGGCGGGAGCGGCGGTGGCCGTGCCCGCGCTCGCGTACTCGCCGTTCCTCGTCGAGGAGCCGCTCGCCTATCCGCTCGCGACGCTCGCCCTGTGGCTGATCGCGCGGTCGCTGGAACGGCCGAGCTGGGGGCGCGTAGCTGCTGCCGGCGGTGCATGCGTCGTTGCCGCGGCCGCTCGCACGCAGCTCTCGATCCTGTTCATGGTCTTCGCGCTGGGCCTCCTCTGGCTCGGCTGGCAGTCCGGGCGGGTTCGGCGATGGCGTGCGGAGTGGAGCGCGTGGGACTGGGCCGGAGCGGTGGCCCTGGCCGTCGGGGCCGCGCTCGCGTTCTCCGCTGCGATGGGGCACGCATCAACTGCCTGGCGGGAGACGACCTTCGTTTTCAAGGACCGCATCTTCGAGCATGCGGCGTGGGCGACGGGCGCGCTCGCGATCGGGATCGGAGTCCTCCCGGTGCTTGCGGGGGTCGCGGCGCTCGCCCGGCCGAGGTCGGAAGCCCACGACCCGCGAACCCGAGGCTTCGTCGTGACGAGCGTGGCCGCGATCGCGGTGTTCATCGCGTACGCAGGCATCAAGGGCGCGTACAACTCGACGGTCTTCTCGACGCTCATCGTCGAGCGGAACCTCATCTATCTCTGCCCGATCCTCTTCGCGGCCACGGCGCTCGCCTTCGCACGCGGCGTCGGTCGCGGCTGGGCGATCGCCGGCGCCGCGGCGTTCACCGTGTACGTCGTCACGGCGGTTCCGCTTCGTCTCGATCAGTACCCCTACTACGAGGCGCACGGGCTCTCGATCGCCGCGTTCGCGAACCGCGAGCTCGGCTGGGCCGAGGGGACGATCGAGAACGCCCTCGTCGCCGCCTGCGTTCTCGCACTCGCCGTCGTCGTCGCGTTGAAGCTCGTCCGTCGGAGCTCCGCCGCCTACGCCGCGATCACCGTCGTCGCGGCCGTTGCCGTGGTGACGTGGAGCATGACGGCACAGGTGTACGCCGCCGAGGGCGAACGGCTCTTCTCGGAGCGGGTCGACAGCAACCTCCCGCGGCCGTACGACTGGGTCGACGAGGCCACGGGCGGCGGGTCGGTCGTGGTGATCGGGCAGCGGCTCACGGACCCGACCGGCGTCCAGCTGACCGAGTTCTTCAACCCGTCCATTCGCAAGGTGTGGAGCCTCGACGGAACGGCGATCAACGTCGGCGCCGGCCCGATCCTCACACCCGATCTCGATACCGTCGACGGGACGCTGACACCAGTGCCGGAGACCGAGTATGCGCTCGCGGTAAACGGAGTTACTCTGCAGGCACCCGCCGTCGCCACCCGGCCGAACGCAACGCTGTACCGCATCGGCGGGGGCCCTCTTGTTCTGCAGGACGCGCTCGTCGGACGCGAGACGGACGGCTGGATGATCGGCTCGGCCGAGGATCCCGTCGCCCGCGCCGCGTACACGAGGTACGACGTCTCCAAGGACGAGCCCGGGCTCGCCGTCGTTCGCCTTACGAAGGAGGGCTGGTGCCCGGATCCCGCTTCACGCACGACGGGCAAGGTGACCGTTCGGATCGGCCCGGTTGGCATCGGCCCGGACAACCAGCCGAGAATCGAGCGCGTCACCGAGACCCGCCGCTTCGACCTGCCCGACTGCCAGGCTGACGGGGCGACGCTGAGCCCGCCGAAGGTCCCGTGGCGCATGGAGATCACGGTCGCACCGACGTTCATTCCTGCCGAGATCGACCCGTCGAGCAGCGACCGTCGCCGGCTCGGCGCCTCCATCTATCGGGCGGGCTTCCAGCCTCTCTTCGGCTGAATTGTGCGCCAGGCCGAATCCGCGAGCGCGGATTCGGGTCGCGCAAGATCCCTGAGGCGGCCGCTTCGCGGCGGTGTCACCTACGGGATGCTGCTACGAGGTACGTGAAGCGCAGGCGGAGCACGGGCTTGGCGAGCGGGCCGCTCCGCTCGAATGCTTTTGCGGCGGCGAGCACCGGGCGGGGGAGCGAGACGGTCTGCGGCACGAAGAAGGGGCGAAGCTCGATCGACGCGAAGCCAGCGGCACGCAGATCGGCGAGCACGTCGTCGACGCGGTACTGCCTCGGATTGAGGTCGAAGACGAGCTTCTTCTCGGTGTAGCCGGATACGTGCCGGAAGAAGGCGCGACGGTCACGCGCGTAGTAGATCGCGCGAAACGCGGTCGTAGCCGCGACCGGGCTCGACGGCACGTAGTCGTTGAGGTCCCCGAGCTCGACGGACGCCTGGGTGCCGAGCCGCTGCCGCGCCGCGTCGACCATCGCCGGGGTCGAATCGACTCCTCGATAGCGGAGCCCGCGCGTGAGCAGCGCCTTGCCGAGGCCCCCGTCGCCGCAGGCGAGGTCGAGCACCTCCTCGCCCGGCTCGAGGCGCGGGCCTAGAGCGACGATCAGCTCCGCGCGATGCTCGAGGTAGGCGAAGACGTCGGCGTACGCGTGCTCCGTCCAGTCCTCCGCTTGCCGTGCGTACTGCTCGTCCTGCTTCGACGTCACAGCGCAAGCAGCCGCTCGGGGTGTTTGCGTACGAAGCGCACCATCCCGCGAGCGTGCCAGAGCGTGTGGCGTGACAGGAACCGCTGGTCGATCACCGCGGCATACGCATGCGTTACGACCGCATCCGGCACATACCAGCGCTCCCAGCCTGCCTGCGCGGCTCGATAGCAGAGGTCGATGTCCTCGCAGTAGTGGCGGTAGCCGGCATCCCAGCCGCCGATCTCGTCGAGCATCGCGCGACGCATGAGCAGGAAGGCGCCGAGCATCCAGTCGGCCTGGACGGGCTCGGTCGGGCGCTCGTCGAGCTCGTAGTGCTCGCGCTGCGTCTCGTACGGCGCGCGGAGCCGGCGCAGAGGCGTCCGGCGCAAGATCGTCCCTCGGACCGTCGGGAACCGTCTGCGAGAAGGCTGCCAGCTTCCGTCAGGCCAGCGCATCTGCGGGCCTGCGAGGCCACACCGTTGGTTGGCGTCCGCATGAGCGACGATTGCGGAGACGGCGTCGGGCTCGGCGATCGCGTCGGGGTTCGCGTTGAGGACGTACTCTCCCGTCGTCGCAGCAATGCCGAGGTTGACGTTGGCGGCCAGCGACAGCGGACGAGGGTTCTCCAGCACCGAGACGCCGTCTGGAACGCCTGCCGCCGAGCCGGGGATGTTCGCGACGACGACGGTCTCGTCGACCTGATCGACGAGCGCAGGGAGGGAACGGGCGAGCTCATCGGCATGGCCGTGCGAGACGACGACCGCGGAGACCTTCACGTCCCGAGTATCTCCCGGTACGCCGCAAGCGTCCTCTCGGCGGTGGCGCGCCAGCTGAACGCGCGAGCGCGCTCGAGCCCCGCCGCGACGAGGCGCTCGCGTTCGGCGAGAGCTCGGCGGATCCCCTCTGCGAGCTCCCCCTCCTCTGCGAAGATGGCCGCCTTGCCGGCGACTTCGCGTAGCGCGGTGTCGGGGACGGCGACTACCGGCGTTCCAGAGGCCATGGCCTCCACCACGGGCAGCCCGAACCCCTCGTAGCGGCTCGCTTGCACGAGGCAGGCGGCCCCCCGGTACAGCTCGGCAAGCCGCTCCGTTTGGACGTAGCCCTCGAGCTGCGCGCCGCGGCCGCGGAGCTCGGCGGCGAGCCCCTTGTCCTTCTCCGGGCCGACGACCACGAGCGGGAGCCCCGCCTCGCCGGCAGCGGCGAGCGCCGCGAGCTGGTTCTTTCTCGGCTGGACCGCCCCGACCGTCAGAACGTAGTCGTGAGAGCCGGTACCCGGCGAGAAGGCCGGGTCGACGCCGTTCGGGGTGACGACGATCCGATCTGCAGAGACGCCATAGAGCTCCACGAGGTCGGCCTTCGTGCGCTCGGAGACGGCGAGGACGCAGCGCGGCGCGGCGAACGGCGCGCGGCACGACGAGCCGGAAGATGCTGCGGTCCTTCCAGCCCATCACGTCAGGCTCACGCGCGAACGACAGGTCGTGCACCGTGACCACGCAGGGGCACGGGGAGCGCAGCGGGAGCGCGTGTTGTGTGTGGCCGAGGTCGGCGCCCAAGCGGCGCAGCGAGCGCGGCAGCGTCCACGCCATGCGGAGCTCCTGCGAGCGCGCCTCGAGCTCGAACGGCTCGACCCCCTCGGGGACGAGGTCGGGACGCCGCGTGATCGCGACGAGCCGGATGTCGGACGCTGTTGCGAGCGGCCCGAGCTGGCGGAGAAGGTTCAGCGCGTACGTCTCGTCTCCCGTTCGCTGCCGGCCGAGGACGTCCGCGTCGAAGGCGACGACTTTCATGCAAGCTCCTGCCAGAGCTCGACGACCGCGTCAGCGGCACGTTTCCAGGTGAACCCTCGGGCGCGTGCGATGCCCGCCGGAACGAGCTCGTCGCGGCGCCCGATCGACGCGCGAATGCCGTCGGCGATGGAGCCGACGTCGAGCGGGTCGACGAGAACGGCCGCCACGCCGGCAACCTCCTCCGTCGCCATGCCGCGAGATGTCACCACGGGCGTCCCGCACGCCATCGCCTCGAGCACGGGAATGCCGAAGCCTTCGTACAGCGATGGATAGACGAGGCACCGCGCTCCGCGATAGAGCGCCGCAAGCTCGGCGTCAGGGATCTCGCCGACCCAGCCCTCCACCTCGACTCCGCCCCAGCCACGGGCACCGACGACGCGGAGATCGACGCCCGCCTCGCGAGCGGCGTCGACGGCTCGGCCGAGGTTCTTGCGCGGCTCGAGCGTTGCAACGGCGAGCACGTACTCGCCGTCGGCGCGATCACCTTCGGGCGTGAACACCCCGTCGACGCCGTTCGGTACCACACGAATCCGCTCCTCCGGGACCCCGGCCAGCTCGACGGTCTCGTCACGTGTGAACTCCGAGACGGCCACCACCGCATCCGCTGAGCGGAGCACCTGCGCAAGGCCTGCGCGGCCGTAGAGCCGATGCCAACGCGGGAACGCCTCCGGCGCGCGCAGGATCGCGAGGTCGTGCACCGTGAGCACCGTCGGTACCGTCGCCTCGCGTGGGCCGCGGAACGTCGGGCAGTGGAGGACGTCGACCGACCGTGCGCGACGTCGCAGGCCGGCCGGATACCAGAGCGCGTCCCGGACGACGCTCGACATGCGGCCGGGCCCGCCGAATGTGAGCAGCTCGAGCTCGAGCCCCGGGCGATCGCGAAGCGCGCCGAGGAGCCCCCGAACGTGACGAGCCGTCCCGGCACGCGTCTGGACGAGCGGCGAGGTGTCGAACGCGACCCGCATCACCGCACGGCCGCGCCGGCGCGAAGGGCCCGACGGGTCGTCTCGTACACCATGAGCTCGAGCGCGTCGTCGAGATCGCACCAGCGATGGATGTCGTGCTCGGCGTCGAGTGTCGGTTCCCAGCCGGCAGGTGCGTCCGCGACGAACGCGTGAACCGTCACCGTCTCGACTCCTGGCGCGTAGCGCGCGCGAATGGCCGGCGGGTCTTCGAGCAGCGAGTAGGACAGCGCGACCGGCAGCTCGCGAACCTCGGCCGTCAGGCCGGTCTCCTCGAGAAGCTCGCGTTGCGCCGCGACGGTGGGCGTTTCCTCGGGCTCGAGACCGCCGGCGACGAGGCTCCAGTAGCCGAGCCGCTCCGGGGCTCGGCGCAGAACGAGAAGCTCTCCCTCCCTGCGAACGACGACGACGATCTCCTGGTCGCCTCTCACGAGCGAGCCTCTTCGTACCCACGCAGGAAGACCTCGCCTACCGAGTGCCACGAGAAGGCCTTGACGTGCTCGAGACCGAGCGCAGCGAGCCGCTCGCGGTCGGCGACCGCTCGCTCGATGGCAGCGGCGAACGCCGCCGGATCCTCCGGGTCGGCACGCAGAGCAGCCTGTCCGCTCGCCTCGTCGAGAGACTCGTGCGCGGAGACGACCACCGGGACGCCGCACGCCATCGCCTCGATCACCGGGATCCCGAAGCCCTCGAAGCGCGAGGGGTACGCGACGACGGCCGCTCCTCGATAGAGGCGCGCGAGCTCCTCGTCGGAGACGAACCCGAGCCGGACGATCCCCGGTGCGTCGAGGGCAGGCTGATCTCCCCAGCCCTCGGCGCCGACGACCGCGAGCAAGCGATCCTCTCCGAGTAGCCGGTGTGCGTCGACGAGCACCTGAAGGTTCTTCCGCGGCTCCAGCGTCGCAACGGTCAGGACGTACGGCTTTCCGAGATCGGCTGCCGGCCCGTCGGCGCGGTAGACGGGTTTCGGAGCCGGATGTGCGACGCGGATCCGCTCCGCCGGGACATCGAGCGTCGCGGCGACATCGCGCCCGGTGAACTCGGAGTTCACGAAGACGACGTCGCAGGTCGTAGCGGCGTTGCGGTACTTGCGGCCATGCATCGACCTCGTCCTGGAGGTCGTCCACTCGGGGTGATGAAGCGGCACGAGGTCATGAATCGTCGTCGCCCGTACTCCGGCTCGCTGTGGCGGATACATCCAGTCGGAGAAGTGGAGCACGTCGAGCCCGCCCAGGAGTCGTTCGACGACCGGATGACCGAGCCCGCTCCAGCCCGTGCGCAGCGCATGCGAGAACGGGAGTGGCCAGGTGCGAACCTCGACGTCGATCCCGGCCAAGGCAACGCGGATCCGCCCGGGACCGCGGAGACTCGTCGGAGCGAAAGCCACGATCTCGTGTGAATCCGCGGCGGCTTCAACGAGACCTCGGAGCGAGCCCTGGATGTAGTTCCCGATCCCCAGGAGCGGATGGCTCAACGGGCTGACGTCGAACGCGATTCTCATCGCCGCGGCCGATACACGAACCGGTCGAAATGCGTCCCGAGCACGCGATCGTCCGGATTCTCGCCAGCCGTAACCTCTTCCGGGACCGCCGTATGCTCGACCGTATAGACGACCTGGCAGTCGCCAGTCGCCGGGTCGGGCTCGACGGGGACCGACAGCCTCGCGTGCTCGTCCGGGTCGAACGTCACCAGTCCCACGACACCGCCGTTCGAGCGAGCGACGACCGTCTGCGGCTCGAGGAAGAGGCTCGGGTCGCTCCACACCTCGACGGAGACCCGGCCCGGCCCGCACCGGCGCCGCGTGTACGTGACCGTCTCGCCCGACCAGGTGTCGCTGGGGTAGAGCCCCTCCACCTTCACGACTGAGACGAGCGGGCGGCTCACGCGCCAGAGGTTGATGCCCCAGCCCTTGTCGCTCGCGAGGATTCTCCCGTCCGGCTCGAACGACGAGTCCGCGAGGAGGTACTCGTCCGTCACGTCCTCGCCGCCCGGGAAGGTGACGAGCCCGGTATCGGGATCGACGTTCACCTGCTTCTCGGGCAGCCCGCCGGGCGTGGGGCTCTGCAGGTAGTACACGGGCCCGACCGCCCGGTTGAAGAACTCGGTCTGGTTCACCGTCAGCCGGTCCGTGCGCCCCGTCCAGAGGAACGCAGCCTCGGCGCCGTCGGGGAGCGTGGTGTCCACCCAGTCTCGGTCCGCGTTGCGGATGCCCTGGAACAGGTAGCCGAGCGACGCGCGTTCGAGACCGTGCTTGCCGAACCAGATCGGCCGCACGGCCGCGACCCACAGCCCGAGGACGAGGAGCGGGAGCACGAGCGCGAATCGGCGCGGCACGAAGAGGAATGCCGCAGCGAGTGCGACCGCGACTGCGAACGCGGCAGGCGTGACCCAGTCCATGCCGATTCGGTCCTGCAGTGACCAGAACGGGAGCAGCATGAGCGTGTCCGTGACTGCCGCGGTCGTGATGAAGCGATCGAACGGGATGAGCAGGACCAGCAGCGCCGACGCCGCTGCTGCCAACGCAGCGAGGACGCGTGGTCGCGGAGCACCGCGCTCGATCCAGGCGAGCATTGCGGTGGCGAGGAGCGGCGCGAGGTAGAAGAGGTTCCGCTCCTGGATCCGAAACGAGAACACGGACGCGAACGCGGCGACGGTGGGGACGAGGCAGGCGACGAGAGCGAGCGTCGCCGCCAGGAACGCCTGCAGCGGGCGGTCGAGCGCGCCCGCTCGCGCGACGAGCACGATCGTCGCAGCCACGGGGACGATCAAGACGTAGAGGCCGAGCTCGGCCGCGTGCCACACGAGGTAGCGGAGCGTCTCACCCAGGTCGTAGCTCGCGTCACCGACGGGCGCGTACGCACCGAGCAGATCGCGCGGCGAGCTTCCGCCCGCGAGCTGGACTGCGACGGCGAGCGTGCCGAGCACGGCGAAGGCGCCGTAGAGGAGCCGGTACTCGCGGAGTAGCGAGCGCGGCGCACGCCGCTCGAAGACGGCGAGAACGACGGGCGCGAGTAGCACGGCTGGCACGAGCGCCGCGGCCTGGACACGCGTCGCGTACGCGAGCCCGATTAGGACGAGGAGCAACGCCACACGCAGCCCGGTCGGCCGCTCGAGCACGAGGACGAGCACGAGCGCGGTCACCAGGAAAAGGGGATAGAAGACGTTCTCGGTCATGACAGTCCCCGTGTATGCGGCGGAAGGCACCGCGACCGCGAGCAAGGCCGCAAGCAGCGCGAGGTGCTCGCCGACGACGCGCCTGGCAAGGAAGTAGGCCGGCACGGCCACGAGCGAGAAGCTGATCGAGTTCAGTACCTTCGCCGCGTCGTACGCGGCCGGGAGACTGTCGAACAACCCGTAGACCGGGCTGAGCACGAGCGGGTACACGATGCTGTACGACGATTCGGGCTCGTCGCGAATGAGCGGCTCGCCCGCGTCCGCGATGCCCCGGGCGAGCTCGGACCAGATCAGCTCATCGACGAGGATGAACGGGGCGACGATCTCCCGCGAGAGGACGGCACGCAGGGTCGCGGAGCTGACGACGATCGCCGCGAGCCACGCCCAGGTCGGGATCTGGCGAAGGGCCCTAGCCAAGCTCGACCTCGGCGAGGCGTCTGGCGATCTCTCTCGCCTCGGCCGTCTCCGCCGAGATCCCGACGTCCGCCGCAGCCTCGCTGACCTCGCGAAGTACCGCGTCGGCCACCGCGGCGCCACCCGCAGCGCTCTCAAGCGCGGCAACGTACTGGTCCGCGACCTGTCCGACCTCGTGCTCGCGCCGCGCGAGCTCAGCGGCACTCGCGCCCATCGCCTCGCGCACGTCCGGGCGTGTCACGAGGAGCTCGAGCGCCGCGGTCAGCGTCGCCACCTCGTCGTCGTCCGGCGGCACCTTCAGCGCGACCTCGCCGGGAAGCTCCGCGAACCAGCCGACGTCGCTCACGACGAGCGGCTTCCCGAGCGAGAGGCCGCGGATGACGCTGCCCGAGGTCTCGCCCATCGTCGGGTGCCGCAGGTTGACGACGACAGAACTCGCGGCCATCAGCGCCCAGAGGCGCGCCTCGTCGACCCAGCCCTCGCGCACGAGCCCTTCGTCGGAGAGCCCGAGCCGCTGGATTCGCCGGTCGAGATCGAAGCCGGGCGAGGTCGGCCCGACGAGAAGGAGCGTCGCCGGCGTTGTGCTGCTTACCGCCGCGATCGCGCGCAGCAGCTCGGGAATGCGCTTGCTCGAGTTGACCACGCCGAAGCAGCCGACGACCGCGTTCGACGTGATGTGATGAGGCTCGATCGTGGGAACCGGCCAGGCCGGGTGGGGAACGACGGAGATCGGGCCTGCGTACCCTGCCGCCCGAGCGAGGTCTCGGACGTAGCGCGAATGGACGATCAAGCCGGTCGCGTGCTCGAGGACGAACGTCGCAAGCGGGAAGTCGGAGGGCCGTGACTCCCACAGCGGCGGGATCCGCTTGTCGAGCACGCCGTGCCCAAGGAGCCGGCCGACGACGCCGTGCTCGCGCTCCATGATGTCGAGGTAGCCGTGCCCGTCGCGGCGGCCGACCGTCATTCCCGCGACGAGGTGATGGAGGACGAAGTCGTGAAGCACGACGACGCCGGGGCGCCTGCGGAGCGCGTCGACGATCCAGGCATGCGCGTCGGGGTTGTTGCCGACGTGGTAGAGCGCGAGGTCGGTGCCTCGCGATGCCCGACCCCGGCCACGGCGCACCACCGTGACGTCGATCCGCTTTCGCAGCGCAGGCAGGAGCAGAGCGCTGTAATCGGCAATGCCCGACTTCTCGGGCGGCATCGGCGAGAAGTAGGCGACCTTCACGTCCCTGGCCGCCTTCGGCTCCCGCCCGGCGGAGCCGGGCACCGCCGAAGGCTGACGCCGCGCGCGGCAGGATGCTTCGCCTCCTTTTCGAGCGACGCCCCAGGAACGTGAGGGAGCAGCTTCACGCGAGCAGCCTCGCGATCGCGCGGTCCCACGTGACTTCCGCGGCGATCGCCTTCCCCGCGCGGCCGTACGTCGCAGCCTCGTCCCGATGCTCGCGAAACCAGCCGAGCGCGCGGGCGATCTCGGCCACGTCCGGCGTGACGACGAGCCCCGTGCTCCCGTCCGCGACGACCTCGAGCGGGCCGCCGGCGTCGGTCGTCGTCAGGACGGGCTTCTCGGACAGGAAGGCCTCGAGGGGGACCATGCCGTAGTCCTCGTCGACCGGCGCGTAGTAGACGGCGAGGCAACGCGCGTACAGGTCTGCGAGCTCGCCCGCGGTGATCGCTCCGGTGAAGCGCGCCCGGCCGTTCAGGCCGCGCTCGTGCGCGAGCCGCTCGAGCCGGTCGCGATCCGGCCCGTCGCCGGCGATGACCACCTCCAGCCCGCCGTCGCGAGCAGCTGCCTCGATGAGCAGGTCTATGCGCTTCGCGCGGTCGAGGCGGTTCACCGAGAGCACGAAGTCGCCGTATCCCTCGCAGCGGTATTCGAGTGGCTGGGGCGGGTGCGGCAGCACCTCGGCCGTGAGGCCCGTCGAAGCTTCGAGCCGGCCGGCGACGTTTCGCGACGTTGCGAACAGCCGCGTTGCCTCGCCGAGCGCGACCCGATCGAGCGCCTGCACCTTCCGGCGGAGCGCCCTGTCCTCGGCGGAGTCGCCGAACTGCCCGAGCGCGGTTCCGTCGAGCTCGTACGCCTGCCGGAATTGGTGGACGAGCCAGACGCGCTTGTCGTGGTGTCGCACGAGGTAGGACGGGAACTTCGTCGCCACGACGACGTCGATCGGCTGCCCATCGGCCTCCTCGAGATCGAGCATCCGCCAGAGGAACGCTTGCGTGAGCACCCGAGCGCCGGGATACCACTTGAACGGCACGGAGACGAGATCCGCCTCGTGCCCGCGCGCCAGCAACTCCTCGACGAGGCGGTCCGTGAAGATCTCGGCGCCGCCGCGAGCAAACGGCACCTGCGGCCTGAGCACGGCAACCCTCATGGCTGGGGCGTGCGAGTCGCTTCGAGCTCGGCCTGCAGGCGATCGACCTGTTCCTGGAGATCGTCGATCAGTCGCAAGGTCGCCGCGTTGAACGAGCGCTGGTCGTACGCGAGCGGCTCGACGTACCAGCGCATGAGCTTCCGGAGGACGGCCTTGACGGGCGTGCCGATGCCTCCACGAACGCCTGGCCGGAGCCTGAGCGACCGATCCGCCGACACCGGCCAGAGCCGCTCCGCCTCGGCGCGGGCGACGCGTCGCTCGTCCTCGTCGCCGATGCCGGCGCCCGGATCGGCCCCGGAGCGACGAACCTCTTCGCGAAGCGCGCGGAAGAGCTCCTCAACGTCGACGGAAACCCCTGCAGAAGCGCCGTTTTTGGCGTCGTCAGAGGGCATCGCGGCATTCTAGCCGGGCGTTCGGTGATCGGACCAGTAGGCTGCGACCGTGCGCGTCGGCCTCTCCCTGCTCACGTTCTCGCCCGGCGATCTGGGCGGATCGGAGACGTACGCGCGGCAGCTCGTTCGGTCGCTCGCCCGCATCGGGACGCTCGAGTACGCGGTCTTCGTCCCGGCTCGCGCGAAGGATGCGGCCGAAGGACTGCCCACGGTCGAAGTCAAGGATCCGCCCGTCGCGAAGCGCGGGCCACTCCGCATCGTCGCGATGGCCCTGCAGGCCAGGCGGACGAAGGAGGTCGGCGAGAACCTCACGACGGTCGACGTCATCCACTACCCGCTCACGGTCCCCTCGCCACGTGTGCAGGCACCGACCGTGGTCACGCTGCACGACGTCCAGCACCGCGATCTGCCGGAGTTCTTCGGTCCAGCGCGTCGCTCGTTCCGCCGGCTCGCCTACGATCGCGCTGCGCGATCCGCTGCGGCCGTGATCGTGACGAGCGAGTTCGTGCGCGATCGAGCGCGTGCTGCGCTCGGGCTCGACGGTGATCGTATCCACGTCGTGCCCCATGCGATCGACCACGCGATCTTTCGCCCACAGGCGGACGAGGAGCGGGAGCCCCTGATCCTCTATCCGGCGCGGGCGTGGCCACACAAGAACCACGCGCGTCTCTTCCAAGCGTTCGCGACCCTGCGCGAGACGCGGCCGCACCTCCGCCTGGTCCTCACGGGCGGTGGCCTGGACCGGCTCGACCCGCTGCCCGAGGGCGTCGAGAACCTCGGCGAGGTGCCCGCAACGCAACTCGCATCCCTGTACCGGCGCGCCGCGTGCCTCGTTTACCCGAGCCTGTACGAAGGCTTCGGGATCCCGCCGCTCGAGGCGATGGCATGTGGCTGCCCGGTCGCCGCCTCGAACGCGGGGGCAATTCCCGAGGTATGCGGAGACGCGGCCGTCCTCTTCGACCCGACCGACATCGAGGCGATGGCCGCGGCGATGGTCGACGCCGACAACCGTCGCGAGGAGCTCCGTGAGCTCGGCCTCGCTCGCGCAGCGAGCTACACGTGGGACGAGACGGCGCGCCGCCACGAGGATGTGTACCGGGCAGCTGCACTCGTTGTGTAGCCGTCCATGCAGGTCGGGATCAGCCTCCTCACGCTCGTCCCACGCGTTTCCGGTGGCAGCGAGACGTACGCACGCGAGCTCGTCCGCGCGCTAGGCCGCAACGGAGCGCACTCGTATCGCGCGTTCCTCCCGAGCATCGCCACCGATGTCGATGGGCTCCCGAGCGAGGTCGCGGACGAGTACCGCGCCTCGAGATCCATGCCCGGTCGCATCGTGGCGATGTCGGAGGGAGTTCTTCGCGGAAGACGGCTTCGGCGGCGCCTCGCGGGGCTCGACGTCGTGCACTTCCCGCTCACGGTCATGATCCCGCGGGTCGAGGAGCCGCCCGCTGTCACGACGGTGCTGGATCTCCAGCACGAGTTCCTGCCACGGTTCTTCTCACGCTCTGAGCTCGCGTATCGCCGGGTCGTTTACGCGTGGTCGGTACGCAAGAGCCGGCTCGTGATCACGATCTCCCAGCACGCCGGCCGGGCCGTCGTTGAACGCCTGGGCGTGCCTGAGGATCGCGTCCGCCCCATCCATCTCGGGCTCGACCACTCGGTGTTCGGACCCGGCGACGAGGAGCGCGGCCGCTTTCTCGTGTACCCGGCGCGTGCTTGGCCGCACAAGAACCACGAGCGCCTGTTCGAGGCGTTCGGCGTGCTTCGGAGGCGACATCCAGATCTCGAGCTCGTCCTCACCGCCTACGACGGCGCCACGCCTGACGGAGCCCGCTCACTCGGACACGTGTCGCGCGACGAGCTCGTGCGCCTGTACCAAACGGCGGCGGGCCTCGTCTTCCCGAGCCTCTACGAGGGTTTCGGGCAGCCGCCGCTCGAGGCGATGGCCTGCGGCTGCCCTGTCGCCAGCTCGAACGCGGCGTCACTTCCGGAGGTCTGCGGCGACGCGGCGCGCCTGTTCGACCCGACCTCGACCGAGGACATGGTCGCCGCGGTCGAGGAGATCCTCGCGAGCCCGGCCGAGTGGACCGCCAAGGGGATCGCGCGCTCTGCCCAGTTCTCCTGGGAAGCGACGGCGCGCGCTCACGACGCCGTGTACGCGGAGCTCGGGCAGTAACGTTCGCGCGATGGCGCCGACGCTGACGGACCGGCTGCGCGAGGCGCCGCCCGGCATCCACGGCTCCGGCGACGAGTACTGGGGCCTCGCGTGGCCCGCGCTCGAGTGGCTCGAGAGCGAGCTCCGCGAAGGGATGGCCACGCTCGAGACGGGCTCGGGAGCGAGCACGATCGTCTTCGCGGCTGCCGGGACAGAGCACGTCGCGGTGACCCCGGACCCGGAGGAGGAGGCACGCGTGCGGAGGTCGTGCAAGGAGCTCGGCGTTTCGAGCGAGCGGGTGTCCTTCGCCCTCGGATACTCACACGAGGTGCTGCCCTCGGTGCCCGAGCGACGACTCGACCTCGTCCTCCTGGACGGGGCTCACGGATTTCCCTACCCGGTCCTCGACTGGTGGCACGTCACCCCACGACTCGAGATCGGCGGGCGCATCCTCCTCGACGACGCCTACATGCCTCCGGTTGCCGTCGTCGTCGACCACGCGCGAGCCTCGAAGGCCTGGGAGGTCGAGCGCTCGATCGGGTACCGCACGGTCGTCGTCCGCAAGCTCGCCGACGAACGTCCGCCGTTCGACTGGGAAGGCGAGCGGATCGGGGGGCGCATGACGTTCAGGTACCTGCCGCCGCTCGAGCGCGCGGTCGCATCGACCCGTCACCGCGTGTTCAGCACACGTGGCGGCCTCGCGCTCGTCGGGCTCTACCGCCGCGGCTCGGGACTCCGCTGGCGGAAGACAGGCTGATCCGCCGTTACCTCAGGGACCGCAGGTAGCTCCATGACGCCACGAGGCCGCGCGGGCGCAGGACGAGCACGAGAAGCACGTAGACCACGAAGCCGGCGATGGCCGCCGCGACGGAGCCCAGCACGAGAGTCGGCGGCAGATACGCAAGTGCGGTGATCATGGAGATCACTCCGGCCGCCACAGCCAGGCCTTTCATTCCTGTGGCGAGCGCACCGAGCTCGCGAAGGAGGGCAGCGAGGACGAACGCTCCGGACAGCGCGAGCGCCAGCGCGACGCCCCAGAGCTCGAGCACCTCGGCGCCGAGCCAGGCGAACGGAACCTGCAGAGCGATCACGCCGACGGCGATGAAGGGAAGCGGCCGGAGCCGCTTCGTGACGAATGCGAGCGGAAACGCCAGGTTGACCCCGACTGCGACCACGATCCACAGTCCGAGTACCACGATAAGCCGCGCGATCTCGCTGCCGACGTCGTCGCCGTAGGCGTCCCCGAGGACGGCCTCGACGAGCCCCGGACCTACGAGCCCGATCATCCCGACCGCCGCACCAATCACGGTGAGCGCAACCCAGGCTCCCGCAACCACGTGGCGCCCCGCGGCGGCGGCATCGAGACCCGCCCGGGCCAGCGGCACTGAGGATACGAGCCCGATGGAGAACGCCGTCACGCCGGCGAGCGTCGCCGCCGCGAGATAGGCGTACCCGAGGCTCGTCACTGCCCCCGAGCCGAGTCGCCCGGCGAACGGAACGGAGACGACGTATGCGAACTGGAGCGCGAGCGGGATCGCGGCGGCTGCAAGGAAGAGCGCGAGTCGGTTGCGGAGCGGATCGCCCACCGGCCGGGCGGCCGCCGCGGGCATCGAAGTCCGCCACGCCCGCCACGCGAGCGCCGCGGCGATCACGAGCAGCGCCAGGACCGAGCTGACCGCCATGCCCCACGAGACTGCGACGATCCCGTCCGAGTCGACGCGCACGAGGATGAGGCCGAGACCCGCGAGGCTTCCTACCGCGTAGCCCAGCGCGGGCGTTGCGTAGTCGTCGAGAGCCGCGAGGGCACTCGCGCCGAGCGCGGCGAAGAGATGCGCCACGGCTGCAGGCACGACCCACCGCAGGGCGTCCGCACACGAATCCTGAGCGGTCTCGGAAGCAGTTCCCGTGAGCACTGCCGCGAGCGGATCGGCCGCCAGCAGCGAGAGGACGATCAGCGGCAGGGCGACGACGGCGAGCGCGGTCGCGAATCCTCCCACGACGGCGGCGAGCTGCCGCTCCTCCCGCGCGCGGGCCAGTGGAGGGAGAACGGCGACGCGAATCGCCTGCGATGCCGTGACGATGACGACGAACACGCCGTATGCCGCGAAGAAGCCGTCGGTCTCGGCGGTGAGGCCGAACTCGCGGGCGATCACCACGCCGATGACCGCCGCGAGGCCGTTGACAACGAGCAGCGAGGTGGCGGTCAGCGCGGCGCTCGCCAGCGAACCGAATCCGGACGACTCTGTACGCTTGCTCACCGACGCGGAAGCGTACGGATCATGGCGAACGACATCCTCTGGACAGACGAAGCGCGGGACGACCTCCGGCGGGAGTTCGGGGACCTCTACGAAGGGCGCACCGTCCTCGTAACCGGAGCCGACGGCTTCATGGGCTCGCACCTCACGGACGCGCTCGTCGAGCTCGGCGCGAACGTCCATGCATTCGTCCGCGCGACATCGAGTGGAGCGCTGAACAACATCGGCCACCTACGCAACCGCTTGAAGATCCACTTCGCGGACCTCACGGACCGAACCTCGGTCGACTACCTCATACGCGAGCTGAAGGACACCGCGCCGGACCGGCCGTTCGTCTTCCATCTCGGCGCGCAGGCGCACGTCGGCGAGTCGTGGCACCGACCGTACGAGACCGTCGCGGCAAACGTGCTCGGCACGCTCAACCTCCTGCAGTCGGTCGTGGACGTCGGCCTCGAGCTCGAGAAGTTCGACACCGCCGGCACCTCGGAGGAGTACGGCAACGTTCGCGAGTCGGTCTCGGACCACCACGACTTCGACGACGACGGAGGGCTCATCCTCCACGAGCGCTCGCCGATCAACCCGAAGTCCATCTACGCGACCGCGAAGGTCGCCGCGGACTTCCTCACGATGAACTACTTCGACGCCTTCGGCGTCCCGGGCGTCGTCACGCGCATGTTCAACAACTACGGGCCGCGCCAGAACCCGCGGTACGTCACGGGCACGATCGTCACGCAGGCGCTCACGCGTGACACGATCGAGCTCGGGAACCTCGAGCCGTTGCGCGACTTCTGCTTCTGCACGGACGGCGTGCGGGGGCATCTGACCGTCGCCGCGCAGGGCACGGCGGGCGACGTCTACGTCTACGGCCAGGGCGAGAACATCTCGATGCGCGACTGGGCCGATCTCATCATCCGGCTCGGAGCCGAGCACGGCTTCTGGCCGAGCGACCGGCAGATCAGCTCGACCGCGGGTCGCTTCCGACCCGGCGGCAGCGACGTCCTCGCCCTTCGGGTCGGGCACGAGAAGCTCACAGCAGAGACCGGGTGGCAGCCGCGAGTGTCGTGGGAAGAGGGTGTCCTGCAGACGATTCGGTGGTACGCCGAGAACCGCGACCGCTGGATCGGACGCGTCGACTGGCTTCCCACCGGCTCGCCGGCTCCTGCCGTCGCTGAGCCGTCGAGCGAGCATTCACTCCTGCGCGTCGCGCGTGCAGAGGTACATGAACTCGCGCTGCGACGCCGTCGGCGTCGATGTCCCAGAGCAGCACGACCTTCCGTCGCCGCTCGAGCCTCGTCCGCACGACGTCCTCGGCGCCACCGCGCGTACGCGCGGTAGACGCGCTCGGCATCCTCTCCGAGCCCCCGAGCGCCACGGTCACCGCGTTCCCCTCGACCGTCGTCCGCAGCGCGCCGCGCTCGGCGCTCGAGGCGACGGGGTCCCCGACGACCGGCCCGAACGGCGTAGCTGCGTTCCGTCAGGCACGTCTGGACCAGCTCGAGGAGCGACGGCTCGTCCGTCACGGCCTCCGAACGAGCCCACCGACGACCTGCACGGCGACCAGCGGAAGCCGCCACGACGAGCGCCGACCATCACCCAGCGGCGCTCGGCGCGCTGTGCCTCGAGTGCGCTCGAGCGAGCTCACCAGACGAGGAACGGAAGCAGGCGAGGGCGGAGAGCGACGAGGAGCGACGCCCGAGGACGATGCCGACGAGCGTCGCGCCGCGAGCCGTTCGACCGCGAAGCCGAAGCACACTGCGAGAGCCGGAACGGCGGCCATGGCGTACGTCGCCTTGATCGTGTCGCCGTCGTTCGTCGGATACGCGACCGCGAAGTAGAGCACCGCGGTCGTGGCAGCGACGGGCGGCAGCGCGACGACGAGACGTCCCGGGTCCTCGCGCGGACGGACGACGCCGAGAGCCAGGAGCGCGAGAACGCCGGCGAGCGCGAGCCCCGTCGGCAGCAGACCGAGCGCGCTCTGACGCGCGAGCTCGGAGTCGATCGCGTCCGTCCGGTCGCCGCGGGCCGAGCCCCAGGACCAGAAGCCGAAGTAGTCGCCCCAGGCCTCCGCGTAGAAGACCGGAACGAAGCGATCGTTGAAGCGGTCCCGCCACGGCCGCGCGCACGACGTCGGGGAAGCGCGCGTCGACGTAGAACGCGAGAGGCCGGCGCGCGAGCAGGAACTCATCCGGCTGCGGCCGATCGAACACCGGATTCGAATACCGCGTCGCCTGATACGCGTACCAGGGGGAAGGAACGAGCGCGGCGAGCGCGACGGCGACGGCGAGCGCAGGCAGCGCCTTCCGGCGTCGCGAGCGATCGGTCACCGCGACGACGAGCAGCACTGCGACGGCGACGCCCACCATCCACAGCGACCACGCACGCACCAGCTGTCCCGCTCCGAGGAGGATGCCCAGCGGCACCGCCAGTCGCCACGTGTAGCGCCTGGTGCGGACCATGCTGCGCGAGAACGACAAGCGCGCCGGCCGTGAGAAGCATCGACAACGGCTCCG
The DNA here is from genome assembly GCA_963723695.1 of uncultured Gaiellaceae bacterium. GTDB lineage: Bacteria > Actinomycetota > Thermoleophilia > Gaiellales > Gaiellaceae > GMQP-bins7. The sequence goes on along the minus strand of CAVRRU010000012.1, from coordinate 492,727 downwards.
GATGGAACATCGCTCCCGTCTTCAGCACCGTCGGGAAGAAGGCGAAGAAACCGACCGCAGCGAACCACAGCACCGGCCGAGCCGGCCAGAGGACGCGCGCCAGGAGGTAGACGAGGACACCTGCGGCGACCACGAAGATCGCATTGAGAAGCTGCCCCAGGTGCTCGGGATCGTCGAGGCCGAGCCGAGCTCCGAGCTTCGTCGCGACGCCAGCGAGCGCCATGTAGCCAGGCGGCGTGTAGTACGCGCCCACCGCATCGGGTAGCTCGCCGCGCTCGACGAGGTCGCGTGCATAGGCGAGGTAGTCCTCGGCGTCGTAGCCGCCCAGCGGAGGGTAGGTCAGCGAGTTGGAGACTGCGACGACGCCGAGGCGGCGAGGATCGCCGCGGAGCCGAGCGTAGCGAGGCGACGGCTCACCCGGAGCGGTCGGCGCACACACGCCGACGGACGAGTCGTCCATGGCGTGAAGCGTAGACCGCTTGCACGATGCCATTCAGCAGGAGAAAAGCGCAACCCGCCCGCGCTAGTAGCCTTTCGCGGATGCGGGCGTTGGTCACCGGCGGAGGCGGTTTCCTCGGATCGCACCTCGTGCGAGCGGCTCGAAGCCGACGGCCACGAGGTCGTCGCCGCGCGGAGCGCCGACTACGACCTCACGTCGATGGACGACACCGCGCGTATGTTCGACGACGCCGACGCCGAGCTCGTGTTCCATCTCGCGGCCGAGGTCGGCGGGATCGGCGCGAACCGCGCGAATCCCGGCCGGTACTGGTTCGCGAACCTCGCGATGGGCTCGAACGTGCTCGAGCAGGCGCGGCTCCACGAGACGCCGAAGCTCGTGATCGTGGGCACGGTCTGCTCCTATCCGAAGTTCGCGCCGGTGCCGTTCAGCGAGGACGACCTGTGGGACGGCTACCCGGAGGAGACGAACGCGCCCTACGGCGTCGCGAAGAAGGCGATCCTCGTCGGCGCGCAGGCGTACCGAGAGCAGTACGGGCTCGACGCGATCTTCCTCCTCCCCACGAACCTGTACGGGCCGCGCGACAACTTCGACCTCGAGACGTCACACGTGATTCCGGCGCTCATCCGCAAGATGGTCGAGGCGGACGACGAGGTCGTGCTCTGGGGCGACGGCTCGCCGACGCGCGAGTTCCTGTACGTCGACGACTGCGTCGAGGGTCTCGTGCTCGCCGCCGAGCGGTACGACGGCCCTGAGCCCGTGAACCTCGGGGCGGCACGCGAGATCTCGATCCGCGACCTCGCGGAGCTCGTCGCCGACGTGACCGGATACGAGGGCCGCATCACGTGGGACACGGAGAAGCCGAACGGCCAGCCACGCCGCAGCGTCGACGGGAGCGCGGGCGCGCGAGCTCTTCGGCTTCGAGGCGCGAACACCGCTGCGCGAGGGGATCGAGCGCACCGTCGCGTGGTATCGCTCGGCAGTCGCGGGTGTCGGTAGCCGCTAGCGCGACAGGAGCCGCCCGCTGGGGTGGGCGAACGGTCGACCTCCTGCTCGAGCGGCCGCGCGCCGTCCTCGGGACGCTCGTCGGCGTCCAGATCGCGGCGACCCTCGTGCTCGCGCTCTCGGTCGACCACAACGGCTGGGTCTGGTTCCAGGGCGGCGACCAGATCGTGGATGACGACGACCGGCTGGCTGCTCGGCGAGGCCGAGCTTCCCCCCACCGAGATCGCGTACCTCTGGCCCGCGGCCCAGGCACCCGTCACCTGGGCGACCGGACCGACGTACGTGCAGGCGCTGCCGCCGCTGGTCCTCGCGCAGGTCCTCGTGCTGGGCCCGGTGGCGCTGCTCTGTCTGTACGGAATCGCAGCCAGGATCGGCGGGCGTCTGCTCGGCTACTGGGCGTCGCTCCTCTGGGTGATCGCCCCCTTTGCGGCCATCCCGCTCTTCGTCGACCGCTACCAGGAGCGCTGGACCGAGCACTTCCTCCCGCAGGCGCTCGGGCTGACGGCGTTGGCGGACTTCCCGTCCATGGTGCTCGTCCTGCATGGCGGTCCTCTTCGTCGTGCGCTCGCTTTCGCCGGACCGAATGACGGATGCCGTGCTCGCGGGCCTGCTCCTGGGCGCAGCCGCGGCGCTCAAGCCGCCGAACTTCCTGGTCGCAGTCGGCGTCGCGCTCGCCTACGTCGTGGCGCGTCGGTGGCGCGAGGGGCTCGCCTGTGGGCGCAGCCGCCGTCCCTGCGCTTCTCGTCCTCCTCGCTCTGGAAGGTGAAGGGGCTGGGCGAGATCCCGGCGTTCGCGCTCGAGCAAGCGCACCTGGCCGCCGGCTCCCTGCCGCTTGCGGCCGACTTCCGGCTCGACCGCTACTTCGAGCTCGACTTCGAGCACTGGCGCCTGCAGATGGATCAGCTGCGCGAGTTCTTCTGGAGCGCCCGGCTCGCGCAGTGGGCGCCGTTCGCAGGGCTCGTCGCGGTCCTGCGCGATGCGGCGCTGGCCGATCGCCGCACTGCTGGCCGGCTGGCTCGGAGCGTTCCTCGTCGTGAAGGGCTTCTCGACCCGCGCCGACATCCAGGCGAACACGTTCTGGCGACTGCTCATGCCGGCGTGGCCCGCGTATCTGCTGCTGTTCGCATCGATCCCTCTGCTCGTTCCGACACTTGCGCGACGGCTCGGCGATCGGGTCCAGTCCTGTATCGAGCCCAGGCGTGGCTCCACGCTGGATCGTGGTCGCCGCAGCTACTCACCGTCGTCGTTCCCTGGCGTCGCCATCGCGGTGTCGACGCCGCTCGAGCCGCCGCAGACCAAGGTGGTCGTCCAGGACTTCGAGGGCGGCGAACATCCTCACCCCGATCGACGACAGCGTCGAGCTCCGCGTCTAGCGAACGGGGACCGGGACCACGGCTGAGCTGGACCGACGGCGGCCCGTGGCGCGCAGATGTCTTCTACCGCGTCTACCGGCACGACGGCCCCGGCGACGACACGCGAATGCGTGCGTCGGCGGGAGTTGCCATCTACTGCGTCATCCGCGGCGTCAGCCGATCGCGACGACTCGAGACGCTCACCTTCGTCGACGAGTCCGCCCTCGCGAGCGCGACGTACCGGATCGGCGTGGGAACGAACTGGATCGACGACCCCGAGGAGGGCGACGTGTTCGCGTTCAGCCCTCCGGTGACTGTGGACGGCTGATGCGCTCCTCGAGCAGCGCGATGCGCTGGGCGAGGTCGACGTTCTCGTCGGTGAGCTTCGAGATGACGGTCGAGTAGTGGAGCAGGACGAGCAGGACGAAGAGCGTCGCGACCGCGAAGAGCACCGCAGGCGGATATCCGGTCACTCCGAGCCAGCCAGCGACCGTGTTCAGCCCTTCCCGCCACGCCGAGAGCACCAGCAGCACGACACCGGTTGCAAGCCAGAGGAGGGCGTAGCGCTCCTTCAGCCGCCGCCCGCGCATGAGCTCGAGCACGACCAGGATGAGCAGCAGCGAGGCGACGACGCCGACAATCGAGACCCTGAGCGGCGTCACCGGCTCGCACCCTCGAGGCGCGGGTAGCGGCGCAAGCTCGCCACCAGGAGCGCGAGCGTGACCTTGACGATGTAGTAGAGCGATCGCACGAAGGTGATCGACGAGGTACCCGTCTGTCGCTCGCGCATCTCGACCTGCACCTGCGCGAGCCGGAGGCCGCTGCGCAACGCGACGAGGGTCGCCTCCACCTCCGGGTAGTCGTGCGGGTACTCGGCGGCGAACAGCTCGATTCCCGCCCGGTCGAGCGCGATGAAGCCGGAAGTCGTGTCCGTGACCTTCTGGCCGCCCAGGACGGAGACGAGCCGCGCAAAGATCCGAATCCCGATCCGCCGGGCGAACGGCGGCCGATAGGTTCCGCCCGGATCGACGAAGCGAGAGCCGATCACGAGGTCCGCGTCACCGGCTTGGATCGGCGCGAGGAGCTTCTCGATCTCCGAGGCGTCGTGCTGGCCGTCCCCGTCGAGCCGGACGGCGACGTCGTAGCCCTCGTCCCGCGCGTACCTGATCCCGGTCTGCACGGCTCCGCCGATGCCGACGTTGAACGGCAGGCGGAGCACCGTTGCTCCGTGACGCTGCGCGACGGCGGCCGTGCCGTCGCGCGACGCGTCATCCACTACGACGATGTCGGCGGACGGATCGAACGCCCGGATCTCGTCGACGACCCGTCCGACCACCTCTTCCTCGTTCCACGCCGGCACGATGGCCACGAGCCGACTCGGCGTCACGCGCGCACCCCGGCCTCGAGGCCGACGAGCTCGAGCAGGCGGCGCGCGCGGTGCGCGTAGGTGTGCTCGTCGAGGACACGCTCTCGCGCGCTGCGGCCCATCGCCTCGGCCTGACCCGGATCGGCGACGAGCTCGCGGTAGGCCGCTACGGCTTCCTCCGTGCTCTCGACGACGACGAGCTCCCGCCCGGGCTCGAACCAGCGGTCGATGCCGTCGTGGGGGTTCGAGACGATCGCGGCACCCGAGGAGGCGAGCTCGAACGGGCGCGCGGTGGACGAGTACGGAGTCGTGGCGTGCGGGCGTCGGGTCAGGTTCAGGTTTACGCGAGCCTCCGAGATTGCGCGCGCGAAGAGATTGAAGGGGATGTCGCCGATCGACCGCGCCGCTCCGACATCGCCCTGGAAGTCGAGGCCGCCGAGCGCGAAGTCGAGGTCCGGAGCTTGCCGCGACGGCTCGCCGACCATCGTCTTCATCCAGTCGCGCCGGAACTTGTCGCCGTAGCCGTAGAAGAAGACGTCGACTTCCTTCTCGACCGGCTGCGGCGCGAAGAACTCCGGGTCGGCGCCCCAGAACAGCGCCTCCGCCCGGCGCGCGCCGAGCTCGCGAAGCCGCCCGATGCCTCCCTCGGAGTTCGACAGCACGAGGTCGTACTCCCAGGGATCGGCGCCGTGATATGGGTTGAAGCCCGTATCCATGCCGCCGTACTCGGGAAGGCTCATGGGCACGTCCCCGTCGTAGAACACGATCGGGATCCCGTACCGCTCGCGCAGCACGTCCGGGATCCCCCGGAGATGGGCCATCGGAATCGTGAAGACGACGACCGCGTCCGGCTTCTCGCGCTCGATCAGCTGCTCGAGATGGCGCTTCCAGCGAGGTGTCACCCAGCGCGCGATTCCCTCGCGGGTGAGCCTGTCGAGCGCCGACTCGTCGGGGTCGGCCTCCGCACGGCGTAAGTAGCGATCGCCCTTGAGCCGTGCGAGTACGTCGCGGACGACCTGGTAGGACTCGCCCTCGCGGTACGTGGGGTTCGGCGCCACGCGCCACCACGGCGACTCGACCGGGCGGCCGCGATACGGAGTCACGAGCAAGTCGACGCCTGTCTCGTACATCCCCTTCCAGAGCTGCCACCAGGCGGGCGTGCAGCCGTACCGGAAGTCGAGGTCGATCGCGGACGCGGCGGCGAGGATCTTCGGCGTGCGCATCAGTACGCACCGCGCCGCGTGATCACCGCGGGGATGGTCTTGACGATGATCGAGATGTCGAGCCAGATCGACCAGTTCTCGAGATACGTGAAGTCGAGCCGCACGAGGTCGTCGAACGAGAGGCCGGAGCGGCCGGAGATCTGCCAGAGACCGGTCATGCCCGGCAGGACGCGGTAGCGCGCGCGGTGCCAGTCCTCGAGCAGGCGGTGATCACGGAGCGGCAGCGGGCGCGGCCCGACGAGGCTCATCTCGCCCTTGAGGACGTTCCCGACCTGCGGGATCTCGTCGAGCGAGAACCTCCGCAGGAATTTCCCGACGCGGGTCGTGCGCGGGTCGTCGCGGATCTTGAAGAGCGCGCCTTCCGCCTCGTTCGCCTCCTCGAGCTGGGCCTGCTGCTCGGCCGCGCCGGCCACCATCGTCCGGAACTTCAGCATCCCGAACTCGCGCTCCCCAACGCCGATTCGGCGGTCCACGAAGAGGAGCGGCCCGCGAGAGTCGATCTTGATCGCAGCCGCAATGAGCAGCCAGAGCGGCAGCCCGACGATGAGCACGAGGACGCTCACGACGAGGTCGAAGCCCCGCTTCACCGCCCAGTCCCAGCCGGTCAGAACCGGCGGGCGCAGCTCGAACAGCGGCGCGCCCTGCCCCGGCACGTACTCGCCGCGCTGGACGAGGAGCTCGGTCGTATCGGGTGCGAGCCGCACCTTCACCCCCTGGCGGTGCGCCTGCTCGACCACCTCGAGCACAGCCCGCTCGTCGAAGTCGGCCTCCGTGAGGATCACCTCGTCGGGCCGCACCTGGTCGAGCACGAGCGGAAGCTCGGCGCGGGAGCCGAGAAGCCTGAAGCCGGGCACGGCATCGGGCGCGACGACGCCCACGAACTCGTACGTCAGCCCGCCACGCGCGGCGGTGAGGGAGCTCTTGAGGCGCGAGAGGCTCTCCCCCGCCCCGACGAGGACGACGCGCCTGCGGACACCGGCGGCGCGCATGAGCTCGAGCGAGACCGACTCGTAGGCTGCGCGGAGCAGCCCGATCGCCACTGCCGAAACGAGCACGGAGGTCGGGATCAGGCCGGAGGTCGTGAAGTCGTAGCCCGTACCGATCCCGAACGCGAGCACGATGAGCGCGACGACGATGAGGCACGCGACGATACGGCCGAAGCCCGGTCGCAGCTCGCGCTGCCGGTACAGGCCGGCCTGGGCGAAGACGAGGACGGTGACGGGCGCGGCGAACTTGAGCCACTCGGCAGGGCCTTCTCTCCAGAGCAGGCCCCAGAGGATCTCCCCATCTCCGGTGACGACATGCCGGACGGCGAGCGCGATGTAGATCCCGAGCGCGAGGCCGGCGACGTCGAGCACGACGAGCGCCGTGACCGACAACGCGCGCCTGACGAGCGAGACGATCGGCCCGCGCGAGAGCAGGTACAGGCGTGACGCTCTGACGTCACGACCGGGTGCGGACGGCGTCGGAGCAGGACGTGACGTCTCCGCCGGCGGAGCGACCTTTGCCACGTTGGAAGCTTAGAGCCGCGCCACGTCGGCCCACGCTACGCGCGGTGCGCCGGGAAAGAGCTCGGCGGCGAGCGTGTCGAGGTCGGTCACGTTGGCGCGCTGCGCGAGAAGCTTCAGGGCGCCGTGGAGGAGCGCCCTGCGGCGCCGGTCCAGGAGGTCGGTGTCGTGGAAGTAGACATGGACGACCTCCGGCAGCACTCGCCTCAGAACCGCGCGAGCGAGGTCGCCGAGCGAGTGCGTGGTCGGGATCGAGCGCAGCTCTCTCCCCGAAGGAAGCTCGACGACCGCCGGTGCGGCGAGCGACGCCCACCGCTCGCCGTCGGCAAGGTACGGCGGCCGCCGTGCTCGCGGGGTGCAGTCGACGTAGCCGAGCTCGGCGCATGCCGCCGCCACCTCGCCGTCCGAGTACCAGCCGCCCCCGCAGAAGAGGGTCGGCTCGAGACCGAGCCCACGCAGACGCGTGCCTTCCTCGAGCACCCGCGGCGCCGTGGAGTCGCTCGTCGGCCGAGCGTGGTCGGGTGCCGTCCAATGCGTGTGGTGGCCGAGCGGGCCATGGGTGGAAGCCGCTCTCGCCCGCTCGCTCCAGCTCGCTTCGTCCTCGCCGTGCGCGTCGTCCGCGGGCCGTAGCAGCGCCGCGATCGGGAAACCTCCGGGTCGGGCCTCCTGAAGGTTGACGAACCGCGCCCACACCTCGTCGTCGAGGGGTCGCTCAACGTGGCAGGACACGACCGCGTACCGTTCCCGCGTCGTGGCTCTCATCGTCCGCGAAGTATCGTCGCCTCCCTAGATGCGACGTTCGACAGCCGCTCTCGCTGTCGGGCTCGCGGCCGCGCTCCCCCGCATCGCCGTGCTCGCACGCGAGCGCGAGACGATACTCGAGGAGTTCGTGACAAGAGCGACCGCTTTGCGACCACGCTCGTCGACCACGGGACGTTCGGGTTCCTGGCCGGCGTCCCGTCCGCTTACACGCAGCCGCTCTACGGCTGGTTCCTCGCCGCGATTTACCTGCCCTTCGGACGCTCCTGGCTCGCCGTCGGCATCGCGCAGATCGTCGTCGCAGTCCTCACGGCGCTGGTCGTGTTCGAGATCGGCTGTCGCCTGCGCTCCCCCGGCGTGGGGTTGGTCGCCGCGCTCATCGCCACGCTCCACCCCTACGTCGTCTGGCACGACATCCACCTGAACCGCGAGGTGCTCGACGGGTTCGTGCTGGCACTACTCGCGCTCGCAGCGCTGGCCGCGTACGAGCGCCGCTCGCTGCCACTCGCGGCCGCGACGGGCGCCGTGACGGGACTGGCGATCCTCGGCAACGCGCGGCTTGTCCTCCTCCCCGTTCTCATGGCCGTGTACGTCGCGTGGCGAACGCGTTTCGGGCATGCCGTCACCGCGGCCGCGCTCGTCATCGGCGTCGCAGCGTTGGTCGTCGCGCCATGGGTCGCCCGCAACAAGGTGCAGGTCGGCTGCTACGCCATCACGACCGACTCACGCGCTCTGTGGAAGGCGAACAACGAGAACACGCGGGATGTTCTCGACCGCGGCGGCTGGATCGACGACGTTCCCGAGCTGGCCGGGGCGCCGCCGTGGCCGGAGCTCGCCGCCGACCTCACGCTCGCGGGAACCTCGACGACCGTGGACGAATGCGCACAGACGAGGCTGTACCGAGACGAAGTGCTGGACTTCTGGCGCGAGCGCCCCGGCGAAAAGCCCCTCCTCGCGTTCCAGGCGACGCGAATGCTCTGGAGCCCGGTGCCGCGCGAGTCCGACGAGAGCGGAAGCAGGATCGGCACGGATCGCGCGTCGGACGATCGAGCCCGCCTTCATGGTCGCGCTCTACGCGCTTGCCATCGTCGGCGTCTTCGTCGCGCCACCCCACTTCGTGGGGCTCGTGCTGCTGATGCTCGCGTACAACACCCTCGCCGCGATGGTCTTCGCCGGGACCGTGCGATACAGAGCTCCGTGGGACTTCCTGCTCGCTCTCCTTGCCGCGTTCGCCCTCGCGTGGATGTGGGAGCTCGCTCGGAGACGCAGGCAGAGGCACTACGTCGGGGCAGGGGCGAGCGCTCGGAGGTAGAGCCCCTCCACGCGGTCGACGCAGCGTTCTGGTGTGAACTCGGCGAGCGCTCGGTCGCGGCCGGCGCGGCCCATCGCCTCGGCCCACGGCAGGTCACCCACCAGCGCGATGATCGCCTCCGCAAGCGCCTCGGCGTCCGCGGGTGGCACGACCAGCCCGGTCTCACCGTCCGCGACGATCTCGGGAAGCCCGCCCACCGCACTGGCGATCACGGGTCGCGCTCGCTCCATGGCCTCGAGCGCCACCATCCCGAACCCCTCGCCGAGAGAGGGGACGACGACTATCGCGGCGTCCTCGAACGCCGCCTGCACGGGTGAGACGAAGCCGAGGAAGCGCACCGCGTCCTCGAGCCCGAGCTCGCGCACGTAGGCCCTCAGCGCCGGCTCGAGCGGGCCGCGGCCGGCAACGTCGAGCGCCAGACCGGGCACCTTCGCGCGGGCCTGCGCGAGCGCACGCAGGAGGACGAGGTGACCCTTGATGGGAATCAGCCGGCCGACGCAGACGAGGCGCGGCTCGGAGCCTGCGTACGGCGTCGCTGCACCGTTCGGCGAGATGCCGTAGTGGACGATCTCGAAGTTCTCCTCGTCGAAGCCCTCGGTCTCGGCGAGGTACTGCGCGAGCCCTTGGGAGATCGCGATGTGGACGTGCGCAAGCGAGCCGACCGAACGGTCCGCGAACCCAAACCAGCGCCCTTCGCGGAACTCGTTGAAGCCGTGCTTGGTCGACAGCCGGAGCGGAACACGCGCCATGGACCCCGCGAGCTGGCCGTAGACGTCCGCGTGGACGAGATGTGTGTGCAGGACTCGCGGACGAACTCGGGCGATGTGCGCGGTGACCTCGCCGAGCGCGATGGGGTCGACATCCGCCCGAAGACGAATGTCGTCGAGCGGAACGTCGCGGGCGCGCAGCTCGTCGGCGAACTCCCACGCGCCAGGCTCGTCCTCGTGGAGCATGAGGAACCGGACGTCCCATCCGCGTTCGCGGAGATCGGGCAGAAGTTGCAGCAGGTGCGCCTCCGAGCCCGAGATGCCGGCGACCTTCTGCGTATGCAGGACGACGCCGTCCGTCACGGGAGCCCCGCAGCATCGAGGATTCCGCGCGCCCACGACTGCACCGAGTGACCGTCCGCCACGCGCTCGCGCAACCGATGTCCGAGGGCCGCTCTCGCAGTCGGGCTCATGACCGCCAGATTCTTGATCCGCTCGGCAAGTGCGCCCGCGTCCCAGCGCACGAAGCGCTGCTCGGGGTCGAGGAGCTCGTCGAAGATCGGGTTCGAGGCGAGCACCGGACGGCACGCCGCGGCCGCCTCGTAGACGACCTTGTCGGGAGCGCCCGCGCGCATGTTGTTGACAAGCGCGTCGTGCGCCGGCGAGGAGCGCCGGGACTTCGGAGCGGGGGATCGGGTCGCCGATCGTCACGCGCCCGTCGAGCTCCAGCTCCCCGACTAGCCGCACCAGCTCAGCGCGATGCGTGCGCTCCTCGTCGGAGAGCGCGGGCCCGTGCACGTGCAGCTCGACATCAGCGCCTGCGAGCGGAACCGCTGCCACCGCGACGTCGAGCCCCTTCGCCGTCGAATAGCGGCCGAGGGAGAGCAGGCGCATCCCCGCCCCCTCGCGGGGAGGCGAGCAGGGGAACTCCCCGAGGTCGATCCCGTGCCCGATCGCACGCAGCTTCTGCGACGGGAGCGGGAACGAGCGGACGTCGACGCTCGTGACCGCAGTCGAGACGCGCTCCGCGGCACGGAGCAGCCCGCTGGCGCGCCAGTGCGTGAACCAGAGAACGAGCGGAACACGAAGCGGCCGGACGAGCGGTGCTGCGAGAACCGCATAGATCGGGCACATGTGCGCTACGACGGCGCCACCTCGCAGCCCTGGGAGCTCGCGCGCGAGCGCGGTCTCGAAGCGGGCGCCCCGGAGCGCCTTGCGGCCCGCGCGAAACGTGCGCACGCGACAGTTCTCGGGCAGCACGCCCTCGACCGCGCCGTCCGCGAGCACGACGACCTCGTCCACGAGCTCGGCAAGCGCGCGCAGCTTCGGCACCGTCGCGGCCAGCGCCGGATGACCGGGGTCGACCTGCTGGGTGATGAAGACGAGCTTTCGCACTAGAAGAAGTCGAAGTCGCCGAGGGTGAAGTGCCACGCGTCTCGACTCCCGTCGAGTCGCGCACCTTCGTGGAGCGTCTTGCCGATGAAGCGGAGCTTCGTGTTCGTCGGCGCGAAGCCTGCGCGCGCGAGTGCTCGCCGGTGAACGGCCGAGCACGGCGGCAGCAGCACGACTGCGTCGGCGCCGCCCTTCACCTCGGCGACGGCACGCGCCGCCAGGGCGCGAACGGCCGTCCCGTCGTCGGGCGCCGCGACGAGATCGGCGACGAACCCGGCCGAGACGCCGTGCTTGAAGGTGTGGCCCACGACGGCTGCGCCGACGAGCTCGTCACGACGATAGGCGACGAAGCACCGGTAGTCGCGGGGAGAGTCGAGGTAGCGCCAGTTGAAGTACGCGGCGTCGCGCGTGAAGTGGCTCCCGTACCCGGCCGCCGCGCGCTGCCCGAGCGCGTCCAGGTCCGGACCGAAGTGCTCCAGCGGGCGCACCTCGAGGCCGTGGAGCACCCGCCGCGAGGAGTCCGGGATCGCATCCCGCCGCGCTCACCCGGTCGGCCGAGCGCATACCTAACGACTCCCGAGACGCGCAGCGGCCTCGCCCACAGCCGCAGGCGCGGGAGATCGGTCCACCCCAGCCTCTGGACGAAGATCGGGTGCGACTTCGCGTTCGGGAAGGTCAGCGTGAGAGGCGAGCCGGAGTCGGCCGCTGCGGTCTCGTTCTCCCGCTCCAGAGTCGAGAAGACACCTTGCCCGCGGTACCGCGAGTCCGTCGCGACGTTCACCGGGATCGCGAGCCGCTGCTCGACGCCGTTGAGACGCGTGCGGAAGAAGCTCATGGCCGCGACGCCGACGACGTTGCCGTCGTCGACTGCAAGCGAGACGATCCCCTCGCCGGCCGGGTTCCGGTCGAACCACCACGTGAACTCCTCGTCGGTGAGCTGCGTCGTCCCGACGCGGGCGAGCAGAGACACGAGCGACGGCCGCCACTCGGGCGAGTAGCGGACGGTGTCGAAGCTCATCGCGTGACCTCCTCGACCAGCTCTCGAATCCGCCGAGCGTAGTCCTCCGGCGTCGCGAGCCAGGGGTCAACAGCGCCGCGAGTCGCAGCGCCAAGCCGGTCCGCGAGTCCGCGGTCGCTGAGAACACGGACGAGCGCCGCAGCGAGCGCATGAGCGTCCTCGGGTGGCACGAGGATGCCGGTCCGGCCCTCGTCGACGAGGTCCGGGATTCCGCCCACCCGAGCGCCAACGACACCGCGGCCACGGCAGAACGCCTCGATGACGACCCGGCCGAGGCCTTCCGACCGGGACGGGAGCACGAGGACGGTCGCGGAATCGAGCGCTCGCGCGACCTCCGGTGTCGAGATCGACTCGCGCCAGGACGTCTGCGCGGGAAGCTCTGCGACGAGTCTCTCCGGCACCTCGCGCAACGTGCCGCGACCGACGAGGTAGAGCGAAGCATCGGGGAGACGCGGCGCGGCGAGGCGCCACGCGTCCGCGAGCACGTCCACGGCCTTGTACCGCTCGAGCACCCCAATGAAGAGAGCGGCGGGGCGTTCCGGCAGCGGAACCGGATCGGTCTCGAGGAACGGCTCGAGATCCATGAACGCGGCAAACTCGGCCGTCGGCTCGACACCGGCTTCGCGGACGAGTCCGGACGTGTAGGCGGAGATCGTGCGGACTCCGTCGCTCTTCCGCAGGCCGTAGCGGGCGAGCGCGTCCGCGAGCGGAGCTAGCACCTTGCGACGCGGCGATCCGTACAGCCGCGCGGGCGTTGCGGGATCGCCGTGGACATCGGTGATCACGCGCGTGGGCACTCGCGCGAGCCTGCGGCCGATGATGGCGAGGGTGGCTTCCTGCGCACCCTGGGCGAGCACGGCATCCGGCCGAAACGACCGGAGCTCTCGGGCTATGCGGACCGGCAGCAGCGCGTAGAACACCGCGCCGTCAAGGGCGCGGGGACGCATCGGTCGCACGACATGGAAGCGGGCGTCGGTCCCGCGGCCGCCGCTCGAGCTCGCAAGCACCCGTACGTCGAGCTCGGCGGAGAGCGCGTCGAACTTCTGCGCGAGCGACGGTGATAGCGGGAGTGAGTAGCGCGAGCGGCCGACCATGAGGAGCTTCTTCCTCATCGTGTCCCCGCACGCTCGAGCTCGGTCTCGATGGTCGTGAAGACCGCTTCCTCCGAGTAGCCGGCGACGGACGGAGCGGCCGCCGCGGACAGCCGCTCGCGCAGCCCGGCGTCGGAGAAGAACCGCGAGATCGCCGCGGCAAGTGCAGAAGGGTCGTTCGGCTCGACGAGCAGGCCGTTTTCCCCGTCCTTCACGACTTCCGGGACGCCCCCGACCGCAGTGGCGATCACCGGGCAACCGACTGCGAGCGACTCGACGACCGTGTGCGGGAAGTTCTCCCACGACGACGGAAGCACGGAGGCGTCCGCCGCGCCGAACAGCCTGAGCACGGCGTCGCGAGGGACGCTCCCGAGAAACCTGACGCGCCCGTCCAGGCCGAGCTCCGCTGCACGCGCTTCGATCGCCGCGCGCTCGGGACCGTCGCCGGCGACCACGAGGGCCACACCCGAGACGTCTACGAGCGCCGAGAGCGCGACTCCCAACGCCTTCTGCGGCCCGAGCCGGCCCGCGAAGACGAGCGTCCTGCCGTCGATGCCGAGGTCGGCCCGCAGCTTTTCCCGCGACGCAAGCTGCGGAATGTCCGGCGCGGGGTTCGGCAGCACCGAGACCCGCTCCGGGTCGAGCCCCCAGCCGAGCGCGACGTCGCGCAGGTACGCGCTCGGGCAGAAGACATGACGCGCTCGCCGCAGCGCCGCATCGCGCGTCGCGCGCAGGAAGCGGATACGCGCTCCTCTGCCCAGCCGCTGGAACTCGTCCAGCGGGCCCGCGAAGCGACCGCCACGCGTTTCCCGCTCGAACACCTCATCGGAGACGAGCTTCACGACGAGAGGACGGCCCGCGAGTCGCGCGCCGATTGCCGCCCGCCGGACCATGCTGGTCGCGTACACGACGTCGGCGCGACGAGCAGCGTGCCGCACGAGCTGCGCTGCTCGGACGTGTCGGAACGGCGAACTGCGCGCCGCCCAGGACACCCTGTACCCCCGCGCGGCGGGCTCCGTGCCCGCCGTCGTCACGACCTCGACGCCGTGCGCGCGTTCAGTGAGGAAGTCGGCCAGCGCGGGAGCATGGCTTGCGGGACCGCCGGGGTCCGGCGGCCAGATCCCCGAGACGACGACGACCCTCACGACTGGAGCGCCGCCTCGGCCGAGCTCTCGGCCGCGCGTACCTCGTCGCGTAGGCGCGCGATGACGACGACCCAGGCAACCGCGAACACGACCGTCGAGACCAGCACGCCGACCGCAGCTCCCGTCGCGCCCCATTCGCTCCCGAGAACGGCGACGAGCGGGATCGCCACGAGTGTCTCGAGCCCGTGCGTGACGATCCGGAGCCGCGGCCGCCCGATCGTCACGGGTAGCGACTTCGTCCAGCCGATGACGAAGTGGATCGCAGCCGCGACGAGGACGATTTGAGCGGCGTCGACCGCCCCGTCGTACTCCGACCCGAACACGAGCTCGACCAGCCACGGCATCGCGATGAAGAACAGCGGAACTGCGACGACCATGACCGCGCCGGCCCACTTCGAGTAGCTCCGCAAGCCTGCGAGGATGCGGGACCTCTCGCCTTTCTCCCAGTCGCGCGTCTGCTCGGTCAGCATGACGAGGCGCGCCGGGGAGCTTGCGGCCGCGAGGCCGGTCTGCGGTGTTTGGGCGATCCGGAAGAGACCGACCTGGGTCGGCCCGGCGACGATGCCGAGGACGAGCGGGACGAGCGTGGTGCGCAGCGAGATGACGCCGGTGGCGAGGCTCGATTGAACGACGAAGGAGCGGATCCCGGGAACATCCTCGGCGAGCCGCCTGGCCGGCGCGGAAGGAAAGCGTGCCAACGCGACGTGGCCCGCGACCGAGATGACGAACGTGGCTATGCCCTGGGCGACGACCATGGCCAGGAGCACCTCCGTGACGCCGTACGGGGCGGCAACGACGATGGCCACAAGGCGAAGCCCGGACGAGCCGGCCTGGTAGACACCCCTCAGGTCGTAGCGGCTGTGCATGAGAAGCGCGGTGGCGCCGACGTTCTCCGCCGACTGAGCGAGCGGGAGGAGAGCTGCTGCGAAGAGGGCCTGCTCGACGCCCTCGGCGTCGAAGAGGGCGTCGGCGAAAGGTGCGAACGCGAGGAGGAGAAGCGTGGCGAGCGCGCCACCGATGCCCTTCAGCAGCAGCGCCTGGCGGAACAGGCGGCGGAGCCGTCCCCAGTCCTGCGCCGCGACGTAGCGGAAGCCGTACTTCGCCAGCGACTCCTCGACGGTGAGGTCGAGAAGCGTCTGGAAGAACCCGACGGCCGCGAGCGCGATCGCGTACACGCCGAACGCGACGGGCCCGAGGACGCGGGCGGCGACGATCGTCCCGGCGATGCCGAAAGCGACGGCGACGTAGATCCACGCAGCCGTCGCCGACCGGCGCCGGAGAACCCGGGAGGACATCGGCCAGCAAGTGTAAGGCGGGCGTCGCGGGGTACTGACGAGGGCGGCCCCTATAGTGGCGCGGTGGCGACCGAGGCCCTCGACCGTCCGGGCTGGCTGTCGCCCGTTCGCGGCCTCGTGACTCGCGATGCGCTCGGTGCGCTCGTTCTCGCGGCGTCGATTCCGTTCCTGTTCTCTCACGAGCGATACCAGCCCGAGCTCGGGATCGGGGTGGGCGCCACGAGCATCGACATCAGGCTCTCGGACATCGCCGTCATGGTCGTGCTGATCGCAGCGGCGGCAGCCGCTTCGAGGACGGGTCTCAGCCGACTCTCCGCCGCGCGCATCCTTTGGCTCTCGGGCGCAGCCCTTCTCGCCTGGCTCGCGATACAGACTTTCCGGCCCGTCGCGCTGGACGACGCACTCTTCGACGACCACCTCGTGAGCTTTCTCAAGCTCGTCGAGTACGCGCTCATTGCTGTCGCCGTGCCGCTGCTCGTCCGCAGAGCGGCCGATCTGGCGATCGTGGTCGGCGGACTCGTTCTCTGGGCCTCGGTCGCGGTTGCCGTGGCGCTGCTCCAGTTCTTCGGCGTCGACATCTTCGGCGCGTGGAACGCAGGCTGGCGCCAGCCGTCGTTCCTCGCGCATCACGATCTCGCCGCCCTCGCGGCGTTCGGCGCCGCCCTGGGCACGGCGGGCATCGCGGCGAGGAGACGAGAGATCCCGGCAGGCAGGCTCTTCTCCCTCGCCCTTGTCGCCGGAATCCTCGGCCTCGTTCTCGCCGGCTCTGTCGCGGCCGCCGGAGGGCTCGCGCTCGGGATCGTCGCGCTCTGGCTCGCAGCTCGCCACCGCTTCGCGCCAGGTGGCCGCCAGGCCCTCGCCCTACTGGCCGTCCTCGCCGTCGTGGCGGGAGGCGTGGCCGCGGTGCGCGGCGACGCCCTGGAGGACTTCCTGCGCTTTGTCGGCGTTCGCGGGGACGAGCAGCCCATCGGCGTCGAGACCTACTCCCAGCGAACCGTCCTCGCCTACATCGGGCTGCGGATCTTCCAGGACAGCCCGGTGCTCGGCGTCGGCTGGCAGCGCTCGTCGCGCCCCGAGGTCTTCGAGCCGTACGTCGACGATGCGCGCGAGCGGTTCCCGGACGTCGTCGACCTCGCGTTCCCGGCGGAAGGTCGCGAGTGGGGCGTCCAGAACCTCTACATCCAGATGCTCGCGGACGCCGGGCTCATCGGGCTCGTGCTGTTACTGCTGGTCGGAGCAGCTGGGCTCGTGCTGGCGTGGCGTGCTGCCGCACGTGCACCGACACCGTGGGCCGCGGGCGCGGGGCTTCTCACCGTCTGCGCGCTGCTCACTCTCGCAGGCGAGTGGGCCTCGCTCGGCATCGTCGCCGGGATCCCGCTCCAGGCGGCGAGCTGCCTTCTCCTCGGCCTCGCCGCCGCCGGCGCCGCCACAGCGGAGAGTGGTTAGGTTGACGCGGCGATGAGGACCCTCGTCACCGGCGGCGGCGGCTTCATCGGCTCCAACCTCGTTCGCGCGCTCCTCGCGCGGGGTGACGACGTGCGAGTGCTCGACAACTTCGCGACCGGGAGCCGCGCCAACATCGCCGGGCTCGAGCGCGACGTCGAGCTCGTCGAGGGCGATCTCCGGTCGTACGAGCGCGTCCACGCAGCCGTGCGCGGTGTCGAGGTCGTCTTCCACCAGGGTGCGCTTCCGTCCGTGCCGCGTTCCGTCCAGGACCCGCTGACGACGACCGCTGTGAACGTCGAGGGCACGCTGAACGTCCTGCTAGCTGCGCGCGACGAGGGCGCCCGCCGCATCGTCAACGCGTCGTCGTCCTCCGTCTACGGGAACTCCGGTGATCTCCCCCGGACCGAGAGCCAGGCACCTGATCCGATCTCACCGTACGCCGTCGCGAAGCTTGCAGCCGAGCGCTTCTGCACGAGCTTCAGCCGCGTGTATGGCATGGAGATCGTCTCGCTCCGCTACTTCAACGTCTTCGGGCCGCGCCAGGACCCGACGTCGCAGTACGCGGCCGTCGTCCCACGCTTCATCCGGAACATCGCGGCCGGCGAGCCGGTGACGATCTACGACGACGGCGAACAGTCGCGCGACTTCACGTTCGTCGACAACGTCGTCGGCGGCAATCTCCTCGCGGCCGAGGCCAACGGTGTCAGCGGCGAGATGCTGAACGTCGCCACCGGGGCATCCGTCACCGTCAACGCTCTGGCCGATGCGATCGGCGAGTTGCTCGGCAAGACCGTCGAGAAGACCTACGAGCCCGCCCGCGAGGGGGATGTCCGAGCGTCGTGGGCGGACATCGGAGAGGCGCGGCGGCTTCTCGGCTACGAGCCGCGCGTCGACTTCGCGGACGGCTTGCGGCGTACGACCGACTATCTCCTTGAGACCTGACTCACACACCGCGTCCGCGAAGCGGACGCCTTTAGGGATTTCGCGCGAGCGGGATCCGCGCCTCAGCGGATCCCGCTCTGGCGCAGAAAGGAGCAGAGATGGGGCACACGTTCGGCTCGATCGAAGAGCTCGGGGACGGCTACGGGTTCCGAAAGATCCGCAAGGCGCTCGGGGTGACCGCCTTCGGCGTCAACGCGATCGTCTATCCACCCGGCTACGAAGGCTTCCACCACTTCCACGACACGCAGGACGAGCTCTATTTCGTGCACGCTGGCGAGGCGCGAGTGGAGGTCGAGGGCGAGGAGCGGACGCTCGGCCCGGGCAGCCTGCTCCACGTCGAGTCGACGACTCCGCGCAAGGTGTCGAACGCGAGCGAGACGGACGACCTCGTGCTCCTCGTGATCGGCGGGAAGGGCGGCTACGTCGAGCGTGACGGCCACATGGTCGACGAGGCGGACGTCGAGCGGCGCGCCGCCTTCGGGCGCAGCGACGCTACGCCGGCTTGACGGCGCTGAACACGAGGTCGCGCGCGAAGAGCCGCGCGTGCAGCCTGGCGTAGCGGCCCCCGACGTAGCTGAGCCGCACGTTCTCGAAGCCGTCGAGTAGGGCGCGGAGCACGGCGGGCGAGAACATCCGGAGGTGGGTCGGGTCGTCCTCGGGCGGCCGGCCGCGCAGGAAGCGCAGCCGGCTCTGGAGGCGGAACGCGTTCGGCACCGAGCCGACCACGACACCGGCCGGCCGGAGCACTCGCCGGATCTCGGCGACGAGCGCGTCTGGGAACTGCAGGTGCTCGAAGAGCTCACCCGCAACAACGGCGTCGAAGCTCGCTTCCTCGAAGGGCAGCGGCTCCTCGACGTTCCCCTGTACCGGCTCGATCCCGAGCGCGGCCGCCTTTTCGAGCGCCGCAAGATCGACGTCGAGCCCGACCACCGAGTTGCCGTCGAGGAAGTGCCGCGTCAGCGCGCCCGACCGGCAACCGAGGTCGAGGACGCGCTTGCCGGTGCCGATTGCCGCCTGGAACAGCGGGATGCGCTCGGGGACGAAAACGAAGTCGCCCTCGTCACGGTGCTCGCGGTGATGCTCCTCGTACCGCTCGCCGAGCGAGGTCACGCCGAGCCGACGGCTGCCTCGTGCCCGAGAGAGGCAATCGTCTTGCGCAGACCATCTTCGAGCGCGATCTCGGGCTCCCAGCCGAGGATCTGCTTCGCGCGAGTGATGTCCGGCTGGCGCACCTGCGGATCGTCCACCGGCAGGGCCTCGTGGATGATCTCGCTGGACGAGCCGGTGAGCCTGAGGATGACCTCGGCGAGCTCGAGAAGCGTCTTCTCGTCCGGGTTGCCGAGGTTCACGGGCAGGTGCTCGTCGGACTCGACGAGGAGGACGATGCCGCGGATGAGGTCGTCCACGTAGCAGAAGCTCCGCGTTTGCGAGCCGTCGCCGAAGACCGTGACCGGCTTGCCCTCGAGCGCCTGCCGCAGGAACGTTGGGATCGCGCGACCGTCGTTCGCGCGCATCCGGGGGCCGTACGTGTTGAAGATCCGCACGATCGCGGTGTTCACGCCCTGCTGGCGGTGGTACGCCATGGTCAGCGCCTCGGCATAGCGCTTCGCCTCGTCATAGACGCCGCGCGGGCCGATCGGGTTCACGTTGCCCCAGTAGGTCTCGGGTTGCGGGTGCACCTCGGGGTCCCCGTACACCTCGCTCGTCGATGCGAGGAGGAACCGCGCGCGCTTCCACTTCGCGAGCCCGAGCGCATGGTGCGTCCCGTACGAGCCCGTCTTCAGCGAGTGGAGCGGCATGCGCAGGTAGTCGATGGGACTGGCGAGCGCAGCGAGGTGATAGACGAAGTCCACCGGCTCGTCGACGTGCATCGGCTCGATCACGTCGTGATTCACGAACGTGAATGCGTCGTCGCGCAGGTGGTCGATGTTCTCGAGCGTCGAGACGACGAGGTTGTCGACACAGATCACGCGGTGGCCGCGCTGCAGGAGCGCTTCGCAGAGGTGGGAGCCGAGGAAGCCGGCGCCGCCGGTGACGAGTGAGGTCGGCATTGGTCGGATGGTAGACCGAAGCGGCAAGACGGGCCGCTGTGGATCCCAAGTACGCCGCCGCTCACGCGACCCCTCTCACCATGAGGAGAGGGAGGCGTGAGCCTCCCTCTCCGAGGCCTTGCGAGTCCTTCTAGCGCCTTGCCGGCGTGGACGCGAGCCACGCTTCAGGCGAGATCTCGCGCAGGATGAACTCGTCGTAGCCGAAGAGCGTCGCAGTAATCGACGAGATCAAGCGCGCTCCGTCGAGCGGCGTGAGGTAGCCCTTCTCGACTGACGTCTTCACCTCTTTCAGGAGGCGCTCGCCGACCTGCCACTTCGGCTCGATGTTCGGTCCGAACTCAGTCGGCTTCATCGAAGCGAACTGCTGGACCAGAGAGTGTGTGACCGTCGTTGCCATTCGATACCCCCTCGATTGGTGACGGTGACGCTCTCGAGCGTGCCCTCGCTCGCCGGCGCTGGTCAAGCTGCGTCACCGCAATTTGCGGGTTTTGCAGGCAAGTCCTTAACATTGGCGCTGGGTCGAGGGGCTCAGCGGAGATCCTTGTTCGCCTCCATGTCGAACCACATCGCGAAGAGGGTCATCTGCAGGCCGGCGATGAGCAGCACGGCAACGAGGACGATCGTCGCCGGCGTGATCGCGTTGCCGGCTATACGCAGGAACAGCTCGATCAGGCCCAGCAGGAAGCCGACCGACAGCATCAGCGCGCCGAAGGCATAGAAGAACACGAGCGGGTGGAAGTCGCGGATGACGTACTTCTGTCCCATGCGCCACCAGAAGCCTTTGAAGAGGAGCCACGAGATGCGCGGCACGACCGAGCGCAGCTTGATCCCGGACTGCTCGCCGACGTCGTAGATCGGTCGCGACGGCACGTCGCGCACGCGAGCGTTCTGGACGTTCAGATGGACGAGCAGGTCGTTGGGGAACCCGTAGCGCGGGTAGAGCTCGCCAAGGTCGAGCCGCCGGAGAGCGTCCAGCGAGAGCGCCGTATAACCGGCCTGCGAGTCGGCGACGTGCCAGTACCCGGACGCGATCTTCGTCAGGAGCGAGAGGACCGCGTTCCCCAGGTAGCGCGTCCGCGGAATCACCGTCCATGCCTCGCCGGAGACGAGCCGATTCGCCTTCGCGTACTCGACCTCGCCACGCGCGACGGGTTCAACGAGCGCCTGCAGCTCGGCGGGATCCATCTGGTTGTCCGCCGCCATCACGCACGTCACGTCGATCTCCTCCTCGAGCGCCTGGCGGTAGCCGGCAGCGATGGCCGCGCCGACGCCTGAGTTTCGCTCGAGCCGGATGAGCTGAACCCGCGGCTCGTCGATGTTCACCACGACCGCGGCCGTCCTGTCTCGGGAGCCGTCGTCGACGACGAAGATCTTGTCGACGAAGTCGGGAATGCCGCCGATGGTCTCGCCGACGAGGTTTTCCTCGTCGAACGCGGGCACGACGACCGCGACCCGCTTGCCGTCGAGCATCAGCCTTCGGCGGACGCCGCCCCGCGCCGGCGAGCGGCGATCGGGTCGGCGACGAGTGCGGCGATCGCTCCGATGAGGAGCCCGATCAGCGCCCCGACGAGGAGCGAGGTGCGGCTCGAGCGGGCGGTCGTCTTGCTCGCCGCCGCAGGCTCCACGACGCGGCTCGACTCGACGTTCTCCGCGAGGTTCAGCAGCTGACCCGCCTCGAAGAGGTCGTCCTGCAGGGAGGTCCTGCGCGCATCCGCCGTCGTGATCACGGAGTTGAGGTTGGCGCTCAGTAGGAGGCGTTGGTCGAGAGGAATCGACGTGTCGGTGATCAGCTGGTCCTGCTGGCGCTGCGCCGCCTGAATCCGCGCCTCCACCGCCGCGAGCTGGGACTCGCTGACCGCCACCTGGCTCTGGAGGAGCTCGACCTTCTCGGTCACGTACACGGAGACCCGCTCCGTCACGCGCTCGGCGAGCGCGTCCGCGGCGAGCTCGACCTTCCGCTTGCCCGAGCCCTTCACGGCGATTTCGATGAGCGGGTTGATCCCCCGAACCTGCCCGACGGCGACGAGCTCCTTCGTCGAGATCGACGAGCGGAGCTGAGATTCCGGAACCCCGCTGATCCGCGACGCCCGCTGGATGACCGCCTCCGAGCGGATGATGTCCCCGACGGTGCGTGGGTTCGTCGCGAGGCTCTGAATCTGCCCCCCGCCGAGGGGAGCAAACGGCTGCCCGAGGTACACGATCGTCTGCGCGCGCCAGACGGAGCCGCCGGAGAGCGCGAGCGCAATGCCCACGACGGCGCCGATGACGAGTCCGCCGACCGGAAGCCACCAGCGCACCTTGAGACGCTGCCAGACGGAGGAGAGGTCGACTTCCTGCTCGTCGTCGAGCTCGGGAGCCGCGGAGCGGTCGGTCATCGGCTCGCGACCCTATCAGCGGCCCAGCGCCACTGAGCGGCGAGGCCCTCCTCGAACGGCGTCATGGGTTCCCAGCCGAGCTCGGCGCGAATGCGGGTCGTATCCGCGGCCGTGCGGGCAGCGTCGCCCTCGCGACGGGGCCTTTGCACGACCTCGAGCGAACGGCCGGCGATTCGGCCGAGCAGCTCGATCGCCTCCCGCATGGACACTTCGGTCCCGCCGCCGACGTTGTAGATCGACCCAGGTGCTCCTCGCTCCATTGCCCCGATCGTGGCTTCGACCGCGTCGACGACGTAGGTGAAGCTGCGCGACTGCCCGCCGTCACCGAAGAGCTCGAACGCCTGTCCCGCGGCAAGGCACGTCACCATCTTGGTGAACGCCATGTCCGGCCGCTGGCGGGGCCCGTAGATCGTGAAGTAGCGCACCGTAACGACCTCGAGATCGAACTCCGACCCGTAGGCGTGCGCGAGATGCTCACTCGCGAGCTTCGTCACCCCGTACGGGGAGAGCGGACGCGGGATCACGTCCTCACGGGTCGGGTAGGACTCGGCGTCACCGTAGATCGACGAGGACGACGCAAAGACCGTGCGCACCCTCGCGGCGGCTGCGGCCTCGAAGAGGCGCTGGCTTGCAAGCACGTTCTGGCGCACGTAGACCGGGAAGACGCCGCCGAAGCTGGCCACGCCGGGCTGGCCCGCGAGATGAAAGACGCCGTCGAGCCCCTCGAGCTCGAGCGGATCCTCCGCGACGTCGACGCGCGTGACCGGAAGGTCGCTGGCGTTGTCCTGCTTCAGCGCCGGGTCGTAGTAGTCCGTGAAGGCGTCCCAACCGACCGCGTCGTGGCCCCGCTCGATGAGCGTGCGTAGGAGTTGGGAGCCGATGAATCCGGCCGCGCCCGTGACGAGGTAGCGCATGGCTCGGTAGAGATGCTAGGTGAAGCGGCAGGAGCGGCCGAGATACGGGCGCCGGGACAGCCTACGGCGGATCGGCCGATCAGCCGTCCCGATCCGACTCCAGGCAGACCTCCGAGAAGTAGCGCGTCATCGCCACGCCCTCGGCGAAGTCGCCAAGCCGGGGCTCCGGGCGGTCACCTCGCGCCAGTGCCAGTGCGAGCCGTGGATAGCCGCCGCCGGCTGCCAGCGGGACGGGGAAGCCGCCGCCGAAACGCGTATTGACGTCCGTGATCGGCAGCGAGCCGTCGGGCTCGCGGAAGCACTGGACGTTCGCGGGGCCCTTCACGCCGACGGTCTCGGCGACGCGGGCGCCGTGCTCGATCAGTTCCCGATCCTTGATCGACACGCCCTTGATCGACTCGCCGCCCTTCGAGAGGAGCATCGTGCGCGGTATCGCGTTCAGACAGCGCGCGTCCATGTCGCAGAAGACGTCGATCGAGAACTCCTCGCCCAGGCAGACCTCCTGGACGAACGAGGGCACGTCCGAGTACGCGAGGAAGAAGTCGAGCTCCTCGCGGGTCGCGGCGCGATGGATGTTGCGCGAGCCGAAGCCCTCGCGCGCCTTCACGAGCACGGGGTAGCGCACGTCGTCCGGAACCTCTTCCGGCGCCCAGCTGCGGGGAGACGGGATCCCCTGCTCGACGAAGAAGCGATGCGCCTCGAGCTTGTCGGACATGCGAGCGGAGGCATCGGCGTCCGGCAGGAGCACGAGCGCCGGCGCCATCCTCTCCCGCTCGCGGGCGAGCACGGGGAAGTCGAGGTCGTTCAGCGGGACGACGAGCCCGACGTCGTGCTCCTCACGCAGCGCGGCAAGCGCCGGCACATATCCGCGATCCGCGATCCGCGGGACGATGACGTGGAGATCGCAGTGGTAGAGCGCCGGCGCGAGCGGATCGGCGTCCACGCCCAGCGTTGTCGCGCCCGCGGCGCGGAACGCCTTGACGATGTCGACGCGCTGGCCGACGGACGTGAACAGGACCACCACGGCCGGAGAGCGTACTCGGAGGACTCCAGCGGAACCCGGATAAGGTCAGCGCCGTGCCGGAGCCGATCCGCATCCTCCGCGTCATCGCCCGGCTCAACATGGGCGGCCCTGCGATCCATGTCTCGAACCTCGCCGCCGGGCTCGAGACCCGCGGCTACCACACGACGCTCGTGGCAGGCAGCCTGGCGCGCGGCGAGGATTCGATGGCGTTCGTCGCGGAGCGCCTCGGCGTGTCCGTCGTGAGCGTGCCCGAGATCCAGCGCGAGGTCGCGCTCGTCCACGACGCGCAGTCGATCCGGCGGCTGACGGCGATCTTCCGCGAGGAGCGGCCGCACATCCTCCACACGCACACGGCGAAGGCGGGCGCGCTCGCGCGAGCGGCCGCGCTCGTCGCCGGGAGCGCACGCCCGCCGATCATCGTCCACACGTTCCACGGGCACGTCCTGAAGGGCTATTTCGGCCCAGGTCGCACGGCGTTCTTCCGCCACGTCGAGCGGATGCTCGCCAGGCACTCCGACGTGCTCGTCGCCGTGAGCCCGGAGGTGCGGGACGAGCTCGTCGAGCACGGCGTTGCGCCGCACGACAAGTTCACGATCATCCGCCTCGGCATCCCGCTCGAAGAGCGCTTGGGCGACGAGACCGCCGATCTCGATTACCGGCGTCTGTACGGCATCCCCGAGGACGCGTTCGTCGTCGGCTGGGTCGGGCGCATGACCGGCGTGAAGGACACCGGAGCGGTCCTCGAGATCGTGCGTGCAACCCGGCAGCGCGGCGTCGACGCGGTCCTCTGCATGGTGGGCGACGGCCCCGACCGCGAGCCGGCTCGAGCAGCTTGCCCACGACCTCGGCATTGCGCGGTCGACGTACTTCGTCGGATACCAGCCCGAGGTCGCGGGCTACTACCGGCTCTTCGACGCGTTCCTCCTGCCGTCGGTGAACGAGGGGACGCCCGTGAGCGCCATCGAGGCCCTTGCATCGGGGACGCCCGTGGTCGCGACGAGGGTCGGCGGTGTTCCCGACGTCGTACGGGATGCCGTCGACGGGTTCCTCGTCGACGCGGGCGACACCGGCGCAGCCGCCGAGCGGCTCGTCACGCTCGCGAAGGATCCCGGGTTGCGAGCGCTGCTCGGCGAAGCCGGCCGCGCCCACGCCCGCGAGCGGTACTCCGTCGATCGGCTCGTCGACGACGTGGACCGGCTCTATCGCGCGCTGCTAAAGGCGAAGGGTTTGGCCTAGGCCTTCTCCCTCCAGCCCCCGGTCGCGCCGCGGTACGTCCCGCGAAAGAGCGCGAGCGGCGTCCGGAGCAGGATCTCGAGGTCGACGCGCGGCGAGCGGTTCTCGACGTACCAGACGTCGAGCTCGATGCGATCGGCCCATGGGAGCTCCGCGCGCCCGTGCACCTGCGCCCAGCCCGTCAGCCCCGGCCGGATGTCCAGCCGGTGGCGCTGGTGCTCGTCGTACTGCTCGACCTGGTAGCGGAGGGTTGGGCGCGGGCCGATGATGCTCATGTCGCCGCGTAGGACGTTCCAGAGCTGCAGTAGCTCGTCGATCGAGGTGCGCCGCAGGATGCGCCCGACGCGCGTGATTCTGCGGTCTCCTCGATCCACCGCGTAGCCGGCGCCCATACCCTCTGCGCCCTCGACCATCGTGCGGAGCTTCAGCACCTCGAAGTCGACGCCATCCTTGCCGACTCGGGTCTGGCGGTAGAGCACCGGGCCGCGATCCTCGAGCTTCTTCGCGAGAGCCGCGAGCGCGAGGAATGGACTAGTCAGCACGAGCCCGATGCCCGCGACGGCGACGTCCGTGACCCGGTTCATCGGGTGCCCTTGGCCTTGTCCCACATCTGCGGCGTCCCCGAGCGCAGGTAGCGCACGAGCGCCGCGATGGTCGCCTTCGTCACGACGAAGTAGTAGTAGGCGATTCGCGCCCCCGGAATCGGCAGCCGCGCTCTCCCCGCTGCGGCGAGCCCGAGTCCCGCCAGCTGGAACAGCAGGAACAGGCGGTAGAAAGGCGCTCTGGCTACCAGCATCAGGTTCGACACGAGCAGGCCGAGGTGGAGGATTCCCGTCGAGTAGCGAAGCACGCGGTGCGAGACGAGCTCAGCCATGTACAGCGGGCGCGTCGGCCTGAAGACGCGACCGGTGAGGATGTGGCCCAGCGCGCGGGCGATCGTGCGCACCTTGCGCCCGTACTCGTCCTCCGGCTCCGCCGCGGGCTTCTCGACGGCCACGGCGTCCGGTTCGTAGACCGCGCGGCGGCCCATCTGCTCCATGAGGTACGGGAAGCCGAAGTCGTGGCCGAACTTCGGGTCGTCCTCGACGTACGCATCGCGCTTCACTGCGTAGATGGCTCCGTTGCCGGCGGTGATCGAGCTCGCCGCCGACTCCTGCTCGCGCACCCACATCTCGTAGCGCCAGTAGATCCCCTCCATGTTCGCGCCGTCCGGGCTCTCCAGCCGAAGCTGCCCGCAGACGTAGCCGACCTCGTCGTCGGCCAGGTTGCGGACGAGCGTCCTCAGCGCGTCCGGCTGCCACTCGCTGTTCGCGTCCGTGAACGCGAGGACCTCGCTCGTGGTCTCACGGACCGAGCGGTGCTGAGCAGCGACCTTTCCCTCACGGGGGCACTGGAGCAGCCGGATGCGCGGATGCTCGGCGGCGATCTCGCCGACGATGGCGTCCGTGAGATCGGTCGACCCGTCGGACGCGACCACGACCTCGAGTGAGTCCTCCGGGTAGTCGAGGGCGAGTGCGTTGTCGATGCGCCGGCGGATGACCGCCTCCTCGTTGTGCGCGGAAACGATCAGCACGACTGACGGCGTCTGATCGGCCTTTCGGACCGGGCGGGGGCGGACGCGGGCGAGGACGCCCATCGCGAGCGGGTAGCCGGCGTGCGTCCACGTGAGGGCGCCGAGCGTGCCCCAGAACAGGGTGCGCGCGATCACGCAGCGAGCATTTCTCGGACCAGGGCTCGGTACCTCTCCATCGCGACGACTCGGTCGGCCTCCTCTTCGACGTAGGCACGTCCTCGGCGCCCCATCTCCTCGAGGTCGAGCGCTCCCTCCGCCGCGTCGCGGATCGTGCGCGCGAGAAGATCCGGCCGCGACGGCGGGATCACGACACCGCAGCCGACCTCGCGCACGAGGCGTGCCGTCTCGCTCGTGTCGTCGGCGGAGGCAATCACCGGGCGCCCGGCCGAGAGGATCCCGTACAGCCGGCTCGGCACGACGTAGCCGGCGAGGCCCTTTGCGAGCCCGACGACGTGGATGTCCGCGCTCGACAGCGAGAGCGGCAGGCGCTCGCGCTTCTGGTACGGGAGGAAGCGCAGGGTCGTCTCGACCTCGAGTCGCTCCGCGAGCGCCACCATCTCACCGTGCCGCGCGCCGAACCCCGCAATGACGATGCGAAGGTCGTCGAGATCCCGTACGAAGGTCGCGGCCCGCACGAGGCTGTCGAGGTCCTGCGCGTGGCCGACGTTGCCCGAGTGCATCACGACGAAGCGGCCGACGAAGTCGTGCTGCGCGGCCCAGGGGTTGTCACGCGGCTGTGGGGTGATCTCCCGCGTGTCGACCCAGTTCGGGATCACCCGCAGCCGCTCGGGTGGCGCCCCTTTCGCCTCGAGCCGTTCTCGCATCGTCTCGCCGATCGCGACGATGCGGTCCGCGCGACGAAGATATGCGCCGACGAGGCCGCGGAGAACGCCGATCACGGCCGGGTTCCGGAGCCGATCGAGCTCGGTCGCGATCTCCGGGAACACGTCCTGGCTGATCACCAGCACGGGGGCGCCGACGCGCTTGCCCACGAGCACGCCGAGGTCGCCAATGATCGGGGGGTCCGTCATGCAGACGACAAGGTCGGGCGCCGGGCCGCTGAGAGCGTGCTTGAGCGCCGATCCGAGGTACGAGAAGTAGTTCACGGCCCTCCGCCCGAGCTCGGAGCGCTCGAAGGAGGTCGATGCGACCCGCGCGATGCGGACGCCGTTGTGCTCGAGCTGTCGTGGCTCGTCCTCGTGCCCATGCAGCACGCCGGTGACGACCTCGACGTCGTAGTCCTCCGCGAGCGCCTCGCAGAGCTCGGTGAGCAGGTGCGCGGTCGCCTCTACGCCCGGCCAGTAGTACTGGTTCAGGACGAGGATCCGTGCTCGTTCGCCGCTCACCACCACGAATTCAGGCTAGCCCTTCCGACTCGCGGCGGCCTCGCGCACTGTTTCCAGGAAGCCTTCGACGCTCGGCCCGTAGCCCCACTCGCGCGCCAGCTCGCGCGAGCGGGCGCCCTGGGCGCGGCGGAGCTCCGGGTCCGCTGCGAGGTCGTGCAACGCGCTCGCCGCCGCCGGCACGTCTCCGGCAGAGACGAGCGTGCCGTTCTCTCCGTCGCGGAGGAGGTCGTGCGCCGCGCCGACACGGTCCGACAGGAGGAGTGGCAGCCCGCACGCCGCAGCCTCGTTCACGACGACGGCCCAGGGCTCGCGATCGGAGAGCAACGCGAAGACGTCCGCAGCGACGTACAGCTCGGCGATCCGCTCCCAGTCGACGTCTCCGGCGAGCACGAGCTGCACTCCGAGCTCGGAGGCGACGCGCTCGAGCCTCGCGCGCTCCGGTCCGTCTCCGGCCATTACGAGCACGAGCCGCGGGTCGCCCGCGGCGGCGACTGTGCGCAGCAGGACGTCGAGGCCCTTCTCGGGGGCGAGCCGCGCGACCGAGAGGACGATCACGTCGTCCGTGCCGGCGCCCAGCTCGCTCCGGAGCTCCGAGCGTCGCGAAGCGAGCGCGTCCGCGCGTCGTCCGAACTCGTCGACGTCGATCGTGTTCGCGAACACGCGGACGTGCTCGGGCTGAGCGCCTCTCGCGATCATCGAATTGCGGGCGAGCCTGCCGGTCACGAGGACGCCGGACGCATGCCGGACAACGGGGGGAACGACCGTCCCCTTGACGGCCCGCCGCCAGCCGGAGCGCGGACCCTCGTCGTGGCTCTCCACCACGAGGACGTAGGGCACCCCGCGAGCGCGGCACCAGGCGATCGCCGCCTGGGACGCGAACGTGCTCCACCCCGAGACCACCACCACGTCGGGGTGGGCTCCGTTCAGAGCCGGGACGACGCCCGGGGTGAGCGGGTAGTCGTGGTGGAGCACGCGGGAGGCTCCGGGAATCCGCACACCCCGCAGGAAGGTCATCTCGTGCTCGGGCGCGACGCGCCAGGTTCTTCCCACGACCGTGTCCGCGGCATACAGGACAGTCAGCTCGATCTCGGGCAGCGCCGCGACGCGGTCGAGGAGCGGCGCGCGGTACGGGGTCGGCTCGGGGAAGATCCCCACGACGTGGATCGGCGTCACGTCCGGCGGCCCCTCGAGGGCGCGGAAGAGGCGGACGACACGTCGATGGGCCTCCCGCGATGCCGCGCGCCGCGCGGCCCGGCGCGACGCGGCGTGCACCGGCCACAGCGGATCCAGCCGTGACGCCTCGCGCAGCACACGCGCGCCCGAAGCTCCCGGCGCCTTGCCGGCGAGCCGTACGAGCGCCCGAGCCGCCGACCGGCGCACTGACGGGTCAGGACCGTGCTCTCGCTCGAAGCTACGTACGAGCGCGATGAAAGCGGTTGACGCATCGTCGACGTCAGCGGCGACATCGGCCCCGAGCCACACGGCGCGGGCGAGTATCGCGCGCTGCTCGGGGAGCTCGGGCTCGACTGCCGCGATCCGGCGAAGCGAAATCTCTTCCGCGAGCGAGCGCTGGAGCTCACCGCGGCGCCGCGACGCCTGGTCTGGATGCAGCCGATGCACCACGAGCGGGGCCTCGACGCAGTCGCCCTCCGATACTCGGAGCAGCCGCACCCAGAGTTCGTAGTCCTCCGATTCGCCGAACGACGTGTCGTAGCGAAGGCCGCGATCTTCGAGCACGTCCCGGGCGAGCACGACGGTGTTGTGGAACACGGGCGCGCTGAAGAGAGCCCGCCACTGCATCGCCACACCACCGGCCTCGTGCAGGTGGACGGCGCCCGGACGCCCGTGCTCGTCGACGTCCACGACACCGGAGCCGACGAGCGCGACGTCGCTCTCCAGCAGCGGAAGGCTGCGCTCGAGCCAGTCGGGGAATGCCACGTCGTCCGCGTCCATGCGCGCCAGGTAGCGGCCGCGCGCTTCGTCGAGACCGAGGTTGAGGGCTCCGGCGAGGCCCAGCTGCTCGGCGGTTCGCAGAACGCGCAACCGCGGGTCGTCGAGCTCACTCAGGACGCTCGGCGTCCCGTCCGTCGAGCCGTCGTCGACGACGAGCAACTCGAGGTCGGACACGGTCTGTCGCAGGATGCTCTCGAGAGCCGCGCGCAGATGGCGCTCGCCGTCGTGGACGGCGACGAGGACGGTGACGAGCGGCGATTTCACGGGTCCCGTAGCCTACGGCGCGTGTCGCGGGAGCTTCCGTCGTTCGACCTCGTCGTCGCGACGGTCGAACGCGAGACCGAGCTCGAACGGCTCCTCGACTCACTCGCCGCACAGGAGTACTCGCGGCTCCGGGTGATCGTCGTCGACCAGAACGACGACGACCGGCTGGAAGCACTCCTTGTCGGTCGGCCGTTCGACGTCCTCCGACTTCGCTCGTCACGAGGCCTGGCTCGCGCGCGCAACGCCGCGCTCCCGCAGCTCACCGCGGACGTCGTCGCTTTCCCCGACGACGACTGCACCTACCCACCGGGGACGCTCGAACGCATCGCGGCACGGTTCGCCGACGAGCCGCGGCTGGACGGTCTCACAGGGCGCGCCGAGGACGAGTCCGGCCGGTCCTCCGCCTCGTGGAGGCGAGATGCCGTCGCGCTCACCGACGACAACCTCTGGAATCGCGCGATCTCGTTCACGATCTTCCTGCGGCGGGAGCTGGTCGCCCAGGTCGGCTCCTTCGACGAGCGGCTCGGGCTCGGCTCGCCGGAGCCGTGGTCGTCCGGCGAGGAGATCGACTACCTGATCCGCGCTATCCGGCTTGGTGCCCGGATCGGGTACGAGCCGACTCTCGTCGTCCGCCACGCCGTTCCGGTCGTGGATGCGAGCGTCGGGCTGCGCGACGGTGCGAGTGTGGGGTACCTCCTCCGCAAACATCGGTACTCCGCCCCGGTCGTCGCGCGCATGCTCGTCCGCCCGATGGGAGGGATCGTCGCCTCGCTCGCACGACGCGATCGCCGGCGCGCTGCCTACCGAGTCGCGACGGTGCGCGGGCGCCTTCGCGGCTACCTGGGAGCGAGACGCTCGAAGATCTCGGCGTGACGCTCGAGCCACGGTTCGAGCGAGAACCGCTCGACCGCACGTGCGCGCGCCGCGGCTGAATAGCGCGGCAGGTCGCCGAGTACACGATCGACCGCGTCCGCGAGCGCCTCGGGCGACGGCGGCTCATCGCGCTCCCAGCTCTCGGGATGCGGGACGCCGACGCCGGCCACGTCCCCTACGAGCTCGACCGTGCCGCCGCTCGCGGGGTGCACGACGGGAAGGCCGCAGGCCATCGCCTCGACGACGAGCGTCGGGCACGGATCCTTGACCTTCGTGTGGAGGAGCAGGTGAGCGCGCCGAAACACGGCCGGCGCGTCGCGCTGCGCGTACTCCCCGACGAAGTGGACGTGCTCACGGAGCTCGAGCTCGTCCAGCAGGTCGTCGATCGTGCTGACGACGCGGCCAGTCACGATCAGCTGCGCGCCGGGATGACGCGGAAGCAGCGCAGCGAACGTCCTCAACGCGAGCTCGAGCCGGTACGCCTGCGTCTGGTCCCCGCCCAGGAGCAGCACCGGGCCGCCCGCGGGCTGCTCGAGTGCCGGGCTGAAGAGCTCGACGTCGACGGCGTTGTGGAGCACCTCGCACGAGCCCGCTGGATCGCCGAGGAAGAGCTCGGCCGACTCCTTCGAGAACTCGCTCTGGTAGATGACGTGGTCGGCGGCGAGCAGCGCAGCCCGCAGCGGCCGGTTCAGCTCCTCGGTCCGGTCACCTGCGAAGCCTGGATAGGCGACGCCGTCCTGGTTGACGACGATCGGAGCCCCGCGACGTCGCGCCAGGCGGAGAAGCGGGCCGAGATCGCGTGGGAGCCACGTCGTCCCGAGGTAGAGGAGCGAGAAGTCCGACGTGCTGTTCGGAAAGCGCTCGTTCAGCTTCTGCGCCTTCGCCGTTCCCCCCGTGGCGCGCTCTCCCGCGCCGGGGACGCGATCGTGTCCGTAGAAGACCCGAATGCCCGGCGTCACTCGGCCGCCCACGAGGAGCCTCGCCCAGCGACCTCCGGCACGCAGGTACCGCCCAGCGCGGGCCGGGCTCAGGTCCCACGGGATCACGTTGCCCTGCGACACTGTGTCACGAGGTGTTCTCCTCCTCCTGCATCGCGACGAATCCCTCGAGGAGCGCGCGCCAACGGGCCTGGAGCGCCGGGTAGGAGTTCGCCTCGGCGGTCGCCCTGCCGGCAGCGCGCACGCGCTCGAGCTCGTCGTCGGACGCAGCGACGACGTGACCGGCCCAGAGGGTGAGTGCGTCGACGTCGTCGACCTCCACCATCCACCCGTTCTCGCCGTGCCGAACGAGGTCGGCCGCCTGGCCGACGCGCGTGGTCACGAGGGGCACGCCCGTCGCCATCGCCTCGAGCACGGCGCGCGGGCCGCCTTCGTCCCGCGACGCCACGAGGCACAGGTCTATCGCCTCGTACGCCTTCGAGACCGCGTCGACATCCGGAAACAGCAGGTGCCGGTAGGGGATTCCCGCCTGCTCCAGCCCGGCCTTGACGAAGCCCCGCGCAGGCCCGGTCAGCAGGAACGCGAGCTCCGGAATGCGCTCGCGCAGGCGCTCGGCGGCGGCGACGAGAACGTCGGGGCCCTTGATCAGCTTCGGCTCAAGCCCCTCGCCCCAGCCGACACCGTCCTTCTGGAACGAGCCGACGACGAATGCCGACTCCGGCAGCCCCAGCTCGCGCCGCGCGTGGCCGATCGCGTAGCTCGAGCGCAGCGGGAAGGTCTCGACGTCGATGCCGATCGGGATGCGGTGCACCTTCTCGGGCGCCATGCCGGTCTCGAGCACGAGCTCCTCCATCTCGCGATTCGTCACCTGGACGCGGTCGATCTCGTCGTGGCGGCGGCGCATCGTCTCGAAGCACGCGTCGAACTCCGGCATGCCCGGAGTGCCGGGGCGGCCGTGGAAATAGGCGAAGCCGAGATGATTCCCGCGGCGCTCGAAGTCGTTCAGCAGCAGCGTGAACTGACTCTGGTGGAAGATCGTCTGCTCGTCGACTCCGGGGATCCAGCCCTCGGGCCCGAGCTCGACCCCGAGCCGCTCGGCGGTGCGCTCGAGGTGGCGCGCCTCGTAGGAGAGCACCCAGTCCGCGGCTTCCCGGCCGATGAAGAGGCGTGAGTGCGGGGACCAGTCACGCGTGCGGCGAGCGACGAGCGCACGGCGCAGCGGCCGGCCGACCGGGGCCGCGACGCGACGTGCCGTCGCCCGCACCGTCACGTCAGTCGGTCAGGCTCTCGGCGAGCTCGAGCCCGGCTTTCAGGCGCGCGAGGTCGGAGTCCACGAGGAGGTGCACGAGCCCCTCGAACTCGAGGCTAGGCGTCCAGCCGAGCTGCTCGCGCGCCTTCGTTGCATCGCCGACGAGGTCGTACAGCTCCGCCTTCCCGCGCTTGAGCGACTCGTCCACTCGGACGTGCTCCTCCCAGTCCAGACCGACATGCGCGAATGCGCGGGCGGCGAGATCGCCGACGCTGTGCGCCTGGCCACTCGCGATCACGTAGTCGCCGGGCTCGTCCTGCTGCAGCATGAGCCACATCGCCCGCACGTAGTCCCCGGCATAGCCCCAGTCGCGGCGGGCATCGAGCGCGCCGAGCAGGATGTGCGTCTCGAGCCCGAGGCTCACCGCCGCCGCGCCGTTGGCGATCTTGCGCGTGACGAAGTCGAGCGGGCGCCGCGGTGACTCGTGGTTGTAGAGGATCCCGGATGACGCGTGAATGCCGTACCGGCGCCGGTAGCTGCGTGTGATGAAGTGCGCGTACGCCTTTGCGACGCCGTACGGCGTCACCGGTGCGAGCGGCGTCTCCTCGACCTGCGGCACCTCGCGAGGCTCGCCGAAGATCTCGCTCGAGGAGGCCTGGTAGAAACGGATGCCGGCGTCGACGCGCCTGATCGCCTCGAGGAGTGCCGTGCAGCCGACCGCCGCGAACTCCGCGGTGAGCACCGGCTGGCGCCATGACATGGGCACGAAGGACGGCGACGCGAGGTTGTAGACCTCCTGCGGCCGACAGGCCGTCAGGACGTCCACGAGGGACAGCTCGTCGAGGACGTCGGCCTGCACGAGCTCGAGATCACGGCGAATCGGCTCGAGGTTGTCGAATCGGGTCGACGTGGGCTGACGCACGACGCCTACCACCTCGTACGCCTCGGCCAGCAGGAGCTCCGCGAGGAGCGAGCCGTCCTGTCCCGCGATGCCGATGATGAGCGCGCGCCTGGTTGCCATTGTCGCGCGGGGACCTTAGCGAGGGCATAGCACGGAGCATCCCTGGTCGTCTCTACCATCCGCGCGCGTGGGAGCGCCCCCTCAGACGTCGAGCCGAGGGCCCGTGCTCGCGCTCGCAGGGACGGTGATCGCCGTCTTCGTCCTCTACACCCAGCTCGGGGGGATGGTGGACGTGCCGCGCGTGCACCCCGACGAGCTTCGCTATGCCCTCGCCGGTAGCTCGCTCGCCGACTTCGAGGGCGTCTTGAACCGCGGTGTGCGGTCGGGGTTCGGCCCCGTGCACGCGGCGCTCCTAGCGTCCGTGCTATTCGTGACCGGAGATCGCGAGACGGCCTACCCGCTCTGGAAGGCGATGAACGTCCTCCTCTTCGCGCTCTCGGCGATCCCGCTCTACGTCCTCGCGCGTCGGCTCCTCTCCGAGTGGTGGAGCGTGCTCGCCGTGGCGCTCTCCCTGGCGATCCCCTCCGCGATCTACGTGTCCGTGGTGATGACCGAGAGCGCGTCGTTCTTCGCGGCGGCCTGGGCGATTCTCGCGATCGTGGTCGCCGTCGAGCGGCCGTCGGTCTGGCGACAGCTCGCGGCCGTCGCGACAATCGGGATCGCCACGGCGACGCGAAGCCAGTTCGCGGTGCTCTTCGTCGCATTCGTCGCGGCCCTCGCGGGAAACTGGGCCCTTGCGCGCGATCGGTCTCCGGCGCGCAAGGAGCTGAGAGTGCTGTGGCCGACCCTCGGCGTGATCGCGCTCGGAGCCCTCGCTTTCCTTTCCCGCCCACTCCTCACCTGGTCGTCACCGTCGGAGTCGCTCGGCCCCTACCGGCAACTGTGGACCGGCTACGACCCGCTCCAGGTGGCGAAGTGGACTCTCTACCACGCCGCGGATCTCGAGCTCTACCTCGCAGTCGCCCCGTTCACGGTGGCGCCGATCGTTCTCTGGCGGCTCTTTGGTCGCGGGCGAGAAGGCGCGAGGCGCGAAGGAGCATTCGCGATGTCGTTCGTAGGCCTCAACCTCGCCTTCCTCCTCGTCGCCGGCGCATTCTCGAGCCTCCCCTACGGCTACGACCGGCTCCACGACCGCTACCTCTTCTACGTCGTCCCGCTCTGGCTGATCGTCTTCGTCGTGTGGCTCGCAGACGGCTTGCCGCGACCGCTGGTCGCGCTCGCGACCGGAGTCGGCCTCGCGATCGTGCTGCCGGCCATCCTGCCGTTTCGACAGCTTGCGAACGAAGCCGGCGTCGACACCGTGCCCGGTGCGCTGTGGGTCTGGGTCGAACGCGAGACGGCCGGCCCGGGCGTCCTATCCGCGAGAGCACTGCTGGCAGCGTTCGTGATCGCGTTCCTCGCGGCAGTCGTCCTCCTGCCACGGCGCTTGTCGCCCGCGTTGCCCGTCGCTGTGCTGGCGGTGTTCGTCGCCACATCCGTCCTCGCCTGGGACCGAATGATCGGCGCTCCCGAGGACGCGGTGTACGCGGGTGGCCTCGACCGGTCCTGGATCGACGACACCATCCCAGACGATGCCCGCGTGACGAAGCTCTACATAGAGTCGCCACGGTGCCCCACGTCGAGCGTCACTCGACATGCGCTCTTCCTGACCGAGTTCTTCAACGACACGGTCCACCGCGCCGCATATATCGGGGACACGGTCCCAGACGGCATCCCCATTGACCGCGTCGACCTCGAGGACGGGGCGTTGGTGCTCGACTCTGGAGAGCCGTTCGTCGCGGACTACGTCTTCACCCAGCCGGGGATCAAGCTGAACGGCGAGCAGGTTGCGACGGGGACGAATGCAGATCTCGTGCTCTGGCGGGTCGGCGGTCCCGTCCGCATCGAGAACGCACGGACGAACGAGGAAGTGCGGACGGTCGACTGCGCGTAGTCACGCGGCTCGCACGCGCTTCAGATACCCGCTCGGGTTGAAGGTGATGAGGAACTTCTCGCGCCCGTGGTCGACCTCGAACTCGTCCGTCGCGGCGAGGAAGCGCTCGACCGCCTCCAGCGGTCCCGGCATGAGGTCCTTTCGGATCCGACCGATGTTCGAGTCCTCGACGACGAGATAGCAGCCGATCGGAACGATCGGCGCATACGCCTCGAGCTCGGCCTCGACGTGCCCTTGTGAGTGGTCGGAGTCGAGTATCACGAGTGTCCGCTTCCCCGCCGCGCGCTCGCGCACGTCGGCGATGACGTCGGGATCGGTCGAGGAGCGCCCCGCGAGGTACGTGATTCGCGGATGCGAGGGATAGTCGGGCCGTGCGGGCTCGACGTCAATCGACACGACCTCGCCGGCGTCCACGAGGTCGCAAAGCGAGGCGAAATAGAGCGCACTTCCCCCGCGGTACGTGCCTGTCTCGACGATCAGTTCAGGGCCGGTCTCGAAGACGATCTCCTGGTACACCCACAGATCCAGCGGGTTCTTCAAGGCCTGTGCCCCGAGCCAGCGGGCCTCAGTCCAGGCATCGGACTCGTAAAGGACGTCGTGCGCCCGCGCGACCGCGGCACGGTCCAGGCGCCGATCGAGGCGGAAGCGCGCCGACATGGCGGCGCGGCGGAGGTAGTTCTGCACGAGGCGCGATTCTAGGGACGCTGCTCGCCGTCCAGGCCGAGCACGCCGAGGTACGCGTTGGCGACGGAGGCGATCGACGGCGCCGCGATCGCGTCGCGATACACATCCAGATCGGCCACGAGGCGAGCGAGGACGTCCGGAAGCTCCTCCGGCGCCTCGAACGGCAGCCCCCCTCGGCCAACGAGCTCCGGATGCCCGCCGCTCAGGAGATACGCGGCAGGCAGCCCGCAAGCGAGCGCCTCGACCAGCGCGTTCGAGCAAGGGTCGTCCCGGCTCGCCGCGAGGTAGACGTCGTGCTCGCGGAGAAGAGCGGCGACGCCGTACGAGTCCACCGGGCCGACGTGCCGGATCCGGCTGAACTGCTCTGCCGACTGCCCTGCGAACGTCACGTCGAAGCGCTCGAGGTCGAGGTTCCGATCCACCCAGCTCAGTACGTCGGCGCCCTTCCTCGGGTTCGAGGACCAGCTCGTGGTGATGACGCGAACGCGGCGGTTCCCGATCGGCTCCCGCCGGCCCGGGGGATGGAATATCGAGGCGTCGACGGCATTGGAGACGACGGTAGGCGCGCGGAGCACCAGGCCGAGCTCGGCATGCTTTTCAAGGCTGTAACGAGACTGGAGCACGGTCGCGTCGGCGAGCTTCGCGTTGAGGGCCACGATCCTTGCGTCGGTCCCGTCGTCGAAACCCCGGTAGACACCGATCGGCCCGTCGACCCGGTGCACCATCCGACAGTCCTCGCGTGCGAACCGCCTCAAGCGCACGAAGTCGAAGTTGAACGAGTTGAACAGGCACGCGCGCGTGCCGGCCGACAAGCGGTTGTGCTCGACGGTGACCCCGCGCTCGGTGAGCTCTCGCTCGAGCGCACGGAGAAACTGGTGGCCGCCTCCGGCCGGCGGCGGCTCGAACTCGTGGAAGATCGCGAGATCGGCTCGGCCCCGGCGAGACGCAAGCCAGTCGATCTCGATGCGCATGCGACGCACGACGCCTCGCCCTCTCCGCCGCACGTCGCGCGCTACCCCACGCGAGCTCATCGCCGGCGACGCTCCGTCGCCGTGAGAAGGATCTGCTCGATCCGATCCACGTAGCGCTCCCACGTCAGCTCGCGCGCGACGGTCTTCCGCGCGCTCGCCCCGAGTGCGCGAGCTTGCCACTCGTCGCGCAGCACCTCCTTCAGGACACGCTCGAACGAGTCGGCGTCGCCGGACGGGACGACCCTGCAGTTCTCGCCGTCGACCAGCCCGTAGCCGCTCGCGATCGCGCGCGTGCGGGTCACCACGACGGGCTTGGCGAGGGCCATCGCCTGCAACAGCACCGTCGTCGCGCCCGAATAGCTGTTCTCGCGTACCGGGAGCGCGACGACACGCGCGGCGGCGAGCCGTGCCAGCATGTCGGCGAACGGCAGGTCGACCTCGACCGCGACGTTCGCCGGCGCCGGCGGCAGCGTGCGGGCCTGCTCGCGTCCGATGACGAGCCGGAATGACTTCTGGGGCATTCGCTCCGCAATCCGGAGCAGCAGCTCGAAGTCCCTGTGCGGATCGGCGCCGACGGATACGACGTCGTCGACAGGAGGCGCCGACGACGGCACGAGCGCATCGACGTCCGCTCCGAACGGGACGAAGACGACATCGGTGCTCCGCCCGTAGCCCTCGAGCCAGCGTCGGAGCTCCTCGGCCTCGTGCGCGCTGTATGCGACGACAGCGGCCGACAAGCCGAGCGCAGAGGCATAAGCGTGGCGCATTCGCTCGTTGCGGAGGCGAGCGAGACGCTCTGGGAGCCCGATCGCGACGTACACGAGCGGCGGCTTCAGGCGTCCGGCGCGCGCCAGGAGCATCGCGGGGATTCCGACCGTGTCCACCGTGGAGAAGACGACGTCGGCGCGGTTGGCGTGCCTCAGTGATGCGAGGACGGACCCGAAGTCTCCGCCGTAGCCGCCGCCCCGTTCGACCGCCCGCTTCATCGCGCCACCCGCCGCTCTCGCCCACCCTGGAGTGGGACCGCTCCGCTCGAGGTTGTGGTTCACCGAGTACCCCCGGTCGCGCAGCTCGTAGAGGCCGAACAGCGAGTACCGCGCCGCGGAGCCGAGTTCGGCAGCGAGCGCTCGCCGGCGGAGCTGCGAGTCGCGATACAGGTAGAAGACGGAGGTCACCTGTGCGGGCTGTAAGGTAGGCCACCGTTCAGCGGCGCGCGCCTAGAGACGATGCACAGGCAGAAGACGAAGTTCTCGCACCGGGTCAACAGGGTCGCCACCGCCCTCGAACGGCGGGGCATCCGTGCGACCTACGAGCTCCACGACCGCGTTCTCTCGAATCGATCGAGCCGCCGCCGTCACGCGCAGGAGCACGTCGAGCTGGACGACGTGCAGTGCGGGATCATCGCCGACGTCGACGAGCACGGTTACTCGCTCGGCGCTTTCACCGACCTCTTCCCGGAGGAGCACTGGCAGGAGATCGAGGCCCAGGGACAGGAATTCGCGGCCGCGACCGAAGCCGATCTCGCTACGGGCGGTACGCAGGTTCGAGTTCGTGCGGGCAAGGAGTTCGTCGTGCGTCTGCACAGCTACGGGGTGGACATCGGGCTCGACGATCCGTGGTTCCGGGCGTGCGCGTCCCGCCGGATGCTGGACCTCGCGAACGCCTACCTGCGGATGTGGTCCAAGCTCGAATACGTGGACGAGTGGTACTCGGTGCCGCAGCCGGCGAGCGCCGAACGGGTCTCCTCGCAACGCTGGCATCGCGACTTCAACGACAAGCACCTGCTGAAGGCCTTCCTCTACCTCGTCGACGTCGACGACCAGATGGGGCCGTTCCAGTACGTCGCAGGGAGCCAGCCTGGGGGCCCGTACGCGGATGCGTGGGCCTGGCGGCCGCTCGGCGAGAACTACCCGACCGAGACCGAGCTCGAAGACCGCATCCCGGCATCGGCGGTCCGCAGCTTCGTGGGGCCGAAGGCGTCTCTCGTCTTCTGCAACACCTGCGGCTTCCACCGGGGCGGTTTCTCGACGACGGATCCGCGAGTGCTCGCCACCGCGACCTACTCGTCGCCCGCGTCGCTCGCGTCGCTGACGGAGCGCAGCTACCGCTTCGCAGGCAGCCTCGACGAGCTCGACGGACCGACCCGCTTCGCGGTCTCGTGAGCGAGCGACAGCGCGAGGAGCTCGCCCGCCCCTGGCGGGTGCGTCAGCTCGAGGAGCTCGCCCGGGTGTCGCGGCCGCTGCGACGACGCCTCGCGCCGAGCCGCTTCAAGGAGACGTATGTCAACCGGGCCCTCGCTCGGCACAAGCGGCCGACGCTGTACCTCGAGATCGGCGTTCGTGAGGGGGAGTCGTTCAGGCTCGCGAAGGCCGACACGAAGATCGGCATCGACCCTGAATGGATGCCGAGCATGGCCACGCCCGAACCGGGCGAGCGCTTCTTCGCGACCACGTCGGACGAGTTCTTCGCCGAGCACGCACCTCGCGTTGTCGAGCCCGGGAGCATTCACGTCGCGCTCGTCGATGGCCTGCACGAGTTCCGTCAGGTGCTGCGGGACGTGACCAACCTCGAGCGCTACATGCGGCCCGACGGCATCGTCGTTCTCGACGACTGCAACCCTCCAAGCGCCGAACGTGGCTCCGAGACGCCGATCGGCGGTGCCTGGAACGGAGATGTCTGGAAACTCCTCGCGTTCCTCGTCGCCGAGCGGCCCGATCTTCGCGTCATGACCCTCGACGCCGACGAAGGGGTGGGTGTCGTCGCCGGCTTCGGTGGGCCTGCTCCGGCCGTCGACGAGAGTGTGATCGAGCGGTACAAGGCCCTGCCTTACGAGCACCTCGCGTCGGATCGGACGCGAGTGCTGAACCTCGTGCCGCCCTCGCGGTTCGACTCGCTTCTTCCCTGACTCGAGCGCAACCCTAAGCGAGAAACGGGCCGGCGTCGACGCGCACGAGCGACCCGCGCGCATACCACTCCTGCTTCCACGAGGAGCCGGAAGCGATGTACTCCTTGATGCGCGGATCGAGCGATCGCCTCCGACGGAGGCGATGGAGGATTCCGCGCGGCCCGCGCCGCCACGCCCCCGTCTCCGGCAAGCCCAGCCTGACGGCCGGAGGACCCTCGACCGGATCCTGGCTCGAACGGCGCAGAAAGCACGTGTGGAGCATGCGAAGCGGGTCCGCGTCCCAGCTCAGTCCCTCGGACAGGTACCGCATCGAGTCCCAGCCGTACCCGGACCGAAACGCGACGGTACCGTCGTGCAACCGCTCCAGGCAGCCGGTCCACGACTCGACTGCGTTCAGATTGAACATCTTCGTCGCCGGCCTGGAGGGAGGCGCCAGGTACCCGGTGGCGACGCCTGCCTCGTATGCGAGGTCGGTGCAGTTCAGGACGTGCGCCTTGAGCCTGAAGACATCCTCGTGCGCACCCGCTTCGAGCTCTGCGCGCAGACGCCCGAGCGCGCTCGGGTCGTAGAGCTCGTCGCCGTCCACCCCGAGTGCCCAGGCCAGCGTCCCGGCGTCACGCTCGAGCACGCGGTGCGAGTCGGCGGCGTCGCTCGAGCGGAGAACCGTCATGTGATCGAGCTCGGACGCCAACGAGCGCAGGATCTCGGGCGTTCGATCGCTCG
The DNA here is from genome assembly GCA_963723695.1 of uncultured Gaiellaceae bacterium. Lineage (GTDB taxonomy): Bacteria > Actinomycetota > Thermoleophilia > Gaiellales > Gaiellaceae > GMQP-bins7. The sequence continues at coordinate 450,739 of CAVRRU010000012.1, read as the reverse complement.
AAAGGTGGTCGATCGCGTGAATCCGGTCGCAGAAGGCGGCAACGTTCCGTATCGCGCGCTCGACGAAGACGTCCTCGTTATGAACGAGGGCGACGCCGATTACGCGAACGTTCAGCTGCTGTCCACCGTCCACTCGAGAAGTGGTCGCACGACGCCCCGCCACTGGCCGGTGAAGCGACCGCGCGAAGAGTCCCCCTCGAGCGGGTCGAAGACGTGGAACGACACCGCCTCATGGACGCTCACGTGGTGGTGGAGCTTCGGCGAGTCGATCGAGCAGACGGCGACATCGACGGTGACGAGACCCTCGTTCAAGTAGTTGCCGGGAAGCCAGGCGGTCGCGACATACTCGCCGGGCGGCGAGACGTCCTGCCACCTCGTATCCACGTCCATCGCGTTGAAAGCAATCTGCCCGCCGGCGAGCACCTTGATCTTGGGGAGGACGGGCGGTCCATCGCGCAGGACCCTGAACACGAGCTCGACCCCGACGGGCTCGCGAACATCGGCCGACTCGACCGTCGCTTCGTCTTCGCGCTTGACGCGCACGGAGCTCAGTCGGACGAGATCGTCGCCGGGTGCGTCGTCGTCGCTCCACGACTGGCTCGAGCTCGTCCCGGTGCTGGTCTGGAGGTATGCGGCGACAACGTCCGCGCTCGGCCCGTCCATGACGATCTTGCCCCCTTCGAGGAGAAGTGCTCGATCACAGAGCTGGGCCACGGCCTGGAGATTGTGAGAGACAAAGACCACGGTGCGCCCGCCCTCGCCGATGTCCTCCATCCGACCGAGGCAACGCGCCTGGAACTCTGCGTCCCCGACACTCAACACCTCGTCGACGAGCATGATCTCGGGCTCGAAATGCGCCGCGACCGAGAAGGCCAGCCGGACGTGCATGCCGCTCGAATAGCGCTTGACCGGCGTGTCGAGGAACGTCTCGACGCCGGAGAACGCCGCGATCTCGGGGAGCTTCGTCTGGATCTCGCGGCGTTTCATACCGAGGATCGCGCCGTTCAGGAAGATGTTCTCGCGTCCGGTCAGCTCCGGATGGAACCCCGTTCCGACCTCGAGCAGGCTCCCGACCCGACCGCGTATCTCCGCACGGCCTTCGGTCGGCGCGGTGATCCGCGTGAGGACCTTCAGCAGCGTCGACTTCCCGGCCCCGTTCCGGCCGATGACTCCGAGCGCATGGCCCTCCTCGAGCTGGAACGAGACGTCCCGAAGCGCCCAGATGTCGCGAATCTCCGGACGATGCTCCTGCCCCGTGAGTCGCCTCGCGAGGTGCGACATCGACTCGCGCAGGGTCCCGTACGCCGCCTGGAGCTCCCCGATCCGGTATCGCTTCGAGAGCCGGTCGACTTCGATCGCGGTTGCCATCAGATCGTGTCCGCGAAGCGCGGCTCCGAGGAACGGAAGATCGCCAACCCTGTGAGGAAGATCGCCAGCGCCATCGCGACTCCGACGGCTGTCTGCGCCACGTTCGGCGCATTTGCGTCCAACACCGCCCAACGGAGCCCCGCGATCACCGCCGTCATCGGGTTGAAGGCGAGGATCCACTGCCACTTCGTCGGAATCTCCTCGACCGCGTACATCACACCGGAGAGCAGCGGCAGCACCTGGAGGAGGACCGGGAGCATGTATCGCACGTCGCGATAGCGAACGTTGAGCGCCGAGAGAAAGAGGCCGGCGCCGAGTGCAGTCACCATCGCGAGCAAAAGGAATGCGGGCGCAGCGAGAACCTCCAGGCCACCCGGCCCTGTGTCGTAGACCCACATCAGCACGATCAGCACGGGCAGCCCGACGACGAGGTCCACGACGGGCACGAGGACGGCTGCGAGCGGCAGGAGTGTTCGCGGGAAGTAGACCTTCGTGACGAGCTGGAGGTTCGCCGACAGACTCAGGCTGGAGTTCGTGAGGGAGGACGAGAAGTACTGCATGGGCAGCACACCGCCGACGACGAGCGCCGGATAGGGGACGTCACCCGCCGGGAAGTCCGCGAACTTGCCGAACACGACGATGTACACGACCGAAGTGAAGATCGGGACGAGAATCGCCCAGGCGACGCCGAGGAACGTCTGCTTGTAGCGGACAACGACATCGCGCCAGACGAGAGTTTGCAGGAGCTCGCGGTAATGCCAGAGCTCCGCTATGTCGAGTCGCGGCAGGCGCGACGGCGGCCGGATGACCACGTTCCGGTCCACGCGCAGCTCGTCCGGACGAGCAGGGCGCGCTGACGGCGAGGTCTCGCGCACCTCGAGCTTGCTCGAGCTCATCGGTCGATGCTAGCCAGCGGTGAGGATCGAGCGGGTTGCCTCCGACCTTCTCTGAATGAGGATCGAGGCGGGGTCGTCTGCCAGCCGCATGGCAGCGAGCACATCGGTCGGCGCCGGCCGTGGAGCCGCGCTTCGGTACCGGAAGAGCGTGTACGTCCCGGTACGCTCGCTCTCGACAAGCGCAAAGCCGGGCGGCGCTTCGGGCGGTACGGCGGGCACGGGCGGCCGTACGGCTCCGCCCGAGAACCCGCCTTCGGTCGCGAGCCCGACGACCGCGATCTCCTGCACACGCGACGGAGCGGGTCCGGGTTCCACGAGCCCCGGCAGGTAGGGGCTCCAGAGCGCGCGGCCCAGGTATGGCGTGACGACGATGGCCCGCGGGACGTCAGTCGCCTCGAGGCGCTCGGCGGCACCCCGCCAGTCGGTGCGGCCGTACCGCGTGTCCGCCGCGACGGAGACGACAATCGCAAGGGAAAGTGCGGCGAGTGCCACACCGGCCGCGAGCCCGAGACGGCTGGCGACGAACCCCGTCGCGACGAAGATCGCAGCAGGAACGATCGCGACGATGGTGTTTCGCACGACGATGTAGTCGGCCCCCGCGAGCCCGAGGACGGTCGGTATGGCCCCGACAGCCAGTGCGAGTGCCCCTGGAACGAGTGCCTTCCTCCGGGCCTCGGCAGACGCGCGGCGCACGAGCTCGATGAGGCCGACGACGACAAGCGCTGCGGCGGCGAGGCTGCCGGCGACTTCCGCCGGGAAGCTGAACCCGACGAGCAGGCCCTTGGGAATGCCGGCTATTCGTCGCGCGAGCGCAGTCCCGGCGACGGCCGAGGCGGCGCCACGCTGCTCGAGCAAGAGCGGCAGGTGCGCGAGGAGCGTCATCGCAGGCACGAGCGCGGCAACGACGGTCGCCGGACGAGGTCGCCGCAAGACGAGCCAGATTGCCTCGGGCACGATGAGGAACATGGCGAAGTAGTGCGTCGCCAGGGCGAGTGAGGAGAAAACCGCCCACCCTGCAAGGACAGCGGCCGACGGCCCAGAGAGCGCGCGTCCGAAGAAGAGAAGCGAGCACGCGGCAAGCAGCGCGAGGAGGCTGTACGAACGTGCTTCCTGCGAGTACCAGACGAGGAACGGGTTGACAGTCACGAGCGCCGAAGCGGCGAGCCCCACCGGCCGCGACACGAGCACCGTGCCCGCTCCGTATGCGACGGGGACGAGCGCCACGCCGGCCAGCGCGGAGAGCGAGCGCAGCCCCACCTCTCCCAGTCCGAAGGGCTGCGACCAGAGCCAGGCGAGGACGTAGTACAGGTACGGGGTCGCCTCGCTGTCCGGAACCGCATCGAGCATCTCCCCGAAGTCGAGGCGGAGAAGCGAGACGGTGACCAGCTCGTCGAGCCAGTAGCTCTGGCGGTCGAGCGTCGCAAAGCGGAGGGCCGCCGCTACGGCCGCCAGCCCGAGAACGGCGATCCATGCTCGGCGCATCGGCTACACCTGGCGCCGATCGCCCGCAACGGCGCCGAGGGCGGTCACGATGAAGATCGGGTAGACGGGGAGCGCGAACTCGGGCGCCACGCCCTGCGAGGCGGCGTGGATGAGGAGCACGAGGAACGCCGAGATCCAGAGGAGAACGATCGTCCGCCAGCCGCGCGGGCGACGAACGACGAGCGCAACGGCGCCGACGGCGAGCCAGAGCGGCGGTGTGGGGAACCGCGGCGTGATCCGATTGAGGATCTCCGTGATGAAGTCCGTTCCTTCCCGCGACGGGAGGTCCGCGTCCCACGCTCGGACCTGCGAGACGATGTCTCGGTAGCGCTCTTGGGTCTGTGCGTCCGCCCAGGCCCGCGACGGATCGCGCAGCGTGCACGAGTCGATGTAGTCCGACGCGCACCAGACGAATCCGTACGGGACGCCGACCACGAGCACGGTGGCCTGCGGATTCGGGAGAACCTGGCCCTCCGATTCGAACGTCGGCGGCGGCGGTTCCGGCGCCGTCTGCGGGCGCGGGGCGATGTCTTCGCGCAAGGGCCTCTGCACGAGGAAGTCGCCGAACGTGTCCGCCACTCCGCGGAAGTACGTTCCCGGGTGCTCGCGGATCGCCTCGAGGGCGGACTCGAAGAGCACGTCGTAGTTCTCGCCGCGACCGAGCACGCGGTCGGACAGCGCGAGGAGCCTCACGGTCTCGTAGTTCGACGGGTTCGCGAGGTAGGCGTCGAGCGTGACGTCGAGCGATGCGTGGGGATCGCGCGACAGGACCTCCTGCTCGATCAGCGCCGCGAGTCTCTCGGACGCCGGTCCGTTCTCCGGCGCAATTGTCCTGTTCGCGGTGAACACCTGCAGGAACGGGACCCACGCGCGACCTCCTCGTGCAACCGTCGCGTCGTCGTAGCGCACGCCGTTGTGAACCGCCCATGCCGCCAGCGGGACGACTGCCGCGGTGACGCACACGGCGGTCAGCACCAGTCGCCGTCGCCAGGCGGCGTACGCGACGAGCGGCGTGAGCACCAGGGGAAGCAGCACCTGATTCGCCGGGCGGATGAGTACGAGAACGGCGATGCCCACACCGACCGCGACGAAGGCGCGACCCGAGGGCTTCTCCAACGCACGGGCGAGGAGCCAGGCCCAGACCGCGAGCCCCGTGGCAAAGACGGCGTCGCTCGAGGCCTGGTGGTACAGCGTCGCGTAGGCGGGATACGCCAGCAGCAGGAGGGCCGCGAAGAGCGCGGGGATCCGCCCGAAGGTGAGAGCGGTCGCACTCCAGGCGAGGATCGACGTCGCGTAGAGAAGGGCGAAGACGAGCTCGAGCAAAGCCGTCCCGCCGAGATCGAGCGCGCCGCCGACGACGAGAGGAGTCAGCGGCGTCCGGAAGAGCTGCAGGTCGGCGAGCGGCGGATCGGAGTCGAAGAGCTGCAGGTAGTACGCGAGGTAGTCCCACGTGTCCCGGCCCTTGGCCATCGGCCAGCCGAGCGACTCGATCCAGAAGACGACGCCGGCGAGGACGAAGAGCCCGGCGGCCGCTCGCCGCGTCGGAACGAGCTCGAGCAGCCGCGCGAAGAGCCCCCTCACCGCGCGAGAGCGCCCCGGACGGCCCGCCCCGCTCTCGAGACGAGCCTCCCGTCGAGGACGTTGAGCCGGGACTCGAAGTCGTCGATCCGGGTGCTCAATGCGAGCCCGTAGTCGGACTCCAGGAGCGCGGCGCATTCCACAGCGAACGCAGCCTCCTCGGCGACCCCAGTATCGGCGGTCACCGGCTGCGGGCCGCCGCGCCCGAGCGTTCGCAGCACGTCGCGCAGGCGCGTGTCCACGACGAGGTCTCCGGACTCGAGCCCGCGAGCGAGCGCCGCATCGTCGACCACGAGCGGGCGATAGAAGCCCTCGAGTCGTCCGGCCAGGTAGTACTCGTACGCCTCCGCCATGTGACCCGGGATGCCCTTCTCCGCGTTCCGCTCGAGCGCAACGAACTGGGTCACGTACTTGCGCATGCACTGCTCGAGCGAGCGCACCGGGAAGTGGAGGATCTCGAACGGATACCAGCCCCTGATCGGATTCAACCCTGTCCCGAAGGCTTCGTGGTTCCCCCGGCCGATCCGCGCGTCGGACACGGCGCGATGTGCCGACTTCGAGTGCGTGCTGAGCGGATGCGGATGGAACGAGGGCGTGCAGAGCCGCGCCGTCATGCGTTCAGCGAACGAGTCACCACTCTCGGGGCGGGGAACGAAGTTGCGCCAGGCGCCTCGCACCACCCCGAAGTGCTCCGGCACCGAGGCCAGCACCCCCTTCAGGTCGGCGCGTGTCGGCCACCAGAACTCGTCCGCGTCCGCATTCAGGACCCAGTCCGCCTCGAAGTCGGTCGCTGCGAGTCGCGCCATACGCGTGACCCACTCGCTCTGCCTCAGGTCGTCGCCGCACTCGCGAATCAGATGGAGACGACCCTCGCGCTCGTATCGCTCCAGGATCTCCGTCGTCGCGTCCTCCGACAGGTTGTCCGTCGCGATGACGAAGTCGACACCGGCGCGCAGGTGGTACGCGATCTGCGAATCCACGATGTCCGCCTCGTCGCGGACGAGCAGCGTCATGACGACCTTCATCGCGCCGAGCGTATCGGCGGTTCAGGTCGGCCAGGCGACGAGCTCTGAGGCGAGCGCCAGCCGGTGCGGCCCCCGGCTCAAACCGCGGAGCGCGAGGAGGGGAAGCTGCGAGCGGTACGCGCGAATCGCGCTCCACTTCGCAATCCGCGCCGCCGTCGTCACATCGACGCGTGCGAACGGGGCGCCATCCTGGCGCGCAGCCCGCTGCGGTGCCTCCGCGAGACGCGTGGTGTACGGCTGCTCCGCGTACAGGCCCGTTCGGGTGCCCTCGAGGGCCGGTGCGACGAGATCGACGAGCCAGCTGTGGTCGGGATGGCTGAGCGGGAAGCCCGGGAGCAGCACGAGCGAGTCCTCCCCGACGGCGTCGCGCACGGCCTCGAGAACCTCCTCGTTCGAAGCGTGCCGTTCGTAGTCGACGCTGCCGAAGGGCAGCCACATGGGCGCGACGCCGAGGGCTGTGCAGGCGCTCGCGTCCTCCTCGCGGCGTGCGCGCGCCGAGTCTCCTTCACTCGCGAATCCCCCGCGCGCGTCCCAGCCGCCCGCGGGCGCCGTCGAGTCGGGGTCGCACGCGAGCACCGTGAGCAGCTCGACTCGTGCGCCTGCACGCGCCCACGTCGCCATCGCGGCGCCGAGCGAGAGCACCGCATCGTCGAGATGCGGAGATACGACCACGACTCGCTCGCTCGGGAGAGGGCGGCTCATGCGCGCACTATGATCGCGATCTTGGCCGGCTGGAGACGATTCGTGCCCGCTCCGGCGCGTCGACGACTGCGTCCCGCTCCGCGAGGCGTACGTCGCCCGGCAGCGCAAGGCCAATCGATCTTGGCGCACTGAGACGGACGACGCCGCTCGACCCGAACTGGGGGTTCGAGCGCGGCACGCCCATCGATCGTGTCTTTATCGAACGGTTCGTCGGGAGCCACTCACGCGACATCCGCGGCCATGTGCTCGAGATCGCTGCGCCGGACTACACCAGTCGTTACGAAACGGGCGCACGCATGTGGACGTCCTCATGGCCAAAGAGGGGAACCCCCAAGCGACTATCGTCGGAGACCTCGCTGACGCGCCGCACATCCGAGCGACACGTTCGACTGCGCCATCGTCACGCAGACGCTTGCAGTTCGTCTACGACGTTCGCTCGGCGCTCGCAACCCTGCATCGCATCCTCGCCCCGGGCGGCGTGCTGCTCGCGACCGTGCCGGGCATCACGAAGATCTCGCGCCCCGAGGACGAGGAGTACGGGGAGTGGTGGCACTACACCGGACGCTCGCTTCGGCGCCTCGCCGAGGAGGCGTTCGGCGCCGAGAACGTCGAGGTCGAGACGTACGGAAACGTGCTTACGGCCGCGGGATTCCTCTACGGCCTCGCTGCCGCTGACCTGCGATCCGATGAGCTCGTCGCGCGCGATCCGCTCTACGAGGTCATCGTCGGACTGCGGGCCGTCAAGAGCGCCTAGAGGCGCGCACCCGCAAAGCGTCTTCGGGCTTCCGAGCATGGCCGGCTGCCTGCAGGCCCTGGACCACGAGCCGCACGCTCTTCTCGAGCATCCGCTCCGCGCCGAAGTGGGAGACCTGGCGCTGCCTGTTGCGCTCCCCGACGCGGGCTCGTAGGTCGGAATCGCGCGAGAGTCGGTCCAGGGCGACCGCGAGCGCCCGGGCGTCGCCCAGCGGTACGAGGAATCCGTCGTCGACGTCACCGAGCGCCTCTCGGATTCCCGGGACGCCGGTTCCGACGACCGGCAGTCCGGCGGCCATGGACTCGAGCAGGGCGTTGGGACATCCCTCTGTCGGCGAGCTGAGGACGCTGACGTCGGACGCCTCGAGGAGCCCTGCGACGTCCTCCACGTCGCCGACGAACCGGACGCTGGCGTCTACCCCGAGCCTGCGGGCCAGCGCCTCCAGCATGCTGCGCCGCCCTTCCGACCGTCCCGCGAGAACGAGGGTGCCGGGGTTCGATCCGTCGAGCGCACGCGCCTGGTGCCAGGCCCGCAGGAGGGTCTCGTGATCCTTCCGCTCGTACATGTGCGCGAGCGAGCAGACGACGACATCGTCCCGGCCGACTCCCAGCCGCCGTCGCCAGGCGTCTCGACCCTCGCGGGCCGGCGGCAGCGCGACGCCGTTGTGCACGACGCGAATGCCTTCTCGCGGCGGGCCGTAGCGGGCGGCGAGGTGGTCGGCGCCGTGCTCGGAGTTCGAGACGATGATCGGAGTCGCCCGGAGTGCACGCCGGACGAACCCGTCCGTGAGGGTGAACGGGAGCGTCTCGCGCTGGTTCCAGATGCACGTCGACGCGCCGGTGTGGCGCCACACGAGGCCACAGACGACGTTCGGAAGCTCGCAGTACGGCAGCAGCACGTCCGGCCGGGAGCGTCGAAGCACAGCCGCCGCCCGGGTCAGCCTCGCGAGCGTTCGAGGTCGCGACCCCTTCCACTTCAGCCGTGTGGTGTGCCACTGGATCCCGGCGTCGCGGAATAGCGCTGATGCTCTGCCCTCTCGGGCGCTGAGCCCTTGCACCTCGACGTGCGCACCTTGGACGTCCGCGAGATGACGGGCGAGAACGAGCGCCTGGCGCTCGGCACCGCCGAGCTCGGCCCACTTCAGGACGAGCACGACGCGAACCCCTTCGAGACGCAGGACGGCCGGACGCGCCAGTGGAGCTACCCGCGAACGAGCCACTCGAAGCGAGTCCCCTGAGCACTGCCCGAACGTCGTCGAGGTTCTCGAGCGCCGTCGCCGTCGCCGCGGGCTCGGGTGCAGTACGCACGAGCGACGAGTTGAGCTCGGGCTCCAGTGAGACCACATCGAGAAACCGCAGGACATCCTTCAACACGTCGTCACGTCGCTCGACCAGGTGTTCGTACGTGACCTCGAGCACCCGTACGGGGAGCCGCCGCAACCGACTTCGAAACCGCTCGATCTCGCGCTCCCGTGCCTCGAGACGTCGTACGAGGTCGGACGGCTCCGCGCACACCGTCACCCGTGGAATCGCATCGCCGTCGTGGTAGTGCCAGCGTCCGCGCTGCTCGGCGCGGTCGAAGGACACGATCCCGCCCAACAGGTCCCGCCGGACGAGATGGATGAAGCGGGCTCTGCGAAGAACGAGCAGGCTCATCAGGCCCGGATGATCGCGTGTCTGGTCGTACATGAGCTTGAACCCGACCGCGTCGGCATCGGGATGTGCGCGGGAGAGCCCGCGCAGGTACGCGTAGCGCCGCCCGACGAGCGCCTTGGCAGTCGAGAAGTTGCCCCGGTTCACCATGACCTCGAAATGCGGTACCTCCGTCGCTCCATAGTCCGCCACGCGCGTGTCGGTTACGCGGAACATCTCGCCGTAGGCGACGACCGACGGATGGTCGTTCAGCAGGTCGACGAGCCAAGACGACCCGCTGCGCTGTGTCGTCAGGACGACGAACGGCATTGGGCGGCTCATCCCGACCCAGTCCCTGCGTCGCGTCGGAGCACCCGCCTGGCCGGTCCGGCGAGCTTCCGGTAGATCCGGTTCGGCAGCCCCTGCTCGACGGTAGCGAGCCGGTGCTCGAGCGTGTCGAGCCGGCGCTGGAGACGGACGACGTCCGCCTCGCCTAGGACGGCCGCCTCGACGGCGTAGGTCGCCTCGTCGACGAGCGTCGGGGTCTGAAACTCGAGCGGGCGTCCTCCGCTCGCGAGCTGCCGGAGCGCGTCGCGCAGGCGCGTGTCCACGACCAGCCGGCCGGTCTCGACGCCGTGCTCGACGTCGTCGTCGGAGACGACGAGCGACTCGTAGTAGTCGGCGATTCGTCCCGACTCGAGCGCCTCGAACATCTGCGCGTGGTACGCCGTGGGGGACCTGTCGATGTGCTTCCACGCCTCGCCCTGCAGCCTTGCCTTGTGTTCGCACTGCGCTAGCGAGCGCAGCGGAAAGTGGAGGACTTCGATCGGGAACCACCCCCGGAGCGGCGCGAACGGGCTGTCGATGACAGCGTGATTGCCGCGCGAGAGCCGAATCTCCGGATGTCCGCGGTGGACGACCTTGCGAATCGGCTTGAAGAGCGAGGCGGGGTCGTTGATCGGGGCGAGCGCCGAGAAGCGCACGGTGAGCCGCTCCGCGAACGACCCTTCGCCGTCGGGTCGCGGCCCGAACGTGCGCAGGAACGCCCCCAGAGTCCCGTACCTGGGCGGAACCGACTCGAGCACCTGTGCCAGCGACGCGCCGCGCGGCCACCAGAATTCGTCGGCGTCGGAGTTGATGACCCAGTCCGCCCCGAACTCGGTCGCAGCCAGGCGCGACATACGCGTGACCCACTCGTCCTGCCGGAGGTCCTCGCCCTGCTCGCGAATCAAGTGGAGATGGCCGTCGCGTGCGAACCGCTCGAGGACGTCGGTCGTCCCGTCCTCGGAGCGGTTGTCGGTTGCGATGACGAAGTCGGCGCCGGCATTCAGATGGAAGTCGAGCCAGGGCTCGATGACATCGGCCTCGTCGCGGGCAAGGAGCGTCATGACGAGCTTCATCGCCGCGGGAGTGTAGGCAGGGCCGCGAGACGCCCCTCGAGCGCCTCGACCCGCTGCTCGGCGCGCACGATGCCGTCGATGCCGACGAGAACCGAGGCCTCCCGCGCGTAGGCGGCCTGCTCGGCGACGCCGGGCGGCGGAAACGCGAGGGCCCGTTCTCCATTCGGTGTCCGGAACGTCCCGTCCGCGACGCGCAGGACGCGAAGGGCGTCGCGCAGCCGCGTGTCGATGGCGAGCTCTCCGTCCGCCAGCCCCCGCTCGAGCTCCGGATCCGAAACGGCGTACGACTCGAAGAAGGCATCGAGCCGGCCTTCCCGGTACGCGCGATCGAGACGGCTCTGGTGCTCCGCCTGGTCGCTGAGCAGGGCGCGCGTCCAGGCGGTGCGCGCCTTCTTTTCGAGCTGATCAACGGAACGGAAGGAGAAGTGGAGGACCTCGATCGGGTGCCAGAGTCGCAGAGGCTCCGTGTGGCGACCGCAGCGCGTTGTGGTTTCCCCGTCTCGATCTCGACCTCCGGGTCCGCGCGATGAGCAACCTTCTGGTGCGCGTGGAAGATCGTCGTCTTGTCGCCCGGGAAGGCGGGTCTGCACAGCCGAACCGTCATCCGCTCGGCGAAGAACGGGTCGCCGTCCGGCCGGGGGAGGAAGTGGCGCCAGCATCCGCGCACGACGCCGAAGCGTTCCGGTACGAGATCGAGGACCTCCTTCAGCGTTCCCCCTCGCGGCCACCAGAACTCGTCCGCATCGGTGTTGATCACCCAATCCGCGCCGTGCTCGGTCGCCGCGAGCCGCGCCATACGCGTGACCCATTCCTGCTGCCGTATGTCGTCACCGTCCTCGCACAGCAGGTGGAGATAGCCGGCCCGCTCGTAACGCTCGAGGATCTCAGTCGTTCCGTCGTCCGAGCGATTGTCCGTCGCGACGACGAAGTCGACGCCGGCGTGAAGGTGGAACGCGATCTGGGCCTCGACGATGTCCGCCTCGTTCCTGGCGAGCAGGGTCATCACGAGCCTCATGCCGGCCCCGTTCGATGCCGCGAGCGACGTTCCGCTAGCAAGCCGCCTGCCGCAAGCAGGATGAACGCAGGCGCGACCGGGATCGAGTACTCCGCGGCCGCCGGCACGGCCAGCGAAGTCCCCGCGATCACGAGCAGCGCCGCGCAGCTGAGCACGACCGGCGTCGCCAGTCCGCGCGGCCGGCGGATCGCGCACGCGACGAGGCCGAGTGCGAGCCAGAACGACAGGACGCGGGAACCAGCGCGACGCCCGGTTCAGCCAGGTTCCGAGATCAGCGTTTCCGTCGCGATCGGAGAATTGCTCGTAGAGCTCTGCGACGCGACGGTTGAGCCGATCGAGGTGCGCCGAGTCGCTGGGGTCGTCGGCGAGGATCGCATGCTCGGTCGGCGAGGTCCACACCTCGCGGAATCGTCCGTCCGGCGTCGAGATGAAGCCCGAGACGCTCGCCGCCGGGATCGGCTGCCCCTCGCTCGGCACGGGCAGGCCCGCGGGCACGTCTCCGCTCGAGGGCGGCGCGGCCGCGGGCTCGCCCGGCTCGTCGGTGCCGACGGGCAGGAACACCGGCCACCACAGGAGCCGCAAGGCGTCGCGTGCGACGCCTCCGGCGAACGTCCCGGGATGCTCGAACACGGCCTCCCGGCCGACGCGCGCCAGGTGCGCATAGTCGTCGTCCCAGCCCCAGGTTCGGTCCGAGAGCCCGGCCAGGTCCTCGTGCATGCGCGCGCTCCGCGACGTGAAGAACTCGTCGATGTCGATTCCGTACGAACGGTAGGGCTCTCGCGGCAGGAGGTCGCGCGTGACCTCGCGCGCGAGCTCGCGGGACGCCTCGCCGTTTTCGGGATCGACGATCCCGTGCTCGACGTATGCACGGAACAGCGGAACCGCGTGGCCGCCACCGCGCACGATCGTGAAGTCGTGCGCCCGCACGGCGTTGTGGGTCGCCCACCCGAGGAGCGGCACGAGCAGTGCCGCGGCGACAACCCCCGTTCGGCCGAAACGGATGCGCCACGCGCCGGGCAGCAGGAGGACGGCCGGCAGCAGCACGACCAGGATCTGACCAACCGGCCGCACGAGCACGAGGAGCGCGATGCCGAGACCCAGCGCTGCGCTGCGACCGTAGGTCGGCTCCTCGACGAGCCTTGCGGTGAGCAGCGCCGCAAGCGCGAACGCCGCCGCGAAGAGAGAGTCGCTGGCAAGCCGATGGAAGAGCAGGGCATAGCCCGGGAACACGAGCAGGACGAGCGGGACGGCGACGCCGACAGCCGGGCCGAGGCGTCGTGCGACACGCCACCAGCAGAGGATCGACAGCGCGTAGAGGAGCGCCATCGAGGCTTCCGCAGCCCACGACCCCGCAGACAGGACGGCCTCCGAGAAGACACCCGTGACCGGCGCCCGGCCCAGCATCGCCTGCGGGAGGACGACCTCGCTCGACCGGAGCTCGAACGCCGCGCGGAGATACGTCCCCAGGTCTCGTCCCGCTGCGAGCGGAAACGCTACGGCGACGAGCGCATACACGAGGAGAGCGAGGACGAAGAGCGTCGGCGCGGCCCTCCGGTCGCCCTCGAAGCGCTGCAGGCTGCGCCAGGCGCGACCGATCCAGTCGGTCACGAGCGAGGCCCGAGACCCGCGACGATCGCGTCGACAGTCCGCTCGGCCGCGCGACCGTCGACCTCGCCGACTACCTCGCGGACGACACGGCGCCGCGCCTCGGCGAGCTCGTCGGGCTCGGCGAGCGCGCGCTCGACCCCGGCGACGACCTCCTCGAAGCTCTCGGCCGGATGGAACGCGCCCGACGCGGCGAGCTCCTCGTAGTGCGCGCCGATGAGGTTCTTCGCCGCCCAGGACTCTCCCGGCGGAGCTCCCTCGTCGTAGAGAACGCACACGGCAGGCCGATCGTTTACGAGCGCGTCCAGCAGGATCGTCCCCGCGTTTGCGACGACGGCGTCGCCGTGCTGGAGCAGCACGGTGAGGTCCTCGAGATCCGTGTAGCTCGGCTCCTGGAGGTGGATTCCGGCGTGGCCGCTCGCGGCGTCGAAACCGCTCGCGCCACTCCTTGTCGCGCGGGTGCGGGCGGAAGAGCAGCTGGAAGCGGTCGCGCGCGCTGCTCGTCCCACCACGCGACGAGCCGCTCGACGAGCTTCCCCTCGTACGGCGCGTTCGTCGGCGTGTTGCCCATGACGAGGACGAGCGGGCGGCCCGGGTCGAGCGAGTAGCTCCGCAGCAGGGCGTCGTAGTCCGCCCGAGGCCGGGTGCGATGGAACACGTCCGTCTGCGGCCAGCCCGTGACGTCAACCCGGTCGGGCGCGATCCCGTGATAGCGGCGAAGGTCGTCCTCCATCACTGCGTTCTGGACGATGTAGCGCGCGCAGTGCGGGGAGATGACGCCCTTGCCGACCGTGTGGTCCCAGCTCGCGACGTACGCGACCACCGGAATCCCGAGCCTCCGCGCGGCCGCGAGGTACGGCATGACGCTACGGGGCTGCACGTTCGAGACGACGAGCGCCGCGCACTCGTTCCGCATGGTCTCCAGAAGCCGCTTCGGAACGTGACGGCGCGGGCTGAAGAACCAGCTCCGCATGACGCGCTCCACCGCCTCGGTGCGTGGGAGCCATCCCTCGCGGGACGAGTCGAGCATCCAGTTCGGATGACCCGGCTGCATCCGCTGGAGATGGAAGCCGTGGCGGTAGTTGAGGCGAATGGCCAGCGGGTAGTAGCCGAGTTGGCTGTCGAGCCAGTCGTCGACGCGGCGGGCGACGCGTTCGCGCATGTCGCCCGTAGGCGCCGTCAAGCTCGGCCCGTATAGCGCGGGGATCTCTCCGAGCCGGCTCGTCCACTCCCGAGTGTCCACCTCGGGCACGAGGAAGACGGCCCCGAGCTCATCGTTCAGGCGGTCGCCGAGCGCGGTCACGATGCCCGTGTCGAAGAAGACGCGGATGGAGAGCAGGTCGGGGAGGACGACCCAGGGCCGGCGGCCCGTCACGCGACCTGGACGCGCATGGCCGCGGCGATCCGCTCGGCGAGCGACGCGCCGTCGAGGCCGTGGTGGCGCAGCGCTTCCTCTGGCGTACCGCACGCCGGCCATCCCTCGACGCCGTAGACCATGACCTGCCTGTCGAGGGCACGGCGGAGCGCGTCGCCGAGCGCCCCGACCGGCGAATGGTCTTCGAGCACGAATACGGAGGCGTGCGGTGCGAGCTCGCTCGCCAGCCACTCCGCGTCGAATCGGTTCAGCCACGGCATGTTCACCACGGCGAGCGCGAGACCGTCGTCCGCGAGGAGCTCCGACGCGGTGAGCGCCTCGTGCAGCATCACCGGGCCGTACGCGAGGAGAATGGCGTCACCGCCGTCGCGCAGCCGCCGGCCCTGTCCGGCCCGAACGGCGCCGTCGAGCTCGATTCGCCGCGGCGATGGACCGATGGCAAGCCGGATCGCGACGCTCTCGTCGGCGTCCTCGACCGCCCAGCGGAGGAGAGCTCGCGTCTCGTCCCCATTCGCCGGCTGCACGATCGTCATGTTCGGAAGCGCCCCGAGCAGCGAGACGTCGCGGAGGCTCTGGTGGGACTTCCCCGGCCCGGCAGGGATGAGCCCGGCGTAGTGGAGCGCGTAGACGACCTTCGTGCCCTCGCTCGCCTGGTTGTAGATCTGCTCGTTCGCGCGCGAGGCGAGGAAGGACGCGAACGAGTTCACGACGGGCAGGAAACCGTGGCGCGCGAGCCCGGCTGCCGTGGACACCATGTCCTGCTCGGCGATGCCGCACTCGACGAAGCGTTCGGGGAACGCGAGCTCGAAGCCGCGCACTCGACAGTCGGAGGCGAGGTCGGCGTCGAGCACCACGAGATGCTCGTTGGACGCGCCGAGCTCGACGAGCTCCTCGCCGTATGCGGCGACCACGTACTCGTCCGTGATCTTGCTCGCGCGTTCCCGCACCGCTCTCCGGCTCGCCCTTCGAGGCTGCGCGACGCATCGACCGCCTCGACCGACTCGTACGACGGCGGCTCGAGGCCCAGGGCCTCCATCCCCGCTTCGATTCGCTCCGCGAGCTCGCTCCACGCGCGCTCGTAGGACTCGTCGTCCGGAGCGCCGGCATGCCAGCGGTACGTGCCTCCGCCGGCGGTGAGCGCCGCAGGATGCTCCATGAACGAGACGCCCTTCCCCTTGATCGTGTCCGCGACGAGCGCCTTCGGCGCGTCCCCGCCGGCTCGGAATCGCGCGAACGCGGCGCGCAGTTCGGCGTGATCGTGCCCGTCGCACGTCTCGACCTCCCAGCCGAACGCGCGCAGCTTCCCCTCGAGATCACCGAGCGCCAGGATCTCGTCGGTCGGCCTGTCCGACTGCAGCTCGTTGCGGTCGACGACGATCCAGAGCCGGCCGAGACGCTCGTGCGCCGCCGCCTGGAGCGCTTCCCAGTTCTGGCCCTCCTGCAGCTCTCCGTCGCCCGTCATCACCACGACGACCCCTTCCCGTCCAGCCGCGCGCTTCCCCCAGGCGATGCCGCGACCCTTCGAGATGCCCATGCCCAGCGAGCCCGAGTTCGCCTCGATGCCCGGAACGCCGATGTCCGGGTGGCCGTCGAGGCCGCCCAGCCGGCGGAGGCGCAGAAGGCGCTCGCGCGGGATCACGCCGAGCCCGTACAGCGCCGAGTACAGACCGGGCACGTCGTGCCCCTTCGACGAGAAGAAGACGTCACGGCCGGGATCGTCGAAGCCGACCTCGGCGACGTTCAGCTCCGCGTACAGGAGGTGAACGACGACGTCGAGCGCGCTGAAGCTCGATCCGAGGTGTCCGGAGCCTGCGCGCTTGACGGCCACGAGCGTGTTCAGCCGGCACATGTCCGCGAGGAGCGCGAGCTGAGCATCGGCCTCGCCCGGCGCGGCGCGAACACGATCGATGTCGCTCTTCGAGACGGTCGCGAGCCGAGGCACGCGCGAGACGGTAACGGACGGAGCGGTGACTGCCGGTCGTGGTAGCGTCGGCAGGCGGTGGCGACTTCAGCACCGCAGATCTCCGTCGTCATCCCGTGCCTGAACGAGGAAGAGGCCGTCGGGAGGGTCGTCGAGCAGGCCTTCGAGGGCATCCGGCGCTCGGGACGTCCCGGCGAGGTGATCGTGGTCGACAACGCCTCGACGGACCGGTCGGCGGAGGTCGCCGCCGAGCACGGCGCGCGCGTCGATCTCGGAGCCCCGTCGCGGATACGGGAGCGCGTACCTCGCGGGCCTCGCCGCCGCGCACGGCGACTACGTCGTCATGGGCGACGCCGACGAGACGTATCCGCTGCAGGAGCTCGCTCCCTTCGTCGACCGGCTCGAGCAGGGCGACGACCTCGTCATCGGCTCGCGGTTCAACGGGACGATCCACGGCGACGCGATGCCGTTCCTGAACCGCTTCGTCGGAAACCCGATCCTCACGGGGATGCTGAACGTGCTGTTCGGCGTGAAGGTCTCGGACGCCCATTGCGGCATGCGCGCGATCCGGAGAGACGCACTCCCGACCCTCGACCTGCACTCCACCGGCATGGAGTTCGCCTCCGAGATGGTCTTCAAGGCGTACCGCCGCGGCCTCACCGTCAGCGAGATCCCGATCGACTACTACCCGCGGGTCGGCGAGTCCAAGCTCAACCGTTTCGGCGACGCGTGGCGGCACGTCCGGTTCATGCTCCTGTACAGCCCGAGCTGGCTGTACCTCGTGCCGGGCGTCGGGATGCTCCTGCTCGGCATCGTCGGGATGCTCTTCCTCGCATCCGGGCCCGTCGACGTCTTCGGTCGCTCCTGGCAGATCCACACGATGCTCGGCTTCGTCGCGCTCACGCTCATCGGCGCGCAGGTGATCCAGCTCGGCGTCTTCGCGCGCACGTACGCACGCGTTCGGATCGGAGAGCACGACCCGTTGCTCGAGCGCCTCGGCCGTGGGCTCCGACTCGAGCACGGGCTGCTGATCGGGGGCGCCCTCATCGTCCTCGCTCTCGCCGGCCTGGTCGCCATCGGTGCGGAGTGGGCGGCGCAAGGCTTCGGAACGCTCGGTCGCGCGTACGAAACGGCGCTCCTCGTGACGGCGCTCGGGCTCGGCGTGCAGGTCGTCTTCGGAGCGTTCTTCCTCGCGCTCCTGACGATGCCGCTCCGCCGCACCGAGCCGTGATCTCGATCGTCATCCCGGTCAAGGACGGCGGGCCCGACCTCGAGAGATGCCTGGAGGCGATCGGCCGGCAGAAGCTCGACGACGAGCTCGAGATCGTCGTCGTCGACTCGGGCTCGGCCGACGGCAGCGTGGAGGTCGCCCAGGACCACGGCGCGCGCGTGCACGAGATCCCTCCGACCGAGTTCGGCCACGGACGGACGCAGAAACCTCGGAGCCGGCCTCGCCGCCGGCGAGATCCTCGTCTTCACGAGCCAGGACGCCTACGCCGCGGACGAGACCTGGCTCGCGAGGCTCGTCTCGCCGCTGTCACCCGGAGCGGGCTCACGTGCCGGCGCCTACGGGCGACAGCTCCCGCACGAGGACGCTACGCCGCCCGAGCGCTACTTCCTCGACTTCCTCTACGGGCCCGAGCCGCGCGTCCAGCGCCTCGACTCGGCGAGTGAGCCGAGGTTCGAGCAGACCCTGTTCTCGAACGTCAACTCCGCGATTCCCCGCGCCGTCTGGGAGAGGTTCCCGTTCGCCGACGACCTGATCATGAGCGAGGACCAGGAGTGGTCGCGCCGCGTTCTCAAAGCCGGCTTCGAGCTCGTCTACGAGCCGCGGGCTGCCGTCCACCACTCCCACACGTACTCGGTGGCCGGGGCGTTTCGCCGTTTCTTCGACTCGGGCGTGTCCGCTGAGCGCTCGTACGCAGCCGGAGGGAACGGCTCGGGCGCTCTCCGCCGGGCAGGCAGCCGGTACGCACGCGGCGAGGTGACATGGCTGTGGCAGACCGGACAGCGCCGCTGGCTTCCGTACACCGCCGCCTACGAGCTCGCGAAGTTCACCGGGCTGCAGCTCGGCCGCCGCCACCGCCGGCTTCCGGTCTGGCTCAAGCGCCGGTTCAGCGCGCTGCCCGCGCACTGGGACGGCTGAGCCGCTCTACGAGAGCGGCCAGGGGTGCTGTCGCAGCACGTCCTCGTTCAGGTCGACCCCCCACCCCGGCCCGCCGGGGACACTCAGCTCGCCGTGCGCGATCTCCGGCAGGGTCGTGACGAGCTCGTCGCGCCAGGGCACGTCGTCGACGTCGTACTCGAGGATCCGCGCGTTGGGGATCGCAGCGCACCACTGGGCGGAGATGAACGTCGCCAGGTGGCTGTAGTAGTTGTGCGGCGCGCAGTTGACCTCGAAAGTCTCGGCGAGATCGGCGATCTTCTTCGCCTGGTGGAAGCCGTTCCAGATGACGTCGACCGACGCGACGTCCATCCCGCCCGCCTCGAGAAACGGCCGGAAGCCGCGGCTCGAGTAGAGGTTCTCGCCCGAGCAGATCGGCATCGGCGCGACATGCCGGACGTGGGCGAGTGCTGCAGGATCGAAGAGATCGACCTCGAGCCACATAAGGTCGAACGGCTCGAGCGCCTTGGCGACACGGACACATCCCTCGGGCTCGAGGTTGAAGTTGAGATCGACGATCGGCCGCGCCGCCCGACCGGTGCCATCGGCGAACGCCTCCAGCAGCCGCGTGAGCGCGTCCGTGATCTCGTCCACGCGGAGCGTGCCGCCGCCCTCGTTGAACCCCGGCATGAGCACCCTGGGCTCTTCTCCGGGGACGACGACGTTCGTCTTGAACGCCCCGTACCCCTGCTCCACAACCTCACGGCCGAGTGCGGCGACATCGTCGTACGAGGCGAGCTTCGGCGTGCCGGTGACCTCGTACGCGCGGGCGCGGGTCGTGCCGCAATGCGACCAGTACATCGGGATCGTCTCGCGGATCGGGCCACCGAAGAGCTCGTACACCGGGACTCCGAGCGCCCTCGCCTTCAGGTCGAGAAGCGCGTTCTCAATGCCGGCCAGGGCCTTCGCGATGACCGACCCGGGGCTCTGCCGGGTCGCCCGGTAGAGGTCCCAGTAGATCGCCTCGACCGGCCGCGGATCGCGCCCGACCACGAGCGGCGCGAGATCCTCGACGATCCCGGCGAGGCCGCGAGGAGAACCGTGGGAGTCGGTGATCTCCGCCCAGCCCACGAGACCGTCGTCCGTCGTCGCCTTGAGAAAGATCCACGGCCGCCAGCCTGCGTCGCAGAACAGCGTCTCGAGCGAGGCGATTCTCACGGGCGGCCAGCATAGGCCAGCTTCGCACCAGATCGCTTCTGAAGATCGCGTGTGGAGCTGAGGCGAGCCGGTCGGGCTGCTAGCTTCCGCCAATGCCTCGTCAGCAGCGCTCGTGTCTGCCGTCGTGACCGACGCCTGAGAATGGCTGTGCGCCGCTCGCGATTTCCTCAACCTCCCGCCACCCCCACAACGCTGAGCGTTGTCATGGCCGTCTACAACGAGGCGGACACGGTCACCATGGCGATCGAGCGGGTGTTGGCCGTCGACATCCCCGATGTCGACGTCGAGCTTGTGATCGTCGAGAGCAACTCGTCGGACGGGACTCGATCGATCGTGTCACGCTACGCCGCCGACGAACGCGTCCGCCTGGTCCTCCAGGACGCCCCGAGAGGCAAGGGCGCGGCGGTGCGCGAGGGCTTCACGCACGCGACCGGCGACGTCATCCTGATCCAGGACGCCGATCTCGAGTACTCGGTGGACGACTACCCGAGGCTGATAGAGCCGATCGTGCGGGGCGACGTCGACTTCACGCTCGGATCGCGCCATGTCCCAGGGCGGTCGGTTCGCGTAATGGACGAGGCACGCATGGTTGCGCCGATCATGAACACCGCGCACTGGGTGTTCACGTGGTTCTTCAACGTCACGTATCGCACGAAACTTCGCGACCCCTTCACGATGTACAAGGTCTTCAGGAGCGAATGCATCGAGGGCGTCCAGTTCGTTGCCGATCGCTTCGATTTCGATTGGGAGCTCGTGGCGAAGCTGATCCGGCTGGGGTACGAGCCGATCGAGATACCCGTCGAGTACAAGTCGCGTTCGTACGCCGGCGGCAAGAAGGTTCGTTTCTTCCGTGACCCGCCAACCTGGATCGTGGCATGTGTTCGGTTTCGCTTCAGCTCTCTGCCCGCGCAGCATCGCGACCCTCGCACTGATACAGGGCGAGCCAGGGGCGATCTCATGCCAGAGCGGGCCAGCGATGCGCTGGATGGCTGAGGTCCCGGGCAACGCCCTGACGCGTGGCAAGCGCGATACCGGCGGTCCGGTTTTCGCAACACCGTGAGCGCACCCGCGGTGGTTGACGCCCCGCTGAAGGCGCCGGCGAAGTCTCAGGTTCCGTCTCGACCGGCCTGGCGCGTTTCCGTCCCCGATCTCGTCGGGTTGGTGGTCTCGTGCCTCATCGTCGTCGTGGTCTTCTCGCCGATTCTCATCGGCGGCCGCACGCTCAGCACGGCTGGCAGCGGCCGCGCGGCGGGTACGAACGGCTACGAACCGTTTCCAGGCCGGCCGGCGCTTGACTTCGCATACGACTACCGACTCGACCCGGGGGCGTCCGCCTGGCAGTTCGAGCCGTGGGCAGAAGTGACCCATCGTGCGTACTCCGACGGCGAAATCCCGTTCTGGAATCCGTACCAGGCAGCCGGTGCGCCGCACGCGGCGAACATGCAGAGCGCCGTTTTCGATCCGCTGCTGCTCGCCGTCAACCTGCACCCGACCCCGCTGACCTGGGACCTCTCCATCGTCGGCGCCTTCATCCTGGGCGCTGCCGCCGCCTATCTGTTCGGTCGCATCCTCGGGCTCCGCGTCGTTCCGGCGGTGGTCTCCAGCGCCGCGTTCTCTCTCAGCGGTTGGTTCTTCCTTTACAGCAACAACCAATGGAGCCGCTCGTACATCTTCCTCCCTGTGCTCTTCCTCCTCGTGGAGCTCGTCGCTGCGCTCGCGGCGGTTGTGGCCTGTGTTCGGCCTGGGTGTTGCCGTTGCAGGAAACATCCTCGTCGGGATGCCCGAAGCGTCCTTCTTCGTGATCGGCGCCGCCTCCGTGTATGCGGCAGTTCGGCTCGTGCAGCAGCGAACGGCGCTGCCGATCCGCCTCTTACTTGTTCGACTCTGCGGCGGGGGCCTGCTGGGCCTGATGCTGGTCTCGCCGCTTGTGCTCTTGTTCCTGCAGTACGAGTCTCTGTCGTTCAACGTCCACAAGGCGGAGGACGCACGGGGTTCGGACGCGGCTCCGGTTTGGAACCTCGTCAATTGGATCGTCCCATTCTTCCCAGGCGCGGACGAGCCGGGACCCAGCAACTGGTTCGGAGTCGCAGTCGGGCTCTCGGCGCTTATCGCCGTGTCGGGGCGCGTGGAGACGAAGCGACTTCATGCCTGGCTGTTCTTCGTGCTCGGCGTCTGTCTCCTCGTCAAGATCTACGACTTCGGAGTGCTCGGGTGGGTCGGCCGGTTGCCGGTTGCGAAACTCGTCGTCTTTCCGACGTTCGCTTCGCCTGTCGTCTCCTTCGCGTTTGCGGTGCTGGCGGGGATCGGCGTTCAAGTGCTGTGGAATCGCGACCTCCGATTACGACGGTTTCTGACGCTTCTCGCGTCGGCGTCGGTCGTGTTCGTCGCCATCGCGCTGCCGGACGACCGCTGGCGCGTGATCACTCGTGCCGACGCGGGACGGGTCTGGGGTCGCGAAGCAATCTTCGCAGTACTGGCCCTCGCTGCCGTCGCGCTCGCCACCCCCCGGATCGGCCGGCGATGGGCCGCGCCGCTCCTCGCCGGCCTCATCGTCGCCGAGCTCTTCATGCTCGCGCCAATCGATATCTACGCGAAGAGAGCCGACCCGTATCTGACTCCAGGCTGGATGGCACTCGTCCGATCCGCTCAGGGAGGCGAGCCGCATTCGCGGGTGTTCGCGATAGACGGCAAGCTGCTATCCGAACACTGCCGGCGCGCTTGGGCTGCAGGACATCCGCGCGCTCGACGGGCTGTACGTCGAGCGGTACTGGCGCTACGTGCGAACCTTCCTCCAGCCAGAGGTGTTCGATCGGTTCACGGGGACTGAGGGAAATCCGACGCCGTTGAAGGACAACCCGATGTTCGACGCGCTTGGTGTGCGGGCGGTCCTTTCGCAGCAAGACCTCGCGAACGTGCCTTCGCTCCGGTTTCTCGGCCGAGATCTCGATACGCGTGTCTACGAAAACACCAACGCCTATCCGCGGGCCTGGGTCGTGCACGACGTCGATGTCGTCGGAAGCGAAGACGAAGCGTTTGAGTTTCTCAAGGCGCGTGCACGTCGCGAGGACGGACGCGTTCATCGTGAATTCATTCGACCCGCGGCGCGAAGCCGTCGTCGAGCACGGCGGGAAGACCACGGATGAACGTTGCGTGCACTGCAGGGCGGAGCGGACGAATGCGCCGCGAGAGAGCGCGACCGCGCGACCATCCAGCGCTACTCGGGAAACTCTGTGGCTCTTCGGGTCGAACGCAGCTTGCCCCGGGCTGCTCGTTCTCCCGGACACGTACTTCCCGGGCTGGAAAGCGACAGTGAATGGTCGCGATCGGACGATCTACCCGACCGATGGCGCGTTCCGGGGCGTCACCGTGCCGGCGGGGACCTCACGCGTCGAATTCCGCTACGAGCCGCGAGCCTTCCCGATCGGGTCGGTCTGGCGGCCGCCGGGCTCGTCGGCGTTCCTCGTCATCTGGCTCGTGTCGGAGTGGCGCAGGCGAAGCCGACCGCGCGCGGAAACGATGTGTTACTTAAGCGGAGGTCCATGACCGGCACAACCAGAGTCGGCGTTTGTCTCCTCGTGCTCGCCGAGGACGTGGCGGCCGTACTCGGCGCCGAGCCGTTCGGCCTTCCATTGCGGAGGTCGCCCGGCCGCTCCGACGACTAGCGCGCCTTAACAGCTGCCTGGGCCGCCTCGTACGACGCGTACTGAGTCCACGTAGACCGAGGTTGGTGTACCGCTAAGCACAATTGTGGGTAGCACAGTCTGGGCCCCTTCAGGAGACGTAACGTACAAGGTAATCAGCCGCCATGCACCGTTCAACATCGTTCCGGTTGCCTGATCTAGGCGAATAAGCGACTTCCCGGCATACCATTGGAGAGTAGGAAGGACCGACCCATCTGGTGATCCCTTTGCGTAAAGCGAGAAGATATAGTTTGTCTTGGGCTTTACCGGTATTTGTGTCTTGAGAAAAGCGCCAGAAAACCTGCTACCGGCCGTACCTATCCTCATTGAAGACATGCCGGATTTGGCCTGAGAGGTAGTTCTCATAATCCTCTCAGTGCCGGCATTTGCAGCCCAACCGGGGGTCGTATCTTCAAATCCACTGTTGGGGATCAGGTTCCGACCGTGGCTGCGCAGGGGTTTGAAGCTGCGCAGGGGTTTGAAGCGGAGTCGTGAGTCGACATGCCACAGCGTCAGCGATGCTCGGCGTTGATGTTGTGTGTCCTGGATGCTTGAGTGGTCTAAGCGGGAGAGGCGTTTGCCGATGAGTGGCTGTCGGGAGTCAATTACGAGGTACGCGGGTCCGCGCTCGCCGTTGGTGGAAATGCTTCCGTCAGAGGCCACAGTGAGTCGCCGCAACCCAAACCCGAGCCCATCCTCGGGGTTCGGTCGACGGACGTACTCGACTGCTCCTCCGATGTGCGTGTTGAAGAACTCGGTCCAGATGGTGAGATCTTGTTGTGCTCTATCTGTCGCAGGGCATTGACCGCCCAAGTACGGAGCGCCGAGGTAGATGAGACTCGCGCTGCTATCAGCCTGTACTTTGTGATCTACCCAAGAAAGCGCTCGAGTCTGGGCGGCAGTAAGGTCATCCCGATAGTCCACGCGCGTCGTAACAGCTGCGAACGCGAACACGACGGTCAGAATCGGAAAGAGCGGACGTTTAGCTAACAGAAATGTTCCGACGCCGACCACCGCGATGATGACCACCCAAACACGGAAAGGCACCGACGGAAGCTCTGCCTCGAGGGCAAGGAAGAACGAAGCGGAGGGAGCATCGACGTTGTTGGAGTGGAGGATGAGCCTTTGGGGTAGGAGGACCGCAAGCATTACCGAGGCAGTCGCGCAGATTGCCGCAAGCCAGAAGGGGCGCTCGAGTCCCCGCCAGAGCCAGTGGGCCACACAGGTGAGGACAAGAGGCGTCACGTAGAAGAGGTTGCGCTCGTGAAGGATCCGCAGCCCGTACGGGCTGGCCGATAGCAGCGCCACTGACGCGAGCAGGCTGAGACCGAGCGTAAGGGTGACCACCCCGGTTGAACGAGCCGACAGACCCGCTTCACGTCGCAGCATTCCCATGAGTGCGACCGGAAGAGCCGCCAACGCAACCACTCCGAGTGACAACTCGAAAAGCGCGACGTTCCATGCTCCCCACTTGAGCATGCCAACGACCCGGTCGATCGAGTCGTAGAGCACATTGTAATTGCTCGTCGGAGCGGCGAAACCTGCGAGCTCCGCGGCAATGCCGAGCGCTAGCACCCCCGCAAACACCGTGAGCGTGGGGAGGAAGCGACGGACCGCAACCAGTATCCTTCCCTCGAGCAGCCCGTAAGTGAAAATCGCGGCTAGCGTGCCGAGAGCGACTGACAGTCCCTGAGCGCGAACAGCGACGAGAACGACAAGCGTGCCGAGCATCGCGGTCTGCCGAAGGACGGATGGCGGCTCCAACGTCCAGACGAGAACGGCAGCGTAGGTGACGAATACCGGGTAAAAGAGCGACTCGGTCATGATCAGCGCCGAGTACGCCGTCCACGGCACCATCACAGAAAGGGCCGCTACTCCCAATGCCCAGCCGCATGGCACGACTCGCCTAGCCAACGCAAAGGCCGGAACGGCCGTCAGCGCCATCGCGGTCGCATTGACAACTTTGGCAGCTGCGAGCGCGCCCGCTCCATCAGCCGCAAAACGAAATGCTGGGGCCAAGAGCAAGGGATATAGGGTGCTATGCCCTACATCAAGGCTCCCGCGCAAGAGCGGCTCTCCGTGCAGCGCCCAACCCTTGGCTAGGCCCGAATAGACCAACTCGTCGCCGAGAACTTTCGGAGTGTGATTCGCAGCCCCCAGAACGGCGCGAAACACGGCGGCCAGCGCGACGATCGCACTCAACACAACAACGGACGACACGCGCAAACCGCTGTCGGCGAGACGGTGACCCGACAAGCCGACGCGGCCCCCGATAGCCCTCTGTCGCCGGCCAATCGGCATGAGCCGCAACCCAACGCCAAGCACCAGGAGACCAAGAGCAATCCCTAGGAGCGAAACCGGGCCAAGGAGGGCAAAGGTATGACGCAGCAGACGAGCGGTCGGTGCGCCCCCAAACAATCCCCATAACACCGCAGCAACCAGCACCACCAACACAGCGGCCGCTTGCAACCCAACGCGGCGCACGACGATGCCTCGTGTCACGGAGTGGAGGTCGCTGGCTGCAGGCGCCAAGCGTATCGCCGTGTGGACTTCGTCGTTGCCCACGGTTTGCGGGGTGTCCGGGGTGATCCCGCTCGACTGATGACGCGATCGACCCATCGCCAGCACAGGCGGTCGAGGCCTGCGCCCACTGGTGGCTCTCACGGCCGTCTGGCTCTGGGAAGGGTGACTCGCCCACTTCTTTAACCCTGCGGGACGGGAGAGGCTGAGTGGAGGCGCACTTCCCCCTTGCGGGAAGAAGTGCGCTCTCTGCGGTCCGGTGTCACCGTCGCATCGACGCAGCCTTTCGGCCGGAGGCTCAAACGAGTCCAGGTCTGCCTTCACCTCTCGCCTCCGCTCCCTGCCTCTCGGCACAGGACGGGTTTCTCTTCTGGAAGGTGTGCCCCTGGCGTATCATCTGCTTACGGCCGCGCATCGCCGAACGTCTACATGGTGGGGGTGGGGGTGAGCCTTGGGGTGCTTCGTCCTCTGGCCCGCGTGTAAGACGCAGCCGCAACCGTTAGGCACCACCGTCCGCGACCCAATCCGTGCCCAAACGTCCAGAAAGTGATTGGCATGGTGGCGCGGTCGAGACACCGGAAACTGGGGCAGGAAGCCACGTCCCGCCAGAGCCCGGCACCCGCCTCCACCCCGCCTCGGAACCCCCAGACGTTGACGACGAAGCGGTCCTCAGAGACTGACGCACAACTTCTAACGAACACGTGACGCGTGCGACTCCAGAGTGCGGGTCCGATCGAGCAAGCGCTCTTAGCGCCCTAGTGTGCCAGTCCAGTGAGTGGCTAGAGCGGAGCCGGACGTCGTCGGAAGATGTACCAAGGGGTGGTGCCAGAGTCACGGCGCATAGTAGGCGTAAATTCCTGCAGGTACTCCCTGGGCTCTGTCTGCGAGCCCCCGTTGGTCGTAACCTTGAGGAGGTTCACCACACGTGATCCCCATTCCTTCAATGTATTTGGCCGGCACCGCACCACGATAACGAGTGTCCCACCCAGGTTGCCCATACCAAAGGTTGATGAACATGCCGCCTAGGCAATAACCCGCTCGCGTATCCGTCGTTGCTGCGACGATTACTGACTCTCCTCGGGGCGGAGCACGCCGCACGAATTCGATTCGTGTCGCGCGGACTGAGCCTGCTGTCGCCTCGAGATTGAATGCACATGTGCCCCGATCCGAGACCGATGGTGACCGGATGGACCCATGCCATGGGCGTCCGGCGGGGATCAGAGCAGTGGCGGGCTGAAAGCCTGTTACCGCGAAGGTTACGGACGTGCTCACCGAGCTCCTATCAAAGTCCACTTCGAATACCCCGCGCTGACATCCGAAGGCGGTGACCGTCAACCGCTCGCTGAACGACCCATCGCCTGCGGCTCCCTCCACCCTGGTCGCGAGTCTTGGCCAGACATCGTCGGCCCGCCAAAGCGCCAGACCAGGCTGATGCGACCCTTGACGAAGCTTGGCGATACGCCGTCCTTGGAGTGTGATCGTGGCGGGGGCAACGATGAGGCGCTCGCGTACCGGCCGCCCGTCGTCATAGACGAGACGGCCGCTCTGTTGAACGTGACTGCCTGAGCGGCCGGGACGGCAGCTGGCATGCCGCGAAAGCGAAATGACCGTCCGAACACGCTCGTTCCAGTAGAGCTGGTGCCAGGCACCGTTCCATAAAGGGTCACCGTCATAGAGATAAGCCACGGGCTCATGGGACGCCCTATCGATCAGCTTCGAGGACCGTCGCTGAAAAACATTGAGCGATCTGCGGAGACGCGATTGTCCACTTCCTGCTGCGTGAGTACCGATGTAAAGACCAGGGCGGCGAGGAGACTTATCGCCAGCGCAGTGAGCTGCTGGCGAGGAAGAAGTACGACAAGCACAACAATGGTGGCAGCCGCGAGTGACCAAGCGAGTTCGAGCTCCCAGCTCGCGCCAGTGTTGAATGCAAGATACAGCGGCACCGTCATGAACGCGTCCGGTACAGCGGCCGAGGACACGAGATCGCGAACGGGGAGCAGGACAGTCGGAATCGCGACGAGCAACCCCGCGACGAATGTGGCGGGCTGTGGCCTTGGGGCGCCCCGGTCGAGCCAAACGGCGAACAGGATGAACAAGACTGGTACGGCTGACACCATGTTCCGCTCCGCGAGGCGTCCAACGTGACTCGACGAAAAGGAACCGACCAAGTCCACCGTAACGATCGCGTAGCTCAAACCCGCCGCGATAAGTGCTTGCACCGTCAGGTCGCGCTCGCGACCGCGAAAGCACTGTGTCGCCAATATCAGCGCCGCGATAAGCGGTGCGACAAGTACGAGAAGGACAGGTCGCCTGCAGTTCGTGGGATCCCCGTAAATCGTCCGTTTCATAGTGAACGCGCCGCCTCGGTATATGCGCCAGTTCGGTCTCGTACGGGATGCGAAGGATGATCCACGTCAAGGCGAATAGGCCCGTCCCGCAAATCATCCACCCGTATTTCCTGAATGCTCGCAAGTCACGCGAGAACAAGACCATCAACGACACCGCGATCGCAACAGTCGGCATGAGCGCGAGTCCTTGTAGCCGTACCATGGTCGCTATTACGAGAGCAACGACAGCCATCACCTGATGCCGCGGCGATCCTGTCTCAAGTGCCCGAGCAATAGACCACAGAGCCGCGAAAACAGCCGCTAGGAAGATCGACTCTGTCATCATCAGCCCCGAGTACGCGAGGGCCGGGAGCGCCGCAGTCAGGGAGCATGCGAGGAGCGCCCACCGATCACCTGCGACTTGCCTCGCCCACGCATACGAACCAGCGGCAGTCGCAGACACAAGCAGCACTTGGAGTGCCTTCACCACGACTTGCCCCGTGTCCGGTCCTAGCACAGCGAGAGGAGCAGCAGCTAGGGCTGGATATAGCCCGTAGAAACTCTCCCCTGAGTCGAGAATGCGGAAGTGGCCGGACTCCCAAAACGAACGCCCAGAGAGGACATACAGCATCTCGTCCGGGGCGATCCATGGTCATTCCAAGTCGAGCGCGGCGACTAGCCGAAGGGTTCCTGAGACAATGACGACTGCCCCGGCCGCAAGCCACACCGGCAGACGGTTCACCCATGCAAGAGGCGTTCCGGCAGTACGAGCGGGATGGTTCGACTTGGCGGTGGGGAACTGCGGGGGATGTTGCTTGTCGCCACTTCGTACGCCTGTTCCTGAACCTCGTGCCCGCCGATTGCCTACAGTAAGGATCAACCCGGACGGCAGAGAGACTGAGCTCTGGGGCACGATGGACACTACTCGACGATGTCTCTGCCCCTCGACGTGCACAAGCCTCGATTGGGGAATCCGACTCCGGTCAACATACCCGCCTCGAACGTCGGTCACGTCGATTCGTCTCGGAGGTAGTGACGCTCGGCGCGGAACTCGACATCCGCTCGAGCGACACCCGCTGCGCTCCCGCGCCTGAACGCCACCCAGCGGCCCACCTCTAGCCGATAGACTGGGGTCGCGAGTCCCGTGCCCGACACAATACAGAGGCTGTCGGATAGCGGTTCGATAGGAACGCCCAGGCCCCGAACAGGCTCAGCCGGATGATCCCGTTACCGCTTCCGACGTCATCCCACACCCGGGCCATGATCGGCCCTTCGAGCAAGTGAAATCCTCTACGCGTACGGGGCACTCACCGGAGCGCAAGAGGGCCTCACGGCGCCCTCCGGCGTTGCCGACCGCAATCTACTCGGCTCGGCCCGTTGATCGTGCTCGACCGTGAGCGAGGCCGCCCTATGCTTCCTCCGGCGGTGAAGGTCGCGAGCCTCGAGACGCTCTTCTGCGACGCCGGCCGGCGCCGTGGATCCTTCTCAAGGCGACGGCGGACGAGGGTTCGGCTGGGCGGAGATCACCACTCTCACGGGCTCCCCCGCGACCTCGCCGGGATCGTCGAGGATCTCGCCGGCTCGTGGTCGGCTGCGTCCGCGGCCGGTCTAGCCGATCTACTGGGATCGCTATCGCGCGACCCCGGCAACCCCGGGATCGCTGGTTCGGGAGTCGGCCGGGGTTGTTCTCGGCACTCGTGGCATGTCGGCGACTCATGGAGACGGCAATCAGGACGCTCCGCGAACGTTGGCTCTCGGCGGATAACGGCGCTCACGGCATCTGCCTCACGGCTGTTCCTCGTCCCTCGCTTGGTCTCTTCCTGCCCGTCGAAGCCTGACGACTTCCGTCTTGCGTCGATCTGGTGTGAGTCGGCGGGTCCGGACATGTGCCTCCGAACCGGCCAGGAGATCCAGGATGGGGTCGAACGTGTTCTCGTGTTACCGGAGCTCGCCGAGGGCTCTCCATGCTTCGCCACCAGCCCGGAGGTGTCCGCCGCTTGTCGGGATCAGCGAGTGGGAGAGATGCTCGTGCGCGGGAGGGCTAACGACGGGCTCTACCCGATGGGCTTCTATCTGGCGATGTCGAGGTTTCTTTCGACGAATTTCGAACGATCGGTCGTCCTCATGCGCATGTTCTCCTGGCTCTCGCGGTCGTGATCATCGTTCCGCGTGCGCCCTCGCACGTCCCGACATCCGGAAGGCATTCGCGCTTGCATGTCTGACGACGCTCGTGCCGCATGGAGTCTTCCTCTTCGCTTCGACCAATCCAAGCGGGCTTGCCATCGCTTCCATCGCGGCGTTCTGGTGCGCGGCGCTCACGTTGCTGCTCGACGGCGATCCGCGGCCGCGTGATGGCGGCGAGCTCTCTGACGCTCTGGGGGCGATTGGCCTGCTCTCGCGGTCTGACGCGGGGATCTACTTGGTGATCGCCGGCCTCGCCGCCTGGGTGGCCGCAGCCGGACATAGACGCGCGGCTCGGGCTCGTTCGATCGTCGTGCTCGGCGTCGGTGTGGTCGGGGCCGCCGCAACGCTCGTGACGCGGCAGAGCCAGCAGCTGACCGGTGAGTTAGGGGTTGAGCGTTCGTCGTTCGTTGCAGAACTTTTTGAGTCGGCGCTCGAGGTACCGCAATCCGTGCTGGGGTGCTCAGCATCTTCGAGCTCATCTGGCTCGACCGCCGTTCCTGCGCTAACGAGCTCACCTCATACTCGTCGCCTTTGGCGGCATGATCGTCGTCGGACTGGGTGTGACGTTCCGCGAGAAGTGGCTCGCTCTAGGGGTAGCCGTCGGCGCTGTCGTCGCCCTTCCGGTAGCTGTCCTCACGTCGGGTGAGGACGTCTAACCGCGCTACGTGCTCCCCCTCCTTCCGGTAGTCGCGGGCATGGCTCTTCTGGCCCGGCCGGGCCGTCCCAGCATAATCTACGGCGCGCTCAGCTCCTTCGTCGTCTTCCTGGGCCATCGCTCTACGAGCTCGCTTACCGCACGATCAGGACGCTCTGTCACAGGAATCGCGCGGGCGGACGCGACATCGGGGTGGTACTGATGGTTATGGGCGGACGTTCCGGGCCCGAAGTTGGTCTCGGCCATTCGCTTCACGTCGCCGCGGACTGAGGCCTACGTTGCTCGCGCGTTCAGGACAACCCGGGGTGATCGACGGCCCGGTCTTCGCGGGCTTCGAGTACAGCTTGTCCTGGCGAACTCGCCGTCGCGTCCGGTTCGTGGGCGGCGATGATCGGGTGCCTACGAGGACTGAGCGAAGCCGCGGGCCTGGGTCCGCCGCCTGCACAAGCTGTCCCTGTGAATCGGCGGAGTCGAGCTCGAAGCTCTGGTTTCCCAAGGCGATCGCCTCGTCATGATGAGTCGACCTGAGCGTTAAACTGCGAGCCGTCGCGACCTTCTGGATCCCCGAGCGCAACTGGTAAGCCGGCCGATTCGTCTCGTTTGGTTTGGAACCAGGAAGCGGCTCATCGTTCCGCCGCTTAAGTTGAGTCCTATCTAAGACTGCGGTAGGTGAAGCTATCGCCGCGACAGCGCTGACCTCCCGGCTGGGTTTGGTCAACCGGGAGATGAGATGACAGTGACGGGATTGCGCGCTGCGTTCGGGTGCTTTGTGTGGTCGCTCGAAGCGTGGTACCGAATTGTTAGGGCGCCCGTTCGCGGAGCGGGGAGAAGGTGCCACTGCGGACGCGGGGAGGGTCAGCAACGACCACCAACGTCATCGTTCGTCCAAGGCGTCCGTGCTCCCGAGGGTAACGGGAGAGCACGGAACGGGAAGACCACGGATGAAACTTTGCGCGCACTGAAAGCCGGGCGGAACGAATGCAACGAGGGAAGTCGCGACGCAGACGACCATCGAGCGCTACTCGGCAGACTCGGTGTCTCTTCGGGTCGACGCCGCGTGCCCCGGCCTGCTCGTCCTCCCGGATACGTACTTCCCGGGCTGGAGGGCGACGGTGAACGGCCGGGATCGAAAGATCTACCCGACCGACGGCGCGTTTCGAGGTGTGACGTACCGAAGGGAACTCCCGGGTCGAATTCAGCTACGAGCCGCGGGCGTTCCCGATCGGAATCGCTCTCGCGGTGGCGGGGCTCATGGAGTTCATCGGCATCTGGTGTTGTCGGAGTGGCGCAGGCGGGCCGACGAGCGCGGGGAAACGCCGGACAGTACGTCGTCTACCGGCGGCCGCCGATCCGTAGGCTCGCGGCGTGAATGCAGCACCCGACGTTCGGGGGACGGGCACGTGGCCAAAGCCGCTACCGGTGTTCACCGAGGACGAGCAGCGCATTCGCGACGCGTTCATGGCTCGCTGGCTGGAGTACCTGCCGCGCCGCGGCGGCTTCGTCGAGCGCTTCAATCATGGCTACCCGTTGCGAGGCCAGAAACGCGCTGGCCGCACGCTTCGAGATCGGCGCAGGCCTCGGCGAGCACCTCCGGTTCGAGGACCTCGACCATCAGCACTACGTCGCGGTCGAGCTACGGGAAGAGCTGGCGGAGCGCCTGGCGAGAGCTTCCCCACCGTGGAGACGCTCGTCGGTAATTGCCAGAAGCGACTTCCGTTCGATGACGGCTTCTTCGATCGAGTGCTCGCGATCCACGTCCTCGAGCACCTTCCCGACCTCCCGGCTGCGCTCGACGAGGTTGCCCGCATCCTTGCACCTGATGGTCGATTCGTCGCAGTCATTCCGTGCGAAGGAGGGCTCGTCTATTCCCTCGCGCGGCGCTTCACCTCACAGCGGTTGTTCGAGCGTGAGTTCGGTCGCGACTACGACTGGTTCATCAGGTGGGAGCACATCAACCTGCCCTGGGAGATCGAGAGCGAGCTCGCAAAGAGGTTTCGCATCGCGGACTCGCGCTACTTCCCGTTCCTGATTCCTTCGGTCAAGATCAACCTCGTCATCGGACTGAGGATACGTCCGCGCAGCTGAGGCGTCAGCCCCACGAGAGCCCGCGGTCGGCCGGGACGATCCGACGCAAGGTGTAGACGTCCGACGAGCGGAGATCCTCGGCGTGCGACGGCATTTCCGCCCAAGGGTCCCAGGGTGCACTGATCAGCTTTCCGGTGATGCCGTCACTCTCCGCGGAGCCGAGGAATACGGCAAGGCGAGCCGCAAGGTCGAGCGGCGTGCCCCCGCTCGACTGTTGCTCGAGCGCGCGTTCGTAGAACGAGTCGCCGACGAGCTCTGGACCGGCCTCGAGCACCTCGTCGAGGAGACGCGTGTTCAGCGCGCCCGGTGCGATGGCGTTGACGTCGATCCCTGTTCCGCGCAGTTCCTCCGCCAGCGTCTCGGCGAACCGGACGACAGCTGCCTTCGACGCCGCGTACGCGCTCAGGCGCGGAAGCGGAGAGGTTGCACCGCCGCCGGAGAGCTGGATGATCTTGCCGTACCCGTTCGCCCGGAAATGCGGCAACACCGCGCGGCTGCACAGGACCGAGCCGAAGAGATTCACCCGGATGGTCTGCTCCCACTCCTGCCAAGCGACGTCTTCGGTCGGTCCCTTCGGTCCGTAGATGCCGGCGTTGTTGACGAGCACGTGAATGCGCGAGAAGCGCTCGAGGGCGTACTCGACCAAACCTTCGACGGCCTTCGGGTCGGAGACGTCCGCCGCGGCGGTCGCGACAGAGTGAGGGTCGGGTGCGACCGACGCAAGCTCGGTTCGAGCGCGGTCGAGGGCTGTTGCGTCGCGGGCGCAAACCAGCACCCGCGCGCCGGCTGCCACGTACGCGCGTGCGATCTCGAGCCCGAGGCCGTGGCTCCCGCCGGTGACGATCGCAGTTCGGCCGGTGAGAACGCCCGTCACGCTTGCTTGCCGCCCACTCTCACGTAGCGGACGCCGGCAATGTCGCCGAGCTGGTCGAGGAGATAGCCGTTGGCGTCGACGACGATCGGTGTTCGCATGGACGCCACGAGACGTTCGGGGTCGACCTCACGGTACGAGGGCCAGTTCGTCTCGACCACGATCGCCGAAGCATCGTCGGCCGCTTCGAGTGGCGTCGCGCACAACGTCACGATGCCGGATAGGTCGTCCGGAAGGATGCGCACAGCTGAGTCGTGAGCTCTTACGGTTGCCCCGGCCCGTGCGAGCCCCTCGCATAGCTCGATCGCGCTCGACCGGCGCAGAGTGTTCGTGCCTTCCTTGTAGACGAGCCCCCAGACCCCGATGACGTGTCCGTCGAGCTTGCCGCTGGCATCCCCTAGGCGTGAGTCGATGGCCTGCCGGGCCCACTGCTTGTGTTCGTCGTTGCTCACGCGCACGGCCCGCAAGAGCTGTGTCGATGCGTGTTCGCGCTCACCGATCTGCGTCAGGTAGTCGATGTCACGCGCCAACGTGCCCCCTGCGAAGGCAGCGCCCGGCCGAACGTATGCGCGGGCTCCGATCCGAGCCTCGGTCTTCAGCCCTCGTTCGACCTCGGTCGCGTCAGCGCCGACGCGTTCCGCAATGCACGCCAGCTCGTTCGCAAACGCGATCGACATCCCCAGGAATGCGTTCACCCCGTGCTTCACGAGCTCTGCAGATTCCACGTCCATCCACTCGATTCGGTTCGAGAACGTGCTCAGCAGCTCCTCGACTCGGCTCCGGTCGCTCTCGGGCCGGATCCCCACGACGATCCGGTCCGGCTGCGTGAACGCCGCGACCGCGTCGCCGAGCCGCAGGTTCTCCGGTGAGTAGGCAAGGGTGGTCCCAGGTCGAGCCGACTGCTCGAGGAGTCGGGTCGACCCGACTGGAAGCTGCGATGAGATGAGGATGACGGCACCCGGCCCGGCTGCGGCTACGAGGGCTCGCGCCCTTGCCAGCACGTACCCGACGTCGGCCCGATCGTTTGCATCGACAGGAGTGTCGTACGCGATCCAGACGACGTCCGCGTCGCGCACAGCCTGCTCGCGTTGGTCGGTGAAGTGGAGGGTTCCTGCGGCGAGTTGTCGTCGTATGAGCTCGGCGATTTCGGGCTCGTCGACGGGTAAACGGCCCTGCGTGAGACCTGCGACGACGGAGGCGTCATCGTCGAACGCGACGACTCGATGGCCTGCAGCCGAAGCACAGGCTGCAGTAACGACACCGAGATGCCAAAGACCGGCGACGCAGATCTTCATTCTCCACCGCCCATGGCGGCGAGTAGTATCACCGCTCGCGGGCGCTCCAACGGGGGGCCGCTCGCGCGTATGCCGACGTCGCCCGACTCATATGCCGCCCTCTACCTGCGTGAGGTCGGCGACATCGTGCGATCCGTCGACCCCACGGCTGTCGACGACCTCGCGAACGCGCTCGCCGATGTTCGGCGCCAGCAGGGCCGGCTCTTCATACTCGGCGTCGGAGGCGGTGCCGCACACGCGTCGCATGCGGTCAACGACTTCCGGAAGTTGTGCGACTTCGAGGCATACGCGCCGACCGACAACGTCGCGGAGATCACGGCCCGCACGAACGACGAGGGGTGGGAGACGAGCTTCGACGCGTGGCTTCGAACCTCGCGCCTGTCCTCGACGGACGCGATCCTCGTCTTCTCCGTCGGCGGCGGCAGCCGCGCGCACAACGTCTCGGTGAACCTCGTTCGCGCGATCGAGCTCGCGCGGGAGGTCGGAGCACGTGTATTCGGCGTCGTCGGCAAAGCCGACGGCGCTACCGCGAAGGAGGCAGACGTCTGCATCGTCATCAAGGCGCCGTCCGAGCGACTCACGCCTCACGTCGAGGCGTTCCAGGCAATCGTGTGGCATCTCCTCGTCTCGCACCCGGCACTCGTCCAGGCACCCGGGAAGTGGGAGTCAGTCGAGGTCGCAAGCGACGTATGAGTCGATGCGCCGTCTTCCTCGACCGGGACGGGGTGATCGTCGAGCTCGTCTGGGACGCGGAGGATGGCTCGTACGAAGGACCCAACGTAAAGGCGGACGTTCGGCTCATTCCCGCAGCGGCTGACGCGATCCGCCGTATCCGCTCCCTCGATTACCGTACCGTCGTTGTCTCGAACCAACCAGGCGCGGCCAAGGGAAAGGCTTCGCGTGACGACCTCCTCGAGGCGCACGCGCACGTCGTTCGACTACTCGCCGAGTGTGGAGTCGTGGTCGACGACTACCGCTACTGCTTGCACCATCCGGACGCGCTGGACCCCGAACTCGCCGAGGCGTGCGAATGCCGGAAGCCGAAGCCCGGGATGCTGCTGGCGGCTGCAGGCGCTCTCGACATCGATCTCTCCCGTAGCTGGATGATCGGCGACTCCGACGCCGATGCGGAGGCCGGGCGCATGGCAGGATGCAGGACGATACTCGTCGAGAACCCCCGATCTGCCCACCGTCGACAGGGCAACGGACACGTCGACTTTCGGGCCAGGGATGTCGCTGACGCCGTCGACATCGTCGTGAGCGAGACACGCTGAGCGATGCTCGAGTCGATCTCGACGAAGATCTTCGCCGACGGCGCAGATCTCGACCAAGTCCTTCGCCTGGCCTCCGACGCGCGAATCAAGGGCTTCACGACGAACCCGACCCTGATGTGGAAGGCGGGGCTGACGGAGTACTCCGAGTTCGCGAAGAGCCTTCTCGAGCGCATCACCGACAAGCCGATCTCATTCGAGGTTGTTGCCGACGACGCGGAGGAGATCGGTCGACAGGCGCGCGTGATCTCCACATGGGGACCCAATGTCTACGTCAAGGTTCCCGTTACCACGTCAACGGGTCAGTCGTTGGCGCCGCTCGTGCGCGAGCTGTCGGCGGAGGGGGTCAGGGTCAACGTGACGGCAGTGATGACACCGACTCAGGTCGACGTGATCGCACATGCTCTCAGCGAGGGTGCTCCCAGTTGCGTCTCCGTGTTCGCTGGGCGCATCGCGGACGCCGGGGTGGAGCCATTGCCGATCATGAGCCAGTCGCTCGAGATTCTGGAGTCGGTGGCACCCGGGTCCGAGCTCATCTGGGCAAGTCCGCGGGAGGTCCTGAACCTCGTTCAAGCCGATTCGATCGGCTGTCACATCATCACGATGACGCACGAGCTCATCGCCAAGCTCGATCTCCTCGGAAAGGACCTCGACGCCTTCTCGCTCGAAACCGTCCAGATGTTCCGATCCGACGCATTGTCCGCCGGCTTTCGGCTCTGACGCTTGCGGAAAGCTCTGATCACCGGGGGAGCTGGGTTCATCGGGAGCACGCTCGCGGATCGGTTGAGTGCGGAGGGCATCGAGGTCGTCATTTACGACAACCTGTCGCGGGGACGACAAGAGTTCATCTCCGACGCATGCACTCGGCTGGGAGTGGAGTTCGTGCAGGGTGACGTGCTCGACGAAGATCGCCTTCGGAACTCACTCGAAGGATGCGACACGGTCTTCCACTTCGCGGCGAACGCCGACGTGCGTCACGGATTCGACCAGCCACGGCAGGATCTCGAGCAAAACACGATTGCAACCTCCGTCGTGCTCGAAGCGATGCGAGCAGTCGGTGTCTCCCGCATCGCGTTCGCATCCACCGGCTCGATCTACGGAGAGCCCGAGGTGTTCCCCACACCCGAGACGTGCCCGTTCCCAGTGCAGACGTCACTGTACGGCGCTTCGAAGCTGGCGGGGGAAGGTCTCATCCAGGCGTACGCACACGGCTATGGCTTCGTGGGACTCATCTTTCGCTTCGTGTCAATCCTCGGCGAGCGCTATTCGCACGGCCATGTCTTCGACTTCTGTCGAAGTCTGCGTACGGATCCTTCGCACCTGCGCGTGCTCGGCGACGGTCGGCAGGAGAAGTCGTATCTCTACGTCGGAGACTGTGTTTCGGCGATGAAGCTCGCGACCGAACAGCCTCTGGAGACTGGCGCGCTGATGGTCTACAACCTCGGGACCGACGAGACCATCGTTCTCGATGACTCGATCGCGACGATCACAGCTCACCTCGGTGTCACACCCGAGCTCGAATACACAGGCGGCATACGTGGGTGGCTCGGCGACAGCCCGCTGATCCACCTCGACTGCGAGCGCATTCGCTCGCTCGGATGGCGACCGACGTTGTCCATTCGCGATGCGATCACACGGACGGTCGACTGGCTCGAGCAGAACCCGACCATTCTCGAGGAGCGAGCAGCCGTATGAGCGTCGTCTTCAGTCGAGCCCCGCTGCGCGTAAGCCTCGGCGGAGGCGGGACCGACCTTCCCTCCTACTACCGTCGGCACGGCGGCTTTCTGGTGAGCGGAGCGATCGACAAGTACGTCTACATGCTCACGCACACGGTCTTCCAGCGGCGCTACAGGATGAAGTACTCGGAGTTCGAGGAGGTCGACGATCCTGCGGAGATCCGCCACCCGATCCTGCGAGAGTCGCTGCTGCGCCACTGGAGCGGCGATCCCCTCGAAGTGAGCGTGATTGCCGATGTGCCGGCAGGAACGGGTCTTGGCTCGTCCGGCTCGTTCACGGTCTGTTTCCTGAAGGCCCTCGCACTAGCCCGTCGCGTCGCCATCACTCCTGGGCGCCTCGCGGAGGATGCGTGCGAGATCGAGCTCGACGTTCTCGGTGAGCCGGCTGGCAAGCAGGATCAATACGTCTCCGCGCACGGCGGGATCTGTGCGTACACGTTCAATCGCGACGGTTCCGTGGACGTCGAGCCACTCTCTCTCGCGCGCGAAACGCTCGAGCGGCTGCGGAACAATCTCCTCCTTTTCTACACCGGCGAAGCTCGTCCAGCGTCCGCGATCCTCGCCGATCAGGTCGCTCGAACGGAAAGTGGCGACGAAGAGATGCACGCCAATCTCGAACGGACGAAGGCACTCGGCGTCGACGTCAGGGCACTCCTCGAACGCGGAGACGTCGAGCAGTTCGCAGAGGTCATGCACGAGCACTGGGAGAACAAGCTCCGCCGATCACCGGGCATGGCGACGGAGCGAATCGATCACCTCTACACGCTCGCACGCCGAAGTGGCGTGATCGGCGGAAAAGTCGTCGGTGCGGGTGGCGGTGGCTTCCTGGTCGTCTATGCACGCCGGCCCGACGACACGCGGCTGGCCATGGCAGCGGCCCACGCGCCGGAGCTCCGGTTCGACTTCGAGTTCCAGGGCTGCTTCGGCGTCGAGTACACGTGACGATGTCGGACACGGAGCGGCCACCGCTTCGCGTCGGTATCGTCGGCTGCGGACTGGTTGGCCACAAGCGCGCGGCTGCACTCGGTCCGGACAAGCTCGTCGCCTGCTTCGACGTCGACGCGCGAGCGGCTCGATCGGTGGCCGACCGGTACGGCGGGTCGGCATGTCGTTCGCTCGACGAGTTGTTGGCACACGAGCTCGATGTCGTGATCGTTGCGGTGCCACATGACCAACTAGCCGAGCAAGCGTGCAACGCCCTCGGCGCGTCGGCGCACGTACTCGTGGAGAAGCCTGCGGGCATCGGAGTCGCCGACGTCGGCCAGATCCGATGCGCGGCCGAGGCTGCGCAACGGAGAGTCAAGGTGGGCTTCAACCATCGCTTTCATCCGGGAACAGCCCGGGCAATCGGCGAAGCGAAATCGGAAAGGTTCGGCTCCGTGCTCCACATGCGCGCCCGCTACGGGCACGGCGGTCGCGTCGGCTACGAGCAGGAGTGGCGCGCGCGCCGGGCAGTTTCCGGGGGTGGCGAGTTGGTCGACCAAGGAATGCACCTCTTCGACCTGAGCTACTCGGTATTCGGACCGCTCCCGCTCAACTCGGCGCTCCTACGTACCGAGTACTGGCCGATAGAGGTCGAGGACAACGCCGTGGTCATCCTCGGGCACTCCGATCGCGGCCCCTGGTCGATGTTCCACGCGAGCTGGACCGAGTGGAAGAATCTCTTCTCGCTCGAGATCTTCTGCCGAACGGCGAAGCTGCAGGTGGAAGGCCTGGCGGGGTCGTACGGAGCTCAGCGACTATCGATCTACTCGATGAAGCCAGAACTAGGTCCGCCCGACGTCGAAACGATCGAGTTCCCGCCGGACGACGAATCCTGGAGTCGAGAGTGGCAAGAGTTCGCGGACGCGATACACGCCGCTGACGGACGTCCGCTTGCCGGCGACCTGGGTTCGGCTGCCTATGGCTGGCAATGCGTCGAGGAAGCGTACGCACGCACGGTCGATGACTGACGACGGGTCGGCCTGGCCGCCGCAGATCGTCGTCCTCGGAGGAGGCCTCGGAACGCGCATGGAAGCCGTGGCCGGCGGGCTACCGAAATCGCTCATTCGGATCCTGGGCGAGCCATTCGTGCATCACCAGTTGCGCCTTCTCGCGTCACAAGGGGTACGCGAGGTCGTGTACGTGATCGGGTTTAGGGGTGAGCAGATTCGTAGTGACGTCGGTGACGGCGGGAGGTTCGGACTCAACGTTTCGTACGTCGACGAGGGCGATCAGCTCCACGGAACCGGAGGCGCGCTGCGTTTCGCGTACGAGACGGGGTGGCTCGACGACGTCTTCGGCGTCGTATACGGCGACTCGTACCTGCCCGTAGATCTCCGTCCCGTCCTGGTTGCATTCGACTCATCGGGTTGCCCGGCCCTGATGACGGTCATTCGAAACGACGATCGCTGGGACAGGAGTAACGCGGTCTACCGGCACGGGCGAGTGACCAAGTACGACAAGCGGACTCACGCGCGAGACCCACAGATGCGATGGATCGACTTCGGCCTTTCCGTCCTTCGACGTGAAGTCATCGAGTGGATCCCGAGTGGCGGTGCCGTCTGCGATCTCGGCGACGTCTTCCACAAGCTGAGCTTGCGGGGGGATCTCGCCGGCTATGAAGTCGGCACGCGGTTCTTCGAGGTTGGATCGCCCGAAGGCGTCGCTGCGCTCGAGACGTACCTGGCGTCCACGAAGATGTAGACGCTTCGGTGGCATCGACGGCCACGCCCGGCAAGTGGTGTGCGCCGTGCGGCCAAACCTATGATCGCGACGATGGTGAGCGCCCTCGTTCCCTGCTACGGCGATCTCCATCTCCTCGAACGGTCGCTCCCACGGCTACTCGCGAGCTCTGTGAACGACCTGGAGGTCGTACTGATCAACAACGACGAGACACAGAGCGAGGGCGTTGCGGCGCTGGCGGCATCGCGCGGTGACGCGCGCGCTCGCGTGCTCGAGCTCGAACACGGAGCCGGCTTCGCGAGAGCCGTCAACGCCGGCATCGAGGCGACGACGGGGGAGCTGGTGTTTTTCGCCAACTCGGACCTGTTCGTGACGGAGAGCTACATCAGCGAGATCGAGCGACTCTTCGCAGCGACGCCCCGCGCCGGCGCCGCGACCGGGAAGATCCTGCGCTTCGACCTCACACGGAACGAAGCGACGCGCATCCTCGACACGACCGGCCACGTCATCGGGCGGGATCGCGGAGCCGCGGATCGCGGGGAAAATCTCGAGGACGTCGGCCAGTTCGAGGCCGAGGAGCAGGTCTTCGGCGTCAGCGGCGCCGCGCTCGTCGCGCGCCGGGAAGCCCTCGAGACCGTCAGCGATCGGGGCGAGTACCTCGACGAGAGCTTCTTCATGTACAAGGACGACGTCGACCTCTCGTGGCGGC
Source organism: uncultured Gaiellaceae bacterium (assembly GCA_963723695.1). Taxonomy (GTDB): domain Bacteria; phylum Actinomycetota; class Thermoleophilia; order Gaiellales; family Gaiellaceae; genus GMQP-bins7. The sequence continues at coordinate 408,665 of CAVRRU010000012.1, read as the reverse complement.
TTCGACTCGCTGGGTGGGAGTGCTGGTACGTGCCGCGGGCGGTCGCGTACCACGCTCGCACGAGCGCCGCGCCGACCGGTGGCGCGTATCTCTCCGGCATCCGCGCGTTCCATGCGAACGAGCGGGCGAAGCCGCGCCACGTTCGCGTGCACTCGATGAAGAACCAGTGGCTGATGCTCCTCAAGAACGAGGACCGCGCGAACTTCCTCCGGCACCTGCCGTTCATCGCCGCCCGGGAAGCGCTCGTGCTCGGCTACAACACCTTCTCCGCGCCGAGGGTCACGCTGTCCGCCCTACGAGGATTCGCGGGCGCGTTCTCCGGAGCGCGGGAGAGCCGCCGCGTCATCAAGGCCCGCCAGGTCGTCACTCCCCGCGAGATCAGACGGTGGTTCGCTCGGCGCAGCCAGTCAGCGGCCGTGGTTCGCGGCGGCCGGCCCGAACGGAGCTCTGTCGATCGCGGGTAGCCGGGCGGCGCCGGTCGCGACGAGCCGCTCCGCTCGCTCCCAGTCTGCCTCGTCGTCGACGTTCAACCCCTCGACGCCGCGTGTGAGGAACGGCGCCAACACGTTGCCCTCCCGCGTCCCCTGCTCCGTGACGACGCGCGTCCAGGCGATCTCGAGCGCGCTGTTCTGCACGTAGACCTCCGGCAGGGCCTGGTACTGACCAGCGTGCCACGCGACGTCCAGCTCGGACTGGTCGAGGAGCGGAGACATCGTGCGACCGTCGTCGGCGAGCAGCCACATCTTCCCGGGGTGCTGCTTCACGAGCTCGACCGCGCGAAGCGAGTCCGCTTCCGGCGTGGCGAGCAGCTGCTCGAGGCCGCGCCGCACCGTTTCGGGGCCGCGGAGCGGGTTGGTCGCGCGAATGAGCGCGAAGAGCTCGTACTCGCCGTCGAGATGCTCGAGCGTGTATGCGAGCCACTCGATGTCCGGCGACGTCGAGGTGGCGTACTCCGCCGGACGCAGGAACGGGACGTCCGCGCCATACCATCGTGCGACCTCGGCGATCTCGTCGGAGTCGGTGGAGACGACGACTCGCTCGAAGCAGCCGCTCTGCAACGCCGTCTCGATCGCATACGCCAACAGCGGATGACCCGCGAGCGGCCGCACGTTCTTGTGCGGGACGCGCTCCGAGCCGGATCGCGCCGGGACGAAGGCGACCGCCGGGGGGCTCGTCACCGGAGCCCGGCCGCGCCCGCGAGCTCGGTCAGCGTCGGGCACGGGACCTGGTGCCGAGCGGCGAGACGCAGGACGCTCCCGACGATCGCATCGAGCTCCGAGCGGCGGCCGGCGACGACGTCCCTCGCCGCCGAAGTGGTCGTCTCGTCGGCCATCTCGTCGATGATCGCCCACTGAGCCGCCGGTTGCAGCTGCACGCCGTCGGCGCCGGCGACCGCGCAGGTCTCCGCGATTGCACTGTCGAGCCGCGATCGCCAGACCCCGTCGTCGCGCAACTCGCCGACCGTGCGGCCCGACGCCGAAGTGGCGGCGGCAAGCGGAGCGATTCGCGCGAGCTTGTGCCAAAGCACCCGGCGCTCGTTCTGGCCGACTCGGACGTCGACGCGCCCCCGCCGCAGGATGTCCGCCGCTCGCTCGACATCGGCGCGCGGGAGGGTCTCCGACGCGATGGTGATCACAGGCGAGGCGGTCGCCTCGACAACCTGGACGCGGCCGGCCCGGTACGCCTGGAAGTGAGAGATGCTGCCCGCGGCGACGCGGCCGTCGAAGCGCTCTCGCAGCACGTCCATGTGCTCGAGGCCGTTCAGCAGTGGCATCGCGACGCCGGAGGTAACCGATTCGGGACTCACCCGCTCGAGCGCTTCCTCGAGCGCTGGCGCCTTGACGGTCACGAGCAGGAGATCGACCGGCTTCGCGAGCTGCTCCGTCACCTCCAGACGTGCGCTCAAGGTGCCCTCTGGCGACTCGACCACGAGCCCGGCGAGCGCGATGATCCCGGCAGCCTCGGGATGGGCGACGCAGATCACGTGCGCGCCGGCATTCGAGAGCCGGACTGCGAGCGAGCCTCCGACGGCGCCGGGGCCGAGGACTGCGACCGTGTCGGTCATGCCTTCGCGGGATCGATCACGAGGTTGACGACCTTGAGATCGGAATACACGTCGAGCGACTCGATCCCCGCCTCCCTCCATCCGGTACCCGAGTCCTTGACCCCACCGAACCCCATGTGGGGCTCGGAGCCGTGCGTGCCGGCGTTCACGACGACCACGCCCGCCTGGACGCGCTCGGCGAAGCGCATCGCGCGATGGACGCTCGCCGTGTGAATCGCCGCGGTGAGCCCGTAGGGCGAGTCGTTCACGAGCGCGATCGCGTCGTCGAGGCTCGCGGCGCGGTAGAGGACGGTGACGGGGCCGAAGAGCTCGACGCGCGAGATCTCGTCCTCCGGAGCCGCGCCGGCGATCACCGTCTGCGCTACGTGCCAGCCGGGACGGTCGAGCCTCTCGCCACCCGTGAGGACGGCCGCTCCACTCTCACTCGCCCGCGCGACAACATCGAGGATCCGCTCCATGCTCTCGCGGCTGACGACCGGCTGCGAGTCGGCTCTCCGGGCCTCCTCGACGAGGCGGTCCCGAAACGCGTCGTAGACCCCGTCGAGCACGACGATCCGGCTCGCGGACGCGCAACGCTGCCCCGCGTTCGAGAACGCCGATGCGAGCGTCCACTGCACCGCATCGTCGAGATCCGCGTCGTCGCAGACGACGAGTGCGTTCTTGCCTCCGAGCTCGAGGCAGGTCTTCGCGAGACGCCGCGCGGCGACCTCGTTGATCGCGCGCCCGGTTGCGGCCGAGCCCGTGAAGCTCACTAGGTCGACGTCCGGATGCGCTACGAGCGCGGCCCCGGCCTCGTCGCCGAGACCGTGGACGACGTTGAGCACGCCGTCCGGGACTCCGGCCGCAAGCGCGAGCTCGGCGAAGAACGAGGCCGACGCGGGGACGTGCTCCGACGGCTTCACGACCGCCGCGTTCCCGCAGAACATCGCCGGGAAGGCCTTCCAGGCGATGTTCGGCAGCGGCGTGTTGAAGCTCATGATCAGCGCGGCGACCCCGAGGGGCTGTCGCACGGTCAAGACCGTGCGATGCGCCATGCTCGCCGTCGTCGTGCGACCGTACGACCGGCGGCCTTCTCCGGCGATGAAGAGCCCCATCTCGACCGCCGCATCGGTCTCGCCGAGCGCGAGCGCGCGTGGCTTCCCCGTCTCCTCGACCACGATCTCGGACGCCTCCTCGCGGCGCTCCCAGAGGAGCAGCGCGAGCTCGCGGACGACGTGTCCGCGGTCGACCGCGGTCCGTTCCGCCCACGCGGGTTGAGCTGTCCGAGCCGCGGCGACCGCGTCCTCGACGTCATCAGCGCGCGAGCGAGCGACTCGGCAGAGGAGCGTCTCGTCAGCCGGCCGGAGCTTGTCCAGCCAGGCGCCACCGCGCGCCGGCACCGCCCGCCCGTCGATGAGGTTCGGAACCTCCGGGACGCCTACCAAGCCGACCAGCCGCCGTCGACGACGACGTTCGAGCCGGTGACGTACGACGACGCGTCCGAGGCGAGGAAGACGACGGCGCCGAGAGCCTCGCGCGCGTCCAGCATGCGGCCCATGGGCGAGCGAGCCGCATACGCGTCGAGGAACTCCCGCGGCTGCTCGTTCCAGACACCTGAGAGCGTGAGCGTGTTCACCCGCACACCGGCCTTCGCCCAGTACGTCGCCAGGTAGCGGGTGAGGTTCAGGACAGCAGACTTCGAGACCGAGTACGCGACGGGCTTGACGAATGTCTCACCCCGGTCGCGGCGGAACTCGTAGAGGTCCTGCACCGGTGAGAGCAGACCGTAGACGGAGGAGACGTTGACGATCGACCCTCGGCCTTCCTGCGCCATCGGCCCGCCGACCGCCTGGCTGCAGAGAAACGTGCCCTTCACGTTGACGTCCATCACCGCGTCGAAGGACTCCTCCGGGTAGTCCTCGAACCGCCCCACCTCCCCGGCGGGCGCGTCCGGGGGCGAGTCGAGGCCGGCGTTGTTGATCAGCACGTGCGGGACACCCCACTCGCCGATCACCGCGTCGACGGCCTGCTCAATGGACGCCCGATCGGTGACGTCCACCTCGTAGGCGCGCACGCGGTCGGGGACGGAGCCCGAGGCGATGTCGAAACTCGCGACGCGCATGCCGCGATCGACAAGGCCTTTCGCGTACACCCGCCCGAGTTGGCCCAGCGCGCCCGTGACGATCGCGACGCGGTCGCTGAGGTCGAACAGCGGGTCGGTCACGCTTCGCGGGCGGCGACCGCCTGCCCCGAAGGCGTGAGATCGTCGAGCGCGATGGCCTGCTCGGCGCCCAACGGCTTGGCGAGCGCGCGCCCGAGCAAGCCGCCGAGCTCGTACGGCGGCAGGCCGCCGTCGGCGGGCGACTTTGCGACGAGGTCGCCGGCGGCGAGGACATGTCCCGCGGCGAGATCCCTCGCGGCGACGAGCTGCTTGCCCATCTTCTGCAGCGGCCGCTCCTCGCTCGGCAGACGACGCTTCACGCCGTCCCCGAGGGCGGACGGAACTCGCTGGAGGTCGCGGACAAACCGTCTCATCCCGTCCGGCATCAGCGAGTACGGGTGATCCGTGCCTTTCCAGGCGTGGTTGAGCGTGAAGTGCTTCTCGAACACGCGCGCGCCGAGCATGAACGCGACTGGCGCCATCGCGATCCCGTTGTGGTGGTCGGAGAGGCCGATGACGAGGTCGGGATAACGCGCGCGTAGCGTCGCGATCACGGACAGGTTGAGGTCCTCGACGTCCGCCGGGTACGAGGCTGTGCAGTGGAGCACGCAGACCTGCGGATCGACCGCCACGATCGCGTCCACGGCTCGATCGATGTCCTCCATCGTCCCGCCGCCCGTCGAGAGGAACATCGGCTTGTGGAACGCCGCGACGTAGCGGAGGAACGGCACGTTCGTGAGGTCGCCGGACGCGAACTTGAAGGCTGCGACGCCGAGCTCCGCGAGAAAGTCTGCACTCGGCTCGTCGAATGCGGCCGCAACGAACGCGACGCCCTCCTCCCGCGCGTACTGGCTCAGCTCGAACCAGTCTTTCTTCGGAAGCTCGAGCGCCTCGCGATGCTCGCCGTACGTCGCGCCGAAGCTGTTCTCGTTGTCGTACGGCGAGTCGTAGAACTCGCGGGTGAAGAGAACGCGGTTGTCGCGCTTCTGGAACTTGACCGCGTCGACGCCACATTCCCGTGCCGCGTGGATGAGCGCCTTGGCTTTCTCGAGCTCGCCCTGGTGGTTGTGCCCGATCTCGGCGATGACGTACGCGGGGCCGTCCCGCGTGATGGCCCTGCCGTCGACGACCACTTCTCGCACGTGGCGATGGTACTAGGCAGGGTTGGCGGAGCCCGTTCTAGGTGCTTGCGCGACAGGCGTTGCCGTTATCGTGCGGCGCCGTGTCGCCCCCAGCATGGGTCATACGCGTCGTGCGCTGGCTCATGCTCGCCGTGCTGGCCGTCTTCGCGGTCGCAACGGCCCTGGTGGTGCTCGCCATGCCGTACCGCTTCTGGGATTCGCTTGCCTTCGGATCATGGTCGCGCTCGATCGCCGAGACCGGGGACCTGTGGGCGAACACGAACGCGTTGAGCGTCTCCAGACCGCTCTTCTACGTCCCGCAGGGCTGGCTCTGGCGCTTCGTCACCGAGGACGAGTGGATCGGACGGCTCCTGTCGGCCACGTTCGCCGGGATTCTCGTCGCCTCGGTGTGGGCGCTCGCCCGCCAGCTGTCGGCGGACCGCACCGTGCGCGGGTTTCTTCCACCTCTCGCCGTGGCGGTGCTGCTCTCTTCGGCCGTTCTCGCCGGTTATGCCGCCTCGGGGATGACCGACGTGCCGGTGGCGGCAGCCTCCGCCGCGACCGCCGTCGTGCTCTGGTCGTCGCTGCCCGCCCGCGCGGCGCTTCCACTTGCCGCCGTAGGCGCGGCGGCAACCGTGCTGGCGAAGCCGTCCGGCCTGCTCGCACTCGCCGGGCTCGTGCTCGCGGCTGCGATCCTGCGTGGCAGACGCGCACTCAGCGCGCTCGCGGGAGCAGGGATCGGCATCGGCATCGCACTCGCCTACGACGCATGGCACGCGGCGAGGCTCGACGTCGCGCTGACGGACCTCCTCCGAGCGGGAAACGACGACTTCTGGCTCGAGCGCGGCGCGGCGACACGCTGGGACACGATCGTCGGAGCCGGTTGGATCGGAGAGAGCGCACGCGTTCTCGTCCTCTACGGCCTGACCTTCGCGGTTGCGCGCGTAGCGGGCGGGCGCGCGCGGCTCGCTCTCGTGATAGCGGCGGCCGTGGCACTCGCGGGCTCGATCTTCGGACCGATAGCCGCCGACGGAGAGCTCGGCTACCCCTTCGACGGCAGCGTCATCGGAGTCGTCGCATGGCTCGGCCTCGCCGCTGCCCTGATCGCGGCGCCGTTTGCCGCGATCGACGACCCCGTTTCGCGTCGGAGCTATGCCGCCCTCCTCGTCTGGCTTGCTCCGATCGCCGTCGTCTGGGCGTCTCAGCGGCCCGACGAGACCAGGCTTCTCGCGCCCGCCTGGCCCGCGTTCGCGCTGCTCGCGGCCGCGGCCCTCACGGCAGCGTCGCTCGCGCTCATGCAGCTGCGCCCGGCGGCGGCTCTTGCGCCCATGGCAACCGTCGCGCTGATCGCGATCGCCAACGTCGTGTCCGTGGACGGGCTCGGACGCGAGGGCTGGCGGGACCTGCTCGACTTGGGGCCGTCGGGCTGGCGCGACCGGGCCGAGATGGAGAACTTCGCGTACGGGCCCTTCTCGTACCAGCTGAACCTCGCGCGTGAGAACGTCGCCGCGGGCGATCGGATCGTGTCGAGCGACGGCCGCCTGACGTACTTCTTCCCGGGCCAGGTGGAGGTCGCATACGCCAGAAGCTGCGGCGAGCTCGAGGGCGCCCGCTTCTTCTCGTTCCTCTCGTCGGGGGAGAGCCTCGAGTTCGCCGAGCTCGCCCAGCAGCCGACCGAACCTCTCGGCTGGCTCCAGTGCGCGAGCCCGCCGGTCACACTCGTCGGGGAGCACGAGGGGATCTACGCCGCGTTCGTCGTCGGTACCGAGCCCGCCCGGCCGCCCACTCCCGAGGATTGCCGCATCGCGAGCACTCCGGGCCAGCTCCTGGACGCCGTCTTCGGACGGGAGCTCACGTATCCACAAGCGACCTCGCTGCTCGCTCGGGCCCTCGGAGTCGGCTTCGAGGGCACCCGGATCGAACGCACCGGCTGCTCTACGTTCCGGGTCGTCGTGACCGGTGTTCCCGAGGACGCGTCGGTCAAGGCCGAGTTCGCGCAGCAGGCGGAGCGCGTCGGGCTCCCCGTCGAGTACGAGGCCGCGATGCGGTTTCCGGAGGTACGTCCGGACGTCGCGCCCGTGCCGGGCTAGAAGGTCGCGCGTCCGTCGCTGCTCGTAGCATCGCGCGGTGCGTTTCGCGCCCGTGCTCGGAGGGGCTCTGGCAGCCGCCGCCGCGGCACCCGTCGTCTGGCTGCAACCGTCGGTGACACCGAGCCGATCCCGACGGCGCGTACGTCGGCGGCAGCTTGAACATCCTGATGGGCAACCACACGAACTACCTCGACCACCCCGGGCTGCCACCGACTACCCGTACCGCCTCCTTTCGAGGCCGGACATCGCCGGCGAGCGGGGACTGACGCCGCGCTACGTTGTCGGTCGAGATGAGCTTCCTGGCGCCGGCGACATGACGAGCATCGACATCGGTGGGTACGGCCCGTTCGTCGTCGAGGGGACTGATCGGCGCTGGGGCACGGGAGACGCGTACAGGCTGGCGAGGATCGTCGAGTCTCCTGTCATCTCGCCGCCATGACCGCCGGGGTCGGACGTGAGCCCGCGGTGCCGCCCGGCGTCCGCGTCGGCCGGGAGTACGAGAAGCTCGCAGAGTTCTTCGACGACTTCGCGGACGACGACGCAAGGTGGCGTCGCAGGAACGCCGCCTACCACGACTGGCTGGCGAGCCTCCATCGTTTCCAGATTCCTCCGGGATCGCGTGTCCTCGAGATCGGGTGCGGAACCGGAGATCTCCTCGCCGCGCTCTCGCCGGGCGTCGGTGTCGGAATCGACGTCAGCCCGAAGATGATCGAGCGTGCACGAGCGAGCCACCCGGGCCTTCGGTTCGAGTGTGCAGCGGGGGAGCGGCTCGCGCTCGGCGAGACCTTCGACTACATCGTGCTCTCGGACGTCCTCCCGTACGTCCACGACCTGGTGGCGCTCTTCGAGCGCGTCGCAGCCCACAGCCATCAGTCCACACGGGTCGTGATCCACTCCTACAGTCGCCTGTGGCGTCCAGCGATCCGACTCGCCGAGCTTCTTCGGCTGAAGCCCGGGAAGCCGATCCGGAACTGGATCGCCCCCGAGGTCATCCAGAACCTCCTCGAGCTCGCCGACCTCGAGGTCGTCACCGAGACCAGGCGAATGCTCCTGCCGAAGCGAGTCCCGTTCCTCAATCTTGCGTTGAACGGCTTCGTCGGCAGCATCTGGCCGTTCACGCACCTCTGCCTCACGTACTGGGTCGTCGCGCGGCCGCGGGCGCAGGAGCAATCGGAGCCTTCCGTCTCCGTTGTGTGTCCTTGCCGGAACGAGCGAGGCAACGTGGCCGAGCTGATACGCCGGCTGCCCCTCCACGGCGAGAATGCCGAGCTCGTATTCGTGGAGGGAGGATCGACCGACGGAACGCTCGACGAGATCGAGCGTCAGATCTCCACCCACCCGGAGCTGACCATGCAGGTGGTCGTTCAATCCGGACGCGGCAAGGGCGACGCGGTCCGCGCCGGCTTCGACGTCGCCGCGAACGAGGTCCTCGCGATCCTCGACGGCGACTTGAGCGTTCGGCCGGAAGACCTGCCGAAATTCATCGCCGCCAGCGCAGCAGGACGCGGTGACCTCGTGAACGGGACGAGACTCGTGTACGACATCGAGCCCGGAGCGATGCGGTTCCTCAACCTGCTCGGCAACAAGATCTTCCGCTGGCTGTTCCAGGCGATCACGGGCCAGCTCGTGACCGACACGCTCTGCGGGACGAAGGTGCTTCGCAGGGCAGGCTACGAGCGCATCGCGGCGGGCCGCTCCTACTTCGGCGACTTCGACCCCTTCGGCGATTTCGATCTCCTGCTCGGCGCCGCCCGGCTGAACATGAAGATCGTCGACATGCCCGTCCGCTACCAGCCGCGGACGTACGGTACGACCAACATCAGCCGTTGGCGGCACGGGTGGCTGCTGCTCAGGATGACCGGGTTCGCGTTCTGGAAGTTCCGGGTCGAGCCCTTCCGCTAGCGGAGCGTTCCAGGACGACGAGGCATCGAAAGGCAAGAGCCGGTGCCGCCCAGGCAAGGGCCGGCTCGATGCGTTGCAGCCCGACACCGAGCCAGTCCGGTGCAAGCTGCCTGCGTGTGAAACCGCCCGAGAGCGGGTATGCGAACAGGGCTAGCCGACGCCGCTCGAGGACGAGGAGGTTGGGCCAGCGAGCCTCGAACTCGGGCAGAGCCCGGAAGAACACGAGCGTGGCACGCGCTTGATTCGACTCGAACGGGGCGGCTCCGACCGCGGGATCGTCGGCGAACGGATCGACGCCGAGGTCGGTTCGCTCCGGGTGGAAACGGCGATAGAGGACGCCCGCAACCGGCGAGCAGTACGGATCGAGGATCACGACGCGCCCGCCGGGGCGGAGCACGCGCGTCGCCTCGTTCAGGAACAGCGCCGGGTCGGCGACGTGGTGAAAGACGTCGATCAGGACGAGGTTCGCGACCTCACCGTCCTCGAACGGGAGCTCCTCGGCCCGAACGACGGACTCGGCAAAGCGCGTCAGCTCGATGTCCGACGTGGTGATCCCGGGCCGGGCCTCGGCGAAGCGACCGATGCCCGACCCGAGCTCGATCGTGGGGCCGGCGATCGTCGCCATCCGACTGGCGACGAGCTCGAACCACTCCCGGTACAGGCGCCGCAGGAGAGGTCGTTGTTCCCAGGCGCGCTCGTGCTCGACGAGCATCGCGTCGAGTGGAACCGACGAGTCCGCGGCACCAGTGGCGTCGTCGTACGCCGCAAGCGTTCGTTCGGTCGCCGCGGTCCATGAGAAGTCCCGAGCTACGCGCACCCGAGCCTCGCGCCCCAGCCGGGCGCGGAGCTCACCGTCAGCGAGGAGGGTCTCGATGGCCGCGCGCAGCGCCGCTGGATCCTGCGGAGGGACGCGCAGCCCGGTCACGCCGTCCTCGACTGCGTCGAGCAACCCGCCCACAGCCGTCGCGACCACCGGCCGACCGCGCGCCATCGCCTCGCGCGCTACGACGCCGTAGCCTTCGCGCCTGGACGGGCAGACGACCACGGCGGCGCGCTCGTAGTACGCGCTGAGCTCGTTGGGGCTGACGAAGCCGACAGCGTCGGGGACACGGTCGCGGAGCGGGCCGTCTCCGACAATCACGCGCGGAATGCCTTCGGTCGCCTCGAGGAGCTCGGGGATCCCCTTCTCCTCTGAGAGCCTGCCGGCATAGAGGACGTGCGGCGGCGCGTCGGGCTCGCCGACCTCGTCGGGAATGTCGACACCGCTCGGCACGACGCGCACATCGCGGCCGCCGAGCTCGCGCGCTGCGTCCGCGAGAGCCTCTGACGGGCACAGAACGACGCGGGCGCGCCGGACGAGCGGGCGGGCCGCCCATCGCGCCCGCGAAGCGAGCTCCACGTCCGTGCCCCAGAGCTGCAGGACGAACGGCCTGCGCGTCGCCAGCGCCGGCAGGGCAGAGGGGAGCCAGTGCGCGTGAACGAGGTCGGCACCGGGCGCCGCACGACGCGCGGCACGCGCGTACGAGGCAAGGAACGCCGGGAGCAGGAGCGCCTTCCATGGCCGTCGTTTCAGGTTCCCGGCGATGCCGTGCCCATACGCGAGTCCGAAGTGTCGGAACGACGCCGGAGACACCACGTGGACGTTGATGTCCGCGGCCCTCAGCTGTTCGACCGCATCGCGCACGAAGACCCCAGCGACATCGTCCGGCCCGCGCGGGTACGACGTCGTCAGAACGACGACTTTCATTCGCGCCGCGGACGGGCGGCCACAACGGGTAGAGCGGCCGCTAGCGTCGCGAACACGTAGAAGTAGTAGAAGCTCATCGTGAGGTAGAAGAAATTCGCGACGAGCGTCGCGACAAGCGCCGCGGTCATCCCCCACGCGACCGGCCGAACGCGCGCGGCGAGCGGATCCCGGGCAGCCGAGAGCGCACGACCGATCCGGCGCGCCGCCCCGAGCCGCCTGAACAGCCAGACGACGAAAACGCCGAAGAGCACCGCGCCGACGATCCCCGTCTCCACGATCGTCGCCACGTAGAACGAGTGCGGCCCGAAGTCGGGTCGCCCGGTGACGAACTCGTAGTAGACCGCGAAGTTGTTCAGGCCGAGCCCGAGGAACGGGTTCGTGGACAGGATGTCGGGGATGAACGAATAGACCTCGAAATGCGGCGACGCAGCTGCGCGACTCGTGTTCGTGCGCGCTCGGAGCACCGTGAGGAAGAAGTCGAGCCGCACGAGAATCACGGCCGCGACGAGCAGCGCGACCACGCCGAGCGGCACGAGGAACGCGGGCCGCCGGAGGTGGCGCCGGTACGGCAGCGCCAGGATCAGCGCGCCGCACCCCAGGCCCAAGAGAGCGCTCCGCGAGAGCGTCGCGAGCTCGACGACGAGCAGGAACACGAGCGATACGGCGAGCGGGGTCCGCAGCCGATGCCCGCGCTCGAGTCGCAGGTACAGAGGAGTAAGCACGAGGAGCGGGATGACGAGCTCGATCCCGAGGTGGTTCGGGTCGCCGGTCAGCGCGTTCGGACGGAAGACCTCCTGCGTCCCGCCGACCGCGCCGAACACATTGATCCCGGTCTGACGCGACGTGATCGGCTCGATGAGGAGCTCGTCGAGATTCACGCCGGCCTCGGCCAGGACGAGCTGGATCACGCCGTACACCGCGTTCAGGCCGATCCCACCGAGGAACGCTGCGAGCGCGTACCAGTAGAAGCGAATCCCGCGCCGCGCCAGCAGCGCGACCCCCGTGACGAGGAACCCGAAGTGGAGGACGAACTTCACCATCCCCTTCGCCCACTGCGCAAGCGACTGGCCGGTGTCGAGCGCATAGAAGCCCGCCAGGTAGACGAGCGCGAAGACGGCGAAGAACGCGAGCGCGACGACCGCCGTTCGCGTGAGGCGATCGTCATTGTGCTCGAGGCGGTCCAGTGCGAACACGACGAGAAACACCGACGTGAGGACGTCCGAAAGCGTCAGCGAGCCCGCCAGCTCCCATTGGAGCTTGTGAAACGTGACGGTGAGGATCGTCAGCAGGAAGAGCCCGTCGATGACGGGCTGCGCGAGGACGCGCTCACGCGTCGGCGATCCCGTGAGCGGCAGCGCGTGGCTCGTCACGCCACCTGCTCGACGAGCGCCGCCATCTCCTCGACCCGCGCCTGGCGGGACAGCCGCTCTTCGTCGCGCTTGGCCAGCTCGACGGAGGCGAGCCCGCCGTTCCTGAAGCGCGTGTGGAGCTCGACGAGTGCCTGCCTGATCCCCTCGACGTCGTCAGGCGCCACGACGACTCCGGAGCCCGTCTCGCGAATGAGCTCGGCGGCAGCGCCGTCCGGCGGCACGACCGCGAGGATCGGCCGTCCGGCGGCGATGTACTCGAAGACCTTCCCGGAGAGGACCCCCTTGCCGCGGCCGCCCGCGTCGGGCACGAGGAGCAGCAGCGCCTCCGAGTCGCGCTGAAAGCGAAGCGAGTCGGCTCGCGGGAGGTACTCCACGAGCTCGAGTCGGTCACCGAGCCCGAGGCGGCCGGCCCACTCGCGGTCCGTGGAGCGAAAGTCGCCGACGAACCTCGCGACCGCGTCCAGGTCGGCGTCGCGGAAAGCCTCCAGGAACGGCCGCGGGTCGCGCTTGCCGAAGAAGCTGCCCGTGTGCGTGATGCGGAAACGCGACGCCGGCTCGTACTCGAGCCCGGCGAAGTCGTCGAAGTCGCAGCCGTTCGCGATCACCCGCACGACGCCGCGCGGGTCGAGCCCGCGCACCTCGTCTGCGATCGCCTCCGAGACGCACGAGACGGCGACTGCGCGCCGGGCCACGAGCCGCGCGACCTGCTCGTTCGCGGCCTGGCGGGCACGCGCCGCTGCGGTGTCGTCGCGGCGGTGCTGGTTCGCCACGAGCGGGTCACGGAGATCGGCGATCCAGCGCGTGCCCGTGGCGCGCTGCACCGCAGCGCCGACGAGGTGCACCGACCCAGGGGGCGAGGTGGTGATGACGGCATCGATCCCCTCACGCCTCGCGATCCGCATCGCCGCCGGGATGGCGGTGAGGTTCCAGGTCACGCTCGCGTCGGGGACGAGCAGACGCCGCGCCGTGACCTGCGCCTGCACGAGCGCCCGTTCGAGGCCACGGTGCGCGGCCCGGATGTCCTCGGCAGGCTTCCTCGCCCGTGGGCCCAGGTAGCGCGCGCGATGAATCCACGCCTGTGTGGGAACGCGAAGCTCGGGGTCGCGATGGACCCACTTCGGATCGTCCGGCGCGAGCACGTGCGTCTCGATCCCCAGCGCAGGAAGGTACTGGGCGAGCTTCAGTGAGCGCTGCACGCCGCCCCCGCCAGCGGGCGGGAAGTACATCGTCACGAGCAGAACGCGCACGTCTAGATGCCTGAACGGAACGTGGTCACGGTGGATGGCGCGCGGCACGTGCCGCGAGGCAAGGACGCGGGGAGGCCCAATCTGCAGGCATATTGGCCCGACTGAGGACGCAGCCTGGCGGTGCGTGACGCCCGCAAGCCGCCCTGATCCATTTTCCGGTCAGGCATCTGGGGAGGGCTTCGCGTCGAGTGCGTCGAGTGTCGCCGTCGCGGCGATCCCTTCAACGCTGCGCGCAAGCTTCGAGTCGAGGGTCACGAACGCGTCTGCCTGCAGCTGCGTGAGCGCGACGTACTCGGCATCGTAGGTCGCCGCCCAGCCCAACTGATCCGCCAGCTCCCAGGCGCGACGCCGGAGCACCGCGTCGCCGAGGAGCCTGATTGGCATCCGCCCGATGCGGGCGAGCCGCTCTCGGGCGACGTCCGCCGAGACCTCGCCGCGGTGGACGGCCTCGTGCAAGGCTGAGAGTGTCTGGGAGCGCAGGAGCGTCGGTGCGAGGAGCTCGTGCTCGCTCGAGGCCTGCGTCCCTGTGCTCGCCAGGCGGAGGACGACACTCGTGTCGACGACGAACTTCGTCACGGGTGCAAGCGTAGACCGGCGGGTCAGAGGTCGGCGAACACGTCCGCTGCCGCCTCGACCGTCGCGTCGATCTCGGCTGCGCCGTGTGCCGTCGAGAGGAACCATGCCTCGAACTGGGACGGGGGCAGGTAGACGCCTCGCTCGAGCATCCCGCGGTGGAACGCGGCGAACCGGTCGGCATCCGCGTTCTTCGCGTCGTCCCAGCTTCGGATGGGCGTCTCGGCGAAGAACAAGCCGGCCATGGTGCCGGCGCGGGTCGGCTGCAGGGCAATCTCAGCCTCTGCGGCGGCGTCGCCGACCCCGGTGGCAAGACGCTCGGCAGCCGCCGCGACTCCGTCCCAGACGCCGGGCTCCGCGAGCGCGCTCAAAGTCTCGATGCCGGCCGTCATCGCAAGCGGGTTCCCGGAGAGCGTCCCCGCCTGGTACATCGGGCCCGCCGGGGCAACGAGCTCCATGAGCTCGCGTCTGCCTCCGTACGCGCCGACCGGAAGTCCTCCTCCGATCACCTTCCCCAGCGTCGTCAGATCCGGAATGATCCCGCAGAGCGCCTGCGCGCCACCCGGGTGCACGCGGAAGCCAGTCATGACCTCGTCGAAGACGAGCACTGCTCCGTGGCGGGTCGTGAGCTCGCGAAGCCCGTCCAGGAAGCCCTCTACCGGGACGACGAGGCCCATGTTTCCCGCCACGGGCTCCACGATCACGGCCGCGATCTCGTCTCCCTGCTCCGCGAAGAGGCGTGCGGCAGCGGCAAGGTCGTTATAGGGCGCGGCGAGCGTGTCGGCGACCGCGCCGGGCGTGACGCCGGGCGAGTCGGGGAGCCCGAGAGTTGCGACGCCCGATCCCGCCTGTACGAGCAGCAGGTCGGCGTGCCCGTGGTAGCAGCCGCTGAACTTCACGACCTTCGTCCGCCCCGTGAACGCCCGCGCGACGCGTAGCGCGCTCATCGTCGCCTCGGTTCCCGAGCTGACGAAGCGCACGAGCTCGACGCTGGGCATCGCGTCCCGGATGAGCCGGGCCAGCTCGAGCTCGAGCGGGCTCGGCGCGCCGTAGCTCGTCCCTTTGCGCAGCGCTTCCTCGAGCGCGGCGACGACGCGCGGATGTGCGTGACCGAGGATCAGCGGTCCCCAGGAGAGGACGTGGTCGACGTACCGGTTCCCGTCGACGTCGACGAGGTAGGCGCCCTCGCCCCGCTCGATGAAGAGCGGCGACCCTCCGACGGACTTGAAGGCGCGAACCGGCGAGCTCACGCCGCCCGGCATGAGCCCCGTGGCTTCGGCGAAGAGTCGCTCGGAGCCTGCGCGCGTCACGCGCGCACTCCGGCGGCGGCGCGGACGACCGACTCCGCAGCCTCCTCGCCGGAGCGGATGCAGTCCGGGATGCCGACCCCGCGGTACGCGGCGCCTGCCAGCGCGATCCCCGAGACCTCGGCGACCCGCGCCTCGATCCGCCCGACGCGATCGGGGTGTCCGAGCACGTACTGAGGCATGCCTCGCGGCCAGCGATGGAGCCGGGTCAGAATCGGCTCGGCGTCGATGCCGAGCAGCGCCACCTCCGCGACTGCGAGTGCCAGCAGGTTCTCGTCGGTCAAACTTGTCACGTCCCGACCGCCGAATCGGCCCGCGTAGACGCGGAGCAGCACGGAGCCCTCAGGCGCGCGGGCATCCCACTTCTGCGACGACCACGTACACGCGAGCACATCGGTGCCCTCGACCCGCGGGACAACATAGCCGTAGCCGTCGAGCGGATGCGCGACGTGTTCTGCGCGGAACGCAAGGGTGACGATCGCCGACGAGGCATAGGGAATCTCGGCATGCAGCTCTGCGAGCTCGGCGTCGACACCAGCAAGAAGCGGCTCAGCCGCGTATGCCGGCACCGCGAGAATCACGGCGTCGGCGGCAAGGACGCCGCCAGGCTCGAGCCCGACGTCGAAGCCGTCCGACCGCCTGCGGAGCGAGACCCCGCGGGTGCCGACCGTCACCTCAACCCGATCCTCGAGCGCCTCGGCAAGTTGCCGGACGAGCGTGTCCATGCCCGAGGCGAGCGACACGAAGGGCGGATACTCCGGCTTGCTCGCGGACTGGGCGCCGAGGCCGTTCAGGAGACTGCCGTGCGTGAGCTCGAGCTCTCGCAGCTGCGGAAACGTCGCCTGTAGCGAGAGCCGCTCGCCGTCGCCGCCGTAGATCCCCGTCATCAGCGGTTCGACGAGCTGGGAGTACGCCTCGGCACCGAGCCTCCGTGAAACGAAGGACGCTATCGACTCGTCGCCGCGCTCCGTGTCCGGAGGGATGTCGACCTCCTCTGCGAGGCGCGCCCTTCCCTCCTTCGACAGGAGGCCGCTTTCGGCGAGCGATCCGAGATTCGTGGGGATCATGCCCGTCAAGCCCTCTGGAAGCGGATGCAGCTCGCGCCCGCGCCGCACGAACGTGCGCCCGTACTCGGGACGGCGACCCACGAGCTCGCCGCGCAACCCGAGCTCCTCGCACAGGCCGACTCCACGTGCCTTGCGCGAGAGGAAGCTGTCGGCCGAAGCTTCGATGACGAAGCCGTCGACGTGCTCGGTGCGGAGCTTGCCACCCAGGCGGGGCCCGGACTCCACGAGCAGCGGCCGACTGTCGGGGAGAAGGTCCACGAGCCGATGCGCGGCTGCCAGGCCTGCAATCCCGCCGCCGATTACCACAACGTTCACGCGGCCTGCGCTCCCGCGAGCCATGGCTTCGCACGACCGCGCACGATCTCCGCGAGCGCAGCAATGAAGACGGGAGCGTCGTTCAGCGCGGGTGGACGCTCGAGCCGCATGCCGAGCCCATCGGCGATCGCACCTGCGCGGACGTCGACGTCGTAGAGCAGCTCGACGTGGTCGGAGACGAAGCCGACCGGAACCGAGACGACGTCGCGAATGCCGCGGGCAGCGAGCTCCTCGAGGTGCTCTCCGAGATCGGGCCCGGCCCAGGTCTCGGGCGTTCGCCCGGCCGACTGGTACGCCCACGACCAGCGCTCGTCCGGGATCCCGGCGCGCGCCGCGACCAGCCGCGAGGTCTCGAGACATTGCTCGGCGTACGGGTCTCCCGCTGAGAGCACACGCTCCGGGAGGCTGTGCGCGCTGAAGACGACGTGCACCCGCTCTCGCGCGTCCTCGGGCCAGCGCGCGAGCCCCTCCTCGACACGCGCCGCGAACGCCTCGACCAGACCGGGGGCGTCGTGGTAGCTCGGGACGTGCTCGAACTCGATCCGGCCGCGGTAGAGCTCGAGCCCGTCGGCGACCTTCTGCTGGTAGCGCGCGATCGAGAGCGCGCTGAAGTGCGGCGCGAGGACGAGGCTCACCGCATGCGTCACGCCGTCGTCGATCATCTCCCCGACGACCTCCTCGACCCACGGCGACCAGTGGCGCATCCCGAGATAGCAGCGGAACGTGTCGCCCAGATCACCCGCCAGCGCTGTCACCTGTCGGCGGCTCACCTCGAGGAGCGGCGAGCTCCCCCGATCGCGCGGTAGTTCTCGGTGATCTCGTCGAGGACCGCGCGGGTCGTCGGCCGCCCGTGGCGGATGTCGGCCAGGTAGCCCGGGATCTCGTCGAGCGAGGCCGGGCCGCCGTAGGCCATGACGAGGACCCCGATCGGCAGCCGTGCGCTCACCTCGTGGTCCGCTCCCGGACGTGCTCCACGAGCCGGCGCACGTTGTCGACCGGGGTCTGCGGCGTGAGCCCGTGCCCGACGTTGAAGACGTGGCCCGGACGGCCGGCCGCACGTTCCAGCACGTCGTCGATCCGGAACCGAAGCTCACGCCACGTCGCGAGCAGGGCGGCCGGGTCGAGGTTGCCCTGGACGGGCCGCTCCAAGCCGACCTTCTCCCACGCCTCGTCGAGCGGTAGCGACCAGTCGAGCCCCACGACGTCGCCGCCGCACGCAGCCGCGTCGGCGAGGTACGCGCTCACCCCGAGCGAGAAGTTGATCACCGGCACGCCAGCGGCGTCGACCTTCGAGAAGAGCTCGCGGTTGTGCGGCGCGACGTACCGCAGATAGTCGTCGCGCCCGAGCGCGCGTCCGGCCCACGAGTCGAACACCTGTAGAGCCTGAGCGCCTGCCGCAGCCTGCGCGAGCAGGTAGTCCGCCTGCACGGAGACGAGCTTGCCGAGCAGGCGCTTCCAGGCTGCGGGCTCCGAGAGCATGAACGCCTTCGTCCGCGTGAAGTCCCTGGAGGTGCCGCCCTCGATCGCGTAGCTCGCGAGCGTGAATGGCGCGCCCGCGAAGCCGATGACGGGCACATCCCGTGACTCGAGCTCGCGGCGCACGAGACGGATCGCCTCGAGCGTTCCGGCCATGGTTTCCTCGGCCGGCGGGACTCCGAGGAGGTCGACATCACGCGAAGTCGCGATCGGGTCGCCGATGCGCGGCCCGTCGCCCTTCACGAAGTCGAGTTCGAGCCCCATCCCGACGAGGGGCGGGAGGATGTCCGAGAAGACGATCGCGGCGTCGAGCCCGAACGAGTCGATCGGAAGGAGCGTCACCTGCGCCGCGAGCTCGGGGGTTCGGATCAGCTCGAGCATCGAGTGCTTCTCCCTGATCGCGCGGTACTCCGGCTGGTAGCGCCCGGCCTGCCGAAGCAGCCAGACCGGTGTGCGCTCGACCGGCAGTCCTCGGCACGCGCGCAGGAAGAGCGCGGTCGGCTCGGCGCTCACGTCGGCCGCCTCCCGCGTCGCTACGGGGAGCTCTGCCACGCGACTCGTCCCACGAAGAACGGTCCCAGTCGCTCGAGGTGGAGCGAGGTCTGCTTCGTCTTCCGCATGCGCTGGACGATCACCGAGAGCGGGTGCAGCTCGGGCCCGAGGAGGCCGACGACGAAGTCGTTGTCGTCACGGTCGAGGCCGTGGCACGCGAGCCGGATGTCGTAGCCGAGGCCTGCGCGACCGAACGCAATCCCGACGCCGCCATGCTCCATGAGGATCGTGTCCTGCTCCCTGCGCGAAAGCTGCTCGAAGGAGCCGGAGCGGCGCAGCGGGTACCAGATCGCCCACGGGAGGGCTGGATCGAGGACACGCCGTCGCGGCCGCTCGACGAGCGTCTCTTCGAGGTCCTGCTCGTGCCCGATTGCGTACGTCCGCCCGAGCATCGTGAGCTCCGGTTTCGGCTCGAGCTCGGCGAACGGGGACGACTGCAGGAAAGAGCGGAGCTCCGAGACGAACGTCTCAGGCGACTCGCTCAGTGTGAGAAGCGCGACTCCGGTCGGGTCGTTGACGTCGTCGTAGAGGGCACCGCTCACGCCGGCCTGTTCGAGCGCGGAGATCAGCGCCGCCGTGTCGCGCGCGCGCCGGTATGCATGGAGCTGCATGAAGAGCCGGCGATCGAGCGACGTCGCCTCACCGTCGGCGCGGCGCCCATGCTCGGCGACGTCGACGCTCTCGGGGCCGGCCTCCTCGGGCCGGTCGTCGACCCGCGCCTTCACCGCGCGGTCTGAAGCCACGCCGCGGCGTCCTTCGCGTGATACGTGACGACGAGATCGGCCCCCGCGCGCCGGATCCCCGTGAGCACCTCGAGCGCGACCGCGCGCTCGTCGAGCCAGCCGTTCGCGGCCGCCGCCTTCACCATTGCGTACTCACCGCTGACGTTATAGGCCGCGAG
This sequence comes from uncultured Gaiellaceae bacterium, assembly GCA_963723695.1. GTDB lineage: Bacteria > Actinomycetota > Thermoleophilia > Gaiellales > Gaiellaceae > GMQP-bins7. The sequence continues at coordinate 388,792 of CAVRRU010000012.1, read as the reverse complement.
CGGGAGCTCCGGGAAGCGCTCGCGCACGGAGCGAACGACGTCGAGATAGCCGAGCGCGGGCTTGACCATGAGCGCGTCGGCGCCCTCCTCGACGTCGAGAGCGGCCTCGCGCAATGCCTCGCGCGCGTTGGCCGGATCCATCTGGTGCGACCTGCGGTCGCCGAAGGCGGGCGCGCCCTCGGCTGCCTCGCGGAACGGGCCGTAAAACGCCGAGGCGTACTTCACCGCATAGGAGAGGATCGCAACTCGCTGGAGGCCCTCGCCATCGAGCGCACCGCGAATCGCGCCGACCATGCCATCGATCATCCCGCTCGGCGCGACGACGTCGGCGCCCGCCTCGCCGTGCGAGATGGCGATCCGGCCGAGCACCTCGAGCGTCTCGTCGTTCAGGACGTCGCCGTCGGCATCGAGGAGTCCGCAATGGCCGTGATCCGTGTACTCGCAGAGGCAGACGTCGGTCATGACGACGAGCTCGTCGCTCGCTTCCTTCAGCGCAGCGACCGCCTGCTGAACGACGCCGTCGTCGGCGTAGCTCTCGATGCCGTGCGGGTCCTTCGCGCTCGGAATGCCGAACAGCACGACCGCCTTGAGGCCCAATGCGGTGAGATCCCGGGCTTCGCCACCTAGCTGGTCGACCGAGAGCTGGTCGACTCCGGGCATCGAGGACACGGGGCGGCGGACGTCGTCGCCGGGCACGACGAAGAGCGGATAGACGAGGTCGTCCGGCTGAAGTGACGTCTCACGAACGAGATCTCGCAACGCAGCAGTACGGCGCAGACGGCGCGGACGCCTGGCGCCCGGAGTCGTCCGGAGCGCCTCGAGCGGGTGGAGATCGGTCATGTGGTTTCGCCGAAATGGGACACGAGCGCCTGAATGATGCCGTCAGACGTCGTCTCGCCGGCGACGAGGCCGACTTTCAGCCCGACCTCGCGCGCAACCTTGGCGGTCTTCGGCCCGATGCAGACGAGCATCGCACCGCCGCCCGCACCACCCGCGGCCGCGAGACTCCGGCACGCCGAGCCGCTCGCAAGCACGACCGCGTCGGCGATCCTGAGCGGGAGGATCCCCCACATCGGAGGCTCGACGAGGACGGTGCGATAGGCGACGACGACGTCCACCTCTGCGCCGCTCGCTCTCAGCTCCTCCGCGAGATGAGGCGAGGCGATGTCGGCCTGTGGCAGGAGGACCCGGGCGCCGGTGAGCTCCCCCAGCCCGGCTGCGATGTCGTCGGAGGCCCGCGCGGCGACGAACGCCGGCTCCACTCCGTGGGTGCGGATGTCATCCGCCGTGACCGGTCCGACTGCCGCGACCCGCGTCGTGTTGCCAAGCGCCGCGAGGCCCGCTGCCACCGCCGCAACGCCGTTCACGCTCGTGAGGATGATCCAGTCGTAGCTCGCGAAGCGCGCGATGGCGTCCTCGAGGGCGTTGCGATCCTCGGCGTCGCGGATCTCGATGAGCGGGACGATCGTCACCTCGGCGCCGAGGCGTTCGAGCTCGTCCGCGAGCGACTTCGCCTCTGGGCGAGTGACGACGATTCGCCGCCCGGCTAGCGGTTGCTCAGCCATGGATGGCCGCCAGTATGCGGTCCGCGCCCGCGATGAGAGCTTCCTCGGCGAGCCTCTCGCCGAGCTCCCTGGGCTCGCCTTCTCCGTGAACGCGCACCATCTCCGTTCCATCGACGGATGCGACCAACCCCTGGAGACGAACGCGAGGGTTTGTGAATGCGGCGAGGGAGGCGACCGGAGCGGCGCAGCCGGCACCCAACGCGCGCAAGAACGCTCGCTCGGCGGTCGTCTCTGCGCGTGCTACCGGATCGTCGAGCGGCGCGAGGAGCCGGAGCACCGCGTCGTCGCCCGAGCGGCACTGGACGGCCAGGGCGCCCTGGCCGGGAGCAGGCAGCATCGTCTCGGCCGAGAGCCACTCCGTCACGGCGCTCTCGAGGCCGATCCGTCGCACGCCGGCTGCAGCGAGCACGGCGGCGTCGTACTCGCCGTCCGCGACCTTGCGCACGCGCGAGTCGACGTTCCCACGAATCGACTGGACGTCGAGATCGCCTCGCAGCGCTCTGAGCTGGGCGGCCCGACGCAGGCTGCTCGTTCCGACTCGCGCGCCAGCGGGCAGCCTTGCGAGTGAGCCTGCATCACGGGCGACGAGGCAGTCGCGCACGTCCTCCCGAGCCGAGACGGCACCGACAACGACTTCGGGGGCGTCCTCGGTCGGCAGGTCCTTGAGCGAATGGACGGCCAGGTCGATCTCACCGTCGCGCAGAGCCCGCTCGAGCTCCGCCGTGAAGAGGCCCTTTCCGCCGATCTCGGGAAGCGGCTCGCCCGTCTCCTGAGTCAGGTCGCCGGCCGTAGTGATCACCGTCGTCGTGCACTCGAGGTCCAGCCATGCTGCTCTCAGCAGATCCACGACCTGGTCCGTCTGCGCGCGCGCCAAGGCGGAAGCTCGCGTCCCGACGGTGACCGCCGCGGGCAGCGGCGGAGCGCTCACTGATCGCTCGGAGCGGAGATGCCGAACAGGTCGCGGACGGCGCCGGCCACCTCGTCGGCGTCGCCGGCGCCGGCGCGCTCGCGCGCTCGAACCGTAGGCTCGTGGAGCAGCTTCTTGACGAGCGTACGAGACAACAGCTCGACGCGCTCGGCTACTGCGGGATCGACGTCTCCGAGCTCACGCAGCACTCGTTCGACCTCGCGTTCGCGGGTGGACTCCGCCTGCTTGCGCAGCTCCGAGAGGACGGGCTCGATCTCCAGCTCGCGGTATCGCCGTCCGAAGGTCTCGACCTCATCGTCGACGATCGCCTCGACCCTCGGCACCTCTCGCAGCCGTGCGGCCATGGCGTCGTCGAGGCCCACGCGGAGATCGTCCACGTCGAAGAGCCGCACGCCGGCCGTCGTTCCTGCGTCGCGCTCCACGTCCGCGGGGACCGCGAGGTCGACGAGCACGAGCGGTCGCGTCGCACGTACAGCCATGGCAGCCGACACGACCTCGGCACTCACGACGGGTAGCTCGGATGACGTGGCCGAGATGGCGACGTCAGCCTGAGCGAGCGCCTCCTCGAGCTCGTCGAGACCGTGAGCCGACGCCCGGAACCGGCTCGCGACCTCGCGAGCACGATCATCGGTCCGGTTCGCAACGGCGATCCGAGCGAACTCGCGCCCTTCGGCCGCTTTCAGCGTCTGCAGCCCGATGCGCCCGGCGCCGATCACGAGCAGTTGCTTCCCGCGAAGATCGCCCAGCACACCTTCGGCGAGCGCGAGCGCCATCGAGCTCGCGGTCGTCGGATTCGCGCCGATCGCGGTCTCCGCCCGTGCGCGACGAGCAGCCGAGATCGCGGTGCGGAAGAGCAGCGTGAGCCCGGGCCCGACCGTGCCGTCCGCGTCCGCCGAGTCGAAGGCGCCGCGGACCTGTCCGAGGATCTCCGCCTCACCGAGGACGAGCGAGTCGAGGCCGGCCGAGACACGGCAGAGGTGGCGGGCGACGTCATCTCCCGAATGGACGTAGAGGTGGTCGAGCAGCTGGTCGCGCGATACCTCGTGCACGGTTGAAAGCGCGTCGACGAGCTCGTCCCGCGCGTCCTCGACCCCGGAGGTCAGTCGCGCGTAGAGCTCGACGCGATAGCACGTCTGCAGCACTGCATGCTCGACGACGCCCGGACAGTGCTCGGCGCCGAGCCCGAGCGCGCCGATGCGCTCGCGCAACTCGACGGGAGCCGTGCGATGGCTCAGCCCGAGACAGACGAGGTGATGCACCCGAGGAAACTCTACCGCCGACATTGCGCAAGACCGGAAGCCACTGACTCGTGGATTCCGGTCGCGCGAAGATCCCTGAAGGCGGCGGCTTCGCGGCCGCGGCGGCCACTTCTCGTCAGCGGTGATGTGTTCGTGGTCGAATCCCTGCATGCGCGCTCTCGGCGTCGACGTGGGCGGGACCTTCACGGACGCGGTTCTGGTCGACGACGGAGAGGTCCGCGTCGCGAAGGTGCCGACAGCGGCGCAGCAGCAGGAATCGGTGATCGCCGCCGCGGCAGCGGTCGGCGCCGAGGACGTCGAGAGATTCACCCACGGTACGACCATCGCGACGAACGCGCTCCTCGAGCGCCGCGGCGCACGCACCGCGCTCGTCACGAACGAGGGGTTCGAGCACGTCCTCCACCTCCGCCGCCAGACGCGCGCGCACCTCTACCGGCCATGCGTCGAGCATCCACCGCCGCTCGTGCCGCTCGAGCGATGCATCGGCGTCCGCGGACGGACTGGGCCCGACGGCGACCTCGTGCCGCTGGAGCTCGACACACTGCCGGAGCTCGACGCGGAGGCGATCGCCGTCTCGCTGCTCTTCTCGTTCCGCGACAGCAGCCCGGAGCGGGCCGTCGCCGCCGAGCTCAGGCGCCGGTACCCGGCTGCGCACGTCGTCGCGTCTCACGAGGTCGCCCCGGAGTTCCGCGAGTACGAGCGCGCCTCCACGACAGCCGTCGACGCCTATCTCGGGCCGACGCTCTCGCGGTATCTCCGCGCGCTCGAAGGTGCGTCCTCGGAGGCGGGGCTCCCACCACCGCTCGTCATGCGCTCGTCAGGCGGGTTGGCCACGCTCGAGGAGGCTGCCGCCCACGCGGCGTTCGCGCTCCTGTCGGGGCCGGCCGCCGGCGTCGTCGGCGCCGCGCGACTCGCCGCACTTGCCGGTTTCGAGAACGCGCTCGCGTTCGACATGGGCGGTACCTCGACCGACGTGTGCGCAATCGTCGACGGCCAGGCGAGGCGCGAGCAGGAGCGACTCGTCGGTGGCCTCCCCGTCCGGCTTCCGACGCTCGCCGTGCACACCGTGGGGGCCGGCGGCGGGTCGGTGGTGCGGGTCGACGCGGGAGGCGCGCTGCGCGTCGGTCCCGAGAGCGCCGGGGCCGAGCCCGGCCCCGCGTGCTACGGACGCGGCGGCACGAGTCCTACAGTGACGGACGCGAACCTGCTGCTCGGTCGCCTGCCGACCACGCTGCCGGGCGGAATCGTGCTCGATCTCACGGCGGGCGAGCGCGCGCTCGCCGGGATCGACCCCGCCGGCGTCATCGACGTCGTGAACGCCGAGATGGTGCGCGCCCTGCGCGTCGTCTCCGTCGAGCAAGGGCTCGATCCGCGTGACTTCGCCCTCGTCGCGTTCGGCGGTGCCGGGCCCCTGCACGCGTGCGCGCTCGCCGAGGAGCTCGGACTGACCACCGTTCTCGTTCCGGCTGCGGCGGGTGTTCTCTCAGCGCTCGGCCTCGTCGCGGCGGACGAGCGGCGCGACGCGGTGCGGTCGTACGTCAGTCCGCTCGCGGCCACAGGCGAGCTGCCCGACGAAGGCGACGCCGACCTCAGGTACCAGGGCCAGTCGTTCGAGCTGACGGTGCCGTTCGGCCCCGGCCTCGCCGAGCGCTTCCACCAGGCCCACGAGGCGCGGTACGGCTATGCGGATCGCGCGCGCGAGCTCGAGGTCGTCGCCGTACGGACGGCTGATGTCCGCCCCGCGCCACCCGTCGTCGTCTCCGGGCCGGCACTGCGCGTCCGCGGCCCGGCGGTGCTCGAGCTCGACGGCGCGACCGCCTGGATTCCAAAGGGATGGGGCGGCGATACGGATGCGCATGGGACCCTCGTCCTCCGGAGGTCGTCGTGATCAACATCGAACTGCAGGTGATTGGCGCATCGCTGCGCGCAATCGCCGAGGAGATGGGCGCCGCGCTCATCCGCTCCGCCTTCTCGGCGAACATCAAGGAACGTCGCGACTGCTCGACCGCGCTCTTCGACGAGCGGGGCCGCATGATCACGCAGGCCGAGCACATCCCGGTGCATCTCGGCGCGATGCCGGAGGCGGTGGCGGCTGTGATGGCGCACGACCCGGCGCCCGGCGAGCCGTGGATCCTCAACGACCCCTACGCAGGCGGAACGCACCTCCCCGACCTCACGATCGTGACGCGCACGGAGCTCGGGTTCGCCGTGACTCGAGCCCACCATGCAGATGTCGGCGGGTCCGAGCCGGGAAGCGTGCCGCCGGGCTCGCGAACGCTCGACGAGGAGGGCGTCGTGATCCCGCCGACGCGCCTCGACGACGCGTCGCTGGACTCGCTCGTGTCGCGAATGCGCAACCCGGACGAGCGTCGCGGCGACCTTCGCGCGCAGCTCGCTGCCCACGGTCTCGCCGAGAGCCGCATCGCCGAGCTCTGCGCGCGTCGCGGCCGGGAGCGGATCGCCGCGGCAATGGCGGAGCTCTTCGACTACTCCGAGCGAGTCGTCCGCGCAGCGATCCGCGACCTGCCGGACGGGCTCTACGAAGCCACTGATCACCTCGAGACGGCTGCGGGGCTGCTCGAGCTCCGCGCGGCTGTGACGATCGCGGGCGACGTGATCGACGTCGACTTCGCGGGAACGGCGCCGCAGCACGACGGCAACCTCAACTGCCCGCTGGCAGTAACGCGCTCGGCGTGCTTCTACGTCGTCCGGTGCCTGACCGCACCGGACCTGCCCGCCTCCGGCGGCGCATTCGTACCCGTCACGGTTCGGGCTCCCGAGGGCTGCCTCGTGAACGCCCGCGCTCCCGCGGCCGTCGCTGCGGGAAACACCGAGACCTCGAGCCGCATCACGGACGTCGTCTTCGCGGCACTCGGACAAGCCATCCCCGTCCCGGCTCAGGGCCAAGGCACGATGAACAACGTCGTCTTCGGCAACGACCGCTTCACGTACTACGAGACGATCGCCGGCGGCCAGGGCGCGTGTCTGGACGCCGACGGCCCGTCGGCCGTCCACGTCGCGATGTCGAACACGCTGAACACTCCGGCCGAGGCGCTCGAGCTCGCGTACCCGCTGCGGGTAGAGCGATACGAGCTGAGGGCGGGCTCCGGCGGCGAAGGCCGGCACCGCGGCGGAGACGGCGTCGTCCGGGAGCTGCGCGTCCTCGAGCCGTGCCGGCTCTCGCTCCTCACGCAGCGCCGCGCGCTCGCTCCGCACGGCGCGCGCGGCGGCGGAGACGGGCTTGCGGGCCGCAATCTCCTGAACGGGGAGGAGCTCCCGGCCTTCGCGAGCTGCGACCTGCAGCCCGGCGACCTGCTCCGAATCGAGACGCCCGGCGGCGGCGGCTGGGGAGAGCCCGGCTAGGCGGGCGGGAGCCGGTACAGCGTGAACCGCTCGTCCTCGTAGACGACCGGTAGCTCGAGCTCGAGGTCGGTGCGAAGGCGATCGACGACGACGTACTCGGCGCCATAGCCGCGAGGAATCGAGAGGTCGCCGGTTCGGAGGAAGCGGCGCGCGTCGCGGGCACGGTCGTACGGTCGGTTCTCCTCCGTGTCCGCGACGTGTCCCGGCGGCGCGACGGCGATGTAGACCGGCGCGAACGCGGCCAGGCGGAAGCTCGTCTCCGGATCGGAGAAGACAACCGCACCCGCTTCGATCTCGTCGCGTGCCGCTCCGACCAGCCCGAGCGAGATCGTCGCGATGGCAGGAGGGTCGAGCCCCCGCAGGTCGAGGAGGCCGCCGCCGACGACCGGAGTCAGGAAGGCCGCTACGGCAAGCGACGCGCTCTTCTCCAGCGCGGGTCGCCGGCGGACGAAGCCCAGGATCAGAGCGGCAACCGCGCCGATCGCCCCGAACCACGCGATCCACGCCGGGGCGGGGTTCCTCAGCACGTACTCGAAGTCGCCCGGGTAAACGATTTGGAGGAACATCCCCGCGCCGAGCATGAGCGGGAGCAGAATCGGGCCCACGAGCCGCGCTAGAACGGCCATCCCACCCGCGAACGCAAACGCGAATGGAAGGAAACCGGCGGCGCGTCGTGCCTGCGAGATCGAGACGAGGTCGGCCAGCGATGTGAAGATGAACGGCACGAGCATGACGGCGAAAACCGCGAGCGAGCCCCCGACGACGTACGCCGCCCAGCGCCTCTGCGAGGCGAAGCCCGCAAGCGGGATCATGAGGAGAGCCGCCACTGCGACGGCGCCGGCGCGCGTGAAGACCTCCGGTGCGAGGTTGTAGGACGTGTCCGAGTGGACGACGAGCTGACCGCCGTACTGGTCGAACGCGCGCTGAACCTCGTCCGCGTCCGGTGACACCGAGCGCGTGTCGTTCACGATCGGCCGCAGCCAGAGCATGAAGAGCGCCGCGGGAGCGACGAGCGCGCCGAGTGCGAGCGACCCGGTGAGGAAGTCCCTCCGCTCCCACAACACGCGCACGACGAGGAAGCCGACGAACGGGATCCAGAGGAAGATCGCGTAGGTCGGGTGGACGACCGCGAGCACGAAGCCCGCGGCCGCGGTGGTGGCAGCGAGCGGGAGCGATGGCGAGCGCACCGTCTCGAGAGCCAGCGCGAGCGCGGCGGGGACGAGAAGCTGCCGGGACGAGGTGGCGGGAAGCGACAGGAAGACGTACGCGCCGCCCATCCCCGGCGCGAAGCAGATCATCGCCACCTGGGCCGCTGCAGTCGCCCCGGCCGCCCACGTGCGCCGGAACAGCGCCCACCCGGCCTCGAACGCGACGACGACTGCGAGCGCCGCGAGGATCGACGGCAGGTGGGTTACGACGCGTTCGGGGTCCTCGCCCGACAGCTTCGCGATGAGCGCGAGAAAGCCGTGCCAGAGCGGGAATGCGTAGCCCGGGTGGAGGCTGCCGTTGACGAACTCGGAGACCCGGTCGAGCGAGAGCGAGTCGAGCTCGATGAGCTTCCGCGCCCGGGCGAGGTGGAAGAGCCCGTCACCCTGCACGGTCGGCGCCGACACCCAGATGATCAGCCCGACGATCGCTCCCCAGAACAAGGCCCATGCGCGCCCGGGCACCGTCTCGGCCCGAGGCCGTCCGCGGAAGAATGCGATCGCCAGGGCGGCGAGCGCGACGATCACGAGCACGAGAAGCGTGAGCGTCAGCGTCGAGCCGATGGCGAAGGTGACCGCCAGCGCGCCGAAGACGACGACGAGCGCCCAGGCGAGCGTCGCCGAGACGCTCCGCACTCCGAACGTCCGCGCGAGGAGCCAGCCGGGCGCGAGCACAGCGGCAGTCGCGAACGCGAGCTTGAGATAGAGGACCACGACCATGGGTCAGCGTCCGACGAGCGACGCCGCGTCCCCGGACGCGAGCCAGGCGGCGCCGTCGCGATACGCGCGACCGCGATCGCCGCGAAAGACGAGCCCGCGTACGCGCAGCGACGCGAGCAGCAGCCGGCGCGCGCGCTCCGCGACCTTCGGGCCGCGGTGCTTCGTCAGGAACAGCAGGTGACCGCGGAGGTTCTCGCGATAGAGGCGCCCGCCGTGGGCCGCGCCGCGCACGTGCACGCACTCCGCGCCGGGGAAGAACACGACCTCCCACCCGGCCTCGCGGAAGCGAAAGCACCAGTCCGTCTCCTCGCTGAACAGGAAGTAGTCCTCGTCGCAGTACCCGACCTCCTCGACCGCGGCGCGGCGCAGGAGCATGCAGGCACCCATGACGACCTCCACCTCGCGCACCTCGTCGTGGTCGAAGCCACCCGCGTAGAACGCATTCAGCGCCGCGGTTCCCGGGGCGAGCTTGCGAAGGAAGAAGTACTCCGTCGCGAGGCGCCAGAGCGTCGGAAAGCCGCGCACCGAACGCTGGAGCGTCCCGTCGGGATTCGAGAGGCGCGGGCCGACGACCGCCGCACGCGGCCTCGTGGCGGCGAAGTCGACCAGGCGATCGAGCGCGCCATCGACGAGCCAGGCGTCCGCGTTGAGAAGGAGCGCGTATGAGCTCGACGTCTCGCGGAGCCCGATGTTCCAGCCGGCGCCGAGCCCGCGATTCTCGGCCTCGATCACGCGAACGTCCGGAAAACGCTCGCCCACGAACGCCACGGTTCCGTCGCTGGAGCCGTTGTCGACGACGACGATCTCGACGCCGTGAAGCGACTCGAGGCACTGCTCGATCCAGGGCAGCGCGTCGTAGGTCACGACGACTGCCGCGACCCGGCCGGGCTCAGCCATGCTCCATTTCGGCGCGCGGCCCTCCGCGCAAGCCACTGCGCACCGCGATCACGGCACCAGGCACCGCCATGAGCACGGACACGAGGAAGTAGAGGAAACCGGCCGCGAACGCCTGATTCGCCCCGACGTCGACGCTCCCGAGAAAGCTCACGAAGAACGCCTCCCGAACCGCGAGCCCGTTCAGCGTGAACGGAACGAGCATCACGAGGAAGAGCAGCGGGCCGAACACGTAGTAGATGCGCGGGTCGAGGTCGATCCCGACCGCCCTGGCGCAGGCCCAGATGGCCAGGATCCGCACGGCCTGAACAACGAATGTAAAGGCCAAGACCTTTCCGACCAGGCGCGGGCGGCCTCGGAAGTGATGGATGCCCTCGTAGAACGCCCGCAACGGTCCGGCGAGACGCACCCGCTCGAGCAACGGCTGCGTCCACCGCAGGAGCGGCCGGGCTGAGCGCGCGAAGAACAGGAAGCCGAGGAGGAGCGTCCCGAAGACGAAGATCCCTTCGAGCCACAGGTAGGCGCCGACGTCGTAGCGGCCGATCGAGAGCAGGAACCCGATAGCGCCGAGCGCGACCGTCGCGGCGCCACCGAGGCCACGCTCCAGGAGGACCGTTCCGGTCACCACCGCAGTTCGGCCCGGATGTCGGCGCACCGTCTCCGCGACCCGGACCGCGTCGCCGCCGAGCGAGGTCGGGAGCACTTGGCCCGCCGTGTACGCGACGAAGTACGCCCGCGTCAGCCACGGCACTCGCTCGTGGATACCGTGCGCTCCCAGGAGCCATCCCCAGCGCAACGCGAGCGCGGGAATCGTCCCGATCATGATCGCCACGGCCAGCGCGAACCAGGCGAGGTTCGTGTCCGCGAGGACGTCGAGCGTCGTTCCGAGCTCGAGCTTCCAGATCAGGTACGCGATCGCTGCGGCGGTCAGGACGAGAGTCCCGACCTGCCGCGTCCTACGCGTCATGCAACCGTGGTGCCGCGCACCTCACGCGGCGACGGTACCAAGGTTGTTGGCTAGCTTCGGCTCGGCTCCAGCTGCGAGCCCGAGCGTCCCTCCACGTTCAGCCGCGGCAGCCACTCGAGCCAGCTCGGCAGGTACCAGTTCCACGTGCCCAGGAGCTTCATCGCGCTCGGAAGCACGACGGAGCGGATGACGGTTGCGTCGAGCAGCAAGGCGACCGCGACGCCGAAGCCCATCTGCTGGAACATGATGAGATCGCCGCGCGCGAATCCGGCGAACACGGCGACGATGATGAGCGCAGCACCGGTGATGATGCGCGCCGTCGAGGCGACGCCGAACGTCACCGCGTCGGTCGTGTCACCCGTCTCGTCGAAGCGCTCGCGGATCCGGGAGAGCAGGAACACCTGGTAGTCCATCGAGAGACCGAAGAGCACGGAGAAGAGGAACAGCGGCACCCAGGCCTCGATCGCGTCGGCCGTCTGGAAGCCGAGGAGACCGGCGCCGATCCCCTCCTGGAAGACGAGGACGAGCAGACCGTAGGCCGCGCCGACGGAGAGCAGGTTCAGCAGGACGGCAGTCCCGGCGACGACGATCGAGCGGAAGACCACAGTGAGGAAGACGAACGTCAGCAGGAGCACGAGCGCGATCACCCAGGGCGCAGGGTCGATCACGGAATCGAAGTAGTCGATGTTCTCCGAGGTCGTCCCGCCAACGAGGACCTCGGCGTCAGTGCCCGCGAACGTCTCGTCGGCGATCTCGGTCCGCAGCTCACGCACCGCGTCGATGGCCTCGCTCGAGGCCGGGTCGCCGGGTATGGGCACGGTGAGCACCGCGACCTCGCCCTCGGCCGAGCGCTCGACTGTCGCTTCGCCAAACCGGGGATCGCCTGCGAGCCTCGACCGGAGGCTCTCGACCGCGGCGGCGACGCCGGGGCTCGACGCATTCGAGACGACGACAGTGGCCGGATCGGGCGTGACGGTCGAGAAGTCCTGCGCGAGCGCGCGATATCCCTGCTTGGAGACGAACCGGTCGGGGAGCGAGGAGACCCCGCTCGTGCCGACGTTCATCGTCAGCACGGGCAGCGCGAGCGCCAGGAGTACCCCGACCGAGAGGGCCAGGCTCGGCACCGGGCGACGAAGGACGCCGCGCACGATCGCACCCCAGAATCGGCCCTCGGTGCCGGCCGACTCCGCGCGCCGCCCGACGAACGGGATGCGCAGCGCGTTCACACGGTCCTTGAGGAGGCCGAGCACCGCCGGAAGCAGCGTGAGCGCCGCGACGACCGAGACGATCCCGACGAGAATCGCTCCGGTGGCGAGGCTGCGCATGATCGAGCTCGGGACGAGGAGCATCCCGAACATCGCGATCACGAACACGGTCCCGCTGAAGAGAACCGCGCGGCTCGCGGTCGCTCCCGACACCTCGATCGCGGCGTACTCGGCCCTTCCCTTCGCACGCTCCTCGCGGTAGCGCGAGACGACGAAGAGCGAGTAGTCGATCCCGAGCGCGAGGCCCATGCCCGTGAGCATGTTGATGACGAAGACCGAGAGCTCGAACTGCTGCGCGACGAGCGCCGTCAGCCCGAGTGCGACGACGATCGAGACCATGGCCATGATCAGAGGTACGAGGCCCGCGACGACGGCGCCGAACACGAGGAGGAGGATGATGAGCGCGGCCGGCAGGCCGAACTTGAGCTCTCCGTTCTCGAGGTCCTCCTGCGAGAGGAGGTTGAAGTCGTGGTCGAGCGTCTCCTCACCGGTGACAGACACGGCGAACGCGTCCTCCTCGTCGAGGGCTTCGATCTTCTCGATGAGCGCCTCGGTCTCGTCCTCGCTCGTGAGCGCGATCGGGACGATGGCCGCATGGCCGTCCTCGGCGACGAGCCCGTCGCTCGGGTCGTCGAGGTACGTGCGCGCCTGGCCGAGCGCCGGCACCTCGTCGGCGGCGACGAAGTCGCGCACGTACGCTTCGAACTCCACCGAGTCGACGGTGTGCTCGTCGGAGCGGATCACGACGATGTCCGAGACGGCCGTGCGGGGATCAGGCGGTATGGCCTGGAACAGCGCCTCGTCCGCGCGTTCCGACTCGGGGTTGTTCGTCGGCTCGCCCTCCGTCGTGAGGCTCCCACCGAGGAGCGTTACGATCGCGACGATCGCGAGCACGACGACCACGATCCAGGCGACGATCGTCCGCCAAGGGTGCCGCGCACTGGCAGCGGCGATTGTCTGCGTCGAGAGAGCCACCTACGCCGCCTCGAGCTGCGCGGCCCGCTCCGACTCCGGCTCGGACGCGACGATCTCGGCGGGCCGTCGCTTCCACGGGATGAGGAGTGCGACCACGGCGCCCGCCCCGACAACGACGGCACCGACCCAGAGCGCCGGGACGAGGCCGTCGGTGAACGTCTGAGGCGATTCATAGCCGCCGTAGCGGGCGAACAGTGACGCCAGGACGGCGACGCCGAACACCCCGCCGACCTCACGGATCGCGTTGTTGGTGCCCGAAGCCTTGCCCTCTTCCTGTGGCCGCACGGCGGACAGGACGACGTAGGCGACCGGGGCGAAGAACAGCGACATGCCTATTCCCGAGAGGATGAACGGGACGACGAGCGACGCGTAGCCGACGGACGGCTCGGAGACCGCCGCGATCCACGCGAGGCCGATTGCCTGCAGCGCAAGCCCGGTCGCCATGATGCGTCCGCCACCGATGCGATCCGTCAGAGCGCCCGCGATCGGCGCCACGAACAGGGGCATGGCGGTCCAGGGCAGGACCCGAAGGCCGGACTCGAGCGGGGAGTACCCCTGCGCGGTCTGGAAGAACTGCGTCAGCAGGAAGATCGAGCCGAACATCCCGAAGTACATGAAGAGCGAGGCGCCGTTCGCGGCCGAGAAGGACCGGTCGCGGAAGAAGCGCATCGGCAGCATCGGCTCCCGCGCACGCAGCTCCCAGGCGACGAAGGCCACGAGCAGCGCGGCGCCGGCCGCGAGCGCGCCCACGATCTGCGGGCTCGACCAGCCATCGGCGTTCCCGTTCACGAGCCCCCAGACGAGACCGAGCAGGCCGAAGCTGCCGAGCGCGAGGCCTGGCAGGTCGAGGGCCTTGTCGGGGCCGAGGGACTCGCGCAGCTGCGTCGCAAGCGGGAGAAGCAGGAGCCCGACGGGCACGTTCAGCCAGAAGATCCACTGCCAGGCGACCCCTTCGACCACGGCGCCGCCGACGAGCGGCCCCATCGCGACCGCAAAACCGGCAATGCCGGACCACGCGCCGAGTGCGAGACCCCGGCGCTCGGCCGAGACGGCCGCGCTGAGGATCGTCAGCGTGAGCGGCGTGACGATCGCGGCGCCGAATCCCTGGAACGCGCGAGCGGCGATGAGCCAGTCGGTCGACGGCGCCAGTGCGGCGAGCGCCGACGCCAGCGTGAAGATCCCGACGCCGAGCATGAACATGCGCTTCCGCCCGAAGCGGTCACCGAGCGCGGCGCCCGTCAGGAGGAAGACCGCGAACGTGAGGGTGTACGCGTTGACGATCCACTCGAGCTCCTCGATCGTGGCGCCGAGGTCCACGCGAATGACGGGCAGCGCCGTCGATACGACGAGGTTGTCGAGCACGACCATGAAGAGTGCGATCGACGTGATGACGAACGTCCACAGCGTTCGCGTCCCGGCTTTCATCGTGACCTCCCGGTGTCAGACTGGTAGCGATCTAGTGACTGATTACTCAGCTGCTGGAGAAAAGAGAGGAGGGCCTTCATACGGTCTCGTCCCTGCACCCCTCGGCAAGGCGGGCGGCCCAGGAGCCCTTCGGCTCGTTGAGGATCGAGTACTGCATCGCTGCGAGGACGTTCATGAGCATGCCCTTCGCGAAGAACATCGCCACGGTCTGCCTGTCGGCGCCCGAGACGGCCTCGACGTAGTCGACGAGCCGGCCGTAGCCTCGTGCCGCGCTCGCACGGACGTCGTCGTCCATGACCGAGGCGGAGTACGCCTGCAGCTGGCCCTGGAGCATCGTGCGGTCGCTCTCGATGAGCTCGCCGTAGGCGTCGCCGATGGCGTCGAGTGCCTCCTGGCCCGACTTCCCGGACGCAGCCGTGCGGAAGAGATCGAGCGTCTGGTCGAAGCACATGTCGTTCACGGCGAGGAAGAGGTCCTTCTTCGTACCGAAGAGGCGGAAGAGGTACGGCTGGGAGATGCCGGCGCTGCGCGCGATCGCGTCCGTCGACGCGCCGTGGAGGCCGTGGCGCGCGAACTCGTGTCGCGCCGCCTCGAGTACCGCCTCGCGGCGTTGCTCCGCCGACTGCCTCGTACTCGTACTCGTGGCCATGGTCGAGTAAGTTAGCACTCACTCACATCGAGGTCAAGACCGCCGCGACCCGATCGACCTCGGCCTCGGTCGTCGTCGTGGCAAACGGCAGCGCGAGCGCACGCTCGAACGCGCGATCGGCGCCGGGGAAGGCGCCCTGCTCGCGGTACGGCGCGAGCCGGTGGACAGCCCACGTGCCGATCTGAGCCTCGATCCCCGCCTCACGCAGCGCGCCGAGTGCCTCGTCGCGGCGGTCGAGCTGGACGACGTAGGCCTGCCAGCCGTGCAGGTCGCCCTCCGCCGCGGACGGCGTGAGGACGACGTGCTCGAGTCGCTCGGAGTACCAGCCCGCGACCCGCTCCCTGGCCGCGAGCAGTTCTTCGAGCCGCGCGAGCTGCGGGACCCCGATCGCGCACAGCAGGTCCGGGAGGCGGTAGTTGAAGCCCGGCGCCGGCATCTCTCCGAGCGCTGTCCAGCCGTGGTGGCGCAGGCGCCGGACGGCACCGT
Organism: uncultured Gaiellaceae bacterium; assembly: GCA_963723695.1. Taxonomy (GTDB): domain Bacteria; phylum Actinomycetota; class Thermoleophilia; order Gaiellales; family Gaiellaceae; genus GMQP-bins7. The sequence goes on along the minus strand of CAVRRU010000012.1, from coordinate 373,091 downwards.
CGAGCTCCGCCTCGTCGGTCGTGACCGCACCTCCCTCCCCGGTCGTCACGATCTTGCGCGGATGGAACGAGAGGCAGGCAGCGACGCCGAGCGCGCCGCACGGAGTGTCGCGGTAACGTGCTCCGAGCGCGCCCGCCGCGTCCTCGACGAGCAAGACTTCCTGCGGCACGGCGGTCTGCAGCGCCTCCCACTCGACTGGACGGCCGAAGAGATGCACGGCCATGACCGCGCGCGTCCGGGGAGTGACTGCTGCGGCAACCGCCGCCGGATCGACGACGAACGTGTCCGGATCGATGTCGACGAGAACCGCACGCGCGCCGCATAAGGCGACGGCGTTGGCGGTCGCCGGGAACGTGTACGCAGGGACGATGACCTCGTCGCCGATACCGATCTCGAGCGCGAGGAGCACGAGATGAAGTGCTGCGGTACCCGAGGAGACCACGGCCGCGTGCGCCGTGCCGACCGCACGTGCGATCCCGGTCTCGAACTCCTCGACTTTCGCGCCCATCGTCAGCTGTCCCGAGCGGACGACCTCCTCGAGCGCGGCGAGCTCCTCGTCCCCGACGTCGGGTCGCGCTAGCCGGATCGGCTCGTTCACGACGCGTTCGCCCGATACCAGGCGATCGTCCGCTCGAGGCCCTCGTCGAGCTCGACCTTGGCCTCGAATCCGAGCAGGTCTCGCGCCTTGTCCACGTTCGGTATGCGGAGCTCGACGTCCGTGTAGTGGAGTGGCCGAAAGACGAGCTCGCCGGGATACCCGGTCAGGCGCTTGATGCGCAGGGCGAGGTCGTAGATCGTGACCGCCGAGCGCGCGTTGCCGACGTTGAAGCTCTCCCCGACCGCGTTCGGGTGCTCGAGCGCCAGCATGAGCGCATCGACCATGTCGTCCACGTAGCACCACGCGCGGATCTGCGAGCCGTCGCCGTGGATCACGAGGTCGTTGCCGGCGAGCGCGGTCTCGATGAAGGCGCGGATCGCCCCGCCACCGATCTGCCCCGGACCGTAGACGTTGAAGGGCCGCACCGAGACGGTCGGCAAGCCGAGCTCGTCGTGGTACGCATGCGCCATGTGCTCGCCCGCGAGCTTCGAGACGGCGTACGTCCAGCGCGCCTCGCCGACGGACCCCTGCGTCGTGACGTGTCGCTCGTCGACCTTGAACGCGTACGTGCCGAAGACCTCGCTCGTCGAGAACTCGATGATGCGCTCCATCGTGTCCTTCGTCTGGAGCGCCGCCTCGAGCGCGTTGTAGGTGCCGATGAGGTTGACGCGCATGGTCCGCACGGGGCTCTCGATCACCGTGTCGACACCGGCGATCGCCGCGGCGTGCACGAGGTGCGTCGCCCCGCGAACCACCTCGGTGAGGAGCGGGGCGTCGAGGACGTCTCCCTGGACGAAGCTGAAGTTCGGATGCTCGGCCAGCGCCGTTCCGCCGAGCGTGTCGCGGTGGAGGTTGTCGACGGCGACGATCTCGTTCTCGACGACGAGCCTGCGTGCGAGCGTCGTGCCGATGAAGCCCGCGCCACCGGTGACGACGACGCGCTTTCCCGTCAGAGCCACGCGGCGAGTCTACGCAGGAGTGCCGCGCTACCCTGAAAGCATGCGTGCGGTGGCTGGCGTGGTGTTAGCGACCGCCACGCTCGTCGAAGCCACGTCGTCGTTCGGCGTTGCGGCCGCTGAAACCTCGCTTCGGATCACCTACTGGGAGGACTCCGCCAAGCCCTCTGCGAGCGTCACGTGGACGCTCCGCTGCAATCCTGCTCGCGGAACGCTCTCGCGTCCGGTCGTCGCCTGCAGGAGACTGGCCTCAGGGGGGCCGGGGCTGTTTGCGCCGCTGCGGAAAGACGTTGCCTGCACGCAGATCTACGGCGGGCCGCAGAAGGCGCGCGTCCTCGGCGTCGTCGCTGGCGCGCGGATCTGGGCGACGTTCACCCGCACGGACGGCTGCCAGATCGCGCGCTGGAGCAGGATCGCTCCCTGGCTCGTCCCGCCCGGCGGCGTGACCTAGCTCAGAGCGCAGTTAGCATCGGCGGCCGTGCAGACCGTCCTCTTCGTCGGCGCGGGCCGTCACCAGCGGCGCGCGATCGAGCAGGCCCGCGCCCGCGGTCTGCGCGCCGCGGCAGTCGACCGGAACGCCGATGCGCCCGGGCTCGCCTCCGCCGACGTCGCCGAGGTGGTCGACTTCACCGAGGTCGCTCGGGTCGTCGAGGTCGCGCGCAGGCTCGGGGCGAGCGGTGCACTCACGGTCTCGGCGGATCGCGCCGTTCCGGTCGTCGCGGCCGTCGCCGAGGAGCTCGGCCTGCCCGGGATCGGCACGCAGACGGCTCATCTCCTCACCCACAAGCTCGTGATGCGCGAGGCGCTCGGCGCGAGCGGGCTCCCACAGCCCACGTTCGCAAGCCTTCGTTCCGCGAGCGATGTCGACGCGGCGCTGGGGGCGGTCCGTTTCCCTGCGGTCCTGAAGCCGGTCGACTCTGGCGGCCAGCGCGCAGTGTTCCGCATCGAGAGCCGGGACGAGCTCGAACGCGACCTGCCGGAAGCGATCGCCGAGTCCCCGACGAACGAGGCGCTGCTCGAGGAGTTCGTCGAGGGCATCGAGCTGAACGGCATCGTCATCGCCCGCGGGGGCGAGCCCGCGCTCGTGACCCTGTCGGATCGGCTGCGGCCGCCCGGCATCGGCTTCGGCGTCGGCTGGATCCACGTCTACCCGCCGTCGATCCCGCCGGAGCAGCTCCGGCGGGCCGAGGAGGTCGCGGTGGAGTCGGTGCGCGCGCTCGGCCTTCGAGATGCCATCGCGTTCCCCCAGCTCATCGCGTCGCCTGAGGGCGGCGTCGCGGTCGTCGAGGTGGCCGCCCGCATTCCCGGCGGGCAGATGGCCGATCTCGTGCGCCACGCAGTCGGCGTCGATCTCGTCGAGGTGGCACTGCGCCAGGCACTCGGCGAGGAAGTCCCGGACGAGGTGGCGCTTCCCGGCTTCACGCAACCACTTGCGATCCGCTTCTTCACCGCTCAGCCCGGGCCGTTGCCGACCGGCCGCGTCACCCGCATCGGCAGCCTCGACGCTGTCCTCGCGTCGGACGGAGTCGTGCAGGCGGACACGTACCTCCAAGTCGGGGAGACCATCCGGCCTGTCCGGCGAGACGGCGATCGGCGCGGCTACGTCATCGCAGTGGCAGACACACCAGAGGAAGCGCTCGAGCGTGCCGAGGCAGCAGCGACCCGGCTCGAGGTCGACGTGGAGGCGGCGGCATGAGCGATCCGCGGACGCGCATGGTCGGCGATGGGTACGACGTGATGGCCGACCACTTCGCCGACTGGCGCGACCGCATCGTCGCTGACCCCCGCGACTGGTGGACGGAGCAGCTCACGACGCCCGAAGGCTGGGTAGGCGAGTGGCTGGGCACCACGATGTTCTTTTCGAGCTTTCCGCCCGAGAGAAACAGTCGGTTGCTCGAGGACGCGGGCTTCGAGCTCTCGCTCGACGAGCTCGGAACCATGCAGGAGCCCGAGGGCGAGGTCGCGTTCCAGTGGGTGCTGGCGCAGCGATGAGCTGCTCGTTTGACCTGAAGCACTACGCGGTAATCCTCGAGGCCGCCAAGTCAGGCGGCTACCGGTTCGAGAGGTTCGACGGGCCGCCGGAACGCGGGGAACTCTATCTCCGCCACGACGTCGACCTCTCGCTCGACGCCGCGCTCACGATGGCCGAGCTCGAGGCCCAGCACGGCGTGCGGACGACGTACCTCCTGATGACGGAGTCGGTCTTCTACAACCTCGCGTCCGGCGAAGGCGTCGCCGCGATCGCGCGCCTCCGCATGCTCGGCCACTCCGTCGGGCTCCACGCCGTCCACCCGAACGTGACCCTCGACGAGCGCTTCGATCCGGTCGTCTCCTGGCACAACCCGAAGGCGGAGTACATGTCACAGACGATCCCGGGCGCGATCAACGTCTATGCGGAGCCCTACTTCGCCCCGCCGACGTACCGGTCGGACTCGAACCAGCACTGGCGGTCGGGTTGCCCGCACGAGGAGCTTCGCGGCGGCGGCTTTCCGTGGCTGCAGATCCTCGTGCATCCGGAGATCTGGGTCTACGAGGGCGCGACGATGGGCCTGACCATGCGCGCGATGCTGAACGCCGAGAAGGCCCGTCGCCTGGAACAACTGGCTGCCGACGGCATCCATCTTGAGTAGCCCCGTCCGGGTCGTCCACTGCCCGGTGAACACCGCCGGGGTGCCATGGGCGAACGTGCAAGCGCTTCGGCGGCGAGGCGTCGACGCTCAGCTCGTCGTCTTCAACCGCTACAAGCTCCACTCCGAGGCTGACTGGTCGCTCGAGCGCCGGGGCGGCTTCGCGCGCAAACAGCTGACGCAGTGGTCCGCATTGGCCAAGCTGATCCCGCACACCGACGTCTTCCATTTCTACTTCGGCCTCACGCTCGTGCCGCAGTCCCTTCAGTTCCCGCTCCTCCGGGCTCTGCGCAAGAAATCGGTGATGCACTACCTCGGCTCCGACATCCGCGGGAAGTCGCCCGAGAAGCTCGCGTTCGGCAAGAAGGCGAGCGCAGAGGTCGTGGGCTCGTACGACGCCACCCGCTGGGTGCCCGACGCCGAGATGATCCCGCCAGGGATCGACGTGAAGGCGATCGAGCCGGCGCCGCCCTCGGATCGAGCGCGGCCGGTGATCCTGCACGCCCCCTCCTCACGTCGCCGCAAGGGGACGGAGCACGTCCTCGCGGCGTGCGAGGGGCTCGACGCCGACCTCATCCTCGTCGAGGGCCTGCACCACGACGAGGCCTTCGAGCGCTACCGGGAGGCCGACATCGTCGTCGACCAGCTCAACGCGGGCTGGTACGGCCTCTTCGCGATCGAGTGCATGGCGCTGGGGAAGCCAGTCGTGACGTTCCTCCACGAGGAGGCGGTCGAGCGGACCGAGAGGGAGCTGGGCACGCGCGTGCCGATCGTTCGCGCAACGAAGGAGAGCCTCCGCGCGCAGCTCGAGCCGCTCGTCGCCTCGGCGGCCGAGCGGCGGCGAGTCGGCGCCGAATCGCGCGCCTACGTCGAGCGCGTGCACGACCTCGATCGCGTCGCCGACCGCCTGCTCGCTCTCTACGCTCGCCTCTGATGGCGCTCGGCGCGGAGCTCAGAAGGCTCGGAAAGCACTCGGCCATCTACGGGCTCGGAGGGCTCGTGTCGCGGATCCTCGCCGTCCTCCTCCTCCCGCTCTACACGCGCTACCTCTCGCCGTCCGACTACGGGAAGGTCGAGACGCTGATCGCGCTCACGACCGTCATCGGGATCGCGTTGCGCATGGGCATCCACAGCGCGTTCTTCCGTTTCTACTTCGACTCCCCGGAGCCGGCGGCGCGCCGGCGTGTCCTCCGCACGTCGTTCTGGTTCACGATGGCGATGGCGACGGCCGGGCTGATCGCAGGGCTCGCGCTCGCCGCGCCGATATCGGACCTCCTCTTCGGGACTTCGGGCGACTCCGAGCTCGTGATGGCGGCGTTCGTCGGACTGTGGGCGGGGATGAACTACGAGCAGCTCACGTCGCTCTTCCGGGTCGAGGAGCGCTCGGTCGCGTTCGTGTCGGCAAGCCTCGCGAACATCTCTCTGACGATCGGCGCGACCCTGCTTCTCGTCGTCGCGCTCGACAAGGGGCCGGTCGGCGTCATCGTCGGCAACTTCACGGGAACACTCATCGTCTACGCGGTACTGGTCGGCTACCGCCGCGAGCAGCTCGGCCTCGAGCTCGACCGCGGCCTCCTTCGCGAAATGAACCGCTTCGGAACCCCGCTCGTGCCGACGGCTCTGTTCCTCTGGGTGACGAACTTCTCGGACCGGCTGTTCCTCGTACAGCTCGCGGACACGACGGAGGTGGGCCTGTACTCCGTCGGGGTGCGCATTGCCTCGGCGATGGTGCTGCTGCTCACCGCCTTCCGGCTTGCATGGCCGGCATTCGCGTACTCGATCGAGGACGACCGCGAGGCCCGGCGTACGTACGCCTTCGTGCTCACGTACGTCGTCCTCGCGACGACGTGGGTCGCCACAGGCCTCGCACTGCTGTCGCCGTGGATCGTCGGCTGGATCGCGGCGCCCGCGTTCGCCGAGTCCTCGCGAGTCGTCGGCCCGCTGGCGTTCTCAGCGGTGGCGTTCGCGGGGTACATCGTGGTCGCGATCGGCGTGGGCCGCGCGAAGCGCACGCAGTTCAACTGGGTCGTGACCGGCGCGGCGGCCGCGGTGAACGTCGCGCTGAACCTGCTCCTCATCCCGCCGTACGGAATGATGGGAGCGGCAATCGCGACGGTCGCCGCGTATTCGACGATGTTTCTCGGGATGATCTGGTGGTCGCAGCAGATCTATCCGGTGCCCTACCAATGGCGGCGCGTCGTGACAGCTGCCGCAGCGGGAGTCGCCCTCGTCACCGTCGGGAAGCTCGCCGGCGGCGGGCTCCCTGTCGCCTTGCTGCTTGCGCTCGTCTACCCGCTGGCACTGCTGCCGCTCGGCTTCTATCTTCCGGCCGAGCGAAAGGCGATCGGCGGGCGACTCCGGCTCGCGCGCTGACGCGCGCTAGACGACGATCCGGTAGACCTGGAAGCACTCGGCGTACTCGCGGTTCACGTTGACGCCGTGCACGCGCGCGAGGTTCCAGACGTACTCGGGGTCGGCGTAGCGGCGGTGCTGCTGCGAGGCGTACCGCGAGAGCGCCGCCACCTTGCGCTCGACGTGGTGCTTCTCGAGCGAGATGTACGCGCCGTACGAGAAGTCGAAGTTGTTCCACGGAACCTCGTACCCGAGGATCGTCGTCCGCTTGAACGCGCGGAGCCCTTCGTGCGCGATCGTCTGATGATCCTGATGGACGTCGTGGTGTGAGGGCTGGAAGACGACGTCCGGCTCCCACTCCTCCCAGAGCGTCACGAGGAGCTCGAGGATGTCCTGCCGGCGGTCGGGGAATGTCCGCACGTCGAAGTCGTGCACCGTGAGTGAGCTCTCGGCGATGCCGAGCTCGGCGGTAGCCTCGCGTACCTCCCGGGCGAGCGTGTCGGGCTCGAAGCCCGGCGGCAGCGACCGGGTCGCGATCGAGAAGGCGACGTAGCGAACCTCGCACCCGCCTTCGACGAGCCGCGCCATCGTCCCGCCACAGCCGAGCTCGCCGTCGTCCGTGTGCGGCGCCAGCACGAGCGCCTTCTGCCAGCCCTCGATCACCGCGCTATTCAACACCACCGGTCGCATAACGTCTCTGCCGTGGAGCACGTCCAGCTCGCCGAGATCGCGGCGCTCGCCGGAGCGCTCGGCGCCGTGCTGGCGCTGATCACGCGAGGAGGGATCTTCCCGCTCGTCGGCCTCGGCCTCCTCGGCGCTGCTACCGGACTGATCGGCTGGTCGCTCGTGGGAGACGACGACATCGAGCTGCTCCTCGAGGATCCGGCCGGAATCGCACTCGTCGTGATCGGCGTCGCCCTCGCTGTTGCGTGTGCCGTGCCACTCGCCCGCTATCCGGCGGCAGTCCCGGTCGCCATGCTGGCGGTCGCGCCGTTTCGCGTTCCCGTCGAGGTCGGCAACGAGGAGGCCTTCCTCCTGCTCCCGCTGTACCTCGTCATCGCAGCGTCGGTGGTCGCGCTCGCGTATCGGATCCTGCGCGGCGAGCGACCCTCACCGCCCCCGTTCGTCCTCGCGCTACCGCTCGCGGCCTTCGTGACCCTCGTGTCGACATCGTTCCTGTGGACGTGGGACGAGCGCGCCGGCGGAATCGCACTCGCGTTCTTCGTGTTCCCGTTCGTCGCGGGCCTGGCGACGCTCGCCCGCAGCCCGATCGAGGACTGGGTGCCACGCGCGCTCCTCGTGACGCTCGTCGCGCTCGGGACCCTCTTCGCCGCCGTGGGCGTCTGGCAGGCACAGACCCGAACGCTGTTCTTCGGACGCGACGTCGAAGTAGCGAACGCGTACACGTCGTTCTTCCGGGTCACCTCGCTGTTCAAGGATCCGAGCCTCTACGGCAGGTACCTCGTCGTGCCGATCGCGGTGCTGCTCGTCGCGATCCTCGTTCGGCGCGGCCGCACGCTGGACTGGGTCGTCGCGACGGCGTTCATGGGGTTCCTCTTCCTCGGCCTGTTCTACTCGTACTCGCAGTCGAGCTTCGTTGCCCTCTTCGTCGTGACCTTTGCCGTGGCCGTCGTCGGCGCCGATCGACGAACGCGAGTCGTTCTTCTCGCATGCGCGCTGGCGGCAACGCTGATAGCGGCAGGGGCCGCGGGCGCCGCCATCGGCGGCCGATCGGCGAAAGACGTGACGAGCGGACGCTCGCGCCTTGTCTCGGTGACGCTCGATGCCTTCACGGAGCGGCCGATCGCGGGAGTGGGGATGGGCGGCCAGCCGCGGGCGAGCTCCGAGATCGTGGGTAAGGGATCTCCGAGCAGGAACGCCTCCCACACGACGCCGCTGACGATCCTGGCCGAGCTCGGCCTCATCGGGTTCGTTCTCTACGCGTGGCTCCTGGCGGCAACCGCGTGGGCGCTGGTCCAGGTGACGAGACACCAACGTGCACTCGGCCTCGGCCTGGGCGCCGTCCTGCTGACGCTGGTCGTGCACTCCTTCCTGTACGCCGGCTTCTTCGAGGATCCGCTGACCTGGGGCGTGATCGGGCTCGCGGCGGCGGCGCTCGCACGCGTGCCCGCGGAGAGCGCTGCCGCGGAACCGACAACCGAGAGCGCGCCGTCGACTCCGGAGCTACTGGCACACTGACCGGTGGCCGGGTCGACCGGCCGTTTCTTCGATGCCGAAAGCCTTCGCCTGGATCCTCGCTGCGGTCACCGTGCTCGTGCTCGCGCTCTTCGGGCTTGCGATCGGTGTCACGCTCACGACCCAGGACCCTCCGTCCGGGGCACTCGACACGGAGCTCGAGGACGTCACGGTCACGCCGGCGCCGACCGTTCCTCGAGCGCCCGAGCCGGAACCGGAGCCGGAGATCGTCGGCGACCGACAGTGCTGGACGACGTTCGGCGGCGATCCGCAGCGATCGCTTGCACGACCCGGGGCGCCGCTCGGCCTCCCCGCTCGGAAGCCGATGTGGATGCGAGGGCTCCGGAGCTACATCGAGTTTCCTCCCGTCTACTGCGACGGCGACCTGTACGTGAACACATTCGAGGGAGCGACGTACGCCATCGAGGCCGAGACCGGGAAGGTGCAATGGCGCCGGCGCGTCGGAGGGACGCTGCCGTCCAGCCCGGCCATCGACGGCCCGCGGCTCCTCGTCGCATCCCAGGACGGGGATGTCACGGCGCTCGACCGGCGCAAGGGCCGCGTTCTCTGGCGCATCCAGACGGGCGGGAAGGTCGAGTCCTCACCGGTGGTCGTCGACGGCCTGGCGTACTTCGGGTCGCACGACGGTCGCCTGTTTGCCGTCGACTCGAGCAGCGGCCAGGTTCGGTGGGCGTACGACACCGGTGGGCGCATCAACGCGAGCCCGTCCGTCTTCGGGCGCAACGTCTGCGTCGGCACGTACGCCGGCTCCATTCTCTGCCTGAACCGCCTGAACGGCGCCGAGCTCTGGACGACGTACCTCAAGCGTGACTTCCTGCGGTCCGAGAGCTTCTATGCAAGCGCGTCGACCGACGGCTCGCGCTTGTATTCAGTTGCACGCTCGGGGAGTGTCGTCGCACTCGACGCGAGCGACGGCAGCACGGTGTGGACGGGCCAGGTCGGTGGCCTCGGGTACACGACGCCGGCAGTCGGCCGCGATCGCGTCTTCGTAGGCGGCTTCGACGGCCGCATCCGGGCATTCCGCTCCACGGACGGCGACGAGCTCTGGAGCACGTGGGTCGGTGGCCGCATCCTCGGAGCACCCGTGCTCATCGGCGAGAACGTCTTCGCCTCCACCCTCGAGGGGCGGACGTACGCGGTGCGGGCCTCGGACGGCAAGGTGGTCTGGCGACTTCCGCTCGGACGCTATTCCCCGGGCATCGCAACGGAGCGGACGTACTACTTCTCGCTGAACGGCCGCCTGCTCGCCGTTCGCGGGCGCGACGTTCCGGTAGCCCTACGCTGACAAGCGCGGGTGGCGGCGGCGCCAGAGAGGCGAGCGCTGCACGGTCGACGCTGTCGCGTTCCAGGCGGCAAGCCGCGCGTCGTACCAGGCACGAGCGGCAACGGCCCGCGCCGAGCCTCGTGATGTCGATCTCACGTCGTAGCCAAGCTCGGAGAGGAGATCTCCGGCGACCGTCTCGAAGCCGGCCACCTCCTCGACGACCATGCCCTCCCGCCAGTTCCTCACTCCGGTCGTCGGAGGACGCAGGAGCCGCTGCTGGTGCGGCTTCGCGGAGACGTCGACCGCACCGGCGTAGTCGAGCATCGCCGGCTCGAACGTGACCTCCGCGAACGCGCAGATTCTCCGGACGACCTGCTCCGACTCCGCGACGAGCTCCTCGTAGCGCACCTCGAGGTAGCGCGTCGACCCGACGCGGCGACCCAACTCGCGCGCGTCGCACACCTCCCTCCGCCACAGGCACGCGAACTGCGCCGGTGTCCCCGGGTGTGCCCAGGTCCTGGTGTACGTCCCCTCGGGCATGTCGAGGAAGGAGAGCGCAGCGTCGCGGCCGTCCCGGATCAGGTGCACGTACTGCGCGGTCGGGAAGAGCGCCTCGAGCAGCGGGACGTGGCGCATGTACATCGGGGTCTTGTCTCCCCAGCGCGCCTTGCCGGCCCTCGCAGCGTACGCCTCGAAGATCGCAGCGATCGCGTCCCCCGTCGCCATGCCCGCCCGAACCCGCGGCGCGATGTCCGCGACCGTCAGTCCCCAGTCCCGCACCGTACGGATACGCGCGACGTCGTCGAGGAACCGCTCGGAGTCGATCGTGCGCCCATGACGCCGCGCGAGCAGCGGGACGAAGAACGACTCGTCGGGAATCGCGAGCCCGGGCGAGCGATCGAGGATCACGCGCAGGAGCGTCGTGCCGGAGCGGCTGACGCCGAGAAGGACGAGCGGCGGGGTCACTCGGGCGGTGGCGAAGCGACGTCGACGCCTGCACGAGCCGCGCGCCCGCCGGCGGCCACATAGAGCGTGTACGACCCAGGCTCGTCGGGTGCGCGGAGGACGAGCACCTCGCGTCGCCCTCCACCACGCCTGCCGGCGAAGAGCCACCGGTAGGACTCCGCGTCGGTGAGCACGCGGACGGAGAAGCGCCTCCCCGCTACAACCTCGATCCGATCGCGCGAAAGCTCCACGAAGCGGACTCGCACGGGAACGGCCCGCGTGCGTGGCGAGAGATTCCCGGCCCTGTCCTTCGCTCGGAGCCGGATCTCGTAGATCCCTGGGCGAACAGTCCGGCCGTTGACTCGGCCGAACCAGACGAGGTTGCCCTCGAGGCGTCTGAATTTGCTCTGCACGCGCTGCCGGCCGTCCACCAGCATCGTGGCGCGGGCTCGCTCGCCGATCGAGTACGTGGCCGTGACCCGATCGGCGTTCGCGTCACCGTCTGGCGAGAACACGCGGGGGAATACGCGCACGAGCCGGATTCGGGGCGCCGTCGTGTCGACGCGGATCGGGTTGGGCAGGACGATCGTGCGGCCGTTGCGCTCGAGTTGGACGCGCGGCCGGTACACCCCCTCGGGGACGACCCGGTCGAGGTTGTCGCGGCCGTCCCACACGTACGCGAGGCGGCCTGCCGGCTCGGGTCGATCCCGCACGATCGTGCGGATCGAGCGTCCGTTCCTATCGAGCACGTCGACGGTAACGGTTTCCCTGCGCCGCAGGACGAAGGAGATCATCGCGACATCCCGCACGCACTCGCATACGGGCGAGAAGACACGGTCGACCCGCGTGCCCGTGATCGGGCTCCGCTCGAGCTTCAGCCGCTCCGTCACCGCGAACGCCGCAGCCGTGGCCCCGAGCAGGGCGAGGACGATCAGGAGCTGCGGCCACCGCGCCACGGCGCGCAAACTAGCCGCTGGCCGCAGCCAGAACGCAGCGGCCGCGAAGCGGACGCCTTCAGGGATCTTCGCGCGTTCGGAATCCGCGCCTGTCAGCGGATTCCGAACTTGCGCACTACTGCAGCCTCGAGCCCGATGCCGCGCACGAGAACGAACGGCTCGGCGAGCTCGCACCCGCAGCTCGAGCCGTAGAACTCGGCGGCCGCGCGGATCGCCCGCTCGCTGCGCGGGTGCGGATGCTCGCGCCGCTCCGTCTCGTAGTGCGCGAACGCCGCGACCTTCCGCTCGATCGTCGCGCCGATGTCGACGAACCAGTTCGGAACGAACCAGTTCAGCGGGGGAGGCGTCCACTCGGTGCTCGAGGTCGGCGCGTACGTCAGGAGCCGGCGCACGGGCTGGCCCGGCACGGGGCGCGTCGCAACCGCCACCGAGTCGAAGAGCGCGCGATGATCCAAGTTCACGTCCGGGTGCGGCGTGTACACGACCTCGGGCGCGAGATCGGTCACGTGGCCTTCCACGACACGGTTTATCTCGACGTGCGGGAGCGTATCGAGCCGCATGTCGGGGAAGTCGAGGTGGACGTAGTCCATGACGCCGAGCTCCGCGGCCGCGCGGAGCGCCTCCTCCTCCTTCCGCAGGCGAGTGTCGGAGTCGTCGGGATACTGCGCCGAGGAGCCGTCGGTGACGACGACGACGCGGACGACGTCGCCGCGATCCACGTGGAGCGCGAGCGTGCCGCCCATCCCGAGTACCTCGTCGTCGGGATGCGCGGCCATCACGAGAACGCGCGTCATCCGAGCCTCGCGCCGACCGCGAGCGCCGTCGCGTCCGTCTGGAAGTCCTCGAGGACGAGGCCACCCTCGCCGCACGCGACGACGGGGCCATCGGCCTCGAGTGCGACGATCGTGCCGGCAGGAGCCGGCTCGGCGAGCTCGACGGGTCGCGCGCCCCAGACGATCACCTTGGCCTGCCCGAGGAAGGTGAAGGCGCCGGGATATGGACGCGTCTGCGCGCGCACCCAGTCGTACAGGTACGGCGCCCGGGTCTCCCAGTCGATGATCCCGTCCGCAGGTGTCCGCTTGGGCCAGGAGCTCGCGCGGGTCGCGTCCTGCACGATTCGCGGCGCGCTCCGCGAGAGAAGCTGCGGCACAAGCTCGCGTACGAGCTCGACGTGCGCCCAGGCAACGCGCTCGAAGAGCGTCGTCGCTGTCTCGTCGGTCGCGATGTCGACGGCGACCTGGCCGACGATCGAGCCGGAGTCGGGCGTCGCGTCGACGATCTCGAAAAGCGTGACCCCGGTGCGGGCGAGCCCGGTCAGGATCGCCCACGGAATCGGCGCGCGGCCCCGATGGCGAGGCAGGAGCGTCGGGTGCATTCCGAAGACGCCTTCGCTCGCGAGCGCGATGAACGGATCGTGCACGAGCTGCGACCAGCCGACGACGAAGATCAGCTCCGGCTCGAGCTTCCGGATCGCGTTGAGCGTCTCGGGGCTGTTCACGTCACGCGTCTCGATGAGCGCTGCGTCGAGCCGCGCCACGACGTCGTCGAAGGAGCACTGGCCCGAGCGGTTCGGGTCGATGGGCCCCGGAAGCGTGACGACGCCGACGATCTGCGCTCCGCCGGCGGCCGCTGCCTCGAGGCAGTCGCGACCCATCGTGTCGAAGCTGACCCAGACCGTGCGCATCGCCGCGCGATCCTAGCCGCGGCTGAGTTGCCGCAGACACGGTGGCCCGCGAAGCGGCCACCCTTTGGGGTCTTGGCGCGACCCGGTGTCCGCGCTAGCGGATACCGGGTCTGCGCGGGAGACTCAGCGCTATTCCGGCGCCGACGCTGGTTCCCCGCCGCGGCCTCGCACGAAGCGGATCCAGCTGTGCCGTGCAAGTAGGACGAGAAGCGCAACCGCGCCGGCAGAGAGCACCACGACGACTATCGCGCCCGCGCCCGGCACGTCCAGGAGCTTGATGCCGGCAAGGCCGAGGACGGCGGCCAGTAGGAGGCGAAGCCGCTGCTCCGGGATCGCCAGCGTCAGGCGGCCGCCGATGAGAACCCCGGGGATCGAACCGAGCAGTAGCCAGAACAAGATCCCGAAGTCGATGTTGCCGGCCGCCCAGTGCGCGGCGCCGGCGACGTACAGCAGGACGGCGGCGTGGAAGATGTCCGTTCCCACCACCTTGTGGGCGCGCAGCGGGAAGATGACGAGGAGCGTGAGGCCGAAGAACACCCCGCTGCCCACCGAGGTGAGGCCGACGATGAAGCCGCCGAAGACGCCGATGAGGACAGCCGCGACGCGGTCGCGCTTGGTGAGCTTCCAGTCAGGGTCGCGTGCAGGCCCGCCCGTCTGTACCAGACTCTTCGCGACGAGCCCCACCGCGCCGAAGAGGAGCGCCGCCCCGAGGACCTGCCCCAGCGCCGACTCGACGTCGTCGCCGTATCGCTCCACCAATTCGACGTTGAGCCACACGCCGAGGAGCGAGGCCGGCGCCGAGCCGACGAGCATCCAGCCCGCGAGACGGGCGCGGACGTTCCCCATTCGCCGGTGCTGAACGGCGCTCACCGACTTGAACGCCGCGCCGTGCGCGATGTCGGTGCCGATCGCCGTCGAGGGTGGGATCCCGAAGAGGAAGACGAGGATGGGCGTCATGAGCGAGCCGCCGCCCATCCCAGTCATTCCAACGAGCAGCCCGGTGAGCAGCCCGACCACCGTGAGCTCCCAGGTCATTCGGTGCGCCCGGGGTCAGACCCCGCGGGTCTGACCCCATCGATCACGTGCGGTATGCGTCGATCAGAACCTGCGCTACCTCGGGCCGGGTGAACTCGACCGGCGGCACGTCGCCCTCGCCGAGCATCTCGCGCACCTTCGTCCCCGAGAGGAACACGCGGTCCTCGGGACCGTGCGGGCACGACTTCGTGCTCGCCATCGAGCCGCATACGTTGCACCAGAACGTGTGCTCGAAGAACATCGGCTCGATGTCGAGCTCGTGCGGCGCGAACTCGTCGAAGATGAGCTGCGCGTCGTACGTTCCGTAGTACTCGCCGACGCCCGCGTGGTCGCGGCCGACGATGAAGTGCGAGCAGCCGTAGTTCTTGCGGCAGATCGCGTGCCAGATCGCCTCGCGCGGCCCCGCGTAGCGCATGGCCGCCGGAAAAGCGGAGAGGAGCACGCGGTCCTCCGGGTAGTAGCCGTCGAGCAGCGTCCGGTAGCAGTCCACGCGAACGCCCACCGGGACATCGTCCGACTTCGTATCCCCCACGAGCGGGTGTACGAGGAGGCCGTCGACCGTCTCGAGCGCGACCTTCGTGAGGTACTCGTGGGCGCGGTGAATCGGATTCCGTGTCTGGAAGCCGACCACGCGCTTCCAGCCGCGCTCGGCGAAGATTCGCCGGGTCTCGGCCGGGTCGCGTGCGAGCTCCGGGAACTCGGGCACGGCACGCTCGACGACGCTCACTCGGCCGGCGAGGTACAGCGGCTTCTGGGAAAAGAGCCGCGCGACACCCGGATGCGCATCGTCCGTCGTGCGGAAGCAGTTCTCCGCCTCGTGCTCCTTGTCGTACTCGAAGACCTCCTCGACCTCGAGCACGGCGACCGCTCGACCGCTCTCGTCGGCGAGCGCGACGCGATCGCCGGACGGTGCGGCGTCGACCGCGAGGCAGACGGGCAAAGCCCACGGCAGGCCGCTCTCGAGGTGCATCTCCACGACGACGCTGTCGTAGTCGGCCCTGCCCATGAATCCCTCGAGCGGCGAGAGCGCGCCCGAAGCCAGCATGTCGAGATCGGAGAGCTCGCGCGATGAGAGCACCACGACCTCGAGCGAGCCGAGGTCGTCGGGTGCGTCACCCGTGCGGTCGACGAGCGTCCCGCCGTGCGGCGCGATGAGCTTGTCCGTCGCCGCGACGCTCACGCGGTGACCTTGGCCGGAACGAGCCCGAGCTCCTCGAGCCTGGCGATGACGAACGCGGCAGATTCCTCGGGCTCGAGGCCCTCCGTGTCGACGACGATCTCCGCTTTCGCCGGCGCCTCGTACGGGTCGTCGACACCCGTGAAGCCCTTGATCTCGCCCGCGAACGCCTTCGCGTACAGGCCGTTCACATCGCGCCGCGCACACTCCTCGAGCGACGTGCGTACGTGGACCTCGATGAACGGGCCGTGCTCCTCGACGAGCGCCCGAGCATTCTTCCGCGCCTGCTCGTAGGGGGAGATCGCGGCGACGATGACCGCACCGCCGTGACGCGTGACGCGTGACGCGACCCAGCCGAGACGCTCGACGTGCGCGTCACGATCCTCCTTCGAAAAGCCGAGGCCCTTCGAGAGATGCGTGCGAACCGTGTCGCCGTCGAGGTACTCGACAACGTGCCCGCGGCGGTCGAGCTCCGGGCCGACGTGGTGTGCGATCGTCGTCTTGCCCGACCCGGAGAGACCGGTGAACCAGAGCGTGAAGCCGCCGCCTCGGTCGGTCTCGGACTCGGGATGCTCGTGCGCGTAGATGTGCTGACTCATGTCGTCCTTTCGAGGTTCGTGTGTTCGTGGATGCCGCACTCGAGCTTGTCCGAGCCGGCCCAGCGGCCGGCGCGCTCCTCCTCGTCCGGGGTCGTCGGACGGGTGCACGGGATGCAGCCGATCGAACGGTACCCCGCCTCGTGCAGCGGGTTCGAGGGGATCTCGTTCACCTGGATGTACGACCAGACCTGCTTCTCGTCCCAGTCGGCGAGCGGGTGGATCTTGAAGACCTGGTAGCGCTCCGACCACTGCACCTTCGGCGTGTCGACGCGGCTCGGCGACTGGTCGCGGCGGATCCCCGAGATCCAGGCGTCGTAGGGCTCGAGCGCCTTGACGAGCGGCTCGACCTTGCGGATGTGGCAGCAGCGGTCGGGGTCGCGCTCCCAGAGGTTCGGCCCCTCGGCGCGATGCTGCTCGGCGATCGTCGGGATGAAGGGCTGGATCAGCTTCAGCTGGTAGCGGTCGACGAGCGCGTCACGCGTGTCGTAGGACTCGCGGAAGAAGAGGTGCGTGTCGAGCTCGACGGTGTCCATGCGCAGGCCGAGCTCGGCGACCATGTGCACGAGCACGGACGACTGCTTCTGCCATGAGCACGTGAGGCAGACGCGCGG
Source organism: uncultured Gaiellaceae bacterium (assembly GCA_963723695.1). GTDB lineage: Bacteria > Actinomycetota > Thermoleophilia > Gaiellales > Gaiellaceae > GMQP-bins7. Next base: position 356,070 of record CAVRRU010000012.1, on the reverse strand, counting down.
CCAGAAGAACTGATGACTCCATGCGATCAGCTCCTCGGCTGTCATGCCCTCGAAGTCGAGGTCAGGGAGTTGCGGCTGGCTCAGCGCTCGGACGGCCAAGCAGCACCTCCTTCAGGGTGTCGGCCCTGAGACCCAGCCGTAGCGTCTCGAGCGCGATGACCTCGTCCGGCGGGATGTTGCCGAGATTCACCTCGGGTCCGAAATGCCGGACGAACCAGGCCTGAGAGGCTTTCGTCGGCGCTTCCCAGATGAGGTCGTGGAACGAGATCGAGTGCTCGATCTCGTCCACGAGACCGGTGCGCAGCTCACCCGTCGGTCGGTAGATGCCGGCGGTGCCGCCCTCGCGACCCTCGGCGATCACCTTCCACGCGCCCGCGTCGAGCTCCTCGCGTATCCACTGCACCCAGAGGTACGGCGCGATGTTCACCTCCGAGTCCTTCGACCCGACCTCGGAGAGGACGACGAAGTCGCGCGAGAACTCCGCGATCAGCTCGAGCTTCTGCTCGCGCGGGATCTCGAGCGTGCCGTCCGAGATCTCGACGTGCGAGAAGCGGAAATGCTCGAGCCAGCGCTTGAACTCATCGAGCTTCGACTGGCCGTAGACCGCCTCGAAGAGCGTCCCGCCGCATACGACGGGCGTCGAGAACGAGCGATAGAGCGCGATCTTCTTCTCGAGGTTGTTCGTGACGTAGCTCGTGCCCCAGCCGAGCTTGACGATGTCCACGTACTCGCCCGCGGTGTCGAAGAGGCCCTCGATCTCCCGCAGGTTCAGGCCCTTGTCCATGACGTGCGTGAGGCCGCGCTCGCGGGGCTTGCCCTCGCGGGTCGGCACGTCGAGGAAGGTGTGCTCGTCAGAGGCGTGCATAGATCTCCTCCAGCTTCTCGAGGGCACGGCTCTGGACGTCGCGGTACAACGAGCCGCCATGGGCGTCGATCCCGACGGTGAGAGGGCCGAAGTCCTTCACGCGGAACTTCCAAAGGCACTCGGGCATGAGCTCCTCCCATGCGACCTCCTCGATCTCCTCGATCTGCGTCGTCTCGAGCGCAGCGGCCCCGCCGACGATCGCGAAGTAGACCATCCCGAGCCGCTGCATCGGCTCGATCGCCTCGTCCGGGAACCCGCCCTTGCCGCAGATCGCGCGGACGCCGTACTGCGAGCCGAGGCCCTCTGTGAAGCGCACCATGCGCGCGCTCGTCGTCGTTCCGATGCAGAGCTTCTCGTACTGCCCGGGCCCGATCTTGCGGACGTTCGGCGCCGTGTGCAGGAGAAACGCACCCGACAGGTCCATCGGCGGCTCGACGCCCTGGTCGAAGATCCGGATCTGCGTGCGGTCGCGGATGCCGATGATGTGGCCCTGGACGATCACCTCGTCGCCGGCGCGGAGCTTCATGATCTCGGCCGGATCGGTGACGGGGAACGTGACTTCGTGGGTGGCCATCACGCGTCTCTCTCGTATTCGACGGTGCCGCCGGCGGAGACGTGTGCGGAGGCGCGCCGCGCCGCCCAGCACTGGTAGTTCACCGCGACGGGGTTGAGGGTCATGTGCGTGTCGGCGTGCTCGACGTGCACGGAGAGCACCGTCACGTCGCCACCGAGGCCCATGGGCCCGACGCCGGTCTCGTTGAGGAGCTCGAAGAGCTCTCCCTCGAGCTGCGCCACGAGCGGATCGGGGTTGTGCGTACCGACCGGCCGCGCGATCGCTTCCTTCGCGAGGTGCATCGCGTAGTCGGCGGAGCCGCCGATCCCGACGCCCACGATCCCCGGCGGGCATGGCTTGCCGCCCGCGCCGACGATCGACTCGAGGACGAACTTCTTGATCCCCGTGACCCCGTCGGCGGGGACGCACATCTTGAGGAAGCTCATGTTCTCGGAGCCCGAGCCCTTGGGGACGCACTTCACGTCGAGACCGTCCCAGTCCGGCACGAAGTCCCAGTGCACGATCGGGACGCGGTAGCCGACATTGGGCCCGGTGTTCTCCCGCGTGAGCGTGTGCACGGTGTTGGAACGCAGCGGATGCTCCACGGTCGCACGCTCGGTCCCCTCCTTGAGTGCCGCGTAGATGCGCGCCGGGTGCAGCGGGAAGTGCTCGCCGACGCGGCAGTAGTAGACCGCGATGCCTGTGTCCTGGCAGACGAGGTTCTTCTCGTCCTCCGCGACCGTGACGTTCTTGAGGATCGTCTGCAGCACGCGCTGCCCCGTAACGGACGTCTCACGACCGGCGGCGTCGCCGAGAGCGTCGCGGAGGTCCTGTGGGATGTCCTTGAGCGCCCAGACGTAGAGGTGCGCGGCGGCGCCCTCGACCGCGGCGTCGAGATCTGTGGTCAAAGTCGTCACGATCGCGACCTCTCTGCGGCCGCTTTCCCGGCGCGCCGCCCGAAGACGACGCACTCGAGGAGCGAGTTGCCCATCATGCGGTTCCTTCCGTGGGTGCCGCCCGCGATCTCGCCGCAAGCGAAGACGCCCTGGAGTGTCGTCTCCGCATGCTCCGAGATCACGAGGCCACCGTTCTGGTAGTGAAGGACGGGGTAGGTGTAGATCGGCTCGGCGAGCGGGTCGATTCCGGCTGCGCGGTAGCGCCGGAGCATGTACGGCAGCGAGATCTCGGCGTCCTCGGGCTTGATCCGAGTCGTGTCGAGCCATACCGCCGGGCGTCCCTCCTCGGTCTCGACTCCCCGTCCTGCCTCGACCTCATCGAAGATCGCTTGTGACACGGTGTCACGAGCGCCCAGCGAGTCCGTGAACTCCTCTCCGTCGGCGTTCAGCAAGACCGCGCCGTACGCCCGCGTCGTCTCCGGGATCGAGTAGCCCTGCATCGTGGACGGCCACGCGCCGCCGTTCGGGTGGTACTGCAGCGCGTCGAGGTCGCGCGCCTCCGCTCCCGCCTCCATTGCGATCCGGGTGGCCTCACCGGTCGCGTTGGGATGGTTCGTCGAGAGCTCTCCCCGCGTCTCCGCCTCGGCGAAGCAGCGCCCGCCAGCGGCGAGCACGATCGCTCCCGCCTCGACCTCGGCGGGGCCGTCCTTCGTCTCGAACGAGGCGACCCAGCTCCCCTGAGCGGGTGCGATCGCGCGCAGCGCGTGGTGAGGCAGCTCTTCGCCGTCGCCGGTCTCGTACGCCTCGCGGAGCGCCTTCGTGATCGCGTGCCCGGTCCGGTCGCCCACCTGCAGTAGGCGCTTCCGTGTCGCGCCGCCGCAGCGCGCCAGACGGTAGCCGCCGTTCGAGCGTGTGAACCCCACGCCGAGCTCCTCGAGCCAGTGGATCGCGAGCTGCGCCTCGCTGGTGAGTATCTCGACGAGCCTCGGGTTCGCGGTTTCGTGCGAGCTGCGCATGACGTCCTCGGCGTGGATCTCGGGCGAGTCGTCCTCGCCGAACGCGGCCTGGATGCCGCCCTGCGCCTTCGCCGAGTTGCACGCCTGCAGCGTCGTCTTCGTCGCAAGTGCCACGCGGGCGCCCGCGCGCTCGGCCGATACCGCCGAGGCGAGGCCGGAAGCGCCGCTGCCGATGACGAGCACGTCGAAGGGGGCGCCGGGGCGCATGGGCGGGATCCTAGCGCAGATCCTTATTCGTGTCATTACCGCTCGTTATCGAGTGAACACCGGATCGACACGACCATTCACAGCCTCGAAACGGTTAGACTCCCCCGCTCATGGGAACCCTGGGCGAGATCTGCACCCCGACGTTCATCACCGTCGCGCCCGAAGACACGCTCGGCGAGGTGGCGGAGCGGATGAGCGCGCAGAACGTCGGAGCCGTCGTCGTGAAGGACTTCGGCCGGCTCATCGGCGTCCTCACCGAGCGCGACATGCTCCGGGCGATGGCCGCTCGCGTGCACACGAGCGACGCACGCGTGCGTCAGTGGATGACCGAGGACCCGGTCACGGCGCCGCCCGACATGACCTTCGAAGAGGCGTCGAAGATCATGCTCGAGAAGGGCTTCCGCCACCTCCCGGTCGTCGACGGCGACACGATCCTCGGAATCGTCAGCCTCCGCCGCATCATGGGCGGCAGGCGTCCTACATCGGACTGACCGGCCGACCTGGGTTCGCAGCGGCGCGGCTGCGAAGCAGCCGCCTTCAGGGATCTTGGCGCGACCGGAAATCCGGCGCTAGCCGGTTTCCGGTCTTGCGCACAACTACGCGCAGGCGGAGACGACGCCCTTGGTCAGCGCAGCGGCTGCTGAGCGCGCGCTGACGCCTCGCTTTGTGAGCTGCCCCATGAGCTTCGCACTTCCGCGAATCTGCAGCGTCGCAACGTCCCTCGCCGCGCCCTCGCCGAGCAGAGTGAGCCCGCACTGGCCGGGGCTCTTCGTCCCGCCGATCCAGCCGAGCGCGTAGAGGTACTTGAGAGCGGTCTTCCTGTACGGCGCGCGCTTGTACGCCGACTTGGCGCCGGCCGAGGAGACCTTCTGAGCCTTCGCGGCCTTCCCCACAGCGGCGATCCCCACGGTGCTCGTGGCAAAGACCGCGCCGACGTTCTGGCTGTAGGCGCCTGTCAGGGTCACTGCGAGCAGCGAGATCGCGGCCAGGATGCCTGCGTATTCGACGATCACGCCTACATCGTCTGCCGCTCAGCGGGATTCGTCAACGGCTCACGCGAGCCGCTCGCGGGCGAAGCCGACGAATGCATCGGCAACCCGCGTCCGCGCTCGTCCGGACGCGGATGCGAGCGAGATCTCGCGGGTCGCCTCCAGGCCGTCGACTCGTGCCTCGGCGAGGCGGCCGGCAGCCAGGTCCGACTCCACCGCCGTTCGCGAGATGAACGTCACCCCGTACCCTGCTTCCACCGCTCGGCGCACCGACTCCTGCAACCCGAGCTCGAGGCGCACGTCGAGGTCGCGTAGGCGAACGCCCTGTTTCCGGAGACCGTCCTCGACGATCTGGCGCACACCGGCTCCGTCCTGCATCAGGATCAGCGTCTCGTCGCGCAGCTCGTCGAGGGTCACCGTCCGGTCGGCGAAGCGATGGCCGGCTGGACAGGCGAGTATCACCTGATCGGAGAAGAACGGCTCGAAGCGAACCCCACGATGCCGGCGCGCCGCACCGACGATGCCGAGCTCTAGCTCGCGTGCGGCGACGCGCTCGACGACCGAGTGCGTGTCCGAAACCGTGAGGAAGACGCGCACGTCGGGGTTCAGCTGTTGAAACTCGCAGAGCACGAGCGGAACTGCGATCGCCGCCGGGCCCGTCGACGCGCCGAGTACGAGATCGCCGGCCAGCTCTCCCTCTCCGGACGCAGCCATCTCGGTGACGAGCTGATCCTCGAGTGCGAGCATGCGCTGCGCGCCCCGATAGAGCCTCCAGCCCGCCTCCGTCGGCTCGACCCTCCGGCCGGAGCGATCCAGGAGCTGCGCCCCCAGCCGCTTCTCGAGGGCGCGAACCTGCAGCGACACGGCGGGCTGGGTGACCCCGAGCCGGTCGGCCGCCTGCGAGAAACTCCGGCGCTCGACGACCGCGCAGAAGGCAGCGAGCTGGCGCGTATCCATAAGCGAAGCTTATCCGTGAGTGGATAGGGTCACGACGTGCGGGTCTGGATCGACGTCTCGAACTCGCCCCAGGTGCCGTTCTTCCGGCCGCTCGTTGCGCTCCTGCGCGAACGCGGGCACGACGTCGACGTCACGACCAGGGAATTCGCGCAGACCGTGGAGCTGCTCTCGCTGCACGGCATCGACCACGAGGTCGTCGGGCCTGGGCACGGTGGCGCCGGAAGGATCGGGAAGGCACGGGCGATGGCCGGACGCGTTCGTGCTCTCCGCCGCTCCGCGCGAGGACGCGGCTTCGACCTCGCGCTGTCGCACGCGTCCCACGAGCTTCCGCTCGTAGCTCGCTCGCTCGGGATCCCCTCGTCGTACGCGTTCGACTACGAGTTCGCGCGAACGCAGCACGGACTCGGCTGCCGGGCGGCAACGCGGGTGGTCGTCCCCGCAGTGATCCCGCAGGATCGGCTCAGCCGCCTCGGTGCTCGAACCGCGAAGGTGCGGCGCTACGAGGGCCTCAAGGAGGAGTACTACCTCCACGGCTTCTCACCGAGCGCCTCTGTGCTCGACGAGCTTGGGGTCGATCGCGGCCACATTCTCGTCGTCGTTCGAACACCGCCGGAGGTGTCGCTCTACCACCGACACGGGAATCCGCCGTTCGCAGACGTGCTGGAGCGACTCGGGCGGGAAGTAACCGTCCAGGCGGTCGTCCTCCCTCGCACGACCAAACAGAGCGCGGAGATCCGCGAGCGTGCGCTACCTTCGGTGATCGTCCCGGACCACGCGATCGACGCACAGAGCCTCGTCGCGCTCGCGGACCTCGTGGTGTCCGCAGGAGGGACGATGAATCGCGAAGCCGTCGCGCTTGGCATCCCTGCGTACACGACGTTTGCCGGCAGGCTGGGTGCCGTCGACAGCGCACTCGTGAACGAGGGACGACTGCGGATCCTGACCTCGCCGACGGAGCTCGTTCTCGAGAAGCGCGAGCACTCGAGCACGCGGATCGAACGAGATCCGGCAGTGCTCCTCGATCAGATGCTTACGGCCTTGGAGAGCTAGCGGTCTCGAGCCCGCCGTCTCCGGCGAGAACGCCGTTACGCCGTGGCGACGCGACGATCGTGTTGAGCCGGCCGATGAGCTCGAGCGTCTCGCCTCCGTCCACGAGGCGCGCGAGCTCGTCGAGCTCGTGCTCGAGCCAGGACTGGTCGATCGGGGGTCGCGTCACGAGCAGGATCGCCTCGTGTGACGAGGGGGTGACCGTCTCCGTGTCCGACCACAGCTCCTCGTGGAGCTTCTCGCCGGGCCTCGCCCCGACGATCTCGATCGCGACATCGCGTCCCGGCTCCTTGCCCGAGAGGCGGATCATCTTCTCGGCGAGGTCGGTGATCTTCACGGGCTCGCCCATGTCGAGGACGTAGACCTGTCCGCGACCGCCGATTGCGCCGGCCTGGATGATCAGCTGCACGGCCTCGGGGATCGTCATGAAGTAGCGCGTCATCTCCGGATGCGTGACGGTCACGGGGCCGCCCTTGGCGATCTGCCGCCGGAAGATGGGGATCACGCTTCCCGACGAGGCAAGGACGTTGCCGAAGCGAACGCCGCAGAACCTCGTCGAGGCGTCGTCGCGCTGGCCCCATGACTCCACGATCCACTCGCAGAGCGCCTTCGACCCTCCCATCACTCCCTTGGCGTTCACGGCCTTGTCCGTCGAGACGAGGACGAACCGGTTCGCGCCGAACTCCACCGCCAGATCGGCGACGGTGCGGGTGACGAGCGTGTTGTTGCGTACGGCCTCGAGCGGGTTGGCCTCGACGAGAGCGACGTGCTTGTACGCGGCGGCGTGAAAGACCACGGCCGGGCGGTACTTCTCGAAGACCTGCCGCATCTTCGTCGCATTCCCGGCGTCCGCGAGTACGGCTGCGGTCGCGTGGAAGTCGCGCTCGTCGACGAGCTCGCGCTCGATCTCGAAGAGACCGGGCTCGCCGTTGTCCACGAGCACCAGCCGGGTCGGGCCCATGCGGGCGATCTGACGGCAGAGCTCCGCTCCGATCGAGCCACCGGCGCCGGTGACGAGCACGACCTCGCCGGCGAGATAGCCCGCGATGGCGGCCAGGTCCACCTCGACCGGCTCGCGCCCGAGCAGGTCCTCCACCTCGACCGGCCTGATCTGGCCCGCGAGGTCGAAGTCGCCGGCGATGAGCTCGTGCAGCGCGGGCAACGTCTTCACGGGCACGTTCGCCTCGCGCGCCATCGCGACGATCCGCTCGCGCACGTCACCCGACGCAGACGGGATCGCGATGAGCAGCTCATCGGGGTGGCGCTCACGGAGCAGTCCCGGCAGCTCGTCGGTCGTCCCCAGGACGCGGACTCCGTGCAGGCGGACGTTCTTCTTGCGCGGGTCGTCGTCGACGAGGCCGATCGGCGTGTACCCGAGCGCCGGGTTCCGCAGCATCTCCCGCAGCATCAGCTGCGCCGCGTCACCGGCCCCGACGATGAGCACCTCGCGGCCGCGCGCCACGATGGAGCGCGCAGACGGCCGCTCGATGAGCGTCCGGGCGAGGAGTCGCGCGCCCATGACGAATGCCAGGAGCAGGAGCAGGTCGACGATCCAGATGCCGCGCGGGACGGACGCCGGGTGGAAGTCGAGCAGGGTGAAGACGAGGTACGCGGCGATGACGGCCGCCGCGACGCCGCGCAGCGCTCCCCACATGTCCTGCGTCGAGACGTAGCGCCACCAGCGGTTGTAGAAGCCGAAGGCGACGAAGACCGGGAGCATGATCCCGACGACGAGGACGACGACGTCCCATTCGAGGTAGCGGTCGTAGTAGACCGGCCGCGAGTCGCCCTCGAAGCGGACATACCAGGAGAGCACCCACGCTGCCGCTATCAGCGCCGCGTCGACAGCAACCTGCCAGAGGCGATGTCGGTTGACGGGTGACCTCACGTCCCTGGCCGCCTTCGGCTCCCGCCCGGCGAAGCCGGGCTCCGCCGAAGGCTGACACCGCCCGCGGCAGGATGCTTCTCGCTCGGCGCTTGTTCGTACCTCGTGTACTGACCTTCGCGCCGAGCGCTCGCCTCCTTTGCGAGCGACGCCCCAGGAACGCGAGGAATGCGCATGGCTAGGCGGGGACGCCGACGGCCGAACGCACGGCCTCGACGACACGTTCCTGCTGCTCGCGCGTGATGCCGGCCCACATCGGCAGAGCGAGGTTCTCGGCCGCCGCGCGTTCCGTCTCGGGCAGAGAGCCTTCGGGCACGCCCAGGTAGCGCAACGCAGGCTGCAGGTGCAGAGGGGTCGCGTAGTACGACCCGCTCGCGATGTCCGCCTCCTGCAACGCCGCGGATATCCGGTGGCGGTGAGCCGTGCGGACGACGTACAGGTGGTACACGTGACCCGGATCGTCTGCCGGCAGCTCGACGATCTCGCCGAGCCCGAGCTCGGCGTAGCGCGACGCCGCCTCGCGGCGCGCCTCGTTCCAGCCGGTGAGCCTTGGCAGGAAGACGCGCAACATCGCCGCCTGGACGGCGTCGAGCCGGGAGTTGACGCCGATCAGCTCGAACGTCGTCTTGTCGCGCGAGCCGTGGAACCGCAGCATCCTGACCCGCTCCGCAACCTCGTCGTCGATGCACGCGATGAGCCCGCCATCGCCGAGGGCGAAGAGGTTCTTCGTGGGGAAGAAGCTGAAGGTCGAGCAGACTCCCGTCCGCGCGATGCCTTCCGCGCCGAATGCCTGAGCAGCGTCCTCGATGAGCGGAAGGCCCAGCCCCACGAGCTCGGCGAGCGGTGCCGGCCGGCCGAAGAGATGGACGGGCATGATCGCCTTCGTCCGCGGCGTGATCCGCGCGGAGACCTCGTCGGGATCGACGTTCAGTGTGACCCGATCGATGTCGGCGAAGACGGGAGTGGCGCCGACGCGGGCGATCGCCTCGGCGGTCGCGTAGAAGGTGAACGCCGGACATATGACCTCGTCACCCCTCCCGATCTCGAGCGCGTCGAGAGCCAGGACGAGGGCATCGGTGCCGTTCGCGACTCCGATCGCATGTGGAACGTCGAGGAACGCCGCGGCCTCTCGCTCGAACGCCTCGACCTCTGGCCCGAAGATGAACCGGCCGGACTCGAGGACGGCGGAGAAGCGCTCTTCGAGCTCCGGGACGAGCGGCGCGTACTGCGCCTTCACGTCGATGAGAGGGATCGGCTGGCTCACGCGGGGCGAGTGTAGCGTCGTGGAGTCTGTCCTCCAGGTTCCCTACGCGGAGGACGACTCCTCGGCGATTCGCCGCTGCCGGCGCCTCTTGACGTAGCGCCACACGAGCCAGGCCGCTCCCCCCAAGATGGCCGCCGCGACGACGTACTCCACGTAGTGGAACGCGTGGTGGAAGTCCTCCCACGCCTCCCCCGCAGCGTATCCGGCGCCGGCGAACGCGAAGCACCAGATCGCCGATCCGAGAAGCGTGAGGAGCGTGTAGCGGACGAACGGGGTTTCGAACACACCCGCCGGGATGGAGACGAACGAGCGCACCACGGGTGTCAGACGGCCCAGGAAAACGGCCCAGTCCTCCCAGCGCTGGAACCAGCGCTCCGCACGATCGAGCTTCTCGTCGCTCAGGTGCAGCCAGCGGCCGTGCCGCTCGAGGTAGGGACGTCCGCCGTAGAGACCGATCGCCCACCCTCCGACCGAGCCGATCGTGTACCCGATCGTCCCCGCGAGCGCGACGGCGAGGTACGCGGGAAGGCCCTCGTCGATCGTGCGGCCGAAGAGCGTGACGTCCTGGTGCGCGAATGCACCCGCAGCGAGTGCGCCGCCGTACACCATGACCAGCTCGCTCGCGGCCGGCAGGACTGCGTCGATCAGCATGAGGAAGAAGATCGCGTACAGGCCGTAGTCGCCGATGAACGACGTGACGGCATCGGACAGCTCACTGAGGATGGAGGCGACGAGCACGGGCGGACTGTACTGGCGGCGCTGGCTACCGCTTGCTGCGACGCACGGTCAGTGGCTGAGTCAGCGACACGGAGCCGAGCTCGTTGGTCCCAGTGACCTTGGCCACGTACGGGCCGCCGGCGACGGGCTTGCGGTTCCCCGCGCGCCCGTCCCACGTGACCGACTGCGCGCCCGCCTGCAGCTGGCTGTTCGACACCGCGCGCACGACGATGCCCTCCGGCGTCTCGATCGTCACTTTCACGCGAGCGGTGCGCGCCTGCGTCCAGCGAATGGACGCGGTGCCGCCGGTCGGCCGCACGAGCACTCTTGTGGGGGCGACCACCAACGATGCGAGCGTCGAGTTGACGGCGAAGCGGCGCGTCGTCGACGAGCCGAGTCCCTGATCGTCCGTCGCGCGCACGGTGAACGTCCAGCGGCCCTCGGCCGGCGGAAGCGGCTCGGTCGGGATCTGCTCGGAAGGAGTACCTTCCGGAGGAGGCAGTGGCAACGGCGGGAAAGCGACGTCGTACGTCCCGGACTCGCGCGCGACCGCTTCCTGCCACGCGACCGACCCGTCGGGAGCGGTGAGCGCCGCGGTGACCGTCGAAGGACGCACGATCTTGAACGAGAGCTTCTGCTCTTCGGCGACGCCGTCTCCGTTCGGGGAGACGACGGTCTCGAGCGGCGGCGGCGCGTACACGCCGTAGTACTGGAGCAGCAGCGCATCCGAGATCGCCCGCTCTCTCCCGTCGGACGGCGAGTTGAGCACGGTGCCCTCGAACGCGAGCGTCGACGACCCTCCGCCGTCGAGACCCATTCCGGCCACGGCGCCGAACCGCACGAGCGCCTGCGCGAGCTCGAAGTTCGTCATCCCGACGGAGAAGCCGGGCTGGCGGCCGTCGGTCGTCAAGAAGATGACGCTCCCGTCCGCGCGCTGGCCAACCGCGGTCCGCGGGCCCCTGGGCGCGAGCTGGGACGTGGTGAACGCCTCGTTCGAGCGGTAGACCGGCACGCCGTCGCGCACGAGGACCGGCCCGCCGCCGATCGCATCCGACACCACCGACCAGTCGGGCTGAAGGATGAGCCGGAGCGTCACCACCGATCCGGTCAGCGCTTCCGCCTGGAGCTTCGCGGCCGCGTTCCCGCGGGCGACGAGCACCGCCGTCCCGGGCGCAATCCGCACCGACGTGCCCGCCGCCGTCGAGGTCACGGGAACGGCGAGGTCGGTGTTCGGGGTCGCGGGCGGGAACGAGCCGAGCGTCACCGCGAACGCGCCCGAGATCTGCGGCGTCGAACGCCCCCAGTCGGAGGTGAACAGCGAGATCCCGTTGGTGCCCGGAGCCTTGTTCAGGAAGTTGAGCGCTCGGCGCTGGCCCGACCCACGCCACGTGCCGCGGAAGCTGACCTTGCGCACGTCCAGCAGCCCGTCGAGGGTGACCCCCGCGCTCGACCGGGAAGGGTTCGGCGGCGTCGCGAGAATGCCGTCCCGCAGGAAGATTCCGCTCGGCCGTCCGTCGGCAGGGGCGAAGTAGTCGCCATTCACGCCCACGGAGGTCGCCTGCGCGGACAGGCGCTTCTGCATCGACGAGACGGTCTCGCGGGAGACGACCGACTCGTTCGAGAGCACCGGCCTCAGGCGATAGAGCCCGACCGGGCGCGGGCCGCGAACCACGTGAACCGACACGGGTCCGTGCGGCGTGAACTGAACGCTGCGGTCGTATGTGACGCCGGGGAAGAGCGAGGTCGCTTGCGCGCCGGCGGAAGCCGCGTACGCGCCAAGACCGAGGGCGACGAGCGCGACAAGGACGGCGAGGCGAACCACGGCCCGCCGAGGGTAGCCGAACCCGAAACGGCGATTTGCAGGGTCTTACAGGATTCGAACAGCTAGTCGAAGACCCTGACCTCGCGGTACAGCGTGTCCCGCTGCACGGGGGTCTTGCCCACCGCCCTGATGAGGTGGACGAGCTCGTCCGTAGTCGTGCGATAGGTCGTGCCGGCCGCGGAGACGACGTTCTCCTCGATCATCACGGAGCCCATGTCGTCGGCGCCGAAGCCGAGGGCTACCTGGCCGACCTTCATTCCCTGCGTCACCCACGACGACTGAATGTGCGGCACGTTGTCGAGGTAGATCCGCGAGACCGCCTGCGTTAGCAGGTAGTCGAACGACGTCGGCCGCGCGTCCTCGGGAACGAGGTCGTCGAGACGGTTGCCGTCGCGCTGGAACGTCCAGGAGATGAACGCGCGGAAGCCGCGCGTCTCGTCCTGGAGCTCCCGGACTCGCCGCATGTGCTCGACGCGCTCCTCGAGGGTCTCCACGTGCCCGTACATCATCGTGGCCGTCGTCGACATGCCGAGCCGGTGTGCCTGGCGCATGACGTCGAGCCACTCGTCCGACTTCGTCTTCTTCGGCGCGATGATACGACGCACGCGGTCAACGAGGATCTCGGCGCCACCGCCCGGCACGGAGTCGAGGCCCGCATCGCGGAGTCGCACGAGCGTCTCCGGGACGGTCAGCTTCGAGCGCCGCGCGATGTGCTGGATCTCGGGCGGTGAGAGCGCATGGAGATGGATCTTGTAGCGCGCCTTGATCGATCGGAAGAGATCCTCGTAGTAGTCGACGCCGAGATCGGGATGGTGGCCGCCCTGCATGAGGAGGCCCGTGCCGCCGATCGAGAGCGTCTCCTCGATCTTCTTGTAGATCACCGACTTCGGCAGGAGGTAGCCCTCGCGCACGTCGCCCGGCCGGCGGTAGAAGGCGCAGAAGTCGCAGTCGGTGACACAGACGTTCGTGTAGTTGAGGTTCCGGTCGACGATGAACGTGACCTTCGACGGATCGTTCAGCCGGTTGCGGACCTCGTTGGCGACACGGCCGACCGCCACGAGGTCGCGGGAGCGCAGCAGCGCGATTGCGTCCTCTTCGGTTATCCGCTCGCCGTCGAGCGCCTTCTCGAGAACCTCGTCGACGGCCGGGACGGGCTCGGCTGTCACTGTCATGCGGTCACCTCCTCGCGCACGAACCGTAGCTCGGGCACGTGGGGGAGCTGCCCGGCATCGCGGGCCATCTCCAGGAATGTGTAGAGACCGGCTCGCTCGCGGGGCCCGAAGCTGAAGCGCAGCTTTTCGAAGTAACGGGCGAGGAACCCGGGCGGATACCCGTACACCTCGCTCGCCTGCTTCGCGAGCCGCTCGGGCTCCGAGCGCGCGAGCCGCACGGACGCGACGAGGGCGTGCTCGAGGTCGAGCAGCCCCTCGGCGACCGGCTCCGGCGCGGCCCAGACGGCGAACACCATGGGCAGGCCGGTGCGGTCGAGCCACAGACGGCCCAGGTCGAAGTGCGGAGTCGGATCCTCGAAGGCGCTCCGCAGCGCGGCGTCGCCGATGAGCAGCGTCGCATCGGCGTCCATGCCGAGCGGCACGATCTCGGCCTTCGGAAGCAGGATGCGAACGAGAACGACCGAGGTCGCGCTTTCCGGAGTCACCGCGACCGAGCGGACCTGCCCGAACGACATCCGTGTCACGAGCTGGATCGAGTCGACCGCACCCTCCGACGAGACGCACATGCGCGGGAGGATGCGCAGGCGGTCGGCGTTCCGCGCGTACTCGATCGAAGGAATCGGCGCGATGTCGATGTCGCCGTCGAGCAGCATCCGAGAGAGCTCGGTGGGAACCCCGGAAACCTCCTCGACGTCGGCCTCGAGCCCGTAGAAGACCGGTGCCATGTTCACGTAGGAGATGCGACCCAGCCTCATCGCCGCTGCTTCCGCCGCACGTACCACGTGGCAGCCGCCGCGAAGACGAGCCCGCCCCAGAGGACGATCGCCGGGGCCGAGACGTCGTACGTCACCGGGACGTCGTCGGACAGGAGCAGTGCGCCGGCCGTGAAGAGGAGGGAAAACGCGAAGATCACGACGGCCACGATCCCGAGCGCGTAGATCAACCACACCCAGATCGGCGTCCCGGCGGCCCGGGATGCCTGCGGTTGCTTGCTCGGTGCACCTTCACGGCTCACGAGCCGTCGCCCCTCGGGTCGTACTCTGCGGGCCGCTCGAAGAAAGTTACGAGGTTCCCGTCGCGATCGCGCGCCGAGAACTCGCGGAAGCCCCAGGGCGTGTCCTGGAGCGGCGCGTTGGGGTGCACGATGTCCCGCTCTTGGCAGTGCGCGTACAGCTCGTCGATGCCCTGGACTCCGAGCCGGATCATCGTGTTCGAGTCCTCGGGCGCGATATCGCTCGGGCCCCAGAAGTGGATCCAGGACTCGCCGCGTCCGACGATCCCGTACTCCGGCTCGGTGTGAAAGACCTCGAAACCGAGCTCGTCGCGATACCAGGCTGCTGCGTCCTCGATGTCACGAGCAGGAATGATCGGAACTGCCGAGACGAACTCCGTCATGCGTGATCTCGGGGACGCGAGATCACCAGCGGCGAAGCTCGTTGTAGAGAGTGTCGCGCTGGACGGGAATGCGCCCCGCCTCGCGCACGAAGCGGACGAGCTGCTCGACCTTCTGCTCGGTCTCGGTGCGGGCGCCCGCAGCGTGGAAGATCTCCTCCCGTACGACCGTGCCCTGCACATCGTTCGCGCCGAAGTGGAGCGCAACGGCCGCGAGCGGCATGCCCATCATGATCCAGTAGGCCTTGATGTTGGGGACGTTGTCGAGCATCAGCCGAGAGAAGGCGAGCATCTTGAGGTCGTCGGCGCCCGTGGTGTGGCGCCAGCCGCGCCGTTCGAAGACCGTGTTCTCGGGATGGAATGCGAGCGGGATGAACGCGAGGAAGCCGCCCGAGCGGTCCTGCTGATCCCGCAGACGCAGTATGTGGTCGACCCGCTCCTCGTAGGTCTCGACGTGCCCGTACAGCATCGTGCAGTGCGTCGGGATGCCGAGCCGATGCGCCGTGTCGTGCACGTGGAACCAGGTCTCCGGCGATTCCTTGCCCGGCGCGACGAGCCGGCGCACGCGGTCGGCGAACACCTCGGCGCCACCGCCCGGAAGCGATCCCAGGCCGGCCGCCTTGAGCTCGAGCAGCACGTCCTCGTGCGTCAGCCCGGAGAGGGTCGTCATGTGGTGGATCTCGGAGGCCGTGTACAGCTTGAGGTGTACGTCGGGCAGCGCTTCGTGGAGCGCGGCCGTCGTGTCGCGGTAGAAGCCGAAGTCGACGTGCGGGTTCTCGCCGTTGACCATGTGGATCTCGGTGAAGCGCGTCACCTCGCGCTGGCGGAGGACGTCTTCGACGAGCTCCCCGGTCGTGAACGTGTACGCGTGCTCCTGCTTCCGCGTCGCCGCGAATGCGCAGAACTTGCACTTCACGCGGCAAACGTTCGTCTGGTTGACGTACAGGTTCTGGACGAAATAGACCTCGTCCGTCCCTCCGCGCCGCCGGCGCGCGAGATCGGCGAGCTCGCCGAGCTCGAGGAGGTCGTCGGACTCGAGGATCGCGACCCCGTCGTCGAAGTCGAGACGCCCGCCCGCGTCGATCTTCTCCCGGATCGGTGCGAGCGTCGGTTGCGCGAGAACTGCGATCAGCTTCTCCTCTCCACGACGGCCCGTGTCAGTGCCTCGAGCTCATCCTGCCGCGCGGCGCCGTCGAGGCAGGACCTGGCCTCCGAAGCGTAGTGGAGAGCCAGCTCGCGGGATCGCTCGAGCGCACCGGTCGCGGCGACGCGCACGAGGACGCCTTCCATCGGCCCACCGGCGAGCGCATCCCGCACGACGGGGTCGGCTTCCGCAGCGAGGAGAAGTGGGAGCGTCGGAGTGCCGTCCCGGAGGTCCGTGCCAGGCACCTTGCCGGTCTCGATCGTCTCGCCGCTGCAGTCGAGCACGTCGTCGGCGATCTGGAAGGCGATCCCGAGCCGGCGGCCGTACTCCCCGCTGCCGCCTCCGAGGACGCACGCGGCCTCGAAGAGCCTTCCTGTCTTGAGCGAGCAGCGCTCGAGGTACTCCTCGATCGTCGTGTCGGGATCGTAGCGCTGGCGGCGCTGCATCGCCTCGCCGCGCGCGAGGGCGAGCGACGCCTCCGCCAGCTCTGCAACGCCGTCGGGATCGCGGGTGTCCGCGAGGACGGAGAACGCTCTTGCGAAGAGGTAGTCCCCCGCGGCCTTCGCCGCACTCTCGCCGTGCTCGCTCCAGGCCGCGGCCTGCCCGCGACGGAGAGCCGCGCCGTCGATCAGATCGTCGTGCACCAGCGTCGCCATGTGCACGAGCTCGACCGCGACGCCTGCGGCGACCGGAGCAGCGTCCTCCTGCGGCGAGGAAAGGAATGCGAGCGCGGGCCGCAGCCGCTTGCCGCCCGCGGCGAGAGCGCCCGCGCCGATCTCGGCGACGAGACCCGGATACCGCTCAACGCTGCGTGCGAGCTCGACCTCGACCTGCGCGAGGTAGTCGTCGAGGCCGGCGGCTGCGCGGACGACCTCCAGTGCAATCACGGCTTGACGCCCACGTGTAGAGCGACGATCCCTCCGCCGAGGAGCCGGTAGCGCACGTCGTCGAAGCCAGCGCGCTCGAACAGCGCGGAGAGATCGTCGGGCTCCGGGAAGCGCCGCACGCTCGCGGGCAGGTACGTGTATGCCTCACCACCCGGCAGCACGCGCCCCGCGAGCGGAACGAGGACGTCGAACCAGAACCTGAAGAACGGACGGAGGATGCCGCGAGGGCGCGTGATCTCGAGCACCGCGAGCTTCCCACCAGGGCGGAGCACACGCGCCAGCTCTCGCAGCCCCCCCTCGATGTCGGCAAGGTTGCGCACGCCGAAGCCGACGGTCGCCGCGTCGAACTCTCCGTCAGCGAACGGCAACGCGAGCGCGTCTCCCTGCACCCATTCGATCGCTCCGGATTTCTTCCGCGCCCGCTCGAGCATCTGCTCCGAGAAGTCGAGGCCGACGACGCGGCCGCCGCGCCGCTCCGCCTCGACCGCGAGATCGCCGGTGCCGCAGCATGCGTCGAGAACGCGATCGCCGGGCCAGACGACCGCGGCCACCGCGAGCTTGCGCCAGCGCCGGTCGAGCCCGGCGGTCATGACGCGGTTCATCGCGTCGTAGACGGGCGCGATGCGATCGAACATCCTGCGTACCGAGTCAGGCTCCAGGGTGCCCGTCTCGAACGACCTCGCAACAGGCTGTTGCTTGCCGGTCATTCGCCCCAGCGCTTCACGAGCGCATTGTCGATCCCGATCTGGTCGAGGCAGCGCGCGACGATGAAGTCGACGAGGTCGTCGATCGTGTCGGCGCCGTGGTAGAAGCCCGGCGCTGCGAAGAGGATCACCGCTCCCGCCTCGTTCAGCGTCGCGAGCCCGCGGAGGTGAATCGACGAGAGCGGCGTCTCGCGGGGAACGAGGACGAGTTTACGGCGCTCCTTGAGAGCGACGGATGCAGCGCGATGGATGAGGTTCTGCATCGCGCCTGACGCGAGCGTCCCTACGGTCGCCATCGAGCACGGGCAGATGACGTAGGCGTCGACGCGCGCCGAGCCGCTCGCATACGGGCTGGCGAAATCGTTCTCCCCATAAACCGTGACCCGCGCCGTCGCGTCGCCCACGAACCGCTCGAGCACGTCTTCCCGCGCGAGCGATGGATCCCGGTAGAGCTCCGTGGCGAGCACCTGGATCCCCGAGCTGGACGCCGTCACGCCGATCTCGCAGTCGGCGGCGGCGAGGGCGCGCAAGAGCCGCTCCGCGTACGGAGCGCCGGAGGCGCCGGTCACGCCGAGGAAGACCCGCACAGCCCGAAGGCTATGCGGAGTGCGCTACCCGCCGCCCTTGGAGGCTTCGAGGAACGCGCCGAGGGCCTCGAGGTTCTCCTGCCCGAGGTACGAGTAGGAGCCCATCACCGTGTTCCCGAACTGGGCCGGGTTCGACAGGTACTGGACGAAGAACGCTGCGTCGTTCGACTGACCAACCTCGGACAGGTCGGGTGCGCCAAGGGACCCTGCACCCGTGCCGAGGTACGTATGGCAGTTCAGGCAACCCGACTCTGCGAACAACTCGGCTCCCGTGGTTGCCTGCTCGTTGCCTACAAAGCCCTGCTCCTGGGCCCATTCGGGTACGAGCAAGATGAGCTCCGAGCCGAGCGCCTCCTCCGCCGTCGCGCCCTTCCACGTCAGCACCGCCATCGAGAGAATCGTGAGGACGCCGGCGACCATCGCGACGGGCCGATGCGTCGGCCGGCGCTCGCGTCGCCGGTCGTAGAACGGCAGCCCGAGCAGCAGGATGAGCAGGATCGTCGGGATGCCGACGGTCGCGATGAACACCGTCTCCGGCCACTCGAAAATCCGTAGGAGGTAGAAGAGGAAGTAGAAGTACCAGTCGGGTCGCGGGATGAAGTCGGTCGTCCCCGGATCGGCGGGCTCCGTGTACCACGGGCCGAGCAGTCCCGGCTCGATTCCGTCGGCATCGAAGTACCAGATCGCAGCCAGCGCCACGATCACCACCACGACGACCAGCGACATGACCGTGTCGTGCCAGAGCGCGAACGGGAAGAAGGGCTTTCCCTCCTTCTTGACGTCGTCCTTGTAGCGGGCGTAGTCCTCGCGGTTCAGCTCGCCGAGATCCTTGGCCATCAGTCGCCGCCCCCCGTACCACGCACGAGCCCTGCGCGCTCGCCGGTCGGCGGAACGGCCGGGCGCTCACGGCCGGCTTCCTCGCTCGACCATGGCGGCGACGCGACGCCAAGCCGCGTCACGAGGTAGATATGGACGAAGATCAACGCGATCAGCGCGCCGGGTATCAGCAGCATGTGCAGCCCGTAGTACAGCGGCAGCGTGTTCGAGCCGATCTCCGGCCCGGTCGCGAGGAACTGGGCCAACCACGGCCCGAGGAAGGGCGCCGTCCCGTTCAGGTTGATGCCGACGGCGGTCGCCCAGTACGACGTCTGGTCCCACGGCAGGAGGTACCCCGTGAAGCCCATGAGCATCCCGAGCACGAGGATCAGCACGCCGATGATCCAGTTCAGCTCGCGCGGGTACTTATACGCGCCGAAGAGGAAGACGCGGCCCATGTGCAGGAAGAGCAGGATGATGAAGACGCTCGCTCCCCACTTATGCATGCCGCGGACGAGCCAGCCGAGCGTGAGCTCGTCGGTGATCGCCTCGATCGAGGAGTAGGCGACCGGCTTGCCCGTGACCGGGTTGATCTCCGGCGACGGCTTGTAGTAGAGCGCGAGGATGGCACCGGTGAGCGCCTGGACGATGAAGGCGGTCAGCGCCGCCGAGCCAAGCGTCTGTCCCCAGCTGATGTCGCGCGGGACGTTGCGGAAGAGGAACCACTTCGTCGCCCGGACGGCTGCCGTCCGCTCGTCGATCCAGTCGAGCGGCGCGAGGACGGCCATGTCGACCATCTGCTGCCGCTTGGACTTGGCAGCCACTAGCCGGTCACCTGACTGGGGACGATGGGATAGAGCCACGCCTCGACGCCGTCGACGTGCGTTCCCGGAACCGACCACGGGTAGCGCGAGATCGTCGCGCTCGCGCCGGTCCCGGAGACGCTGCCGACCGCATACAGCTCGCCGAGCACGAGTCGGTTGTTCCTGATGGAGAACGTGTAGCGATCCATCGAACGTACGGGCGGACCGGCCTGGCGATTGCCTTCGGCGTCGTACAAGCCGCCGTGGCACGGGCAGCCGAACGACTGCGCGAGCACCGGGCGAAGCTCGACGCCGTCGACCTCCGTCCTCGCTTCCTCGTCGATGGGGCCGTTCGGCTGCACGGGACAGCCGAGATGGACGCAGCGGCTGTACAGGATCGTGAAGCTCGGCACGCCGTCGTCGGTCGCTCCGTTGTTGCGCACGAAGGTAGTGCGCCGGCTGACCTCGCCCGCGTTCGGATCGGACAGATAGGTAGCGATGACGTACTCGCCCTCGGGGAAGTTCTCGAGCGGGCCGAGATCGACCTCGTCTTCCTCGAGGTTCGTGAAGGCGGGAAGCACCATGAAGCCGAGGACCGGCAGCGTGACGATTGCGCCGATCGCCGCGCCGACTCCGAGGGTCGAGGCTTCGAGGAAGCGGGAGCGCGTGTACGCCGGTAGCGGAGCGGAGGCCGCCGCCGCGGACGTTGCGGCCGAGGCTGTGTCGGCGACGGAGCGCGTCTCGGGCTCGATGCGGGGCACCTCGGCGCGGACGTCGCGAGTGACGTCGCGCGCCCAGAGCAGGCCGAACGCCACCGCCAGCACGGCCCCGATCGCTGCGACTATCCACGAGATGACGAGTCCGACGAGCAGACAG
The DNA here is from genome assembly GCA_963723695.1 of uncultured Gaiellaceae bacterium. GTDB lineage: Bacteria > Actinomycetota > Thermoleophilia > Gaiellales > Gaiellaceae > GMQP-bins7. The sequence continues at coordinate 335,471 of CAVRRU010000012.1, read as the reverse complement.
GCGACACCGATCGCGAAACCGATCGGCCAGAGGCTCGGGCCTGGTGCGTGCGGGGTGTCGTGGCTCGTGTTGCTCAAATCGCGCCTACGGTGGATTCAATCGACCTACGACCTCGCATGTCAACGACGTGCCGTCTGTCGCGACGGGTGGATTCTGCACTTTGCGGAGGACGCGCGTCAGGACAAGCCGTATTCGGCCCAGCGCCGCGTCACGAGGTCGCGGATCTCGTCAGACATGACGATCTCCTCCGGCCACGGCCGCGCATCCTCTTCGGGCAGCTTGTGAGTCGCATCGATACCCAGCTTCCCCCCGTAGAACTGCCGACCAGGGGCGTGGTCGAGGTGGTCGAGCGGGCCTTCTGTGATCAGGATGTCGCGCTTCGGGTCGACGTTTGCCGTGACGCGAAAGAAGACGTCCTCGTAGTCGTGCACGTCGACCTTCGCGTCGACGACGACGATCGACTTCGAGAGCGAGAGCATCCCGAGGCCCCACAGAGCGTGCATTACCTTCTGTGCGTGCCCGGGAAACGACTTGCGGATCGAGACGATTACGCAGTTGTGGAACGCGCCGGCGACGGGTAGGTCGTAGTCGACGATCTCCGGGAGCGTCATCCGCACCGCGGGCAGGAAGATCCGCTCGGTCGCCTTGCCGAGCCAAGCGTCCTCGGCAGGCGGCTTGCCGACGACGATGGAGGCGTAGATCGCATCGCGCCGCATGGTCATCGCCGAGATGCGGAAGATCGGAAACGGCTCCGCGTGCGAGTAGTAGCCGGTGTGATCGCCGAACGGCCCCTCGATGCCCACGTCGTCCTTCGAGACATGCCCCTCGAGGACGATCTCGGCGCTCGCGGGCACCTCCAGATCGACGGTCTTGCAGCGGACGAGCTCGACGGGCTCGCCGCGCAGGAACCCGGCGAGCATGAGCTCGTCGAGGTGCTTCGGGAGCGGCGCACTCGCCGAGTAGGCCGTGACGGGATCGAGCCCGATCGCGACCGCCACGGGGATCCGCCCGTCCTCCGCGGCGAGGAGATCCGCGCGCCCGTCCTTGTGCATCTGCCAGTGCATGAACGTCGAGCGCTTGTCGATCACCTGCATTCGGTACATGCCGACGTTGCGCCCGCCGGTGTGCGGGTCCTTCGTGATGACCGCCGGCAGCGTGATGAACGGCGCGGGATCGCCCGGCCAGCAGCGCTGGATCGGAAGCCTCCCGAGGTCGACGTCGTCCCCCTCGTAGAAGACCTCCTGGCACCCGGCCTTCGAGACGGTCTTCGGCCGGGAGTCCGCGACCGACTTCAGTTTCAGGAGACCCCTGACCTTCTCGCGGAGCCCCTCGGGAGGCTGCATGTCGAGGATGTCGCCGAGCTTGGCCGCCGCGTCGTCGAGGCTTTCCACGCCTAGGGCAAGACACATGCGCCGCTCGGTGCCGAACTGGTTGATCAGGAGCGGGTGCTGCGAGCCCTTGGGGTTCTCGAACAGCAGCGCCGGCCCTCCCGACTTGACGACACGATCGGTGATCTCGGTGATCTCGAGGTCGGGGTCGGCTTCGACGGAGATGCGACGCAGCTCGCCCTCGCGCTCGAGGAGCGCGACCCATTCGCGGAGGTCTCGCGGCGGCGCCAAGGCGCCGTCAGTCTACGGAGGCGCCGCGTTGCGTTAGTTGCTCTTGCGGCTGAAACGCTTGTAGAGATCGCCGAGAACTGCGACGCCGACGAAGATCAGGCCGACGACGAGCATCGAGAGCACGATGTCGCGCCCTTCCTCAGCGGCGGTCTTCGCGAGCAACTCGAGCATCGCCTCGACTCTACCCGACGAGACGGCCATGCGCAGTGAGCGCGGCGTCGACGGCCTCGTCCCCAACTACGGAGCGCGCGACGGCGTCGAGGACGCTCGAATCGCCTCGCTCGCGCAGCGCGCGCCGCGCGAGATCGAGACCGCCTGCGCCGAGCGAGGAAGACGTCGCGGCCCAGGCCGGCCCGTCGCCGTCACGACCCTCGGCGCGTGACTGCGCACACAACGAGATCAGCTCGGCGAGGTCGGAGACGGCACCGACGTCACCGGTCTCCGCGATGCGAACGAGTCCGTGTGCGTACAGATAGTCGCCCAGGAGGAGCGCCGTGTCGCGGTCATCCGGCGCGAACAGGCGCGGTCGACCGTAGTGGACGAGGTAGCCCTCGTAGATCGTCTCCAGCCCGGGCGCGTGCCGAGCCGGACCCAAGGGCGAGAACACCGGCACCAGTTTCCGCTCGCCCTCGGGACGGAGAGCGTCGCCCCAGAGCGGGCTCTCGGCCGCGGCGGCTGCTGCGATCGCGTCCCACACGATGCGAACGCTATCCCGAGCCGGACGCCGCCCTGGGCGGTTCGATCTCCACCTCCACCGGGACCTCCGGCGCGCCCTCGTCCCAGCTCTCGAGCTTGACTCGCTCGCGGAAGAACTCCCAGATCGCCCGGCCGCCCGCCATGGTCGGCAGCGCGATGAGCACGCCCGCGATCCCGTACAACGCACCTCCCGCCAGCAGCCCGAAGATGACGAGCAGCGGGTGGAGACGAAGCGCGCTCGCCATCACGTTCGGGACGACGACGTGCCCCTCCACCTGGTAGATGAAGAGGAAGAGGAGCGCGACCCAGACGACGCCCCACGGCGGGTCGGCGAACAGCGCGTAGATCGCCGGCGGCACGGCGGAGAGCCAGGGACCGATGTACGGGATCACCTCGATGAAGGCCGTCCACAGACCGAAGAGGAGCGCGTACTCTTCGGCTCCCTCGACAAGACCCGTGACGCCCAGGACGTACATGCCGACCCCCGCGCTCGTCCCGATGACTGTCGACAGGATCGCCTGCCCCTTGAGGTAACCCCACAGTGCGCTCTCGATCCTTTGCGTCAGCGGAGCGCCGTCGTGCGGAGGGAAGCGGGCGTCGATCGACTGCTCGAGGCGCTGCATGTCGAGGAGCATGTAGATCGAGATGACGACGATGAGGATGAGCGAGAACATCAGGAGGACGAACGAGAACGCCGCGCCTTGGGCGAATTCGATCGCGTCCTGGGCGTAGCCCGAGATCTCGCCCGCGCTGAGCGAGTCGAGCCACTCGTTGATCTGCTCGCGCACCTGGACGTCTTCGAGGCCGTGGTCGTCGAGCCACGCCTGCAAGCGGTCGAGATCGACCTCGGCCGCCGTCTGCTCGGAGTCGAGCTCGTCCGTCACGTACTCGTCGACGCGGTCGGCGGCGTTCCGCGCCTGGTCGAAGGCAACGGCGCCGATGGCGACGAGAAGCGCGATCACGACCGCGGCGAAGATCGTGTAGACGATGAACACCGACGGCCCGCGCGGGACCTTCAAGCGCGTCAGGTCGCGAACGAGCGGGTTCAGCGTGAACGCGATCACGCTCGCTGCCAGGAAGAGGAAGAGGACATGCCCGAGCTTCGCCGCGAGCAGGAACGCGAGCACGAGCAGAACGGGCAGGACGACCAGCTGGATCCACCGCGGGATCTGGATCGTCGGGCCGGGGCCGGCCATACGAGGATCGTATCGTGGCGCTCAGAGAGCCTTGCTACGGTCCCTATGGTGGCGACTCCGCGCACCCGTCACGCTGCCCGGCTCAGGGCGGACCGCCGCCGAGCACAGGCTCGGGCGCGGCGCTTCGCCGTTGCGGCGATCATCGCGGTTCTCGCAGTCGTGACGCTCGCGCTGACAGCCTTCGACAGCGAGACTTCGCCCGCAGTCAGCCGGCCCGCGCCGCTACCCGTCACGTCCGCGCCGCCCGACCCGCAAGTGCTCGCGACGGTCGGGAACCTGCGCGTACAGTCACCCGTCGCACAGGGAGGCGTGACGGCCATCGGGTTCCACGGGAGCGAGGACGGGGCGCTCGTCCTGAAGCCCGTCGGCCCGCAGCGCAACGAAGGGCTCATCGCGAGGCTCTGGCGTCGCATCACGGGTGCGTCGCGCAGCGGACTCGCCTGGTACCAGCTCTCGGGCGGGCCCCTGCGGACGCTCGACGTCGGCGCGGTCGCAGGCACGGATGTCTACTCGCCGATCGACGGGACGGTCGTCGCGATTCGCGATCAGGTCATCTCGGGACGCACCGTCGGGGCGGCGATCGAGCTACGACCCGCCTCCGCTCCGTCCCTCGTCGTCTCGATGCAGAACGTCCGGCCCGACCCGGTGCTCACGGTCGGGGCGAACGTCGCGGCCGGATCGTCGAAGCTGGGCACCGTGACGAACATCAGCCGCTTCGAGCAGCAGGCACTCGAGCGCTACGCCGCCGAGGGCGGCAACAACGTCTCGCTCCAGGTCTACCCGTCGGCGACCCTCGGCGTGCCGTAAGGTCGGCGCGCCGTGCGCATCCTCTTCATCGCGGACGTCGTCGGCGCTCCCGGAAGACGCGCGCTCGACGAGCGCCTCAAGAAGATGCGAGCCGATCTGGACGTCGACGCCTGCGTCGTGAACGGTGAGAACGCCGCCGACGGGATCGGCATCACGCCGCGCCTCGCCGACCAGCTGCTCGGGATGGGGGTCGACGCGATCACCCTCGGCAACCACGCGTTCCGGCGAACGGAGATCGGCGAGTACCTCGAAGCGTCCGACCGCGTCGTGCGACCTGCGAACGCCTCTCGTAATACGCCCGGCCGCGGGAACACAGTCGTGCCGGCGTCCAACGGCATCCGGATCGGCGTGATCAACGTGCTTGGCTCGCTCTTCCTGCACCCGGCGACGTCGATGTTCGAGGTGATCGACGAGCTCGTGGACGAGACCCGAAGTCAGACCCCGATCGTGCTCGTCGACGTGCACGCCGAAGCGACGAGCGAGAAGGCCGCGCTCGCGCGCTGGCTCGACGGCCGTGTCACCGCGGTCGTCGGGACGCATACGCACGTCCAGACCTCCGACGCGAACGTGCTCCCGAAAGGAACAGCGTTCATCACCGACGCGGGCATGACGGGACCGCACGACTCCGTCATCGGCGTGGAGGCCGACCTCGCCATCCGGCGCATGCGCACCGGCCTGCCCGTTCGCTTCGAGACGGCTCAGGGAGGCGTGCGGATCGAGGGCGCGCTCATCGAGTGCGACGCCGAGACGGGCAAGGCGTCCTCGATCGAAGCCGTCCGCGTCCCCGTGTCGTAAGCCCCTTCTCGCTGCGGGAGCAGCAGCCAGAGAAGCACGAAGGGGACGATCCACGGGAGGTAGAGATAGAACCAGTGGGTCAGCGCAACCTGGAACCCGATGAGGATCGCTGCGGTGAGCGCCGCGAGCTCGACGGGCCCCTTCCGGCGCGGGACGAACGCGAGTGCAACGGCCAGAGCGACAGCCAGCGCCGACGCCACCGGCTGCAGGAAACCCAGGTCGGGGATGCCCTGCGCGCGGTACTGGCCCCAGCCCCAGATAGAGAACGGTGAATCACGGCCGGTCTGGAACCCGATCGTCCGGTTCCAGAAGGTGCGCACCGCGTCCATGAGTGACGGCTCGAGGAGAAGAATCGAGAAAGCGAGCACGGTCGCAGCGAGGAATGCCGCGCCGAAGCGCAGGAGCCGCCGCAGCTCCAGGCTCGGATACGCCGCCCACAACGGCGCCACGAGGAGCACGCCGAACTTCGTCCAACCCGCGAGCGCGACGGACGCGCCGCGCGCCGAGTCCGAGGTGACGAGCCAGAAGCCGGCAAGGAGGAAGGCGGGCATGATCGCGTCGTTCGTGTTCGCGTTCAATGTGTAGGCCGTGAACGGGTAAGCGGCCCATCCGAACGTGAGCAACACCGCGAGTCGCCGTCCCCCGAACCGGAGCCCGACGAGGACGAGGCCGAGAATCGCGAGCAGGTCGAAGGCGATGGACGTTGCGTGCGCGGCGGGAAGCGAGTCCCACTTCCCGCTCCAGTCGAACACCACCGTCGCGGGCACGTAGGCGAGGTACGAGACCGGGCCGTACGTGTCCCCGCGCTCGATGGCCGCCTCGCAGCGCCCGTTCGTCTGGATGCGCTCGCGGACCTGCCCCTCGGCGTCCTTCGGGCCGCACGGCTCGAGGTCGCCTCGTTGCGGCATGTTCCCATAGGGCGCTTCGCCGTCGAGGATCCTGCTCGCGCCGACGACGCCGGCGAGCCCGACGTCGATGACGCCGCGCGGCGTCTCGAGGTTGAGTCCGACACGGAACCCCAGAAGGAAGACCGCAGCTGCCGCGAGCACCCACGTCGGCCAGACCGACGTGAGTGGCTTCCCGCGCCTGCCGAAGCCGACCCAGAGGCCGCGGCCGAGGAGATAGGCAAGCACCGGGTAGGCGAGCGGGACGCTTCGAAAGATCTCCCCGCGGTCGAAGAAGACGAGCGACGCCGTGAAACCCAGCAAAGCGAGCAGGTCGAGGTTCCGCACCGACAGCGGCCGCCGGAGATCGGCGAGGCCGAGCAGGAAGACCACGCAGAACGCGAGCCAGACGTAAGGCCTCAGCAGCGTCTTGCCGCCGAACGCGCCCTCGCGTCCTCGTGCCATCTTCCAGGCGACCTGAGGTCCCGTCCACGCCTCGGCGACTCGCCCAGTCGGGTCCTCGACGACGGCCTCGACGATCTGACCGGCCTCGCCCGACCACGCCTTCACGAGCCACGTTCGCGACTCCCGCCTGTAGTCCCCCGAGGTCGTGGTAGACGGCGGGTAGCGGTCGAGCCAGCGGGCAACCTTCGGATGGGCGAGCGCGAGCCTGACGGCCTCGTCCTCGGTCAGACGGGCGAGATCAGTGGCCCCGGCCGACTGAGCGGCTCCTGTCGAGGGGAGAGCGAGGGAGAGAGCCCCAAGCGCGGCGACGAGGGCTAGCGTCGAGGTCCGAACGACCAGAGCTTATTGCCCACGAAGTTCACCGGCGTGACGAGCACGATCGCGATGGCCTGCGCGACGACCTCGGTCAGGCCGGCACGAACCAACACCTCGAGGACGATGAGGTTCGCGCCGAGCGCGAAGGTCGAGACGACGAGGAACCGCATCCCCTGGTACGCGACGTGGCCGCGCTGTGCACGGAACGTCCAATGTCGGTTCCAGGTGTAGTTGTTCGTGACCGCGACCAGGAACGAGCAGATCGCCGCCGGGATGTAGTGGAGGCCCAGCGCGACGACGAGCAGCGAGAACACCAACAGGTTGACCGCGTAACCGCTGGCGCCGACGACGCAGAACTTGACGAGCTGCTCCCAGTTCTTGCGCTTGCGCAAGCCGGCACGCACGCGTGCGGCCGAGTAGTCGCCGTGAATGGGGACGTGCGAGGACTCCACCGTCTTCGCAGAGTAGTCAGCCACAGCGTCGTCGCCGCCACCCATACGGTCAGTCATCGGCAAAACCTTCGTCTCCCACGAGCGGAACGAAGCGCACCGGAATCGTCGTGCGCTCGACTGGTCCTTCGGGAGTCCGCTCCACGAGCACGAGCTCCTGTCCCCAGCGCGAGCCCCGCGGGACGACGAGCCTGCCGCCGTCGCCGAGCTGGTCGTACAGGGCAGGAGGAACGGTTGGCGCGGCCGCTGCGACCGCGACGCCTTCGAATGGGGCGCGCTCGGGGACACCGAGCGATCCGTCACCGACGCGCACTTCGACGTTCCCGTACCCCGCCACGACGAGCCTCATGCGCGCTTCGTCGGCGAGCTCGGGTATGCGCTCGATCGTGATGACCTCCCTCGCGAGCTCGGCGAGCACGGCTGCCTGGTAGCCGGAGCCGGTCCCGACGTCGAGCACGCGTTCGTCACCCGTGAGCCCCAGGAGCGAGCAGATCGTGGCGACGACGAACGGCTGCGAGATCGTCTGCCGGTGCCCGATCGGGAGCGCGCCGTCGTCGTAGGCGTACGCGCGGAGCCGCTCCGGGACGAAGAGCTCGCGAGGAACTCTTGCCATGGCGCCGAGGACTCGCTCGTCGGAGATACCCCGGCGGCGCAGTTGCCGCTCGACCATCTCCGCACGAGCGGTCGAAGCCTCGACCTTCGAGATCACTTGGCGAGCGAGCGAAGCCCGGCGAATCGAGCCGCCTGCCGCCCGCGCATGCGAGCCGCGAGGACCGGAAGCGCCACCGCCAGAACGTAGCCGGCGACAGGCACGAGCGCGATGAGGCAGATCAGGGCGCCGAGGGCAGCCACGTAGGCACCGACACCGAAACGTGTGGCGCCTCGACGCAAGGCACCGACCACCACCGCCGCCGCGGAGAGCGCGCCGAGCACACCGCCGAGTGCACCGGCAATCGTCTCTGGCGTATCGCCGATCAGGAGGCCGATGGCACCGCCGAGAACGGCACCGACGATTGCGGCAGCACCGATCCCGAGGACGTTCGTGCCCAGGAGCCCGGTGATGGCGACCGAAAAGCCGAGCCCGAGGCCGAGACAGAGCCCGATCGTGTACCAGCTGCCCACGCGGGGCAGTCTAGAGAGGCCGGAGCGGCCGCCCGCTCCGGCCTCGCCTGCCCCTCCGCTACTTGATCTGCCCGCGGACCTCCCCACCCGGGAAGTTGCCGGGGCCGAGAGTTGCCGACCCAGTGCTCGTGTGGACGTTGACGTACGCGCCGCCCGAATTCAGTAGCTCGGCGAGCTCGGAAACGGTCAGGTCCTCGAATGGGCCGATGAGATCGTCCTCCACAATCGTCCCTTGCGAGAGGACGCCGTCCGTGCGACCACCGTTCGCCGGGACGAGGCCGTAGAGAAAGACTCCGATCGGCCCGTTCGCGCCCGCCGCACCTTGGTGGATGTGCGCCTGAACGACGTTCTCGATGTTGGAGGCGATCAGCTTGAAGTCGAGCTCCTGCCCATCCTGCGACAGGTTGAAGATCGCCTGCGCCTGGGCGTTCGTCTCGCGCGCTGGGACCTCCTGCGAGCCGTCCGCATGAGTGCTCCAGTTGCCGTTCGCTCCCGCGACAGCGACCCCGACTGCTACGAGCCCGATGACGAACGCGGTTCCCACGATCCGTGCACGCATAGCTCCCCCTCTTTTTCGGGTACGGAGAGACATACGTGCAATCGGGCTAGCCGGATTGCACTCGAGCGATCACCGCGAGGCCGAAGGCCGCCGCCCGCGCGCCGTCGACGACGCGGTGATCGAAGGTGATCGCCACGGTTCCGGTTCGCCGGACGACGATCTCATCGTCTCGAACGACCGGCCTCGGCGAGACGCGTCCGACGCTGAGGATCGCGACCTCGGGGTGGTTGACGATCGGTGTGGAGAAGAGCCCGGCGAGCTTCCCGGCGCTCGTGACAGTGAACGTCGAGTCGCGGAGCTCTTCAGCCTTCAGCGATCCCGCGCGTGCTCGTTCGGCGACCTCGCCGATCTCCGCCGCGAGCTGATCGACCGTCTTCTCGTTCGCACCGCGAACGACCGGGACGACGAGGCCGGCGGCCGTCTGCACTGCGACGCCGATGTCGTAGCGGTCGAGATAGACGATCGCGTCTCCTTCCAGGCGCGCGTTCAGCTCGGGGAACTCCGGCAGGGAGTCGGCGACCGCCCTCACGACCGTGGCCAGCAGTCGATCCATCGGCACGGCTTCGAAGTCGCACTCCTCGACCCACGTCACCGGCGGCACCTCGCGGTGCGCGCGAGCCATGTGCTCGGCGATCAGGCGCCGGACGCCACGGAGCGGCTCACGCCGACCCTCCTGAGCCGCGCCGCCTGCGGCAGCCGCGCGCACGTCGTCCTCCGTGATCGCGCCCGCCCGGCCCGGTGCCCGCCACGACGGCGAGATCGACGCCGAGCTCCTCCGCGATCCGGCGAACGACAGGGGTCGCCTGCACTCGCGCTGCCGAGCCGCCATCCGGCACTGCGCCGCGAAGCCGCCCCATCCCCTTGTGACACTGTGTCACTTGGTCTCGTAGCCGCCTCGGGAACGGCCTCGCCCGGCTGTCCGATCACGACGAGCTCGGTCCCCACGGGCACGAGCTCGCCCTCGCCGACGAGGATCGCGAGGACGGTGCCGGCGTACGGCGACGGGATCTCGACGGTCGCCTTGTCGGTCTGGATCTCGACGAGCGGCGTCGTCCTCGACGATTTCCTGGCCCTCCGCGACGAGCCAGCGGGCGACCTCGCCCTCGGTGAGGCCCTCGCCGAGGTCGGGAAGCTTGAACGACTTGGCCACTACACGCGATTCTCGTCGGCGGCGCGCCGCGCGCGCCAGCGGGTGCCGCGCGTGACGAGCATGGCGAGCGCCGCCAGCGCAATCAGGAGCGGGGGCGCGAGAAATGCAATCGCGGTCGCGTACTGGACCGCGCCGCAGTCCGAATCGCACGTGGCGAAGTTGTTCGCCTCGCGATACTCGCTGACGATGGCGACGAAGGCAGCGATCCACACCACGAGCGCGACGAGAAACAGCGCGATCGCAGCGATTCCGAGCCGCCCGCGCATCCAGGCGATGGTGAGGGCACCGCACGTCAGCGCAAAGAGCGCGACCACGATGACTTGAACGGCCCATGTCGACACGACTCGAATTGTCGTCTAGCCGAGCGCATCGTGCGCGAGGCGTGCGTGAATCCCTTGCACTCCGTTGACGATCTGCGTCAGGCGAAGATCGACGACGACGCTCGCGAGCGCGAGCGCCTCGCGCCGCTCCAGCCCGTGCTCGCGCCCCATGAGCTCGAGCATCCCGTCGATCGCCATCGCCGCCGCCTCGTCCAGATCCTCGTCGAATCCGAACGTCAGCCACGCCTCGGGTGTCCACGCGATCGGCGCCGCGAGCGCGAGATCGTCGCGCACCGACAGCGTCAGCTGCGCGCGCTCGACGGGCGCCTCGATCGCGAGCTGCGAGACCTCGCCGTCTCCCTGAGCCGCGTGGCCGTCGCCCGCCGAGAACGAGGGCTCCGTCGACCGGGATCGGCAGGTAGCAGCGTCGTCCCCTCGACGAGCTCCTTGCAGTCGATGTTCCCGCCGCACACGCGCGGCGGCGCGGTCGAGTGGATTCCCGGCTCGGCCGGCGGCATCCCGATGACGCCGAGGAACGGCCGGAGCGCGACTTGCCGCCCGGTCTCGTCGCGTCCCACTCCGCCCTCCGCGTCGAGCTCCCAGCTCAGCACCACGCTCTCGCCGTCGGCGACCCCGAGACGCTCGTTCAGCGGCGTGTGCCAACCACCGGCGTCCGTGCACGCCCCAGGGCCCGATCGCGAACCTCCTCGATCCGGACCTCGAGCGTCTGCCCGGCCCGTGCGCCCCGGACCTCGACCGGGCCGACGAGCGCATGGCCCGCGTCGAGCTCGTCGTCCGCGCGGCTCGAACGCGCTCGCGCGTCGCCGTGCGCCAGCCGGCGTCGAGGCTCGCGAAGGCGATCGTGTCGCCCGGATCGACCGTGACGATCGGCTCGAGGTCGCGCGAGAAGTGGCCGTGCAGCGTCCGCCGCTCCAGCGGGATCTCGTGGACGCAATCACGCGAGGCGCTCCAGGCAAGCCCTCGTACTCGGTGGACGAAGGCGTCTTCGTCGAACTCGATCTCGCGCCGTGAACGAGCCCGAGGAGTACTGGACCGGCGGCCTCCGAGCGGCTCGTAGCGCTGCTCGGAGTCGCCGATCTCGAGCGCGGGAACACGGACGAAGCGCATGACGTAATCGTCGCCTCGCGGCCGTCGAGGAGCCCGTCGCGGACCACCGGGAGCGAGTTCGAAGAACGGCGATGCGAAGACGTCGAAGAAGTCGACGTCCGTCCGAGTTCGACCGTCAGCGCGCGACCGCCGACGATCTCGAGGCGAGCCGTCGCCCGAGCTCATCACGCGGAGCTCGTAGGAGACGCCGATCTGCGTGCCGGCTGCCGGACTCGCGAGCGCGTCGATGTGCGCGATCTCCATACCGGGCTCGTCCAGCCGGCGCCAGACGACTGGCGTGTCACGCCGCGAGCACGCGCCGGACGGCGTCCACGACTCGCTCGACCGAGGGCATGTACGCGTCCTCGATCTGCCAGTACGGATACGGCACGTCGTAGCCGGTGACCCGCACGACCGGCCCCCGCAGGTCGAAGATCGCCTTCTCGGCGAGCACCGCCGCGACCTCCGCCGCGAAGCCGCAGACGCGCGGCGCCTCCTGCACGACGACCACCCGCCCCGTCTTCGCCACCGACGCGAGCAGCGCGCCCTCGTCGAGCGGCTTCAGGCTCCGCAGGTCGAGCACCTCGCACGACGCCTCGCCGCCGAGCGCCTCGGCGGCGCGCTCGGCCACGTGCACCATCGCGCCGTATGCGACCATCGTGAGGTCGGTGCCCTCGCGGGCGATCCGCGCGCTCCCGAGCGGCACGACGTGCTCGCCGTCGGGAACGTCCTCCTTCGCCGTGCGGTAGTGGAGCTTCGGCTCGAGGACGACGACGGGATCCGGGTCGCGGATCGCCGCGGCCAGAAGCCCCTTCGCGTCCGCCGGCGTCGCCGGGATCGCGACCTTCACCCCGGGCGTGTGCACGTAGTACGTCTCCGGCGAGTCGTCGTGGAGCTCGGGCGCGCGCACCCCGCCGCCGTAGGGCATCCGGATGGTGAGCGGGAACTCCATCCTCGCCCTTCGTGCGCCAGCGGTAGCGCCCCACGTGGTTGATGAGCTGGTCGAGCGCGGGATAGCTGAACGCGTCGTACTGCATCTCGCAGACCGGCCGCCAGCCGGCCATGCACAGCCCGACCGCGGTGCCGAGGATGCCCGCCTCGGCGAGCGGCGTGTCGACGCAGCGGTCGGCGCCGAACCGTTCCTGGAGGCCTGCCGTGGCCCGGAACACGCCGCCCAGCCGCCCGACGTCCTCGCCCATGACCATGACCGTGCGATCGCGCTCCATCTCGACGTGGAGCGCGTCGTTCACGGCCTCGACGAGGAAGCAGCTCACGGCATCCGAGGATCCTCCGCAGCTCCGCGAGATCGTCCGCCAGCGACGGGCGGCGGGCGCGCCGTACGCATGCTCGAAGACGAGCGAGACGTCCGCGGGCGGCTCCGCCTCCGCCTGCGCGATGCCCTGCCGCATCAGCTCCAGCGCGTCCTCCTTGATCTCCTCCGCCTGGGCGTCCGTCAGGACTCCCAGGCGCGTGAGGTAGCGCTCGAAGCGCCCGACGCACTCGTTCTCCCGCTCCTCCTCGACCCGCTCCGGGTCGATGTACAGCGAGGGGTCGTCGGCGGTCGCGTGCGGCGCCGCCCGGTACGTCACCGCCTCGATGAAGGTCGGCCCCTCGCCGGCCCGCGCGCGCGCGACCGCGTCCCTCGTCGCCTCGTACACGGCGAGGACGTCGCCTCCGTCGACGCGCACGCCCGGAATCCCGTAGCCGATCGCCTTGTCGGCGAGCGTCGGCGCCGCCGTCTGGGAGCAGAGAGGAGTCGAGATCGCCCACTGGTTGTTGTTGCAGAAGAGGATCACCGGCGCCTTCATCACCCCCGCGAACGTCGCGCCCTCGTGGAACGAGCCCTCCGACGTCGCGCCGTCGCCGAAGAGCGTGAGCGCGACACGGTCCTCGCCCTTGAGGCGCGACCCCCACGCGAACCCGACGGCATGCGGGATCTGCGTCGCGATGGGCACGCAGATCGAGGCGACGTTGAACTCCGTCGGATCCCACCAGCCCGCCGGGTGGCCCCGCCACCAGGAGAGCACGGTCGAGACGGGCATCCCGCGCAGGAGCCCGATCGCCGACTCGCGGTAGCTCGGAAAGATCCAGTCGCGGTCCTCGAGCGCGAACACGGAGCCGGCCTGCATCGCCTCGTGGTTCCAGAAGATCGCGTACGTGCCGATCCGGCCCTGCCGGTGGTAGACGACCGAGCGCTCGTCGTACGTCCGCAGGAGCACGAGGTTGCGGTAGAGCTGGAGCAGCTCGTCCGCGCCGAGCCCGTCGACCTCGCCGTCCGGGATCGCCTCGCCGTCGCCGATGACGCGGCGCAGGTCCTCCCTCGGCGGGGAGCACGCTGGCTCATCGCGGTCGCAGTCTATTGTAGAACCCCGCCGAAAGCTGCGGTCGGGAGCATCGAGTCAGACGAGCACCGTCACGGCGTCGCGCTCGGCTTCGTAGACCGCCTCGAGGACGTCGCCGGCGTCCTCGCCGTCCACCTGGAGCGGCAGCGGGCGGTCGCAGACGACCACGAGCCGGTCCACGTCGTGCACGCCAGATGCGCGCCTCGTCCGGACGCCGGCCCCCGCGCGCCGTGCAGCACGAGCCGCGGGAGGTCGCGCGCCCGAAGCGTCACCGGCGCGAACTACGCGAGCCCGCTCGTCGAAGCTCGCGCCCGGCACCAGGTCGAGGGCCATCGAGCCCGCGTAGCGTGTACGGGGAGCAGTTGGCGACGAGCACGAATGCTGCGCGACCATGTCCGACGATCTCGACCTGCTCGTCGAAGCGCGCCCGGCGCTCGCGCGAGCGCTCCGAGCGCGACCTTCATGAACGTGACGTCGCCTGGCCGACGCCCGTCCGGGCTGCCGTCCGAGCTCGTCGACCCGCGCACGACCTCCGCGTCCAAGCCCGAGCCCCGCGTTGAACCCGAACCGTCGGCCGTTCACCCGCCCGAGCCCGATCCGTCGCGTCCGGCCCGCCGGCAAGCGCTGCGCGCCGCCGCACGGGTTCGCGCGGCAAGCCGAGCGCGCGTGGCAGGACGCTCGTCCCGCCGCCCGGCATGAATCCCAGCGGAGTCGCGCGTCGACGCCGTTCAGCACCTCGTTGTAGGTCCCGTCGCCGCCGAAGACGTAGATCGCGTCGACCGCACCCGCCTCCCGGGCGATCTCGGTGCCTCGCCGGCAGCGTGTGGTGAGAACGACTCGGTGCCCGCCGGCAGTGCCGCCTGAACGGCCGCGAGCCGGTGCGAGTCGACCCCCGACGCGAACGGGTTCACGATCAGGAGCCGGCCCACGGACGAGACTACCGGGCAACCGCTAAGGGCCTGCCGTGGGGGCCTTAGCGGCCAGGGAGGCGGACGTCGGGTGTCGTCCTCCTCGGTCTCAGTCGTTGCTCGACGGGCAGCTCGAGGCGCCCTCCTTCTTGCGTTCCCTTCTGGAGCTCGCTCGTGCCCGGGGCGAGCCCGAGCGCGAGGTCGCGGTACGCGGCGGCCTTCCGCCACGCCGTCTGCGCCGAGAAGGTGGCCCGGATGAAGTCGAAGCGGGCGAAGGCTGCTCGGCCGCCGCCATCGCGGAGATCGGCCTCCCGGCGCAGCCGCTGGGCCTTCGACGGCAGCGATCCGACCGTCGTCTTGCCCGGCCGCGTAGTAGGCCTCGCCGGCCTCGGCCAGCGCCTCGTCGGTCCACTTCAGGTAGTACGCGGCGTGACCGCGGGCGATCGTTCTCCTGGTCGAGGATCGAGTAGACGAGCTCGGTGTGGCGAGTACGTCGTCGGCGCGGCCGTCGAGTTGAACGCCCACGTGAAGCCGTCGTAGTAGCGGGGCGACCCGTCCGCGTTGCGGGTCGCACCGACCGAGTCGTGCGGATGCGCGAGCCCGAGGTAGTGGCTCGCCTCGTGCACGGCCGTGTAGGTGAAGGCACCGGTGCCGAGCACCTCGGGGTGGGCCATCGCCATCGTCGGGTCACGGTCGGCCTGCGGCGTCTTGAAGACGTCGTTGACCGAGTTCAGGTAGCCCCACGGCACGCCGCCGCGGTTCGTCGCGATGCCCGCGGCGATCGGCAGCGCCCAGGCGTAGTGCTTCTCGGCGACGACGTTGATGCCCGGCACGGTCGTGTAGCACGCGCCTCCGCGCAGGAAGCGGTCGGGCTTCGAGTCGAGGTAGTCCATCGCCGTCAGCGTGTGCATCGAGACGCCCGGCACGCCGGCGACGTCGTCGCCGTCGCGCTTGGCCTGCTCGAGCATCGCCTGGTCGGCGGTGAAGTCCGGCGCCGCCCTGGCCGAGGTACTGGAACCTGACGTCACCCTGGAACTCGAGGTACGGCGTCAGCGTCCGCAGCCCGCCGAGGCACGACGTCCTGGTTGTAGAGCTTGTTCGAGGTCCGACGCCCACGGCAGCGTCCGCGTTCGCGTCGTGCCACACGTTGTCCGAGAACCAGTAGCGACCGGTGCCGGGTGCGGCTCGTACAGGTAGCGAGTGGAGGAAGCGGAACGAGGCCGCCTGGTTCACCGTGCGGGCGACCATGCGCTGGAGCTGCTCCGTGTCCCAGGTCGCGCCCGGGGTGACGGCCTGCTCCCAGCCCTCGAAGGCGTTCACGACGGTCACGGGCCGCGGCGCCTTCGGCCCGGTACTCCCAGAGCGGCGGGTCGTACGTCGCCGACCCGTTCACCGAGCGGCCGCGGTTGCCCCACGTCTCGGCCTCGTACGGGTTCGGCGCGGCGCCGAGGTCGAGCATCATGAAGCGGTAGCGACCGCCCCAGATGCGCGCCCAGTCGATGCCGTCGAAGTCGCCGCGTGTCGGGGTCGATGCGGTTGACCTTGAAGACGTGGTACTCGTTGGCGGGCCGGATCTGCGCCCGCGCCTCGGCCGAGTCCCACGTGTTGAGCACGTAGACCGTGTAGCCGGGGTTCTGACCCGGCCCCTTGCCGCGAGCGGGGTCGTCCCAGCCGAGGTACTGCTTCGGAGTTGGCGGCGATCCAGTCCTCGGTCTTCTCGCCGTCGACGAAGCGCACGGGGGCGTTCGGGGCGACGGTGTTGCCGAAGCCGCGGAAGGTGCCGCGCGTCGCGTTGTAGCCCTCCAGGTAGGCGCGGTTCGTGCGGCTTCGAGAAGTCGCCGGTCGTGCTAGTTGGCCCGCATCGCCGCGAACAGCCCGGACGTGAAGGCCGACGGGCGCATGGACGACCTGCGGCTTCCAGCTGGTACTCGTACGGGACGAGGAACGGCTTCGTGCCCGCCGTAGTAGGCGCGGCCGTGGTTGATCAGCGTCGACGTGCCGAGCGGGAACTGCGCCTCGTCGGCGCTCGGGCTCGTGCCGCGCGGGATGAGCACGCCCGGCCGCTGGAGGTTCGGGATCTCGGCGAGCAGCTTGCGCGTGTCGAGCTCGCCCGGTGCGAAGCCGACGAGCACGACGCGGAGCGGGACCTCGACGCTCGCCTGCGGGGCCGCGGTGTCGTACGTCCACTTGACCGACTTCGGGTCGGACGGCGGCCGGTCGGCGCGACGGTGAGCGTCGCCTTGCCGGTGTACGTGCCGCCCGGCGTCGACGAGCCACGGCGCGACGCTGACCCGGTACGACGCCGGCCGCCGGGATTCTCGAGTACGACGCGCTCGGTGCCGCGTCTCGGTCGTCGAGCTCCCGACGGTGTCGCCGCTCGGCGCCGTAGACGATACAGGTCGTAGTCGTCGCCCGTCCGCCGACGGCGTCGTCGTGATCTCGACGGTGTAGTTGCCGGTCGCCGGCGGCGCGATCGTGAGCGAGTACGTGTCGCACGACGGGTCGGCCGGCCCGAGCGCAGACGCCGGACGGGTTGGACGTCGAGGAACGGGCCGCCCGTCCACGTGCCGGTCGGCGTCGCGGTCGAGACCGTGCCTGCCGCCGGAACCGCACCCGAGCGCCGGCCCGGCCGCGGCGATCACGACGACCGGCGAGCGCGATGAGAAGAAGACCTACCCGACTGAGCATGCGTGGTACCTCCCTTGGTTACCACTGACGGTGGTGTCAGCGTTGGAGTCTAGACACCACTGCCAGGAGTGTCAAGACGGATGGCCGGGGTCGTCCGTCGGACGCGCAGCGCGAGGGCGAGCGCCGCCTGTCGCGACGAGCAGCGCGAGGACGGCGACGACGAGCGCGACCGCGGCCAGCGTGTCGCTCGCGCCGCCGGCGTCCGGCGGTTACGCGGTCGCCGAGACCGGCGATCGGGAACGGAGCCGCGGCGCCGTCGTCGTAGCGTCTCGACGAGGGTGAACTCGGACGGGCCCGGCCTCCGCGGGCATGCCGGCCGTGAACGCGAACGTCTCCGCGCTGCCGCGGTCGATCGGCCCGCCGCTCCAGCGCACGGACGACTCGCTCGACGAGACGGCCCAGCGCGGCTGCTGCCGCCTCGGCCGACTCGAGCGTCGCGCCGTCCGGCAGCTCGAGGCGTCGACACCGACGATGTCCGCGTCCTGGCGGTCGTTCGGAACGGTGCAGCTCGAACCGCTGCGAGCTGCCTGCGGGGGCGGCGGCGGGAGCGAGCGTGCCGTGTGCGGCCGCAGCCGGGGCGACGACGAGCACGACGCCGCGAGCGCGGCGAACGCGAAGACCCGCGTCGGCTCAGCGATGTGGTTTCCATGCAGTTCGCTTCCGACCTCGACTTCGGCGGACGGGCCCATCACCGTAGAGAAGGGCCCACCCACCGTCGCCAGCGCTCGGGAGCGCTACTCAGGGCGCTCGTTCCGCCCTTACTCCTGGTACTCCGGGCACGCGGGTGCCGCGGCGTCGTAGACCCTCGACGTCTGCTTCTGCACAGCCCGCAGCGCGTCGATGCGGCCGTTGCCGAAGCACTCGTCGTAGCCGGTCAAGCCCATGTCCACCGACGCTGCCCTGCAGATACGATCTCGACCTGCGTCGGTGAGATCTTCACGTCGCCGTCCGAGCCAAGCTTCCCGAACTGGCTCACGATCAGCGCCGCCACGCCGGCCGTGTGCGGAGAGGCCATCGACGTTCCCGAGATGCACGCGTAGCGCCGCCGGGAATCGTGGACAAGACACCGTCGTCCGAGCACACGCCGGTGAGGTCCTCCACCGCCGGGAGCGGCCACGTCGGTCGGCCCGTTGCCCCAGTTCGAGTAGCTCGCCTTCTCCGCCGTCGGGCCCGAGCGCCGATCGTGGCGATGACCCCCGGGCTCTCGGCCGGCACGACGCGCATGCACTCGCTGTCGGAGGCGCGGCGAGATCCAGGTCGGAGTTGCCGAGCGCCGCCACCGGGACGACGCCCTGCTTCCGCGCGTAGCGGATTGCACGCTCCACGGCCTGCTTGAAGGCGCGCTGCTTTGGATCCGAGTCGCACTTGAGCTCGGTCGACTCCTGGAACGCGTCGTCGTCGACGAAGAAGCTCATGTTGATGACGTCGAGCTTCTCGTCGCCCGGCGTACGTGATCCCGTCGACGACGGCGCTCGCGTAGCAGTAGCCGCTCGCGTCGCAGACCTTCACGGGCACGAGCGTGACGTTGGGCGCGACGCCGACCACTCCGATGCCGTTGGCGCGGCGCGGCGACGATGCCGGCCACGTGCGTCCCGTGGAACTGGTTGTCGACGCACGGAGCCGGCGTTCCGGCGCCGGGCCCGTTCGGAAGGAACGAGACCGAGTTGTGGCCGCGCGAGCAGTCGACGTTCGAGCTGCAGACCCCGTTCTTGAAGTCGACGTGATTGCCGTCGATGCCCGAGTCGAGGATGCCGACGTCCACCGACGGCGAGCCGGCCTGGACGGCGTGCGCCTGTCGGGCGCCTGGATCTGCTGCATGCTCCACTGCTGCCGACTCGAGCGGCTCGGTCGTCCGGCTCGCGGTCCGCCGTCGGGCAGCCGGCTGGCGGCGTAGTCCGCGCCGACCTCCTGCACGACCGCGTAGTTCCGCATCACCTGCGCGAAGAGGGCGTTCGAGGAGTCGACCGACAGCACCCCGATCTGGCTGAGCATGTCGCTGGCCACCGTCCCGCCCGCTGCCGTGACGAGCGAGACGGCGTAGTCGTGCGCGACCGCATAGCCCGAGCCGACCGCGTAGTTGCAGCCGACCGCGTAGCCCGGACGCAACGGCGTAGTTGCAGAGAACCGCGTAGCCGCCGCCGACCGCATACGTCGAGTCGACGGCGTAGTCGCCGGAGAAGACGACGAGGTAGCGCTTCGTGTCCGCCGGTGCTCGCGCCGCCCGTGCTTACGACCGGCGCCCCGACGAGCAGGGCGATCGCGGCGATCACCGCAATCAGCCCGAATCGCTTGCGCATTTGTCTTGCCTCCCGAGTCGCTTGACACCACGCTTAGTGGTACGTCGCGGGACGCTACTACACCACTCCTGAGGGTGTCAACCCTTGACAAGCGTGGCCCGGCGTACTTCAATCGCGGGCTACTTGCGCACCGCCGCCAAGCAGCAGAAAGCGCGCAAGTCGGCCGAGGGCGTAGAGGGAGGGTTCCCCAGCTCCCCCCTACGCCCTCGGCTCGTACTCGCTAGCGAACTTCGTCGAGCGCGAGGACGAACGCGCCGAAGTCGCCGCTGCCGGGCAGTACGCCGACCTTCGCCCGGCTGACCGCGACGTAGTAGCTGCCTGCAGCGGGCGCTGGCAAGCGTGAGCGTCTGCGGGCTCGCCGGCGTCGACGGGCCGCGCGCGTTGTTCGCCTGCACGTCGGTCACGCCTCGCGCGGCGAACGGATGGGTGCTCGCGCGGAGGGCGTAGTCGGAGCCGTAGACGTAGAGGTCGTAGGTCTCGTCCCCGGCGGCCGCGTCGTGGACGCGGAAGCGCGCCTCGCGTGAGCCCGCGCGCCGAGCTCGACCGGCGTACACGAGCCAGTCGGCGCCGGCGCCCGTGCCCGCCGCGCCGGCCGCCGACGGCCAGATCGTGTCCGACTTGGCGAACACGTCCGCGCCGGACACGACGCGTCGCCTGGGCGCCGCGCGAGTTCCGAGCGCCACGTTCGTGTCGTGCAGCGCGACCGACGCGAAGACCGGGAATGCGGAGCACCTGGCCGTTCGAGACCGTGGCGACCACGGTGCCCGTGTAGATGACCGGGCCGGCGCGTTCGCCGGCACCTTCGCCTTGAGCTTGACGACCGCGTCGCGTCCCGGCGCGACACGTTGTCGGCTGCTCGGAAGCTCGACCGACCAAGCGTCTTGCCGGCGGTGATCGCCTGGCTCCCGTCCGACGGGTTCCCCGGGCACGAACGAGAAGCGAACCTGCGTCCGCGGCGCGCCGGGAGCCGCGTGGACGACGAAGCTCTGGGTGTGGGTCGCGCCGGCCGTGTCGCGCCGATCTGCCAGCTTCCCTGGAGGTCGCGCGGGCCCGTGCCCGCGTCCGGCGCCCGACCCGGAGGCCGCGCTGTAGACGACCACGCCGTCGCGCAGGGCCGCGAGCGCCGCGGCCGACATTCAGCTTCCCCGCGCCCTCGCCGAGCGGCCCGACGTACGGATCGGCGGCGCCGTTGCGCACCTCGTAGAGGATCTGGTTGCCGAGGATGGCGCCGATCTGCGCACCGAGGCTGCAGAAGTCGACGAGGAGCGGGTCGAGCTCGGGCGGGCAGTCGAGCACGGTGTCCAGGTCGGTCGACAGGATCCAGCGCGCCTCGTACTGACCGCTGCCGGCCGTGTTCATCAGCGCCGCGCGGACGAGCGCGTACGACGGGGCGTTCAGGCCCGCGAGCCCCGAGGAGCCCGACGGGCAGCGAGCCGTGCCGGTCACGGTATGCCTGCAGGAGGAGCGCGACGCTCCCTGCCGTGGCGGGCGTGGCCATCGACGTCCCCGTCGCCGTCGCATACAGCGGATCGCCGCGCGTGCCGCGGTTGAGGTCGTTCTGCGCGAGCGCCGCGCCCGTCGCAGCCTGCGCCGAGACGATGTTGTAGCCGGGTGCGCTCAGGTCCGGCCGCAGCCAGAGCTCGCCGGCCGGGCCACGCGACGAGAAGGACGCCGAGCGACGGCGGCTGCGTGCCCGACGCCCGCGCTGCAGTCGTTCGCCGCCGACGGCGGATGCTGGTAGCCGGCGCACGTGTCGCCCGAGAGCGTGTCGTCGTGGTTGAGGTCGTAGTCCTTCGCGGACGCGCCACGCTGAGCGCCTGGGCCGCGGCGCCGGGCGCCTCGAGGACGCTGCCGACGAACGGGCCGCTGTTGCCGGCCGCCGCGACGAAGACCGTCCCGTAGCGGACGGCGAGCCGGTTCAGCATCAGGCTGACGAGGTCGATGTCCGAGCCGGTGTTGAGCCGCGACGGGCCGCGACTCGGAGCCGAGGCTCAGGTTGACGACGTGCGCGCCGACCGAGCACGAGGACGAGCCCGCCGGCGTCGCCGCCCACTCCATCGCCGCCAGCAGGTCGCTGTTCAGTCCCGCGCCCGCATCCGTCAGCACCTTTCCGACCGCGAGCTCCGCGCCGGGAGCGATCCCCGCGTAGCGGCCGTTGTCGGTCGCGAGCGGCGTTCCCTCGCCGGTCCCCGTCGCGATGCCCGCGACGTGTGTGCCGTGACCGTGACCGTCGGTCGCGCCGCGAGCGGCGCGCAGACGCCGCCGAGGAAGCTGCGCGCGTCGACGACCTTCGGTGGGTTCAGCAGGCCCGACCAGTTGCGGAAGTCGCGGTCGTCGAGGTCGGGATGCGTCGCATCGAGACCCGTGTCGAGCACGGCGATGCGGATGCCCGTGCCGGTGATGCCCTGGTTCCAGAGCGCCGGGCCCCGACGTCCGCGGTCGTCGCCCGCGACTGGTCGACCTCCGACCTCGGCCTCCGTCTCGACGACGTCGACCGGGACGAGCCACGCGACGCGCGGCAGCGCGGCGATCCGCGCGACGGCACTCGGACGCGAGGCGACGGCGAACGCGTCGAGCTCGCGGTACTCGCGCAGGATGCGCGCTCCGGCCCGCTCGAGCGCCGCTCGATGCGCGGGGGTCTTCGGCTCGCCGAGAACGACGAAATAGGCGAGCTCGCCACGCCGATAGCCGGGGACGAGTGCGCGAGCCGTCGGGTCAGCGAGCGACGCGAGCAGCCGCGAGATCGAGCGACTCGAGCCGAGGGCTGATGTCGCGCTACCGGCGCGGCCTCCGACGTCGCAGCGCCGCCGCACGAGCGCGAGCGCACAGCGACCGATGACCGATCGCCGGCGACGCGAGCCTCCGCAGCATGCCGTCCTCCCTGTGGTCGTTATGCCGCCGCCTTCGCCGCGACGTGCGCCGCGGCCTCGTCGAAGTCCAGCCCGGTGCTCCCAGACCTGCATGAAGGCGATCTTGAGGATCTGGGCCAGCGCCGGGTGCTCGACGACGAGCATCGTCAGGTCCGGCCCCGCCCGACCGGGTCCTCCATGCCGAACATGCACGATCCGCTCGTCGATGATGACGAGCTTGAGCGGGAGCTCGTCGACGAAGCGAGCCTGCTCGCCGGCCTCGACGAAGCGGCGCACGCCCTCGACGTTCTCGCGGGTCGTCGAAGATCGAGAGCTCGTACACCGCGTAGACCTCGTGCGACTGGGTCACCTCGAGCCCCTCGACGTTCTCCTCCGGCGGCGTCGCGTACGGGGGCTTCGTGAAGACGAGGATCTCGTGCTCGATGCCGGCCTGGAGCTCGCCGAAACGCTGGTTGATCGCGCGCCGGTCGCGGAGCACCTCGATGTACTCGAGCGGATCGGTGTGCTCCTGCCCTGCGTCGAACGCCGGGGTGAGCGACTCCGACGAGGTCGCGCGACTCGCGCTCGAGCTGCTCCAGCCGCTGCCGATGGTCCGAGACGAGGCGCTCGACGCGCCTCGCTCGGGCGGCGTCGCGGCGTACTTCGTCACCTGGCCGGGGCGCGACGATGCGAGGCCCCGTGTGACGAGGCTCGAGAGCACGTCGTAGATGCGCTGCCGCGGGATGCCGGCGACGCGCGCAGTCTCGGCCGCTGTCGACGAGCCGCGGCGCGTGAGCGCGATATAGACGCGAGCCTCGTAGTTCGTCAGCCCGAGATCCGACAGCGTGCTGACGAGCTGATCCTCCATGCGAATCACGCTAGCACCCATGCCGGTGGTGTCAAGGCAGGTCGCGTAGCCGCGAACCCGCCGTCGACGAGAATCGCAGTGAAGCGGTCGGCGAGCTCGTCCGTGTCGCGGCCAGGCTCGAGCCACGTGTAGGCCCAGTTCGCCGCGGAGAGGACGAGCAGCGTCGCAGCGCCGGCGTCGAGGTCGGTGCGCAAGCCGCCCGACTCGACGCCCTCGCGGAAGAGCGCGCGCCAGCGCTCCTCGTACCGCCGCCGCTCGGCGAGGATCTCGTCGCGGTGCTCGCCCTCGAGGTAGCGCCACTCCCGCGTGAAGACCGTCGCCACGTCGAGCTGCTCCGACACCACGCGCAGATGGCCGCGCAGTGCGATCCGGACCCGCTCGATCGCGGCGGCGTTCTCGGGCACGGCGTCGAGCGCAGCGTGGAACGCCCGCGCCCCCTCGCGCATCGTCGCGAAGAGCAGCTCCTGCTTCGAGCCGGTCAGCGAGTAGAGCGATCCCTTCTGGACGCCGAGCGCCTCCGCGAGGTCGCCCATCGACGTCCCGTGGAAGCCGCGCTCGGCGAAGAGGCGAGCCGCCTCGCGCGTGAGCTCGTCCCTCCTCGTGGTCATATACTTGATGCTAACGACCGTTCGGTAGGGAGGCCACGATCGTGGACACGCGTACGCAGGAGTTTCTCGACTACGTCCAGTCCGGCGGGCAGGTGGAGACGGGCGACTGGATGCCCGACGAGTACCGCGCTCGGCTCATCAAGTTCATCGAGATGCACGGCAACTCGGAGCTCATGGGAGTGCTCCCCGAGCGCGACTGGATCCTCCGCGCGCCGACGCTCCAGCGGAAGCTCGCGCTGACGGCGAAGATCCAGGACGAGGTCGGGCACGCGCAGCTCATCTACCGGGTCGTCGAGGACCTCGGTAAAGCCGCGGAGCGCGTGTCTCGACGACCTCGTCTCGGGCAGGTCGAAGTTCCACAACGTCTTCCACTACCCGACCAAGACCTGGGGCGACGTCGGCGTCATCGCATGGCTCGTGGACGCAGCCGCGATCGTCTCGCAGAAGGCGCTCCTCAAGTGCTCGTACGCGCCGTACGCGCGGATCATGAAGAAGATCTGCTGGGAGGAGTCGTTCCACATCCTCCACGGCCGCGACGTGATCCTCGCGCTCGTCACCGGCACGGATGAGCAGTTCGCGCTCGTCCAGGAAGCGCTCGACCGCTGGTGGGAGCCGCTCATGCAGTTCCACGGCAACCCGATCCCCGCCGACGAAGACCCGATGTACGTGTGGCGCATCAAGAGCCAGGGCAACGAGGAGGCGCGCCAGCAGTTCCTCGACGGGTACGTGCCGCAGATCCGCGAGCTCGGGCTGACGATCCCCGACCCCGCGCTGCGCAAGGACGAGGAGACCGGCACCTGGCTGTACACGGAGCCCGACTGGGAGAAGCTCCGTGCTGTGGTCACGGGCCACGGCCCGGCATCGGCGGAGCGGCTCGCGTTCCGGCGGCTTTCGAGGGAGGACGTCGCCTGGGTCGAGCGGGTGGTGCTCGCGGAGGCGGCGTAGATGGTCTTCGAGGTGTTCCGGCAGGAAAGGAAGGGCCAACCCTTTCAGCACGCCGGCTCGGTGACCGCGCCCGACGAGGACTTCGCCGAGATCTACGCGCGCGAGCAGTACGGCAGGCGCCAGGAGTCGGTGGCGCTCTGGCTCGTCCCGCGCGATGCGGTGAGCGAGATCGACGAGTTCCCCGACGAGTTCGAGATGAAGTACCGGCGCGTGGACGGGTACTCGATCAAGGTGCGGCTCCACGAGGCACGCGAGCGTGCGGGCACGCTCGACATGGCGCCGGGTGCGGTGGACACGACATGAGCGAGCGCACGGATCTTCTCCTCGCGATCGCCGACGACGAGCTCATCCTCGGCTGGCGGAACTCGGAGTGGACGGGGATCGCCCCGTTCCTCGAGGAGGACGTCGCCTTCTCTTCGATCGCGCAGAACGAGATCGGACACGCCCGCGCGCTCTACGAGCTGGCGGCCGCCGAGCTCGAAACGACGGCCGACGAGCTCGCATTCGACCGTAAGCCGGAGGAGTACCGTTCCGCCCCGCTCGTCGAGCTTCGCCGTCTCGAGTGGGCGCGGACGATCGCGCGGCACTGGCTGTACGAGACCGCCGACGAGATCCGCCTGGCGACGCTGAAGGCATCTGACGACACCGAGATCGCGGGCATCGCCGCGAAGATCGATCGTGAGGAGGCGTACCACCGGATGCATGCGGAGATGTGGATCGATCGCTTGCTGGCAACGGATGAAGGTCGGAGCAGGCTCGACGAGGCCGTCGACGAACTGTGGCCCTACGCCCTCGGCGTCCTCGACGACGAGCTGCGACCCGAGCTTCGCGCGCGCGTCGAGCAGCGCCTCGGTCGGCGACTCCCGAAGGTCGAGCCCGTCTCCCGCGGCGCGCACGAGGCCGAGCTTGCCGAGCTCTGGGAGGAGATGACTTCCGTTCGGCGTTCGGCTCCGCCGGGTTCGCAATGGTGACCGTCGAGGAAGTCTGGGAGGCTCTCGCCGAGATCCCGGATCCGGAGATCCCGGTGATCTCACTCGTAGACCTCGGGGTGGTGAAGGGCGTCGAGGTCGAGGACAGTACGGTGCGGGTCGACTTCACGCCCACGTTCATGGGCTGCCCGGCCCTCGACGTGATGCGAGAGGAGATCGAGACGCGGATCGCGGAGCTCGGAGCGAAGGCCGAGGTCAACCTCCGGCTCGACGACTCCTGGTCGACCGACGACATAACAACCGAGGGCAGAGAGAAGCTTCGTGTGGCCGGCTTCGCGCCGCCCACCCCGAGGCCGGCCGGAAAGCTCGAGCTCGTGCAGCTCCAGCGCGGGTTCCGCTGCCCGTACTGCGGGTCGACGAGCACGAAGCTCGAGAACCTCTTCGGCCCGACGCCGTGCCGCTCGATTCGCTACTGCGATGACTGCCGGCAGCCGTTCGAGCAGTTCAAGACGATCTGACGGACTGCCGCAACTAGGCTCAGCGCGTGAGCCTTAGAACCCGATTCAGGATGAGCAGCCATGTCGCCGGGCCGCGCTGGGCGGCGCGATGCGGCGTCCTCCGTCGCGCCCATATCGCTGTGGATATGGGCGCTCCCTGCGTCCTTGCCTCGCACCGCCCAGCGCACCCCGTCGACGGGTGATCATCCTGAACCGGGTTCTCATTCGCGCTCGCGACCTCACGAAGTCGTACGGCTCCGTCCGGGCGCTCGACGGGGTCAGCTTCGAGATCGGGGAGGGCATCACCGGGCTTCTCGGCTCGAACGGAGCGGGTAAGACGACCTCGCTGAAGCTGTTCATGGGCCTGCTCGTGCCGGAGAGCGGCTCGGTGGAGGTCCTAGGTCAGGACCCGAGGCTCTCGCCCGAGTTCCGCACGCGCATCGGGTACGGCCCCGAGCACGACTGCCTGCCCAAGGGTGTGTCCGCCGCGGAGTTCCTCGCCTACATGGCAGAGGTGAGCGGCCTGTCCCGTACGGCCGCGCGACTTCGCGCGTCCGACATGCTCCGTCACGTCGGGCTGTTCGAGGAGCGCTACCGCCCGATCGGCACGTACTCGACGGGGATGAAGCAGCGAGTGAAGCTCGCGCAGGCTCTCGTCCACGATCCGGTGCTTGCCCTCCTCGACGAGCCCACGGCAGGCCTCGACCCGATCGGCCGGCGCGAGATGCTCGAGCTCATCCGTCGCGTCGGCCGCGACTTCGGGATCAACATCGTGATCTCGACGCACCTGATGGGTGACATCGAGCGTGCGGCCGACTCCGTCGTCGTGCTGCACAGCGGGCGCTTGCTGCGCACCGGCGCCGTGTCGGGTCTTACGGAGGAAACGGAGAATCTCGAGATCGAGCTCGTGGAGGGCGCGACGGCGCTGCTCGAGACGCTGGCGGCACGCCAGCTGACGGCGCGCATCGACGGCAATCGCCTCACGCTGGAGCACGTCTCCGGCGAGGAGTACGACGTCATTCGCGACGCGATCGTGAGCTCTGGCGCGCTGCTGTACCGGCTCGCGCCGACGCGACTCGCCCTTGCAGATGTGTTCTCGGCGAGTCCTGACGAGGTCGAGACGGCCGGAGGCGAAGGGGCATGACGACCGGGCCGGCAGAGGTCTTCGACCTCGGATACCGCGGGTACGAAGGGGAGCGGACGAACCGGTGGCGACGACGGCAGGCAATCTGGCGGGACGGCGTGCGGATCTCGCTCGGCCTGGGACGAGGCGCCGGAGCGAAGTTCGCCTCGTGGCTGCTCATTGCGCTCGCGGCAGTGCCCATCGTCGTGCTGGTCGTCGTGGCCGCGTTCCTCTCGCCCGCCGAGGAGGCACGCGAGGACTTCGAGCTGCCGACGTATCCCGACTACTACGACTGGGCAATTCTCCCGCTCGGGCTCTTCGCGGCAGTCGTGGCGCCGCTCCTGATCTGCCCCGACCGGCGCGACGGCGTGCTTTCGCTTTATGCAGCGCGGCCGCTCACACCGGCCGACTACATCGGCTCGCGGTGGGCGGCCTTCGTGACCGTGGCCCTCGCGGCGGCGTGGCTGCCCGAGGCCGTCCTCTTCGGCTGGAACGCGCTCGACGCGCCCAACACCGGAACCTTCCTCACCGACAACTGGGACATCGTGCCGCGCTTCCTCGCTTCGGGGGGAGCAGTCGCGGTCCCGCTGACGACGTTGTCGCTGCTCGCCGCGTCCTTCACGGATCGAAGGGCCTACGCCTCGGTGGCGACGATCGTCGTCGTCATCGTCGGCGGTGCGATCGGCGGTCTCACGGAGGACAACTTCGACGGCGCGATCGCGGACATCGGCTCGCTGGCCGACCTCATGCAGGTTTCGGTGGACACGGTGTTCTGGATCTTCGGCGAGGAAACGAGCCGTGCCGGTGCGGACTGGGTCTCCGCTCTCTGGCTCACCGGCGTCACGGCAGCCATGACCGCGTGGCTCCTGTACCGCACACGACAGCTGTTCCGCCAGTGAGCACGACCGACGTCCAGCCGACCATCCTGGTCGAGTCGGTCTCGCGCTGGTTCTCGGGTGTCGTCGCCGTGAGCGACGTCTCACTCCGGGTCGATCCGGGCGTGACCGCACTGCTCGGGCCGAACGGCGCCGGGAAGACCACGCTCCTGCGGGCGATCGCCGGTCTCATCGACACCTCGCAGGGGACGGTCCGCATCTTCGGCGAGCCCGTGCGCGGCAACCCTGGCCTCTACCGGCGCATCGGCTACATGACCGAGCACGAGTCCGTCTACGACTTCATGACGGGACGCGGGTTCGTGGAGCTGAACGCGCGCCTGCAGGGCGTCGCCGATCTTGGCGACGCGGTGCAGCGGGCCATCCGAACGGTCGATCTCGTCGACGCACAGGATCGGCGCATGCGCGAGTACTCCCGCGGCATGCGCCAGCGCATGCGCCTCGCGGCGACGCTCGTGCACGACCCGCCGCTGCTCCTGCTCGACGAGCCCCTGTCGGGCACGGACCCAGCGCAACGCCTGCATCTGCAAGGCGCGATCAAGCGCCTCGGGGCCGAGGGTCGCACGATCGTCGTCTCGTCGCACATTCTCGAGGAGGTCGATCAGTTCGCCGACCGGATCCACCTCATGGTGAGCGGCAAGCTCGCCGCCAGCGGCGACTATCGCGCGATTCGGCAGCAGCTCAACGATCGGCCGTTCGTCGTTCGGGTCGACTCGTCGAATCCGCGGGCGCTCGCGGCCGGCCTGGTCGGCGTGCAGGCAGTCCAATCGGTCGAGATCGACCGCGAGGGGCACCTGCGCGTCCGCAGCAGCGACGTCGCGGAGTTGCAGCGCGCGCTGCCTTCGGTAGCTGCCCGGCTGGACATTCGGCTGCTCCGCGTCGAGCCGCTCGACGACTCGCTCGAGAGCGTGTTCGAGTACCTCGCGACGGGGTCGTCGGGGTGACTGCCATTCTCGCCCTGACGAGCCGCCAGCTCGCCGGAAGCCGCCGGCTCTGGCTCGTGCTCGCCCTTGTCGCCCTTCCGGTGCTCGCTGCGACGCTGTACCGCATCGCCGACAGTACGACGGCCCCGAACGAGTTCGCCGACCAGATCACGGCGAACCTGATCGCGTCGGGCATATTGCCGCTCGTCATGCTGCTGTTCGGCACGTCTGCGTTCGGCAACGAGCTCGGCGACCGGACGCTCGTCTACCTCGTCCTCAAGCCCGTGTCGCGCTGGAGCATCTCGGTTCCGAAATCGGTCGCGCCGGTGCTCGTGGGAGGAGTGCCGGTGGCAGCCAGCGCCGCGCTCGCGGTGGCGATCATCGAGGGCGACGACCTCGGCGGCGCGGCAGCCACTGGGATCGGCCTGCTCATCGGGTCGGCTGCGTACGCCGCCGTTTTCACATGGGCAGGGCTTGCCCTCCGCCACGCGCTGATCTTCGGGCTCGTCTACGTCGTCATCTGGGAAGCGGTGCTCGCCGCCTACCTGGACGGCATCCGCTACCTCAGCCTCCGCCAGTTCACGCTCGCGATCGTCGGCGGGCTCGACTCGGAGCAGCTCGCGACGCGTGATCTCTCGCTCGGGGGAGCAGCAGGCGCGATCGGTGCGGCCGTCGTCATCGGCGTGTTCACCGTGCTCACGGCGCGGAAGCTCGCTCGCGCCGACGTTCCCTGAGTTTCGTAGACAGACGCGGTGCGGGGTGATATATCAGCGTCGCGCGCATGACGGAGACCGCCGAGCCCGCTCTCGAGGCACCGAAGCACCGCATCGACTACTCGAGCCCGCCGGTGATCCGCGCCGAAGGCGTCTGGAAGGTCTTCGGCCCGCACGGCGAGAAGCTCGTCGGATCACCTGACGCCGACCTCCCGCGGGCGGAGCTGCGCGCGAAGACGGGCTGCGTCGTCGCCGTCAAGGACGTCTCGATCGAGGTGTGGCCGGGGGAGGTCTTCGTCGTCATGGGCCTGTCGGGCTCCGGCAAGTCGACACTCGTCCGGACGCTGATCCGACTCATCGAGCCGACGGCGGGGAAGATCGAGATCGCCGGGCGGGACGTCATGACCGCGGACCGCGCCGAGCTCCGAGAGCTTCGCCGCCACTCGGTCTCGATGGTCTTCCAGCATTTCGGTCTCCTTGCCCACCGGCGGGTGCTCGACAACGTCGCCTTCGGGCTCGAGGTGCAGGGGGTCGGGAAGCGCGAGCGCCAGGACCGGGCGCACGAGGTGCTCAGGCTCGTGGGCCTCGAGGACGCTGCGAGCCAGTTCCCCGACCAGCTCTCGGGCGGGATGCAGCAGCGGGTCGGGGTTGCGCGAGCGTTCGCTGCGGACCCTGTCGTGATGCTCTACGACGAGCCGTTCAGCGCGCTCGACCCGCTCATCCGGCGCGACATGCAGGACGAAGTCATGCGGCTACAGGCGGAGATCGGAAAGACCACGATGTTCATCACGCACGACCTCCCCGAGGCGCTGCGGCTCGGAGACCGGATCGCGATCATGCGCGACGGCGCGATCGTTCAGCTCGGAACGCCCGAGGAGCTCGTCGGCTCGCCGGCGGACGAGTACGTCGAGAACTTCACTCGCGACATCCCGCGCAGCCACGTCCTGACGCTCCGCTGGATCATGCGCGAGCCAGAGGCGGGTGATCCGACCGACGGGCCGCGGCTCGACGTGAAGACGACCATGCGAAAGGCGCTCCCGGTGCTCGCCGAGAGCGAGAAGCCCGTCTGCTGCATGGAGAACGGCCAGATGATCGGGATCGTCGATCGCGACGCCGTGATGCGCGCGATCGCGGCCGAGGAGAGCTGATGACGACCGTCACCGAGGCACGGGTACCCGTCTCGGTCGTCTCGCACGTCCCCTGGTGGCGGGGGAAGCTCGTCCAGGTCGGGGCGGTCGTCGCCGTAATGTGGCTCGCGTACCGCGGCTGGAAGGCCGAGTACCCGTGGCCGCAGGAGCTCGTCTGGAATGACCTCCAGATCAGGTTCGACAACATCCAGGCGTACCTCATCGACACGCGGCTCGAGGGCGGAGGAGGGCTTCTCTTTGCGGTCTTCGACGGCTTCCGAGTCTTCGCCGACAACCTCGTCACCAGGTTCAACGAACTGCTCGTCTGGCTCACGTGGATCGGAGCCACGGTCGCCGGGACGCTGCTCGCCTGGCGTTTCGGTGGCTTGCGCGCGGGCGCCTGGGCGCTCGCGGCGTTCGCGTCGTTCGCCGTCTCTGGCCTCTGGGCCGAGAGCATGGAGACGCTGGCGCTGATGCTCGCAGCAGTGGGACTGTCGATCCTGATCGGCGTCCCGTTCGGCATCCTCGCGGGACGCTCGGCACGCTTCAACCGTGCGTTGACGCCGTTCCTCGACGCGGCGCAGATCGTCCCGGCATACGCGTACCTGATGCCGGTCGTCCTCTTCTTCTCGATCGGATACGCAGCCGCGGTCGTCGCGACGATGATCTACGCGATCCCGCCGTGTATCCGCATCACGGCACTGGGCATCCGGCGGGTGCCGGTGAACACGGTCGAGGCGGCAGCCTCGATGGGAGCAACGGGCAGCCAGATGCTCCTGAAGGTGCAGCTTCCGATGTCGCGGCGGATGCTGCTCCTCGGCCTGAACCAGACGATCCTGTTCGCGCTCTCGATGGTGGTCATCGCGGGGCTCATCGGGGGTGGTGGGCTCGGGGCAGTCGTGAACTCGGGGCTGTTCTCGAATCCCGCGCTCGCGATCCTCGCGGGGATCGTGATCGTGGTCATGGCGATGGCGCTCGATCGGATCACCGAGGCTGTGGCCGACCGCACCGACCCGACGAGGCGCCACCTCGATGCAGCGGCGAAGCGGCTGCTGCGTGTCGAATCGCTCGCCGTGACTGCGGCCATTGTCGGGACGATCGTCGTCGCGAAAGCGATCGGCGTGAGCGGGGACTTCCCCGAGGCGGCAGGGGTGCGTCAGCGCGCAGTGACCGCCCAGGAGTGGCTCCTCGCGCAGATCCAGAAGGTGCTCGATTACGTCGCCGACCCGACGACCTGGGTCTTCCAGATCACGGAGTCCGTCGGCAACTTCATCCTCACAAAGCTGCTGTTGCCACTCCAGGCGTTCCTCGTCGAGGCGCCGTGGTTCACGACGCTCGGAGGCCTCGTGCTGATCGCATTCGTGATCTCGGGGCTCCGGTCTGCGATCACGACGTCCCTCATGCTCGCCCTGATCGGCTTCATGGGGGTCTGGGCGCTCGCGATGGACACGCTCTCCCAGGTTCTCGTGGCCACGATCATCGCGGTGATCCTCGGCTTCGGGCTCGGCGTCTGCGCGTCGGAGAGCCGCACCGTCTCGCGGGTCATGCGTCCCATCAACGACGTGCTGCAGACCCTTCCGCAGCTCGTCTACATCATCCCGTTCATCTACCTGTTTCCGGTGTCGATCGTCCCCGGGATCGTGGCCGCCGTCCTGTACGCGTTTCCGGTGGTCGTCCGGCTCGTGGAACGAGGTCTCAAGGACGTGGCGCCGGAGAGCGTCGAAGCGGCTGGCGCGTTCGGCGCGACACGCGGTCAGATACTGCGCAAGGTCAAGATCCCCCTCGCCGGCGACGCCATCATGCTCGGCGTCAACCAGGGGATCATCATGGTGCTCGCCGTCGTGGTGATCGGCGGCCTCGTCGGATCGGGCGGCCTCGGGTACGAGGTCGCGCAGGGTCTCGTCCGGGGCCAGTTCGGACAGGGGGTGATCGCCTCGATCGCGATTCTGGCGCTCGGCATCGCGCTCGACCGGGTCACGCAGGGAGCGCGGCGGGCGAGGAAGGAGGAGATCGCATGAACTTCAACGACAAGGAGGGTCGGATGTCGAATCGTCATCGGGGCGCGGGAGTCGGCCTCGGGATACTCGCCGTCGCCGCTGCGGCACTGATCGCCGTCGCGGTAGCGGCCGGCGGCACGCGCCAGGCTGCATGCGGCGACGTGATCCTGAACGAGAACTCCTGGGTGGGCTCGACGGCGAACGTCTACGTCCTGAAGAACGTCCTCGAGAGGCGGCTCAAGTGCAAGGTCAAGGTGCTGAACATCACCGAGAACCAACCGAGCTTCCAGGCAATGGCCGACGGAGAGATCGACGTCGTCCTCGAGGACTGGGACAACACGCTCATCCCATCGAACAAGCGGTACATCACGTCGAAGTCCGTCATCAACGTCGGCGGCAACGGGATCACCGGCGTCATCGGCTGGTACATCCCGACCTATCTGCTCAAGCAGAACCCGTCCTTCAAGACCTGGAGGGGACTGAAGGGAAAGGAGTCCGTGTTCAAGTCGCCGGAGTCGGGCTCGCAGGGGATGTTCCTCGGGGGCGACCCCTCGTACGTGCAGAAGGACCGCGCGCTCATCAAGGAGCTCGGGCTCAACCTGAAGCACGTGGTGGCGGGCGCCGAGCCGGCGCAGGTCGCGCGCTGGACGCAGCTGTACAAGCAGAAGAAGCCCGTTCTCTTCTACTGGTACGACCCGCAGTACCTGAATGCGGTGTACGACCTCACCCGCATCCAGCTGCCCAAGCGCTTCAAGGGCTGCGTGGACGACGAGAAGCTCAAAGGCAACCACGCGTGCGAGTACCCGTCGTACGGGCTCGACAAGCTCGTGAGCGGCGAGTTCTCGAAGAGCGGCTCGCCCGCGCTACGGGTGATCAGGAAGTTCAGGTGGACGTCTGACGACCAGAACTTCGTGGCCAACCTCATCTCGGGCAAGAAGATGTCGAAAGACAAGGCCGCCGCAGCGTGGGTGGCGAAGAACAGGGCAACGGTCAACGCCTGGCTCAAGTGAGCTGAGCGAGGTGGCGGGGGCGCGGGCACGCGCTCCCGCCCCTTCGGTCTCGTCGATGACGACACCCACGCTCTCCATCCACCAGCCCGAGGCGGCGGACGCCAGGTCGCTCTCCGACCAGGCGTACTACCGCATCCGCGAGCTCATCGTCACACTCGAGCTTCCACCGGGCTCGCTGGTCTCGGAGCGCGAGTTGATGGAGCGGCTTGGCCTCGGCCGCACGCCGGTGCGCGAAGCACTGCGGGATCTCGCCCGCGACTGCCTCGTCGAGGTCTACCCGCGGCGGGGCATGTTCGTGTCGGCCGTGGACGTGGGAGACCTCGCCGGTCTCTCAGAGGTGAGGATGTCCCTGGAAGCCCGAGCGGCGCGTCTCGCGGCCGAGCGGGCGGCAGCGGCGGATATCGCCCGCATCGAGCTCCTGCTCGACGAGCTCGCTCAGGTCCGCGACGCCCCGAGCGAGCGTGCACTCATCGATCTCGACCAGCGTATCCACAGGCACGTCTACGAATGCACGCACAACGAGTTCCTGGCGGCCACGCTGAACGAGTACTACGTCCTCACGCTCCGCATCTGGTTTCTCGCGCTCGATCGCGTCGCGAGGCTCGAGGACGCCATCCAGGAGCACCGCGAGCTCCTCGTAGCGATCCGCGACGGTGACGGGGCGCGGGCGGAAGAGGCGATGCGCCGGCACGTGACCGGCTTCGAAACCGCGATCCGCAACGTTCTCTGATCAGGAGCGCCATGACGTTCCCGAGCCATGCCCGCGCCGTCGTCATCGGGTGCGGGATCGTCGGCAACTCGGTCGCCTACCACCTCACCGATCAGGGCTGGTCGGACGTCGTCCTGCTCGACAAGGGGCCGTTGCCGAACCCGGGCGGCTCCACCGGGCATGCCTCCAACTTCATCTTCCCGGTCGACCACTCGAAGGAGATGACGCAGCTCACGCTCGAGAGCATGCGTCAGTACAAGGAGATGGGCGTCTTCACCGAGTCGGGCGGGATCGAGGTTGCGCGCACCGAGGAGCGCATGCAGGAGTTGACGCGGCGAGTCGCGTCCGCCAGGGCCTGGGGAATCGAGCCGGTGTCGCTCGTCACGCCCGCGGAGGTGAAGGAGCTCGTCCCGTTCATCGACGAGACTGTGATCCTCGGCGGCTTCTACACACCGTCGGTCGGCGTCGTCGACTCGCTGCGCGCGGGGACGATCATGCGCGAGCGCGGCCAGGAGTCGGGGCGGCTTTCCGTCCTCGCCAACACCGAGGTGCTCGGGATCGACGTCGAGAGCAGGCGCGTGCGGCGAGTGCGGACGACCGCCGGGGACGTCGAGACCGAGGTGGTGGTGATCGCGTGCGGGGTGTGGAGCCCGAAGCTCGCGCGCATGGCCGGAGCGGAGGTCCCGCTGACGCCCGCGGTGCACCAGATGATCGACATCGGCCCGGTCCCACGCTTCGAGCAAGCTCGGCGCAGCATCGAGTTTCCGATCGTTCGCGACATGGACACGAACATGTACGAGCGCCAGGACGGCACCTCGCTCGAGATCGGGTCGTATGCGCACCGCGCGATCCTGTACGAGCCGGAGGACCTGCCTTCGATCGAGGAGGCGGCTCTGACGCCGACCGAGTTTCCGTTCACGCAGGAGGACTTCGCGCCGCAGCTGGAGCAGGCGCTCGAGCTGATGCCCGAAGTCGTCGGCGACGAGTCGGTCGGGATCAAGTATGCGATCAACGGGATCCTCTCGCTCACCCCTGACGGGATGCCGATCCTCGGTGAGCTTCCCGAAGTGAAGGGGCTCTGGTCAGCGGCCGCCGTCTGGGTGAAGGAGGGGCCCGGCATCGGCAAGTCGCTCGCGCAGTGGATGGTGCACGGCGAGTCGCACATCGACCTCCACTCCTCGGACGCGGCGCGCTTCTGGGAGCACCAGAAGGCATCGACGCATGTGAAGGCGCGCACCGCGGAGGGGTTCAACAAGACGTATGGCATCGTCCATCCGCTCGAGCAATGGGCCTCGAACCGTGACGTCCGCCTCTCGCCGTACCACGCCCGCGAGCAGGAGCTCGGAGCGGTCTTCTTCGAGGCGGCGGGCTGGGAGCGCCCGCAGTGGTACGCGTCGAACGCGCCGCTCCTCGAGGAGTACGGCGACCGGATCGGGCACCGCGAAGCCGAGTGGGACGCGCGCTGGTGGTCTCCGATCATCAATGCCGAGCACCTCGCGATGCGCGACCGCGCCGGGATCTTCGACCTTTCGGCGTTCGCCATCTTCGACGTCTCGGGGCCCGGAGCGCTCGACGCGCTGCAGACGGTCTCGATGCGCCAGGTCGACGTCGCCGTCGGCCGCGTCGTCTACACGCCCTGGCTCTCACCGAGTGGTGGCTTCAAGTCCGACCTGACGATCATGCGGCTCGGCGACGAGCACTTCCGCGTCGTCACGGGCGGTGCGCACGGAATGGCCGACCGCAAGTGGCTCGCCGACCACCTTCCCGAGGACGGCTCGGCGTCGCTCGCAGACCTCACGTCGACGTGGTCGACGCTAGGACTGTGGGGTCCGCGCGCGCGAGACATCCTCCTGTCGTTGACGACGGCCGACGTCACGCACGAGGGCTTCCCGTTCGCCACGTGCAGGTTCCTCGAGGTCGGCTCCATACGGGTGCTGGCTTCGCGAATCTCTTACGTCGGTGATCTCGGGTGGGAGCTGTACGTCCCGGTCGAGCACGGCGCGCGACTCTGGGACGTGATCTGGGAGGCGGGCCGCGAGCATGGCGTCGTGCCATGCGGGATCGGCGTCTACGGCACTACCGGAAGGCTCGAGAAGTGCTACCGCGCGTTCGGGACGGAGCTCGAGAGCGAGTACACGGTCGTCGAGGCCGACATGGCCTGGGGCCAGGTGAAGGCGCAGGACTTCGTCGGGAAGGAGGCGCATCTCCGTCATCGCGAGGAGCCTCCTGCCGCGATCCTCTGCACGCTGACGGTGGACGACCACACTTCGGCCAACGGGATGAAGCGCTTCCCGATGGGTCGCGAGCCGATCCTGACGACGGACGGCGCGCCGATCGTCGACGCCAAGGGTCGCCGCTCCTACGTGACGAGCGCCGGCGCGGCGCCGTCGGTGGGCATGTATGTGCTCATGGCCTACCTCCCGTCCGAGCACGCCGAAGTCGGGCGAGCGCTCGCCGTCGAGTACATGGGGGAGCAGTACCCCGTCACCGTCGAGGTCGTCGGTTCGACGCCGATCTTCGACCCGGAGAACTCGAGGATCCGCTCGTGAGGATCCTTACGTGCGTGAAGCGCGTCCCGATGACAGGCGGCAAGATCGTCCTCACCGAGGATGCGCAGGCGATCGAGACGAAGCACCTCGGCTTCACGATCAGCCCGCACGAGGAATGTGGCGTCGAGGAAGCCGTCCGGCTGATCGAGGCTCACGGCGGCGAGTCGGTCGTCCTCACGCTCGGCCCACCGGAGGCGGAGGAGCAGCTCCGCGACGCGATGGCGCTGGGCGCGGATCGAGCGATCCACCTCCTCTCCGACGGCGACGAGTGGGACCCGCAGGCGAGCGCCGGCGCGATCGTCGAGGCGATCCGAGCCGACGAGGCAGCGAATGGGCCCTTCGATCTCCTCTTCTTCGGCAACGAGTCGGCCGATTCGGGCAACTTCCAGATCGGGATTCGCGTTGCCTACGCCCTCGGCAGGCCCGTCGCGACCGGGCTCAAGGGCGTCGTAGTCGAGGGCGAGACAGTCCGCTGCGAGCAAGAGGTGGCTGGCGGTCGCGACGTCTACGTGCTGCCGCTGCCGGCTGTCGTCACAGTCCTCGAGGGACTCAACCTGCCGCGCTATCCGTCGGTGCCCGCGAAGCTCCGCGCGCAGCGCAAGCCTGTGGACGCGAGCTCGCCGTCCCGGCCGGAGTCTCGACTGGAGAAGCTCAGTCTCGTCGTCCCCGAGGGCCAGGGCAAGGAGGCGGAGATCCTCGGCCACGGGCCCGAGGCGGCACCGGCCGTCGTCGAGGTGCTGCAGAGAATCGGTGTCGCATGACGGTTCTGGTCTACGTCGAGGAGCCGGGCGAGCTCACCCAGCAGGCGCTTGCGTTCGCCCGCCGCGTGGCGCAAGGAACGGAGCTCGACGCCGTGGCCGCCACCACCCCAAGTGACACATTGTCGCAAGGCGGGGTAAGCACTCTGCACCTTGCAGAACACGACGTGTTCTCGAGCTTCGCACCGGCGGCGATTGCCCGCGCGCTCGTCGAGCTCGTGGGGAGGGTCTCACCTTCCGCCCTGGTCGCGGCCGGAACGGCCCGCGGGAACGAGGTGCTCGCCCACGTCGCGGCCATCACCGACCTCCCGTTCGCGGCGAACTGCGTCGACGCTTCCGAGTCCGAGGTGACGCGCGTCCGCTGGGGAGGCAGCCTGCTCGAGGAGGCGCGACTCCACGGAAGTCCGAGGCTCATGACGGTTCAGCCGCACGCGATCGCAGCCGAGTTGCCGACCGGCGGAGAACCGCAGGTCGAGCGCTTCACGCCGGAGCTCGGCGAGGCCGACCTCGTCGTGCGCGTGCTGGAGCGCGTCGACGCGTCCACCGGCGGCGTGTCGCTGGCGGACGCGAAGGTCGTCGTCTCGTGCGGACGGGGCGCGGGCTCGCCGGAGGGGTTCGGGATCATCGAGGAGCTCGCGGGCATGCTGGACGGAGCGGTCGGCTGCTCTCGTGCGGTCACGATGGCCGGCTGGCGGCCGCACACCGACCAGGTGGGGCAGACGGGGACGAAGATCGCACCGGACATCTACATCGCCTGCGGCATCTCGGGCGCGACGCAGCACATGGCCGGTTGCAAGGGCGCGAAGGCCATCCTCGCGGTGAACACCGACCCCGAGGCGCCGATCCTCGCGAGCGCGGACTACGCGGTCATCGGCGACCTGCACGAGGTCGTGCCGGCGATCTCGGCCGAGCTACGGAAGGCGAGAGGCTCATGAACCTCGCATCCGCGGTCGCGCTCGTCGCCGCGGTCGCGGTCGCCGGCGGGCTCTTCGCGCGCCGCGCGCTCTTCCTCACCCGCCTCGTGCGGTCGGGCAAGCCGGTCAACCGGGTGACCGACCTCCCGATCCGCATCCGTAACGAGACGACGATCGTGCTCGGGCAGCGGAAGCTCCTGCAGCGCCTGGGGCCCGGCCTCGTCCATGCGTTCATCTTCTGGGGCTTCGTCGTCCTCTTCCCGACGATCTTCCTGGCGATCGTCGCGATCGTCGATCGCGAGCCCTCGCTGCCTTCGGGTTCCCCGCTGGGGTGGCTCGAGCGCCAGGGCTGGTACGCGCTCATGGTCGACGTCTTCGCGGTGCTCGTGCTGGTGGGAGTCGTCACGGCGTTCTGGATCAGAAAGGTCCAGCGGCCGAAGCGGTTCGAAGGGAGTCACCTCGGCGAGGCCGACCTCATCCTCGCGCTCATCGCAGGGATCGTGACGACGCTCCTGCTCTGGCACGCCTCGCAGATCGCGCTCGGCCTCAACCCGTGGCCGGCCGACTGGACACCCGTCTCCGACGCGCTCTCCGGCCTCTTCGGCGAGGGAACGACGACAGAAGCACTCGAGCGCAGCTTCGTCTGGGCGCACGTCCTCATCATCCTCGGCTTCCTCGCATACCTCCCGTACTCGAAGCACCTCCACATCGCGACGGCGGCGATCAACGTCTTCTTCGGGCGAACGCAGGCGGGGGGCGGCTCGAGCCGCTCGACTTCGAGGCCGACGATGAAGCCGCGTTGCGCTTCGGCGCCGGCACGGTCGCCGACCTCACCTGGAAGCAGATGCTCGACTCGATGTCGTGCACCGAGTGCGGCCGCTGCCAGGACGTCTGCCCGGCGTACGCGACGGGCAAGGAGCTCTCGCCGAAGCTCCTCATCATGGGCATCCGCGACCACCTGTTCACGGAGGGCCACGCAGCGCTTTCAGGAGGCCGGCTTTCCGCACTCGTCCCGAACGCAGTCACCGACGACGTCGTGTGGGACTGCGTGACGTGCGGCGCGTGCGTACACGAGTGCCCGGTCTCGATCGAGCACGTCGACCACATCGTCGACCTCCGCCGAAACCTCGTGATGGTCGAGTCGCGCTTTCCGGCCGAGACCGAGACGATGCTCCGCGACGTCGAGCGCGGCTCGAACCCGTGGGGGAAGCCGCAGGCGGAGCGTGCCTCCTGGGCGGACGGGCTCGGCGTCCGCGTCCTCGAGCCGGGAGACCCGCCGCCCGAGGTCCTCTACTGGGTCGGATGCGCCGCCGCCTACGACGAGCGCGCCCGCACAGCCGCGACCTCGACGACGAAACTGCTCCAGGCCGCAGGACTCGACGTCGCAATCCTGGGCCCGCGGGAGTCGTGCACCGGGGATCCGGCGAGGCGCGCCGGCAACGAGTACGTCTTCCAGTCGCTCGCGCAGGCGAACGTCGAGACGCTGAACGACACGGGCGTGACGAAGATCGTCGCCAGCTGCCCGCACTGCTTCAACACTCTCGCGAACGAGTACCCCGACTTCGGTGGGCGCTACGAGGTGATGCATCACTCCGAGCTTCTGGCCGAGCTCGTGCGCGAGGGCAAGCTGGCCCCGGTCGCGGGCGAGACGACGATCACGTACCACGACTCCTGCTACCTCGCGCGACACAACGACGTGCTCGAGGCGCCGCGGGAGCTCGTCGGCCGAATCGGCAGGCCGCTCGAGATGGCCCGCAGCGGGAAGCGGACCTTCTGCTGCGGGGCAGGGGGCGCGCACATGTGGATGGAGGAGCGCGGCAGTCAGATCAACGAGGAGCGAGCGCGGGAGGCAGCCGCGACCGGCGCGGACACGCTCGCCGTCGCGTGTCCCTTCTGCACC
Source organism: uncultured Gaiellaceae bacterium (assembly GCA_963723695.1). Lineage (GTDB taxonomy): Bacteria > Actinomycetota > Thermoleophilia > Gaiellales > Gaiellaceae > GMQP-bins7. The sequence goes on along the minus strand of CAVRRU010000012.1, from coordinate 294,440 downwards.
GTGATGCTCGACGACGGCGTGCGACAGACCGGCGGCGAGCTCCGGGTTGCCGATGTCTCGACGCTGCTCGTCGAGGCGCTCGAGGCTCGAGCCCGCTGACTGCGCGGTCCGGAGATGGGCTGCATCCCGGGCGATTCGACGACCTGGTCAGCAGAGGTCGTCGTGAACGAGATCAACACGGACGACGCGCCCTCCGTAGGGAGGTCGTGAGCTCGGCGAGACGCTGGCGCATGGGCCGAGTCGACGACTTCGTCGCCGAGCTCCGCGCGTCTCTCCTCGAGCGCCCCGATCGCATTTTCGAGCCGCTCTACCTCGTGCTCGCCGCCCTCCACGAGCGGAGTCTACGGCGGTCGCTGCGCGGTTACGACTGCCGGTGAGGCTCCGCCAAGAGAGCGGAGGAGATCGCCTTCGACGCGGACCCGACTGCCTCGGCGACGCGCTGTTCCTGTGCGGCTTGCGGAAAGCGGTAGGCGGGGCCGTGGACGTGGATTGCGGCGATGGCCTTGCCGCGCACGTCGCGGATCGGCGCGGCGACGGAGTCGATCCCCTCGGCGAACTCCTCGAGACCCCATGCGAACCCCGTCTTGCGCACCTCCGCCAGGCGGGTGCGTAGGGCCGCCGGGTCGGTCACGGTTCTACGCGTGAGCGCACCGAGCTCGCCGCCGAGATACGCGTCGAGCGCCTCCTCCGGCCACTCCGCGAGGAGGACGAGCCCCGACGGCACTGCGTGCATCGGCGCGCGCGTGCCCGTCCAGTCACGAACCTGGACCGGATTGTCGCGACTCGACCTGGTCGATGTAGAGGATCTCGTTCCCGTCCGGCAGCCCCAGGCCCGCGTCTTCGCCGAGCTCCGCCACGAGGCCGGTGAGAAACGGCCGAGCGATCGAGATGAGGCTCCGCGCAGGTGACACGGCAGCCGTCAACGCGGCGACCCCTGGCCCGATCCGCCAACGAGCGCCGTCGAAGCGCTCGACGGCATCGACGTCCTCGAGCGTCGCCAGTAGACGAGCGACGGTGGACTTGGGGAGCCGCACGCGCTCCGCGATCGCGGTGACCCCAGCCGGTCGCTGCGCCACCTCGTCGAGGATGGCGAACGCGCGCTCGAGCGATTGCACCATTGCGAAGCCCCCATGAACCGGGATAAGCTCGTTCCAACATACAGCACGGTCCCACGATGCGGAACGCCGCAGGAGGTACGAGCCTTGAGCCAGATCAACGAGAACCCCGGCGTCCTCTTCTACTCGCGCGTTCGCCGGTCGCCGTACTTCTACGCGTCACGCCGCCACGGCGTGCAGCTGTACAGCTTCTACAACCACATGTACCACCCCCGGCACTACGGCGATCCGGTGGAGGAGTACTGGCAGCTGCTGAACGGCGTCACGCTCTGGGACGTCGGCGTCGAACGCCAGGTCGAGATCACCGGCCCGGACGCGTTCACGTTCACGAACATGCTCGTCCCGCGCGACCTCACGAAGTGCGAGGTCGGTCAGTGCAAGTACGTCTTCGTCACCTCCGAGGAGGGCGGCATCCTCAACGACCCGGTCCTACTGCGTCTCGACGAGAACCACTTCTGGCTCTCGCTCGCCGACAGCGACATCCTGCTCTGGGCCTGGGGCATTGCGAAGAACGCGGGTCTCGACGTGACGATCTCGGAGCCCGATGTGGGCCCGCTGCAGGTGCAGGGACCGAAGTCGAAGGAAGTGATGGTCGGCCTGTTCGGCGAGAGCATCGTCGACATCCCCTACTACTTCATGCGCGAATACGAGCTCGACGGGATGGACGTCGTCGTCTCCCGGACGGGATACACGGGTGAGCTCGGCTACGAGATCTACCTGAAGAACGCGACGCGCGACGGTGTGAAGCTGTGGGACGCCGTCCTCGAGGCCGGCAAGCCGCACGACCTGAGAGTGATCGGGCCGTGCCACATCAAGCGCATCGAGGCGGGCATCCTCGCGCTCGGCTGCGACATGTGGTTCGACACGAACCCCTACGAGGTGGAGATGGGCTACGAGTGGATGGTCGACCTCGACCAGGACGCCGACTTCATCGGCAAGGACGCGTTGAAGCGGATCAAGGCGGAGGGCGTCTCGCGCAAGCTGGTCGGCGTCGAGATCGACGGGCCTGGCCTCGGCAGCTACAACGACGGGGCGATGATCGATTACTGGTCGGTCTCGAAGGACGGCAAGCTAGTCGGCCAGGTGACGTCGGCGTGCTACTCGCCGCGACTCGAGAAGAACATCGGCTACGCGATGCTGCCGATCGAGCTCACCGAGTTCGGGACAGAGCTCGAGGTGGAGGCGCCGACAGGCAGGCAGTCGGCTGTGGTCGTCAGGAAGCCGTTCATCGACCCCAAGAAGGACACGCCCAAGCAGGAGGTCGCGATCGGCGCGGCCGCGGAGACGTCGCACGTCGACTAGCCGGCTCGTCGAGCTCCTGACGCGGCCGCGGTACGAGGTGGTCCCGCTCGCGGGCGCGGAGGAGGCCGTGCTCGAGCACGTCCCGACCGAGGTCAAGGTGACGATCACGACGTCGCCGAGGAAGGGTCTCGAGCCGACCCTCGAGCTCGTCGACCGGATCGCCGGGCACGGCTATGCCGTCGTGCCGCACCTCGCCGCGCGGCACGTCCGCGACCGGGGCCATCTCGCCGAGCTCGTCGAGCGCCTGCGCGCGACGGGAGCGAACGACGTGCTGGTGATGGCCGGCGACGCGGAGGTGCCCGTGGGCGAGTTCGACGGGTCACTTCCGTTGCTGCAGGCACTGGCGGAGCACGGACAGCCCTTTCGGGAGGTCGGGATCACCGGCTACCCCGAGAGCCATGCGTTCATCGCCGACGACGCGACGATCAAGGCGATGTTCGCCAAGGAGGAGTTCGCGACATACATCGTCAGCCAGATCTGCTTCGACCCGGAGGTGACCGCGGCCTGGGTCGACGCGGTCTGGGAGCGAGGAACGAGGCTTCCCATCCTCGTCGGGCTTCCCGGGCCGGTGCCCAGGTCGAAGCTCTTCGAGATCTCGGAGAAGATCGGCGTCGGTGATTCGATCCGGCTTCTCGACGCGGGCGGCGGCAACTTCGACCCCGACCCTCTCGTCGAGGGGCTCGAAGAGAGCCTCGGTCAACCGCGCCCGAACGTGGGCGGCTTCCATATCTTCACGTTCAACCACTTGAAAGGCACCGAGCGCTGGCGGCAACGAGCGCTCGAGCACGCTCTGACCGAAGGCTGAGAGAGGAGTCCGATGCCCGTCGAGATCGAGGCGATCCGCACCGTCGAGGTGCCCACTCGGCTCGTGCACGGCACCGGAGCGATCACGCGGCTCGGGGACGTCATGCGCGAGCTCGGCGTCACGCGCCCGCTACTCGTCACCGATCCTGGAGTCGCAGCCGCCGGTCTCGCAGAGCGCGCTCTCGGGCGGCTCGACGACGCGGTCGTCTTCGACCGCGTGCGCCCGAATCCCGACATCGCGCTCGTGGACGAAGGAGCGGCACTCTACGCCGAGTCAGGCTGCGACGGGCTCGTCGGCCTCGGCGGCGGGTCCTCGATGGATACGGCCAAGTCGATCGGCGTCGTCGCGCGGCAAGGCGGCTCGATCGCGCAGTACGAGTGGGGCCACGATCCGATCGTCGAACGCATCCCGCCCCTGGCTGCAATTCCTACCACCGCCGGCACGGGCAGCGAGGTGACGCTCTGGGCCGTGATCACGGATCACGAGCGGCAGATCAAGTTCAACGTCGGCGGAACCCCTCTGATCGCTGCGTACGTCGCGCTCGTCGACCCGGAGCTCATGCTCGGGCTCCCGCCCGCGGTGACCGCCGCGACCGGAATGGACGCGCTCTCTCATGCGATCGAGTGCTACACGTGCGACTACCACCAGCCCTTCAACGACGCCGTGGCGCTGAACGCGATCGAGCTCGTCGCCGCCTGGCTCCGGCTCGCCGTCGAGGACGGCTCGAACCTCGAGGCGCGGACGCACATGGCGCACGCCGCGACGCTCGGCGGCATGGCCTACGGGACGGAGAGCGCCGGCGCAGCTCACGCGATGAGCCAATCGGCGGGTGGTGTCCACGACTGCCCGCACGGGGCGCTCACGGCGCGCGTCCTCGGGCCGGTGATGGAGTACAACGCGCCGGCCGACCCGATTCGACATGCACGGATAGCTCAGGGGCTCGGAGTGGACACGAGCGGGATGGAGCCGCTCGAGGGCGCGCTCGCCGGCGTCGAGGAGCTGTATCGCCTCACGGACGACGTGGCCATCCCGACAATGGAGGAGCTCGGCTTCTCCGAGGACGAGGTCCCGATGCTCGCCCGGATCGCATTCGAGGATCCGCAGACCGTCGGCAATGCACGCGAGGTCGACGTCGAGGCCTACGAGGACATCTATCGAAGCGCCTTCTCGAGGGGGAAGCGGTGAGCGTCACCACCAAGGACTACTCGATGGTCATCGGAGGAGCGTGGGTCGAGTCCGAGTCGGGCGCGCGCTTCGAGGCGACGAGCCCGGCGACGGGCGAGTCACTGGGCACCGTGCCCGAGGGCACGCGCGAGGACGTCCAACGTGCGATCAGCGCAGCGAACGCCGCACGCCGCGACTGGGCTGCACGTTCTGCGTTCGAGCGCGCGGCCGCGATGGAGCGGGTGGCGGACCTGATCGAGGAGCGGCGCGACGAGCTCGCGCGCGTGCTCACGCTCGACCAGGGCAAGCCGCTGCACGCGGAGTCGTACGGAGAGGTCGAGGAGCTCGCCGTCTACTGGCGGATGGCCGCCGCCGATGCGACGCGCCTTGCCGGTTCGATGCCGCCCTCGGTCGACGCCGCGAAGCGCGTGCTCGCCTACCGAGTGCCACGGGGCGTCGTCGGCGTCATCTCGCCCTGGAACTGGCCCTACACGATGCCCGCCGAGCTGATCGCGCCTGCGCTCGCCGCCGGAAACGCCGTCGTGTGGACTCCAGCCTCGTCGACGTCGGTCTGCTCGGTGAAGCTCGCCGAGTGCATCGTCGACGCCGAGCTACCCGCCGGCGTATTCTCGATGGTCACGGGCCCGGGCGCCGTCGTCGGTGACGAGGTGGCCGGCAACCCCGGGACGAACGCTATCGGCTTCATCGGCTCGGTGGCAACCGGCCATCTGGTCGCGACGCGGGCTGCCGGGAAGCAGACGCTCCTCGAGCTCGGTGGCAACGGCCCGATGGTGGTGCTGGACGACGCGGACGTCCCGGGGGCAGCCGAGGCGAGCATCACGGCGTCGTTCCTGTGCGCCGGGCAGAGCTGTACGGCCGGCGAGCTCTTCCTCGTCCACGAGAACGTCCACGACGAGTTCGTCGAGCTGCTGGGTGCAGCCATCGCGCGCTCGGTGCGGCTCGGTGACCCGCTCGCCGACGACACGACGATGGGCCCGCTGAACAACGAGTCGACCGCGCAGAAGATGGACGAGCAGGTCGCGGACGCGGTCGAGCGCGGCGCGGAGCTCCTGACCGGGGGCAGCCGCGCGTCAGGCTTCCCGACGGACCTGTACTGGCAGCCGACGGTGCTGACGGAGGTGACGCCGGACATGGAGGTCGCGCGCGAGGAGACCTTCGGCCCGATCGTCCCCGTCGTCCGCATCTCGCGCGACGACGAGGCCTTGCAGATCGCCAATTCGTCGCCGTACGGCCTGCTCACCGCCGTCTGGACACGCGACCTCGCACGCGGCCTGCGCTTCGCGGAAGCCGTCGACGCAGGCTGGGTGAACATCAACGAGTCCACGAACTACTGGGAGAGCCACCTCCCGTTCGGCGGGCGCGCGGGAACGAGCTCGGGTGTCGGGCGCGTCGGCGGAAGCTCGGTGCTCGAGGCGTTCACCGAGCCCAAGACCGTCGTGCTCACGCTCGGTGGCTAGAGTCACCGCCGTGGTCGAGATCCTCTATTGCCCCACCTGAAGCGGCTACGACACGCGGGCCGCGAGTCTCGCGGCCGAGATCGAATCCAAGAAGGGTATGGAGGCCGGCATCAAACCCGGCGGGAGAGGTCAGTTCGACGTTTTGCTCGACGGTGAGCTCCTGTTCTCGAAGCAGGAGAGAGGTCGCTTTCCCGAGGATCGCGAGATCCTCGACCGGCTCGCCTAGTCCTCGCGACCCCGCCCTTTCCCCTTTTCCTTTCCCTTCCCGTTCCCCCGGCCCGCTTCGCCCTCATCCTCGCTCTCGTCAGCGACGCAGCGACTCTCCCACTCGCTCCGCAGCTGATCGATCTCCTCGCGCTCGCCCTGGATCCGCTCCGAACGATCGAGCAGCCCGATGACTCCATCGCACCGACCTGCGGCGAAGCGGGCGAATGCGAGGTTGTAGCTCGCGTACGCCTCGTCGAGCGTCCCCGAACTGTTCAGGGCCACGACCGCGCGACGAAGGAGCGAACGTGCGGCGTCGTACTGGCCGGCCTGCAGGAGCTCGAACCCCTCATTGTTCAGAGCGGCGCCGTCCTCCTGCGGCTCGACGCTCGTATCCGTCGTGGTGGCGTCCGTCGTCGTGGTTCGGGACTGCGCCTCACGGCTCGGACCGGTGCCACCGCCGTCCCCGCCTGCAGCGACGAGGGCAGCGACGGCGAAGCCCGCCGCCAGTAGCCCGGTGGTGACGAGCGCGGCGACTGCCGCTCTCGGCCTGCGCGACCTGTGGACGATCTTCCGCGTGGGAGCGCCCGTGTCGACGAGCGTGGGCCGCGTGGGAGGCGCGCGGCTTTCGAGCGCTTCGTGCAGTCTCGCCACGAGCTCCTGGCCGCTCCCCGGCCGGGCCGTCGGATCCTTTGCGAGCGCCGACCCGAAGACGGCGTCGACGCTCGGGGGAAGCGCCGGATCGAGGGCCGTCGCGCTCGGTATCTCCGCGTGGAGGTGAGCGAAGGCCTCGGTCGTGGGGGTGTCCCCGGCGAACGGCCTGCGACCCGTGAGCAGCTCGAATGCCACCACCCCGAGCGCGTACCGGTCGCTCGCAGGAGTCGCAGGCTCGCCGCGGGCCTGCTCCGGGGCGAGATAGCCGGCTGTCCCCATGACGGTCCCCGGCGCTGTCAGGGTGTCCGCGCCGGTCGCCGAGGCGATCCCGAAATCGGAGACGTGCACGTTCCCGTCGCGGTCGAGGAGAAGGTTCGCCGGCTTCACGTCGCGGTGGACGACGCCGTTGTCGTGCGCGCGGTCTAGCGCCGCCGCGGCCTGCTCGAGCCAGGTCAACGCCTGGCCGCGAAGCACGCGCCCGCTCTTCAGGCGTTCGTGAACGGTGCCTCCTTCCAGGTACTCCATGACGATCAGCGGGCGGCCGCGATGCTCGGCGACGTCGAAGACCGTGACGACGTTGGGCGCGGCGGACAGGCGGGCAGCCGCGAGAGCTTCACGGCGGAATCGAGCTCGTGCGTCGTCCTGCCGCGCGTACCGCTCTGAGAGCAGCTTCACGGCAACCGTACGCTCGAGCACCGTGTCGGTCGCACGGAACACCTCGCCCATCCCGCCGTGGGCGATCAGCTCGGGCGAGGCGTATCTCTTCGGAAGAACGTCTCCGGCGATTACGTACTAGTACCAATAGTGCGGAAGACCGGAACGGCTAACGGCGGATTTCCGGCCGCGCGAAGATCCCTAAAGGCGGCTGCTTCGCAGCCGCGTCGCTGCGTCTACTCGCTGTCAGCGAAGGATGAAGCCCTCTCCGAGCGCGTCCTCCGGGTCAAGCGTGAAGACGTGCTCACCCGTTCGGTATGCGCTTCCTTCGACCTCGGTGAGCACCGCCTGCTTCCCGGCGACCTCGGCGTCTCCGACCACGCGGGCGCGGAACTCCGAGTCGACGATGCTGCGGTGGATCAGCTCCCGCCCCCGCGGGAGCCGGCCGGCGCGGTCGAGAAGCGCCAACCGTGCAGACGTGCCACTCCCGCAGGGAGAGCGGTCGACCTCGCCGTCCGCGAACACCGTGACGTTGCGCTGCGTGAGCGGGTCGTCCCCTTCCTCCTGCCAGAAGATCACGCCGTAGACGTCGCGGAGCTCCGGCTCGACGGGATGGACGATGTCCTGCCACGCCTCGAGCTCGCGCTTGAGCGAGCGGCCGAGCTCGATCAGGCGCGGAAGCTCACCCGGCTCGACGCGCTCCTCCACCGATGCGTAGAACGCGCCGCCGAAGGCTACGTCCACGCTGCGATCGGCGAGCTCCACTCCCTCGGCCCACACGAACGAAGGAACGTTTCGGAAGCGCACGGAGCGGACTCGTCCGCTCTCCACCTGGGCCCACGTCTCGAGACGGCCGGACGGAACGTCTACGACGACATGGTTCTCGCCGTCGGCGCGCTCGACGATCCCCTCGTCGAGCGCCCACGTGACGAGCGCAATCGTCCCGTGCCCGCACGCCGTCGAGTAGCCGGCGTTGTGGAAGAAGACGACGCCGAGGTCGGCCCCGTCGTCGTTGGGCTCGACGACGAAGCAGCCGTACATGTCGGCGTGCCCACGCGGCTCGTGGACGAGGAGCCGTCGTACATGGTCGAGCCGCTCGTGCGCGTTCCGGCGCTTGTCGAGGATCGTGGCTCCGCGAGGCGACTCGACCCCGCCGGTCACGATCCGGAACGGCTCGCCCCCCGTGTGGTAGTCGACCGTGCGGACAAGCATGCCGCCGACCCTAGACCAGCTACGGCCGCGAATGCGGCCGCTTCAGGAATCTTCGCGCGCTCTTCAGCCCTATCGCCCCTTGAATGCAGGCGGTCGCTTCGCGAGGAACGCCTGGACGCCCTCGCCGAAGTCCTCGGTCTGCGTCGCTGCCTGCTGAAGCTCTGCCTCGAGCTCGAGCTGCTCGTCGAGCGACGCCGTGTATGCATGCTCGAAGAGCCGCTTCGTCATCGCCACGCCGCGCGTGGGAAGCGCCGCGTACCAGTCGCCGAGCCCCGCCACCCGCGCCTCGAACCCGTCCGTCGGGATCTCTTCCGAGACGAGTCCCCAATCGAGCGCCTCGCCCGCGCTCAGGCGCCTGTTCGAGACCATCCACTCGAACGCGCGAGCGAAGCCGAGCAGGCGATGGATGAACCACGTGCCTCCAGCATCGGGAATGAGGCCGATCCCGATGAAGCCTGGCACGAAGCTCGCCTCGGACGAGGCCACACGGACGTCACATGCGCACGCGAGCGAGAGCCCCGCGCCCGCGCACGCGCCGTTGATCGCCGCGATCACCGGCTTCTCGAGCGCCCGGATCGCGCGGATGTTCGGGTGGTACGTCTGCTCGAGCGCTTCGCGAACGCCGCCCGGAAGCGATTGGAACTCCCGCAGGTCCTGTCCCGAGCAGAAGCCGCGTCCGGCGCCGGTCAGCACCACGGCGCGAACCTCGGGGTCGGCAGCCTCGTCGAGCGCGGCAGCGAGGCGCTCGTGCATGGCGCGGTTGATGGCGTTGTAGACGTCCGGGCGGTTGAGTGTGATCGTGAGGACCGCGCCGGCGCGCGAAGTCAGTACCTCGTCGGCCACGGCGCCAGCCTAGTCCTTCCTCTCCCGCTCGAGGAACGCGCGCACCGCGCCCTGCGCCTCCTCGCCGAGCATCGACATCGCGAGCCAGTCGCGGGCATGACCGACCGTCTGGTGCCACGCGAGATCGCGCCAGACGTTCAGCTGCTGCTTCGCGTAGCGCGTGGTCTGCGGGAGCTTCGACGCGAGCTTGTCCACCCACTCGTCGACGGCTGCGTCCAGCTCGGCCTCGGGAACTACCCGGTTGACGAGACCCCACTCCTCGGCCTGGGCGGCGGAAACCTCGTCGCAGAGGAAGACGATCTCGCGCGCACGCCGATCGCCGACCATGAGCTGGAGCCACTGCGTCGCCCCGCCGGCGGGCACGGAGCCGTGCTGGAGGCCGACATGCCTGATGAACGCGGTGTCGACCATCACCGCGAGGTCGCAGGCCATCTGCAGCTCGTTGCCGCCGCCAACCGCGATCCCGTTGATCCGCGCGATCGTCGGCTTGCCGATCTCGCGTAGCCGGTCGTGCATGTCCTTGAACGCGCCGAACCACTTCCAGTACTCGCTCGAGTTCCCGAGCAGGTCCTCGCCCCACGAGCGGAGATCCGCGCCGACGCAAAACGCGCGACCCGTCCCGGTGACGGTGACGACCCGAATGTCGTCGTCCCACGAAGCGTCCTCGCACCCACGCGCGATCTCGCGGAGCATCCGGAAGTCGAACGCGTTGAGAACGTCCGGGCGGTTCAGGCGTATGGTCGCGCGCGGCGGCGCCTTCTCGTAGACGATCGTCTCGAAGCCGAGCTCCGAGGGGTCCCGTGGGAGCGGGTGCGTCGGCTCGGTCACTCGATCGATACGAAGTTCACCGTGAACGGGATGCCCATCGCCATGGCGTCCTTGCCCGACGCGGCGAAGGCCTCCGAGCTCGCGGCTGCCTTGAACGAGTCCATGTCGTCCCACTCGAACTCGGCGTAGTAGCGGTGAGTGGGCTCGCCGAACGGCGATCCGATCACCTTGCCGTGCCGGAACGCCGCGCACTCGACCGGCGGAACGAACTCCGCGACGTGCTGCGCGTAGCGCTCGGGGTCGGGGTCGGCCTCGTACTGGATGATCGCTCGGATCACGTGCGCTCCTTCGTCGGGGACGCCGGGGAGCGTATAGCGTCCTCGACGTGAGCTCGTCCGGAGTAGCGGCTCTCCTCGCGGTGGCCGCGGGCTTCGGCGGCGCGGTGCAGATCGCGGTTCAGGGCCGCCTCGGCGACCGCGTCGGAAGCCTCGAGGCGGTTGCGACCGCCTCCCTGATCGGAGCGGTCGTCGCACTCGGGGTGCTCGTCCTCGCCCGCCGCTCGCTGGCCGGAGTCGGAGACGCGCTCGGATCGCCGAAGTGGATGCTGCTCGGCGGCGTGATGAGCGCACTCATCATCCTCGCCATCACAGTCGCAGGGCCACGCATCGGGATCGTCGCCACGACCGCGGTGCTCATCGCCGCCCAGTTCACGCTCGCCACGGTGATCGACCGCCAGGGCTGGTTCGGGGTCGAGCGGATCACGGTCGAGTGGACGCGGCTCGTCGGGATCGTGCTCCTGTTCGCGGGTGCAGCGCTGACGCTGCGGAGATGAGCGATCTCGCTGGCCTCGAGCCCGCGCTCGTCTGGGAGCGCTTCTCGGAGCTCACGCGGATCGCGCGGCCCTCGAAGCAGGAGGAACCGGCCCGCGACCACGTGCTCGCGTGGGCACGGGACCGCGGGCTGGACGCAGCGACGGACGATGAGGGGAACGTCGTCGTGCGGGTACCTGCGTCCGGCGGTCGCGAGAGCGCAGACGCGGTCGTACTCCAATCGCACCTCGACATGGTCTGCGAGCGCGATCCGGAGAGCCCCTTCGACCCTCGGGAAGGACGGATTGGCGTGCTCGTGGACGGCGACTGGGTCGTTGCCGACGGCACGACTCTGGGAGCCGACAACGGGATCGGAGTCGCAGCCGCGCTGGCTGCCGCCGACGATCCCGCGATTGCGCACGGGCCGCTCGAGCTGCTCTTCACCGTGTCCGAGGAGGAAGGCCTCGAGGGCGCGAAGGCGCTCGACGCCTCGCTCGTCACGGGCCGCCGGCTCCTCAACCTCGACGGGGCGAGCGACGACGCGCTCACCGTCGGCTGCGCCGGGAGCGACCACACGTTCCTGCGTTTCCCGCTGGTCGCCGAGCCGATCACATCCGACCACGTCGTGCTGCAGGTCGAGGTCTCCGGGGCGCGCGGCGGGCACTCCGGAGAGGACGTCGCGCGCGGGCGCGCGAACGCGATCAAGGCGCTCGGCCGTGTGCTGTCTGCCGGGTACGCGGAAGCACCGTTCCGGCTCGTTGCGCTCGACGGCGGCGTGAGTCGGAACGCGATCCCACGGGACGCACGCGCCCGCGTGGCGCTCCCTGCTGGAGAGCACGGCTCGTTCCGATCGGCGTGCGAGACGGAGCTCGCGGCAATCGTGCGCCAATACGCCCGAACGGACGACGGCCTCGTGTTGTCCTTCGAGGACGCGTGGGGCGAGGGAGCGGCCGGCGCCGACACCACGCGTCGCGCACTCGACCTGCTCGCGGCGATACCTGCCGGCGTCATCGCACTCGCTCCCGGGCTCGACGGAGTGGTCGAAACGAGCACGAACCTGACCGTCGCAGGCACGAAGGGCGAGACGCTGACGCTCGCCTCGATGGCGCGCAGCTCGAACGCGGCCGCACTGGACGAGCTCGGAGCACGAATGGACTCGCTCGCGCGTCTCTCCGGCACGGAGATCGAGGTGCGCCGCTCCTACCCGCCGTGGGAGCCAGAGCTCGGCTCGCCGCTACTCCGTGTCGCGAAGCGGACGTACGTGCGGCTCTTCGGCGTGGAGCCCGCGCTCATGGTCGTCCATGGCGGCCTCGAATGCGCTGCGCTCGGGGAGAGGCTCCCAGGCATCGAGATGATCTCGATCGGCCCCGAGATCGTCGGCATGCACGCGCCGGGCGAGAAGCTGCGCATCTCGAGCACGCAGCGCTTCTACGGGCTGCTCGGTGCGCTCCTCGACGATTTGTCGCGCTAGGCGGCTCGCCGGCACCGGCTCTCGAGCGCTTCGAGGTCGACGACGGTCGTGCGGCCGCGTGCGAGCGCGACTGCGCCACACCGCTCTTCCTCGCGGAGCACGCGGTTGACGGTCGCACGCGAGGTGCCGGCCATCGCCGCGATGTCCTCCTGTGTCAGCGGGACGACACCGCCTTCGTACGTCGCCGCGAGCTCGACGAGCCGGCGACGGACGCGCGTCTCCGCGTCGACGTGGTGCGCCTCGACGACCCGGTCCGTGGAGCGGCGCAGCTGCTCGGCGAGCAGTCGCAGGAGCACGTCCTTGACGCCTGGATGCTCGCGTTGGAGAAGCGCGAAGTCGTCACGGAACACCGAGCGCGTCTCCCCGGCTTCGAGCGCCTCGACCGTCGCAGAGCGCCGATCCTCAAGCAGGAGCGCCAGCTCACCGAAGCTCTGACCCGGGCCGAGGACGTCGACGAGCACGCTGTCGCCGAGCGGCGTGAGCAGGCGCGCGCCGAAGCGACCACGGACGACCAGGTGGAGCGAGTCGGCCGGGTCGTCGCGATGGAACACGACTTCGCCTCGCGCGAACGTCCGGCGGCGTGCAATCGAGAGAAGTTGTCTGACGTCGTCGGCCGGCAGGTCGGCAAGCAGCGGGAACTCCACGACGTTGAGTCTGGATCCTGCGTTCCGATGCTGCAACCGGTTCGTCGCGAACGCACCGAGGGCTCGCGCGAGCGAGCCCTCGGTAGCTGCGGATCGGATGCTCTAGCCGAGCGGCATGCCGATGCGGCGTCCGCAGCGCTCCTGGACGTACAGCTGAAGGCCGAAGGCGGGCGTCGGAAGCGCACGCAACGCGGCCTTCTGAGCACAAGGTGCTCGCTGCGCGGTCGCCGAAGGCGCTCCGATGGCCGCGATCAGCAGGACGACCAAGACGATGAGAAACGTGTACTTCATGATCCTGCTCCTTTCGAGGTGGTTTGTTGGTGGTTGGCGGGGCTGTGATGAAGAGAGCGCAAGACGCGCGTGAGCGCTCCGACCCGAGCTGTGAACCGACGACAGGGCCCGCATCGCCCGAGGTGCACGGCGAGCCCGTAGATCTCATGCGGCGAGGCCTCGCCGTCGAGGACGAGGGAGAGCGCCCGGCGGGCCCGGGCGCAGCTCCTCTCGATGACGACGATGGTCATCGCCAACGCCTCACACCGGCCGAGCCCGAACAGCAGCTCCGTCGGTTGCCGGCTCGCGTCGGCGCAGTCGGTCGAGCCAGGAGGCGGGACGTGCGGTAGCACCGCCAACCTCCTGCTTCGACTCGCGGAGCTCCCGGACGTGCATCGCGTCCCGGGCGCGAAGGAGGCGCTCTTCGTCGCGCAACCTCGCGACCTCGTACTTCGTCCACGGATGAAAGGCGTCCATCTGTTCTCTCCTTCGAGTGGCTTGCTGTCGCCTCCGGTTGTCGCAGGCGGTGCTGAAGCGATCCTTGGCGTCCGCTTGAGAACGGCTTGAGAGCGGTCTACGGTTGTTCGCGTCGTCGAGAGAGGAGGGCGTTGATCGAGTTCCGGGTCCTCGGGCCGCTCGAGGTGGTCGGCGAGGCGCGCGTGCTCCCACTCGGGGGCTTGAAGCAGCGCGGCGTCCTGGCGCTGCTACTGCTCGAGCGAAACCGCGTGGTGCCGCGGGATCGCATCGTCGACGCGCTCTGGGGCGAGAGCCCGCCTGCGTCGGCGGCGAACAGCGTGCAGGTCTACGTCTCGAAGCTCCGTCGCCTTCTCGACGACGGCGCGAGCGGCGAGAGCGCGCTCGTCACGGCGCCCCCCGGCTATCTCCTGCGCGTCACCCCGGGAGCCCTCGACGCCGACGAGTTCGAACGGCTCCTCGACGACGGGAAGTCGGCGCTTCGTACCCACTCGTTCGCCGAAGCCGAGCTGAGCCTCGCTCAGGCCCTCGGACTCTGGCGCGGGCCGCCGCTCGCCGACCTCGCCTCGGAGCCGTTCGTGCAATCCGAGATCGCACGGCTCGATCGGCTTCGGCTCGAGGCGCTCGAGGCGCGGTTCGACGCGATGCTCGAGATGGGGCGCGAGACCGAGGCGGTGGGCGAACTCCAGACGCTCGTCGGGCTCTATCCCCTCGACGAGAGGCTGCGCGCGCAGCTCATGGTCTCCCTCTATCGGTCGGGCCGGCATGCCGACGCACTCGAGACGTATCGAGCGTTCCGGCAGCTCCTCGACGAGGAGCTCGGCCTCGAGCCGAACTCCGAGCTGCGCCGGCTCGAGCAGGCGATCCTCCGCCAGGACGACTCGCTGGGGCCGGTCACGCGACTTGCACCCGCAACGAAGACGGTTCCGGAGGCGATCGAGGCTCAGGCAACGGCGCCAGCCGCTCGTGCGCGACTGCTCGAGGACGAGCGCCGCCCGGTCACTGTCCTCTTCGCCGACATCGTCGGCTCGACGGCGCTTGGCGAGCGGCTCGAGCCCGACGAGGCGAAGGTGCTCGTCGGGGAGTGCGTGACGATGATGAGTCGTGCCGTCGACGAGTACGGCGGCACCGTGCAGGCGTACCAGGGCGACGGGATCTGCGCCTACTTCGGCGTACCGACCGCGCATGAGGACGATCCGGAGCGCGCAGCGCGGACGGCCCTGCGCATCCTCGAGGTCGTCAGCGGATACGCACGCGACATCGAGGCGGCCTGGGGTATCTCAGGCTTCGCCGTCCGCGTCGGTGTGAACAGCGGACCCGCCGCCGTCGGGCTCGTGGGAAGCGCAGATCCTCAGGCGGTCGCCCTGGGAGACGCGACGAATGTCGCGGCGCGCCTCCAGGGCGCCGCAGAGCCCGGAACGATCCTGGTGGGACACGTCACCGCGCGCCGGCTCGAGCACCGATTCGAGCTCGGGTCGCCAGTCGAGTTCTCCGTGAAGGGCAGAGATGAGCCGGTCCGCGCAGCTGCGCTCCTCCGCGCCAAGGAGCGGGAGCCACGAGCCGCGACGACGCCCGTTGCCGGGCGAGAGCGAGAGGTCGACGTGCTTCGCGGCGTACTGGGCGACCTCGCGTCGGGCCGCGGCCGCGTCGTCCTGCTCACCGGCGCGCCTGGGATCGGCAAGACACGACTCCTCACCGAGCTGGCGGTGGAGGGCGGCGACGCCGTGACCTGGCTCGAGGGACGCTGCCACTCGTACGGCGGCCTTCCCGGCTGGCCGTTCGTCGAGATGCTTCTCGGCTGGCTCGGCGCCGAGATCGGAGAGCCCGAGATCGCGATCCGCACGAAGGCGCGCGCGTCCCTCGGAGCGCTCTTCGAAGACGATGCCGAGGCGATACTGGGCCCGATTGGCGGATTGCTTCGACTTCGACTCGATACTGCACCGGTTACCGAGGACGAGGTGGATCAAGCGCTTGTCCGGTTGCTCGAGCGTCTGGCAGCTTCCAAACCCGTGATCGTCGCCATCGAGGACACGCAGTGGGCTGAGGCGCCAACACGCCGACTAGCCGAGCAGGTGCTCGACCTGACGGACCGCGCACCCATCGGGCTCGTGCTGACCGAGGAGCCGATCCCGGGATCGCACGGCGCCGCCATTCGGTCACATGCGCTCGCGAACTTCGGCCATAGGACGTCGGAGCTCGCGCTCCGCCCCCTCACGAACGACGCGGCGGAGCTGGTGCTCACGGGCATCGTCGGCGAAGCGGTCGACGCGCCGACTCGGACTGGTCTGATCCGCGAAGCGGAGGGCAATCCCCTCTACCTCGTGGAGCTGGCCCGGGCCTACCTCGAGGGTGCACTCGAGCCTCGCGGGCGCACGTGGACCGTGACCATCGGTTCCCTCGAGCTACTGCCGCCGTCGCTCGAGAACCTCCTCGTCGCCCGCATCGATCGCCAGTCCGACGAGCCGCGCAGGCTCGCGCAGATCGCGGCTGCGATCGGGCGGACGTTCTCGGTTCCCGTGCTCGAGCGTGTTGCAGGCGAGCATGTCGGCGAGTCGCTTACATCCCTCCTTCGCGCCGAGATCGTGCGCGAGGTCGCGCGCTATCCGGAGCTCGAGTGCACGTTTACCCATGGCCTCCTGCGAGAGGCGGCGCTCTCGACCCTGACGTCGACGCGTAAACGTGCGCTGTACGCCGACATCGCGAAGGCGTTCGAGGAGCTCTACGCCAACTCGCTCGACGAGCACCTCGAGCGTCTCGCCCACTACCACGCGCAGGCCGGAGCGCTTCCGAAGGCGCTCGAGTACGCGGAGCGCGCGCGGGCCACGATTACGGGCGCGGCGTGAAGCCCTCGGCTCGCGCCGCGTCCGCCAGCGTGTCGTCGAAGCACACGAAGCACGTGAGATCCGCGCTCGCAGCTCGAGCCGCGAGCGCGGAAGCGAGCTGTACCGCGTCGTATGCGCGGAGTGGATGGCGCGCAGCGGAGAGAGCAGCGAGGTCAAGGATTTCGGTGCTCACGCGCACAACGGCGAAGCGGACGTCCGCCTCATCCTCGCCGAACCAGTCCCACTCGAACTCATCGACGAGAACCGCCGCGTCCTCGGACGACAGCTCGCCGATGCGGTGCTTTCTCCAGATCGCACTCGGCACCTCGACTCGTGCAAGGCTCGAGACGACGAGACTCGAGAACCGCCGCACTGCATCGGCCCCCGCCTCGTCGGAGTAGAGCTTCACGAGTGCCGAGCTGTCGCAGAAGACGCTCAGCCGCGCCCGTCCGAGACGAGCCGCGAGAGCGGGGTGCCGCTGCCGGCAGCCTTCCGTGCCCGCCTAATCCGTCCCGCGTCAGGTCGCGTTGCGCGCGCACGGCTGGTGGGCTTTGCGAGCAGCCCTGCCCGCTCCAGGCGCGCGCGAGTTCTCGCAGCGTCCGTGTCTTCGAGGTCCGGATTCACAGCCGCATCGAGGACCGCGACGACCCAACCGTTCACGCTCCTACCACCGGCCTCGGCCTGCGCCTTGACCGCGCGCGCGAGCTCGTCGTGCAGACGAATCGTCAACTGTGCCATGCATGCATGCTAGCAGGCATGCATGCGCGGCGCCAAGGCGCGAGCTACGACCCGCTTGCCAGCCACCAGTTCTCGGCATCCAGGAGCTGGGTGGGAACAGGCGAGAGCACGAAGCCTCGTATCGTCGCGTGGAGCGCTGCGACAGCGCGACCCTGGTAGAGCGGGAGAGCCGGCACGTCCTTGAAGAGTTGGACGTCGGCGCGGTTCAAGACGAGCGCCCGCTGCTCGGGATCGAGGATGCGGCTCGCCTGGTCGAGGTCGCGCGAGACGAGCCGCTGACAGTAACCAGGGCTCGCCACACCACGGCCGCACCCGAACAAGTCATGGGACGCCGTCGCCTCGCTCCCGGGCTCGAATATGAAGCCGAGCACAGCGAGGTCGAACTCACCCCGGTTGACAGGGGAATCGGGGTCGAACAGAGCATTCGCCGGCAAGAACGTCGGGATGGCCTCGATTCCCACCTCGCGAAGCTGCTTCTGCACGAGCTCGGCGGCGAGCGCCCGGTCCGCCCTGCCGGCCATGGTTACCAACCGAAGGGAGAGCTCCTTCCCGGCACATGCATAGATGCCGTCGGCCCCTCGAGTGCAGCCAGCTTGCTGGAGCAAGCGCCGTGAAACGGCCCGGCGGAGGCGATAGTCCTTCCAGTTGGGCCGGTAGTGGCGGTCCTGAGTCAGGTAGACGGCGCTGTTGCTCGGGTCGGGGCGCTGCTCGTATTCACCGAAGATCGAGCGCACGATCGCCACCCGGTCGACGCCGTATGCAAGCGCTCGCCGGACGCGCTTGTCGCCGAGCGCCGAGTGGCCGCCGGGGCCAATGCGAATCCACAGAAAATCCTTCCCAGTTGCCGGGGTCGAGAGAACTCGAAGATCGGGCCCTCGCCTGAACTCGGAAACGAGATCCGGCGGAAACCCCCACGCGATCTGCGGCTTGCCACTGCGGCTGCCGTCGAGCATGGCGTCCGGCTGAACACCGAAGCGGAGCATGAGCCGTCGAGATAGGCATCGTGCGGCCCCCAGTAGTTCGGGTTGCGGCGAAGGACGAGTTCCTTTCCGTGCTCCCAGCGTTCGACGAAGAACGGACCGCTTGCGATCGGCTCGCCGGTCTTGGGATTGCGGATCCCGTCGACCCAGACCTTCGTGATGTCTTCGCCCCGGAGGGCGTGAGACGGAAGGATGTTCCCGAAGTACGACGGCCAGTCGGCCTCGCGTGGGCGGAGAATCAGCCGAATGGTCTTTGCGTCCACCGCCCGGATGCTGCGAATGGCGCTGTGCCGCTCCCGAAAGCCGGGATCGAGCTTCCGGAACACGCGCAACGTGAAGATGAAATCGCGCGCCGTCACCGGTACGCCGTCGCTCCAGCGTGCTTCCCGGCGGATGTGGTACGTCAGAGTGAACGGCGGCTTCCTTGTGTGGTCGACGCGAACGACGAGCTTCGGGCGCCGCTCTACTTGGGGCCCGACATCGTACGGGCGCTCCAGCACGAGGTTGTAGACGCGAGCCTGCGAGACCCAAGATGTACCCGGAACACATCGCAGGACGGCTGGGGTGAGACAGGCTGGCTCGGGAGTCGGCTGTGCGTACACGAGCGTTCCGCCGCGCTTCGGCGTCTGCGCGGGCGCGCCGCCCGCTGCCGAGACCGCGAGGAGCGAGGCGGCGAGCGCCGCTGCTAGGGCTAGCGGTCGAGCCACCAGTTCTCCGCGTTCCAGGCGACCAGAGGCTCGGACGGGGCGAAACCCCGAATCGTCGATCGGAACACGGCCAGGCTGGGCTCCTGCCAAAGCGGTAGCACTGGGACGTCGCGTGCCATTTGCACGTCTGCTCGGTTCAACGAGCGGGCATAGTCGTCCTCGTCGAGAATCCGATTCGCCTGGTCGAGCTCGCGCGTTACGAGCCGCTGGCAATAGCCGGTCGCGTTTGCAGGGCCTTGGCAGCGGAACGCGCCGTCGACCGGTGCGCCCGGGAAGTAGAAGTACGCGATCATCCAAACGTCCCATTCGCCGCTCGGGATGATCTGATTGAGGAGGCTCCCCGGAGCATAGGTCGGCCGGACCTCGACTCCTACACGCCGGAGTTGAGCTTGGACGAGCTCGAGGGCACGGCTGCGACTCGCGACGCCGGTGTTGGCCACGAATCGAAGCGAGAGCCGCTCGCCGGCGCAAGAGTAGATGCCATCGGCGCCGCGACGGCATCCCGCCTGTGTGAGCAGGCGCCGAGCAAGCTCCGGCCGGTGACGATACCGACGCCAGTTCGGCTCGTAGTACGGGCTGGACGGGAAGAAAACGGCGCTGTCGACCGGTTGCATTCTCGGGACGACGTCCCCGAAGACTCCACGCGCGAGACCAGGGCGATCGAGGCCGTACGCGAGCGCGCGGCGGACGAGCTTGTTCCCAAGAGCGGGATGTCCGCCGGGGCCGATCCGGAACTCGAAATGCTCCCACCGCACTCCGGACGCAAAGCGATGGTCGAAGCCCGGAATGCGCTGCAAATCACCCGCGACCTTCGGGTTGACGCCGAGTCTGGCCTCGTACACGTCGAGCGTGCCCTGTCGCAGGGCCGTGAGCGGGTCGTCGATGCCGAAGCGGATGGCGACGCGGTCGAGATACGCCGGATGCGAACCCCAGTACCGGGCGTTGCGCCGCAGGACGAGCTGCCGCCCGCGCTCCCAGTGCTCGACGAGGAAGGGGCCGCTGCCGATCGCTGCGCCCGTCTTCGGGTTGTCGATTCGATCCGTCCAGATGCTTCCGAAGTCCTCGCCGCGAAGGGCATGGTGTGGCAGGACGTGAAGGAACAGCCCTGCGCGCCAGCCGGCAAAACGCGAGCGAAGTACGACTCGAATAGTCCTTGCATCGAGTATGCGGACGGAGCCGACCTGCGCATGCGCGAGTCCCTGCGGGTCGTACTGTCGGATCGTGCGGTGCGTGAACACGAAGTCGCGGGCAGTGATCGGGACGCCGTCGCTCCACCGAGCATCGGGGTGGAGGTGGTAGGTCAGGCTGAACGGAGGCTTGGTCGTGTACTCGACGTCCGCGACGAGGTAGGGCCGGACGCGGTCGGGGCCGCCCCCGTACGCACGGGAAGCACCTTCGCAATGTGGGCGGAGGCAGTCTCGCACCCACAGCTGCGGAACGGGTTCAGACAATCCGGCTCCACCGTTCCGGCGAATATGCCCGGGACGGCCACCGTGCCGCCGCGCTTCGGCGTTTGCGCGGGAGCGCCGCCCGCTCCCGAGACGGCAAGGAGCGAGACGCCGATGCGCCGCCGCTAGCGCGGCTCCGCGAGCCACCAGTTCTCCGCGTTCCAGAGTTCGTGACTGGTCGCCGAGCCGACGTTCCTGATGGTCGCCCGGAAGGCGATGACGTTTGGCACCTGGAAGAGCGGGAGCAACGGCACGTCCTTGGCGATCCGCGCGTCGGCACGGTTCAGGACGCGTGCCCGCTGTCGAGCGTCGATGATCAGCTCACTCTGATTCAGGTCGGCCGTCACGAGGCGCTGGCAATACCCCGTGACGTTGTACAAACCCCCGCAGCCGTGGACGCCCGCGCCGATCGTGTCGGGAGCATTGAAGTAGGCGAAGAGGATGCCGTCGAAGTCGCCGCTGGGGAGAATCTGAGGGAAGAACACAGGCGACGGCGCGAAATTCATCTTGACCTCGACGCCGACCTCGCTGCAGGTGTGCCTGCATCAGCTGGAGGGAACGCACTCTGTGCGCGGCCGCAGCCGGCGCGAAGAACCGCAGCGAGAGCCGCTGACCGCCGCAGCTGTAGATGCGATCCGCTCCCCGTCTGCAGCCCGCATGCTCCAGCAGCTGCCGAGCGAGCGCCGGCCGATAGCGGTAGCGCTCCCAGTTCGGACGGTAGTAAGGACTGTTCTTCATGAGGACGGCGTTGTCGCTGAGTCCGAAGCTCGCATTGAGCTCGCCAAGGACCGAACGCGCGATCGCCTCGCGGTCGATCCCATACGCCAGCGCGCGGCGGACGAGCTTTGTCTTGAGCGCGGCGTGCCCGCCGGGGCCGCGGCGAAGGAAGAGGTAGTCGATCCCGTTGAGTGGAGCGACCCGTACCTCCACTCCTGCGATCCGTCGGAGCTCTCCGATGACCGCGGTGTCGCGTGTCACGGTCAGGTCGACCTTGCCCTGCCGGAGAGCCTCGAGTAGCTCGGCGGACGGGGTGAGCTGGGGCCCCACAGTGGAGAACCGCCAGATGATCCGATCCAGATTTGCGGTGTGGGGTCCCCAGTAGTTGCGGTTGCGTACGAACGTCATCTGCTGTCCTCGTTCGAAGCTCCGCAGAAGGAACGGGCCGCTTCCGATCGGGGCACCTGTCCTCGGATTGACGATTTCGTCGTTCCAGATCTTCGAGAGGTCTTGACCTCTGAGGACGTGCGCGGGAAGGACGGGGTCGAAAAGGAAGCGCCATCCTGCCCTCCGTGAACGGAAGACCACCCTCACGCTCTTGGCCCCGAGGCGGCTGACCGATCGCACGTAGCGGTGCTCGCCCTGGTCCGCGCGTTTTCGATTCCCGACGACCGCCTCGTGCGTGAAGACGAAGTCTCGCGCGGAGACAGGAACCCGGTCGCTCCAGTGCGCATCGGGATGGATCTCGAAAGTCACGGTGAACGGCTGCCGCCGTGTGACGCTCGCGTCGGAGACGAGCTGAGCGCGATGTGTGAAGTCCGGCAAGAGGACGAACGCCGGCTCCAGCACCTTCTCCATGTAACAGGGGGAACCCGCAAGCGACCGGGTTCAGGCACGGCGGCTCGCCGAACGGCCCCACGACCACCGTGCCGCCGCGCTTCGGAGTTTGCGCACCGGAGCCGCCCGCTCCCGAGACCGCAAGCAGCGCGACGGCGATCGCCGCTGCTAGCGCGACTCCGCGAGCCACCAGTCCTCCGAGTTCTGCGAGAAGTGGAACTGCGTGCCGCCGGGCTCGACTCCGCGGACCGTGCTCCTGATCGCCGCGCGAAGCACCGGCTGGACCACCGGCAAGGCCGGTACCGCGCGGACAAGCTTCCGGTCCACGGCGTTCAGCACTCGCGCCCGCTGGCGCGGCTCCACGATTGAATCCACCTGCTGGGCGTCGCGCATGATGAGCCGGCTGCAGAACCCCGTCCAGTTCTGGACGTTCGGACACTTCGCCTCCGGCCAGACGAATCCACCCGAGTTCAACCACGCGAAGAGCGCGATGTCGAACTTCCCGCTCGGAAGGAGCTGTGTGAAGAAGCCGGGCCCGACGAACACCGGCTCGATCTCGACTCCCACTGCCCGCAGCTGAGCCTGCACGAGCTCGAGCACGCGGGCGCGCACCGGATCGGGAGTCGTCGCAAGACGGAGGCGAAGTCGGTCTCCGCCGCATTCGTAGACGCCGTCGGAGCCACGGCGGCACCCGGCCTGGGCAAGGAGTTGCCGCGCCCGACGGATGTCATAGCGATACACGCTCCAGTTGGGCTGGTAGTCGGGCTCGGTAGGGAGGAACACACTGCTGTCGAGCGGCCGACGAGCGGATCGATCGGCTTCCGCCTGAATTGCCCGCATTATGGCTTCGCGGTCGATGCCGTACGCCAGCGCGCGCCGGACGAGCTTCGTCTCGAGGGCGGCGTGCCCTCCCTCACCCACTCGGAACGCGAGGTGCTCCATCGCGAGCGCTGGCCACGTTTCGACGCTCCAGCCCGGTGTCTGGCGCACCTGCTGCGCGACTTCACGGCTGATGAAGCTTCCGCCGAGCGATATGGCGACGTCGAACTCGTCACGACGCACCGGGCCGAGAGGATCGGCTGGATTCGGCACCACGAATCGGTGGACGAGCCGATCGAGGTACGCGGTGTGCGGCCCCCAGTAGCGCGGGTTGCGGCGTAGCACGAGCTGCTTTCCACGGTCCCAGCGCTCGAGGAGGAAGGGCCCGCTAGCGATCGGCGCACCGGTTCTGGGGTTGTCGATCCCATCGATCCAGACCTTCGTCAGGTCCGTACCTCCAAGAACGTGGCGGGGTAGGACGATCGGGAAGAGATCGCGCCAGGCGGCGAAGGGCTCGCGAAGCTCGATCTGGAACGTCTTTGCCTCGAGCAGACGCACACTTCGGATCTTCCGGTGCAGCTCCCTGATCGCACCTCCCGGATCCCCCGGCATCGCGCGGCTCACGAACATCCGGTGCGTAAACCGGAAATCGGAGGAGGTGATCGGGTTGCCGTCACTCCAACGCGCGTCGGGCTTGATGTGGTAGGTCAGCGTGAACGGCTTTCGCGCGATCGTGACCTTGGAGACGAGATTCGGGCGTACTTCGAGGTCAGAATCCACCTCGAAGGCGCCCTCGAGGACCTGCATGACCGAGGGGTCGAGCATCACGGCGCACGCGAAGGGATTGAGGCAGCCCGGCTCCGTATTCGCCGGTCGCAGCATGACAATCGTGCCGCCGCGCTTCGGCGTCTGGTCGAGTACGCCGGCGGCTGGTGCCGCGGCAACGAAGCCGGACACGGCGACTGCCGCCAGGGCGAGCGACGAGCGTCTCATCAGAGGTTTCTTCCTCCAGACCGCCCGCCTGGTCGTGATCTTGCGCACGAGACCCTACGGGCTCGTGGTGTCGGACTCAAGCGAGTCCTCTTCAGGAGCGCGGACCGTCAGCCAGACGAAGCCCTCGCCCGCGGCGACGCGCTGCGGGTCGTTTCCGATCTCGATCGTGGTGACGACGCCGCCCGACTCCTCATCGATGCGCGTCACGCTCGCGTCGAGCTGGTTCACGACCCAGACAGCGCCATCGGCGACTGCGACGTCCACGGGGCCGTCGCCCACGTCGATGTCCTCCGTTGTCGGTGGCTGATCCGGCCCGCCGACGAACGCGATCCGCTTGACGGTGTCGTCGCCGAAGTTGGCCACCCACAGCGAGTCGGAGCCGACAGCGATCGCTTCCGGCGACTGGCCGGC
This sequence comes from uncultured Gaiellaceae bacterium, assembly GCA_963723695.1. Classification (GTDB taxonomy): domain Bacteria; phylum Actinomycetota; class Thermoleophilia; order Gaiellales; family Gaiellaceae; genus GMQP-bins7. The sequence goes on along the minus strand of CAVRRU010000012.1, from coordinate 270,101 downwards.
GGTGAACTCCCGTTGGCCCTGATTGGTGAGAGGGTCCAGCTCGGCCACCTGATTCGTGTTCCGATTCACGATCCACACCGAGCCGAAGCCGTAGGCGACGTCCGCGAAGGCCGGAGACACGGAATCGGACGAGATGACCAGGCCGCTCTCGAGACTGATGTTGAGCGACTCTGCTTGTCGGACGTTCACGCGGCCGATCTCCCCGACCTCGCAGACGAACCAGCCGACCCCGCCGCCAAAGGCGACGCTCGCCTGCGGGCGGCCGCAGGCAGTGTCCTGGTCGCCGAGCGCCGGAAAGGAACTTCCCGCCTGATTCTGCTCCGGGTTGATCCGGACGAGCTCCCCGAGCGCCCCGAGCGCGACGAGAATGGACCCGTCTCCGAACGTGATGTCGCTCGGAAAGCCGGGGAGGCCGATCGTGAACTCGCCCGCCTCGAGGTCCGCTGGATCGATGCGGGAGACCGTCTCCTCCTCCTCGTTGACCACCCAGACGGCACCAGCACTGGTCGTGACCGCCTTCGGGTCGCGCCCGACGCCGACCTCGGCGACGAGCTCGTTCGAGGCGGGATCGATCACGCCGACCGAGTTGGGAGAGACGGTCGAGAGCCCGCCGGAGTCGCGCGTCGAGGCGAAGGCGAGAAGCGCCGCGACCGCGAGAAGGGCAATCGCCGCGGCGACGGCGAGGTACCGGCGGGAGCCCCTCGAGACGGCCGGCGCCGTGTCTACGAGCCGAAGCGCGGAGCGCGTCGCAGCGAGGAGCTCGCCGGCCGACCGGTACCTGCGGCCTGGCTCCTTCGCGAGCGCGCGAGTCAAGACGGTGTCGAGCTCCCTGGGAAGATCCGGGCGCGCCTGGCTCGGCGGCGTCGGCTCCTCGTGCACGTGCGCCCAGAGGAGGGCGACGTCCGTTGCGCGCGGAAACGGCGACTGCCCGGTCAGGCACTCGTAGAGGACGCAGCCGAGCGCATACACGTCGGAGCGCTCGTCCACAGGGTCGCCGGTGATCTGCTCCGGAGCGACATACTCGAGCGTGCCGACGATCTCGCCTGCAACCGAGACGCCGGACAGAGAGCCGGTTCGCTTCGTGAGCCCGAAGTCGCCGAGGTAGCAGTGCTCGCGCCCCGCCGACACGGCGATGAGGACGTTCGAGGGCTTGACGTCGCGGTGTACGAGTCCCTTTTCGTGCGCAGCATCGAGAGCCTCAGCGATCTGGGAGAGGAGATCGACCGCGCGCCTCGGCTCGAGCGCTCCGTCTTCGGCGACGACCTTCGCCAGATCGGAGCCTTCGACGTAGCGCATCGCGAGGAAGAGCACGCCGTCCTGGTCGCCCGCCTGGTAGATCGGGATGACGTGCGGGTGGTCGAGCGACGCCGCGATCCGCGACTCCCGCAGGAACCGCTCGCGAAAGCGCTCGTCCTGTGCGAGCTCGGGCGCGATCACCTTCAGCGCGACCTTGCGCCCGAGACCCTCCTCGTCGGCGCGATAAACCGCGCCCATGCCTCCGCGGCCGATGAGCGCCTCGATTCGGTAGCCGGCGACCAATGTCCCGGGCGCCAGCAACGCGCCCGCGACGTTGCTCACCGATCAAGTGTCGGACACGGACGTGGCGATTGCAACATTCCGCGTCTCGCGCCGAGTGTCACGACGGTGACACTCGCAGCGTCGCGGCCGCGAACGACACCGGACGAGGCGGTTCCTAGGCTGCGGCTATGAGGATCACGAGAAGGGAGCACACCATGAAGCGCATCGTCACTCTCGGGGCGATCATCACCGTCTTCGCAGTAGCACCGTCGGTCGCAGTCGGCGCGAACAAGCCGGCACTGCAGAAGCCGCAGCTCACGGTCGAGGTCATCGGTGTCCAGACGGCGAAGGTGCAGCGGGCGCAGACCGCCGCTCTCTCGGTTCAGCGCCACCGCGTGCTGATCTCCCGGGCGCAGGCCTTCTCGATCCTGCTCCGGACGCAGATCCGGTAGTTCCCTTCTCACGACCCTCCGTGGGGGAGGGCGAGGGGGCCGAAAGGCCCCCTCTCCTCGCTTGGAGGGCTAGAGCCCAACGATGTCGTCGGGACGGACGGGAACACGAGCCAGCTCGCGCCCGGTCGCATCGCGGAGCGCGGCGACGATCGCCGCGGTGGAGACGACGGTCGGTGGCTCGCCGACGCCCTTCACGCCGTAGGGCGCGTCGGGCTCGGGCTCCTCGACGAGCTCCGAGATGACGGGGGGCATGTCGAGGAAGGTCGGGATGAGGTAGTCCGTGAAGCTCGCGTTCGTGATGACGCCGTCGCGCGTCTGGATCTCCTCCATGAGGGCCAGCCCGAGCCCTTGCGCGGTGCCACCCTCGATCTGCCCCTCGACGGCAGTGCGACTGAGCGCCTTGCCGACGTCCTGCGCCGTGCCGACCCAGACCACGCGCGTGAGGCCGAGGTCCACGTCCACCTCGACGACGACCCGCATCGCCGCGAGCGCGAAGGCCACGTGAGCCTGACCCTCGGCGACCTGACCGGTCTCGGGATCGAGCGGGAACGTGCGCGGATGACGGTAGACCCGCTCGACGTCGACCGGCCCGGCCGTGCGCTCCTGCTCCGCTAGCGCGGCACGGCAGGCCGTCTGCACTGCTCCAGCCGCCATCCACGTCATGCGCGAAGCCGAGGACGAGCCCGCCGAGTCGACTCGTGCGGTCGAGCCGGAGGCCAGCGTCACGGTTTCCGTTCCGAGCTCGAGCCGGGCGACCTGCAGGATCACGTCGCTGACGCCCTGGCCGACCTCCGCCGCCGCGCAGTGCACCTCCGCCGACCCGTCCTCCGCGAGCACGACGCGCGCGGTGCAGTAGTCGTCGAAGCCCTCCGAGTAGCAGACGTTCTTGAACCCGACCGCGAACCCGACACCGCGCCGCACACCTTCTCCTCGCGTCGTGTTCCCGGCGCCGCCCGGCAGGCGGATGGCGTCACGGGGAAGCTCCTCGGGCTCCGGTAGGGGGAGCGCCGCGGCACGCCGGATGACCTCACGCGTCGGCAGCGAGCCGGTGACGACCTGACCCGTCGCCAGGGTCCCGCCCGGTTCGAGCGCGTTCAGGAGCCGCAGTTCGATCGGGTCGATGTCGAGCGCGGCCGCGAGCATGTCCATCTGCGCCTCGGCTGCGAAGCACGTCTGCACCGCGCCGAAGCCGCGCATCGCCCCGCACGGCGGGTTGTTCGTGTAGACGGCGAGCCCGTCCACGAGGACGTTGTCCACGGCGTACGGGCCGACGGCGAAGGAGCACGCGTTCGAGATGACCGCAGTTGAGCTCGAGGCATACGCACCGCCGTCGATGAGGATCCGCATCCGCACCGCGACGAGGCGCCCGTCGCGGCTCGCGCGGTGCTCGGCCCAGACCCGCGCCGGGTGGCGGTGGATGTGCCCAACGAAGGACTCCTCGCGGCTGTAGACCATCTTCACCGGCCGGCCCGTTCGCAGAGCGAGCAGCGCAGCGTGGATCTGCATCGAGAGGTCCTCGCGTCCACCGAAGGCGCCGCCGACTCCGGCGAGATGGATGCGCACCTGCTCGGGCGCGAGATCGAGGCACGGCGCCACCTGGTCGCGATCGACGTGGAGCCACTGCGTCGCGACGTGGATGTCGACCCCGCCCTCGCCGTCCGGGATGGCGATCCCTGACTCGGGACCGAGGAACGCCTGGTCCTGCTGACCGATCTCGTACACGCCCTCGACGGAAACGTCCGCTTCGGCATCCGGGTCGCCGCGCCTGATCACCATCGAGCGAACGACATTCGGGCGGCGGTCCTCGCGGTACCCGTGTCCCATCGTCGGCCGGTCGGGATGGAGTGGCTCCATCTCGGTCGCGCGCTCGGGATCGACGACCGGCTCGAGCGTCTCGTACTCGACGCGGACGGCAGCCACGGCACGGCGGGCTTGCTCCGGCTCCTCGGCCGCGACGACGGCGACAGGCTCGCCGAAGTAGCGGACGCGGTCGAAGGCGAGCACGGGCTGGTCGGCGAACTCGAGGCCGTAGGTCTTCTGGCCGGGGACGTCGTCGTTGGTGAGGACCGCGTGGACACCCGGCATCGCCAGCGCCTCGGAAGTGTCGAGCTCGAGGATCCGCGCGTGGGCGTGCGGGCTCCGCACGGTCTGCCCCCAGAGCATCCCGGCGGCGTGGAGGTCGCTCGAGTACGCGAACTCGCCGGTGACCTTGGGGACGGCGTCGGTACGACGAGTGGTCGTCGCCGCGTGCCCGCGGCGAAGCGTGCGGGAGGCGGTGCTCATCGCCCGGCCGCCAGATGGACGGCGTCGAGGATCTTCTGGTACCCGGTGCAGCGGCAGACGTTTCCCGAGAGCTGCTCCCTGATCTCGTCGTCCGTCGGATCGGGGACTCGGCGCAGGAGATCCGCCGCTGCGACGACGAAGCCGGGCGTGCAGAACCCGCACTGGACGGCGCCCGTGTCTGCGAACGCCTCCTGCACCGGGTGCAGCCCCTCGTCGCTCGCTAGTCCCTCGACCGTTACGACCTCGTGGCCGTCTGCCTGCGCCGCGAGCACAAGACAGGCGCACACGAGCTCGCCGTCGAGAAGCACCGAGCACGATCCGCACTCGCCCTGCTCGCACGCGTTCTTCGAGCCGGGCAGCTCGAGCCGGTCGCGAAGCGTCGTCAGCAGGCTCTCTCCGGCCCACACCTCTGCTTCGAGTGGCTCGCCGTTGACTGTCAGCTCGACCCTCATGCGAGGCACCTTTCGAGGGCGCGGCCGGTGAGAACGCGGAGGGCGTGGCGACGGTACGCGGCCGTCCCACGGACGTCGTCGATCGGGCTCGCCGCCGCGGCGACCAACTCCGGGAACGCATCGGCCTCATCCAGCGGAGCGCTGACGAGAGGCGTCGTCGGCGCCGCGGACCCGAAGGAGGCCCGGAGCTCGCCGCGCTCGCGGTCGGCGACGAGCGCGAGCGAGCACACCGCGATCACCATCGCGTTGCGCGGGCCGACCTTCATGAAGGTCTGCTGCTGCCGGCTTGGCTCGACGAGCACGGCGACGATGAGCTCGTCCTCGGCGAGCGCGTTCCGCTTCACGCCTACGAGGAACTCGTCCAGCGAGATACGCCGCGTGCCGCCCACGCTCGCGACCTCGACCTCCGCGCCTTCGACCACGAGCGGCGGGAGTGCGTCGCCGGCCGGAGATGCGGTCCCGAGGTTCCCGCCGATCGTCCCGCGGTTACGGATCTGCGGCGAGCCCACGGTGCGGGAGGCCTCCGCAAGCGCCGGCAGCTCCTCCGCCAGCGCACCCGCAATCGCCTCCGTATAGGTCAGACCGGCCCCGAGCCGCAGCGTGCCATTCTCGCGAGACCATCCGCGGAGCTCGGCCACTTCGTTCAGGTTCAGCAGGAGCTCCGGCCGCGCCTGGTCGAAGTTGAGGGCGACCATCAGGTCGGTGCCGCCCTGGATGGGGACGGCGGCCGGATGCTCTGCCTTCAGCCGAAGCGCCTCGTCCAGGGACCTCGGAGTGAGGACGTCCACGGAAACGTTCTACCGCTCTTCGCGCACATAGGGTCGGCCGAGCGCGGCGGGCGCGCCTAGTCGACGTCGTGCAAACGCCGTGGACACGAGGACGAGCACGACGATCGTCATGACGTACGGCAGCGACTGGAGGAACTCGGGGGTCACCGTCACGTCGTGGGCCTGGAGTGCAAACGGAAGCGCCGACAGGCCGCCGAACAGGTATGCGCCGACGAGGCAGAGCTCAGCGCGCCAGAAGGCGAAGATCACGAGCGCGATCGCAATCCAGCCGGCACCGCTGACGAGCGAGTCGCCCGAGGTCCAGCCGGCGGTGATCGACAGGCTGTAGCAGGCTCCGCCGATGCCTGCGAACGCTCCGCCGACGAGAACGTGGACATAGCGATAGAGGGTCACGTTGATCCCCATCGCATCGGCGGACGCGGGCGCCTCGCCCACCGCCCGCACGTTCAGCCCGAAGCGCGTCCGGCCCAGGTACAGGGCCACGAGCAGTGTGAGCACCCAGGATGCGTACACGAGTGCCGACTGGTCGAACAGGATTGGGCCGAAGACCCACAGGTCGCGGAGCCCGAGGACGTCGAGCGACGAGAACTGATGCGTCGCCGGGAGTTCCGCGAGGTTGGCCTCGTTCCCGAAGTACGCCGACAGCCCGAGGCCGCCGGCGAAGATCGTGAGCGCCAGGCCGGAGACGATCTGACTCGCACGCATGGTGATGGTCAGGAATGCGTGAATCGCCGCCATCGCCGCGCCGGAGAGAGCCGCCGCGAGGACCGCGAGCATCAGGACCGACGCATCGCCTCCGTCCACGCGCTGGGTAACCCAGAAACCGATGGCGGCGCCGAACAGCATCATCCCCTCGACGCCCAGGTTCAACACGCCCGATCGCTCGGCCAGAAGCTCGCCGAGGGACGCGTAGAGCAGCGGCGTCCCGTACAGGACCGCCTGCGCGAGGACGATGACGAGCAGGCTGTCGTTGATCACGTTGCCGCCTCCGGTGATGGGCCGGCGTCGGCCTGTCCCCTCGCGCGTCGTGGCACACGAGGCCGATAGCGGATGAACAGCTCACCGCCGAGCGCGCAGAACAGGATGATCCCTTGCATCACGCCCACCAGCCCGGAGGGGAAGTCCGCTCCCTGGAGCGTGAAGCCGCCGTTCAGCAGGCCGCCGATCAGCACTGCGACGACGCAGACGGCGAACGGGTTGTAGCGCGCGAGGGCCGCGACGACGATCCCGGTGTAGCCGAACGCCGCCGCCTGCAATCCCTGTGGGCTCCCGTCGAGCGTGTGGGTGAAGTCGCCGATCTGGCTCGCGCCTCCGAGCCCGGCGACCGCCCCGGACAGGGCCATGACCGCCAGGATCTTGCGCCTCGTGCGCATCCCGGCGTATCTCGCCGCCCGCGGGGAGTCCGCGATGACGCTCACCTCGAAGCCAAAACGTGTCCGCGAATAGAGCACCCACAGCACCACGGCGGCCCCCAGACCGATCGCAAACCCCAGCGGGACGACGACGGTCGACCCGAACGTCGGCCATTCCGCGCCCGCCGGCATCGGCTTGCCCTGCGGAAACGCCCGCGCCTGCAGGGTCGAGGTGTCACGCCAGTACGAAGAGCTGTCGAAGATCAGGTACGTCAGCAGATAGCCCGCGACGTAGTTGAGCATCAGCGAGGTGATGATCTCGTTCGTGTTCGCGAAGGCGCGCAGCACACCCGGAATGAGCGCCCAGAGCGCACCGAGGACGCCGGCGGCGATGCACATCGCGATCACGAAGAGCGTTGTCGAGCCCGCGTCGCGATCGCCAAGCTGGAGCGCGATCCACGCCCCACCGATCGCGCCGAGGTACAGCTGCCCCTCGGCGCCGATGTTGAAGAGCTCCATCCGAAATGCGACAGCGGCGGCGAGTCCGGTGAAGAGAATCGGCGTCGCGGAGATGAGTGTGGCCGACAGTGCCTGGTTCCCGGTGAACCCGGCCTCGACGAGCTTGCGGTATGTCGACCACGGGTCGTGACCGCTCGCGACGAGGACGACGGCCATGATCGCGAAGGCGACGAGGAGCGATCCCAGCGGAACGGCAACCGAGAGCCACCACGGCTGTTCGAGCCGCCGCTCCAACCGGATCACGTGCGATCCCCTCCCGCCATGAGCAGCCCGATCTCCTCGATCGACGCCGCGCCGGCCCGGAGCTCGCCGACGACCTCGCCCCCGTACATGACGAGGATCCGGTCCGCGAGCGCACGGATTTCGTCCAGGTCCTCGCTGAAGAGCAGGATCGCAACCCCCTTCGAGGCGGCATCCCGAAGGTACGAGTGGACCGTCTCGATCGCGCCCACGTCGAGCCCGCGAGTCGGCTGAGCGACGACCAGGACGAGCGGTTCGTCCTCGAACTCCCGGCCGAGCACGAGCTTCTGCAGGTTGCCTCCCGAGAGGTTGCGAACCGGCGTAGCCGGGCCGGGCGTCTTCACGTCGTACCGCCGGATGATGTGGAGGGCCGTCTCGCGCATACGCCGAAGGGCCAGAAGCGGGCCCCGAGAAAGCGAGCGCCTGCGGTACGTCTTGATGACGACATTGCTCGTCACGCTGAGGCTCGGTGCGAGCCCGGTGCCGAGGCGGTCCTCTGGGACATGTGCGATCCCGGCGAGGATCGCCTCGCGCGGATCACCTCCGCGCAGCAGGCGGCCTCCCACGCGGACGGTTCCCTCCCGGAGGTCGCGCATCCCGGAGAGCGCCTCGGCCAGCTCGCGTTGCCCGTTGCCGGCGACTCCCGCGACTCCGACGATCTCGCCCTCGCGAATCGTGAACGAGACGCCCTGGACGGCAGTCTCGCCGCGATCGCCCGGCACCGTCAGTCCCTCGACATCGAGCGCCCGAACGTCCGCGAGCTGCCTCGCCCCCTCGAGCGGCGGCGCCACGTCGATCTCGCGTCCCACCATGAGCGCCGCGAGCGAGCGAGCGGTCGCTCCCGCCGCGTCGACGGTCTCGACCGTCCGACCTCCGCGCAGGATCGTGATCCGATCGGCGACGGCGAGCACCTCGTGGAGCTTGTGCGAGATGAAGATCACGGTCTTTCCCTCGTCCGCCATCGCCCGCAACGTCGAGAACAGCGCGACCGCCTCCTGTGGTGTAAGGACGGCGGTCGGCTCGTCCATGATCAGAATCCTGGCCTCGCGATAGAGCGCCTTCAGGATCTCGACGCGCTGCTGCTCTCCGACGGACAGCTGCCAGATACGGCGGCGCGGATGGACGTCGAGGCCGTAGCGGTTCCCGAGCTCGGCCACCTTGCGCTCGATCGCGCGCTCGCGAACGAGAAACGAGCGGCCTTCCCGCCGGTGATCGCCGAGCACCACGTTCTCGGCGACGGTGAACGGGGCGACGAGGCGGAAGTGCTGGTGCACCATGCAGACGCCCGCGTCCAGCGCGTCCCGCGGCGAGTGGAAGCGGACACGCTCGCCGTAGAGCTCGACGTCGCCCTCGTCCTGCCGGTAGAGGCCGGTCAGGATGTTCGAGAGGGTGGTCTTGCCTGCGCCGTTCTCGCCGAGGAGCGCATGCACCTCGCCGGCAGCCGCCTCGAAGGTGACGTCGTCGTTCGCGAGGACACCGGGAAACCGCTTGGTGATCCCCCGCATGCGCACCGCAGGGGAGGAAGAGGCGCCGGCCGACCCGGCGCCTCTCTGCTGTGCGGTCGCGGGGGTTGCGTCCCCCACCCGCTACCCGGGTGGCAGAACCGTCGAGACCTTCCCGATCACGCCCTTCACGAGCCACTGCATCGTGTACAGGTCCGGCAATGAGCTTGAGCTTCTTGCCCGCGGGCACCATGAGCTTGCCCTTCTGGTCGTGCAGCGGGCCCTGGAAGACGCTGAACTTCCCGGACACGATCGCCTTCTTCTTGGCGGCGATCTGTGCCTTCGTCTTCGCCGTGACCTTCGGCCCGTACGGGGCGAGGCTCGTGAATCCGTCCTTGATCGTCCCGTAGTAGAAGCTCGACTTCCAGGTGCCGTTCAGCGCTGCCCTGACGCGCTTCACGTAATACGGCCCCCAGTTGTAGACGGCCGCCGTCAGCCACTGCTTGGGCGCCGACTTCCGAGCGTCCGCGTCGTATCCGACCCACGGGATGCCCTTCGACTCCGCCACGACGCCTGCCGCCGGGCTGTCCACGTTCTGGCCGAGGACGTCCACACCTGCGGCGATGAGGTTCTGTGCCGCGGCGGTCTCCTTCGGAGGCGAGAACCACGCGTTCGTCCAGATCAGCTTCACACGCGCACCGGGGTGCGTCGCCTGCGCGCCGAGCGCGAAGGCGTTGATGTGGCGCACGACCTCGGGGATGCCGTAGGGCACCACGTAGCCGATGAGGCCCTTCTTGCTCGCGGCTCCGGCCGCCATGCCCGAGAGGTAGATCGTGTCCTCGCCGGCGCCGAAGTACTCGGCCTGGTTCTTCTTGATCTGCAGCCCGGTCGCCTGCTCGAAGAGGACGTCCGGGTACTTCGCGTGCAGCTGCCCGTTGACGCCGTTCTCGAGCTGTCCGAAGGAGCATCCGAAGATCATCGTGTAGCCCTCGCGAACGAGGCCTGCGACGATCTGCGGCACCGACGCGTTCGAGAAGACGTTCTCCTTGTACGTCGTCTCGACCTTGTCCCCGAACGTCTTCTGGACGAGCAGACGGCCGCGCTCGTGCGCCTGCGACCAGCCGCCGTCGTTGTGCGGCCCCGGATAGATCCACGCGATCTTGAGGGGCGCCTGCTCCGACCTCGCCGACCCGGCTCCCGTGAGCGTGAGCCCGACGGCGGCGAGCGCGAGCACGAGCCCCGCGGCTACCACTTTGCGTCTCATTAGACCTCCTGTCCCCCGCATCGACTGACGGCGCGACTATACGACAGGCCGGAGGGCATTACGCTCCGCTGCCATGGAGAAGTTGCAACGCCGCCTCGCGGTGGCCCGAGGCGACGAGTCGGCCGACCTCGTGGTGCACGGCGGACGGGTCTTCTCCGTCTTCACGCGCGAGTGGCTCGACGCCGACATCGCGATCGCGGACGGCGTCGTCGCCGGAGTCGGGAGCTACGAGGGGCGCGAGTCGCTCGACGCCTCTGGGCAGTACGTCGTCCCGGGCTTCATCGATGCGCACATGCACCTCGAGTCCGTGAAGCTCATGGTCGACGAGTTCGCGCGCCTCGTGCTTCCGCTCGGAACGACGGCCGTCGTCGCGGATCCACACGAGATCGCGAACGTCCTCGGCGTCGACGGCGTGCACTGGCTGCTCGACGCGACGGCCGGGCTCCAGCTCGACGTCTACTTCATGGCGCCGTCGTGCGTGCCGGCCTCGCCATTCGAGTCGCCCCGCAGCGCTCTGACAGCGGGCGACCTCGAATCGCTCATGCGCCGTCGGCGCGTGCTGGGGCTCGCGGAGATGATGAACTTCCCCGGCGTCATCGAGGGCGCCCCGAGCGAGCTCGAGAAGCTAGCGCTCGACGGAGCCCGGCACGTCGACGGCCACGCGCCCGGCCTCCTCGGCGCCCAGCTCCAGGCGTACGCGGCAGCGGGCATCTACTCGGACCACGAGGCGCTGACCGTGGAGGAGGGCCGCGAGCGGCTGCGCGCCGGGATGTGGCTGCTCATCCGGGAGGCCTCGATGGCTCGGAACCTTCGCGCGCTACTCCCGCTCGTCGAGGAGTACGGGCCCTGGCGCATCGCGTTCTGCACGGACGATCGCGATCCCGACGACATCGCCGACTCGGGTCACATCAACGGGATGGTGCGCGAGGCTGTTGCAGCCGGAATCGCAGCCGAGGATGCTGTGCTCATGGCCTCACATCACCCCGCGCTCTGTCACGGCCTGTCGCGAAACGGAGCGATCGGGCCGGGCTACGACGCCGACCTGCTCCTCCTGCCCGACCTCGTGAGCTTCCGGCCGTCTACGGTCCTGAAGAGGGGCCGTCCGATCGAGGACGTGCCGCGAGTCGAGATCCCCGAGTGGGTCCGCCAGTCGGTCCGCGTCGCCCCGTTGACCCCATCCGACTTCGCCGTTCCCTGGGACGGGGGAAGCACACGCGCCATCGGCCTGATCGAAGATCAGGTCGTGACGGAGTCGCTCGTGCGGGAGCCCGCGGTGGTAGACGGCCACGCCGTCGCCGATCCGGATCGCGACCTCGCGAAGATCTCCGTGGTCGAACGTCATCACGCGACCGGCCGGGTGGGGCTCGGCTTCGTCGCCGGGTCCGGGCTCGAGCGCGGCGCCCTCGCGTCGAGCGTCGCGCACGACGCGCACAACCTCGTGGTGGTGGGTATGAACGACCGGGACATGGCGTTCGCAGTCGAGCGTCTCGCAGATATCGGCGGTGGGATCGTCGCGGTGGACGAGCGTCGCGTGCTCGCGGAGTGCCCGCTGCCGGTCGCGGGTCTCCTGTCCGAGGCCCCGCTTGCCGACGTGATCGCGCAGAGCCGCGCCTGCAACGAAGCGGCGCACGAGCTGGGATGGTCGGGCGCGACGCCGTTTCTCACGCTCTCGTTCCTCGGGCTGTCCGTGATCCCGCACCTGAAGATCACCGACCGCGGGCTCGTCGACGTCGACCGCTTCGAGATCGTCCCACTAGCGGTGTCAGACACGGTGTCTGACGCCTTGTCTACACCTTGAGCACGCTGTACACGTCCGGTTGGGTCGTGACGTGCGACGACGCGGGCACCGAGCACGAATCGGGATGGCTCCTCGTCGACGACGGCGTCATCGCCTCCGTCGGAACGGGGGCGGCACCGAAAGCCGACGAGCAGGTCGATCTGGCCGGCGCGGTCGTCACACCGGGCCTCGTCAACACGCACCACCACCTGTACCAGACGCTCACGCGCGCGCGCGCACCGCAATCCGACCTCTTCGCCTGGCTCCGCGAGCTCTATCCCGCGTGGGCGGGGATCGACGCGGAGGCCGAGTACGCCGCCGCGCGAACCGGCCTCGCCGAGCTGGCGCTCTCGGGCTGCTCGACCGTCTTCGACCACCACTACGTCTTCCCGGCGGGGCGCACGGGTCTGATCGAGGCAGAGACGCAGGCGGCTCGCGAGCTCGGCGTGCGGATCGTTGCCTCGCGCGGCTCGATGGACCTCGGCGAATCCGATAACGGCCTTCCCCCGGACGAGCTCGTCGAGGACATCGACGCCGTGCTCGCCGACACCGAGCGGCTCGCCGGAGAGCTGCACGAGTCCGGCCCAGGTGCACGCGTTCAGATCGCCGTCGCCCCGTGCTCGCCGTTCTCCGTGACGAAACGTCTCATGACGGAGTCCGCGGCGCTCGCCCGCCGGCTCGGGCTGATGCTGCACACGCATCTCGCCGAGACGGTGGAGGAAGAGGCGTACTGCATGGAGCTCTACGGCGCGACACCGGTCGAGTACCTCACCGACCTCGGCTGGCTCGGAGGCGACGTCTGGTGCGCGCACTGCGTGCACCTCTCGGCCGACGACATCGTGGATTTCGCCGGATCGAACACCGGCGTTGCGCACTGTCCGACGTCGAACCTCAGGCTCGGCGCCGGCGTTGCCCCCGTCCGCGCATACCTGGATGCCGGCGTACGGGTCGGCCTCGGCGTGGACGGCTCGGCGTCGAACGAGCGCGGGGACCTCATGCTGGAGGTCAAGCAGGCGCTCCTCGTCGCCCGCGGGCGCGATGGCCCTCAGGCGATGAAGGCGCGCGATGCACTGTTCCTCGGGACGCGAGGCGGGGCCTCGGTGCTCGGCCGCGACGACATCGGGTCGCTCGAGCCTGGGAAGCGCGCCGATTTCGCCGTCTGGCGGACGGACGGTCTCGAGCTCGGCGGCGCCGTGGACCTCGTGGCCGGTCTCGTCCTCTCGGCGCCGCACCGCGTAGACCGGCTCGTGGTCGACGGGGAGGATGTCGTGCGTGACGGAGCGCTCGTGCGTGCCGACGAGGAGGAGATCGCCCGCAGCCATCGGACGCAGGCGCAAAGATTCGCCGTGTGACCGTCTCGCTTTCGACACACGTGCTCGACACGGCCGCGGGCCGGCCCGCGAGTGGCGTTCGCGTGGAGCTCGTCCGCGAGCGTGAGGTGATCGGCACCGGAGAGACGGACGCGGACGGGCGGATCACGGAGCTCGCCGCAGACCTCGAGCCGGGTCGCTACGCGCTCGTCTTCTGGCCACCGTCGCCGTTCTTCACGCGGGTCGAGCTCGAGGTGGACGTCGTCGACGGCCACTATCACGTCCCGCTCCTCGTTTCGCCATACGGATGCACGAGCTACCGCGGCAGCTGAGCGTCGAGGAGCTCGCGGAGCTCTTCGAGGGCCGAACGGTGCTCGTCGAGCGGCTGGCGGAGCTCCCCGATCCGCTCGGCCAGGCGGAGGAGGTGCTCGCGGCGATGACCGACGACGAGAAGGTCGAGGCGCTGAACGCGCACCCGGCGATCGGTCAGCGAGCGGGGCTTTCGGCGCGCTCCGCCGCCGAGCAGGGCGACGACGCTGATCCGGCCGTGCTCTCCGAGCTGGCGTACCTGAACCAGGTCTACGAGGAGAAGTTCGGCTTTCGCTTCGTCGTCTTCGTCGCCGGCCGCTCGAAGCTGGAGATACTGGACGTGCTGCAGGAGCGCATCGGCAACACACGCGAGGAGGAGCTGGCGACGGCCTGTCGCGAGCTCGTGGAGATCGCCAAGGATCGATGGACCCGTACCTGAGGGACGTCCTCGACGTCCTTCTCCGGATGCTCCACGTGGTCGCGGGGATCGCGTGGATAGGGGCCTCCTTCTACTTCGTCCGGCTCGACCTCGCGTTGCGCGCTCCGAAGCGCCGCGAGGACGCGGACGCGGGAGTCGCCGGCGAGTTCTGGGGCGTGCACGGCGGCGGCCTCTACCACTCGCAGAAGTACCGGCTCGCGCCGGCCGAGATGCCGGAGCCGCTCCACTGGTTCAAGTGGGAGGCCTACACGACGTGGCTCTCGGGCTTCGCGCTCATGATCGTCCTCTACTACTTCGACGCGGACGTCCGGCTCGTCGATGCCGGCGTGGCAGACCTCGAGGAGTGGCAGGCGATCGCGCTCAGCGTGGGCGGGCTGGCGCTCGCGTGGCTCGTCTACGACGTTCTCTGCCGCACGGTCGGGCAGCGGAGCCAGGCAGCACTGGCGGTGGTCGGGACGGGTCTGGTCGCGCTCGGCGCCTGGGGCGCCGGCGAGCTGTTCTCGGCGCGCGCCGCATACCTCCAAGTCGGAGCAATGCTCGGAACGATCATGGCCGCGAACGTCTTCTTCGTGATCATCCCGGCGCACCGCAAGCTCGTCGCGGCGATGGAGGAGAAGCGCGAGCCCGACGCGGCGCCGCTCCTCGAAGCGAAGAACCGATCGGTCCACAACAACTACCTCACGCTGCCCGTGCTCTTCACGATGCTGTCGGGGCACTTCGCGTTCGTCTTCGGCGCCGACGAGGCCTGGCTCGTCTTCGTCGCGATCGCGGTGCTCACGGCTCTCATCAGGGTCTTCTTCAACCGCTGGCACGCCGGGCATCGCGAGTGGTGGATCCCGGCGGTCGCGGCAATCGGCGTCGTGGCGGTTGCGCTCTGGCTGCAACCCGGGGACGCCGGCTCCGACGTCAGCGTGCCGGTCTCCTTCGAGCAGATCGCGCCGGTGATCGAGGAGCGCTGCGCGACGTGTCATTCGGGCGCTTCCGCCCCGCTCGGGATTCAGCTGGAGACGCAGGAGCAGATCGAGGCGCGAGCCGACGACATCGAGCGCCAGGCCGTGCTGACCCGAGCGATGCCCCCCGGCAATGCCACTGGCATGGCCGACGAGGAGCGCGAGCTCCTGGGCGCCTGGGTCGCGCAGTCGAAGTAGAACGTCAGATTCGCTCGAGGAACTCGTCCACAGGCGGAAGCGCACGCATCTCGTCGGCTATTCGGCCGGCCGTCTCGCGATACCGCTCCCGCGCCAGAACGAGCTCGATGGCCCGCCCGATCCCGTCGATCGTCGAAACGACCCCGGCCCCGGCCGTGGCTACACGCACGGCGTTCGTCGGCTGGTCGCCGAAGAGCGGCACGACCACGAGCGGACATCCGGCTGCGAGCGCGCTGAGCGTCGTCCCGGCTCCGCCGTGGCCGACGGCGACGGACGCATGCGCGAGAACCTCCGCCTCGTTCACCCACTCCTCGACGTGAACGTTGTCGGGTACGTCGCCGAGGTCGAGCTCGTTGCCGCCGGTCGTCAGGACGACACGCACAGGGAGGTCCGCGACAGCCGCGAGCGCGCCGGTGTAGACCGGCGCACCGAACGGCAGCGTGGCGGCGACGCTGCCGAAGCTCAGATAGACGAGTGGCCGGTCGTCGACCGGCCAGCCGGCCGGAAGCGGTTGCGCGACCGTCTCGGTCGCAGGTGAGCGAAGACGCGTCACGGCGAACGGGGACGGATCGACCGACTCCGGATAGCAAGTGAAGTACGGCGTCGCGGCGATGCGCCCGACCAGACCGGCGCTCCGCTCGTCGAGCGCCGGGGCGGCAAGGGCGAGCGCGGCCTCCTCGATCTGAGCCACGCCGACCGCGATTCGCGCGTGAGGAACGTCGAGGGCGTCCGCCGCGACTGCCGACGCGTACTCGGCCCCCTCGCGGAGGACGAGATCCGGTTGCCACTCCGCGATCGTCGCCTCGAAGGTCGGCAGCATCGCATCGACGTTCAGACGGGCGAAGATGACGCCCACCACGACGACGTCTCCCTGGCCCGGCGGCAGCGACATCATGCCGCCCCAGATCGGCCCGAGGATCTCGTCGGGCGGCGCCTCTCCGGCCTTGAACTCGTAGCCACGCGCCTTGAGCGTCGGCGGCCCGACGATGAGAGTCTCGTGCCTGTTTCGCCTGGCGGCGTCGATGAAGGGGATCAGGGGACTGAAATGGCCCGCGCCATGCGTCGACGCGAAGAGAAGCCGCATCGGCCGACTCTAACCGTGACGAGCGACGCCCTGAGCCGCTGCACTAGGGTGCCGCCATGCTGGAGATCACGGCCGGCGGGCTCTCGTTCACCGCGCGCTTCGAGGAGGCGGCGCATGAGACCGTGGCGGCGTTCCGCCGCATGCTCCCGCTCGACTCGCAGATCATCCACGTCCGCTGGTCCGGCGAGGGCGGGTGGATCCCCATGGGCGACCTCGACGTCGGCATCGGTCCGGAAAACGCGACGAGCTACCCGAGCCCGGGCGAGCTGATCTTCTACCCGGGCGGCGTCAGCGAGACGGAGCTCCTGCTCGCCTACGGCTATGTCGCCTTCGCGAGCAAGGCCGGTCAGCTCGCCGGGAACCACTTCGCGACGATCGCGTCCGGGAGCGAGAACCTGCGGGAGCTGGGGCGTCGGATGCTCTGGGAAGGCGCCCAGGAGATCTCGTTCAAGGAGCCGTAGGGGCGAGGCTTGCCTCGCCCGTCAAGCGGGCGAGCGCGGCCGCAAGCACGTCGACCGCAAGTGCGACGTCCTCTTCGGAGGAGAGCTCGTCCGGTGAGTGACTCACGCCGTCGTTGAGGCTGCGAACGAAGAGCATTCCCGCGTCGACACCGGCCGCGGCGAGGATGCCGGCGTCGTGGCCGGCGCCCGAAGCGAGCTCGACGAACGGAAGGCTGCGCCGTTCGATTTCGGCCCGAAGTGCCTCACGAGCGCGCGGGCCCAGAGCCACCGGCTCGTTGCGCTGCGCCGGGATGAACCCGATCGCCGACACGAGCTCGTCCAGCGCCGCGGCTTCGGGTGCGCGCGCGTCCACGCTCAAGCGGGCTCGTCCGGGGATGACGTTGCTCCCACCCGGCTCGACCTCGACTTGTCCGACGGTCGCGACGGCGCCCGCGATTGCGCTGGCGGCGTCCCGGATGCGCAGGACCGCCTCTGCTGCGGCGACGAGCGCATCGTCCCTTCCCGCCATCGGTGTCGTCCCGGCGTGCCCCACCCGACCCTCGAAGACGAGTTCGCCGCGGGCGTAGCCCACGATTCCGGTCACGACTCCGACCGGCGCGTCAACTCCGGCGAGGACCGGCCCCTGCTCGACGTGGAGCTCGAGGAACGCCTTGGGGAGCGAGCCGCCGCGGGCGACGAGCGCGCGGCTCCCGATGCAGCCGACTTCCTCGCCTCGGAACGCGACGACGGCGCCGGCGCCAACGCGTTCGACTGCCTCGATCGCGGCGACGACACCGAGCGCGCCGTCGAAGCGACCGCCCTGCGGGACGGTGTCGAGGTGCGAGCCGACCCAGGCGTCCTCGTGATGGAATGCGCGTCCGAAGAGGTTGCCGCTTGGATCAACCTCCACGTCGAGTCCCGTCTCCTCGAGCCACGTCGCCACGAGCCGGTGTGCCTCGTCCTCGGCCGCTGACGGATGCGGGCGATTCGCGGCCGGCCCGCTGCCGATCGCATACAGCTCCTCGAGCCGGTCGAAGACGCGCACGCGCGGAGCGTAGAGGCTGCCCGCCGCTACCGTCCTCGGGCATGAGCGGGCACGTCCAGTGAGCCCATGGCGCTGGGTGCAGTTCGCGCTCGTCGTGTTCGTGCTCGTCTGGATCTTCGGCCCGAACGAGCTGCGCGATGCAGTCCCGATCCTGCTCGTGTTCCTCGTCGCACTCGGCCTCGAGGTGCAGTTCCTCGTGAGCGCCCTACGAGGCGGCCCGGCACAACGTCCCGACCGGCACCCGCAGGAGGTCGACCGTGAGCGCTACGGATTCGAGCGGGACCCCGAGGACATCGTCGTCGTGGAAGACGGCGACGACCAGGTCTGGCTGGCCGTCATGGACGAGCCGGAGGACGACCTCCCTGTCGACGAGGCGGAGTTCGACCACGACGTGTACGTGCCCGAACCGCGCCTCGGCCCAGTCCGCCGGTTCGCGCTCGGGCTCGCCGTGATCGCCGCATTCGGCGCCGTTGTCTGGTTCCTCGAGAGCCGAACGGGCTGGGACTCGCTCGACGGCGAGACGAGAGCCGCGGCGGTCTCGCGCTTCTCGGACGAGGCTTCACGCATCGCGGACAAGCCGGTCTCGATCCGCTGCGACGAGGCGCGCGACTACGTCGGCGCCGTCCAGCACGCCGACGGCGTGGCGGTGGTGAGCGGTGACCTGGCGATCCTGACCCCCGAGATCTGCCATGACCTCTACCGGCTCGCGTTCGAGGACGAGACGACCGGTAGCCGCACCGGGCGGGCGATCGCCGTCCTCGCGCACGAGTCGTGGCACCTCCGTGGAGTGGCCGACGAGGGCGAGACGGAGTGCTACGCGCTCCAGAGCGGCGTCGAGCTCGGAATGCGGCTCGGCCTCTCCGAGGAGCGCGCCAGACAGCTCATGCGCCAGCAGCTGACCGAGAACGCGCTGCGCGGCGCCGGCAGCCTCGAGTACCGAGTCACCTCCGAGTGCGCCGACGGGAGGCGCCTCGACCTCGATCCCGCGGACGACAGCTTCCCGTAGGGGTGATATATCTCGCGTCAGGCCCGAAGCGGACGGAGAAAGAGCGAGCCGGCAAAGGGGAAGACGGCCGCAACCGCAAACGCGAGACCCCACGAGCCGAGGGACACCGTAGCGGCGAAGAGCAGGGGCGCACCGACGCCGACTCCGGAGAGCACGGTCTGCTGAAAGCCGATCGCCGCGCCGCTCCGCCGTGCCCCGGCGAGCTCTGCGGCAGCGGTGAAGGAGAGCCCGTTCCACCCCATCGAAAGCCCACCGGCGAGAGCGAGCGCGGTGACGAGGAGCCACAGAGGACCGTCGACGAGCGCCGCAGTCAACACCAGGCTCGCGGCAACTGCGAGCCCGATCTGCCGTAGAGGCCCGATCCGAGAGCCGACGACATCGGACCAGCGACCCGCGCCGATGCGCAACGCGGCGCCGAGCAGCTGTGAGACCGCGACGACGAGAGCCGCGTCGCCTTCCGACAACCCGTGCTCGTCGTGAAGGAAGACGACCGTGAACCCGATCACCGCCATCTGCGCATACAGGAAGACACCGCTCCCGAGGCTCAGCCGCCAGAGTCTCGAGTCTCCCAGCGTCTGCCGGACGGACCCTGCCTCGACACCCTCACCCTGCTCACGAGGCCTGAGCAGGATCACGCCTGCGAGCGCGCCGACAACACAAAGCGCTGCGAGAAAGACGAATGCGGCCTCGGTGCCGCCCGCCTCCGCGACTGCGGGCACAGCGAGCGCTCCGACGAGGCCCCCGACCGGTATCGCCGTCTGCCGGATCCCCAGCGCGAGCCCTCGCTCTTGGGGTCCGAACCAATGCATGACCGCGCGGCCACTTGACGAATTCACGCTCGAACCGGCAGCGCCCGCGAGCCCGAGCCAGACCAGGAGCATCCCGAAGCTTCCGGCGTATGCGGCACCGAGGAGGCAGCCGCCGCACGCGAGCAGGCCGACCGCCAGGACGACACGCTCTCCGAACCGGTCCGCGGCCAGACCCCACGGGAGAAGGGTGAGGCACGAGCCGATCCAGGCGGCAGCGAGCAAGACCCCGACCTCGCCGAGCGAAAGGCCGAGCTCCTCCCGGAGTGTGGGCAGGAGAACCGGGATCCCGGTGACGAACGTTGCTGCGGCGCACGCTGCGGCGGCCGTGCCGCCGGCCAGCACGGCCCAGCGATAGCTCGTGTCTATAGCCCGAAGGGGTTGATCGGCCGCGCGCCGGTCGAGACGACGACGCTCTTCGTCTCGAGGTACAGGTCGAGCGTCTCGAGCGCGAGCTCGCGCCCGAACCCGGACTGCTTGTAGCCGCCGAACGGGATCCCGGGGAACGCCGTGTACGGCATGTTGATCCCGACCGTTCCCGACCTGATGCGCGCCGCGATGCGGTGCCCGCGGGCCGGATCCCCGGTCCACACGGTCGCCATGAGCCCGTACCGCACATCGTTCGCGATTCGGATCGCGTCCTTCTCGTCCTCGAACGGGATCACCGTGACGACCGGGCCGAACACCTCCTCCTGCGCGATCTCCGAGTCGTTCGACGCCGCGACGACCGTCGGCGGATAGAACGCCCCCGCCCCGTCCGGGACCGCGCCTCCGGCGAGCACCTTGCCGTCACTGCCGGCAGCACGGTCGACGAAGCCGTGGACGCGATCGCGGTGGGCGGACGAGATCGAGTGAGCCCATCTGCGTCTCGGAGTCCAGCGGGTCACCGACCCGGATCGCTCCGGCCAGCTCGGCCATCCTCGAGACCGCCTCGTCGTACAGCGGCTTCTCGACGAGCATGCGCGAACGCGCCTCGCAGCTCTGACCCGCCGCGTAGAAGATCGACCAAGCCGAGCTCGGCAGCGCGCTCTCGAGATCGGCGTCCGCGAAGACGAGGTTCGGGCTCTTGCCGCCGAGCTCCAGCGTGACGCGCTTCACCGGATCGGACGCGAGCCGCATGATCTCGCCCCCCGTCCTCGTCGATCCGGTGAAGGCGACCTTGTCGACGCCAGGGTGTTTCACGAGGTACGCGCCGGTCGTCGGCCCGTCTCCCGGAACGACGTTCAGCGCACCGGCGGGAAACCCGACCTCGGCCGCGAGCTCGGCGAGCCGGATCGCGGTGAGCGGCGTCTGCGGGTCGGGCTTCAGCACGACCGAGCAGCCCGCGGCCAGCGCCGGCGCGAGCTTCCACGTGGCCATCATCAGCGGGTAGTTCCAGGGCACGATCTGCGCCGCGACGCCGACCGGTTCCTTGAGCGAGTAGAAGAGGAGCGACCCGCCGATCGGGTTCGCGCGGCCGCCGATGGTCGCGATCGCGGAGCCGTAGTAGCGGAAGTTCTCGACCGCCTGGTGGAGCTCCGCCTTGACCGAGGAGATCGCCTTGCCGACGTTTCGCGCCTCGAGCTCGGCGAGCTCGGCGCGGTTCGCGACCATCGCATCGGCGAGCGCGTGGAGGAGCCGCGCGCGCTCGGTGCCCGGCGTCCTGCCCCAGTCTCCTTCGACCGCAGCGCGGGCTGCCTCGACGGCGCGGTCGACGTCCGCCTCCCCCGCCATCGCCAGCCCGAGCGAGCGGCTCGCCCGTCGCGGGCTCGATCAGCTCGCGGATGTCACCCGACGCCGGCTCGGCGGGCTCGCCGCCGATGAAGAGCGCGTACTCGCGGTCGGTCGCGACGGCCATGGTCGGAATCTACCCCGCAGCCGGCTCAGCGGCGCCGACGGTGAGAAGCGAGGAGTCGACCCAAGGGCCTCCGGCCCGCTTCGCGAGATCCGCGAATGTCACGCCACCGAGGAGCGAGATCGTCGCATCGCGAACCTCCTCCCAGACGTCGCGCAGGGTACAGCCGACCATCATCGGGCAGGGCTCGGGGTTGTGCCGGGTCGCGCAGCTGATCGGCGCGAGCGGCCCCTGGAACAGGCGGACGATGCGCTCGAGCGTGATCTCCTCCGGCGCCTTGTTGAGCCGGTACCCGCCAGATGGGCCGCGCTCGGAGCGAACGACGCCGGCGGTGCGCATCGTCGGCATCACCTGCTCGAGCACCGACTGCGGCACCGCGGTGCGGCGCGCCAGCTCCTCGAGCTTCAGCGGCCCTCCGCCCTCGAGGGACAGCGCGAGGATCGCTCGCGTCGCGTAGTCGGTTCGTCGGGATACCCACATCGATCAGCCCTCCTGGCCGGTTCCGGCTTGACAAGCATTCCCGGCATTGTCTAAGTTCTCTGCCTTCTTAGTAACTCGACTGAAGTTGTCAACATAACTAGATTAGAGGAGGAACCGGCAATGCGCCGCCGTCTCGTCGCACTCGTCGTCTCGCTCGGCCTCTGCATCGTCCTCGTCGCGGCGGCAGCGGTCACCGTCTCGGCGGCACCCAAGCGCGCCTCGGCACACGAAGCTGAGCCTCGTCGCGTACTCGACCCCGCGCGAGGCCTACGGGAAGCTCATCTCCGATGTTCCAGAAGACGCCTGCCGGCGAGGACGTCGACTTCACTCAGTCATACGGCTCGTCCGGCGAGCAGACGCGTGCAGTCAAGGCCGGGCTCGAGGCCGACGTCGTCGCTCTGTCGCTCGCGCCCGACGTCGACGAGCTCGTCTCGGCGGGCATCGTCGACGCGAAGTGGAAGCAGCAGTCGTACAAGGGCATGGTCACGAACTCCGTCGTCGTGTTCGTCGTGCGTGACGGCAACCCGAAGAAGATCAAGGGCTGGAACGACCTCCTACGCTCCGACGTCGACGTCGTCACGCCGAACCCGTTCACGTCGGGAGGCGCTCGCTGGAACGTCATGGCCGCGTACGGCGCCTGGCGGAAAGCCGGGAAGACCGACAAGCAGGCGCAGGCCAACC
Source organism: uncultured Gaiellaceae bacterium (assembly GCA_963723695.1). GTDB lineage: Bacteria > Actinomycetota > Thermoleophilia > Gaiellales > Gaiellaceae > GMQP-bins7. Next base: position 247,432 of record CAVRRU010000012.1, on the reverse strand, counting down.
TGCTGAAGATGTTCAGGAACGTCGTCGTTCAGGACACGAGCGCGCGCGCCTCGCTCAGCACCTTCAACAGCGGAAAGGGCGACGTCCTCCTCGCCTACGAGAACGAAGCGCTCTTCGCACGGACGCAGGGACTCGACCTCCAGTACGTCATTCCGAAGGCGACGATCCTCATCGAGAACCCGATCGCGGTGACGAAGTCGACCCCGGAAAAGGCCGCCGCGAACGCCTTCCTGCGCTTCCTCCGCACCCCCGGAGCACAGCAGGTCTTCGCCGACAACGGCTACCGGCCGGTCGCGAAGAGCGTCGAGAACAAGAATCGCGCGAAGTTCCCGGTCCGGCCGGGCCTGTTCACCATCGACCAGCTCGGGCTCGGCGGGTGGGCGAAGGTGCAGAAGCGGTTCTTCGCGCCGTCGAACAGCATCATGGCCCGCATCCAGCGCCAGGTCGGCGGGAGCACCGGCTGACCGAGGTCGCTCTCAGCCGCCCCGGGCGCTCCCGGGCCTCGAGGGACAGGGCCTCCACGGCCCTGTCCCTCGGTTTCGTCACGACCTTCCTCATGGTCATGGTCGGCCTTCCGCTCGCCGCGCTCATGTGGGAGGCGACGAGCGAGGGCACGCAGTCGTTCTGGGACGCCGTCTCGAGCCCCGAAGCCGTCGCCGCGCTGAAGCTGACGCTCGGTGCGTCGCTTGCCGTGTCGCTCCTGAACGCCGTGCTCGGGACGATCACCGCCTGGGTGCTCGTGCGCGACGAGTTCCGCGGCAAGACGGTCGTGAACGCGATCATCGACCTCCCCTTCGCTCTGCCGACCATCGTCGCCGGCCTTACCCTGCTCGCGCTCTACGGGCCGACCTCACCGGTCGGGATCGACGTCGCCTTCACGCGTACGTCGATCGTCCTCGCACTGATGTTCGTGACGTTGCCCTTCGTCGTGCGAACCGTGCAGCCCGTCCTCCAGGAGCTCGACCCCGAGCTCGAGGAGGCGGCGCATTCGCTCGGCGCCTCGACAACGACAACCTTCAGGAGGGTCGTCCTCCCGAACATCCTCCCGGGGATCCTCTCCGGCGTCGCCCTCGCCTTCGCGAAGGCGGTCGGTGAGTTCGGGTCGCTCGTGATCATCACCGGGAACATCCCTTTCGAGACCGAGGTCTCGTCGGTGCACATCTACGGGCGCATCGAGAGCGGCGACTCGGCCGGGGCATCGGCCGTCGCGGTCGTGCTGCTCGGGATCTCGTTCCTGACACTTCTGTCCATCGGCGTCATCCGCCACTTCGCGACGAGGCACGACCGATGAGGCGCCTCTCCTCTCGCCTGGGGCTTCGTACCGTCGCGCTGCTCTACCTCGCGGTGATCCTCGTCGGGCCGCTTGCGATCGTCTTCTGGCGGACCTTCGAGGACGGATTCGCGCCCGCCTGGGACGCGCTGACGACGCCGGAGACGATCAACGCCTTCAAGCTGACGCTGATCATCACGGCGATCGCGGTGCCCGTGAACACGGTCTTCGGGATCGTCTGCGCGCTCGCGATCGTGCGCAAGAGGTTCTGGGGCAAGGGCGTCCTGAACGCGTTCATCGATCTCCCACTCGCGCTCTCGCCCGTCGTCGTCGGGCTCTCGCTCTTCCTCCTCTACGGCCAGGACGGCTGGTTCGGAAGCTGGCTGTCGGAGCACGGCATCGAGGTGCTCTTCGCGCTCCCGTCGATGGTGATCGCGACGATCTTCGTGTCTCTCCCGTTCGTCGCGCGCGAGGTCGTGCCGACGCTGCGGGAGATCGGCGACGACCAGGAGCAAGCGGCGAGAACGCTCGGCGCGAGTGGCTGGCAGACCTTCTGGCGCATCACGCTCCCGTCGATCCGCTGGGCCGTGATCTACGGCGTCATCCTCACCACCGCCCGCTGCCTGGGCGAGTACGGCGCCGTCGCGGTCGTCTCGGGCCGACTGCAGGGGCAGACGGAGACCGCGACGCTCCGCGTCCAGGAGCGCTACGAGTCCTTCGACCTCGCCGGCGCCTACGCGATCTCGATCGTGCTCGCACTCATGGCGATCCTCGTGCTCGTCGCCATGACCGTCATCCGACCGAAGGAAGAGGTCATCTGATGTCGATTCTCGTTCGCAACGTCTCGAAGAAGTTCGACGAGTTCGTCGCTCTCGAGGACGTCTCGCTCGACGTCGAGAGCGGCGCGCTGACCGCGCTCCTCGGCCCGAGCGGCTCGGGCAAGTCGACGCTGCTGCGCATCATTGCCGGGCTCGAGACCGCGGATGCGGGCGAGATCCTCCTCGGCGGGAACGACGCGACCGCGCTCGCTCCGCAGAAGCGCAACGTCGGCTTCGTCTTCCAGCACTACGCGGCCTTCAAGCACATGACAGTGCGGGACAACGTCGCGTTCGGGCTGAAAGTGCGCAAGCGGCCGAAGGCCGAGATCGCCGAGCGCGTCGACGAGCTCCTCAACCTCGTCCAGCTCCAGAACTTCGGGCATCGCTACCCGGCGCAGCTCTCCGGCGGCCAGCGTCAGCGGATGGGCCTCGCCCGCGCACTCGCCCCGGAGCCGAAGGTACTGCTCCTCGACGAGCCGTTCGGCGCGCTCGACGCCCGCGTCCGCTCGGAGCTTCGCGAGTGGCTCAGGCGGCTCCACGACGTCGTCCACGTCACGACGGTCTTCGTCACACATGACCAGGACGAGGCCATGGAGATCTCGGACCAGATCGCCGTCATCAACCACGGGAAGCTCGAGCAGGTGGGAAGCCCGCGAGAGCTCTACGACGAGCCGGCGAGCGAGTTTGTGATGACCTTCGTCGGGGACGCCCAGCCGCTCGGCGACTTCCTCGTGCGGCCGCACGACGTCGAGCTCCTGCACGAGCCCGCCGACGGCACGGTCGAGGCAATGATCGTTCGCGTGACGTTCCTGGGCCGGGACGCGAAGGTCGAGCTGCACGACGCGGCGGGCTCCGAGATCCTCGCCCTCATGACGCGCGACCACTTCGACGAGTCCGGGTTCTGGCGCGGGCAGACCGTGTGGGCCCAGCCGCACCGCGAGCGCGTCTTCGCGGCGTAAGGATGTAGGGGCGAGATATATCTCGCCCTACGAGCGGGCGAAGAGAGCGGCGACGCCCTGGCCGACGCCGACGCAGAGCGTCGCCAGGCCGTAGCGGCCGTCCCGCCGGCGCAGCTCGTGGAGCAGCGAGACGACGAGGCGCGCGCCGCTCATCCCGAGCGGATGACCGAGCGCGATCGCGCCGCCGTTGACGTTGACCTTGTCGGCGTCGAGGCCGAGCTCCCGAATCACCGCCAGGCTCTGGGACGCGAACGCCTCGTTCAGCTCGACGAGGTCGAGGTCGCCGACGTCGACACCGGAGCGGTCGAGCACCTTTCGCACTGCTGGAACGGGGCCGATGCCCATGACGCGAGGGTCGACACCCGCGGCCGCCGAGCCGACGAAGGCACCGAGCGGCTCCGCGCCGAGCTCGCGCGCCTTCTCCTCGCTCGCGATCACGAGCGCGGCGGCGCCGTCGTTGATCCCGCTCGCGTTCCCCGCGGTGACCGTCCCTCCCTCGCGAAATGCCGGCCGCAGGCCCGCGAGCGCCTCGGCCGTCGTCTGCGGGCGCGGATGCTCGTCGACTGCGACCTCGCCGACCGGGACGAGCTCGGCCTCGAAGCGTCCCTCCTCGTTCGCAGCCGCCCAGCGCTCCTGCGACCGAAGCGCGAACGCGTCCTGATCCTCCCGCGAGACGTGCCACCGCTCGGCGACGTTCTCGCCCGTCTCGCCCATCGACTCGAGGGGGAACTGCTCCTCCAGCCGTGGATTGGGAAAGCGCCACCCGAGCGTCGTGTCCCACACCGTCTGGTTGCCGCGCGGGAATGCAGCGTCCGGCTTCGCCATCACGAGCGGAGCGCGGCTCATGGACTCGACTCCGCCTGCGACGGCCAGCTCGACGTCGCCCGCCATCACGGCGTGACACGCCGAGACGACCGCGGAGAGCCCCGACGCGCAGAGCCGGTTCAGCGTGACGCCGGCTACCGACTCCGGAAGCCCGGCGAGGAGCGCGCCCATCCGCGCGACGTTGCGATTGTCCTCGCCAGCCTGGTTCGCGCACCCGAAGTAGACGTCGTCGACGGCGCGTCCCTCGACGCCGGCGCGTTCGACGGCAGCAGCGATGGCGATACCCGCGAGGTCGTCCGGGCGCACCCCTGACAGCGCGCCGCCGTAGCGCCCGATCGGCGTGCGGACCGCGGAGAGGACGACGGCGCGCGCCATTCAGCGAATGAAGTCGATTTCGACCGGTGCGGGGAAGGCGCCGAGCGCCTCGCCGCGGCGAAGCAGCTCGGTAACCGCCTTGCGGCCCTCGTCGCCGTAGTCCTGCGTCAGCTCGTTCACGTACATCGAGACGAATCGGTCGGCGACGGCCGCGTCGATGCCGCGCCCGAACTCGAGCGCGTACTCGAGCGCCTCGGCCCGGTGGTCGAGCCCGCACTGGATCGCGTCGCGCAGCACGTTCGACACGTCGAAGAGGACCTCGTCACCGAGGTCGCGGCGCGCGACCGTGACGCCGAGCGGAAGCGGCAATCCGGTCTCGAGCAGCCACCACTCGCCGAGGTCGAGCACCTTCTGAAGCCCGTAGTCCTCGAAGGTGAGCTGTCCCTCGTGGATGAGGAGCCCCGCCTCGGCGCGGCCGGAGGCGACCTCCTCCGGGATCTCGTCGAACGGGAGCTCCCGGTGCGGGAAGTCGCCGAGCACGAGCCGCAGCGCCAGGAAGGACGTCGTCATCGTCCCGGGGACGACGATCTCGAGCTCGCCGAGCTCGTCGCGCGTCTTCGACTCGCGCGCGACGACGATCGGCCCGTACCCGGAGCCGATGCTCGCTCCGTGCGGGAGCAGCGCGTAGTCCTCCTGGACGAACGGGTACGCCGCGAGCGAGATCGCGGTGACCTCGAGGCGACCGACGCGCGCCCACTGGTTCAGCGTTTGGATGTCTCCGAGCACCTGCTCGAACTCGTGCCCGCGCGTGTCGACGAGGTCCGTCGTCAGCGCCCAGTACATGAACGCGTCGTCGGGATCAGGGCTGTGTCCGACGCGGATCCGCAACGCCGCGGCACGCTAGCACCGTCTCCTCCGCTAGCGGCCGAAGAACCAGCGCTCCAGGAGCGGGAGAACCTCCTTGCGCGTGAACGGCCGCGCATCCGCCGTACGGCCGTCCTCCTCGATCACCCGCACGTCGTCCTCGAGCGCGTCGTTCGCACGATCGAGCGCGTCGCCCAGCTCGTAGCCCTCGAAGACGACGTCCTCCGGGCGGGGCTCGTCGGAATCGCGAAGTTGTGGATTGACCGCGCGGCCGACCGCCCACACCGCACCGGCGCGACGCTCGATCCAGATCACGATCCGCTCCTCCTCGCCGACGTCGTCGACACCCGAGAGCGTCCGCTCCGCGTACCTACTCTCGCGCGAGCTTCGTTTCATCCACCGGGATACAATCGCGTCTCGTGTCCGGGTTCAAGAACATGTTCTCGTTCCTCTTCTCGCGGGGGTCGGCCGAGGAGCACGTGGCGCGGTACGTCATCCGCGAGCACGAGCGCGGCCGGTCGCTGCAGGAGATCCTCGAGGACAAGTACGTGCAGAACCGCCTGACGCCCGAGCAGCAGAAGCGCCTTCTCGACCGACCCGAGGTCATCGAGACGTTCTCGAGCGACACGGTCGAGTCCGCGAAGGCCGAGCTGCCCGGCACGTAGGGGCGAGATATGCCTCGCCCTACAGGGGCGTACCGATCCCGCGTTCTCGCGCGAGCCGAACCGCTTCGGCTCCCAGCGCGACGTCCCAGGCAGCCAGCCCGTTCGACTTGAACACGACGATGTCGTTGTCCGACTGACGGCCTGAGATCTCGCCGGCCACGACCTCGTGGAGCTCGTGCACCTCGAGCCAGTCGAGGACGCCGGCCTGTACCGGCTCGACGAGGTCGCCGGACTCGAGCTTTGCCTGCTCGATCCAGTCGCAGCAGACGAAGCTCGCGCGCTCGAGCACGGCGTTGTCGAGCTCGCGCCGGCTCACGACGTTGGCTCCCGCCCCGACGACCAGTGCGCCCGGTGCGAGCCACTCGCCGCGCACCACCGGGTCTCGTGAGCTCGTGATCGTGACGACGACGTCGTTCTCCGCCGCGTCGCGGTGGCTCTCGCCGGACTCGGCGCTCATCCGCTCGCAGAATGCCGCGAGCTTTTCCGGCGTCCGGCAGTACGCAACGACCCGCTCGATCGAGGGGACCGCAGCGCGAACGCACGCCACCTGAGTCTCCGCCTGATGGCCGCAGCCGAGCACGCCAAATGTTCGAACGCCGCTCCGCGCCAGGTGGCGCGCGGCCACGCCGCTGGCCGCTCCCGTCCTCAGCTGCCCGAGACGGTCGGCCTCGATGACCGCGACGAGCTCGGAGGTCTCGGAGTCGAACAGGCAGACGACGAACGTCGCACCCTGGGACGTAGCCGCGTACAGCTTCCCACCGGACAGGCCGAGGCCGCTGTCGGCGGCCGCCATGTCCGCGAGCGAGCCCTCGGGAAGCCGCAGCCGCCGCCTGGGCGCGATCTCGACCTCCCCCGCAGCCATCCGCCGGAAGCAGGCTTCGACCGCGTCGACCGCGGCAGCCGGCTCGACGAGCTCCGCGACGTCCGCCTCGCTGAGAAACAGAGGCATGGGGCGGAAGTCTAGGAAGGTCGCCAGCGCCGCCGTAGACTCGACCTCCTGACCAAGGACGACTACCTCGAACTGCGCCTCCGAGAGCTCCTCGAGCGCGTGTCCGCGGACGGGCTCGCTCCGGGCGGAGGATCTGCGGCTGCCCTGACCGTCGCGCTCGCGGCACGGCTCGTCGCGATGGTCGCGCGCTGCTCCCGCGACTGGAAGGACGCAGGCGGAGTACTCGCGCAGGCGAACGCAATCTCGGAGCGTGCAGTGGAGCTCGCGCACTCGGACGGTCGCGTCTGGGAGGATGCGCTCGCCGCGCTTCGCGAGGCAGAGGCCGCGATCGACGATGACGCCAAGCGAGACTTCGACCTCGAGCGCAGACTCGAGGCCGCGGCGGCCGAGCCGCTCGAGATTGCCTCCCTCGGGGCGGACGCAGCCGAGCTCGCGGCGCTCGCGGGCACGCGGGGCGACGCCACCTACAGGGCCGATGCCGCCGCCGCGGCGGCGCTCGCCGCGGGCGGGGCGGCGGCCGCAGCACATCTCGTGCGGGCGAATCTCGGAGTCCGCGCGTCGGATCCCCGGCTGGCTCGCGCGCTGGCAAGCGGGCAGGCCGCTCAGGACGCCGCCGATCGCTTGTGAGCAGGCACTCGACGCTGTCCGACGCCGAGCTGGTCCGCGCCTGCCGGGCCGGCGACGACGGACGCGTGGAACGAGCTCGTCGAACGCTACTCGCGCTACGTGTACGCGATCGCCGTCCGCGGCTTCCGGCTTTCGGAAGCGGACGCCGAGGACGTCTACCAGGACGTCTTCACACGGGTGTATACGCGCCTCGACACCCTGCGCGAGGAGTCGGCGCTGCGGCCGTGGATCGCGCAGCTGACGCGGCGTCGATGCCTCGACGCGGTGGCGAGCACGGGGAAGGAGGTCTCGGCCGACGAAGACCTGGCGCACGAGGAGAGCACAGATCTCGCCGACGTCGAGGAGGCATTCGCCGTCCGGGAGGCGCTGTCGGGCCTCTCCGAGCCCTGCCAGGACATCCTCGACCGGTTCTTCACGCAGGACCAGAGCTACAAGACGATCTCCGACGAGCTGGCGATCCCGTCCGGCACGATCGCCAGCCGGATCGCGCGCTGCCTCGGGAAGCTCAAGGCGGAGATCGAGGGAAGAAAGGACACGCGAGAGGGGTCTAGGGAGTAGATGCAGCGCTCCCATGACGAAGAGCGGCTCGGAGAGCTCCTCCGCCTCCTGCGTCCCGCCCCCACCGGCTGGGTGCGGGCCGCGCAGGAGCTGCCGCGCGCTCGCCACACGTTCGACGACATCGTCGCGCGAGCCGAGGCGGATCTCGCCTTCCGCGATGCGTTGATCGCCGACCTCGAGCAGGCACTCGCGGCCGAAGGCTACGAGCCGGACCCGCGCATTCTCACAGAGCTCCGCGAACGCCTGCACGACAGCTGATCGGGAAGGGACTCGACGGGTCTGGTCCCGTAGAGTCCCGTCCCGTGCAGGACGTCACCGCTCACAAATGGGACGCGAGCCGGGCCGCGCTGCCCGCGTGGAGCCTGCCCAAGGACGCCGTCGACCGGATCGCGCTCCCCGCGCACTGGCCGGAGCGTGTGACCCGCGAGTGGGCGCTCGGCGGCTCCACCGGAGCCGGCGTGCGTGTCTGCATCCTCGACTCCGGCGTCGAGGCGACCCACCCTGCCGTCGGCGAGCTCGAGAGCGCCGTCGTCATCTCGATCGGCGAGAACGAGGAAGTCATCGCCGGCGAGGACACGGATGGCGACGTCTCGGGCCATGGAACGGCATGCGCGGGAATCGTCCGCCGGCTCGCGCCCGAGGCGAGGATCTCGAGCGTGCGCGTTCTCGGCGCGAGCTTCACCGGCTCGGGCGGAGTGCTGCTGGCCGGTCTGCGCTATGCGATCGAGGAGGGATTCGACGTCATCAACATGAGCCTGTCGACGACGAAGAAGCCGTTCGCCACCGTCCTCCACGAGCTCGCGGACAACGCGTATTTCAGGCGAACCGTCCTCGTCGCATCGGCGCACAACATGCCCGTCGAGAGCTACCCGTGGCGTTTTTCATCGGTGCTCTCGGTCGGCAGCCACGAGGAGGCGGATCCGCTCGACTACTTCTACAACCCGAGCCCGCCCGTCGAGTTCTTCGGCCGCGGCGTGAACGTCGAGGTGCCGTGGCTCGGAGGACGAACGCTCACCGTCTCGGGAAACAGCTTCGCCACGCCGCACATGTCGTCGATCTGCGCGTTGATCCTCTCGAAGCATCCCGAGCTGACGCCCTTCCAGCTGAAGAGCGTCCTCTATCTGACCGCGACGAACGTAGGGGGTGGCACATGACCGACCAGCCTGATCTGCGAGCAGCCGTCGCCGCGGGCGTCGTCGGCTCGGAGGAGTCGTTCCGGGCGCTCCTGGCCGCGATCGTCGAGGTCGCCCGGTCCATCTTCGGCGCGAAGGCCTCCTCGATTCTGCTCCTCGACGACGAGACCGAGGAGCTCGTCTTCGAAGCCGTCGTCGGCGAGGGCGAGGACACGCTCCTCGGGACGCGCTTTCCCGCGGGCACCGGAATCGCCGGCTGGGTGCTCGCGACCCGGACGCCGCTCGTCATCGAGGACGTCCAGAACGATCCGCGGTTCGCGAGCGACGTGGCGGAGGAAACGGGCTATGTCCCGAGGGGGCTGATGGCCGCGCCGCTCCTCCACGAGGAGGGCGCGCTCGGCGTCCTCTCGGTTCTCGATCGCCCGGAGCAGACGCTCTTCAGCCTCCAGGAGATGGAGCTGCTGGGGCTCTTTGCCAATCAGGCCGCGATCGCGGTCGATCTGCTGCTCAAGGCCCGGCTGGCCGAGCGCATCATCGGCGGCGGGGACGGCGACCTCGCCGTGGTGGCGCGGCTGGCTGCTGCCGTCGACGCCCTCGAGGACGAGCAGCGAGCGGCGGGCATGAGGCTCCTCGAGGAGCTCGCCGCGACCCTCAGCAGATAGAAAGGCCCGGGGTTACCCCGGGCCTTTCGAACCTCGGCGGCGGCGAGCTCGACCGTCGCCTAGTTGACTACGCTGTTGACGGTGTCCTCGACGGGCAGAACGACACCGTGAGCCTCGACATCGGGCTCCTCGTCGGTTGCGGCGATGGTTGTGTCCTCGACGGGCAGAACGACACCATGAGCCTCGACGTCGGTCTCCTCGTCGGTTGCGGCGATGGTTGTGTCCTCGACGGGCAGAACGACACCATGAGCCTCGACGTCGGTCTCCTCCTCGTTGGCCGCCATCGTCGTGTCAGCGGTGGTGTCCTCCACTGGATCCGGCATGTGCTCCTCCTGTTCGTGCGCTCGAAGCGCGGTTCCGTCGTACTAGACCGCGCACGGTGTCGAAATCTTCCCTGGTCCTCTTTCATTCGGCAAGTCCCAATGACATGCTGCCGCCGGTGGGAGGAGCCGTACAGCGCGTGAAGGACTCGGCGGCCGCATTCGCGGCCGTCTGGCAGAACGCGAACCTGCGGTGGCTCGAGCTCGCATGGGCGTCCGCGGTCATAGGTCATTACGCCTTTCTGATCTCGGTTTCCGTCTACGCCTACACCGTCGGAGGGGAGAAGGCCGTCGGCCTCGTCTTCCTCGTCCGGCTCATTCCCGCCGCGCTCGTCGCTCCGTTTGCCGGCATGCTCGGCGATCGCTACGCACGCGAGTCCGTCTTGCTCTACACGAACCTCGTGCGCGTCGTCCTGGTCGCTGCCGCGGCCGTGGCGGTGTTCCTGGACGCGGATCCGCTCATCGTCTACGCGCTTTCCATCGCGGCGACGATCGCGACGACGCCGTTCAGATCCTCGCAAGCGGCACTCACGCCTACGCTCGCGCGGACCCCGCAAGAGCTGACGGCCGCGAACGCCGTCGCGAGCGGCATCGACAGCATCGCCATTTTCGCCGGGCCGGCTCTGGCGGGTCTGCTACTTGCAGGCGCGAGCATCGGCGTGGTCTTCACGATGACGGCCGCACTAATCGCGGTCTCCGCCATGTTTGTGCTCCTCATGTCCGTCGAGCGAGATGGGCAGCCGAGACGAGAGCTCGCCGCATCGACGATTGCGTCCGAGAGGCTGGCCGGGTTCACGACGCTATGGCGGAACTCATCCCTACGCGTCATGGTGCTTCTCCTCACCGCGCTGACGGGGATGTTCGGCCTCGTGCAGGTCTTCATCGTCGTGGCGTCGATCGACCTCCTCGGCCTCGGCGAGGGCGGCGTCGGCTACCTCAACGCGGCGATCGGCGTCGGCGCCTTCGTCGGTGCGGTCTCGGCGTTGACGCTCACCGGCGTCAAGCGTCTCAGCCCGCCGTTCCTGGCGGGCCTGGTCCTAACGGGGCTACCGCTCGTCGTTCTCGGCCTGTGGCAGGAGGTCGGCATCGCGCTGCTCGTCTTCGGCGTGATGGGCCTGGGAAATTCGTACGCCGACGTCGCCGGCCTGACGCTGATCCAACGATCTGTTCCCGACGATGTCCTCGCACGCGTGTTCGGTGTCATACAAATGCTCTTCCTCGCGGCGATGGGGATCGGCGCTGCGATCGCCCCTGCCCTCATCGCGTGGCTTGGCATCGACGCCGCGATCGTCGCAACCGGCCTTGCCTTGCCCACACTTGTCGCAGTGTTCGGGATCACCGTTGCGCGAATCGATGCGGCAGCGCCTGCCCCGGAGGAGGACGAGCTGCGGATTCTCGCGTCGGTTCCAATCTTCGCGCCGCTCCCGGGCGGCTCGCTCGAGCACCTCGCCGCGCGTCTCGCTCCCCTCCGCGTCGAGGCCGGGACAGTGATCGTCCGCGAAGGCGACTCCGGCGACCGCTTCTACATTGTCGCCGACGGCGACATCGAGGTCTCGCAATACGGAAGGACCATCTCGGAAATCGGCGCGGGAGGATACTTCGGCGAGATCGCGCTTCTCCGAGACGTGCCGCGCACCGCGACCGTGACGGCGAAGACGAACGCCGTTCTCTACGCACTCGACCGTGACGACTTCCTCTCCGCAGTCACCGGCCATCCCCAGAGCGCGGAGGCGGCCGAGACCGTTATGAGCGCGCGGCTCGCCGGGCCTGCGGCGACCGGCTATCGGTCGGCGGTGTCCTAGCTAGACTGGGCGACTCTCGAGCGCCCGTAGCTCAGGGGATAGAGCGCTGCCCTGCGGAGGCAGAGGTCGCATGTTCGAATCATGCCGGGCGCACTGAGGATTCATGCGGGTTTGCGGCCCATTCGCGCGACTCGCCGCCAGGCAGCAGCCGCTGGACAGGAGGGGCCGTATAGGGATTCCCCTGTTTCGTCCTCGTTCCGGTGCTCCTACCGTCGGGTGCGACCACGACGGAGGAGGCAGTGATGTCGATCCAGTTCCATTCAACGCTCAAGCGACTGACGGTGATGGTGATCGCCGCGGCGCTCGGAATCGGCCTGTTCGCAACCGGTGTCTGGGCGGGCTCGGCCGGGAACGGTGGCGATCGCGCGCAAGCGGTTAAGCCGGTTGGTTCGTTCTGGCGCTACGACGCGCGGACCGGAAACCCCACCGGCCCGCAAGGGCAGCCCGACTTCTGGAACTACGACCCGGCGACGGGCGAGAAGATCTCCGACTCCTCGCCCGGGGTCGCGCCGGAGGACCTGGCTGCGCTTTGGGGCGTCGAGCCTTAGATGTCCGCAGGCGTCCTACACTCGAGCCGGCAGCACACCAGCCGACGAGGGACGGAAGCAGTGGAGCCGATCGGACGGCAGTGGGAATTGGGAGAAGCAGACCGGTTCCTCGACGCTGTGCCCACAGGCCCCGCCGCGCTCGTTCTCGAGGGCGAGCCCGGAATCGGCAAGACGACGATCTGGCGCGCGGCCGTCGACGCGGCCCGGAACCGCTCGTACCGCGTGCTCGTCTGCCGGGCGTCGGAATCGGAGAGTGCCCTGTCGTTTCTCGGGCTCGGCGACCTGCTGGACGACGTGTCCGACGCCATGCTCGGTGCCCTTCCCGAGCCACAGCGCCGGGCGCTCGAAGTCGCGTTGTTGCGATCGCCCGGCGAGGGCTCTCCTGACCGCGTGGCCGTCGCGCGAGCGACGCTCTCCGTCCTGCGGGCTGCCGCGTCCGAGACACCGACGCTGCTCGCGATCGACGACCTGCAGTGGCTGGATGCGCCGTCGGCCGACGTTGTCCGCTTCGTCGCGCACCGGCTGACCACGGAACGGCTCGGACTGCTGGTGTCGGTGCGCGACGGAGGCGCGACCATGCAGGAGCTCAACCGCGGCTTCCCCGGGGCGGGGCTCTTCCGGCTGGACCTCCAGGCGCTCACGTTCGAAGAGCTCGAAGACGTGGTCCGGGCGCACTTGCCGGTCAGCTTCACCCAGCCGACCTGGCGCACGCTATATCGGATCTCGGCGGGGAATCCGTTCTTCGCGCTCCAGCTCGCCGAGGCGCTCGAGCGCCGAGGAGAACGCACTGTCGGCGAGAGACTGCCGGTTCCAAACACGCTCGCAGAAGCCATGCGCGAGCGGCTCGCCGCCTTGTCTCCCGGCGCCCGGGCGGTCCTGCTGCCCGTTGCCGCGCTGGCGAAGCCCACGCTTGAGTTCGTCCGAGCAGGCGCCGCCGAGCCAGCGGGCGTCGAGGAAGCGATCCGCGCCGGCGTCCTGCAGCTGGACGGAGACCGTCTGCGGTTCGCACACCCGCTGCTCGGTGCGTTGGTGTACGACGACGCGTCAGAGATGGAGCGGCAGGCGGCGCACTGCGCCTTGGCCCGGCTCGTGACTGATGAAGAAGAGCAGGCAGTCCATCTCGCTCGCGGAACCGTCGAGGCCGACGAAGGGATCGCAGCGATCCTCGAGGCAGCGGGCGACCAGGCGGGCGGGCGCGGGCATCCCGAGGTCGCGGCCGACCTGGCAGAGCACGCCGCACGGCTCACGCCGGACGAGCAGACCGACGACGGCCCCCGGCGCATCCGTAAGGCGGCGACGTTCGTCTACGCCACCGGCGACGGGCCACGGAGCTGTGAGATGCTCGAGCACCTGATCGCAGACCTGCCGCCTTCGCAGGAGCGGGCGCGGGCGTTGCGGCTCCTCGGCTGGTTCGTCGACGACATCCCGCGGTGCCGGGCGATTCTCGAGCAGGCGCTCGGCGAGACAGGCGATGACCTCCAGCTGACCTCGCAGGCCCTATCCATGCTCGCGACGAAAGAGTGCTGGGGCGGACGCTGGGGTGCGGCAGCGCGCCACCTCAGGACGGCGGTTGAGCTCGCCGAGCAATCGGGCGGCGGTGCGCCGCTCGCGACGGCCCGTGCGCGGCTCGCCTGGGTCGAGCCCGGGCTGGACCAGCTGACTGACCTCGAGCGGGCCGTCGAGCTCGAACGGACGCTTCCGGACAGTCTCCCGTACCTAGACAGCCCGTCGTTCCTACGAGGAATGGTGCTCCTTGCCGTCGACCGCCTCGACGACGCCCGCCGCGAGCTCGAGGAGTCGTACGAGCGCGGGCTGGCGCTGGGGCAGCTCTTCCGGGGAGTGCACCTTGGGTTCCTCGCCGAGCTCGAGCTCCGGGCCGGCAACTGGGCGCGGGCGGTCGACCATGCGCAGGCTTTGGACGACATCAGGCGACGGTGGGCAGGCGCGGACGGGCAGGCCTGGCTGGCAGGGTGCTGGACACTGGTCGAGGCGCATCTCGGTCACGTCGACTCGGCGATCGAGGCGGCGGAGCGAACGTCCTCGCTCGCCCGTTCGATCGGCGGCTTCTGGATGGTCATGCGAAGCGAGTCTGCTCTCGGCCTCCTCGAGCTCTCCGCGGGACGGGATGCCGCGGCGCTCGACCACCTGCTCCCGCTGCTCGAGGAGCGCGACGGCGTGACCCTGCACAAGAGCCTCGTCGCCCGCACGCTCTCCAGCGCCTTCGAGGCATTGATCGGCGTCGGCGAGCTCGAGCGCGCCGCGGCCCTGGCCGGACAGCTCGAGGAGCACGCCCGTGCGATGCCCGTGCCGTCGGCGCTCGCCGCCGCGGCGCGCTGCCGCGCCCTCGTGCTCGCCCAGGACGGAGACATCGACGCCGCGCGCGCCTCGCTCGACAACGCACTCGCCGAGCACGCACGGCTCCACGAGCCGTTCGAGCTCGCCCGCACCTACCTGGCGCAGGGGTCGATCGAGCGTCGGGCGAAGCAGAAGGCCACCGCCCGCACGGCCTTAGGGCGAGCCGAGGCGCTTTTCGCCGAGCTCGGCGCAAGATTGTGGCTCGAGCGAACGCAGCGCGAGCTCGCCCGCACGGGCATCGTGCGCTCGCTCGATCGAGCGCTGACCCCCACCGAGCGTCGCGTGGCGGAGTTGGCGGCCACGGGCGCACACAACAAGGAGATCGCCGGAGCGCTCTTCGTCAGCGTCAAGACGGTCGAGGCGAACCTCTCGCGGGTCTACGCGAAGCTTGGCATCCGGTCCCGGGCCGAGCTCGCCTCTCGGCTGGCCAAACGGGCAGAGCCCGACCCCGGCCGCGCGACTCAGACGTAAGGCCGCGGCCCCCGCGCCGTCGCGCACCTCGGTTCGGAGGGCGGGGCACGAAGAGGTCACGGGTCGCCCACGAATCACGCTTCTGGCCGAAAGCGCGACCGATCGACTCCAAAAGCGGTGAGGCGAAAGCGTGACCAGATCGCGGGGCAGGGACGCCCGGTGACGAGCCATCAGTGCCGTCTTCCGTGCTCGACCATGCCCCATTCATGCCCCAAACGCCCCGACCGGTCTATGCTGGCTTGCTCGGCAGGCTCGGGCGATCGGCCGGGATGCCCGCTATTCATCGGCGTTTGCGCGACTTCACTCGACTTCGTTCAGAACGGTCGGCGTGCCCTGCGGAGGCAGAGGTCGCATGTTCGAACCATGCCGGGCGCATCATGGGAAAGTCCCGCAGATACAGGGCTTTCGTTGTCTCTGGGGGCCGGCGGCCGTCTCGCCGCGACGCCTGGTCCACGCCTAACCTGCTCGGCTTTCTCCTTGTGCGTCGACGCGAACGCGTCGAGCCGCGCTCTCGCGCTCTCCGCGCTCGACACGAGCAGGTGGTGGATCGCGCGCTGACGAGACGGAGCGGCGCGCGCGCTCCCGCCGCTCCGTCTCACTTCGCGAGTAACTGGCTGCTTGAGGTTCAGCCTCGAGTTCCGGCTCCTCGATCCGCACGTAGCTCGCGAGCTTGAGGATCGTCGCACGAACCTCCTCGACGAAAGCTCCCAGGTCCCCCTCGGCTCGCTATGTACCACTCTCGAGTAGTTGCTTCAGCTTCTCCAGGTTCTTGGGCATCTCCCGCGATGCTTGGCGGCGCACAACGAGCGGCACCAGAAGCTTGCCGAGGCCGTGCCCCTCGAAGTCGAGCACCATCGTCACACGCGATGCCGCTCCGTCTCGAAGCGGATCAATCGTGCCCTTGACCATCCCCCTGACTGGGCCGTCGACACCACGAACGCTCCAGCTTCTCGGGGGGTTCAGGTCTGTGAGCGCCACGGTCATCGTCATGTCGCGAGGCCCCACCCGCCGCGTGATGGCGACCCTCGTGCCGTCGGCCACAGGCCCTGTGCCCTGCTGGCGGACGCTCACAGCGCTCTCCTGCCACTCGGAGACATGCGACGGGTCAGTCACGTACGCGAAGACGTCTTCGGGGCGACGGTCTATCTCGATGCTCTCCGTTATCGGAGCCATCTGGCCTCCTTCCGATCCTGTCGGCGGGATGATTCCACACCTCCCGATGCTCCGAAGCGGAGCGCCTCTAGTTCAGCCCGCCCGCCTTTAGCTACGCGCTCCTCGATCCGCAGGTAGCGGCGAGCCGACGCTTGCGCGCCGCCCAGGCACTCCGTAGGGTCGTCCGACCCGACCCGCCCGAGAGGAGCTTCGTGCCTTCCGACCGCTTTGCCCGCTTCCTGCCGCTCGCAGGAGTGCTTGCTGGACTCTTGCTCGTCGGTGGACTCACCTTGTCGTGGAGCATTCCGAATAGTGAGACATCGTTCGAGGAGACGTTCTCGTGGTGGCAGGACAACCGGGGCCAGCATCAGATCTCGGGCATCCTCCTCGCACCCTTGGTGGCGCTCATGCTCATCTTCTTCGGGGCAGGCCTACAGCGAAGTCTCCGCAGTGGCACCGGTGACTCGGGTCACGGCTCGGTCGCGTTCGGTGGCGCAATCCTCGGCGCTGCAGGGTTCGCACTCATCGGAGAGCTCGAAGCCGCTGCGACGAACGCCGCGCACGAGGGCCATCAGGAGGCGGTGTACGCCCTCAGCCAGCTCCACTCGTACGACTGGCTCACGTTCGCCGTCGCATGGGCAGCCGTGCTGCTCGCTACCGGGCTCGGCGCGCGTCGCAACGGAGTGCTGCCGAGCTGGCTCGCATGGGCGACCATCGTCCTCGGGGCGGCACAGGTGACCCCGATCGGCTTTCTCGGGTCGCTCCTCATCCCGCCGTGGTTGATCGTCGTGGGCATCTGGCTCTTCCGGCGCACGTCCACGTCGACGGAACCTGTTGGAGTAGGAGACGAGAACGTCGCGTCAGCCAATCCCTAGGCTCGAACTCGCGCTCCTCGATCCGGGGCTGCGTACCAAAAAGAAGAGTGGCCGCTGGGAACGGCCACTCAAGGGGTAATCCTGGGAGGATTGGGTACCCAAAACTGGGGAGGATTGGGGTGCCCAGACCTTCGTGGGTATCGGCGCTCGTCTCGTCCCCCTTTCGGGCATGCGCTCGTTCGCATTCGACAAGTCGAGGATGGAGGGAGAGGCAGGCGGTTCCCCCTCCATCGCTAGGAAGCGTGTCCTGTCCTCGCCTCGCCCGCTAGGACACGATTGGGTCTATTCCTCGGCATTCCGTGGCTGCCGGTGACGCTGGCACGTGACGTGCGCGTCGTGTCCTGTCCCCGGCGCCGGTCGCAAACCACGGCGCTGGACATTGGGATGCCCGCATGCTTGTACGGGCGGCAGTGGTGCGAGATGCTGCGCTGCGATGCCCAGACGGCTTCCTCTGATCGCACTGCTTGCGCTGGGTGGTCTGGCATTTCTGGTCAGCGCAAGCACTAGCGCCTCCTCATCGCAACCGACCGCCGAGAGCCGTGATGGCCTGATTGCGTTTGGGAGCACCCCCAGCACGCCGCGAAACGAGGACATCTATGTCATGAACCCCGATGGAACTGGGCAGAGACGGCTCACGGATCAACCCGGCCACGACTCGTTTCCGGCCTGGTCACCCGACGGACAGAAGATCGCCTTCACCAGCCGCCGCAACGTCGATGGCAAAGCCAACACCGACACCTACGTGATGGAGGCGGACGGAAGCACGGTGCAACGATTGACGCGCAGTCCAGCGTATGAGTGGTATTCCGCTTGGTCGCCCGACGGTGGGCAGCTCGCCTTCATGAGCTTTCCCGCGCGGAGAGAAAGGGCATCTCCGCAAGACATCTACGTCATGAACGCGGACGGGAGCGGGCGACGAAAGCTCACGCACATCGGCTCTGCCATGCACCCGACGTGGTCGCCCGACGGACGCAGGATCGCCTTCGCCAGCAACTACGGGATCTCCACGATCAAGGTGGACGGAACCGGACTGCGGAGGCTGACGCGAAGCGTGCGCAGACCGGGCTGGGAGTCCGATCCCGCCTGGTCGCCCGACGGAAGGCAGATCGCCTTCACAAGCGCCGGAAGCAACACGCCCGCTGGCATCTACGTGATGAAGGCCGACGGAACGGGACGGCGCAGGCTGACTACATCGAGCCGTGGTTGGGACAGCGAACCTGGCTGGTCACCCGATGGACGAAAGATCGCCTTCGTCTGTTCGTTCAACCAGATCAGCGACATCTGCGTCGTTGGCGTGGACGGACGCGGACGACGGCGACTGACGGAGGATGCAGCCGAGAACCGGTCTCCCAATTGGCAGCGCCTACCCGGTTGATCGTTCGATCCCCAGGTGGGGCTGGGTCGGCTGCCCGATTCCGCACCGCGATTCCGAAGCACTAACCTCAGCGTCGTGCCAAACGGCAAGCAGGGCTTCATCTCTCGACATCCACGCGGCGACTCGGACGGCTTCTGGTCCCATATCTGGTCGTGGATCCGGTACATCCTCGGCACGCCTGACCGCCGACTCTGAGCCACCGACGGTAAGACGGCCGTTGTCCGTCTTCACCATCCACATCCACGGCACTCATCAAGCGAGGTGCGAGCCAACCGAGAGCGTGCGCCGTGGTCTCTACGGCATCTCGCGTCGCAATCCCGGCTGTGGGCGGCGCAAACCCGCATGACTAAAGGCTTCTCGAACCATCGGGAACCAACGTCGCAAACGCCTTTCTGCCCTGCAGAGGCAGCATGTTCGAATCATGCCGGGCGCACTTCGCGCTCCCCGAGGCGGAGCGTGGCTTCGGAAGGCACCTCGACGCGGACGTAGGCCAGGGCGGCGACATCGTCGCCGTCGCGCGACGCGCTCGTGACGCGGCCGACCGCCTTGCCCTCGTGCGTCAGCTCGGCGTCGTACTCCGGAAGCTCCTCACCCTCGATCTCGAGCACGCGAAGCGTGCGGTTCACGCGCCCCCGGTAGTGCTGCCGCGCGATCGGTTCCTGGCCCGGATAGCAGCCCTTCTCGAAGTCGATCGCACGCTTGTCGAGCCCGGCCTCCGCCGGAAGGACGCGATCGTCGAGCTCCCGGCCGTAGCGAGGCGTGCCGGCGCGGATCCGCTTGAGCTCGAGCTCGTCGACGTCGACCGTGGGGTCGAGGGCCTCGTCGAGGACCTCGACAGCAGGCTCGCCGAAGTCGGCCGTCGGGATCCCCTCTCCAGCACCGAAAACCACAACCGACGAATGCGTCTCCTGCTCGATCTCGCACCTGGCGGCGAACCGCGAGCGCATCAACGTCGCACGAACGCGCTCTCCGAGACCTTCCTCGGTCAGGAGCAGGAAGTCGTCGACGGCGCGGCGTAGGACGACGAGCGGCGCGATCACCCGAGCCTTCGGGGTGAGCAGGAGCGCCTCGCACGATTCGCGGATCGCGAGCGCCTCGACGTCGTTCGAGACCATCGCCTGGAGGTAGGACGCGGCGTCGGGCCCGCGGACACCGACGAACTCCCGTGGCCGACGAGCAATTCGTAGTGCTGTAACTGCCATCGAGACTAGTGTAGGAGCCGTGTTCAGGGGCAGGGCGGAGCGGAAGGTCATCGAGGCCGGGTACGACCCCGCGCGGCTCCCGCCCGGCCAGTACCTCACCGAGAAGTGGCCGGTGCTCCACGCCGGCTCGATCCCGAGGACCGACCTCGTGACCTGGGACTTCTTCGTCTCGGGCGAGGTCGAGAATCCGATCCGGCTCTCGTGGGACGAGCTCAACGCTCTCCCGCGAACGAGCCACACGCAGGACATCCATTGCGTGACGCGCTGGAGCCGTTTCGACGTGACGTTCGAGGGCGTCCACTGGAGCGCGCTCGAGGAGCTCCTGCGACCGAAGCAGTCGGCGCACTACGTCGTCGCCCACGCTGAGGAGGGCTACACCGCGAACGTCCCGATCTCGTTCCTCCGCGACCCGCTCTCGCTCCTCGCGACGCACGCCGACGGCGAGCCGCTGTCGCCCGAGCACGGCGGCCCGCTCCGCCTCGTGATCCCCGGCAAGTACTTCTGGAAGAGCGCGAAGTGGCTGCGCGGCATCGAGCTGACGGCCGCCGACCGTCCGGGCTTCTGGGAGCGCTACGGCTACCACAACGACGCGGATCCGTTCAAAGAGGAGAGATACGGCTTCTGAGATTCCCCCGGAAGGGGGAGGAACGACGAGCCCGTATCAACGACAACCTGGGTAACCCAATCCTCCCCAGTTCTTCCCCCTCTGAGTGGCCGTCCCAGCGGCCACTCGTCGTTCGGGGATAGGAACGCGAGAAGGGCCGGCGATGCCGGCCCTTCATCGTTCGAGACGAGAGTGAATCAGGCGACGGCAGCAGCAGGGCGCTCGGCGATTCCCGCGGGCGCCTCGGCGAAAGCAGCCGAAGCCTCCACCGGGTAGCAGAGGTTCGAGCTCGCATCCGCGAGGACCTCGTCCACGTACGACTGCACGTCTTCGACGGAGTCGCCCTCCCAGAGACACGTCACGAGCGTCCCGTCCTGGCTCGGAAGGAACTGCAACACGCGCGAGCCTCGGGGTGCGCCCTCGCCGCGCTTCAGGCGTTCCCCTCGGGCAAACGCAGAAGGGGGGTCCGTGAGCGTGTGCTGAACGACGATGAACATGCGCGACCTCCTTTTGTCACGTGTAACGTTACACGTAACGTAACAAGTGACGATATAAACGTCAAGCATGGGACGGCCGAGACAACACGACGAGCGCACACGCGCCGCGCTACTCGCAGCGGCAGAGCGGCTCATCGCCCAAGGCGGCCCAGCGGCTCTCTCTGTCCGAGCCGTCGCCGAGGCCGCCGGCACGACCACTCGCGCCGTCTACAGCCTTTTCGGCTCGAAGGACGGGCTTCTCGTCGAAGCGCTTGCCAGTGATGCCTTCGAGTTCCTCTTCGGCGAGATCGGAAAGCTCGAGGAGACCGACGATCCGGCCGCGGATCTGGTCGCCGTCGGCGTCGTCGCCTTCCGCCGCTTCGTGCGCGACCATCCGGCGCTCTTTCGCATCGCGTTCCAGCGAATCGTGCCGGGCCTCGACGCCGGCCCGGAGCTCACTGCCACGCGGCAGCGGGCGTGGGACCAGCTCGTCGCGAAGGTCGCGCGACTCGAGGCCGCGGGTCTCCTCGGCGACAAGACGCCGCAGGAGGCGGCCGTCGAGCTCATCGCGATGATGGAGGGCCTCGGGAACGCCGAGCTGCGCGGAGCAGTCCTCCGCCTGCTGCCGGAGGGCAACGAGGAAGACACCTGGCGAAATGCGCTGACGACACTCGTGCGTGGGTTCAGCGCCGCCTGAAAATGCGAGAGGCCGGCGAAGAGCCGGCCTCTCGGGTGGATCACGGAAGGGACTCCCGGTCTAGGCGACCGGCCTAGAAGTCCATCCCGCCGCCGGGCATGCCTGCGGGCATGGCCGGCTGGTTCTCCGGCATCTCGGCGACTATTGCCTCGGTCGTGAGGATGTTCTTCGCGATCGACGCGGCGTTCTGCAGCGCCGAGCGGGTGACCATAGTCGGATCGATGATCCCCGACTTGACGAGATCCTCGATCTCGCCCGTCTCGACGTTCAGGCCCTCGCCCTTCTTCGACCGGCGAACCTGGTCGACGACGACGGAGCCCTCGAGCCCCGCGTTGTACGCGAGCTGGCGAAGCGGCTCCTCGAGTGCGCGAAGGATGATCTGCGCGCCCGTCTTCTCGTCACCCTCGAACGTGTCGAGCTTGATCGCAGCTGCCGCGTTCAGGAGCGCGACGCCGCCGCCCGACCCGATGCCCTCCTCGAGAGCTGCGCGGGTGGCCTGAAGCGCGTCCTCGACGCGGTGCTTCTTCTCCTTGATCTCGACCTCGGTGGCAGCTCCGACCTTCACGACCGCAACCCCGCCCGACAGCTTCGCGAGTCGCTCCTGGAGCTTCTCGCGGTCGAAGTCGGAGTCGGTGTTCTCGATCTCGGCCTTCAGCTGCTTGATGCGGGACTTGATCGTCTCGGTGTCGCCGGCGCCGTCGATGATCGTGGTGGTGTCCTTGTCCACGACCACCCTGCGGGCATGACCCAGCTGCGAGAGCTTCGTGTTCTCGAGCTTGAGCCCCATCTCCTCGGTGATGACCTCGCCGCCTGAAACGATGGCGATGTCCTCCAGCATCCGCTTTCGGCGGTCACCGAACCCGGGCGCCTTCACCGCGACTGCGGTGAACGTGCCGCGGAGCTTGTTCACGACGATCGTCGCGAGCGACTCGCCTTCGACGTCCTCGGCCACGATGAGCAGCGGCCGGCCGGCCTGGATGACTTGCTCGAGCACCGGGAGCAGATCCTTGACCGCGCCGATCTTCTGGTTCGCGATGAGGACGTACGGATCCTCGAGCACGGCCTCCATGCGCTCGGCGTCCGTGATCATGTACGGCGACAGGTAGCCCTTGTCGAACTGCATGCCTTCCGTGAACTCGAGCTCGAGGCCGAAGGTCTGGCCCTCCTCGACGTTCACGACGCCGTCCTTGCCGACCTTCTCGATCGCGTCCGCGATCACATCGCCGATCTCGCGCTCACGCGAGACGACCGTGCCGACCCGCGCGATGTCCTCCTTGCCCGAGACCTCCTTCGAGTGCGCCTTGAGGTCGTCGACGACCGCCTCGACGGACTTCTCGATGCCGCGCTTGAGCGCCATCGGGTTCGCCCCTGCGGCAACGTTCTTGAGACCCTCACGCACGATTGCCTGCGCGAGGACCGTCGCCGTCGTCGTGCCGTCGCCCGCGACGTCGTTCGTCGAGGTCGCGACCTCCTTCACGAGCTGCGCGCCCTGATTCTCGAACGGGTCCTCGACCTCGATCTCACGCGCGATGGTGACACCGTCGTTCGTGATCGTCGGCGCGCCGAACTTCTTGTCGAGGACGACGTAGCGGCCCTTGGGGCCGAGCGTCACCTTCACCGCGTCGGCGAGGACGTTGACGCCCCGCTCGAGCGACCGGCGAGCCTCCTCGTTGAACTTGAGCTCCTTGTGAGCCATCTATCCATTCCTCCTAGAACGAGCTACGCGGTGGCGGCGGCGAGCTTCTTCTTGCTCTTGCCGCCGGTGGATACGACCTTCGCGAGCACGTCCGACTCGCGGAGGATGAGAACGTCGTCGGAGCCGACCTTGATCTCCGTCCCGCCGTACTTGGAGAAGATCACCTCGTCGCCCTGCTCGACGTCCATCTTGATGTACTCCCCGTCGTCGTTGCGATTGCCGGGGCCCACGGCCAGGACCTTGCCGCGCTGCGGCTTCTCCTTCGCCGTGTCGGGCAGCACGATGCCGCTCATCGTGGTCTCTTCCTCGTCGAGGATCTCCACGATCAGCCGGTCACCCAGAGGCTGCAAATCCATTCGACAGTCCCTCCTTGGTAACGGACTTTGTGACAACTCTGGCACTCACTAGGTGAGAGTGCCAGCGGCACAGTAGCACGGGTGCACCCTGGTGCCAAGCCAAATTGAGTCGGTCACACTTAGATCCCGTGACAGCATTGCAACAGACTGTTACAAAGTCGGGTGTGCGTCGGGAATTCTCGGCTGGTGTCGTGCTCGTGCGGCGGATGCGCGGCCACTGGTGGCTCGCAGCGGTGCGGCCGCAGGGCAAGCGCGAAGGGACCTGGGCACTTCCGAAGGGGCTCATCGATGACGGTGAGACACCGGCCGAGACCGCACTTCGGGAGGGATTCGAGGAGACCGGAGTCCGCGGTCGCCTCGTGTCGAAGCTCGGCGACATCCGCTACGTCTACACGTGGGAGGGCGAGCGCATCTTCAAGGTCGTGAGCTTCTTCCTCGCCCGGACGCTGGGAGGTCGAATCGGTGCACTGCCGCCGGGGATGGAGGCCGAGGTCGCCGATGCCCGCTGGCTCCCGCTCGCTGATGCGCCGCGGCTCCTCTCCTACGGCGGCGAACGCCAAATGGCGTCAAAGGCCGCGGAGATGCTTGCGAACGACCCTTTATAGTTGCGCGGCCGCCGATGCCCACGTTCGCCCTCAACTTCTACAACCCGGCCGTCGCCGAGCAGCTCCGAACGGGTCGCAAGACGGCCACGATTCGCCTGGGGGACAAGTCCGCGAAGTACCGCAAGGGCATGATCGTCACCGTGCTCTGTGGAGCGCGGTACGGACAGCGCGAGCGCATCTTCGACGCGGTCATCGACAAGGTCGAGGTCAAGCCGCTCTCCGAGCTCTCGCCGCGCGAGATCGAGCACGACAACCCTCAGATCCGCCGCGTCGACGAGATGGTCTGGTTCCTGAGCCAGCTCTACAACCGCGAGATCGCCGAGGACGACGTCGTCACGCTGATCCGCTTCAGCCAGATCGTGTAGTGCGCAAGAGCGGAATCCGCGAGTGCAGGTTCCGCTCGCGCGAAGATCCCTAACGCGGGCAGCTTCGCTGCCCGGTGTCAGCGACTCCCACTCCGCCGCTTACTTGCCTGGCCGACGGATGGCGGTCCCGAAGAGCTCGGCATCGCGAACCGGCGCGCCGCACTCCTCGCACTCGACCGCGAAGGCGGACGCGATCGGCGCGGAGCAGCTCGGGCAGCGGTGGCGCAGCTCGCCGCCGCACTGTGGGCAGCCAGCGGGCAGGGCGGCCTCGTCGCTCGAGGAAGTACCGGAGCGTGTGCCCGCACTCCAGGCAGAACGCGACCCAGTCTCCGAGCGTCTTGCGGCGCTCCTCCTGGATCCAGTTTCGTTTCCGCTTGGCCACCGCCGGTCACTGTAGACCCGGGGGGTCGCATGACAGACCCCTTCGTTAGAGTGGCGTGTCGACCCAGCCGACGACGGGAGACGACTGCATGGCCGTACGTGAAGCCGAGCCCGTGGGCTCGCTCGAGGAGGTGAAGGAGGCGGGGCTCGACCGGGAAGACCTCCTCGGGATCTACCGCAGCATGCTCATCACGCGCGGGATCGAGGAGCGCGGCCACATCCTCTACAAGCAGGGCAAGATCCCGGGCTCGTTCTACACCGGCCGTGGGAACGAGGGCGCTGCGGTGGGCGCCGGAACGGCGATGGGCCCGAACGACGTCGGGACTCCGCTGCACCGGGACATGGGCGTCCACGTGACGCGCGGGGTCGAGCCCTGGCGTGTCTTCGCGCAGTACATGGGGCGCGAAGGAGGGCCGACTCGCGGCCGTGACGGGAACGTCCACATGGCCGTCGCCGAGCTCGGGCTGCACACGATGGTCTCGCACCTGCCCGCGATGCTCCCGGTCGCAACCGGAATGGCTCTCGCCTTCAAGATCCGCGGCGATCGCAGAGTCGCGGTCGGCTGGTTCGGCGAAGGCGCCGCCGCGCGCGGAGACGCGCACGAGGCGATGAACTTCGCCGGGGTTCGACAACTGCCGATCGTGTTCATCTGCGACAACAATCAGTGGGCCTACTCGACGCCGACCTACCTGTCGTACCCGGTGGAGCACATCGCGGATCGCGCCGCGGCCTACGGGTTCGAGGGCGTGGTGGTGGACGGCACGGACGTCCTCGCCGTGTACCGGGAGACCAAGCGCGCGATCGAGAAGGCGCGCGAAGGCGGCGGCCCGACACTCGTGGAGTGCCTCACGCTCCGCATGGAAGGCCACGCGGTCCACGACGACGCGTTCTACGTGCCCACGGAGATGTTCGAGCAGTGGGCAGCGCACGACCCGATCGAGCGCTTCCGAACCTGGCTGCGCGACCACGCGAACATGACCGACGACGAGGAGAGTGAGATCACCGCCACGGTCAAGCGGCTCCTGAACGACGCGCTCGACCGCGCCGAGGAGTCCCCGCTGCCGGACCCGGCGACGCTCGAAAGCAGCGTCTTCGCATCGCAGGAGGACCTCGACACGCCTCACCACAAGTAGCCATGGCCGAGATGACCTACATCCAGGCGATCTCGGACGCCTTGCGTCTCGAGATGAGGCGCGACCCGCGCGTCTTCGTCCTCGGGGAGGACGTGGGCGTCTACGGCGGCGCGTTCAAGGTGTCGCTCGGCTTCCAGGAGGAGTTCGGGCCATGGCGCGTGATCGACACGCCGCTCTCCGAGACGGCGATCGTCGGCGGCGCGACCGGTGCGGCCCTGATGGGTCTGCGGCCGGTGGCCGAGATGCAGTTCGCCGACTTCATCTCGTGTGCGTGGGACCACCTCGTCACCGTCGCGGCCAAGCAGTTCTTCCGCGGGCGGACCCCCATCCCGATCGTCGTGCGCCTACCGTCGGGCGGCGGCTTCTCCGGGGGCCCGTTCCACTCGCAGAATCCCGAGAGCTCGTTCGCACACATTCCGGGGCTCAAGGTCGTGTGCCCGGCGACGCCGCACGACGCGAAGGGCCTCCTGGCCTCGGCGATCGAAGACCCGAACCCGGTGCTGTATTTCGAACACAAGCATCTCTACCGCCGCATCAAGGGCGAGGTGCCGGAGGATCGCTACACGGTGCCGTTCGGCTACGCGAACGTCCATCGGCCCGGCGACGACGCAACCGTCGTCACCTGGGGCGCAATGGTCCATACGGCCACAGAGGCGGCCGGCGAGCTGGCGAAGGAGGGGTTCGAGGCCGAGGTTCTCGATCTCCGCACGCTGATCCCGTGGGACAAGGAGCGCGTGCTCGAAGGCGTCCGACGCTGCTCCAAGGTGCTCGTCCTCCACGAGGACACGCGGACCGGGGGCTTCGGCGCTGAGATCGCTGCCACTATCGCGGAGGAGGCCTTCGAGCACCTCGACGCGCCGGTCATGCGAATTGCGGCACCCGACACGCCCGTGCCGTTCTCGCCCCCGCTCGAGAAGGCCTACATCCCGCAGGTCGAAGATGTCGTGAGCGCTCTTCGAGAGCTCGCCGCGTACTAGGAGGAACGGTGTCGACAGGAACCCAGACCGAGGTCGTGATGCCCCAGATGGGCGTCTCCGTCTCCGAGGGCACGATCACGAAGTGGCTCCGCCAGGTCGGCGAGCCGATCGAGCGTGACGAGCCGCTGCTCGAGATCTCCACGGACAAGGTCGACACCGAAGTGCCGAGCCCCGCCGAGGGAGTCGTCGTCGAGATCCGCGTCCAGGAGGGCGAGACGGTCGAGGTCGGAACGGTGCTCGCGATCATCGCGCCCGCAGGCGCCGAGATCGCTGCACCCGAGGCGGCACCCGAGGCGCCTGCGGCTGCTCCGGCTGCTCCGGCTGCTCCAGCTCCGGAGCCCGAGCCGGCGGTAGCGGCAGCCGCTCCGGCTGCTCCCGAACCGCCGCCTGCTGCCCCGGAGCCACCACCGGCGGCCGCGCCAGCGCCTGCGCCTGTCGCAACCGGCAACGGTAAGACGTTCGTCTCGCCCGTCGTCGCCCGCATCGCGTCGGAGCATGGCGTCGACCCGTCCACGGTCCCGGGCACCGGGACCGGGGGTCGCGTCACGAAGAAGGACATCCTCGCGTTCATCGAGTCCGGCGCCGCGACGGCCCCACCGGCGGAGCCTGCTCCCACACCGGCCGAGCCCGTTGCAGCGCCCGAGCCGGAGCCCGCTCCGGAGCCGGCCCCCGTGGCCGCAGAGGTCGCAGCGCCCGAGCCGGAGCCCGCTCCGGAGCCGGCCCCCGTGGCCGCAGAGGTCGCAGCGCCCGAGCCGGAGCCCGCTCCGGAGCCGGCCCCCGTGGCCGCAGAGGTCGCATGCCCACACCCGCTGCGCCGCCGCCCGCTGCTCCCGCTCCGGCGGCCGCTCCGCCCACCGCGCCGATAGTGCCTGCCGCCGAAGCGCCGTCACTCGCTCCGGGCGAGACGCTGGAGCCGATGACTGCGATGCGGCGGGGCGTGATGGAGCACATGCGCCGCTCCGTCGACACCGCAGCGCACGTCACCAGTGCGATCGAGGTCGACATGGCGCGGGTCGTCGCCCTCCGCCAGAAGCTGAAGCCCGAGGTCGCCGCGCAGAAGGTCAACCTCACGTACCTCGCGTTCATTGCCCGGGCGGCCGTCGACACGCTGCGCGACTACCCGTGGGTCAACGGCGAGCTGCGCGGCCAGAGCATCGTGACGCGGCCGTACGTCAACGTCGGAATCGCAGTCGCGCTCGACGAGGGCAAGGGACTCATCGTGCCGGTCATCCGGCACGCGCAGGACCTGAACCTGGTCGGCACCGCCCGCGCGATACAAGACCTCGCCGAGCGAGCCCGCACGAAGAAGCTCCTCCCGACGACGTCCAGGGCGGCACCTTCACGATCACGAACCCCGGGAGCTTCGGGACGTTCCACGGGACGCCGATCATCAACCAGCCGCAGTCGGCGATCCTCGGCACGTACGCGCTCGTGAAGCGGCCTTGGGTCGTCCAGGACGAGCTCGGCAACGATGTGATCGCGATCCGGCCACTCATGAACCTCACGCTCACGTACGACCACCGGCTCGTCGACGGCGCCTACGCGGGCATGTTCCTCCGCGATCTCCGCGAGCGCCTCGAGAGCTGGGACGAGGCGGCTTACTAGGGGTCGAGTGGAACCTCTCCAGTGCAGCTGCTGGTGCGGCGGCGTCAAGTTCGAGGTCACCGAGCCGTTCATCGTCGTGACGCAGTGCCACTGCGCCTGGTGCAAGAAGATCTCGGGCGGATACGGCACCGTCAGCGGCCGCGCTCGCACCGAGTCGATCCGCATCCTCGAAGGCGAGGAGCTCCTGCGCTCCTTCCAGCCGGAGGAGGGCTCGGCGAAGACGTTCTGCTCCGTCTGCGGCTCGAATCTCTTCGGCGGGAGTTGGCCGGAACGCGAGGTCGCGAGCGTCCGGCTCGCCACGATCGACTCCGGCTTCGATCGCAAGCCGGAGGCACACACCTTCGTGCGCTCGGTCGCCGACTGGGAGTTCCTCCCGGACGACGGCCTGCCGCGGTACGACACACGAGCGCCCTGACGGTGGCTCAGCGGATCTTTCCGATGATTGCGTACGAGGACGCGGGGGCAGCAGCGGACTGGCTCTGCGAGGCGTTCGGCTTTACCGAGCGCGGAGAGCGCTACGTCATGGAGGATGGGACGATCGGGCACGCGGAGATCGAACTCGGCGGAAGCGTCATCATGCTCGCCACCCCGAATCGGGAGTATCAAAGCCCGAAGACTCACCGCGAGACGTGCGAGCCCGCGGCGTCGCTGGCTCGACAACCCGTGGGTGATCGACGGAGTCCTCGTCGTCGTGGACGACCTCGACTCCCATCACGCGGGCGCGCTCGCCGCCGGCGCGAACGTGATCCGCGCTCCGGAGGAGGGCCCAGACGGGCGCCTCTACACCGCGGAGGATCTCGAAGGCCACCGCTGGATGTTCCAGCAGGCGTGATCGTGCGCGGCGCGTATCTCATGAGCCTCGGCCTCGTCCCGTACGGCGAGGCATTCGAGCTGCAGCGCTCGCTCGCCGGCGCGGTGTCGCAGGGCGCGATCCCGGAGACCGTGATCTTCCTCGAGCACCCGCCCGTGATCACGATCGGACGCCGGACCGAGCTCGAGCAGGAGCTGCACGTCCCCGACGACGCGAGCGTCGAGATCGCCGAGACCGACAGGGGCGGCAAGTCGACGTTCCACGGGCCGGGCCAGCTCGTCTGCTACCCGATCCTCGACCTGCACAACCACGGGAAGGACGTGAAGCGCTACGTGCGCGACCTCGAAGAAGCGCTCATTCGGACGCTAGTGACCTTCGAGCTCGAGGGCCGCCGTTACGAGGGCCTGACCGGCGTCTGGATGCCGCCGGGCAACGGGCAGGGACCTCGGAAGATCGCCTCCATCGGCGTGCACGTCTCACGCTGGGTGACGACGCACGGCTACGCGCTCAACGTCGATCTCGACCCCGCCCCGTTCACAGAGTGGATCACTGCGTGCGGGCTCGACGACGCGCAGTTCACGACCATGACGCGGGAGCTCGAGCGGATCGTGACTGTCGAGGACGTGCGACCGGCCGCGATCGCCGCAATCGCGGAGGTATTCGACCTCGAGCTCGAGGAGCTACCGGCCGACGACGGCACAGGCCTCTGGAAACAGCAGATCCACGCCTCGCTCGCCGCGCGCTAGCGGTAGCCCTCGTCTCCGGGCAGCAGCGCCTTCGCGGAATGCTGTCGTGCCTGCTGGTCGAGGAGTGCCTCGGCCTTGAGGAGGTGCCCGCGAGCAGCCCAGGCATGCGCCGCGGCTCGTGGCTGCTCGACGTTTCGGAAGTGCTCGGCGGCAACTCGGCAGTGACCCACCGCCCTCTCGAGCTCGGAGGCCGCCTCCTCGAGCATTTGCGCAGCTCGCTCGAGCTCTTCCCGAGTCATCAGCCCGGGAAGTCCTCGGGACAGGGGATCGCTACAGCTTCGGGGAAGCGCGCATAGGCGACGGCCGGGTCCTTCGTCTCCTCCTCGACGCCTGCTCCGTGCTTCAGCGCCGTCTCGTTGACGGGGTAGAGCAAGACACGGCCCTTGCGACGAGCGCCGACGCCGAGAACGACGCATGGTCCGTTGCCGGCTCCAACGAAGGCATGCTCCGTCCACGGCGGGCAGTGCACGAAGTCCCAGGCCTTCAGCAGACGCTGCTCGCCCTCGACGATGAGCATGCACTCGCCGGAGAGCACGAGGAAGTCCTCCTGAGCGTCCTCGCCGTGGTACATCGCACTCGGCTCGCCGGGACGAACGACCCCGATGCCGATCCCGACCTGAGTGAAGCGCGCCTCCTCGCTGTCGAGCACGGTGAAGCGATCGCAGCCGTTGCTGTCGAACCAGCGGGTGTTGTGGACGTTCACGATGAACCAGCCCTCGGTGACGGGCTTCAGGCCGTGCTCGGCGCGCTCGAGTCGGGCCTCCGGAACCACGCTCTCTAGACTAATCGCGATGCAACGGTCGCTTCCCGTCGCCGAGCGCCCGCGCCGGCCCGAGTGGATGAAGGTGCGCGCGCCGAGCGCGAGCTCGCGCTACTTCGAGGTGAAAAGCCTCATGCGCGAGGGCGGGCTGCACACGATCTGCGAGGAGGCCCGCTGCCCGAACATCGGCGAGTGCTGGGGGCGCGGCACGGCGACGTTCCAGATCCTCGGCGACACCTGCACGCGCGCCTGCCGGTACTGCTACGTGCACTCCGGCAAGCCCGAGGGCCCACCGGACCCGCTCGAGCCGCTCCGGCTGGCGCAGGCAGCCGCGCAGATGAAGCTCTCACACGTGGTCGTGACGTCCGTCGACCGCGACGACCTCCCCGACCGCGGCGCCGGGCACTACGCGGCGACGATTCGCGCGATCAAGCGAAAGCTCCCCGCAGCGAAGGTCGAGGTCCTCACCCCGGACTTCCTCGACGTCGAGGAGGAGGCGCTGGCGACGGTGCTCGAGGCACGCCCGGACGTGTTCAATCACAACATCGAGACCGTGCGGCGCCTCCATGCCCGGATGCGCGGCGCGAGGGCGAGCTACGACAAGGCGCTCTGGCTCCTCTCGCGTGCAAAGGAGGTCGCCGGCTACCCGGTGCTGACGAAGTCGGGCATCATCGTCGGGCTCGGGGAGTCGAACGACGAGGTCGTCGAGACCATGGCCGACCTCCGCGAGCACGGCGTCGACGTCGTCACGATCGGGCAGTACCTGCAGCCGTCGCCGAAGCACGCGACGATCGACCGCTGGGTGCATCCCGACGAGTTCCGCTGCTTCCGCGAGCAGGGCGAGGCGCTCGGGTTCGGCTCGGTGTTCTCCGGCCCGCTCGTCCGCTCTTCCTACCGCGCGGACGAGCAGCGCCATGCGGCCGAAACCGGTCGCGGGGCAGTCGCGTACTGAGAGTCGTGGGGTTGCGTGCCGCCGTTGCGGTCGTGGCTGTGGTTGCCGCGCTGACGGCGGGCGGAGCGCTGTCAGGGGAGAAGCAGCTCCGTGTCCGCGAGTATGCAGTCCCGAGCGGCACGCACCCGCACGACGTCGCACCCGCCCGCGACGGGGGCGTCTGGTACACGGCTCAGCACACAGGTCAGCTCGGATGGCTCGACCCGAAAACCGGTCGGTCGCGTCTCACCGCACTTGGCAGCGGTTCCGCGCCGCACGGGGTCATCGTCGGACCGGACGGAGCGCCGTGGATCACCGACGGCGGCTTGAACGCGATTGTTCGCGTCGACCCACGCACCCGAAGGGTCCGCCGCTTTCCGCTCCCTGCGAGTAGTGGCTACGCGAACCTCAACACCGCGACCTTCGACAACCGGGGCGTCCTCTGGTTCACCGGGCAGAGCGGCATCTACGGCCGGCTCGACCCGAAGGGCGGCAAGGTGCGCGTCTTCGATGCGCCGCGCGGCGAAGGGCCGTACGGGATCACGACGACGCCTTCCGGAAACGTCTACTACGCGTCGCTGGCGGGCTCGTACCTCGGGCGCATCAACGTGCGCACCGGACGAGTGACCGTGCTGCGGCCGCCGACGGCTGGTCAGGGCGCACGGCGCGCCTGGTCGGACTCCAGCGGTCGCATCTGGATCAGCGAGTGGAATGTGGGCCAGGTCGGGATGTACGACCCGCGAGCGAAGCGGTGGCGCGAGTGGCGCGTTCCAGGGGCGAACCCGATGATCTACGCCGTCTACGTGGACGAGCGCGACAAGACCTGGCTCACCGACTTCGGGGCGAACTCGCTCTGGCGCTTCGATCCGGTCACGACGAGGTTCACACGCGTGCCGCTACCGAGCGCCGACGCCGCCGTGCGTCAGCTCCTCGGCCGTGAAGGCGAGATCTGGGGCGCCGAGTCCGGAACCGACAAGCTCGTCGTGGTACTGACGCCGTAGACCCTGGTTGACGAGCACGCAACGCCTGAACGATAGTGCTCACTGACACCGGGTCGCCGGGGTCACAACCGAGGGGAGAGACATGAGAAGGCTCGTTGCCGCGCTTGCCGTGACGGCAGCCTCGCTCGTGATCGGCCTCGTACCCGCAAGCGCGATCACGAATGGTCAGCCCGATGGAAACGGGCACCCGTACGTCGGGCTCGTCGTGTTCGACGTCCTCATCAACGGCCAGCACCAGCCGTCACATCGCTGCAGCGTGTCGCTTCTAACGCCGACGGTCGCCCTCACCGCCGCGCACTGCACCATCGGCACGAGCCGGGCGAGGATTTGGTTCGCGGAGAACGTCCAGGCGAACACCGAGTATCCGTTCAGCGGGACGACGTCCTTCGACGGGACAGGCTTCACGAACCCCGTCTTCTGCAGCCCGTGCGGCAACGGCGTCGGCTCCTTCGCACAAGGTGATGTCGGAATCATCGTCCTGTCCGAGCCTGTTCCGACATCGGTCGTCAACCGCTACGCGGCGCTGCCTAGCCAGGGAGTCGTCGACACGCTCGAGAACAAGACGTCGGTTGACCTGGTCGGGTACGGCGTCCAGTTCCAGGCACAGATCCCGGGCAGCGCCCTGCCCGGACCCCCGCCACCTCCGCCGTTCCTTCGGTGGACCGGCCCTCGGGTTCGCCTGTTCGCACCGAGCGAGCTCGTCACGGGAAACTTCCAGCACTCCGACGAGGTCATCCGCATCGCCCTGAATACGGGGGGAGGGTCAGGAGGTGTGTGTTTCGGTGACTCGGGAGGGCCGGACTTCCTGAGTGGCACCAACATCGTGCTCGGCCTGAACTCCTTCGGAAACTTCAACTGCACCGGCCACGGATTCTCCTCGCGGGTCGACACTGAGAGCGCGCTCGAGTTCATCAACGAATTCCTGTAGGCCGATCCAGCTCTGAACGAGGGGAGCCGTTCACCGGCTCCCCTCGTCAGTCGTGGGGCTTCGCCATCGCGTGGTAGTCGAGCGCCTCGTCGAGGACCGACTCGTCCACGCCTGCCTCACGCGCGATCTCCCGTAGAGGACGCCCGGTGGCAACGGACTCGTTCACGATTTCCGTCGCCCTGTCGTAGCCGATGTAGGGGTTGAGCGCAGTCGCGGCCGAGAGCGTGCTTTCCGCGTACTGCTCGTTGCGCTCGCGATTCGCCTCGATCCCGTCCACGCACTTCTCGGCGAGGAGCCGCGAGGCACTCGCGAGGAGCTCGATCGAGTCGAGCAGGTTCCGGGCCATGAGGGGGATGTAGACGTTGAGCTCGAAGTGGCCGCCCATGCCGCCGACGGTGATCGCCGTGTCGTTCCCGATCACCTGCGCCGCGACCTGGGTCACGACCTCGGGGATGACCGGGTTCACCTTGCCCGGCATGATCGAGCTGCCCTTCTGAAGCTCCGGAAGGAAGATCTCCGAGAGCCCCGCGCGAGGGCCGGAGCCCATGAGCCTGAGGTCGTTGGCGATCTTCGTGAGCGAGACCGCGACGACCTTGAGGGCGCCCGAGGCTTCGACGAGGCCGTCGCGTGCCGCCTGCGCTTCGAAGTGATCGACGGGCGCGGAGATCGCGAGGCCGCTCTCCTCCGAGAGGATCGCGCGCACGCGCGCGGCGAACTCGGGGTGGGTGTTGAGCCCTGTGCCGGTGGCGGTCCCGCCGAGCGGGATCTGTCCGAGCCGGGGCATGGCGTCGTGAACACGGGCGATTCCGTGCCCCACCTGCGCGGCGTAGCCTCCGAACTCCTGGCCGAGCGTGACCGGCACGGCGTCCATGAGGTGGGTGCGCCCGGACTTGACGACATCGTCGAACTCGGCGGCCTTGCGCTCCAGCGACGCCGCGAGGAGCTCGAGCGCGGGGAGGAGATCGCCCACGATCTCGCCGAGCGCGGCCAGGTGCACGGCCGATGGGAAGACGTCGTTCGAGGACTGGCCCATGTTCACGTGGTCGTTCGGGTGCACGTCGGCCCCAGCAAGCGTCGCGATGACTTCGTTGGCGTTCGTGTTCGAGCTCGTGCCCGAGCCCGTCTGGAACACGTCGATCGGGAACTGGTCGTCGAACTCGCCTGCGGCGACGCGATCGGCCGCCACCGCGATGCGATCGGCGAGATCTCGATCGAGCAGGGCGAGGTCGGCGTTCACGCGTGCCGCGGCGGACTTGATCCGACCGAGCCAGCGCGCGACGGGAACCGGGATCGGCTCGCCCGAGACAGGGAAGTTCGCGATGGCCTTCACGGTCTCGCCGCCCCAGAGCGTCTCTTTCTCCGCTGCCTCCGCCATTCGGCGCGAGTCTAGCTCCGCCGCGCCAGAGGCCACGGCGCCGAAGCTAGTCGCCGCTGCGGATGTCTGCGAGCCGGCTCGGAGTGAACGAGATCTCCTCGAAGCGCGCCACGCAACCTGCGCCTCGAGGCGACTGCACGACAAAGCCGACGAGCGCCTCGGCGTCGATTTCGGGACCGAAGTGGCGGATGAGGTCCCAGCGCCTCCCGTCCGTCGACGCATGAAAGGCAACCGCGGGACCGAGCCTGGCCAGCCGTAGCCATATCTCGCCGCGGTCGGTTGTGAACGAGTTGCAGTCGTCCGAGACGACCCGCGTCACCACGGAAACGACAGTCGGGTTGCCCTGTGGCGACAGCTCGAAGCAGAGCTTGGCCCACGAGTGGTCGTTGGCCCAGATCAGCAGTGCACCGGCATCGAAGGTGGTGCGGAAGTCGACGTTCACACGAGCGGCCAGCGTGAAGTCGCCGGTGACCTGTCCGACGAGCCGGGGCGCATTCCAACGCGTGGCCTGCGTGCCGGGATCCACGAACAGATCCGTCTCGCCCCCTGCTTCGGCCACGAGCGAATTGGAGCCGGATCGAAACTCGACCGGCATCGGCTGCCACGTGAGCGTGAACGGCAGCGACTCGATCGTTACGCGCGCGCTCACGAGCTTCGAGCAGCTGCGAGCAAGTCTTCCCAGGTGCCGAGCTTCACGCGGGGGCGCCCCTGCGGCTCGCCACGCGCCTTCTCGAGCGCGTCGATCGACTCCCACCCTGCATACATCACGGCCTCGACACCGCGCGAGCCGAGGAGCTCCTCGATGTTCTCGCCCGAGCGCTCGGGCAGGCGCCCGGCACGTGCATCCTCCAGCAGGAGCTCGACCGTCTCGGTCGCGTCCTTCTTGTTCGTGCCGATGACGCCTGTGGGGCCGCGCTTGATCCAGCCCGCGCAGTAGAGACCCGGAACCGGCGCGCTGTCCTCGCCCAGGACTCGTCCGTCCGCGTTCGGCATCGTTCCTGCACGCTCGTCGAACGGCGTGCCGGGGACCCCGACCCCGTGGTAACCGACGCTGCGGAAGACGGTTCCGCACGGAATCACCTCGCGCTCGTCAGTCGCCACCGCGCGGACGCGCCCATTTTCGTCCGGCTCGAGACGATTCCGGACGATCTCCACGCCCTCGACCCGCTCTTCGCCGAGGATCGCTGCGGGAGACACGCGGAACCGCAATCGCACTGCGCGCGGCTTGCCGGACGGCTCGCGCCTGGCGAACTCGCGCAGGATCTCGACGTTGCGCTGGACGATGTTCGAGCCCGCCTCGAGCTCCGCCTCGCTTGCCGGATCGAGCTCGAGCTCCGCGGGGTCCACGAACACGTCGGCCCCCGCGAGTTCGCCGAGCTCGCCGAGCTCGGTCGACGTCCAGGCAGCCTGCACGGGTCCGCGGCGCCCGAGCACGACGATCTCGCGGATCCCCGAGTTAACGATCGCCTCGATCGCCGCATCGGTCGTGTCGGTCGGCGCAAGCTCCTCGCGGGTAAGCGCGAGCATTCGCGCGACGTCGAGGGCGACGTTGCCGTTGCCGACCACGACCGCACGCTCGCCCGACAGGTCGAACTCGAGGCCCTGGTAGTCGGGGTGGCCGTTGTACCAGGCGACGAGCTCTGTCGCAGCCCACGAGCCGGGGAGGTCCTCTCCGGGAATCCCGAGGCGCCGGTCGGTCTGCGAGCCGACGGCGTAGATAACGCCGTCGTACAGGGCGCACAGCTCGTCGTGCGTCACGTCGCGGCCGATCTCGACGTTCCCGAGGAAGCGGAAGCCGTGGCGCGCCGCGATCTTCTCGAACGCGCGCGAGACGGTCTTGAGCTGCGGATGGTCGGGCGCGACGCCGAGCCGGACGAGCCCCCATGGGGTCGGGAGCCGCTCGATCATGTCGACCTCGACCTGCGGATCCTCGCTCGTGAGCAGCGCGCCCGCGGAATAGAACGCTGCAGGTCCGGAGCCGACAACGGCGACGCGAAGTGGGCGCTCGGCGCTCACGGGGGCGATCCTAGAGAGGGAGATCGACGAGGCTAGTGGCTACAGCCACCCACTGCTGATCTCGGCTTCAGTGGCTACAGCCAGAGCCGCAGCCGCCCATCTCGGTGCCCTCGGGCAGCTCCTCGCCCTCCTCCACCTGGAAGGAGTGGCCGCAGCCGCACGAGGAGACGGCGTTCGGGTTGTCGATCTTGAAGCCAGCCTCCTGAATCGTGTTCAGGAAGTCGATCGTCGTTCCCTGCAGGTACGGCGCGCTGAACGGGTCGACGACGACCGGGATGCCCTCGAGCGACAGCTCGACGTCACCCTCGGCGGCGCCCGCGTCGAAGCCGAGGCCGTACTGGAAGCCGGAGCAACCGCCGCCCTGGATGGCGACGCGGAGGACGAGCGTTGCCGCGTCCTCCTCTTCGGCCATGAGCTCCCGGATCTTCGCCGCCGCGACGGGCGTCAGCGAGATCAGGGTGTCGGTGGGGTGCTCGATAGTTGCCACGGACTCATCGTAGCGGACGCGGTGGCGAGTTCCAGACGCGACTTTGTAACAGTCGTATCGCTCATTCCGTGCCGGTTTCTCGATCCCTTCGTGCGCCCGAAGGGGGAGTGCTAGGTTTCGCCGCAGTACCGACCACGACGGTCTACGCGGGGGTACGACCCGTGCTTTCGAACTGGCTGCCCTTCCTCATCTACGCGATCTTCGCGGCAGCCATTCCGGCAACGATGATCGTCGCCTCGTTCGTGCTCCCCGGCCGCCCCGTCTCGCGCACGAGGCAGCGGATGCTGCCGTTCGAATCCGGCGTATCCGAAGGTGCGCCGAGCCGCGGACGGCGGTTCACCGTCAGCTTCTACTTGACGGCGATCCTCTTCATCCTCTTCGACATCGAGATCGTCTTCCTGTACCCGCTCGCGGTGCAGCTCGACGCGCTCGGCTGGTTCGGGTTCGGAGAGCTGCTCGTGTTCATCGCGATCCTCGGCGTCGCGTACGTGTACGTGTGGAAGAAGGGAGCGCTCAACTGGCACTGAAGCGTGAGTTGCCGGTCGTCAGCGACCGCCCCCTGGCGAAGGCGGGCCTCCAGTCCGAGCGCGTGCTCTGGCCCGATCGCGGTCCCGGTGTGTTCGAGCGCGAAGTCGAGGAGATCGAGGACGCGCTTCTCCTCACGACGATGGAGAAGGCCGTCGCCTGGGCGCGGTCGAGCTCCGTCTGGCCCGACACCTTCGGCCTCGCGTGCTGCGCGATCGAGATGATGTCGATCGTCTCGTCGCGGTACGACATCGCTCGCTTCGGGATGGAGCGGTTCAGCTCGTCGCCGCGCCAGGCGGACCTCCTCATCGTCTCCGGCCGCGTGACGCACAAGATGGCGGGGCCGATACGGCAGGTGTACGACCAGATGCTCGAGCCGAAGTGGGTGATCGCGATGGGCGCCTGCGCGAGCTCCGGCGGGATGTTCAACAACTACACGATCCTCCAGGGCGTCGACAAGATCGTCCCGGTCGACATCCACGTCCCCGGCTGTCCCCCGCGACCGGAGGCGCTGGTCGAGGGCATCGTGCGGCTCCACGAGAAGATCCGCGGCGGCGTACCGCCGGCGTACGAGATCCGCGGGGTTGCGGAATGACCGTGTATGCAGGCGTCCCCGGCGTGATCGAGACGCGGGAGGCTCTCGGCGAGACGACACTCGTCGTCGACCCGGCCCGGCTCGTCGAGGCATGCCGCGTGCTTCGCGACGAGCACGGCTTCAACTTTCTCAGCGACATCGCCGCCGCCGACTACCTCGGCTGGGGCGGGGACGAGGTCGCCGGCTACATCGGGACGGACACCGGGCGCGACCTGAACGACCCCGGATCGAGCGGGCTCGCGCGCGTTCCCGACCCGAAGCCGAAGCGGTTCTCGGTCTCGTACCACCTCCTCTGCGTAAACGACACGCCCGCGCGGCTCCGCGTCCAGGTCTGGCTCGACGACGGGGAGCCGGTCGCGAGCGTCCTTCCCGTCTGGCCGGCCGCGGACTGGTTCGAAAGGGAGGCCTGGGACATGCTGGGAATTCGCTTCGAGGGGCATCCGAACCTCGTCCGGATCCTCATGCCCGAGGACTGGGACGGGTATCCGCTGCGCAAGGACTATCCGCTGGGAGGCGAGCCCGTGCGCTTCTCGGACGAGGACTAGCCATCAGCGTCCTCCCCTCCACGAGGATCTACGAGGGGACCCGGATCCCGCATCCGGTCCCGACGATCCTCGAGGTCGATCCGGAGATGCATCGGCTCGACGACATCCTCACGATCAACTTCGGGCCCAACCATCCTTCGACCCATGGCGTCCTCCGCCTCGTCGTCGACCTCGACGGCGAGACCGTCGCCGGGATTCGGGCCGTCATCGGCTACCTCCACACGGGCTTCGAGAAGAACATGGAGGCCAAGTCGTGGTGGAAGTCGGTCACGTACGCGCCACGAATCGACTATGTCTCGTTCCACGCGAACGAGCTCCTCTACGTCCTCGCGATCGAGAAGCTCCTCGGCATCGAGGTGCCTCGCCGCGCGATCTGGGCGCGGATGGCGCTCGCCGAGCTGAACCGCATTCACTCGCACCTCGTGTGGCTCGGTACGTCGGCGCTCGAGCTCGGGGCGATCTCGCTGTTCTGGTACTGCTTCGACGACCGCGACCAGATCCTCGACCTCTTCGAGATGGCCGGCGGAGCGCGGATGCACTCACGGTACGTACAGGTCGGCGGTATCGCCGAGGACCTGCCTCCCGCGTTCACGTCAGAGGTGCGGAAGTTCTGCGACTCGATGCCGAAGTCGGTCGACGAGTACGAGGCGATCCTCGACCGGAACGCGATCTGGCTCGAGCGGACGAAGGGAGTTGCGCCGCTCTCCGCGGACGACGCGATCGCGCTCGCGCAGTCGGGGCCGATGCTCCGTGCGTCCGGCGTCGACTGGGATCTGCGTAAGGCGCTGCCCTACCTCGCCTACGACGAGGTCGAGTTCGACGTCCCGGTCTACCCGAACGGCGACGTCTACGACCGCTACCGGGTGCACATGGACGAGATGCGCGAATCGGTTCGCATCATCCGGCAATGCGTCGACCGGCTCGACGAGACGGACGGCGAGCCATGGATCGCCGACGACCGGAAGGTCGTCCTGCCGCCCCGTCACGAGCTGCACACGTCGATGGAGTCGCTCATCCACCACTTCAAGATCGTCACGGAGGGCTTCACGGTCCCCGAGGGCGAGGCCTACGTCACGATCGAGTCACCGCGTGGTGAGGCAGGCTGCTACCTCGTCTCGGACGGCGGCGCCCGCCCGTGGCGCGTGAAGTTCCGCGCGCCCAGCTTCGCTGCGCTCCAGGCGACGGCGACGATCGTGCAGGGCCTGCTCATAGCGGACCTCATCGCCGCAGCCGGTTCGCTGGATCCGGTCATGGGAGACGCCGACCGATGAGCGTCGCCGCGCAGATCCAGAAGCTCCGCAAGCAGTACCCGGACCCGACGTCGGCGGTGCTGCCCGCTCTCCGGCTCGCTCAGGAGGACGCCGGCGGATGGCTGTCGCCGGATGCGATCCGCGAGGTCGCCGACGCACTCGAGGTCACGCCCGCCTACTGCGTCTCGATCGCGTCCTTCTACGACCAGTTCCACCTCGAGCCGGTCGGACAGACGCACGTGGAGGTCTGCACCAACATTTCGTGCGCGCTCTCGGGCGCCCAGCAGGTTGTCGAGGCGTTCGAGCACGAGCTCGGCATCGCTGCAGGCTCGACCTCCGAGGACGGCGCCTTCACGCTCGGCACGATCGAGTGCCTCGGAGGCTGCGGCTGGGCGACAGTCGTGGCGATCGACAATCGCCACCGCCTGCGGGTACAGGCCGAGGATGTCCCAGGGATCGTCGAGGAGCTCCGTGGCTGAGTACCCCCAGATCGTCTTCGCAGCAACAGACGGGGGCGCGGTTACGAGCTTCGACGACTACGCAAAGGCGGGTGGCTTCTCGGCGCTCCGAAAGACGCGCGCGATGGCGCCCGACGACGTCATCGCCGAGCTCGAGGCGTCCGGCCTCCGCGGGCGCGGCGGTGCCTTCTTCCCGACCGGCCGCAAGTGGGCGTTCGTCCCGAAGCCCGACCAGCTCCCGAAGCCGCACTACCTCGTCGTCAACGCCGACGAGTCCGAGCCGGGCTCGTTCAAGGACCGCGAGATCATGCTCCGCGTCCCATTCCGCTTTCTCGAGGGTTGCCTCATCGCGGCGCACGGGATCTCTTCGCAGCACGTGTTCATCTACATCCGAGGCGAGTACGAGCGCGAGTTCGAGCTCCTGCGCGACTCACTCGAGGCAGTGCGGAAGGCGGATCTCCTCGGCGGCGTCACGGTCGTCCTCCATCGCGGAGCGGGCGCCTACATCTGCGGTGAGGAGACTGCGCTTCTCGAGTCGCTCGAGGGCAAGCGCGGACAGCCGCGCACGAAGCCGCCGTTCCCCGCGATCGCCGGCCTCTACGCCGCTCCGACCGCAGTGAACAATGTCGAGTCGATCACGACGGTCACGTCCGTTTTCGAAATGGGCGCCACCGAGTACGCGAAGCTCGGAGTCGAGAACTCGACCGGGACACGCGTCTTCTCGCTGTCCGGTGATGTCGTGAACCCCGGGAACTACGAGCTCCCGCATGGCATCTCGATGCGCGAGCTCATCTACGACGTGGGCGGCGGCGTCCCGAACGGGCGCGAGCTGAAGGCGGTGGTCCCGGGCGGCTCGTCGACCGCAGTGCTCACCGCGAAGGACATCGACACCAAGATGGACTTCACGTCGCTCGTCGACGCCGGGTCGTCGATCGGATCCGCGGGCGTGATCGTCATCGACGACCGCTGCTGCATGGTGCAGCTCGGAATTCGCGTCTCCCAGTTCTACGAGCACGAGTCGTGCGGCAAGTGCACGCCGTGC
Organism: uncultured Gaiellaceae bacterium; assembly: GCA_963723695.1. Taxonomy (GTDB): domain Bacteria; phylum Actinomycetota; class Thermoleophilia; order Gaiellales; family Gaiellaceae; genus GMQP-bins7. The sequence continues at coordinate 205,322 of CAVRRU010000012.1, read as the reverse complement.
CGCGTCGGAACGCGTTGGGTGACGCAGATCCTCGAGAAGATCGAGGACGGCCGCGCAGCGCAGGCGGATCTCGACCTGCTCCTCTCGGTGTGCGACCGGATCATGGGCAAGTGCCTCTGCCCGCTCGGCGACTCCGACGCGATTGCAGTGCTGAGCTACGTCGACCGTTTCCGCGACGAGTACCAGGCGCACATCGATCTCGGCCGCTGCCCGTTCGACGGCGAGTCTTCGCTCGAGAGGATTCTCGCGCCGAGTGCGATGCACGAGCACCACGGTCGAGAGGCAGCGCATGTCTGAGCTCGTCGCAGTCTCCGTCGACGACCGCCAGGTCGAGGTGCCGAAAGGAACGGGGCTGGTCGAGGCAGCGCAGGCCGCAGGGATCGAGATCCCGGTGTTCTGCTACGAGCCGCGGTTGGGGGCGCCCGTCGGCGCCTGCCGCATGTGCCTCGTCGAGATCGAGGGAATCCCGAAGCTCCAGGCCGGCTGCACGCTCACCGTCACCGACGGCATGGTGATCAGGACCGGCGCCACATCCGAGAAGGCAGCCGAGGGCCAGGAGGCGACGCTCGAGTTCATTCTCGTCAACCATCCGCTCGACTGCCCCGTCTGCGACAAGGGCGGCGAGTGCCCGCTGCAAGACCTCACGTTCCGCCACGGGCCGGGCAACACGCGGATGTCGTTCGCGAAGCTGACGGTCGACAAGCCGATCCCCGTCTCGCCGCTGATCGCGCTCGACCGGGAGCGCTGCATCCTCTGTTACCGCTGCACGCGTTTCTCGGAGGAGGTCGCCGAGGACGGGCAGCTCATCGCCCGCAACCGTGGTGCTCGGACGGAGATCGCGACCTTCGAGGACGAGCCCTACCGCTCGCCGTTCTCGGGCAATGTCGTCGAGCTCTGCCCGGTCGGCGCGCTCACCTCGACGCTGTACCGCTTCGACGCGCGCCCGTGGGACATCCAGAACGTCCCGACGGTCTGCACGGGCTGTGCGGTCGGCTGCAACACCTCCGCGACGATCCGCGAGGGCAAGGTCAGGAGGATCCTCTCGCGGAACCATCCGGAGATCGATCGCGGCTGGCTCTGCGACAAGGGCCGCTTCTCGTACCCGCACCTCCGCGCAGAGGATCGGATCACGAGCCCGCTCCGCCGCGGGCGCAAGGGCCTCGAAGAGATGTCCTGGAACGCCGCGCTCGACGAGCTCGAGACGATGCTCCGCGATTCGGGCAGCTCGATAGTGACCGCGTTCTCCGGCTCCGAGACGACCGAGATCGCGTACGCGCTCGGACGCCTGCTGCGAGCCGGCGTCGACGCCCACTCCGCGGTGCTCCCCGAGGCGACCTCGGACGCGCTCGAGGCGTTTCGCCTGCCGCTGAATGCGATCGCCGAGGCCGAGCTCGTGGTCGTGGTCGGAGACGACCCGGTCGTCGAGCGCGCGCCGATCGTCGACCTCTGGATCAAGGAGGCCGGTCGACACGGCGCCGAGGTCGTGGTGTACTCCCCGACCGGTACGAACGTCGCCGCGCCGGGAGCAGCGGCGGACATCTGCCGCGAGCTCGGTGCCGGCCGCAGTGCGCTCGCGAAGAAGCTCCGCTCGTCGGAGCGCGCAGTCTTGATCTGGTCGGGCCCGGGCGGAGGTGGCGGCGCACGGATCGCAGAGCTCGCGCACGCGCTCGGGTTCGACGAGAAGTCGGGCTGCGGTGCGTTCCACCTACCCGCAGCCGCGAACCCACACGGCGTCGCGCTCGGCTGGGCGGTTGCGGCCGATGCGGACGAGGCGAACCCCGAGCCGATCGAGCTTCTCCTCGTCTCGGGTGACGAGGCCGCGAGCAATCCCGACGTCCGCGCGCTTGCCGAGCAGGCGAACCGTGTCGTCGCCTTGACGATGTTCCACGAGCTAGCAGGTGGCTGGGCCGACCTGATCCTCCCAGCGACCGCAGCGCTCGAGCGTGACGGCAGCTCGATGAACCTCGAGGGTCGGGTTCAGCGTGTCCGGCGAGCAGTGCCGCCGCCGTGCCCGGACGAGCTGGCCTGGATCTCGAAGCTCGCGGCTCGCTTCGACGTCGAGCTCCCGCCACATGCGGCCGGCGTCTATTCGGAGCTGGCCAAGTCGCTGTTCCGCGACCTCCCGCTCGTGCACCTCGGGGTCCACGCGCCCTTGCCGGCGCGGCAGGCGTACGTCGCGCCCGCACCCGCCACGACGCCGGCTGCGGTTCCCGGTGGTGCGGGCAGCGCGCTCCGTCTGCACCGGTACAGGCCGCTCTTCTCGGGACCGGCGGTCGAGCGGGTTCCGGAGCTCGGGTTCCAGAGGCCGATTCGCGAAGCCGAGCTCGCGCCCGCGGATGCCGAGGATCGCGGAATCGCGAACGGCGACGCTGTCCGCCTTCACTCGAACGGCACCTCGGTCGAGCTGCGAGCCCGCGTCAACAGGAAGCTCATCGCCGGAGTCGTCCGAGTCGCGGAGGAGCACGCCGCCGAGCTGCATCCCGAAGTCGAGGTCGTGAAAGCGTGACTCAGCCCGTCGACTGGTGGGTGAGCCTCATCCAGGCGTTCATCGTCATCAACCTCGTGATGGCGACGTTCGCGTACCTCACGCTTGCCGAGCGCAAGGTCATGGGCCGGATGCAGCTGCGGTACGGACCGAACCGCACCGGACCACGCGGGATGCTGCAGCCGATCGCGGATCTCCTCAAGCTCCTGAACAAGGAGAGCTTCCAGCCGACCGAGGCCATCGACTGGGCGTTCATCCTCGGGCCGTTCCTCGCGGCCTTCACGGCGCTCCTGACCTTCTCGGTCATCCCGTTCGGGCCGGGGTGGGAGGTCGGAGGCGTCTACATCCCGGGCCAGGTCGCCGACCTCGACATCGCTCTCATCCTCATCTTCGCGGTCGGTTCGATCGGCGTGTACGGCTTCATCCTCGGCGGCTGGTCCTCCGACTCGAAGTTCGCGCTGCTCGGCTCGATGCGGACCTGCGCACAGCTCGTCTCGTACGAGGTCTCGCTCGCACTCTCGGTGCTCGGCGTGGTGATCATGGCCGAGACGCTCTCGCTGACCCAGATCGTCGAGGCGCAGTCCGACACGATCTGGTACGCAGTGCCGCAGGTCGTGGGGCTGGTGGTCTTCCTCCTCGCGGGCACGGCCGAGACCGCCCGCGCGCCGTTCGACCTGCCCGAGGCCGAGCAGGAGCTCGTCGCCGGCTACCACACGGAGTACGGCGGGATGCGCTTCGGCCTGTACTCGATGTCCGAGTACATCAACCTGATCACGCTCTCGGCTCTCTGCGTGACGCTCTTCCTCGGCGGCTGGCACGGCCCTGGCTGGGACGGCGCGTCGTGGGCGGGGCCGCTCTGGTTCATCGGGAAGCTCGTCCTCCTCCTCTTCGTGTTCATCTGGATGCGCACGACGCTGCCGCGCCTGCGCTACGACCAGCTCATGCGCTTCGGCTGGAAGGTGCTCCTGCCCGTGGCCACGATCAATGCGCTCGTGACGGCGCTCCTGGTGGTGGCTCTGTGAGCCCACAGCCGTTCGACACGCTGAAGGGCTTCGGGGTCACGTTCCGGCAGATCTTCCGCAAGCCGATCACGCAGCAGTACCCCGAGTACAAGCGCCCGGTCTATCCGCGCTTCCGCGGGCGGCATCGCCTCCATCGTCACGAGAACGGCCTCGAGAAGTGCGTCGGCTGCTCCCTCTGCGCGGCCGCCTGCCCGGCGGACTGCATCCGCGTCGTTGCCGATGAGAACACCGCCGAGAACCGGGTGTCGCCCGGCGAGCGGTACGCGCGCATCTACGAGATCAACATGAGCCGCTGCATCTTCTGCGGCTACTGCGAGCTCGCGTGCCCGTTCGACGCGATCACGCTCGGCAACGAATTCGAGATCGCCGAATACTCGCGCGACGACCTCATCTACACGAAGGACATGCTCCTCGCGGAACCGATCAAGCGCGTGCCGGTCGCCGATCCCGAGCGCTTCGACACGCCCCAGCCGGCGTACAAGACGAGGTCGTAGGTGCGGAGTCTCAAAACCACCGACTTGGTTCTCGGCAACACAAACACAGCGACCGCGAAGCGGGCGCCTTCAGGGGTTTGGCGCGACCAGAATCCGCGCACGCGGATCCTGGTCGTCGCGAGGTAGTGGGCAACTTCCTCGTCTGGGTCATCTGGTTCCTCGCGGCCGGCGGCTGTCTCGCGACCGGGGTCGCGGTCGTCACGATGACGAACCCGTTCTACTCGGCACTCGCGCTCATCGGGAACCTCGCCTCGCTCGCCGTTCTCTTCCTCCTGCTCTCGGCCGAGTTCCTCGCCGCGGCACAGGTCCTCGTGTACGCGGGCGCGGTGATGGTGATGTTCCTCTTCGTCGTCGCGTATCTCGGTGGTCGCGCGGATGCCCCGTGGGCGGGCGGGCCACCACTGCTGCGAACCGCGGCCGTGGTCGCCGCGGCCGCGCTCCTCGTCGAGATCGTCGTCGTCCTCGGCCTCGCGTGGGGCGACAACCTCCAGGACCCAGCTGACGTCTCCGGCGACTTCGGCAGCCCGGCGCAGATCGGCGAGCTCTTCCTCACCGACCACCTGCTTGCGTTCGAGATCACCTCGATCGTGCTGCTCGTGGCGGCGATCGGCGGCGTCGTGCTGGGGACGACGCGCGAGAAGGAGGAGACCGCCTGATGGATGGCCCCGACGTCGGCTGGTACCTGATCGTCGCAGCGATCCTGTTCGGGATCGGCGCGCTCGGCGTGATGCTCCGGCGCAGCCCGCTGATCATCCTCCTCTCCCTCGAGATCATGCTGAACGCCGCGAACCTCACACTCGTCGCGTTCGCACGGCAGCAGGGAGACCTCGACGGCCAGATCTTCGCGCTCGCGGTCATGGCGGTCGCGGCCGCGGAGGTCGCGATCGGCCTCGGCCTCATCGTCGCGATGGCGCGGCGCCGCATGCTCCTCGACGTCGACCAGGCGAGCGCTCTTCGTGGGTAGCGCACGATGATCGCAGGCGCGTGGATCTGCCTCCTCGCGCCGCTCGGCGGCGCGGTCGCGATCACGGCCGCCGGCGGGGGGATCTCGCGCCGCACGGCGGGATGGATCTCGACGCTCACGACCTTCCTCGCGTTCGGCGGCGCGCTCGTCGCGTTCCTCGGGCTCTGGGCCGCGGACCCCGCCGACCGCGAGCAGGTCTCGACCGCCTACACGTGGCTCGCCGCCGGCGACCTCGAGGTGGAGATGCAGATCCTCCTCGACACGCTCTCGAGCACGATGATGCTCATCGTCTCGGGCGTCGGCGGGCTCATCGTCTGGTACTCGATGGGCTACATGGCGGGCGACGACGAGGAGCGTCGCTACTTCGCGTACATGTCGCTCTTCGTCTTCTCGATGCTCATGCTCGTGCAGGCGGGGAACTTCCTCCTCCTGCTCGTCGGCTGGGGCCTCGTCGGCCTCGCGTCGTACCTGCTCATCGGGTTCTGGCACCATCGCCCCGAGGCGGTGGCCGCCGCCAAGAAAGCCTTCGTGATGAACGCGATCGGCGACGCGACGTTCGCACTGGCGGCGGTGCTCCTCATCTGGGAGACCGGCACGCTCGAGCTCCTCGGCATCTTCGAAGACGTCGACTCGCTCTCGACGACGACCGTGAACCTCGTCGCGCTGGGGCTGCTGGGCGGAGCGGTCGCGAAGTCGGCGCAGATCCCGCTCCACACGTGGCTTCCCGACGCGATGGAGGGCCCAACGCCCGTGTCCGCTCTCATCCACGCCGCGACGATGGTGACCGCCGGCGTCTATCTCCTCGTGCGCGCGAGCCCGATCTTCGAGGCCGCACCCGACGTGCAGCACCTCGCCGCGATCCTCGGCGCGATCACGCTCCTCGTCGCGGGAGTGATCGCGCTCGTGCAGTGGGACATCAAGCGCGTCATCGCCTACTCGACGATGTCGCAGATCGGCTACATGTTCCTCGCGGCCGGGATCGGCGCGTACGGCTACGCGATCTTCCACCTCATGACGCATGCCTTCTTCAAGGCGCTGCTCTTCATGAGTGCCGGCCTCGTCATCCACCACCTCGGTGGCGAGCAGGACATCCGCAAGATGGGCGGCCTGCGAAGTGTCATGCCGAGAACGCACCTCGCGTTCCTCGTTGGCTCGCTCTCCCTCGCCGGCATCCCGATCTTCGCCGGGTTCTGGTCGAAGGACGGCATCATCGCGGCCGCCTTCGCGCTCGATTCCGCACTCGGCGCCACGCTCTACGCGGCAGGCCTCGTCGGCGCGCTCCTCACCGGCCTCTACACGTTCCGGCTCTACTTCACCGTCTTCCGCGGCGAGCCGAGCGCGTTCGTCACCGAGCATGCACACGACTTGCGCAAGACCGGAATCCCGCTCGCACAGGATTCCGGTCGCGCAGAGGAACAAGGGGGGCACGGGGAGGGGCCGCGGTCGATGCTGATCCCCGTCGGCGTACTCACGGTCCTGGCGACGATCGGCGGCCTCGTCGTGATTCCCGGCGTGTGGGAGCCCTTCCTCCACTGGATCGACGAGACCGCCGAGCCGCTCGTCCACGCCACGGTGACGGAGGACTACGGCACGAGCGCCATCGCCGTCTCGCTTGGTCTCGTCGGCATCTTCCTCGCCTGGCGCGCCTTCCAGGCGGGTCGTCAGCTCGTGACGAACCCGGGGATCTGGCGCGTGCTCGAGCACAAGCTCTACTTCGACGAAGCGTATGACGCGCTCTTCTACCGGCCCGCGGCCGCGCTCTCCGTCGCGCTTCGCCGGAACGTCGAGGAGCCGGTCGTCGAGCGTTCACTCGACGAGATCGGCTCCGGAACCATCCAGGTCGGAGGCGAGGTCGCCCGCGTGCAGTCCGGACTGCTTCGCACCTATGCCGTCGCGGTCGCCTTCGCCGTCGCCGTCCTCGTGGTCGTCTTCGTGGCGGTGAAATAGGTGCTCACTTCCGCTCTCATCCTGCTCCCCCTCGTCGGCGCGCTCGTCGTCGCGATCATCCCGCTCCCGCGCCAGGCGACCGCCGGCCTCGCCTTCCTCGTCGCGCTCCTGGAGGTCGGCCTCTGGATCGTCTCGGCTGCACGGTTCGACTTCGACGACGGAGGGCTCCAGCTCGGCGCATCGCGCGAGTGGGTGGAGAGCCTCGGGATCTCGTACTCCGTCGGCTTCTACGGCTTCTCGCTCTGGCTCGCCGGCGCGACGGTGATCGTCTTCGCGGCGGCGATCGGCTACGCGGTCTGGGTCGGGCGGGAGCGCACGCGGGCGTACCACGCGCTCATGCTCTTCCTCCTCGGCGCGGTGATCGCGACCTTCGCGTCGCAGGATCTCCTCCTCTTCTACATCTCGTTCGAGGCGATGCTCATCCCGCTATACGTCCTCGTCGGAGTGTGGGGCGGGGAGCGCCGGCTGGCCGCAACCTTCACCTTCGTCGTCTACACGATGGCGGGCTCGCTCCTCATGCTCGCCTCGGTCGTCGCGTTCGGCGTGACGCAGGGAACGTTCTCGCTCGCGGAGTCAGGAACGAGCGACAACGTCTGGATCTTCCTCGGCTTTGCGATCGCCTTCGCGGTGAAGGCACCGCTCTTCCCGTTCCACGGCTGGCTGCCCTTGGCCTATCGCGAGGCGCCGGTGGAGGTTGCGGCCGTGCTCTCGGCGGTCGTGTCGAAGACCGCGATCTACGGCTTCCTGCGCATTGGCCTCCCGAAGTTTCCCGAGCCGGCGGACGACCTCTCGGGCCTGATCCTCGTCCTCGCATCCGCCGGGCTCGTCTACGGCTCGCTATTGGCCTTCCGGGCGCCGGATCTCCGTGGTGTCATCGCGTACTCGTCGATGGCGCAGATGGGGCTCATCACGATCGGAATCTTCGCGTTCGATGACCTCGGGCTCGACGGCGCCGTTCTGCAATCGGTCGCACACGCGTTGATCTCCGCGAGCATGTTCCTCCTCGTCGGAATGGTCGAGCGGCGCTGCGGAACGGGCGAGCTCGACGCGCTCGGCGGCATGGCGCGTGGGCGGCCGACGCTCGCCACGGTGGTGCTCGTGGCCGGGATGATTGCGCTCGCCGTGCCCGGGTCGGTGACGTTCGCTGGCGAGTTCCTCATCATGGCCGGAGCCTACGACCAGGGCTGGGGCTATTCCGTCGTCGTCGCGCTCGGGGTCGTGCTCGCTGCGATGTACACGCTCCGTGTCATCTCGGCGATCCTGCACGTGAAGCCCGGCCGCGCCGTGCGCGAGGAGGCGCTCGACCTACGGATCGGCGAGCTCGCGCTCGTGCTCCCGCTGCTGCTCCTGCTCGTCGGCCTGTCGGTGTGGCCCGCGCTCGTCAGCGAGAGCGCGTTTGCCGCCTCCACGATCGCGGAAGTCGTGCCGTGATCGATACGCCGTCCGTCGACTGGCTCGCGCTCTCGCCGACGGTCGCGCTGCTGGGCGCGGCGGGCGTCGCGCTCCTGTCCGCGCTCCTACCCGACTGGATGCGGAAGCCGGTCGCCGCAGCTGCTGCGATCGCCGGATTCGTGGTCGCCGCGATTCTCGCCGGCTATGTCTTCGATGAGAGCGCCACGCCCGAGGTGCTCCTCGACGGAACGATGGTTCGCGACCAGCTCGCTGCGCTCGCGCAGGTCGTTCTCGGGGTGACCGGAGCGGCCGTGGTGCTCGCCTCGTGGGGCGAGCGGCGGCGCGAGAACCATGCCGAGTACTACGCGCTTCTCGCAACGGCCGGTGCGGGGATGGTCTTCTTCGTCGGCGCCGAGAACCTCATGACGCTCTTCCTGGGGCTCGAGTGGTTCTCACTCTGCCTCTACGTCCTCGTCGCGATCGACAGCGAGCGGGAGACGTCACTCGAGGCCGGCCTGAAGTACCTCATCGTCGGCGGTTTCGGCTCGGCGGTGCTCCTCTTCGGGTCCGCACTCGTCTTCGGAGCAACCTCGGAGCTGAGCTTCGCCGAGATCGCCACGGCGACCCCGACGGACGAGACGTTCCTCTTCGCAGGGCTCGCGATGATCCTCGCCGGGCTCGCCTTCAAGGTGTCCGCGGCGCCGTTCCACATGTGGACGCCGGACGTGTACGAAGGAGCGCCCACGTCGGTTACCGCCTTCATGTCCGCGGCGACGAAGACCGCAGCGCTCGTCGTGCTCCTGCGCGTCCTCGTCACGGCCTTCCCCGAGCAGAGCGACGTCTGGACGATCGCCGTCGCGGTGCTCGCCGTCGTCTCCTTGGCCTGGGGGAACTTCGCAGCGCTCGCGCAGCGCAACGTGAAGCGGATCCTGGCCTACTCCTCGATCTCGCACGCCGGTTTCATGCTCATCGCGATCTCGGCGAACTCGGAGCTCGGCGGCCAGGCGCTCCTCTACTACCTCGTTCCCTACTCGGCCATGTCGGTCGGTGCGTTCGCCGTGGTCGCGGCCCGCGAGCGGGAGCTCGCGGCGCCTGTCACCCTCGAATCGCTCACGGGCTTCGGCTGGGAGCGCCCGTACCACGGCGTCGCGCTCTGGATCTTCATGCTCGGCATGGCGGGGTTCCCGCTCACCGGCGGGATGTTCGGGAAGCTGTTCGTCTTCTCTGCCGCTTATGACGCGGGCGATTGGTGGCTCGTCCTCGTCGGCGTCGCAGCGACGGCCGTCTCGCTCGCGTACTACCTCAATGTCGTCCGCTGGATGTACATGCGCTCCGGCGTGGACCTGCGCCTGGCGCCGGCAGGTGGCTCGCCACCGCGCGACTCGGCATTGAGCATCGCCATCGGAGCCGCCGTGGTCGTCACGGTCGGCTCGTTCTTCGTCGTCGAGCCCATTCTCGACGTCGCCTCCGACGCGGCTTCGTCGCTCCCCTTCTGAGCGTTGCCTCCGTCCTCCCCCTCCGGGAGGATCGCCGCTGCAGCGAACGCGTACGACTACTACCTCGTGTCGACCACGAACCCCACTGGAGCGTTCCTCGAGCAGGACAAGAGCAACAACTCCGCGTGGGTGAAGTTCACGCTCTCTTCTGACTCGAACGGGAACCGCAAGGTCACCGTCACCGCTCACTCGTCGTGTGAGAGCCCGGGCATGTGCGGCGAGCTCTCGCCGAACCGGTAGCAGTTCGCAGCCGGGCGGGTAGCCGTCCGGCTTCGGCTCCTCGTTCTCTAGATTCCCATCGTGACCACAGAGCTCACCTGGCTAGGGCACTCGGCCTTCCGCATCGACACCGCCGGGAAGCGGATCTACATCGACCCGTTCCTGGCCGGGAACCCCAAGTGCCCGGAAAACGAGCTCGAGCCCGAGCGCTGCGACCTCGTTCTGCTCACGCACGGTCACGACGATCACCTCGGCAACACCGTCGCGATTGCTCAGACGTTCGAGTGCCCGGTCGTCGCGCAGGTCGAGCTCCGCGGTTGGCTCTCGCTGAACGGGCTCACGATGGATCCCGCGCAGGCGATCAACAAGGGCGGGACGATCGACGTCGACGGCATCAAGCTGACGCTGACACACGCGAACCACTCGTCGAGTGTCTTCGCCAACGGGGTGTTCGCCTACACGGGCGAGTCCTGCGGATACGTCGTGGAGCTCGAGGACGGGTTCAAGATCTACTTCGCCGGCGACACGAACGTGTTCGGCGACATGTCGCTCATCGGGCGCATCTACTCGCCCGATGTCGCCGTGATTCCGATCGGCGACCACTTCACGATGGGACCGCGCGAAGCGGCCGTCGCCGTAGAGCTGCTCGGCGTGAACCGCGTCGTGCCGTGCCACTACGCCACGTTCCCGCTCCTCACCGGGACGCCCGAAGCACTCCGCAAGCTCGTCCCGCCAAGCGTGGAGGTCCTCGTGCCCGAGCCCGGCGAGACGCTCTCGTTCTGATGCGCGAGCGCTGGTTCGGAGCCACCGGGCGCAAGGTGCCGGAGATCGTGCTCGAAGGGACGACCGAACTCGAAGGGGCCCTCGTACTCGATGACATCTCCGACGTGGCCGCGATTCACGACGCCCACCATGCGGGGGTCCCGATCGTGGTACGAGCCTCCACCGCCGAGGAGGTGCACGCGGCGCTCTCGCTCGGCCCGGTCGCGTGCGTGCTCGTCACGGACGAGGCGCTGCTCAGGCTCGATCTGACCGAGATGACGTATGGCTGAAAGGGTCGTCGCGACGTACTCGATCTGCGCGTGCGATCTCGAGGCGAAGCAGTGGGGCGTCGCAGTGCAGTCGAAGTTCCTCGCAGTGGGGTGCATCGTCCCGTGGGCGGAGCCGCTGGTGGGCGCCGTCGCCACGCAGTCCTGGGCGAACCCGCGCTACGGGCCCGACGGGCTCGCGCTGCTCCGCGAGGGCCTGCCGGCCGAAGAGGTCGTAACGCGCCTGACCGGCGCCGACGACAAGCGCGCGCAGCGACAGCTCGGAGTCGTGGACGGCCAAGGTCGCGGCGCCTCGTACACGGGCGAGGAATGCCATGACTGGGCGGGCCACCGCACCGGCGCCGGTTACGCGGCGCAGGGCAACATCCTCGTCTCCGGCGAGACGGTCGACGCGCTCGCAGAGACGTTCGAAGCGACCGCCGGGAACCCACTCGCCGAACGACTCCTCGACTGCCTCGATGCCGCGCAGGCCGCGGGGGGCGACAGCCGCGGCCAGCAGTCGGCGGCGATAGTCGTCGTCGGGCCGGAGCAGGGCTTCGCGGGACTCTCGGACGTTTTCGTCGACCTCCGTGTCGACGACAATCCGCAGCCGCTCGAGGAGCTCCGGCGAATCTTCGGCATCCACCAGGAGCTCTTCGGCAAGACACCGCGCGACAAGTGGATCGAGGTCGACGACGACCTGCGGAAGGAGCTCGCGGATCGGCTCGCCCTCCTCGGCTACGAGAAGCTGCAGGACTGGGCGGGCGTCGAGAACCTCGAGGAACGCGTCGACGGCGACGACGCCATCGACCCGTTCGTCCTCGACAGGCTGCGCCAGGCGTCCAACTAGAGCCTCGCGGCATGCCGAGCCCGGTCCTCAGCAACCGCGCGCTGAACCGCGCGACGCTCGCACGACAGCTCCTGCTCGAGCGCTCGCCGATGCCGGTCCTCGACGCCGTCGAGCACCACGTCGGGCTCCAGGCGCAGGAGCCGCTGAACCCGTACACGGGTCTGTGGTCGCGACTCGAGGCATTCGAGCCCGGGACGCTCGCAACTCTTCTCGAGCAGCGCAAGGTCGTCCGCATCCCGCTGCCAGACGCCACAGACGATCCCGTCACTGAGAACAGAACCGTGAATCGGGCCCGTAATCGGGGAGAAGAGCTCACGCTCGACGTAGAAGCGACTCCGATCGCGAGCGGACCACACTCGAGATCGCGTGCGTCACTCGCCTGACGAAGCGCGCGACCGCATCCGTCGAGGCGGAAGCTCGCCGCTACCTGCTCTTTCTCGGGGACAAGGCTGACGTCGTCAGCCTAGTCGCCAGGTAGCCGCCGGCCAGCCGCAAGGTCTCTGAAGGCCGGTACCGGATCGTGGTCCGGGCGCGCTACGACGAGCAGAGCGCCGGGCTCGGGCCCGGCGAGCGCGGAGACGAGCAGCTCGAGGCCGGCCGCGAGCGCGAATGCCTTGTGCGCCTGCTCGCCGCCGAACGGAACCAGCTCGTCGGGCGACGCCTCGCCCGTCAGCACCTCCCCGTGGGTGACGGCGCCCATCGAGACGTCCGCGACCAGCGGCTTGCCGTCGCTCGACGGGATCGCGATCGCGAGCGGATTCGTGCCCGTGAGCGGCGGGCCGCCCTCGGGATGCGGGAGACGTCTTGGTGACGTCGCCGTCAAGGCCGCGACGAAACCCGCCTCGGCGAGACGACGCGCCCAGTAACCCAGCACGCCGGTCGGGAAGCAGCGCCGCGTGACGATGACCCGCGCTCGCTCCGGAGGATCGTCGAGCGTGGCGCGCACGACCTCCTCCAGCACGAGATAGCCGAGCACGCCGTTCCCGTCCCAGCGTTCGAAGCCCTCCTCCGACTCGAGCAATACGGCGCGGGCCGTGGGATCGAGATCGAGCGTCTCGAGCCATTCCACGCGGGAGAGGCCATGGCCGGTCTTGCCCCGGCGCTCGGCGTCCTCGAAGTGGTCGATGAGCACCTCGACGGCGGCCGGCCCGAGGCCGAGAGTCGTGAGCCGGCGACGTGCTCCGTCGACCGTCACGGTGTCGGAAACGCCTTCTTCCGCCACCGCAGGATCCGCCAATTGCGCTCGTTCGCGATCCGCCTCAGCGCGCGATCCGGATTGACCGCGACCGGATAGCCGACAGCCTCGAGAAATGGGATGTCGGAGTACGAGTCGGAGTAGGCCGTCGAGCCCGGAAGCTCCAGCTCCTCCGTCTGTGCGAGCTCACGGAGTGCGCTCGCCTTCTCCTTCCCGTACAGACGACGCTCGAGCCTTCCCGTGTAGACGCCGTCCTCCACCTCCGCGCGCGATGCAAGCGCACCGTCGAGTCCGAGCTCCTCGACGATCCGCTCGACGACCTCCTGGAGCGCCGCGGACACGACGAAGACCCGTTCGCCGCGAGCGGCGTGCTCTGCGGCGAGGTCGAGCGCCTCGCGGTGGACGAGCGGTCGCAGCACGGGGCCCCAGGCCTCGGCCACGAGCTCGCTCATCGTTTGGATGGGGAGACCGCGCAAGACAGACATCGCACTGGTCGCCGTCTGGCCCACCCTCCGCTGACCCGCTCCGAACCTCGTGAACACGAGCTGCGCGACGGCGGCCTTCGCGAGCTGCCCCCTCCCGACCAGCCCGCGCTTCCGAAACGTCCCGGCGAGCGCGAGTGAGCTCGAGCTCGAGAGCAAGGTCCGATCGAGGTCGAAGAACGCGGCGGCCTCCGACACGCAGCGAGCCTACGACAGGACGGTGAGCGGCTTGCGAATCGCTCCGGCACGGGATGCTGCCACCGACTCGGCCAGTGCGGTGATGGCCGCCGCGGCTTCCGAATCGGGCGCGACCTCGGCCACCGGACATCCCTCGTCGGCAGCCTCACGGAGCAGCGGGTCGAGCGGGATGCGCGCCAGAAGCGGGACGCCGACCTCGTCCGCGAGCGCCTGGCCGCCGCCTGATCCGAACAGCTCCTGGCCGGTCCCGACGAGGTACGACATGTTCTCCACCGCCCCGATGACCCTCATGCCGGTCTTCTGCGCCATCTGCGCCGCGCGCACGGCAACCTGCTGCGCGGCGGGCTGCGGGGTCGTCACCACGAGCGCCTCGGCGCGCGGGAGGAGCTGCCCGAGCGACATCGCCACGTCGCCCGTCCCCGGAGGCATGTCCACGAGAAGCGTGTCCAGATCGCCCCAGTGGACGTCCGAGAGGAACTGCTCGAGCGCCTTGTGGAGCATCGGCCCGCGCCACATGATCGGGGCGTTTTCCTCGAGGAAGAACCCGATGGACATGAGCTTGAGATCGCCGCGGACCGGCGGGACGATCATCTCGTCGACGGCGATCGGCTTCTGGTGAACGCCGAGCATGTGCGGGATCGAGTGGCCGTAGATGTCGCCGTCCAGCACGCCCACCTGTTCGCCGAGCGCGCTCAGCGCGTATGCGAGGTTCGCGGTGAGCGTCGACTTCCCGACCCCGCCCTTTCCGGACGCGACTGCGATGACGCGCGTCCCCGGCGAGAGCGAGATCGTGCGATCGGCCGTGTGACCTCCGCGCAGGCGCAACACGAGTGCGGACTTCTCCTCGGGCGTCATGACGTCGAATCCGAGCCTGACGCGCGTGACTCCCGGCACCTCCCCGACGTGCCTCGCAACCTGCTCTTGGAACGAATCGCGCAACGGGCATCCCGCCACGGTGAGCGCGATCGTCACGGACACCGAGCCGTCGTCCTCGACGACCACGTCGCGCACCATGTCGAGCTCCGTCACCGGCCGCCGGAGCTCCGGGTCGATGACGTTTTCGAGCGCCGTCAGGATCGCGTCGCGGTCGGGTCTCATCTCAGCGAGCGTAGCTACTACTCGCCAAGCGCCGTCGCTAGCTTCCGGACGAGCTCAGGCGAACCAGCAGCGGCAACGCGAGACCGCGTGACGAGATCGAGCGGCGCTGCGGCGAACGGCGGGTCCTCGAACAGCTCGATCGCAAGACCGCACTCGCGGACGAGGAGCTGCGCTGCGGCGATGTCGACCGACCGGGCAGCCTTCAAGGAGACGACGCCGTCGACCCTGCCCGCGGCGAGATGGCACATGGAGAGCGCCAACGACCCCATCACTCGGAGCCGATCGGCGAGCCCGACGACAGAAGTGATCTCCGCGGCGATCGCCGGCGTCGTGGTGCCTTCGAACGACAGGATCTCGATCGTCGCCTTCGGCCGCTGAGCACCCAGGCGCAGGTCGTCGAGGAACGCACCCCCGCCGCGCTCCGCGGTCCATTCCTCGCCGGAGCCGAAGTCGTACACGTATCCGAACGTGACGTCTCCCATCGTCGGGCCCTCCGCAACGGCGAGCGAGAACGAGAAGTACGGAATCCCGCGCTTCGCGTTCACCGAGCCGTCGATCGGGTCGACGACGACCCTGCGGGCGCCGCCGGCGCCGAACGCGCGCTCACCCAGCTCCTCCGACACGAGCACGAAGTCCTCCTCGCGAGCGGCGAGGCGCTCGACCACAGCGTCCTCCGCTGCCTGGTCGATCGCCGTCGTGTCGTCACCACCGTGGCCGACCCGGAGCACCGGCTCGCGCTCGACACTCGTGGGCAGACGCTCGAGCACCTGGCGAATGTCCGCGACACAGAGTCGGCACGTCTCGAGCCAGCGCGTCATCGCTCGAGCGGGTGGAACAGGAGCCCAGAAAGAGGCTTCGGGTAGAAGTACGTGCTCTTCGGCGGCATCCGCCGGCCCTGGCGCGCGACGGCGAAGACGTCCTCGACCCGTGGCTCGCGGAGGACGAACGCGACGTCCGCACTGCCCTCGTCGACCGCGGAAACGACCTCCTCCGTCCGTGGCGTGTACCGGATGCCGTCGAGGCCGTGTCGCTCGACGAGCTCGGTGTCGAGCTCTCCGTCCGAGCCGCGAACCAGCTCGACGCATCCGCGCCGATACGCGATCGCCGCGGATCGCTCGAACGGCTCCTCGCCGAGCGCGACACGCGCCTCTTGGAGGTCGGGATACGGCTCGCCCTCGCGTAGCTCCGCAAGATCGGGCCGGTCGACGAAAAGGCGATGGGTCGGATAGACGTGCAGGCCGGGATCGCCCACCGAAACGACAAGCCCCATGATCCGCACGCTCTCGGGACCGAGCTCGCGGCCGAGGTCGACAGCGCTCTCGTAGCGGTGGTGCCCGTCCGCGATTACGAGCTGTCCGGGGTCGAAGCCCTGCGCGTCTACCTTCCAGAGGCGCCTGCCGTCGACCTCGAGGTCGGGCTCCCGCGAGGGTCTCCCGAGCTCGACGGCGCGTTCTGCCAGCAGGAGGATCGGCTCCGGCTGCACGCGGGTCGCCCGAAGAAGGCTCAGGCGCTCGTCACGGATGCGCGGATGTGTACGTTCATGGGGGAGGACGACTCCCGCCACGTAGGGCTCGGCCGCGAGCGAGACGATCGCCCCATGGCGCTCTCGGGAGACGCCGTCCGGCCCGACGTAGCTCTCCTCCGTCACCCACAGAGCCGGCTCGTGATCCTGCTCGAGGATCCCGTCGGCGAGCCATTCGCGGTAGGTGCGTGCGGCGTCTTCGGCAGACTCGGGCAGCGTCACGTGCACGACGTTGAAGGGGCTCTGCGTGTAGAGCCGGTTGCGCTCGTCCTCGTCGACCGCGTCATAGGGCGGCGCGACGAGGCCGGCCAGCGGTCCGGCCGCGCCGGTGTAGCGGACGGCGCGGAACGGCTGGGCGTCGGCCATCGCGGCGAGCGTACCAACGGCTTGTGCGCGTCATAGACTCGGGACATGACCACGATCGCCGAGCTCGCCGAGGACAGGACCGTGGAAGGCGTGTTCGCGGTGACGAAGAAGGAGCGGCGCCGTACCCGAGCAGGTGCCTCGTATCTCGCGCTCGAGCTGGCTGATGCCAGCGGTCGCGTGGAGGCGCGCGTCTGGAACGACGTCGACCTGCTCGACCAGCGCTTCGGCGAGGGGGACGCCGTGCACGTGCTCGGACGCGTCGAGAGGTTCGGCGGGAAGCTGCAGGTGCAGGTGCGCGCGGTCGAGCCCGCGGACGACACCGACCCGACCTCGTTGACACCCACGCTTCGTCGCGATGCCGACGAGCTCGACGGCTTCTTCGACTTCCTCGCAGCGGAGATCACGCACGAGGGCCTTGGCGCGGTGGTTGGCTCGTTCGTCCACGACTCCGAGATCAGGCAAGCCCTTCGAGCGCTCCCCGCCGCAGGCGCCGGCGGTCATCACGGCTACGCTGGCGGGCTCCTCGAGCACACAGTCGGCGTGGCGACCCTCTCCCGCGAGACGGCGCAGCTCCACCCGCGGCTCCGGTACGACCTCCTGCTCGCGGCCGCGCTCGTCCACGACCTGGGACGCATCCGCGAGCTCGGCAGCGGGCCGGCGTTTCGCCAGAGCGAGGAGGGCCGCCTCCTGGGACACGTCCACCTCGGACTGCGCATGATCGAGGAGCGGAGCCGCGACCTCGACCCGGCTGTCCTCGCGGAGCTCCTCCACGCGGTCGCATGCCATCACGACCGGCCGGCCGCACGGACCGCCGAGGCGGCGGTCCTCTACCACGCGAACCAGCTCGACGCCCAAGCGGCCACGCGCCCCGTCGGCGACTGACGGCTCTTGGCGGCGGTACTCGCGCTCGGCGGCGCGCTGTGCTGGGGCGTCGGCGACTTCCTCGGAGGCCTGGCTTCCCGCCGCGTCGCCGTCATCACCGTGCTCGCCGTCTCGCAGGCGATCGGCCTGCTCGGGCTCCTCGTGTGGGTGCTCGTGTCCGGAGAGGCCTTCCCCGGCGCGGGCGAGCTCCTTCCAGCAGCAGCTGCCGGAGTCGCCGGGCTCATCGGACTCGGCGCCCTGTACCGCGGGCTCGCGATCGGCGCCATGGGCATCGTCGCCCCGATCTCGGCGGCGTCGCCGATCGTCCCGCTCGCCGTCGACGCAGCCCATGGAGACGTGCCCGGCGCGCTCCAGTGGCTCGGAATCGCGCTCGTTCTCACCGGCATCGCCATCCTTTCGCGGGAGCCTTCGAGCACGGCCGAGCGGCGGTTCGCTGCCGGAACCGGCCTCGCGGTGCTCGCCGCCCTCGGCTTCGGGCTCTTCGTCGTCGGGCTCGACGCAGGCGCGGACGAGAGCGCGACGTGGGCTGTGGTGGCAGCTCGCGCTGCCTCCGTCGCCGTGGCGGTGGTGGCCGCGCTCGTCCTCTCGACGTCGCTGCGCCCTCCGCGGTCGGTCCTGCCGATGCTCGTCGGCGTCGGCGTCTTCGACACCGGCGCGAACGTCTTCGTCGCGACCGCGACGACGCACGGCGCCGCGGGCATCGTCGCCGTGCTGAGCGCGCTCTACCCCGTCGTCACGGTCGTGCTCGCGTGGCTCGTGCTCGGCGAGAGGCTGAGTGCCACCAAGCGGACCGGCGGCGTAGTCGCGCTCGCCGGTGCCGCGTTCGTCGCAGCCGGATAGCCTCTTCCAGGCCGGCGGGACGATTGCCTGCGCTCTCGCCTGCCTAGCGCGAGGTCGTTTCGAGGCGCTGTCACTCGGCGCTCTCGTCGCAGCAGGGCTGGCCGTCGATCTGCTCGTGCTGGCGATCTGCCCGAGCTCGACAGCGAGACGTAAGTGAAGCTCGTCGGCATCGCCTTCGTCAGGCACTGTTCGCGCTCCTCATTCTCGGGTTGACCCTTGCGTGCCAGCCACGTGACCAGCTTGCTCGGGGGCTGTAACTTCGGAGCCGTCGGGGCATCCGTCCTCGGCGCGATCCTCGCAACCGTGCTCATCATCGATAGCGACGAAGGCGTCGCGCCGGCCCGTCGATCGTCCGAGTCGAGACGTTCACGGACGAGAGCCTGCTGCGGCCGCTCGCGGCGGTGTGTCGTCGTGATGGCAGCGCTCTGGTTCGCGGCGCTGGCCGCCAGCCGCGTCGACCGAACCAGCGACAGCTAGACGTTGAAGCGCACGTTGAGGACGTCGCCGTCCTCGACCACGTAGCTCTTCCCCTCGAGCCGCTGCAGCCCGCGCCGAGCGGCCTCGGCGTGCGAGCCGCACTCGACGAGATCGTCCCAGCGGATCACCTCGCAACGGATGAACCCGCGCGCGATGTCGGTGTGGATCGACTCCGCGGCCTCGAGCGCCGTCTGGCCGTGCTGCAGCGTCCACGAGCGCGCCTCGGTGTCGCCGACCGTGAAGAACGTGATGAGACCGAGCGGCTCCTTCAGCCGAAAAACGACGTCGTCCAGCGCAGACGCGCCTGACCGAAACTCGGCGGCCTCCTCCGGCGAGAGCTCCGCGAGCTCCATCTCGAGCGCGGCGTCGATCCCGCCGGGGCCGTTCTCGAGTGGGATGAGCGGCTTCGTCGTGAGCGGCTCGAGCTCGTTCGGCAGGTCGCCCGCCCACTCCGACAAGGGCCGCCCCTCCTCGAGATGCGCGAGGAGCCGCTCGGTGAGCTCGACCTCCTGCCGCTTCGCGCGGTCGCCCGACTTCGCCTCCTTTCGCACCCGTTCGAGCCGCCTCTCGACGTGGTCCCGGTCGGACACGATCAGCTCGAGGCGCAGCGTCTCGACATCGGCAGCTGGATTCGCCTCCTCCGAGAAGCCGTCGAGCACGGCGAGAAGAGCATCGGCCTGCCTGAGCTCACCCGGGATCTCGGCGCGCCCCGGGACGTCGACGACCCGTATCGCCGCGGGCGTCACCTTCTTCGAGCCGATGACCTCGGCCAGCCGCACCAGCCGGTCGTCGGCGATGACGGCCATCCCGAGATTCGGCTTCTGCGTCACGTCGGCGTACGCCGTGACCTGCGCGCCCGCGCGCGTCAGCGCGTTGAAGAGCGTCGTCTTCCCCGAGTTGGGAAGGCCGACGATGCCGACCCGTAGCGGCACGCCTCAGACGTCGAAGCCGACGCGCGCCTCGCGCGCGAACCGCTTCGCGTAGAGCACGCGGTCGAGTACGAGCGTGATGGTCCCGTCCTCGGAGTCGAGCGAGAGCGTCCCCGAGCCACCGGCGCCCAGCTTCCGCTCGAGCGCGTCTGCGCTGTCCGATTTCACGAGCCAGCTGAGGATCTGTCCACCTTCGAATCCGACCTCGACCCGCACGAAAGTCTCCTTAGCCACTCGCAACCACCTCCGTGAGAACGCCGTGTACGGAATCCGGATGGACGAACGCGACCTCGAGGCCGAACAATCCTTGCCGCGGGTACGGGTCGACGAGCTGCGCGCCCGCAGCCTCGAGCTCTTCGAGCGTGCCAGGGAGATCCTCTGACCCGAGGGCGACGTGATGCATCCCGGGCCCGCGCCGCGCAAGGAACCGACCGACCGGCGTGTCGTCCCCCGTGGGGCTCACGAGCTCGAAGCGACTCTCGCCGACGAGCAACGATGCGGCCTCGACACCCTGCTCGACGAGCGGCTCGCGATGCTCGAGTCGCGCGTCGAAGAGGCGCTCGTACGTCGCGATGGCCTCGTCGAGATCGACGACCGCGATGCCGAGGTGATGGATGCCCCGCACGCGCGCGATGCTATCCGCGCGGATAGAGCTCGGTTAAGGATGATCACCCGTCGACGGGGTGCGCCGGGTGGTGCGAGGCAAGGACGCAGGGAGCGCCCATATCCACTGCGATATGGCGCGACTGAGGACGCAGCATCGCGCCGCCGGGCGACATGGCTGCTCATTCTGAATCGGGCTCTTAGTCCCGCACGGGTAGGGCGCGAACCGTCCCGATCGTCTCCGACGAGCGCGACTCGGCGGCGACGTCACCGAGCAGGGCCTGGAGCTCTACGCGGTCGAGGGTCTCCTTCTCGAGCAGGGCATCGGCGACTCGATCGAGAGCGGCCCGGTGCTTGCCGAGGAGGCGCTTCGCCTCTGCGTAGGCGTGGTCGGTCAGCCGCGCCTGCTCGGAGTCACGAAGTCGCTTCGTCTCCTCGGAGAGCGCGTAGTTGTCAGCCCGCATGGTCCGGGACGGCGCCACCTCGGACATGCCGAACTCGAACACCATCGAGCGCGCGATATCCGTGACGCGCTCGAGGTCGTTCGCCGCCCCGTTCGTGATCCGGCCGAAGACGATCTCCTCGGCCGCCCGCCCCGCGAGGAACACCTGCATCAGGTCGAGGAACTCCTCGCGAGTGTGCATGTAGCGATCCTCGGCCGACGTGTTCAGCGTGTATCCGAGCGCCTGCCCGCGCGACACGATCGTCGCCTTCTGAGCCGGAAACAGGTCGCCGACGAGGTGGGACATGACCGCGTGGCCGGCCTCGTGGTAGGCGAGAATTCGCTTTTCCTTCTCCGAGACTACGCGTCGTTGCTGGAGACCGCCGACGATGCGGTCCAACGACGTGTCGAAGTCGGCCTTGTGGATGTGCTGGGCGGCATTCCGCCCGGCGAAGATGGCGGCCTCGTTGCAGAGGTTCGCGAGATCGGCGCCGGTGAGGCCGGCGGTCTGCCGCGCGATCGCGGCGAGGTCGACGTCGGAGGCGAGCGGCTTGTCGCGCGGTGTGTACGCCGAGGATCGCCTCCCGTCCCGCCACGTCGGGAGCGGCTACGAGCACCTGCCGATCGAAGCGCCCTGGCCGCAGGAGCGCAGGGTCGAGGTCCTGGAGCCGGTTGGACGCGGCCATGACGACGACCTCGTCGCGCGCGTCGAAGCCGTCGAGCTCGACGAGGAGCTGGTTCAGGGTCTGGTCGTGCTCGCGGTGGAAGCCCCCTCCGAGCCTCGCCGTCCCGACCGCGTCGAGCTCGTCGATGAAGATGATCGCAGGGGCGTGCTTCCGCGCCTCGTCGAAGAGCTTGCGGATCCGAGCGGCTCCGAGGCCGGCGAACATCTCGACGAAGGACGAGGCGCTCTGCGAGTAGAAGTTGGCGCCGGAGGCACTCGCGACGGCTTTCGCCAGGAGCGTCTTCCCCGTGCCGGGCGGGCCGTGGAGCAGGATCCCGCGGGGCACCCTCGCGCCGAGACGCTCGAAGCGCTTCCGGTCCTGGAGGAACTCGACGACCTCTTCGAGCTCGGCCTTCGCCTCGTCGAGCCCGGCGACGTCTGACCAGGACACCTCGACCTGAGATCCACGCACGACCGGCGCCGGCTTCGCCCGCGGCATGAACCTGAGCGTGTAGAGGAGGAGGACGATGACGATCCCGAAGAACACGATCGGGAGCCACGTCAGAAGCGTGTTCTCGAGGTCCACCTCTAGCGCTATCGGCAGCGGCCAAAGCGCGCTGTAGCAGGCGCTCTACGAGGGCTGCTCGAGCGCCAGGCAGGCATCGCGCGCCGCGTTCGCGACCTCGAGCTGATCGTCCGAGGGCTCCGCGGTCGAAAGGTGACGCTGGAGCTCGAAACCCGGGCGAGCGAGAGCTCGCGCGACGGGGTGTGACGGATTGCGTGCGACCCACGAGAAGACCTCGATCGAACCGCCGATCGCGCCGGCCGTCCCCACGAGACGTGCCAGGCTCCGCGTCCTGGCCGGAGCCTTCGCGGCCATGACATTCGCTGCCAGCGACGAGGCGACCATCGGAGCTATGAGCTGAGACCCGCAGCGCGGGTGCTCCTTCGGCGCGGGAGTGCCGCCGTTCTCGTACGTGCCGATCGAGATGTGCTCGGCACCGTGGTAAGCGGCAAGATTCGGGCCGCGCAGTGCAAGCGCGGCCGGAAGAAACGCGACGCCGGCGGCCGCGAGCTCCCTCGCGCCGGGCGACATCTTCGAGCGCCGCAGCACCCGCGCGGCAACTGCCGTTCCGAGAATCGCTCCCACGACGCTCGGCCGCTCGAACGGGAAGCGCGCCTGCGGAAGCGCGCGTCGCACCATCGGGAGCAGAGCGAACGCCTCGGCGAGCGCGATCGGGCCACGGAGCACGGGTACTTTCTGCCGCGCCGCGGGCGCGAGGTGGGGCTTGCGTCCGGATGCGACGCGGAGCACGCCGTCCTCGTCGCGCACCGCGCATCCCCACGAGGTCGGCCCGTGCACGAGCACGCCGTTCTGCAGCGCCATGCCGCCGAGCCGCACTACTTCGTCCACGGCTCAGACCTTAGCTGTGAGCTCGCGGAGCGCTCGCTGCAGCTCGTCCGCAGCCGGGCCACGACCGAGCGACCGTCCGTCGATCTCGACGAGAGGCATCATCTCGCGGACCGACGAGGATGTGAATGCCTCCTCGGCCTCGAGAAGCAACGGGAGCCGGTAAGCACCCTCTTCCACGCGATACCCGCAGGTTGGTGCGAGCTCCATCACCGCAGCCCGGGTGACACCGGCGAGGATCCCGAGGTCGAGCGACGGCGTGTACAGCGTGTCCCCCACGCGCCACCAGACGTTCGTCACCGTCCCCTCGAGGACGATCCCGTCGCCGTCGACGAAGATTGCCTCATCGGCACCACGCCTCCTGGCCTCGGCCTCGGCGGCCATGTTCACGGCGTAGCTCGTGGACTTCACGCCCGGCAGGAGCCACGGCGCCGACGCGCGCAGGCCGAGCAGCGAGACGGCGCTCGAGCCGCGCTCGCGCGCACCGTCGATCCAGTCCGGAATGCTGTTGAGGAGCGCGAGCGCCGAGGGGATCCCTCCCGTTGGCCCGGCCGTCCACACGAGACGGAGCGAGGCATCGCCTCCCTCGGCCTTCGGCAGGACGAGCCCGACGAGCACCTGCAGGCGCCGCCGTTCGACCGCGGGCAGTCCGATGCTCGCGGCGGAGGCGGTGAGTCGGTCGAGATGCGCCTCGAGCCCGAACGGTCGGCCGGAGTAGACACGCAGAGTCTCGAACGCAGCGCGGCCACGCAGCAGCGCCTCGTCGTCCGCGCGGATGACCGGCTCCGTGGGGTCGACGATCCCGCGCCCCGTGACGGCGAGAGCGAGGACCGTCATGCGAGCGCGGCCTCCGGAAGCCGCGAGCCGACAGCCTCGAGGAGCGGACGCGCCTTCGTCCACGACTCCTCGACCTCTTTCGCCGGGTCCGAGTCCCAGACGATGCCGCCGCCGACCCAGAGATGGATCACTCCGTCCGCGATCGCGAACGTGCGGATCGTCAGCGCGAGGTCGAAGTCCCCGTTGCCATGGATCCGGCCGATCGCTCCCATCGACGCGCCACGGCCGACGGGCTCGAGCTCGGCGATGAGGTCGACGGCTGCGATCTTCGGCGCGCCGGTCACGGACCCGCCGGGGAAGGTCGCCTCGAGGATCTCGGCGAGCGTCATGCCGGCTCGCAGCGTGCCCTCGACGGTCGAGACCATGTGCTCGACGCCCGCCAGCTCGCGCGTCGCCATGAGCTCCGGCCAGCGGACGGTTCCGGGCTTGCAGACGCGCGAGAGGTCGTTCCGTTCGAGGTCGACGATCATCACGTGCTCGGCGGCGTCCTTCTCGGACCGACGAAGCTCGGCGGCACCTCCTCGTGGGCGCGTGCCCTTGATCGGCATCGTCCAGATCCGGTCTCCACGACGGGCGAGAAAGAGCTCCGGTGAGCCCGAGACCACGCTCCAGACATCGGTCGCGAATGGCTGCGGGTGGAGCGGGAGGAGCGGCGCGAGCAGGGCGGCGAGCGCCGTCGGGTCGCCGGAGAACGGCGCCTGCAGGTGCTGCACGAGATTCACCTGATAGACGTCCCCTCGGGCGATCGCGCTCCGGACCTCATCGATGGCGGCGCGATACTCGGCTGCGGTCCACGTCCGCTCCCATTCTCCGACCTCGAAGGCGTCCTTGTAACAGCTTGTTTCACGGGCCTCCGAGCCCCCGTCCCCGAGCCTGCACGCGAGGAGCGGGAGCGCAGGACACGGCTCGGGCGGGGTCGGTGACTCGGTGCGGCGGATCGATCGGGAGAGCCCATACCCGAGGTAGACGTCGGCGACGAGCTCGTCCGCACCGGCTGCGAAGAACCCACGCTCGGCGAGCCACTCGTCGAGACGCACGAAGGCGTCGGCGGAGTCGCGGAGCTCGAGGAACTCTTCAGACACGCGCGACTTCCGCGACCGCACCCACGAGATCGGCATAAGCGGCCGCAGGATCATCGTTCCAGAACACAGCGCTCCCTGCGACGAGCAGGTCGGCGCCGGCCTCCCGCGCCGCGCGTGCCGTCTTCCGGTTGATGCCTCCGTCGACCTGGACGCGCATCGCGGCCGGAAGCAGCGAGCGGAGGCGGGCGATGCGCTCGAGCGCCTCGGGCATGAACTTCTGCCCGGAGTACCCGGGGTGGATCGACATGCAGAGGACGAGATCCGCACCCTCGGCGGCAGCGACGGCGTCCTCGACCGGCGTCTCGGGGTTGAACGCGACTCCCGCTCCGAGCCCGAGCGCGCGCGCCGCCGCGATGCCGCGTGGGGGATCGTCACACGCCTCGACGTGGAACGTCACGCTGTCCCCGCCGGCGCTCGCGATGGCCTCGAAGTGGCGCTCGGGCGCGCTCACCATGAGGTGGCAGTCGAGCCGCGCTCGCCAGCCGCGGACGACGGGCGAGGTCGAAGCGAGCACGATCGGCCCGATGGTGATCTCCGGGATGAAGTGCCCGTCGCCCACGTCGAAGTGGAAGACCTTCGCGCCGGAGCCGCGCAGGAGCTCGAGCTGCTCGCCGAGGCGCGAGAAGTCGGCCGCATAGATGGACGGCTCGATCTCGACGGCATCCGCCCAGTCGGTCCAACGCATGCGGCTCACGCTACTGCTGGGCCTGCGGCTCGCGCCAGCCGCCGTGATCCTCGGCGATAGCGTCTGCCGAAGGAGGCCCCCATGACCCGCGCTCGTACGGCTCGATCGGTGGCGGAGCATCCAGCAAGGGCTGCACGATCCGCCAGGTCTCCTCGATCACCTCCCAGCGCGGGAACAGCGTGCTGTCGCCGCGAAGAGCGTCGGCGAGAAGGCGCTCGTACGGACCCGGCGGCTCGCCGAGCTCGTCGGCGAAGTCGAGGTCCAGCGAGACGGGCTGCGAGACCTCCCTGCCGGGCGTCTTCGCCCGTACGAAGATGGACATGCCGGCCTGGCGCCCGATCCGGAGGACGATGTCGTCGTGGCCGGGGCAGTCGAGCCTGTGCGCACCCCATTGCAGCTGTGGCACCCGCTGGAGGCGGACCACGATCTCCGTGGCTGTTCTCGCGAGCGCCTTCCCGGCTCGAACGAGGATCGGGACACCCGCCCAGCGCCAGCTCTCGATCTCGAAGCGCAGGGCCACGAACGTCTCGGTGTCCGAGTCCGGCCGGACTCCCTCGATCTCTCTGTAGCCGGTGTACTGGCCGCGCACCGCGGTCGATGGATCGGCCGCCGGCATCGCCCGGAACACATCGACGCGGCGTCGTGGGATGGCGTCCGCGTCCCCGGAAGGCGGCTCCATCGCCACGAGAGCCAGCACCTGCAGGAGATGGTTCTGCACGACGTCCCGCACCGCACCGACCGGGTCATAGAAAGCCCCGCGGTCCTCGACACCGAAGTCCTCGGCCATCGTGATCTGGATGGACTCGACGTGCTCGCGGTTCCAGATCGGCTCGAAGAGCGCGTTCGCGAAGCGGAGGTACATGATGTCCTGCACCGGCTCCTTCCCGAGGAAATGGTCGATCCGGAACAGTCGGTCCTCGGGAAAGATCGCGGTCAGGCGGCGGTTCAGCTCCCGAGCCGAGGCCAGGTCGGTGCCGAACGGCTTCTCGACGACGAGCCTCGCCCGCTCGCCGACGAGACCCTCGGCGGCGAGCTCCTCTGCGACCTCCCTGAACATCGACGGCGGCGTGGCGAGGTAGAAGACCGGTGTCTTTGCATCCCCCAGCGCCACACGCAACCTGTCGTAGAGCGGCCCGTCATCCGCGTCTCCACCGACGTAGCTCATGCGCGACAAGAGCTCGTGCAACACGTTGTCGTTCACGCCCCTTTTCTTGGCCGCGCTGACAGCCGAGGTTGCGTGCCGCACGAGCTCGTCCTGGGAGAGCGCTCTGCGGCCGACGCCGATCACCGAGCACGTCAGCAGTCCCTGCTGGGTGAGGTCGTAGAGCGCGGGCAGCGTGCTGCGCCGCGCCAGATCGCCCGTGATCCCGAAGACCACAAGTGCGTCGGCCGTTGCGGTCGCAGTGGCAGTCGGGGTGGCGGCGGTGACGGTCACGAGCCGAGCAGCGAGAGCGCGGCGGAGCGCAGCATGTCGGTGCCGAGCTCGAGGTCGTCGACATGAGTGCGCTCGTTCGCAGAGTGGATGAGCTTCGTGGCGATCTCCGTGTCCATGGTCTTGATCGGAAAGTAGCCGTAGGCCGTCGTGCCGAACGCTTCACGTAGGTAGTGGCTGTCGGTGAATCCGGCGCACGCGATCGGCGCGAGCCGGGCGCCCGGCTCGATCCGGGCCGTGAACTCCTCGAGCGCATCCCACAACGGCGTCTGCATCGGAGATCGCGTCCCGCCGACCGCTTCCGTGAACTCGAGCTCGTAGGCACCGTTCCCGAGTGCAGCTCGAATCAGCGGCTCAGCGTCCGCGGGTGTCTGCTCCGGGAGAAGCCTGCAGTCCACGACGATCTCGCACTGCGCCGGGATCACGTTCCGCTGGTGGGAGGCGTCGATCATGGTCGGCGACAACGTGAGCGAGAGCAGCGGCTCGACGAGATCCGGCAGCGCTGGATGCAGCTCCCCCGCTCGCACGAGCGCTTCCTCGACCGGAGGTGCCTCACCGAGCACCGCCTCCAGGAAGCCCTTCGCCTCGGGAATGAGCTCGCGCGGCGGCTCGTAGGCGCCGAGAGCCTCGATGTAGCGCGCGGCCTTCACCAGGGCGTTGTCGGCGATTCCCGGCATCGACGCATGCCCGGCTCGGCCTCGCACGGTGATCTTGAACGGCGCGGACATCTTCTCGGCCGTCGCGCACATGTAGACCGGCGCGCCGTCGAGCACGAGCCGCTCGCCGCCACCTTCGTTGATCGCGTAGTCGCAGCGAACCGCCTCCGGATGCGCATCCGCGAGCCAGCCGAGGCCGTACCCCTCGTGCCCACCGACGCCGCCGACCTCCTCGTCCGCGACCGATACGAAGAGGAGATCCCCAGACGGCTGGAAGCCCTCGCGAACGAGCGAGGCGAACGCGACCGCCGAGGCGGCCGCCTGATCTTTCATGTCGAGCGCGCCGCGCCCCCACACCTCCCCGTCCACGAGGTCGCCCGACCAGGGATCGCGCTCCCACTCGTCGGGGTCGGCGAGAACCGTGTCCGTGTGCGAGAGAAACATCAGCGACGGCCCGCCGCCCCCCTCGAGCCGCGCGACGACGTTCGGCCGATCGGGATCCCGGGCGTAATACGTCGTCTCGATCCCGTTCCGCGCGAAGTACTCGCGGAGAACCTCGGCCGCGCCGATCTCGTTGCCGGGCGGATTGACGGTGTTGACGCGGAGCAGCGCCTGTAGCAGCGCCGTGGCTTCCTTCCGCAGGGTCACTCCGCGGACGCCCTGGAGAGTGCGGTCAGCTCGTTCCGGACCTCCCACAGCTCCGGGTACGACGTCTTCGTCACAAGCCGCCCGAGGAGCTCGACGGGCGTCCCTTGCGTGCCGACGACGCTGTCCCCGATCACGCGAGCTACCACCTGGTAGTGGCGCATGCGCCACAGCTGAGCCTGCTCGTCGAGCTCGATGAGCGCCTCCGCGAGCTGATAGAGGTCTTCGTGGTCGCGGCCCTGGAGGTAGACGTCGGCAACCGATAGCCCGGCCGCGCGCCTCCTCGAGTGGAACGCCTGCCCGAGCCGAGGGAAGACGCGGCGCAACTCGTTCCAGCCCGGGGAGTCGAAGCCGGACCCGTGCCCGAGCACCTTGCGGATCTCCTGGTACTCCCACGGGGACATGTGCTCGAGCATCTCGAGCTGCGGCGTCAGGAAGCGGATGCAGAGGATCGATCGTCTGAGAAGACGAAAGGCGCCCCGCAGGTCGCCCTCCTCGATCAGCCGGACCGCCTCCTCGGCGTCGTTCCAGGCGAGCTTGAGCCAGAGCTCCGACGCCTGGTGCGTCACCTGGAAGAGGAGCTCGTCACGGTGTACCCACTCGTCGGCGGTCTTCTGGAGTGCGAGGAGACCGTCCGTGTTCAGGTACCGCTCGTAGTCGGAATCCGCGTCTCCAGGCAGGATCGGCTCGGAGAAGTCCTCGGCTCCAGACATGGCCGGAGCATACTTCGCGCGTGTCCGACCTCTTCTCGGAGAAAGCGCGCGAGCTGCAGGCCGAGAACGCCCCGCTCGCCGTCCGCTTGCGGCCCTCCACGCTCGACCAGCTCGTTGGCCAGCAGCACGTCCTCGGGCCCGGTTCCGCCCTCCGCCACGCGATCGAGGAGGATCGCCCGCCCTCGATGATCCTCTTCGGACCGCCGGGCACCGGCAAGACGACGATCGCACGGATCGTCGCCGAGAGAACCGGCGCCGCGTTCGAGGAGATCTCAGCCGTCTCGGCGCGAGTCGACGACGTGCGGGCGGTGATCGCACGGGCGCGCGACCGCCTCGGCGGAAACGGACTGCGAACGATCCTGTTCATCGACGAGATCCACCGCTTCAACAAGGCGCAGCAGGACTCCGTGCTGCACGCGGTCGAGGACGGTCTCGTCACGCTCATCGGCGCCACCACCGAGAACCCGTACTTCGAGGTCAACTCTGCGTTGCTCTCGCGCTGCACGGTGATCGAGCTGACAGCGCTCTCCGAGGACGAGCTCGTCGTGATCCTCGAGCGCGGTGCGGAAGAGCTCGGCGCGGACGGCTCGCCCGAGCTGCTCGCCGTCGCCGCGAGTCGCGCCGGCGGTGACGCCCGCGCAGCGCTGCAGATCCTCGAGCTCGCACAGGCGACTGTCGAGGCGGAGGGCACCTCCCTGTCCGAGGAGTACGTGCTCGACGCCGCCCGCAAGCGTCCGCTCCTCTACGACCGGAAGGGCGACCAGCACTACGACTTCGCCTCCGCCTTCATCAAGTCGATGCGCGGCAGTGACATCGACGCATCCGTGTACTACCTCGCCGCGATGCTCGAGGCGGGCGAGGACCCACGCTTCATCGCCCGCCGGATGGTCATTCTCGCCTCCGAGGACATCGGGAACGCGGACCCGAACGCGCTCGTCGTCGCAGTCGCCGCTGCGCAGGCGCTCGAGCACGTCGGTCTCCCCGAGGCGCAGCTCAACCTCTCGCAGGCGGCGATCTACCTCGCGCAGGCTCCCAAGTCGAACGCGGCGGCGGTCGCGATCTGGGAGGCGCGCCAGGATGTGCGCGAGCACGGGAATGCACGGCCTCCCGCCATGCTCCGCTCGACCGGGCACACGCGCGCCGCGAAAGCGCGCGGACACGGAGAAGGCTACGTCTACCCCCACGACGACCCGTCGGGCTTCGACGTCTCGTACCTTCCGGAGGCGCTTCGCGGGCGACGGTACTATCGGCCGTCCGGATCGGGAGAGGAGCAGGCGGATGGCGGTGAGGACAGGTGACGGCGCGCCCGAGTTCGACCTCGAGGTCTCGTCGAGCGAGCGTGTGAGGCTGTCGGACTTCAGCGGCCGCTCGAACGTCCTACTCGTCTTTCATCCCTTCGCCTTCACTCCCGTTTGCGAGGACGAGGCACGCGACCTCCAGGAGAACTTGCAGTCGTTCCGCGAGGCCGGAACCGAGATCGTGTTCGTCTCGTGCGACCCCTCCCCCGCGCGTCAGGCCTGGAAGGAGCAGCTCGGTGCCGAGTACCTCTTCGCCTCGGACTTCTGGCCGCACGGCGCCGCGGCCAAGGCTTATGGCGTCTTCAACGAGGCGAACGGCGCGCCCCACCGCGGCACGTTCCTGATCGACAGCGAGGGGACGGTGATCTGGTCGCTCGTGAGCGAGCACGACGAGAAGCGGGAGGCGATGGTGCCCGACTCGCTCGAAGCGCTCGTCGCTGCGGAGTGACCCTCGCACTCCACGAGTTCGGCACGCCGGGGGGCACTCGAGTGGTCTGCCTCCATGGCGTTCGCAATCACGGTCGCCACTTCGCCCGGCTAGCCGGGGTGCTCGGCGAATACCACGTTCTCGCACCCGACCTGCTCGGGCACGGCCACTCGCCCTGGGAGCCGCCGTGGAGCATCGCCGCCCATTGCAATGCGATCGTCGAGACCGTCGGAGCGCGCGAATCGATCCTCATCGGGCACTCCTTCGGCGGACGCCTGGCCTTCGAGCTCGCCGCGCGCGCTCCGAAGCTCGTCCCCAAGCTGGTGCTCCTCGACCCCGCGATCCAACTGCCCCCTCACGTCGCGCTCGCAGCAGCCGAGAATGCGCGCGTCGACAAGTCGTACGTCACCTTCGAGGAGCTTGTCGAGCGACGCTTCGACGAGAGCCAGCTGCACTCCGCGCCGCACGAGGTCGTGGTCGAGGAGCTCGCCGGGCACGTGGACGTCGACGAGGAAGGTCGCATCCGGTACCGCTACTGCCAGTCCGCGGTCGTCGCGGCGTACGGCGAGATGGCGTCGCAGCCGCCGGGCTTCGAGGACGTCCGCGTTCAGACGCTGCTCGTGCTCGGCGAGCGCTCGTACCTGCCGTACGACCATCTACTCGACGCACATCGGGTAGCGCTCGGCGAGCTCCTCGAAGTCGCGATCGTTCCCGGCGGCCACACGGTCCTCTGGGACGCGTTCGAGGAGACGGCCGCCGCGATCGCCGCCTTCCTCGCCGCGTCGCCGTGACGACAAGGTGACGCTCGTCTGAGATCGCGGGCGGCTGGGTCTCGTGACGGCTTCGTTCGATCAGCTGCAGATCTCGGCCGCCACGCTCGCGTAGACGTCGACGCACAGCTCGAGCGACTCGAGGTCGACCCATTCGACCTCGGCGTGGGCACCCTCACCTCGCGGCCCGAAGACGACGGTGGGAATGCCTGCAGCGGCGAGCAGCGCCGAGTCGGCCCAGAACGAGACGCCGACGATCTCCGGCTCGTGACCGAGGACGGCTGCGGCGCAACTACGCACCGTGGTCACCGCCGCATCGCTCTCCGACACCTCGAACGGCTCCCGCGAGGCGAGCACGCGGACTTCGCACGAGAAGTCGGGATCGTTCGCGGCGGCCTCGTCCAGGATGGCGCGAATCTCACCTTCGGCAAGCTCGACCGTCTCACCCGGAATCGTCCGGCGCTCGGCCTGGAGAAGGCACTGCGCCGGGTAGCTCGAGTACTCCTGCCCGCCTTCGATCAGCGAGGCATGCACGCTCCCGCTTCCGACGTACGGATGGATCGGATTCGCACGAAGCCGACGGTCGAGCTCCTCGATCCCGACGAGGACGCGGCCCATCTTGGCGATCGCGTCGATGCCGAGGTGCGGCCGCGAGCCGTGCGCGGCGCGGCCGTGGGTCTCGATCTCGAGATGGACGAAGCCGCGGTGCGCGACCGCGAGCTGCAGCTCGGTGGGCTCGGTCACGATCGCTGCGTCCGCACGTAGGGATCCCGCCACGGCTTCCGTCCCCACGCTCGCGAACTCCTCGTCGGAGACGGCCGTGAGCAGGACGTCGCCCGTCAAGCCTTTCCGCCGAGCCTCGGCTGTCGCGAGCATGCACGCCGCCAGGCTCCCCTTCATGTCGTAGGAGCCGCGGCCATACAGCCGACCGTCTTCGAGCCGAGGCGTGAAGGGATCGGCCATCCCCGCAACTCCGACCGTGTCCATGTGCGCGTTGAGCATGAGTGACCGGCCGCCACCGCTCCCCCGCGCGATTGCGACGACGTTCGGCCGGCCCGGCGCGGGCTCGGTGAGCGTCGTCTCGAGTCCTGCCCGATCGCACCACTCGGCGACGAACCGAGCGATCTCCGTCTCGCCGGAACCGTCGGCGACGACGTCCGGATTGATCGACTCGATCGCGACGAGTTGCGCCGTGACCTCAGCGACCTCGCTCACGCCGGCCTCACCAGACGTCTCCTGGCCGCCAATCGCAGGCGATGGCGTCCGATACGTCGAGCTCCGGGCTCGTCGGAGTCGGCAGGACGAGAACGCCGCCGTCCTCTTCCTCCGTGCGGAGTGGACCGCCGGGAGCGAGCGCCCACGTCGGCCCAAGCCACCGCAGCCACCCCCGGCGCTCGTAGAAGCCCTCGATACCCGTTCCGTCCGAGAGCGCACCGAGGTCGTACGCCGCCCTGATGACGTCCTCGGCCTCGTCCATCAGCACCGACCCATACCCAAGCTGCCGACGGTCACGCCGTACGCCGAGAGCCTCCACGTACCCCGTTCGGATCGCGAGTTCGCCGTTCACGATCCGGCGCTGCACGACCGCGACGTGACCCATGATCGCACCGTTTTCGCGGTGGAGGACGTGGACCCCTCCAAGGGCGTGCTCCCAGTCGGCGTCGCCGAAGTCACCCTCGAAAGCCTCGTCGAGCAGCGACCTCACTTCGTCGAGCGTCGCCGAGCCAAGGTCGGCCGTGTGAGCCCGCGTGACCACGGCCAGGTCGAGCCCGCCCTAGGACGTGACGTACTCGTCGGCGATCGCGAGGACCTCGTCGAGAATGGCGAGCCCTTCGTCCACCTCGTCGCGCGTGATCGTCAGCGGCGGCACGACCATGATCACGTTCCAGTGCGTCATGAGGTATAGGCCGCGCTCGAGCGCAGCCTTCGCTAGCCGAGCCACGGGAGCCGCCGCGTCGCCCGTCGCATTGAACGGTACGAGCATCTCGCGCGTCTCCCGGCTCTTCACGAGCTCGACGCCCCAGAAGCAGCCGAGCCCGCGAACCTCGCCGATCGACTGGTGGCGGACGGCGAGCCCGCGCAGCCCGTCCCCGAGGTATGCGCCGACGTCAGCCGCGTTCTCGACGACGCCCTCCTCCTGAAACGCCTCGATTGACGCGACCGCGGACGCGCACGCGAGCGGGTGCCCTGCATACGTCAGCCCGCCGGGGAAGAAGCGGCTGCGCACCCACTCCTTCAGGTGTTCGCGGATGATCATCGCGCCGAGCGGGACGTAGCCCGAGTTGATGCCCTTCGCGACGGTGATGATGTCCGGGACGACGTCCCAGTTCTCGCATGCGAACCAGCGACCCGTACGACCGAATCCCGCCATGACCTCGTCGAGAATCAGCAGGATCCCGTGCC
Organism: uncultured Gaiellaceae bacterium; assembly: GCA_963723695.1. GTDB lineage: Bacteria > Actinomycetota > Thermoleophilia > Gaiellales > Gaiellaceae > GMQP-bins7. The sequence goes on along the minus strand of CAVRRU010000012.1, from coordinate 171,368 downwards.
GGTCGCAGACCTCACGGATTGCCTGCAGGTAACCGGGCGGCGGGGGGATGACGCCGTTCGTCCCCGTCACCGTCTCGAGCATCACCGCGGCGACGTTCTGCGGGCCCTCGTACTCGAGGAGCTCCTCGAGGTGCGGCGCGCCGGTGCAGACGGGGCACGGGTCGGGATGGCCGGCCGGGCAGCGATAGGTGTACGGATCGAGCATTCGCACGACGCCCCCCATCCCGGGCTCGTTCGGCCAGCGGCGGGGGTCGCCCGTCAAGATGATCCCACCGTGCGTCGCTCCGTGGTACGAGCGGTAGCGCGCGACGATCTTGTGCCGCCCGGTCGCGAGGCGCGCCAGCTTGATCGCGTTCTCGTTCGCCTCCGCCCCCGAGTTCGTGAAGAACGACATGGACAGGTCGCCCGGAGTTACCTCGGCGAGCAGGCGCCCGAGCCGTGAGCGCGACTCGTTCGCCAGCGGCGGGCCGATTGTGCAGAGCTTGTCGGCCTGCTCCTTGATCGCCGCGATGATCTTCGGGTGCTGGTGGCCGATGTTGACGTTGACGAGCTGGGACGCGAAGTCGAGGTAGCGCTTCCCGTCGTAGTCCCAGAAGTACCGCCCCTCGGCGCCCGCGACCGGGATCGGGTTGATCGCGTCCTGCGTCGACCACGAGTAGAGGACGTACTCCTTCGCGTCCTCGACGATCTGCGCGCCGAGGTTCGGATCGGTCTCGACGGTCACCATCGGCGACCACGATCCTAGACTTTCCGTGTGAGCACCATCGCGGCCGATGCTCGCCTGCTCGAACGTGAGGATGCGCTCGCCGCGCTCGAGGAGGCGCTTGGAGAGGCGAGGAGCGGCCGCGGGCCGAACGGCGATCGTCAGCGGCGACGCGGGCGTGGCAAGACGTCGCTCGTCCGAGCATGCGACTTCGAGTTTTCGCCCTGCTCGTGCTCCCGGCGTTCTGTGAGTTCTCCTCGCCGGCGGTGCCTTCGCCGGCGGGCAAGTCCGAGCTCCAGTCCCTTCGACAGGCGACGGTGAGCTTCCACGACATCGATGCGGCGCGTGCCGCCGGCTACACGGTCGAGCTCCCCCAGACCGAGGCCTTCGGCGGCGGGACGTGTATCGCGAACGGCGCGGAGGGCGCGATGGGCATCCACCTTCTGTCTCCCGGCAGGGCCGACGGCACGCTCGATGCAGCCGATCCGGACGTCCTGCTCTACGAGCTGGGCAACAGCGAGGCCCACAAGCTCACGGGGTCGAGTACGTGGTCGCGGGCGCCCACAGCCCGAGCTGTACGGGCAGGAGCTGGCCGACACGAACCTCGGGCGCTACGGCGACCCGCGACCAACGTGTGGACGCTCCACGCGTGGGTCTGGAAGCCGAATCCGGGCGGCATGTTCGACCCGTGGAACACCCGGGTGACCTGCGACTGACGTCGCCATGAACGTGCACGAAGGGCGCCGGACAAGGGGGAAAGTGCCCGGCGCACCTCCGTGCAGCTGGCCGTCAGCGAGCAGCCGCGGGCAGGAGCTCCTGCCCGAACGCCGCTCGTTCGACGAACTCGCCGACGCCCGGCTCCGCGACCAGCTCGCCCGACTCGACGAGCACGGTTCCGCGGAGCATGACGAGCTCGGGCGCCCCCGTTACCTCGGTGCCCTCATACAGGTTGTAGTCGACCTTCGAGTGTTGGTCGGCGGCGGTGATCAGGTGCCGCCTCTCCGGATCGAAGATCACGATGTCAGCGTCGGAGCCCGGCGCGATCGTGCCCTTGCGCGGATAGAGGCCGAAGAGCTTGGCAGGGTTCGTGGAGAGCAGCTCGACCATCCGGTTGAGCGTGATACGACCGGTGCGGACGCCGAACTCATGGATCATGTGCAGCCGGTTCTCGAGCCCAGGTCCGCCATTCGGGATCATCGAGAAGTCGTCCTTCCCGAGTGACTTCTGCCCGTCCCAGAGGAACGCGCAGTGGTCGGTCGAGATCGCCGAGAGGATGTCTGAGCGCACCGCGTGCCAGAGGATCTCCTGGTTCTCGCGGTCGCGCGGAGGAGGCGTGTAGACGTATTTCGCGCCCTCGAAATCCGGCCGCTCGAGGTACGTGTAGTCGACGAAGAAGTACTGCGTGCACGTCTCGCCCCACACGTCCCATCCCTGCTCGCGCGCGCGGGCGATGGGATCGACGGCCTCCTTGCAGGAGACGTGGACGACGTAGAGCGGTGCTCCCGCGATCCGCGCAAGCTGGATCGCGCGGTTCGTCGCCTCGCCCTCCAGCTCGGGCGGCCGGGTAAGTGCATGAAAGTGCGGGGCGGTGTTTCCCGCCGCGAGCGCCTGCTTCACGAGGACGTCGATCGCGTCGCCGTTCTCGGCGTGCACCATCACGAGCGCGCCGGTGTCGGCCGCGACCTCCATCGTCCGGAAGAGCGTCTCGTCGTCGACCATGAGCGCGCCCTTGTACGCCATGAAGAGCTTGTAGGACGTGATGCCCTGTTCGGGGAGCCGCGCGAGCTCCTCCAGCGAGCCGCCCTCGCGGAGGTCCGTGACCGCGATGTGGAAGCCCATGTCGATGAGCTGCTTCCCCTCACGCTTGCCGTGCCAGGTGTCGAGCGCCTCGGCGAAAGAGGTGCCGGGGGCCTGGATGCAGAAGTCGACGTGGCACGTGGTGCCGCCGAAGGCAGCGGCTGTCTGACCCGACGTGACGTCGTCGATCGTGACCGTCCCACCGAACGGCATGTCGAGGTGGGTGTGCGGGTCGACGCAGCCGGGCAGCACGTACCTCCCTGTCGCGTCGATCACGCGGTCGGCATCGACGTCGAGGGACTCGCCGATCATCGCGATCCGCTCACCGTCGACGTAGACGTCGCCGACGTAGTCGTCGGCCGCCGTGATGATCCGGCCGCTCTTGATCAGTGTCGACACGTCATCACCTCCGTGGAGAGCTCCGGGCCGACCGTAGCCGACCCGGAGCCGATCCGTTGCTTACTTGCCGCCCTCCTTCAGGACGACGACCTTCTTCTTGAAGCCCTTGCCGAGGACGTCGAGGCCTTGCCGGCGCAGATTTGCGACGGCCTTCCTCGCGAGGTCCGTGCGATACGCGGCCTTCGACGCCGGCTTCTTGATGACCTTGTAGGTCTTTGCGATCGTCGTAGTTCGCTTGAACTCGGCCGGGTCCATGATCCCGATGCCGAGCCGGTTGGGCCAGATGAGCGCGTTGACCTCGTTCATCTGCCACCGCTGGTGCCCCTTGGGCAGCGCGGGCCCGTTCTTCAGGACGATGTTCGTGCACTCGGCGAGGTGATCGCGGCAGTAGATCCAGCCCTTGAACGACGCCTCGAGGAACTTCACCGCCGTGTCCTGGTTCTTCGCCTCGGAGATCCAGTCGCCGCGGACGATGACGCCGTCCTGGAGCATCCCGGTGCCGAGATCCGAGTACTTGAAGACGTTCAAGTCGGAGAGCTTGTACAGCTTCCCGGTGTCCGGGTTCTTCACCTCGAGCACCTGCGCGAGCTCGTTGTACGTCATCGCCGACGCAGCATCGATCTCGCCGTTCAGGAACGCGAGCATGTCGAAGTTCTGCTTGACGAGCTGCACGTCCTTGTCCGGGTTCATGCCGTTCTTCACGAGCGCCGCCCGCTGCTCGAACTCGTTCCCGAAGATCCAGACGCCGAACTTCTTGCCCCGCATCTTTCGGAAGGTGTTGATCCCGCTCTTCTTGAACGTGACCTCGGTCGTGCCGCTGCGCGCATAGACCTGTCCGATGTTGACGAGATCGTTGCCGGTGTCACGCTGCGCGAGCGTACTCGGCATCCAGTTGATCCCGAACTCGGCCTGCTTCCCGAGCACGACCTGCTCCGGGAGGATGTCCGGCCCGCCGGCCTTGATCGTGACGTCGAGGCCGACCTGCTTGTAGTAGCCCTTCGCCTTCGCGGCGTAGTAGCCCGCGAACTGCGACTGGACGACCCACTTCGACTGCAGCGTGACTTTCGTCAGGCCCTGCCCCTGGCTCGACCCGGCCATCGCGAGCCCCGCCGCGACTGCGATCGAAACCGCGAGCACGGCAGTCCCCGCGACATACCACCTTCGTTTCCTCATGTGCCCTCCTTGGGTCACTCGTTTCCTGCCCTCGTCGACGGATGCCAGTGGAGCGCGAGCCGCTCCGCAAGCGCGACCGTGGCGTAGAACGCGATCCCGAGCAGGCTCGCCACCAGGATCGCGGCCCAGGCCGTCTCGTACTGAGCCAGCGACACCGCCGAGATGATCTTGACCCCGAGCGCCTCGGTGGATCCGCCGAAGTAGTCCCCCACAACAGCGCCGATCATTGCGAGTACCGATGCGATCTTCAAGGCGGAGAAGACGAACGGGAGGCTGTTCGGGATCCGCACTCGCCGGAACACGACACGCTGCGGCGCCGCGTACGAGCGCATGAGCTCGAGCGACTCGGGGCGAACGGAGGTGAGGCCGCGCAGAGTGTTGACGAGCACGGGGAAGAAGCAGAGCACGGCGGCGATCACCACCTTCGACCAGGGCGAGAGGGTGCCGAACCACGCGTTCGTGATCGGCGCGAACGCGACGATCGGCACGGCGTTCGCGGCGATCATGTACGGCATCAGCGCGCTCCCGAGGGGTCGCCAGCGCGCGAGCGCGAGCGCGAGTACGAACGCGACTGAGCAGCCGAGGACGAAGCCGCCGAGCGCCTCCTTGAACGTGATCCACCCGGCGCGGAGGAGCTCGCCGCGCTCGTCCCAGAAGGCCTGCAGCACGTCGGACATCGGTGGGAGCAGGTAGCGCTCGACCCCGAGTGCCGGGAGCAGCCACTGCCACGCGACGATGCCGAGCCCGAAGACGACGAGCACCGGAACCCACGCCCGTGCGCGCTTGACGAGGCGGTCCGACCTCGGCGCCCCAGCCTGGGCGATCGTGTTCATTCCAGCTCGGCCTCCGCCACCACCTCGAGCGCCCCGCCGGCGTGCAGGGCCTCGCGCACATCCGTCACGAGCTCGAAGAACCGGGGGTCCTCGCGCGTCTCGAACGTCCTCGGCTTCGGGAGGTCGATCGGCACGATGGACGTGATGCGCCCGGGACGGGCCGACATCACGAAGACCCTCGTCGAGAGGTACACCGCCTCGGCGATCGAGTGGGTGACGAAGATGACCGTCGAGCCGAGCTCGGACCAGATGCGCAGCAGCTCCATGTTGAGGCGCTCGCGCGTCATCTCATCGAGGGCACCGAAAGGCTCGTCCATGAGCAGCAGCTCGGGAGAGAACGACAGCGCGCGTGCAATCGAGACGCGCTGCTGCATCCCACCCGAGAGCTGCCAGGGGTAGTGCTTCTCGAAACCTTCGAGCTCCATGAGGTGCATCAGCTCGCGCACCCGGTTCGCCCGCTCTCGACGGTCGTAGCCCAGCAACTCGAGCGGGAGCGCGATGTTCTTCGCGACGGTGCGCCAGTCGTAGAGCACAGCCGCCTGGAAGACGATCCCGTAGTCGCGATCGAGCCGCGCCCGGTGAGCTGGCTTCCCGTTCACGAGGATCTCGCCGCCCGAAGGCTCGACGAGGTCGCCGATGATCCGCAGAAGCGTCGACTTGCCGCAGCCCGACGGGCCGATGAGCGAGATGAACTCGCCGGCTCCGACCTCGAGGTCGATGTCCTCGAGGGCGGTGACCCCGCCCTTGCCGAAGGTCTTCGAGATCCCCTTTGCAGAGACGACCGCCTGGGCGTTCACACGAGCTGCTCCGGAGCCCGGTGGACGACGAGCTTCTCCACGAGAACGACGACGAGGAAGAAGGAGATGCCGAGGAGCGCAGCGACGACGTTCACTGCCCAGAGGTTCTCGGGCTCGAGCGCGTAGTACTGATTGAAGTTGATGATCCAGCCGCCGAGGCCATCCTGGATCGACGACGGCAGCTCACCGATGACGGCGCCTACGACGCTCGCGGTCGCAGCAACCTTGAACGCAGAGAACAGATACGGGAGCGCGGCGGGAACGCGCAGCTTCCAGAACACCGACCACTCGGGCGCGGCGTACGACTCCATGAGCTCGACGGCCGCCGGATCGGCGGAGGTAAGACCCCGCACCGTGTTCACGGTCACCGGGAAGAACGTGAGGTAGGCAGCGATGACCGACACGCGCATCCAGTCCGCAGGCGTCCAGCCGGCAATGCTCACGCTCCCGAGCCCGACGACGACGATCGGCGCAAGCGCGAGGATCGGGATCGTCTGCGAGGCGACCACGTACGGCATCACCCCGCGCCTGAGCACGGCGAACCGCGCGATCAGCGCTCCGAGCAGGAACCCGATCGCCGCGCCGATCGCGAAGCCGACCGCGGCCTCCTTCGCGGTGAAGAGCGCAGCGTCGAGCATGAAGCTGGCGAGGATCGGCTCGCCCTCGCGTAGCGGCTCGAAGAGCGCACCGACGATGTCGTGCAGGTGCGGCATCGTCGTGTCGTTGACCGGGAACGGACGGGTCCACCCGGTCTCCTCCCACAGCGACCGATATCCCTCCCAGAGCGCCCAGAGCCCGAGCAGAACGAGGAGGAAGACGGCGATTCGGGAGGCGACCGAGGCGATCCGGGACTGCACGCGGGAGAGCATCCCACACACCTGAAGCCGCTGGTTAGAGTCGGTACATGGCCCTCGATCCGAAGCGAACCGTCGCCGAGTTGAAGGAGCTCCGCGAGCTCACCGGCGACGCGAACGGCGCTCAGCGTGTCGCGTGGACGGAGACGTGGGAACGCGCACGCGAGTGGCTCCGAGGGCTCCTTGCGGAAACCGGTTCCGAGGAGTCGATCGACGCTGCCGGCAACCAGTGGTTCACGCTCGCAGGCGAGTCGGAGCGAGCAGTCCTCATCGGCGGCCACATCGACTCGGTGCCGAACGGCGGCTGGCTCGACGGCTCCCTCAACGTCGTCGCGGGCGCCGAGGTGCTGCGGCGGGTCGCCGAGGAGGGGACTCCTCCCGTAACGATCCGGCTCGCAAACTGGGCCGACGAGGAGGGCGCGCGCTTCGGTCGCAGCCTCTTCGGCTCGAGCGCCGCCGCGGGCTCGATGGCCGACCAGGACGAGCTGCGCCGGCTCACGGATCGCGACGGCACGGCGCTCCCCGACGCACTCGCCGAGCGCGGCGTCGACCTCGATTCGGCGCTGGATGCGCGCACCGAGCTCGACAACGCCGCCGCCTACCTCGAGCTCCACATCGAACAGGGCCCGGTGCTCGAGTCCCTCGGCCTCCCCCTCGGCGTCGTCCTCGGCACGTTCGGGGTCGAGCGACACCGCATCACCTGGCGAGGGCAAGCGGCACATGCAGGCTCCACGCCGATGGACAAGCGGCGCGACGCGCTCGCGGGCGCGGCGAAGATGGCGCTCGAGATTCGCGAGATCGCCCGCCGCGCCGGTGGTGGCGCCGTCTGCACGTCGGGCGGCGTCGTCTGCCGGCCCGGGATCGTGACCTCGGTCGTCGAGACCGCCGAGCAGCTCCTCGACCAGCGGGATCTGAACGCGAAGCGCCTCGCCACCATGCTCACCGAGGCGAAGGCGGCGAGCGAGCGTTTCACGGCCGAGGAGTCGATCGAGGTCGAGTGGGACAAGATATGGTCGATCGAGCCGATCCTCTTCGACGACACGTTGCTCGACTTCTGCGAGGAGTCGATTCGCGAGGTCGGAATGCCGCCGCACCGCCTTCCGTCGGGCCCGCTGCACGACGCCGCCGAGGTGGCTCGCGCCGGTGTCCCGACCGTGATGATGTTCGTGCAGAGCCTCCGCGGCCTGTCGCACACGAAGCTCGAGGACACGCGCGAGGAGCATCTCGAGCTCGCTGTCTCCGCACTCGACCGGCTGGCGTCGAAGACGATCGGCTGGGTCGCGGGCGGCGGCGGCCGTTGACGCTGGCCGGGGTCGGACCCGACAGGTCCGACCCCATGTCGACCAGAGCCGTCGTCGCGGGGCTGGCCGTCGGCGGGCTCCTGACGTGGAACGTTTCGAACGTCGGGGCGGTCGCCGACCCGCTCGCTGAGCACTACGACGTTTCCGTCGTGGCCGTTGGGCTTCTCACGACCGCGCTCTTCGTCACCCACCTCGCGGTGCAGCTGCCGGCCGGCCGCGGAGCTGACCGCTTCGGCTCGCAACGGGTCGCGCTCCTGGCGATCGCCGCGGCCGTCGCGGGCAACCTCGTCCTGGTGGCCGACGCCGGGTTCGAGCTTGCCCTGCTCGGGCGTGCCGTCGTAGGTCTTGGCTCGGGGGCAGCCTTCGTCGCCGGTCTCGACCTCGTGCGAGCGGGAGGAGGCGGCCCCGCGCTGCAGGGTCTCTACGGCGGGGCGACGATGGCAGGCGGCGGGCTTGCCCTCATGGTCGTACCTGCACTTACGGATGCGACCAGCTGGCGTGCTCCCTACTGGAGCGCCGTCGTCCTAGCATTCCTCGCCGCGATCCCGTCGCTGGCGGCAACAGGGCTGCCACGTATCGGCCATGCTGGGCAGTGGGTACTTCGCGACCGCGAACTGCTGCCAATCGGAGTCCTCCAGGCGGCGACGTTCGGGCTCGCTGTCGTCGCGGGCAACTGGGCCGTCCCGCTTCTGGAGCGGCAGGGAGCGACTTCAGTAGCAGCCGGGCTCGCCGGCGGCCTCATCCTCTTCGTCGGCATCGCGACGCGACCGGCGGGAGGGTTGCTCGCGGGCCGCGTGAACGCTCGCCGTCTCGTCGCCGCCTCAGTCGCCGGAACCTCGGTCGGTGCGCTGCTGCTTGCCCTGGGCGGCCCATTGGCGCTCTCCACCTTCGGCGCGTTCGTCTTCGGACTCATGGCAGGGCTGCCGTTCGCAGTGATCTTCGCGGCCGCACAACACACTCGTCCCGACGCGCCAGCAGGCGCCATCGCGCTCGTGAACGCGTGCGCGGTGCTCACGATCCTCGTCGGTACTCCGCTCGCCGGCCTTTCATTCGTCGATGGAGGTGACGGTCGCGTGGCGTTCGCCGTCATCGCCGCGCTGAGCGCAGCGGCCCTCGTCCCGCTTCGCGCGGCTCGCCTGTAGTCGATAATCGCCCTTCCCGATCGAACGAAGGAGAGAACGCGATGGCACTGAGCTTCGGCGTCACCGTCCTGCCCGACCCGCCGTCGACGCGCTTTCTCGAGCTCATCCGGCACGCCGAAGCGAACGGCTTCGAATACGGCTGGACCTACGACTCACATGTGCTGTGGCAGGAGTCGTTCCCGTTGCTCACGCTGGCCGTGCAGGCGACGACGACCATGAAGTTCGGGCATTGCGTCACGAATCCAGGCACCCGCGAGCCGACCGTCCTCGCGAGTGGCTACGCGACCCTGCACGACATATCCGAGGGCCGGATGGTGATGGGGATCGGGCGTGGCGACTCGGCTCGCCGCTACATCGGCCAACAGCCCGTGCGGGTCGCCGAGTTCGAGCGGCGCTGCCGGATGATCAAGGACTTCATGAACGGCCGTGAGGTCGAGTGGAACGACAAGGAGCTGAAGCTGGCGTGGGTGCGACCCGAGCTTCCGGAGATCCCGATGTGGGTCGCCGGCTATGGCCCAAAGGCGCTCGCCGTCGCCGGGCGCGTATCCGACGGCGTGATCATCCAGCTCGCCGACCCGGACATCATCCGGTGGATCATGAACACGGCCCGCGAGGCTGCGGCCGAGGCAGGCCGCGATCCGTCGGAGCTCAAGTGCATCGTCTGCGCGCCGAGCCATATCACGGACGACATCGCCGATGCGCGCGACCAGGTGCGCTGGTTCCCCGCGATGGTCTCGAACCACGTGATGGACCTCATCGAACGCTACGGGTTCGACTCCGAGATCCCCCACGAGCTGACGGAATACGTCCGCGCGCGCAAGTTCTACGACTACGACGAGCACTCGCGCGTCGGCGCGAAGCACGGCGAGTTCGTGACCGACGAGATCTGCGACCGCTTCTGCGTCCTCGGGGGCGTGGAGCAGGCGACCGCGAAGCTCAAGGAGCTCGAGGCGATCGGCGTCGACCAGTTCAACATCTACCTCATGACGCACGGCCAGGAGGAGGACCTCGCCGCCTACGGCAAGGACATCGTTCCTGAGTTTTCCGCAGCGAGCGGGATTCGCTAGCGCAAGATCCCGCTCGCGCGAAGAGCCCTAAAGCGGCCGCATTCGCAGCCGGTCGTTGTCACTCCCGAACCTAGATGATGGTCTTGCCCAACGCACTGGCCACGAGCTCGACGGCGGTGAGCGCCGTCGTGTTCTCGCGGTCGAGGATCGGGTTCACCTCCACCACCTCGAGCGAACCCGCGAGACCCGACTCGGCGACGAGCTCGAGCGCGAGGTGCGCCTCTCGGTAGGTCAGCCCGCCGCGCACGGGCGTGCCGACGCCGGGTGCGACCTCCGGATCGAGCACGTCCATGTCGATTGAGACGTGGACGAACCCCGGCCCGGCGATTCGGTCGAGCGCTTCGCGCGTTGCACGTTCCATGCCGATCCGGTCGAGCTCGCTCATCGTGAAGACGCGAACCCCCGCCTCGCGAAGCAGCTTCCGCTCACCCGCGTCAGCCTGCCGGAGGCCGATGAGCGCGACCCGGCGTGGATCCAGAGCGGGGAGCGGCCATGCGTCGCTCTCGAACTCGGGTCCCGCAAGCCCGAGCGCAGCGGCAAGAGGCATGCCGTGAACGTTCCCAGTGGGGCTCGTCTCAGGCGTGTTGATGTCCGCGTGCGCATCGATCCAGAGTGCACCCCCGACACCGTGAACCGAGGCAAGACCGCCGAGCGTGCCGAGAGCGAGCGAGTGGTCGCCGCCCAGCACGAGCGGCATCGCTCCCGCCTTCGATTCCTCGACCACCTTCGCGGCGATCCGAGCGCACGTCTCCTTGATCTCGGGCAGGAAGCGCGCGCGCTCGTCGTGCAGCGCCGTCGCCTCCGGGACGGCGGTCTCGACGTTCCCGTGGTCGCGCACGTCGTATCCGAGGCTCGTCAGCCGCTCTTCGAGCTCCGCGTAGCGGATCGCGGAAGGCCCCATGTCGACGCCACGGCGCCCCTGTCCGAGGTCGAGCGTGGCGCCGATGATCGCGATCGCGCGCTTTGCACCCGGAGTCACGGCGCCGAACGCTAGCGCCGGACCCGGCACCGCGAGATTTCGTCGGAATGGCGAGGGCCGGAATCGAACCGGCGACACCACGGTTTTCAGCCGTGTGCTCTACCGACTGAGCTACCTCGCCGCGGCGCCTCAGTCTACCGAGGCAGTGTCGAAGCGAACGCCGAGGCCGAAGGCCGGCTTTTCGCCCGCCGAAGGGCACATGAGCGTCGCGGGTTGTCCCGCGCGAAGGAGGGCTCGTTCCGGCCCTCGCTACTGCCCGCTCGAGCCGCGGACGCCCGCGAGGCGTCACGCGGCGATTGCAGCAGCTGGTCGTCGCTCTCCCGCCCGGACGGCGATGGGTAGACGGTTTCCGGCTGGCGCCAGCGGGCATGCCCAACGGGTGTCGTATGCGCACGAGGGATTGAACGAGAAGTTGAAGTCGAGCACGAGCTTTCCTTCCATGGTCCCGAGATCCGCACCCTTGACGGTGTCGAGGAGGTACCGCCCTGCGCCGTAGGACGTCTCGCCGCTCGTCTCGTCGGTAAAGCAAAGAAAGACGCCACCACCGTAGGCCTCGAGCCAGTAGAGACCGAGCGTGAGCTCGTGACCGAGAAGCTCGAACTCGACGTCGGCGAAGTGCGTGAAGCGTGAGCCGTTGTCTCTGCTCATCGGGATGAGCCCGTCCTCCGGCTCGACGGGCACGACCTCGGCAAGCGCTCTGGCGGCTGGGTCGTAGTCGAAGTACTCGGCCCTGAATGCAGCACGCCCGGCCAGGTCGACGGGCGATTGAGGATGGCGCGCGATCAGCTCGTCGCGCGTCTGGCACCATCGCCGCCACGCCGAGGCCGGGTCCTTCTCGACACGCACCTCGCGGTAGAGATCGAAGATCCTCCGCTTCCAGTCGAGGAGGTCGAGCCGCTCGGAGGTCACGAGGCGAGCCGTGCTCGGTGGGCTCATCCCGGCGAGGGTACCCACGAGAAGGCCGCATACCGCTGGTAGGTTCGACGCTCGATGGAGCTCGCGTTTGCCTCGGCCGTCGAGCAGGCGCGGCTCGTTCGCAGCGGCGACGTCGCCTCGATCGAGCTCGTCGAGCTGTACCTCGAGCGAATCGCACGTCTCGATCCCGAGTTGAACGCGTTCGTCACCGTTTGCGCGGACGAAGCGCTCGCTGCTGCCCGCGCAGTCGACTCGACGCAAGGGGACGCTCCCTTCCGCGGAGTTCCCATCGCCGTGAAGGATCTCGCCGCGACCGCGGGCATCCGTACCACGTACTCCTCCCGTGCGTACGCCGACTACGTCCCGGACTTCGACACCGCAGTCGTGCGTCGGCTTCGCGATGCGGGCTTCGTCATCGTCGGGAAGACCAACACGCCGGAGTTCGGAACGGTTGCGTTCACCGAGTCGGAGCTCAACGGCGACACCCGGAACCCGTGGAACACGCTGCTCACTTCCGGCGGCTCGAGCGGCGGCGCTGCGGCGGCGCTGGCGGCAGGCCTCATCCCGATCGCTCACGGGTCGGACGGCGGCGGCTCAATTCGCATCCCCGCGTCGTGCTGCGGCGTCTTCGGGCTGAAGCCCTCACGCGGGCGGGTGTCGAGCGCGCCGTTCGGGTCACTCGAGGGTCTCTCGACCGCCGGTACCCTTTCGCGGACGGTCGCGGACGCCGCGCATTTGCTCGACGTGCTCGCCGGCTACGAGCCGGGTGATCCGTGGTGGGCGCCGCAGCCCGAGCGGCCGTTCGCCGAGGCCGTAAGAGATCTGCCTTCGCGTCTCCGGGTCGCCGTCACGTCCATCCCGCCGATCGACGTTCCGGTCGATCCCGAGTGCGCTGCCGCACTCACGTCCGCCGCGACGGTCCTCGCCGAGCTCGGGCACGACGTGCGCGAAGAGACCCCGCCGTGGCGCGCAGCCAGACCTCGTCGACAAGTTCATCGCCGTCTGGCAGGTCGGCCCGGCGCTGTACCCGATCGACGACGCCCTGATGACGCCGCTCAACCGCGGGCTCGTCGCGTCGGCGAGAGCGACCTCCGCGGCCGAGTATGCGCAAGCGGTTGCTTCACTTCAGATGCTCGCGCGACGGATCGTGGCCTTCTGGAGCTCGGTCGACGTCGTGCTGACGCCTACGCTCGCGATGCCGCCCGTGCCGATCGGCTGGCAGGATGCCGTCGACGGAGCAATCCCACAGCTGTACCGCAACACCGAGTTCACGCCGTTCACCGCTGTCGCCAATCTCACGGGGCTTCCGGCGATGTCGCTCCCGCTGCACTGGAGCGACGACGGGCTACCCGTCGGCGTCCAGGCGATCGGACCACCCGCGGGCGACGGACTCCTCCTGAGCCTCGCGGCCGAGGTCGAAGCGGCGCTGCACTGGGCCGACCGGCACCCACCTCACTCCTGACTTACTCCGGACTCACTCCGCGATCGTGATCCTGATCCGCTGCCCCGGAGACGCATGGAGCATCCGCGCCGCGCTGCCGCGCGAGATCGCGATCGACATATTCCTGTAGCTGTCCTCGTAGAGGATCACGTCGCCGGGGCGAGCATCCCCGAAGGCTCGTGCAGCGACGGCGTAATACCGCTCGCCCGAGAGCTCGAGTTCCACCCGTGTTCCCGAGCCGATGCCCAACGCCTGGATGTCGTCCCGGTCGAGGTTGAGCACGATGTTGCCGAAGCTGTCAACGTAGAGCACGGTCGCGGTGATCGCACCATCGGCCGCGACGGGCTCGGGCAAGTCGAGGCGGACGAGCCCCTCGGAGTCGACAGGCGGGCCGAGGTCCGCCAGGGTAACGCCGGTTGCAAGATGAGCAGCGGCTGGGGCGAACAGATCGCGTCCGTGGAACGTGCGCGAGATGGACTCGAGCGCATACGCCGGGTTCGCGAGCTCGTGCGCCACCTCGATGCCCGCACGACTCGCTGCCGGAAGCAAGAGCCCGTTGTCGGGCCCGACGTAAAGGCGGCCCTCGGAGTCGCGAAGCGCAAGCGGACGCCGCGGGCCGCCAACCCCAGGGTCCACGATCGCGAGGTGGACCCCCACCGGCATGAAGCCGATCGTGTTCGCAAGGACGAGAGCCCCCTCGAGGATCGACTGCGGCGGGATGCCGTGCGTGATGTCGATGATCTCCGCGTCCGGGGCGATCCGCTTCATGACCCCGTGGCACGTGCCGACGAAGTCGTCCTTCAGCCCGAAGTCACTCAGGAACGTGATGAACACGCCGCGGAGCGTAACGCCGCTCCGCAGCGACGAGGCGAGCGGCGTCGAGCCTCGCCACAGAGCCGCACACCTCGAGGCCGGATCCGGATGAAAGCAGTTGGTGCCTGGATCGGCAGGGGCCGCGCGACCACGGGCGCAGCATATGCACCGGCCCGGAGGGTCACGACTCGACCGCGGATTTCGCCCGCGCGAGCTCGACGAGCTCGGCGGTCTCGCGCTGCAGGCGCGCGAGCTTCGCCGCGATGATCGCGACGTAGACAAGCACGAAGAAGAAGACCACAGCGTAGGCGGCCGCGACCAGCTCGCCCTGGCTCCAGCTCACTGCAGCGCCTCTCGCAGCTCGCGCAGATCGGCATCGAGCCGCTTCCCGGCCAGCTCGACGCGATAGAGGACGTACGCGAGGAGCGTCACCGCTGCCCACGAGACGCAGAAGGTCGCGAACATCGTCCCTGTCATCTGAGGCCCTTCGCGCGTGAAGACGGTGGGATGGATGAAGTCCTCGGCCAGGCGAATCGCAAGGAAGCTCACCGGGATGAGCGCGACGCCGAAGAGCGCGTACACCGCCGACGAGCGGGCACGCCTCGGGCCCTCCTCGAGCGAGAAGCGGAGCATGAAGTAGGCGCAGTAAAAGAGGAAGAGGACGAGGAAGAGGACGAGCTGGTTCGAGCTCCAGGTCCACCAGACCCCCCAGGAGGCTCGTGCCCAGATCGCACCCGTGATCAGCGTGAGCGCGCCGAAGATCGTGCCCTGGTGGATCGCGACGTAGCTCTCGAGGTCGTAGCGCTCTTCACCACGCCAGAGCAGGAGGAGGGCTTTGAGCGCTCCGAGCCCGAAGCAGAAGTACGCGGTGAGGGCAATCGGGACGTGGATGTAGAAGATCCGCTGCGAGATCCCCTGGTCGGCATCCTCGGGCGCAACGAGGAGCGCGAGAACGAGCGCGAGGCCCATTGCGAATGCGGCGAGCCAGGCGAGGCCCGGCAGGCTGCGAGGTGACGTTGCGCTCAGTGGCTACTCCGTTACGACGTACTCGAAGGACGCCCACGAGAGTACAGCGAAGACTCCGTCGTACAGCAGGAGGAACAGCAGGAAGCGCTCGGGGTCGTCCGAGACCGCGGCCCCGACGCCTCCCACGATCAGCGGGATCGCGAGCGGCAGGACGAGCAGCGGAAGAAGCAGCTCACGGGCGCGGCCGGCAGCGGCCATCGCCGACATGAGCGAGCCGACTGCGCAGATCCCGATGTCGGCGAGGAGAACACCGGCGAGCGCGCTCGCGTCCAGCGGCTCGAAGAAGAGAACGAATGCGGGCAGAGCGACCGCCTCGGCCGCAAGCAGGAACGCAAGCGTCGCGAGCGTCTTCGCGAGCCAGATCGCGCTGCGGTCACACGGCGTGAGCACGAGGCCGTCGAGAACGTGATGCTCCTGCTCCGGGACCCACGCCCTGGCGAGGCCGAGCAGCGCGGTGAACACTATGGCGACCCACAGGAGCCCGTACGCCGCCGTCTCGCCGGAGCCCTCTGGAAGCGCGAAGTGGAAGACGACGAGCGTCGAGAGGACGAACAGCAGCATGGCGGGCAGCGTGTCGCGGCCGCGGAGCTCTACCCGCAGATCCTTGCGCGTGAGGGCGGCCACATCCGCGAGGTAGGTCATGCGAGCGCAAGCTCCACGGTCGACAGGGGCGCAAGGCGTACCGGGTCATGTGTGGAGACGACGAGCGTCTGCTTCCCGGCGAGCGGCCTCGAGCTCCCGATCGAGTAGTCCCGACCCGCTCTCGTCGAGCGCGGAGTACGGCTCGTCGAGGACGAGGAGGTCCGGTTCGTGGAGCAGCGTCCGGCACAACGCCAGGCGCTGCGACATGCCACGCGAGTACGTCGACACCCGCTCGTTCCGCGCATCCCAGAGCGAGAAGCGCTCGAGGAGCATCCCGATGCGCTCGCGCCGCTCCGGCACGCGGTAGAGCCGGCCGTAGAGGTCGAGGTTCTCGACTGCGGTGAGCTCGCGGTAGACGAGCGGCTCGTGCGCGAGGTACCCGAGCCGCGAGCGATCGATGTCGACAGCGAGTGAGCCGCGAGTGGGGACGGCGAGGCCCGCGAGGAGCCTCAGCAGCGTCGTCTTCCCGCTCCCGTTCGGGCCGGTGACGATCGCGAAGCCGCCGTCCGGCACCGTGACGTCCAAACCCGCCAGCACGCGCTTGCGCCCGTAGCGCTTCTCGAGCCCCTGCGCACGGATCATCCGACGAGCACGTCCAGGGCGACGAACGCGAAGAAGAGCACGCTGATCACGCCGTTGAGCGTGAAGAACGCGGCGTCGAGGCGGCGGAGATCGCCCGGGCGGACGATCGAGTGCTCGTACACGAGGAGCGCGATGGTCGCGGCCACGCCGAGCCAATAGAAGGCGGAGACATCGAGGCCCAGCCCCGCCGCGGCGAGCAGAGCGACGGCTCCGGCGTGGAACACGCGCGCGCCGACGAAGACCCCCCGCTCGCCGAACCGCACCGCCCACGAGTGCAGTCCCTCCGCCCGGTCGTGCTCGAGGTCGAACAGCGAGTAGAAGAGGTCGAAGCCGGCGACCCAGAGCAATACCGCGCCCGCAAGCGCCCACGCCTCCCAGGGCGCCGTGCCCGTGACCGCGAGCCACGCGCCGACCGGCGCGAGGCCGAGACAGGCGCCGAGCCAGAGGTGGCAAAGCCACGTGATCCGCTTCAGGTACGGGTAGACCACGAACAACGCGACCGGGATCGGCCAGAGCCATCTCACGACCGGATCGAGCTGGAAGACCGCGACGAGGAAGATCGCGAGCGACGCGACGCACAACGCGAGCACCTGGTTGCGCGACAGCGCGCCCGACGGGAGCTCGCGCGTCGCCGTGCGCGGATTTCGCGCGTCGAGCTCGGCGTCGACAAGGCGATTGAGCGACATGGCGAGCGTGCGTGCCCCGACCATCGCAATCGTGATCCACACCATGTTCGCCAGGCCCGGCCAGGCGTCCACCGCGAGGAACGCTCCGACAAAGGCGAACGGAAGCGCGAACACGGTGTGCTCGATCCGCACGAGCGATGCCAGCCTGCGTGGCAGCGGAACCGTGGTCACGGTGGTCATGTCTGGCGGTGTGGGGTCGCGGTGTCCCCGGCCGCCAGCTCGAGGCCGTGCCGGAGCGCGGGCCGGATGACCGCGAAGCCGTCGCGGCACCCCCCCGGCGAGCCGGGTAGATTCACGATGAGCGCACCGTCGCGCAGCCCCGCGATCCCGCGGGAGAGAAGCGCATGAGGGGTTCGGGCGATCGCATCGGCACGAATCGCCTCTGCGAGACCCGGCGCCTCGCGCTCGACGACCTCCCGCGTGGCCTCAGGGGTCACGTCCCGCGGAGCGAAGCCCGTGCCTCCTGTTGTCAATATGAGCAGCGTCCCGTCGGCTACGAGCTCGCGAAGGGCCTCCACGATGAGCGCAGCATCGTCGGTGACGACCCGTCGGTCGACGGCGAACCCGTCCTCGCGAAGAAGCTCGTCGAGCACGTCACCGCTCTCGTCTTCGCGCACGCCGGCGCTCACGCCGTCGGACACCGTGAGCACGGCTGCCTTCACGCCGGCGCTTTCGTCTTCTCGACGAGATGCACGTCGTCGATGACCATCGCCTTGTCGATCGCCTTCGCCATGTCGTAGAGCGTCAGGGCGGCCACCGAGACTGCCGTGAGCGCCTCCATCTCGACGCCCGTCTGCGCCGTCGTCTCGGCGGAGGCCTCGATCTCCACGCTGCCGTCTCTCACCTCGAGGTGTACGTCGAGATGCGTCAGGGGCAACGGGTGACAGAGCGGGACGAGCTCGGCGGTCCGCTTCGCAGCCATGATCCCCGCGAGCTTTGCCGTGACGAGCGCGTCGCCCTTCGGGAGGGCACCCAGCGCCTGCGTCGTCTCGGCCGCCATGCGGACACGCCCGCGCGCGACTGCTCGGCGGCGAGCCGGCGGTTTCCCTCCAACGTCGACCATGTGCACGTCCCCCGATTCAGTGACGTGTGTGAAGTCGCTCGGACGCTCGGGCACGCCGGGATCGTAGACGGCGGCTGCAAGAACCTCCTTCGCGAGGTTCTACGGGACGCGCTCGGGCGCCCGCGCACCGTTTTCACGTGAAAACGGCCGAGGCGGGGAAGGCGCGGGCTCAGCCGGCAGCTCGAGGGTGAACACCGTCGGGCTGGCCCCGGGCTCCAGGCGTACGTCCCCGCCCATGACTCGTGCGATCTCCCGCGCGATCGCCAGGCCGAGGCCGCTCCCGGAGGCCCTCCCGCCCTCGACCCGGTAGAAGCGACCGAAGACCGCCTCACGCTGACTTGCCGGTATCCCCGGACCATCGTCTTCGACCGAGAGCTCGGCGCGGTCGTTTCGGCGCCGCGCCCGGAGCGTCACCCGCGTTCCCGGGGGCGTGTGCGTCAACGCGTTGGTCGCGAGCGCGCGGCCGATCTGGAGGATCCGGGCGTCGTCACCCATGCACCACACCTCGCCGCCGGCATCGGCGTGCAGGTCGTGTCCGGTCGAGGCGGCGAGATGCTCGAGCTCGCGGGCGAGCACCTCCACGATCGCGCTCACGTTGACCGGCTCGCGCACGACGCTGAGCTGCCCGGCGTCCACGCGCGAGAGGTCGAGCAGATCCGTCGAGAGCTTCGCGAGGCGCTGGACCTGCCCCTGCATCGTCTCGATGAACTCGCGCCGCGTTTCCTCGTCGAGGTCCTCGTCGGCGAGCAGCTCGAGGAAGCCGCCGATCGAGAAGAGTGGTGTTCGCAGCTCGTGCGAGGCGTTCGCAACGAACTCCTTTCGCGCGTTGTCGAGCTGCGCAAGGTGCACGCGCATGCTGTCGAATGCGCGCGCGAGCTCGCCGATCTCGTCGTTCCCGTGATCGACGATCGGCGCGCCGAAGTCGCCTCCCGCGATTCGCTCGGCTGCGGACTCGAGACGCTGGAGCCGGTGCGAGAGCATTCCGGCCGCGGTAAGGCCCAGGATCAGAGCGAGTGCGAGTGCGAACGCCGTCGCGAGCAGAAGCCGCTCCCGCACGAGGTCGACCGTCGCCAGGGAGTCCTCGAGCGGCGCCTGAAAGAGCACGACGGCCTCGTCGCCCACGGGCACGGCCACATCGGCGTAGTCGCCCTCGGCGTGGCTCACGCGGCCCCGCTCCACCTTGTCACTCACCAGGACTGCTCGCGCGACCGGGTCCTGCGCGACGTCACGGGAGCTTCTCGTGCGCGAGTCCGCGATGACTGCGAGCGCCGCCTGCTTCTTCGAGAGCACGCCGAACACGACGACACGAGCGTTCGTCGCCACCGCATACGTCTCGATCCGCTCCTGCCACTCGAGCGTGTCGTCGGAGAGCGATCGCGCGAGCGGGACACCGCGCCTCTCGAGCTGATCGAGCCTCGCGTCCACGAGGCGCCGCTCGAGCGAGGGCACGACGATCATGTACGCAGTCCCGAGCGCGCCGGCGACGATCCCGACGAGGACAAGGACGATGCGGATGCGAATTCCGCCGGGGAGCGACAACGGCGACTCTCTAGTCCGGCCGGAAGCGGTAGCCCGCGCCGCGCATCGTGAGGATCAGCTCGGGATTGCTCGGATCCCGCTCGATCTTCTCACGCAGGTGCCGGACGTGGACGTCGATCGTGCGCGGTTCCCGGTAGTCGGCGCCACCCCGAAGCCGCTCGAGCAGCTCCCGCCGGGAGAATACGACTCCCGGGCTCTGCGCCAGCACGACGAGCATCTCGAACTCGATGAACGTCAGCTGGACCGCCTCGTCGCGCACGTCCACCGTTCGGCGAGGCACGTCGATCCGCAGCTCTCGGCGTTCTATGACCTCCTCGCGCTCGCCAGCGAGTTGTGGTGAGGACGCCCGCCGCAGCAGTGCTCGAATCCGGCTTCTGAACTCCCTGATCGAGAACGGCTTCGTGATGTAGTCGTCGGCGCCGAGCTCGAGTCCGAGGACCTTGTCGAGCTCCTCTCCGCGGGCGGTCAGCATGATGATGGGGACGTTGCTCTGGCTCCGCAGGCGCTTGCAGACCTCGAGCCCGTCGAGTCGGGGGAGCATGACGTCGAGCACCACGAGATCCACGCTCTCCTCGCCGAAGCGCTTCAGCGCTTCTTCGCCGTCGCGCGCCTGGACGACCGTGAACCCGTCCCGCTCGAGCGGGTACGTAAGCAGCGTCTGAATCGATTCCTCGTCGTCCACGAGGAGGATTGTCGAGGAGTTGGGCATCGGAGCTGTTCGCGCAGGCCCGCGGCTGCCGGCGCGCCTACTATAGCCCGGCGATGGAAGCGGCTCGGCCCCGGACGCGCGGTCGCCGGCTGCGTCGCGGCACTGTTGAACGCCCTCTTAACACGCGTCTCGTGCGGGTCGGATTCGTGCTGGTGGTGCCGGCGATCCTCGCGGCTCTGTTCTCCATCTCGACAACAGGAACCCTGCAGCGGTCGTCTCTCGAACCACTGTTCGACGCGGCCAACGCCGCGACGATGATCGAGACCCTATCCGCCCAGTATCCATCGCGAGTCCCAGGCTCCGAGGGTGCCGCCGAAGCAGCTCTTTGGTACCGCGAGACCGTCGCGGCGCTCGGTCTCTCTACTGAGGAGGACGTCTGGAACGAGGAGCTCGCTGACCTCGGGACCGTCGAGCTCCGCAACGTCGTGACCGTGGTCCCGGGCCGCTCCGAGGAAACGATCGTGGTCGTTGCTCATCGTGACAACGCCGGGACCGACGAGACGCTGGGCGACAACGCGTCCGGCACTGCGGCGCTCATCGAGCTCGCTCGGGGCTTCGCGCCGCAGGAGGCAGGGCCTGACCCGCAGCCCCAACGGACACTCGTGCTCGTATCGACCGACGCGGGCTCGTACGGCGGGGCCGGTGCGGCTCGCTTCGCCGCAACGTCCCCCCTAGCCGACTCCGCGATCGCGGTCGTCGTTCTCGACTCGATCGCGGGGCGCGGTCGGCCGCGGATCGCGATTGCAGGAGACGCGCCGGTCTCTCCCGCGCGGCCGCTCGTACGTACAGCGGCTGTTCGCGTCGAGGAGCAGGCGGGAATCGCGCCGTCGCTCCCGGGCATACCGAGCCAGCTGGTCGATCTGGGCGTGCCGTTCGCCGGTCACGAGCAGGGACGCTTTCTTGAGCACGAGATCGCGGCTGTCACGTTGACCACGACGGACCCTGACGACCCCGAGGACTCGGCAGAGGATCCCGCCCGAGCGGTCGGAGTCCAGCGGCTCGGTCAGCTCGGTCGCGCAACGGAGTCGTTGCTGAGCTCTCTCGACGCGAGCGTGGGAGGGTCGTTCCGCACGCCCGACAGCCTGTTCATAGGCGAACGCGCCGCGAGTGGCTGGACGGTCCGCCTCGTCCTCGTCCTCGCGGTCGTTCCGTTCGCACTGGGGCTCGTCGACCTGCTTGTGCGAGGACGCCGGCGCCGTCTGCCGCTCGCGCCGGCGCTGCGTGCCATTCGCAGCCGGCTGGGACTGATGCTCGTCGGCGGCCTACTGGTCTGGCTCGGCGCAATGAGCGGCGTCTTTCCGACGGGAGCGCGCCTGCCGCTCCCGCCTTTCACGTCTCTCCTCGACGACCCGCCACTTGCGGGACTTGCGTTGCTGGCCTGTGCATTCGCCGCCGCCTGGCTCATCGGCCGCCGTCGGCTCGTTGCGGTCGCGGCGCCGTCCTCGGAAGAGCGCCTGGCCGGCCTTGCCGTTGCGCTCGGATTCGTAGGGCTCGTCGCGGTCGTGCTCGCGCTGACGAAGCCCTACGCTCTCATCTTCGTCCTCCCGTCTCTCTACGCCTGGCTCTGGCTGCCGCTCGAAGGACGGCTCTGGCAGCGCGCGACTCTCTTCGTGCTCGGGCTGTCGGGGCCCGTGCTCGGTCTCGTCGTCCTGAGCAGCGAGCTCGGCATCTCGATCCCAGGGGCGGCGCTCTACGTCCTCGGCCTCTTCACGGTCGGGTATCTCCCGCTCGGCACCGCGCTGCTGCTGCTCGTGTGGGCGGCGGCGGCGGGACAGGTCGGAGCGCTGGCGTTCGGTCGCTACGCACCGTACGCCGGTGGAGCCGAGCCTCCGCCCGACGGGCATCTCCGCCGCGGGCTTCGCCGCCTCCGCTAGCGCAACTTCACGAGGCTAATCGACGACCCGGCCGCGAAAGCGGCCGGCTTTAGGGGTCTTTGCGCGAACGGAATCCGCACTCGCGGATTTCGTTCTTGCGCCAACTAACTCAGTCGAGAGCGAGGTACCGGACAGCGGCTCCTTCCGGGAGCTCACCCTCGCCGCGGGGAACGTGGATCAACGCGTCGGCTGCCGCCGCCCGCACGATCATGTGCGACTCCTGACCGACGATCGCCTCGAGGTGCGAGCCGTCGGTCGTTTCGACACGCCTCGCACGCACGAACTCGTCGCGGTGCGCGTTTCGACGAAGCGCGGCAGCAACGCGTGCGTACGAGTACGTCGGGGCCGGGTTCGCCAATCCCTGGCGCGCGAGGAGCGCCGGCCGGACGAAGACGAGGGCGCCGACGAGTGACGACACCGGGTTCCCCGGCAACCCGAAGACGAGCGTCGCACCCCGCACACCGTACGACAGCGGCTTCCCAGGCTTGACGGCGACGCCCCAGAAGATCTCCTCGACACCGAGCTCTGCCGCGACCCTTCGCACGAGATCGTGCGGGCCCACCGACACGCCGCCGGACGTGACGAGCACGTCCGCGTCGAGGCCCCGGGCGATCGCTGCGCGATGTGCGTCGGCGTCGTCCTCGACCACCGGCAACACCTCGATCACGGCGCCTGCGTTCGCCAGCGCCGCGGCGATCATCGTCCGGTTCGACTCGTAGATCTGTCCGGGCGCGAGGGACTCGCCGGGGGGGCGGAGCTCACTTCCCGTCGCGAGGATTGCCACGCGCGGACGGGTCGAGCAAGTGACCTCCGCGATGCCTGCGGCAGCGAGTGCGCCGATCTGCGCTGCGCCGAGACGGGTCCCCGCCTCCAACACGACGTCGCCGGCGTTGACGTCGCCTCCGCGCGGTCGGACGTGTTGGCCGGACGTGGCCAACGGGATCGCGACGCGATCGCCGCGATCCTCGACGAGTTCGAGAGGCACGACCGCATCGGCCTCCTCGGGCACGGTCCCTCCGGTTGCGATCCCTGCCGCCGCCCCCGGAGGGAGGGGCTTGGAGAGGCTTCACCGGCAGCCACACGAAACGCCACGGGGAGCTCGCCGGGTGTCTCCGCCGCGCGAACGGCGAACCCGTCCATGGCAGAGCTCGGGAACGGCGGGAGGTCGACGGTCGCTCGAGCGGGCTCACGAACGACGCGTCCGAGCGCGTCACCGATGCCGACTGCCTCGACCGGAAGCGGCTTCGCGTGCTCGAGGATGCGCTCCAGGGCCGCCTCGAGCGTCAGCAGCTCCTGCGCCACGCTAGTCGTCCTCGCGCAGCCCACCCGCGCGAGGCTCGGGGGCACGTGTCGGCTCCGGCTCGGTCTCCGTCTCTGTCTCTGTCTCTGTCTCGGTCTCCGGAGTTGCATTCGGGTCATAGCTCAGCGCGTACTCACCTCGAGTGAACGGCTTCCACACCGGGTACACCGCCGGATCCTCGAAGGAGAGTGGCTCGGATCCCTCGAGCGCGGGCTCCATGAAGAGGCGCCAGATCTCGGCGGGGAAGCTGCCGCCACTGACGGAGATCCCGTGCACGCTCTCCATCGGGATCTCGCCACCGGTGAAGCCCATCCACACGGTCGTCGCGAGATCGGGCGTGTAGCCGGCAAACCAGGCGTCGGCGTGCTCTTCGTTCGTCCCGGTCTTGCCGGCGGCGGGCCGGCCGAAGGCCGCGCGCGTGCCCGTGCCGGACTGGACGTTCTGCTCGAGAATGCTCGTCACGATCGCGGCGACACCTTCCGAGACGGCGCGGCGACGTCTCGGGACTCCCCAGCCGGCCTTCGTATCGACACGGCCGTCCGCGAGGACCACTCGCCTGATCGCCATCGGCTCCGCATACACGCCGCCTGCGGCGAGCGTCGCGTAGCCCGACGCGATGTCGAGCGGAGAGACGGCGATGGAGCCGAGACCCATCGCAGGCACGTACGCACCGTTCACGTCGAGGGGCGAACGCACGCCCATCCGCCTCGCGACCTGGGCGACGCGCTCGGGCGTGACGTCGAGCGTCAGCTGCGCGTAGACCGCGTTGTCCGAGCGAATGGTCGCGCTGCGAATGGAGCTCCACCCGTAGTAGTCGTTCGCGTACGTGTGCACGCACCACCACGTCCCGTCGTCGCAGTTGCCCGCCGGGTGCACCTTGTACGTGAAAGGTGCGGAAACGTAGTACGTCGAGTCCGGGTTGATTCCCATCTCGACCGCCGCAGCGAGCACGAAGGTCTTGAAGGTCGAGCCCGTCTGGCGTCGCGCCTGCGAGAGGAGGTTGAACTGGTTCTTCGGCCGGTTGGGCACGACGGCCGCCATGGCTCGAATCGCTCCCGTACGCGGGCTGATCGAGATGAGCGCGGCCGCGGGATCATCGGGTTCGTAGAGCGTGTCCCGTATCGCCTCCTCGGCCAGACGCTGATACCGCGGCTTGATCGTCGTGTAGACCTGGAGACCGCCCTCGCGGACCCGCTCGGGCCCATAGACCTCGATCAGCTTGTCGCGCACGTAGCCGAAGAAGTACGGCTCGCGGATCTTGCTGTAGAGACCGCCTCGCTTCAGGTTGAGCTTCGTCTTCGCGGCGAGGTCGTGAACCCGCTTCGTGATGACGCGGGTGTCGAGCATCGCCTGCAGGACGACGGCTCGCCGCGCGAGGGCGCGGCCTGGCGTCGTGAACGGGTTGTAGAGCGACGGTGCCTGCGTGAGCCCCGCGAGGAGCGCTGACTCGGCGAGATTCAGGTTCCTCGCGTGCTTCGAGAAGTACGTCTGTGCAGCCGCCTCGATGCCGTACGCGTGGTTCCCGTAGTAGACCTGGTTCAGGTACGTCGTCAGGATGCGCTGCTTCGTCCACGCCCCGTCGAGCTTCGTCGCGAGGCAGGCTTCCTTCACCTTGCGCTGCACCGTCCGCTCACGCGAGATGTAGAGGTTGCGGACGAGCTGCTGCGTGATCGTGGAGCCGCCCTCGACGATCGCGCCGGCACGGATATCGGCGACAGCAGCACGCGCGATGCCTTCGACGTCCACGCCTCCGTGCTCGAAGAAGCGGCGGTCTTCGACTGCGATGGTTGCCTTCCGAACCCACAGCGACATCTGATCCGCCTTGACGGGCTGACGGTTCCGTTCCGCCGGGATCGAGCCGAGGAGTGAGCCGTCGGCGGCGTACAGGAAGGTGTTCTGGCCGATACGGACGGACCGCAGTGAGCTCAGATCACACGAGGACCCGTAGGCGACAACCCCGGCGGTACCGGCCACTCCCGCGACGACCGCGAGCGCCAGGATCGCGGTGATGCCCACCACGGCGCCCTTGCGCCTGCGCTTCCGCCGAATCGCGCGCTGGTGGCGGCCTCTCGGGCGCAGCGTGTCCGGATCGAGCGGGGTGCGCCTGCTCGGAGGCGGGCTCATGACAAGATGCTAGCTTCGTCGATCCGTGCCCTCCTCCTCGCTCGCGACGCGGCACCCGGGACGCCTCGTCGCATGGCTGGCCTTCGTGCTGGTCCTCACATTGCTGAACTACGCGGGCCGGTTCCTCAGCGACGACACCCCTGAAGACATCGCGTATCAGTGGATCACGTCGATCGGCGTGCTCGCGCAGTTCGTCGTGATGCTGGGAATCCTGCTTCTCATTGCCAGGGGTCTTCCGAAACGCGAGTTCTTCGCTCTCCGCCGCCCGTCGTCGTGGAAGCGCTCGGTTGGTCTCGCAGCCGCATCGCTCGTCGTCATCTATTTGGCCGCGTTCGCATATACGGGCGTGCTGTCGCTCTTCGGCGACTTCGATGCGACCGAAGAACAGGGCCTCGTCCCGGACGAGTGGGACTCGAGTCGAGCGGCACCCTTCATCGCCTTCTTCCTCGCCGTCACCATCCTCGCTCCCGTCATCGAAGAGCTGACGTATCGAGGCCTCGGCATCTCGTTCCTTGCGCCCTATGGCACGGTGCTCGCAATCCTCGTCACCGGCGCGCTCTTCGGGTTGACGCACGGCCTGTTGATTGGACTTCCGGTCCTTGCTTTCTTCGGCGTGGTCGAAGGCTGGCTGCGCGTGAGAACCGACAGCGTCTACCCCGGCATGCTCCTCCACGGAACCTTCAACGGGGTCGCACTGATCGCCGCGGTCGGCGGCGCCGGCTAGGTCTCGTCGTCGTCCTCTTCGGGCTCGTCGTCCATGTCCTCGAGCGCCTCCTCGAGGCTCGTCGCGAACTCCTCCGGCGTCACCGTCTCGATGAAGCGGCGGAACTCCTCGGGGTCGAGGTCCGAGAGGCTCGACGCGGTGACGAGGCTCGCCTGCTCGTCGGCATCTCCCTGGAACTCGATCGAGGACTCCTCGACGACCTCGTCCGCAGCGAAGATCTGTGCGTCGCAGCGCACGGCGATCGCGATGGCGTCGGACGGTCGCGAGTCGATCTCGAGCTCCTGGCCGTCCTGGACGATCGTGATTCGCGCGAAGTACGTGTTCTCGCGGAGCTCCGTGACCGTGACCTTGACGATCTCGCCCTTCAGCTCGGAGACCATCTCGGTCAGCAGGTCGTGGGTCATCGGC
Organism: uncultured Gaiellaceae bacterium; assembly: GCA_963723695.1. Taxonomy (GTDB): domain Bacteria; phylum Actinomycetota; class Thermoleophilia; order Gaiellales; family Gaiellaceae; genus GMQP-bins7. The sequence continues at coordinate 144,477 of CAVRRU010000012.1, read as the reverse complement.
CGCTGGGGGCTCGCCCCCTGGAGCTTCATGAGAATGGCGGCGGCTTCCGCATGCCCGATCCAGATCGGGAGGAAGCGGTCCTCGTCCACGGTCTTCAAGAGCACGATCGGCTGCTTGCCGATCGGCTCGAAGCTCACGCCGTAGAGGTTCATCTCTCGCATGCCTGGCCGGGCCTCATCTTAGACAGGGGGCTCGGGTACAGTTTCGTGCCCCGGGCGATTAGCTCAGTCGGTTAGAGCGCCGCTCTGATAAGGCGGAGGCCCCTGGTTCGAGTCCAGGATCGCCCACCTGTCCGCAGCGAGCGGGATCCGCTTCCTCGCGGGTCCCGCTCGCGCAGGAATCCCTAAAGCGGCGCCTCCGGCGGCGGAGCTCGGCTATGCGGCTCGGTCCGCGATGAGGCGGGTGGTCGCCACCTCGAGCGCCTCGACGAGCTCGGCGAGGCCCTTCTCGTCCTCGAATCTGATCTGAAGCGTCCCGGCAGAGACCCGCGACGGCATCCCGGTCAGCGCTTCCGCGGCAGTCCGCGCCCTGTCCACGAGAGCAGGGTCAACCGCGGTGGCGCCCCTCCTAGGCCGGCGCCGTGCCCCGCCCTCCTGTGCCGCCCGCTCGGCCGCCCGCACGGTGAGACCCTCCTTCACGATCCGTCGGGCGAGAAGTCGGCGGGCTTCGTCGTCGGGGAGAGAAAGGACAGCCCGTGCATGGCCTTCGCTCATGTCTCCCCTCGCGAGCATCCACAGCACTTCCTCCGGGAGCTCGAGTAGGCGGAGCCGATTCGACACCGCGGACTTCGACCTACCGACGCGATCTGCCACGTTCCCGAGCGACAGCTCGAACTCGTCGACGAGCGACGCGTACGCGCGCGCTTCCTCGACCGGGGACAGCTGCTCGCGGGCGACGTTCTCGACGAGCCCGAGGAGAAGGGAGTCGCGATCGCCCACGTCGCGGACCAGTGCTGGCAGCGTCGCGACGCCGGCCGAGCGGGCGGCTCGCCACCGGCGCTCGCCGGCGATGAGCTCGAACCCGCCTTCGTCGCGCCGCCTGACCACGATCGGCTGGAGAACGCCCTGGAGCCTGATCGAGCTGGCAAGCCCGGCGGCCGCCTCCGGCTCGAAGCGGCGGCGTGGCTGCCGCGGGTTCGGGTGAATCGTCTCGACGGGGAGGTGGACGAGCTCGGGCTGCCCGGCCTCGCCGAGCAGGACCTCGAGACCACGCCCGAGACCGCGTCGCTCTTTAGGAACGGTCGACAAGCTCCATCGCCACCTTCCAGTAGGCCTCTGCGCCGGCAGAGCGGCGGTCGTAGGCGATTGCGGGGACACCGTGGCTCGGGGCTTCGGCGAGCCGCACCGAGCGCGGAATCGTCGTCGTGAACACGAGCGCGCCGAAGTGCTTGCGGAGCTCCTGCTCGACCTCGGCAGCGAGGCGCGTACGCCCGTCGGCCATCGTCAGCAGGATCCCGGCGACGGCGAGCTCCGGGTTCAGCTGCGCCTTGACGAGGTTGATCGTGCCCAGGAGCTGGGAGAGCCCCTCGAGCGCGTAGTACTCGGCCTGGACGGGCACGATCGCTCGGCTCGCCGCCGCGAGCGCGTTGACGGTCAAGTGCCCGAACGACGGCGGACAGTCGAGGAGGACGTACGAGTACGGGTCGAGTGCGCCGACGAGAGCTTCCGCGAGGTACCTCTCGCCTCCGTCGCGGTTGGAGAGATCGACGGCAGCGGCCGCGAGATCGCTCTTCGCCATCACCACGTCGAGGTTCGCGAACGGCGACGGCTTGGCGAGGCGGCCGAGCGGGATGCCGTCGAGGAGGTCGTGGGTGGAGGCGCCGTTCGCCCGCATGCCGAGCCCGGACGTCGCGTTCGCCTGCGGATCGAGGTCGACGAGGAGCACCCGCTCACCCGCCTCGGCGAGGCAGGCGCTGAGGTTCACGGCGGTCGTCGTCTTGCCGACGCCGCCCTTCTGGTTCGCCACGGCATAGACCCGGGCAGGCACGCGCTCAACCTAACGAGCGTCCCGGACGCCTCCGGGTACGGTGGCCGCATGGACGAGGAGATCGAGGACGCAAAGGAGGGAGCCTGGCGCGAGGTGGCGGCGATCGATGCTGCCTACGCACGAGGAGAGCTCGACGACGAAGGCTGGCACGCCGCGACGGCGGCTCTCGTCGTGCCGGCGTACCTCGCTGCCGTGACATCCGAAGGCGGCTCCGGCTCGAGTCGCGACGCGGCCGGCTGGGAGTACGCGCGCTCGCTCCTCGCCGATGCCGTCGAGCCGGGCCAGACGTTCCTCGACATCGGCTGTGCCAACGGCCACTTGATGGAGAGCGTGGCCCGCTGGGCGCAGGTCGAGCCGTACGGGCTCGACATCTCTCCCGAGCTCGTGGGACTCGCTCGGAGCAGGCTGCCGCAATGGGCGGACCGGATCTGGGTCGGCAACGCGCTCGAGTGGGAACCGTGCCGCCGGTTCGACGTCGTCAGGACGGGCCTCGACTACGTGCCGCCTCCGCGACGCCGGCAGCTCGTCCAACACCTGCGCTCCTACGCGGATCGGTTGCTGATCGGCGTCTTCAACGAGGAACGCGAGCATCGGACACAGGAGGAGGAGGTCGCCAGCTGGGGAGTCGCGATCGCCGGGCGCAGCGAGCGGCAGCATCCACATCCGCGGCTTGCCTACCGCGTCTTCTGGATCGACGGCTAGACGAGCGGACGCTTCTTCGCCATGCCCGGCCTGCGCGGATAGCCGGCAGGGGTGGCGCGCACCTTCCGCACGATGACGATCCCGTCGTCGTCGCTCTCGAGTCGACCTCCGAGAAGCTCGGCGACGCGCGCGACCGCGTCGCGATCTGCGCCTTGGCCGAGCCAGAGCACCGCAGCACCGCCGGGCTCGACGAGCGGGAGGCACAGCTCGGTGGCGACCGGCGGCTTCGCGAGCGCCTTCGCGAGCGCAACGCCGAACGAGTCCACCAGCTGCACCTCGGCGCGCCCCCACACGACATCGACGTTCGGAAGGTCCGCGGCGAACCGCTCGAGAAACTCGCACTTGCGCCGCTCGGCGTCGAGCAGGACGAACCGCCGCGTGGGAAGCGCGGCGGCGAGCGGGATCCCTGGCGATCCTCCTCCGGACCCTACGTCGACGACTCGCCCGGGGAGATCCTCGACGATCGGCGCCGCGCGAAGCGCATCCTCGAGCAGCACGCGGCGAGCGCGTGTCACATCGTCGAGCCCGGTCGCACCGGGAGCCTCGATGACCGCCTCGAGCCAGCGCTCGAGGACGTCGCCGCTCATGTCAGCCTGCGAGGTTTCGCGGGAGGACGACGACGAAGCGATTCGGCTCCGAGCCTTCGCTGGCGGTCTCGACCTCGGGGTCCTCCTTCAACGCCTCGTGGACGATCTTCCGCTCGACCGGAGTCATGGGCTCCATCGCCATTCGGCGGCCGGTGGCCGATGCGCGCTCTGCCGTACGGCGGGCGAGGGTCTCAAGCGTCGCGGTGCGTCGAGCTCGATACCCGGCAGCATCCACGATGACCTCGTGCTGGCTCCCCTCGGCGCGGGCGATCGCATTCGCGAGGTACTGAATGGCGTCGATCGTCTGGCCGTGCTTGCCGATGAAGAGCGCCACATCCGGCCCGGAGCAGCTAACCGTGACGCCGCCCTCGTGCTCCCTCACCGAGGCGACGACGTCGGCGCCGATGCCGGCAGCGATCCGCTCGACGATCTCGCGCGCCTTCCCGGCGGCGTCACTCTCGTCCGCCGAGCCCATCTCCGCCGCGTTCTGCGCCGCCTCGGCGCTCGCGATGACGTGCGCCGGGGTGAAGCCCACTCCGAGCAGGCCTCGCTCGCCCTCGGACACGACCTGGAACTGCACGCTCTCGCGCTCGAGGCCGGGCACGAGCTGCTCGAGCTCGCGCAGCGCGGCCCACTTCGCCTCGCCGACGGTCTCCCCGGTCGCCTCGACAGTCACGACACCCGGCTCGCTCATCTCCGCGACCTTCCGCCGCGCCTCTTCTTGACCCGGCGCGGCGGGCCGCTCGGCTTCGGACGCGGAGTTCCGTCATCTGACGGCTGCTCCCCGTTGCCCGCCGCCTCCGTCTCGCCCTTCGGCGGCGTGCGGCTCGAGCGTTTCGGCGGCGCCACCGGGCGCGGCATCTGGCGTCGCGTGATGATTCCCTGCCCGGTAGACCAGAGGTTGGTCGTCAGCCAGTAGATCATCAGGCCGGCCGGGAACCCGAGGATGAACGGGAGGAAGACGATCGGCAGGAACATGATCATGTAGCGCTGCGCCTTGCTCTGCATCGACGTGGACATGAGGTAGGTCGAGGTGAGCTGGCTCGCGACGTACACCGTGATGAGCACCGGCCCCCAGCCGTCCTTAGTCGGCTCGGTGATGTCGACGAGGCCAAGCCACTGCAGGGACGACGCCGGGAACTTCGGGAAGATCTCGTCCTCGAAGTCGCGGAGGACGAAGAAGAGCGCAATGAAGATCGGGATCTGGAAGACGATCGGAAGGCAGGAGGCGTACGGGTTGATCTTGTTCTCCTTGTAGAACTTCATGAGCTCTTCCGACTGCTTCTGGCGGTCGCTCTTGTATTTCTGCTGGATCGCCTTCATCTCCGGCGCGTGGATCTGCAGGCTCTGCATCGAGTGGATCTGCCTGATGGCGACCGGGACGAGGAGGACCCGCACGATCACGGTCAGGGCGACGATCGACCACGCCCAGGTCAGGCCGCCGGTCTCGTGCAGCCAGGTCAGGACCTCCGTGAGGACGTTCTCGAGCGGAGAGAGGACCCCGCCGACGATCACGCGCGCGCCTTTTTCGAGCGACCCAGAGGGAAGATCGCCTGGTCGGACGCGTAGTCCACGCCGCCGTGGCTCCAAGGGTTGCAGCGCAGGAGTCGCCACCCGGCGAGCACGGCTCCGCGCACGAGGCCGAACTCACGGAACGAGTCGATCGCATACTGCGAGCAGCTCGGGTGGTACTTGCAGGTCCCCTCCGGCGTGAGGAGCCCGAAGGTCCACCTCCAGGCCTGGACGAACCAGATGCCGAGGTACTTCACGAGCGGGTCTTCTCGAGCACGTCCGAGACCTCGGTTACGAGCCACTCGAGGCCACGTGTCTCGACCGGCTCGGCCAGGCCGGGGCGAGCCGCCAGCACATAGTCCCGACCGGCAGGAACCGTCGGGAGCAGCTCGCGCCACGCCTCTCGAAGAAGGCGCTTCACCCGGTTTCGCGCGACAGCCGTTCCGACGGAACGGGGTACGGCGAGCCCGAGCCGCGGCTCGCCGTCGGGATCCTCGTCGCGGGGAAACCAGTGCAGGACGACGTAGCGACCCGACGCCGTTCGGCCTCGCCGATAGACGGTGTCGAAGTCCTTCGACCGGGAGAGCCGATTGCGGCGTTGCACCGGTGGGCGTCTCAGGCGGAGAGGCGCTTGCGCCCTCTCGCGCGCCGCCGCTTCAGGATCGCGCGGCCGCCGCGGGAGGACATCCGCGCTCGGAACCCGTGACGTCGCTTCCGGCGGCGAACGTTCGGCTGGTAGGTGCGTTTCACGTCGTGTGGTCGATCTGGCTGCGGGGAGCCGCGAGTATAGACGACGGCTCGAGAACTCCCGTTTTCCACAGTCTCACACGTCTGGCAGTCGCGCGAAACTGCTGCTCCTGTGGCTCCGCTGTTGGCAGTTCGCGCAACGAGGGGCGACGTCTTCCACACCTGTGGACAGATGTGTGGATGAGGGGAAAGGCCTGCAAAACGGCGTGTTTTTCATCCACAGGAGGGATTTTGAGCAGCGTTGAGTGCGCGCGAAGATGGTGGTATGCTCGCCGCTTCCCGCCGACCCCGAGAAGCGCGAGGACGGGTGGAGCAGCCCACCGAGACACGAGCTCACGACATCTGGAACGCCATCGCCGGGCGGTTGCAGGACAACCTTCCGGAGACCGCGTACGACACCTGGTTCGGCCAGGCGCGGCCACACTCGTTCGACGGCGGAAGACTCGTCGTGGAGGTGCCGAACGACTTCACGCGCGACTGGATCGAGGGCCACTTCCTCGAGCTCGTCACGGCGGCGGCGGCGGCCGGCGAGAGCGCGACCACGGGCGCCGTCGTGACCTTCGCGGTCAGCGAGCGGCCCAGCGCGCGGCCGTCGGGCCCTCCGGCACAGCCCGAGCCGCCGGCTCGCGAGCAGCAGCTGGAGCTCCCGCCACGCGAAGCGCCGGAGGCCGAGCTCAACGCGAAGTACACCTTCGACCTGTTCGTCATCGGCTCGTCGAACCGCTTCGCACACGCCGCCGCGCTCGCCGTGGCGGAGGCTCCGGCGCAGGCGTACAACCCGCTCTTCATCTACGGCGGAACCGGGCTCGGCAAAACGCACCTTCTGCAGGCGATAGGCCATTACGTGCGGCAGCACTCGCGTCGTCTTACAGCCCGGTACGTGACGAGCGAGGCGTTCATGAACGAGTTCATCGACGCCGTGCGCGATCGCGGGGCTCGGATCGAGGGCTTCAAGAGGCGCTATCGCAACTACGACGTCCTTCTTGTCGACGACATCCAGTTCATCGAGGGCAAGGAGCGGATCCAGGAGGAGTTCTTCCACACCTTCAACACGCTCTACGAGGGCGGGGCGCAGATCATCATCTCGTCCGATCGTCCGCCTCGCGAGATCGCAACGCTCGAGGAACGGCTGCGGTCGCGGTTCGAGTGGGGGCTCCTGACCGACATCCAGGCGCCCGACCTCGAGACGCGCATTGCGATCCTCCGCAAGCGAGTCGAGACAGAAGGCATCGGCATCGACGATCCGGAGGTGCTGACGTTCATCGCCAGCCGCGTCTCGGCGAACATCCGCGAGCTCGAGGGCGCCCTCACGCGCGTCGTGGCGTTCTCTTCGCTCACCGATCGCCCGCTCACGGTCGAGCTTGCCGAGGACGTGCTGAAAGACGTCTACCCACAAGGCGAAGCCGCCCCGGAGGTCACGATCGCGCGGATCCAGGAGGCCGTCATTCACCGCTTCGGCGTCACGCTCGACGAGCTCGTCAGCCCCCGGCGGTCTCAGGCAGTCGCGTACCCCCGGCAAGTCGCGATGTACCTCTCACGTGAGCTCACCGACGCCTCGCTTCCCATGATCGGCAAGGAGTTCGGTGGGCGAGATCACACGACCGTCATCCACGCGAAGGACAAGATCACGAAGCTCATTCGCGAGGACCGGTCTGTGTACAACCTTGTGCAAGAGCTCACTGCGCGCATCAAGCAGGCACGGTGACGTTGGGGGTCCAGCGCGGCGTAACGCGTCGGCTTGTGCAAAGCACCACTCTGTGTCCACACTTCGCTCCACACCTGTTTTCCCCGCACGCGAGGCCTAATTCGCCCGTCGTCCCCATAACTCACACTCCTATGACTACTACGAGTCTTTTTCTTCAGTAATGAACACAGACATCGCCACCGGCTCCTCGCTGAAGATCGGCTGTTCGAAGGCAGAGTTCGCATCCGCCCTCTCGATCGTGTCACGTGCGGTGTCGACCCGGGGAGCCGTGCAAGTCCTGGGAGGGATCCTCCTCCGGGCAGAAGAGGGCCGGCTCACGCTCGCCGCGACCGACATGGAGATCTCGATTCGCGCATCGCTGGCCGGCGACGTCGACGGTGACGCCAGTGTCGTCGTTCCGGGACGTCTCCTGACCGACCTCGTGCGCCTACTGCCCGACGACTCCGTCACGCTCGCGTACGACGAGGGCGAAGGTGTCGTGGCGGTGACATCGGGCAGCCACTCGTCGCGCCTGAACGTCTACAGCGCGGAGGACTTCCCACGGCTACCGCCCCTCGACGTGGCGCTCCACAAGATCGATGCCGCCGCTCTCCTCGAGACGATCGAGAAGGTCGGTCGTGCTGCCTCCCGCGACGAGTCGCGCCCCGTCCTCACCGGGGTTCTCGTTCGCTTCGAAGGCGACGGCCTGATCATGGCCGCAACCGACTCGTACCGGCTCGCGGTCAAGGAGACCGCGCTCTCGTCCAGCGGGCCCGACCTCGACGCGATCATTCCCGCTCGCGCCCTGCAGGAGCTCGCTCGCCTCGCCGGCTCCGCGGAGGACGTTGAGCTCGGCGTGCACGAGAACCACGTCATCTTCTCCGCCGGCGACGTATGGCTGACGAGCCGCCGCATCGACGGTCAATTCCCGAACTACAAGCAGCTTCTGCCGGAGTCGTTCGAGATAGAGATCGCGACGCCGCGCGTCGCGCTGCTCGAAGTCGTCCGCCGAGCCGGCCTGATGGCGCAACGCAACGCGCCGCTGCGCCTCCGCTTCGCGGAGGGCGAGCTCACCGTCTCGGCGCAGACCCAGGACGTCGGCGAGGCGACCGAGTCGCTCCCGATCGACTACGCCGGCGAGGAGCTCGAGATCGGTTTCAACCCGGACTTCCTGCGCGACGGCCTCGAGGCTGTCGCGGCCGACACCGTGCAGCTCAAGCTCATCAATCGCCTGCGCCCGGGCTTGATCTCGGCGCCCGACGAGAGCTTCTGGTACCTGATCATGCCCATCCGGCTCGCGGGCTGACCGTCCGCGAGGTCACGCTCCGTGACTTTCGCTCGTATGCCACGCTCGAGCTGGCTCTCGAGCCAGGTGTCGTCCTCCTGCACGGCCCGAACGGCGCCGGCAAGACGAACCTTCTCGAGGCGCTTCACGTGGGAACCCAGGGCTTCTCTCCGCGCTCCCGACGCGACGCGCAGCTGATTCGCTTCGGCGCCGAGGCAGGCCGTGTCGCGCTGCGCGGAACGGTCGGGGATGGGGCGTTCGAGACCGACGTCGTGCTCACGCGAACCGAGTCGCGCCGGGTCGAGCTCAACAGTGAGCGCCTGAGTTCCGCTGAACGCCTGCGGCACGAGCTGACGACGCTCGTCTTCACGCCGGATCGTCTCGCAGTCGTGAAGGGCGCTCCGGCCACTCGCCGCGCATATCTCGACCGCACCGTCGGCCGGCTCCTTCCAGCCCGTGCGTCGCTCACGAATGAGTACGGGACGGCGCTGGGCCAGCGCAATGCCGGGCTCCGCCGTGTTCGCGGCGGCACGTCGACACGTGATGCGCTTTCCCCCTGGTCGGCGCGCGTCGTCTCGCTCGGCAGTGAGCTCATCCACGCGCGAGTGGAAACCGTCGGTTTGCTCGCCCCGCTGTTCGCGGCGACCGCCGACGAGCTCGGACTGACCTCTGCGACGCTCGCGTACGAAGGCACCCCGACGACGCTGGAGGAGTTGGACGCCCGCCTCGAGCGCGATGTCGAACGCGGCCTGACGGGCGCCGGCCCTCACCTTCACGACCTTCGTATCGATGCGGAGGGCCGCGACCTGCGCGCGTTCGGCTCCCAGGGCGAGCAGCGCATGGCGGTGCTGTCGCTCGTGCTCGCCGAGGCTGACGCGCTGCGATCCCGGATAGGCACGTCGCCGCTCGTCCTCCTCGACGACGTTCTCTCCGAGTTGGACGGCGATCGACGCAATGCGCTTGCCGGAATGCTGTCACGCATCTCGCAGGCGGTCGTGACAGCCACTGCCGCGGCTGCACTGCCCGGCGAGCCGGCACAGGCGTTGTCGGTCGTCCCGGGGAAGGTCCGCTGATGGACCGGATCGGAGACGAGATCGCGAGGGAGCTCAGGCGGAGCGGAAGCCGCGATGCGCTCCCGCTTGCCGCACTGACTGCGGTGTGGCCCGAGGCGGTCGGCGACGCCGTGGCGAGGCGCGCGTGGCCGCTCAGGATCGCTCGGGACGGGACCCTGCACGTGGCGACGGCCTCGGCCACGTGGGCGCACGAGCTCGACCTGCTCGGAGGCGAGATACTGGAGCAGCTAACCGTGCGTCTCGGCGACGAGGCACCCCTGAAGCTCCGTTTCGCAGTTGGCCCGATCCCGGAGTCCGAAGCTGCTCCGAAGGCTCCGTCGGAGGAGGCGAACGCACTCGGCGAGGTGCCCGAGGAGGTAGAGGCGGAGGCCTCCGCTGCGGCGGCCGCGATCGACGATCCGGACTTCCGCGAGCTCGTCGCGAGAGCAGCTCGAGCGAGCCTCGTCAGGGCACGGTCCGGCCGCTAGTTCTGGTATACTTCGATTCGCCCCGCAATATGGCGATTTGCAGGGCTTTTTTGATGGCCGAAGCAGCCTACACCGCAAAAGACATCACTGTCCTCGAAGGCCTCGAGCCGGTCCGTCTCCGACCCGGGATGTACATCGGGTCGACGGGCTCTCGCGGTCTGCATCACCTCGTCTACGAGGTGGTCGACAACGCCGTCGACGAGGCGCTCGCGGGCCGCAACGACCTGGTCGACGTCACGATCCATCCGGACAACTCGGTGACGGTCCGAGACGCCGGCGCGGGGATCCCGGTCGACGTCCTGCCGGACCAGGGAATGCCGGCGCTGACCGTTGTTCTGACGAAGCTCCACGCGGGCGGGAAGTTCGGCGGCGAGGGCTACAAGGTTTCGGGCGGGCTGCACGGAGTCGGCGTCTCGGTCGTGAACGCGCTCTCGGAGTGGCTCGTCGCGGAGGTACGGCGCGACGGCAAGGTCTATCGGCAGGAGTTCTGCCGGGGCGAACCCACGTCGGACATGACGACGATCGGCGTGGCCGGCAAGGGCGAGTCGGGGACGACCATCTCGTTCCTCCCGGACTCGGAAGTCTTCGAGGAGACGGATCTCGACGCGGAGACGCTGCTCCAGCGCTTGCGCGAGACGGCCTTCCTCACGCGCGGGCTGCGCATCGTCCTCCGAGACGAGCGCGCCGGCGGGCGAACTGCCGAGTTCCACTACGAGGGTGGGATCCGCGACTTCGTCGCGTACGTCAACGAGGCCAAGGACCCCGTGCACAAGCACATCGTCTACTTCGACGGCGAGAGCGAGGAAGGCGCGGTCGAGGTCGCGATGCAGTGGAACAGCTCGTACGTCGAGTCGGTGTTCTCGTTCGCGAACAACATCAACACGACGGAGGGCGGAACCCACCTCCAGGGTTTTCGCTCCGCGCTGACGCGCACCCTCAACCAGTACGCGCGCCAGGAGGGCCTGCTCAAGGAGAAGGACGACAACCTCGAGGGTGAGGATGCGCGCGAGGGGCTCGCCGCGGTGATCTCGGTCAAGCTGCGGAACCCGCAGTTCGAGGGGCAGACGAAGACGAAGCTCGGCAACCCTGGAGTCGCCGGCCTCGTCGAGCGAGTGGTGAACCAGCGACTCGCCCAGTTCCTCGAGGAGAACCGGACAGAGGCTCGGCAGATCGTGCAGAAGGCGATCGCCGCCCGCAATGCGCGGCAGGCCGCGCGCAAGGCGCGTGAGCTCACGCGCAGAAAGAGCGCGCTCGAGAACTCGTCGCTTCCCGGAAAGCTCGCCGACTGCACGATCAAGGACCCCGAGTCGGCGGAGCTCTTCATTGTCGAGGGCGATTCGGCCGGCGGCTCCGCCAAGCAGGCCCGCGACCGGACGACTCAGGCGATCCTGCCGCTCCGCGGGAAGATCATCAACTCCGAGAAGAACCGGATCAACAAGGTGCTGTCGAACACGGAGATCCAGGCGATGATCACCGCGATCGGCACGGGTTTCGGTGACGAGTTCGACATTGCGAATCTCCGCTACGGCCGGGTGATCGTCATGACCGACGCCGATGTCGACGGCGCGCACATTCGCACCCTCGTGCTCACGTTCCTGTACCGGACGATGCCGGAGCTGTTCGAGCGCGGCCACGTGTTCATCGCGGTGCCGCCGCTGTACCACGTGAAGCTCGGAAGCCGTGGAATGTACTTCGAGAAGGACGCCCAGCTCGAGGATCTTCTCGTCCGCGAGCGCGTGAAGGACATGACCGTGATCGCGCGTGACGACCGTGCGACCCAGCTGACGGAGGCGCGTTGGGCGCGCCTCGTCCGCGAGCTCGGTCACCTGGAGGCGTGGACCGCGAAGCTGGAGACCGAGTTCGGTCCGGCTGCTCGCTTCGCGATCTCGCACGGCCTCGTCGAAGCCGAGAGCGACGACCCGCAGAACGCGGCCGCCCTCATCGCGGCGATTCCTCCCAACGGATACGAGCTCACCGTCGAGGAGGAGCTCGACGAGGTGCTGCACGTGCGCGTAGTCGAGACGGAGACGAGCACCGCTCAGCGCGTCGTCGTGCCGACCGCGATGCTTGGCTCCCCTACATACGGGTCGGTGCAGCGCGCGTACGCGAAGGTCGGCGAGATCGTCGGCCTCCCCCCGTTCACCGTCGGGTTCGGCACCAAGTCGTCTCGGGCCGAGACCTTCGACGCGCTCCGCGTGAGCTCTCTCGACCTCGCCAAGGAGGGCATGCAGATCAGCCGCTTCAAGGGTCTCGGCGAGATGAATCCGGAGCAGCTCTGGGAGACCACGATGGATCCCGCGAAGCGGATGCTCATCCGGGTCGAGGTTGAGGACGCGGCGGCTGCCGACCGCGTGTTCTCGACGCTGATGGGGGATCAGGTCGAGCCACGGCGCCTGTTCATCGAGCAGAACGCAAAGGACGTGAGGTTCCTGGATGTGTAGATGTCTGACGTCGTAGAGCCGCTCGGCGCGGGCCGGATCGAGCCGCGCGAGCTCGAGCAGGAGATGCGCTCGAGCTACCTCGACTACGCGATGAGCGTCATCGTCGGCCGCGCGCTCCCGGACGTGCGCGACGGCCTCAAGCCGGTGCACCGCCGCGTTCTGTGGGCGATGCACGACGCCGGGCATCAGCCGAACCGGCCGTACGTCAAGTGCGCGCGCGTGACCGGTGACGTGATGGGGAAGTACCACCCGCACGACTCGAGCTCGATCTACGACGCGATCGCACGTCTCGTCCAGCCCTTCTCGCTCCGCTACCCACTCGTCGACGGGCAAGGCAACTTCGGTTCGATCGACGACGACCCGCCGGCTGCCGAACGCTACACGGAGTGCCGCCTCGGGAAGCTGGCTACGGAGCTACTCCGTGACATCGACTCGGACACCGTCGACTTCGGCCCGAACTACGACGAGTCACGCCGCGAGCCGCAGGTGCTCCCGTCGCGATTCCCCAATCTGCTCGTAAACGGCTCGACGGGCATCGCAGTCGGCATGGCCACGAACATCCCCCCGCACAATCTCTCCGAGACGATCGACGCGGTGGTCGAGCTCATCGACAGGCCCACCGCCAGCGTCGAAGACCTCATGAAGCACGTGAAGGGCCCCGACTTTCCGACTGGTGGCATCGTCGTCGGCCGAGCGGGGATCCGTGACGCCTATCGCACCGGCCGTGGGCGGATCATCATGCGTGCCCGAGCCCATGTCGAGGAACTGCGCGGCGGGAAGAACGCGGTCATCGTCACCGAGCTCCCATATGGCGTGAAGAAGGGCGGCGACGGCGGCGTGATCTCGAAGATCGCCGATCTCGTCCGCGAGAAGGTGATCACCGAGGTCTCGGACCTCCAGGACTACTCGGACAAGACCGGGATGCGCATCCAGATCGAGCTCAAGCGCGAAGCCGTGCCGCAGGTCGCGCTGAACAAGCTCTTCAAGCACACCGCCCTTCAGACGACGTTCGGCTACAACGCCGTCGCCCTCGTCGGCGGCGTTCCGCGGACGCTGTCGCTCCTCGAGTTCGTTCGGCACTACCTCGACTTCCAGCGCGAGGTCGTGACGCGTCGCTCTCAGTTCGAGCTGCGCAAGGCTCTCGCGCGAGCGCACGTCCTCGAGGGCTACCTCATCGCGCTCGACAATCTCGACGAAGTCATCCAGCTGATCCGCGCGGCTGACGACGCCGACGAGGCGCGGACGGGGCTCATGGAGCGCTTCGAGCTCAGCGAACTCCAGGCCCAGGCGATCCTCGACCTCCGCCTTCGCGCGCTTACGGGGCTCGAGCGAAAGCGGGTCGAGGACGAGTACGCGGATCTAATGGAGCGCCTCTCCGAGCTTCGCGCTCTTCTCGGTGACGAGTCGAAGATCGCCGCTCTGATCAAGGAGGAGCTGCTCGAGCTCAAGGAGATCTACGGAAGGACGGACGAGCGCCGAACCGAGATCGTTGCCGGCGAAACCGACCTCGAGCTCGAGGACATGATCGCGGAAGAGGACATGGTCATCGCGATCACCAAGTCCGGCTACATCAAGCGCCTACCTGTGACGGCGTACAAGGAGCAGCGGCGCGGCGGGATCGGCGTGATGGGGATGGACCTCAAGGACGAGGACTACATCGAGCACCTGTTCGTCGCTTCGACGCACGACTTCATCCTTTTCTTCACGACCGTGGGGAAGGTCTACCGGCTGAAGGTGCACGAGCTACCGCTCGGCTCGAGACAGTCGAAGGGTCGGGCGATCGTCAATCTGCTCCCGTTCAGGCAGGACGAGGACGTCCAGGCGGTCATCGCGACGCGGAACTTCGAGGAAGCCAAGTACCTCGTCTTCGCCACGCGGAAGGGCATTGTCAAGAAGACGGCGTTTGCCTCGTACAACACCCCGCTGAAAGCGGACGGGATCATCGCGATCAAGCTCCGTGACGACGATCAGCTCATCGGTGTGAAGCTGGCCGGTGAAGACGATGACGTTCTCATGGTCTCGCGTATGGGCCAGGCTGTCCGCTTCCACGGGAAGCAGGCGCGCGCGATGGGCCGTGACACCTCCGGTGTCGCCGGCATGAGGTTGCGTGGGGAGGACGAGGTGATCGAGGTCGACATTGCCGTCGACGACGCCGACCTGCTCGTCGTCACCGAGAACGGTTACGGCAAGCGCACCAGGGTCGGTGACTACCCGGTGAAGGGCCGCGGGACGATGGGTGTCAAGACGGCCCAGCTCGTCGAAGGGAAGGGTCGACTCGCCGGCGCCCGCATCGTTCGCGACGGCTACCAGGTGATGCTCATCTCGGACGGCGGGACCGTGATCAGAGTCCCCGTCGACGGCATACGCCGCGCCGGGCGCGCGACGCAGGGCGTCATCGTTATGCGGTTGCGCGACGGCGAGAAGGTGGCCACGCTGGCCCCGGTGGTCGGTTCCGAAGACGAGGTTGAAGTTTCGCTCGAGACTGAGCGTGCCGTCGACGGTCCGCCTGAATGACGCAATTTTCCGGGTGGACTTGTCCCCCAGAATGGTGAACACCCGTCCCTGGGGTTGCTGAGACTGCGCTGAGGGGAGTAACCATTTAGGCGTATGCGGACGAGCTGCGGCCTACGCTCCGCTCGGCGGCTGTTCTTCGTCTCCGTCGGCAAGACAGCAGCGGGAACGGCCGAAAGGAGACTGATCGCGCGACTGAGCTATTCAGCAGAACGCGCGTCGGCGGCGTTCGACAGCGCGGTGAGCAGGTCGATCGGGATCGGGAACACGATCGTCGAGTTGTTCGAGGTTCCGATCTCGAGCAGCGTCTGCAGGTAACGCAGCTGGACGGTGATCGGCTGCTGCGCCATGACTGCTGCGGCGTCCTTGAGGCGCTCCGAAGCCTGGAACTCGCCCTCGGCGGAGATCACCTTGGCGCGGCGCTCGCGTTCGGCCTCGGCCTGCCGGGCCATCGCCCGCTGCATCCCGGCGGGGATCTCGACGTCCTTGACCTCGACCACCGAGACCTTGATGCCCCAGGGGGAGGTCGCCTCGTCGATGATGCTCTGCAGGATCGCGTTGATCTTGTCGCGCTCGGAGAGCAGCTCGTCGAGGACATGCTGCCCGAGCACAGAGCGCAGTGTCGTCTGCGAGATCTGCGAGGTCGCGACCATGTAGTTCTCGACCTGAGTGATCGCGGCGTTCGGCTCGACGATCCGGAAGTACGCGACCGCATTCACGCGGACGGGGACATTGTCCTTGGTGATGACCTCCTGCGGGGGCACATTGAGTGTCACCGTGCGCAGGTCGACACGCACCATCTGATCGACGAAGGGGATGATCACGAAGAGCCCCGGCCCCTTGGGTTTCTCGAGAAGCCGCCCGAACCGGAAGATCACGCCCCGCTCGTACTCGCGCGTGATCTTGACGGCGAGGAACAGGATGAGGAGCAAAAAGGCGGCGATTGCGGCAAAGACGATCAGGGCGACGCTCATGCGGTTTGCTCCTTCTCCGTCGTGGTTTCAGTGGATCCTACGACCAGCTGGAGCCCCGGCTCGACGCGTTCGACGCGGACGCGCTCTCCGAGAACGAGTGGCGAGCCGTCCTCGGTGTGGGCGCGCCACAGCTCGCCGTTGACGAACACCATGCCGTTGCGGCGCACCACGCCCTCGCCACCCAGCAGGTACGACTCTCCGACGGCCGGGGGAAGGCGCCTGACCCGGACGATCTTGGTGATCGCGAAACCGAGCAGCACGACGAACGTGCCTGCAATGGCGAGAGCGACGGGGAGCGACACCTGATACGCCTCGCCGGCAGGGTCGAACAGCATGAGCGCCCCGAGGACGAACATGATCGCTCCCGCGACAGTGAGCGCTCCGTGGGACGGCACGAACGACTCGGCTACGAAGAAGCCCGCTGCGAGGATCATGAGGAACAGGCCTGCGAGCGAGACGGGGAGGACCTGCAGGCCGTAGAGGCCGAGGATCAGCGAGATCGCGCCGACCGTCCCAGGGAACACGAGACCGGGATTCCAGAGCTCGACGACGATCCCGATGAGGCCGATCGAGAGCATCAGCGTGATGAGGTTGGGGTCGACGAGGAAGTCGCGCGCACGCTGCCAGAAGCTCATCTCGACGTCCTCGATCTCGCGCGCCGGCGGTCTTCAGGACGAAGCCCTTGGGAACCGTTTTCATCCCGTCGATCTCCTCGAGCAGCGCGGGTAGGGTCGGGGCGATTACCTCGACTACACCGATTCGCTCGGCCTCACGCGCCCCGTAGTTCGACGCTTTGGTGACCATCTCGCGCGCGGCCTTCACGTTTCGGTCGTGCTCGAGTGCGAGCTCTCCGATGTACGCCGCCGCGTCGTTGACGATCTTCCGGCGCAGGTCCCTGGAGATGTCCTCGCCACCCAGCGAGATCGGGGTCGAGGAGCCGATGTTAGTCTGCGGCGCCATGGCAGCGACATCGGCCGCCATGGTGATCACCGCTCCGGCGGAGTCCGCGCTCGAGCCCGGCGGCGCGACGTACACGACAACGGGTACCTCCGCTGCGAGGAATCGTGTTACGACTCCTCGCATCGAGGAGGCGAGGCCGCCAGGGGTGTCGAGGACGAGCACCATCGCCGCGTAGCCGCCGTCCTCCGCTCGTTCGACCGACTGCTCGACGTACTCCTGCGTGACAGGGTTGATGTCGTTGTCGAGGTGAACGGCCAGCACCCGCGGTGATGCGTCGTCCTGAGCGAACACGGCCGGCGCCGCGGCGAGCGCTCCAAGAGCGAGCAAAAGGCCCAGAAACCCCCGCAAAATGCCGCTTGGCACCGGTGTAAGGATTCTATCAGCGGAGGTTCGCCGCTCTTGCCGGCGAACGGTTCCGTGGCCACCCTGGAAGCCCGTGCGCCGACTCCTCGTCCTTCCCATCGCCGTCGTGACCGCCCTTCTCATCCCGCCGACCGCGTTCGGGGACAGCGGCGCGCGGGTGACGACCGTCGAGCTGCGCGCGTCCGGCGCTCCGTCGGCCGTCTCTCGCTTCACGCTCGCAGGGGTGCAGTGGCGCGGCCCTGGGAAGGTCCTGTTCCGGACGCGCGCGGTCGCTGGCAGCTGGAGCGCGTGGCGGCCGGGTGCACCACACGACGAGGACGGCCCGGACGTCCACTCTCTCGAACGGTCGCGCAGCGGGTGGAAGCTCGGCAACCCGTTCTGGGTCGGTGCCTCCGATCGCATCCAGGCTCGCGCGGTGGGAAGGGTCACTCGAGTCCGCGCGCACCTCGTCTGGAGCCCCGGCCTCCGGGTGCCGTACCGGGCTCCGGCGGCCACGGCAGCCACGGTCGTACCGCCGATCGTTCCGCGGCTTTCATGGGGCGCCGACGAGTCGATCAGGCGAGGACCGCCGGGCTACGCGCCCGGCGTGCGGTTCGCGGTCGTCCACCACACAGCCGGCCGCAACGACTACTCACGCGCAGAGGCGCCCGCGATCGTGAGGGGCATCCAGCTCTTCCACGTGCAGGGGAACGGCTGGAACGACATCGGCTACAACTTTCTCGTCGATCGCTTCGGCACTGTGTACGAGGGGCGGTTCGGTGGGATCGATCGCGACGTCGTCGGTGCACACGCTCAGGGCTTCAACACCGGCTCCGTCGGCATTGCGCTCCTCGGGACGTACGGAACTACGAGGCCGTCGGCAGCGGCGCTGGAGGCGATCGCCAGGCTGGTCTCGTGGAGGCTCGACCTCGAGCACGTCGACCCCACGTCGTTCCTCACCTTCATCTCGGGCGGAAGCAACCGCTACCGGAGCGGCATTCCGGTGCTTCTCTCGGCGGTCACCGGCCACCGCGACACTGGGTTCACCGAGTGCCCGGGGGACTCGCTGGAGGCTCGTTTGGCCGAGCTCGCCGGGACCGCCCGCGACCTCGGCGGCGTCAAGATCTTCGAGCCCAGGGCCGAAGCGCTTGAATCGACTGTCCGCGTGCGTGGCAGGCTTTCCCGCTCCGATGCCTGGGCAGTTGCGATCACGAGCTCCAGCGGCGCCGAGATCGCGCGCGGCGCGGGCACGGGGACCGACGTCGACTGGACGTGGGACTCGGCTGGGACGCCGGCTGGCCAGTACACGTGGACGATCTCTGCGGGGTCGGCGAGACCCGCCGCAGGGATCCTCCGCGCGGGCGGATTCGCCGTGCCGGTCGCGATCGAGGCGGTCGCAGCGGAGCCCGCGGTGATCAGCCCCAACGGCGACGGGCAGGCCGACACGACCGCGCTCACCTACAGGATCTCAGCGGCTGCGAACGTGAGCGTCGAGATCACGGACGTGACCGGAGCTCTCCTTGCCGCTGTCGTCGACCGGGTATGGACGCGTGCGGGACAGCACACGGTCACCGTTGACGGCACCGCGCTCCCCGACGGAAACTACAACGTCGTAGTGACCGCACGTACAGCGGACGGCGCTGTAGTGCAGAAGCTGATCCCCTTGAGTGTGAACCGCACCCTGGGGCTCGTGACGGTGACGCCTGCGATGTTCTCGCCGAACACCGACGGTCGCAAGGATCGAGTCACGCTGACGTTCGAGCTTGCGACGCCCGCGGACGTGCGCATTCGCATCGAGCGCGAAGGGCGCTGGGTCGCCAGCCCGGTAACGGCGAGCTTCCTCGCGGGGACCCAGCAGGTGGTGTGGGACGGCGCGCGTGCGTCTGGACGGCTGCGCGATGGCGAGTACAGCGCCGTCGTCGAGGCGACCGGGGGCGTGGGCTCGATCTCGTTCGGCGTGCCGTTCACGTCCGACACCGTGACGCCTCGTGTGCGCATCCTTCCCGGGAAGGGCGTGCGGGTCGAAGTGAGTGAGCCGTCGATGCTCACGTTCGTGATCGACGGGCAGGCACTGAAGCGAGAGGTGAAGAAAGCGGGCATCGTCCGCATCCCCTGGGCAGGGCCTGCGACACGTGTGCGCGTCGTTGCGTGGGACGCTGCGGGCAACGCGAGCGGACCGGTCGTGCGCCCGCGGCGCCCGAGTTAACGCCGTATCCGCCCAGTAGACTCGCCCCGTGCAGGCGCCCGTCGTCCCGTTCGGGAAGGACGTGATCGAGTCGATCCTTCCGCACCGTGACCCGTTCCTCCTCGTCGACGAGGTGACGGAGCTCGACCCTGGGCGCCGAGTCGTCGCGTCACGCGCGGTGAATGCGGATGACTGGTGGTTTCCGGGGCACTTCCCGGAGCGCCCGGTCATGCCGGGGGTGCTGATCGTGGAGGCGATGGCCCAGACCGGCGCCATCGCCGTCCTCGTCGAGGAGGAGAACCGCGGCAAGATCGCGTTCTTCGCCGGAATCGACGACTGCCGCTTCAAACGGGTCGTCGAGCCGGGAGACGTCCTCACTCTTTCCTGTGAGATCGACACGATTCGCGGCCCGATCGGACGCGGCAAGGCGACCGCCCACGTGGGCGACGCGCTGGCCGCGCGGGGAACGCTCACCTTCGCCGTGGAGCGATGATCGGCGCCGCGCAGGGAGTGCGCATCGGGATCACCGGCCTCGGCGTGAACGTCCCCGAGAAGATCGTGACGAACGACGAGCTCGCTGAGCTCGTCGAGACCACGGACGAATGGATTCGTGAGCGGACCGGCATCCGGGAGCGGCGAATCGCAGCAGACGACGAGGCACTCACCGATATCGCGCTCCCAGCAGCCCAGGCCGCCCTCATCGACGCCGGTGTGGCGGCCGAGGACATCGATCTCCTCATCTGCGCGACTGTGACGCCGGACATGATGTTCCCGACCTCGTCGGCGCTCCTCGCCGACGCGCTGGGGATGCCGCGCGCAGCCGCCTACGACCTGCTCGCTGGGTGCACGGGCTTCGTCTATGCGATCGCCCAGGCCTACGGGATGCTCGCCTCCGGCCTTTCACGACGCACGCTCGTCGTCGGTGGGGACGTGCTCTCGAAGATCCTCGACTGGGAGGACCGTTCGACGCTCGTCCTCTTCGGTGACGGCGCGGGTGCGGTGGTCATGGAGCCCGTCGAGCGCGGCGGGTTCATCGGCTTCGAGCTGGGAGCCGACGGCGGCGGTGGCGAATACCTCTGGTATCCGGGCTCGGGCTCACGCCACTTCGAGGACCCGGACTCGTTCGTGAAGATGAACGGTCGCGAGGTCTTCAAGTTCGCCACGAGGGTCATGGTCTCGTCCGCGAACGAGGTTCTCGCCGAGTGCGGCAAGACCGTGGAAGACATCGACGTCTACGTCCCGCACCAGGCGAACAAGCGGATAATCGACTATGCGGCGGCTAAGCTCGGCATCCCCGTGGAGAAGACCATCGTGAACGTCGATCGTTATGGCAACACCTCGTCCGGCTCCATCCCGCTCGCGCTTGCCGACGCGCGTGCGGAGGGCCGCCTGCAGGACGGGACGCTGGTGCTGCTGACCGGCATGGGCGCCGGGCTCACGTGGGGCTCGGCGCTCGTGGAGTGGACGAACGGGAGGCCCACATGAGCAAGATCGCGTTTTGCTTCCCCGGGCAAGGGTCACTCGAGGAGGGCATGGGGCGTGAGATCGCCGAGGCCTTCCCTGCCTCGCGCGAGGTCTATCGCGTCGGATCGGAGGCGACCGGGCTCGATCTCGAGGAGCTCTGCTTCTCGACGCCGCTCGACAAGCTCGTCGACACCGAGGTGCAGCAGCCGGCGCTCGTGGCGACGAGCCTCGCGATCCTCGCGGCGATGCGCGAGCGCGGGCTGGAGGCCGACGTCGTGGTCGGCCACTCCGTCGGCGAGTTCGCGGCCCTCGCTGCCGCCGGCTCTCTCGAGACGGGCGCTGCGATCGGTCTCGTCCGTGAGCGCGGGCTTGCGATGGCCGAGGCGGCTCGCCAGCGGCCGGGCGCGATGGCCGCGATCCTGGGCCTCGCCGACGAGGAGGTCGAGAAGCTCTGCCGCCGGATCGTCGGCGTGTGGCCGGCCAACTACAACTGTCCCGGCCAGATCGTGGTCTCGGGCGAGCACGAGGCAGTCGAGGAGTGTTGCGCCGAGGCTGCTAGCCTCGGCGCTCGACGAGCCGTGATGCTCAAGGTCTCCGGCGCGTTCCACAGCCCGCTGGTGGCGAGGGCCGCTGACCGGCTGCGGCCGGCGCTCGACCGGGTGAAGTTCACCGAGCCGCTCTCGCCGTTCATGTCGACGGTGACGGCGAAGATCGAGCCCGCGCAGAAGATCGCCGCCCTGCTCGTCGACCAGCTCACGGGGCCGGTGCGGTTCACGCAGGCGGCGAGCGAGCTCATTCGCAGCGGCGCAACGACCTTCGTCGAGGTGGGGCCGGGCAACGTGCTCTCGGGGCTCGTGAAGCGCATCGATCGCGGGGTGAAGACGATGTCCGTGAACTCGCTGGAGAGCCTGGAGCGGGCGCAGGAAGCTCTTGTGCGGTGACGCCCACGTTCTGCTCGCTCGAAGGCCGCACAGCGCTCGTCACGGGCGCGTCGCGTGGCATCGGCCGCGCGATCGCGACTGAGCTCGCGTCCGCAGGCGCCTCGGTCGTCTTCTCCTACAGGACCGGCGTCGACGAGGCGGAGACGCTCGCCGGAGAGATCGGCGGCCGCGCGGTGCACGCCGACGTCTCCGACCCCGAGTCGGCCCAGGCTCTTGTCGAGGAGGCCGGTGACCTGGACATCCTCGTCAACAACGCGGGCGTCACCCGTGACGGGCTGCTCGTGCGCATGTCGGACGACGACTGGAACACCGTCATCGACACGAATCTCGCGTCCTGCTTCTACACGTGCCGCGCGGCGGCTCGCGGGATGATGAAGAAGCGCGCCGGGACAGTCGTGAACATCTCGTCGATCGTCGGCATCCACGGCAACTGGGGCCAGACGAACTACGCCGCGTCGAAGGCTGGGATCATCGGGTTCACGAAGTCTTTCGCGCGTGAGCTCGGCAGCCGGAACGTCCGCGCCAATGTCGTCGTACCCGGGTACGTGAAGACACAGCTGACCGACGTCCTGCCGGAGGGCGCGACGGAGGCGATGCTCGAGAACACACCACTCGGCCGTCTCGGCGACCCGGAGGACGTCGCAGGCGCCGTTCGGTTCCTGTGCTCCGATGAAGCCTCGTTCATCACGGGCGCTGTGCTGCTCGTCGACGGCGGGCTGGGGATGTAGATGAGCGACGTCGCACAGAACGGTCGCCGGCGTGTCGTCGTCACGGGCGTCGGGATGCTCTCACCGCTCGGGAACGACCCCGAGTCCTCGTGGGAGAGCCTCGTAGCGGGCGAGTCCGGCGCCGGGCGGATCACGCACTTCGACACGGACGGCTATGACGTGCACTTCGCCTGCGAGCTGAAGGACTTCGAGCCGACGACCTGGATCGACCGCAAGCAGGCACGGCGCATGGACAAGTTCTCGCAGATGGCGCTTTCGGCCGCCCGTATGGCGGAGGCGGACAGCGGGATCTCGATCGCGGCGGCTCCGGATCGCGTGGGAGCGGCCGTTGCGACCGGCATCGGCGGCCTTTACGCGTTCGAGAACTGCTTCCAGAGCCTCCTCGAGCGGGGGCCGGATCGCACGAGCCCCTTCGCGATCGTGCAGATCATCCCGAACATGGCGGCCGCCTGGGTCTCGATGGAGCTCGGTGCCCAGGGCCCACTCGCCGCAGAGTGCACCGCCTGTGCCGCTTCGAACATGGCCATCGGAGACGGGCTCGACGCGATTCGCCTCGACCGCGCCGACGTCATGTTCTGCGGAGGCACCGAGGCGCCGATCACGAGAGTCGGCATCGCCGGCTTCACTGCGATGCGGGCGCTCTCGAGACGGAACGGCGATCCCAAGGCCGCCTCGCGGCCGTTCGACGCCGAGCGCGACGGCTTCGTCATGGGCGAGGCGTCGGGGATGCTCGTTCTCGAGGAGCTCGAGCACGCGCAGGAGCGCGGGGCCAAGATCTACGCCGAGGTGCTCGGCTACGGCGTTTCCGCCGACGCCAGTCACGTGTCCGATCCGGATCCGTCGGGCGCCAACCCGGCGCGCGCGATGCGGATGGCGTTCGAGGACGCAGGGATCTCGCCGGAGGACGTCGGCTACGTCAACGCTCACGGCACGTCGACGCCGTCCGGGGACTCCGCGGAGACGAGAGTGCTCAAGCTCGCTCTCGGCGATGAGCAGGCGCAGCTGACGCCCGTGTCTTCGACGAAGGGCGCCACGGGCCACTGCCTCGGCGCTGCCGGCGCTCTGGAGGCGATCTTCACCATCTTCGCGCTGAAGCGGGGCGTTCTGCCGCCGACGATCAACTACGAGGTGCCAGACCCCGAGTGCGACCTCGACTACATCCCGAACGAGGCGCGCCGCGAGGAGATCGCGGTGGGCGTCAACAATTCGTTCGGTTTCGGCGGGCACAACGCCTGCGTCGTGTTCCGTCGCTGGGACGACTCGGCGTAGCTTCTACAGTCGGAGTTCGAGCAGGACCGTGTCGCGCCAGACGCCGTCGAGTTGCGCGATCCGCTCGAAGCGGCCGACATGGCGGAATCCGAGGCTCTCGTGAAGCGCAAGACTCGCGGCGTTCTCCGGGAACATGCCAGCCTGAATCGTCCAGATCCCACCGGCCCGAGCGCTCGCGATTGCGGCTTCCATGAGGGCGCGACCGATTCCGCGGCCGCGTGCGCTTTCTGCGATGTAGACCGAGCTCTCGGCGACTCCGATGTAGCACGCGCGGGACGATGTCGGAGCGAGAGCGACCCAGCCCACGATACGGCGGTTCTCGACAGCGACGAGCCGGTGCTCCGCGTGGTGGCTCGCATGGAACGCGCTGTAGTCGGGAGGTTCCGTCTCGAACGTTGCAGCGCCCGTCGCGATGCCCTCGGCGTAGATCGTCTCGACCGCCGGCCAGTCTTCTGCGGTCATCGCGCGAATCTCGATCACGCCATGGAGACTAGGCTTGCGGCATGGAGCGGTGGGCGACGTTCGACTGCTACGGGACGTTGGTCGACTGGAACGCCGGGATCCGCACCGAGCTCGAGAAGCTCTTCGGCGTCGAGCGAGCTGACGAGCTCCTGCACAGGTACCACGAGCTCGAGCCAGAGATCCAGGCGTCGAACCCGGTGGCGTCCTACCGCGAGGTGCTCACGATCGCGCTCGAGCGGCTCTCTGACGAGACCGGCTTGACCCTCCCGGAGGGCGAGACGAGCGCGCTGGCACGATCGCTCCCCTCGTGGCCGGTCTTCGACGACGTGCACGACGGCTTGACGCAGGCCCGCCAGCGCGGCTGGCGCCTCGCGATCCTTTCGAACACCGATCGCGACCTGATCGACGCGTCGATGGACGCGATCGGGGTGCACTTCGACCTCTCGATCGTCGCGGGCGAGATCGGCTCCTACAAGCCGGCCCGGCGACACTGGGAGGTGTTCCGGGAGCGCGTCGGAGGAGCGGACGCGATCCAGCACGTCCATGTCGCCCAGAGCATCTACCACGACATCGCACCCGCCAGCGAGCTGGGGATCCCATCGATCTGGATCAATCGGCTCGAGGAGCCGGACGACCCGCTCCCGTCGAGGACGCTCATGGCCACGACGCGACTGGCGAGCACGCTGGACGAGCTCGTCCCGGCCGACTGATGTCGTCGCTGCGTGCGCGCTGCCCGAACTGCAGGACGTTCACGGCGGTCGCCGTGGGTGACGGCTACGAGTGCCACAGCTGCGGGAGCACGTTCTCGGCCGGGCTCACGCGCGTGCCGCGGGCGTGGGGCAACGGCGGCGATGGCATGGCCGAAGCGGCGCGTTTTCGGCTTCCGTATCCCGAGGTCGGGGTGGTCGAACGGGACACGCTGGAAGAGCAGAGCGAGGCTCTCGCCGCGTCCCTCGCGGCGCGGCCGATTGCGCTCGGCGGGTGCTGTTGCACGCACGTCGGCGCAGCCCGCGGGATCGCACGGAGAGTCGACCGGCTGGCCGTCGTCTGGATCGACGCCCACGGTGACCTCAACACGACGGAGACCTCCCCTTCCGGGAATCTGTGGGGGATGCCGTTCAGGATGCTGCTCGATGGCGGAGTCGTGGCGGCCCAGGACGCCGCGCTCGTCGGTGCGCGCAGCCTCGACCCACCCGAGGTCGCGTTCATCGAGTCCGCCGGCATCGATGATTCGCTCGACCGTGCGCTCGCCGGCGCGGATGCCACCTACGTCGCGCTCGACCTCGACGTGCTGGACCCGAGCGAGGTCGACGTCCTCATCCCGGAGCCCGATGGGCCCTCGGCCGCCGAGATCGAAGCGCTGCTGGACGATCTAGCCGGCCGGACGAGGATCGCCGGGATCGGGGTCACCGGGCTCCTCCCGACCGAGCGCAATGCCGCGCTCGCAGCCCGCATGCTGGAAGCTGCTGGCTTCTAGTATCCAGCCCATGTCTTCCGGGCAAGGTCGCGTCGACGTCGAGGTCGAAAGCAAACGCCCGGACGAGCCGGCGAAGGGCGAGGCGCACCCGAACACGTGTCCCGTCTGCGGCTCTCACTACCGCGACGACGAGCTCGCCCAGGCCCTGCGCGTGTGCCCGCAATGCGGGCACCACTTCCGCGTTCGCGCCCGCGAGCGGATCGAGCAGCTCGTCGATCCGGGGTCGTTCATGGAGGAGGACGTCGACCTGCGCTCCGCCGACCCGCTGAGCTTCTTCGATCTCAGGCCGTACACCGAGCGCCTCGCAGAGGCCGAGATCGAGACCGGACTCGGCGACGCGATCGTCTGCGGTGGAGGAGCGATCGACGGCGAGGACTGCCAGCTCGCGGTCATGGACTTCGCGTTCATGGGCGGCTCGATGGGAAGCGTCGTCGGGGAGAAGTTCGTCCGGGCGTGCGAGCGCGCGACCAGCTCCAGTGTCCCGCTCGTGTCCATCTCGGCGTCAGGAGGTGCGCGCATGCAGGAAGGCATCCTCGCCCTCATGCAGCTGCCGAAGTCGATCTGCGCCATTGACGAGCTTCATGAGTCGCCAGGCTCGCTGATCTCCGTCCTCACGCATCCGACGACGGGCGGTGTCCTGGCGAGCTTCGCGAGCCTCGGCGACGTCGTGATCGCCGAGCCGGGGGCGCTCATGTCGTTCGCGGGCCCGCGCGTCGTCGCGCAGACGACCCGCGAAAAGCTGCCCGACGACTTCGGCCTGGCAGAGTCGAACTACCGCTTCGGTCATCTCGACGCGATCGTGCCGCGGTCGGAGCTGCGGCAGACGCTCGCTCGGCTCCTCAGGCTGTTCGCCCGGCCCTGATGCCGAGCGAGGCCGAGATGCGGCTGCGCGAGCGGCTCAGTAAGCTCGGCGGCATGAAGCTCCTGCGTGGCACGAAGCTCACAGGCGAGCTCGCGCGCCTTCAGGAGCAGCTCGACGAGCTGCGTGCCGATCCGACCGCTGAGGAGATCTGGCAGTCAGTCGAGCTCGCGCGGCATCCCGACCGCCCGTACACGCTCGACTACGTGGAGCGGATCTTCGACGACTTCTTCGAGCTCCATGGTGACCGCGGCCGCGCCGACGACCACGCGGTCGTCACAGGTCTGGGCAGGCTCGATGGACAGACGGTCGTGCTGATCGGCCATCAGAAGGGACGGGATCTCAAGGAGCGCACGAACCGAAACTTCGGCATGGCGTTCCCCGAGGGGTACCGCAAGGCCATGCGTGCGATGGCACTGGCCAACCGGCACGGATTCCCACTCGTGACGATGGTCGACACTCCCGGCGCGTATCCGGGGGTCGCAGCCGAGCAGCATGGACAGGGAGGTGCGATCGCCCGTTCGCAGGCGGCGATGGTGCGGCTCGGCGTTCCGATCGTCACGTGCGTCATAGGCGAGGGCGGATCCGGCGGCGCTATCGCGATAGCCGTCGCCGACCGGGTGCTCATGCAGGAGCACGCGATCTACTCCGTGATCTCACCCGAAGGTTGCGCGGCGATCCTCTGGCGCGACGCCGGCGAGGCACGCAAGGCCGCCGCTGCGTTCAAGCCCGATGCCGTCCATTGCCTCGAGCTGGGCGTGGTCGACGCGATCGTCGCGGAGCCAGAGGGCGGCGCGCACGCTGATCCGGACGGGGCGGCTCAGCTCCTCGAGCAGGGGATTCTCGCTGCACTCGAGGAGATCGAGGCTCTCGACCCCGATGAGCGCAGACGCCAGCGACGGGCGAAGTACCGGGTGATGGGCGTTCTCGCCGCTACCACCTAGCCTTTTTGGGGGTTTTCCCCACATTCCACAGGCTTATCCCCGGTTCGGTAATGCCGTCTGAGCAGGGGAAAAGTGCTTCTTGCAGCTTCTTGGTAAAGAAAGCGTTGCGGTTCGGGCGACAATCCACAGGTGGGTCTCGACGAATACAGGCGTAAGCGGCGTCCCGGGAAGACACCGGAGCCGTTCGGAGCGGGCTCGGAGGCCGCCGACAGGCCGCGTTTCGTCATCCAGAGGCACGCCGCCAGGCGGCTTCACTACGACCTTCGGCTGGAGCGGAACGGCGCGCTCGCCAGCTGGGCGGTGCCGAAGGGCGTCCCGCTTCGCAAGGGAGAGAGGCATCTCGCCGTCCATGTCGAGGATCATCCGCTCGACTACGCCGATTTCGAGGGCGTGATCCCTGCCGGCGAGTACGGAGCCGGCACCGTCGAGATCTGGGACAAGGGAACGTACGAGCTCCTGGAGGAAAAGCGAAACGGCGGGCTCACGGTCAGGCTGCTCGGTGAGCGACTCGACGGCGTCTGGACGCTCGTGCCGGCCGGGCTCGACGGCGACCCGAAGAACTGGCTGCTGCTGCGCAAGGACGCAGACAGCGCGGACGGCAGTAGGTATTGGCCGATGCTCGCGACCTCGACGGAGGCTCTTCCCACCGGCGAGGGATGGCTCTACGAGCCGAAGTGGGACGGGTTTCGTGCGATCGTGACCGTCTCGGGCGGCGACGTCAGGTTCACGAGCCGTAACGGCAACGACCTGACCGAGCGCTTCCGGGACGTCGCGCGGGCGGCAACGCTCGCGATCCGCTCGTCCGATGCGGTCCTCGACGGCGAGATCTGCGCGCTCGACGAGGAGGGTCGGTCTCGCTTCTCGCTCTTGCAGGAGGGAAGCGGCACCCCGGTCCTCATGCTCTTCGACCTGCTGGAGCTCGAGTCGGAGAGTCTCGTCCGACGAGCCGCTCAGCAAGAGGCGGGAGCGCCTGGAGCGCCTGGTCGACCAGGGCTCGGGCGTGCTGGTGTCGCCACAGTTCGACGACGGGCCTGCGCTCCTCGCCGCCGCGCGGTCGCAGGAGCTCGAGGGCGTGGTCGCAAAGAAGGCGGACTCCACGTATCAGCCCGGTCGCCGCTCAGTCGACTGGCACAAGCTGAAGCTGCGCCAGACCCAGGAGGTCGTGATCGCCGGTTACACCCGGGGCCAGGGCCGCCGCGCGGGGTTCGGCGCCCTCGTCGTCGGGGTACAGGACGCAGGTGTGCTGCGCTGGGCGGGAAACGTCGGCACGGGGTTCTCGGATCGGGAGATCGAGCAGCTGCGTGCGTTGCTCGAGCCGCTCGAGCGGAAGGACTCGCCGTTCCACGAGGTTCCGAAGATGCCTCGGGTCCGAAGCTCGGACATCAGGTGGGTGGAGCCCGACCTCGTCGCCGAGGTCGAGTTCGCGGAGTGGACGCACGAAGGACGGCTGCGCGCGCCGTCGTATCTCCGCCTTCGTGAGGACAGGGCGGCTCCCGAGGTGAGGCGCGAGCTCGAGCCGATGCCGACGGTGATCAAGAGGCGCGGGAAAGAGCTGCGCCTGTCGAACCTCGACAAGCCGTTCTGGCAACAGGAGGGGATCACGAAGGGCGACCTCATCGCGTACTACCGCGACGTCGCCGAGGTGCTCGTCCCGCACCTGCGCGGCCGTCCGTTCACGATGAAGCGGTATCCCGACGGCTGGCAGGGCAAGAGCTTCTTCCAGAAAAACGCCCCATCCCACATGCCCGACTGGATCGAGCGGGCGCCGTTTCCGGCGTCGACGCGGGAGGGTGAGCGGAAGATCATCGAGTACGCGGTCGTCAACGACGAGCTCGCGCTCCTGTGGATGGCGAACATGGGCTGCATCGACCTGCACACCTGGGCGTCGCGTGTCGATCGTCCGGACCGTCCCGACTGGGTCATGTTCGATCTCGACCCATCCGAGGGCTCCGGGTTCGAGGAGGTGGTCGAGGTCGCGCAGCTCGTCAAGCAGACCCTGGACCTGCTCGAGCTCGAGAGCTATCCGAAGACTTCGGGCTCGCGAGGAATCCACATCCTCGTCCCGATTGCGAGACGTCACGGCTTCGACGAGGTCAGGGAGTTCGCCGGGATCGTCGCCGGCGCGCTCGCACGGGCTCATCCAGGGCTCGTGACGACTGAGTGGGCGAGGCAGAAGCGGCGCGGCGTGCTCGTCGACGCGAACCAGAACGGCCCGGGCAAGACGAACGCGAGCGTCTACTCCGTGCGGCCACGTGCTGGAGCTTCCGTGTCGACGCCGCTCCGCTGGGACGAGGTGGTGCCGGGGCTCGACTCCACCGGTTTCACGATGGAAGCCGTACTCGATCGGGTGGCGCGAGACGGCGACCTCTACGCCGGCGCACTGGGAGGCAAGCAGTCGCTGAAGTCGGCGCTGAAGGCTCTCCGCTGAGTAGTGCACAAGAGCGGAATCCGCCAGTCACGAATTCCGCCCTGCGCAAAGATCCGTGAAGCGGGCCGCTTCGCGGCCGGGGTGTCATGGTGGATCAATCGCCCAGTTTGCGCGGGTGCCCGAGCATCGAGAGCTCGACGATGTCGCGCGGAAAGAAGAGCCCGACCGTCCAGTCGACGACCACGCGGAGCTTCCGCGAGAGGAGCGGCAGCTGGTACAGGTGGTACGTCCGCGCGACCCACCAGCCGAGAAAACCATGGAGCTGCAGGCCGGGGATCTCGGCGATCCCCTTGTGATACCCGAGCGTGGCGACCTGGCCGAGCATCCGGTAGCCGTACGGCTTCGGCGGCCCTGCGAGGTTCCTGACGAGCCGGCGCGCCTGTCGGAGCGCGTGCTGGGACGTCGGCGGATCGGTTGCCCCGGGCGTCTTCACGTTCCGCACCGCCGCACCGTCACCCAGCGCCCAGACGTTCTCGCGGCCCTCGACGCGGAGGAACTCGTCCACGACGAGCCGTCCTCGCTCGTCGAGTGGAAGGCCGAGCTCGCCGATGAGCGGATGTGCTCGCACGCCTGCGGACCAGACGAGCGTGCGTGCAGGCACGCGGGTGCCGTCGGACAGGACTGCCTCCAGTCCGTCGTATGACTCGAGCGTCGTCTCCACGTGGATCTCGACGCCGCGGCGCTCGAGATGCTTCGCCGCGTACTCGCCGAGGCGTCGCGGTATCTCGGGGAGGATCTTCGGCGCTGCGTCCACGAGGACCCAGCGTTGCGGCACGCCTCTGAGCGCTGGGTAGAAGCGCAGGGCAGCGTGGGCGAGGTCGTTCAGCTCCGCGAGGGCTTCGACTCCTGCATAGCCCGCTCCGACGAAGACGAAGCCGAGCTCGGCTGGGTCGTCGGGATGGATCGCCGCGCGCTCGAGCTGCTGCAGGACGCGGTTGCGGAGGGCGATCGCGTCGGCCAGGTCCTTGAAGCCCATTCCGTACTCCTGCAGGCCCGGCACGGGGAGGAAGCGCGTGACAGCACCAAGCGCGACGACGAGGCGCTCGTAGACGATCTCGACCGGGCCGGCGATCGTTTCGGCCGTCACGACCCGCCGCTCCTCGTCGAGCCCGTTGGCTCGACCGAGCACCAACTCGGCATGTGGGCACATCTGCCGAAGGGGGACGACGACGTGACGGGGCTCGAGCGTTCCCGCGCCCGCCTCGGGGAGCAGGGGTGTATAGAGCATGAAGTTCTCCGGCGAGAGGATCGTCGCGCCGCGGCGCTTCAGGAGACGCGCGACGTAGCTACCGGCAAAGCCTCCGCCGAGAACGAGCGTTCCGCCGCGTGCCTCGCGTCGTTCCACGGGTCATGCTTACCAGCACGATGGCGGTTCAGGTCGCAGTGATCGGGAGCGGCGCCCGGTGGGAGAGCGCCGCGGAGGAGGTAGGGCGACTGCTCGCGGAGCGGGGCTGCACGGTCGTCACTGGCGGCCTGGACGAGGTCATGGCCGCCGCGCACCGTGGTGCAAGGTCCGCGGGAGGCACCACGATCGCGATCCTGCCCGGCGAGAGTCGGAGCGCCGCCAACCCGTGGGCGGACCACGTGGTCGTCACGGGGATCGGCCATGCGAGAAACCTCGCGGTCGCCGCCTCCGGCGACGCGGTCATAGCCGTCGGCGGCAGTTACGGCACCATCGCGGAGACCGCGCTCGCGCTGAGGCTCGGCCGACGGGTGGTCGCGCTCGAGGGCGCTCCCGAGGTGGACGGCGTGGTGCGAGCGACGACTCCGGCCGAGGCTGTCGAGCTTGCGCTACGAGACCTCCGCTAGGCGTCGCTCGAGAAAGCGGCTCTCCGAGTCGTTCGTCGTCAGCTCGAGCGCGCGCTGGTACGAGGCGGCGGCCTCGTCGCGCCGATCGAGGCGGCGGAAGAGGTCGGCGCGCGCGGCGTGCAGGAGGTGGTAGCCGTCAAGCCCCTCGATTGCGTCGAGCAGAGCCAGCCCTCCGTCCACGTCGCCGGCAAGCGCGACGGCGACAGCATGGTTGAGACGCACGACAGGCGACGGGTCGATCGCGGCCAGCGCCTCGT
Source organism: uncultured Gaiellaceae bacterium (assembly GCA_963723695.1). Classification (GTDB taxonomy): domain Bacteria; phylum Actinomycetota; class Thermoleophilia; order Gaiellales; family Gaiellaceae; genus GMQP-bins7. The sequence goes on along the minus strand of CAVRRU010000012.1, from coordinate 112,383 downwards.
AGAAGGCGACGATCTCCGCCGGTGGCCGATCCTCTGCGTGCGCGGCGGCAATCGCGGCCTGGAGCTGGTACGGGCCGGGACGTCGTATCGCCGCGGCACGTTCGAGGACGCGCAGCCCCTCGTCGATGCGCGCCTGGTTCCACAGCGAGCGATCCTGGTCCTCGAGGAGCACGATCTCGCCGTCGTCTCCGACACGGGCGGCGCGGCGCGAGTCCTGGAGGAGCATGAGGGCTAGCAGCCCGAACACCTCGGCCTCGTCCGGCATCAAGACCGCGAGGAGCTTCGCGAGCCGGATGGCCTCGTCGCACAGCTCGACGCGGACGTGGTCGGAGCCCGCGGTCGCGGCATACCCTTCGTTGAACACGAGATAGAGCACGGCGAGCACGGACCTGAGGCGCTCCGGAAGCAGGTGATCGGGCGGGACGCGAAACGGGATCCCCGCGCCGCGGATCTTCCGCTTCGCCCGTACGAGCCGTTGCGCCATCGCAGGCTCGGCGACGAGGAAGGCGTGGGCGATCTCCGCCGTCGTGAGCCCACCGACCTCGCGGAGCGTGAGCGCGACCCGGCTCTCGGCGGCGAGCGCGGGGTGGCAGCAGGTGAAGACGAGCGCGAGCCGCTCGTCGGGGATCGCGCTCACATCGTCCTCCTCAGCCGGGAGCCCCTGCAGGCGGCCGATGAGCTCCGCCTTCTGCCGGAAGACCTTCTCGCGCCTGATCCGGTCGATCGCACGGTTGCGGGCCGCCGTGACGATCCAGGCGCCCGGATTTCGCGGCGTTCCTTCGCGCGGCCAGCGCTCGAGCGCCGTCGTGAAGGCGTCCTGCACGGAGTCCTCGGCGAGCCCGAGGTCCCCGACCACGCTGGTGAGGATGGCGACCGCATGGCCCCACTCCTCCCGGAAGACCTGCTCGACAGTCACTCCACGATCGGCCGGATCTCCAGCGAGCCGTGGTCGGCGGCAGGGACGAGGGAGGCCAGGCGGATCGCCTCGTCCAGGTCTGGCAGGTCGGCGATGAAGAGACCGCCGATGATCTCCTTCGTTTCGGCGAAGGGGCCGTCGGTCACGATCCGCTCGCCGTCGCGGACGCGCACGACCTTGGCCGTCTCGGTTGCGTCAAGCTCGTAGCCGGTCATGTTCGGGTCGGCCTTCCCGAGCTCGTCCATCACTGCGATCCAGCGCGGCATCTGCTCCGCTCGCAGCTTCGACTTCTCTTCGACGGACAGGCCGTCCCAGCCCCACTGGTCGCCGTAGATCAGCAGCGCGTACTTCATGACTGCGCCTCCTCGTCGACGTACAGCGGCCGCACCTCGACCGCGCCGTGCTCGGCCCCGGGGATCCTCGCTGCGTACTCGACCGCTTCGTCCATCGAAGCGAGGTCGAGGATGAAGACCCCGCCGAGCGCTTCCTTCACCTCGGCGTACGGGCCGTCCGTGACGAGCGTTTCGTGGTCACGCACGCGAACCGTCGTCGCGTCGCGCGGCGTAGCGAGCTCTTCGCCGCCGGCCATGACTCCCGCCGCGCGCGCCTCGTCCGCGAAGGCGCGGTAGCGGTCGCGGACGGCCTCGCGCTCCTCCGCCGAGAGCTCGTCCCACCGGTTCGCGTCGCCGTAGATCAGTGCCATCACCTTCACGGGCTCCTCCTGTCGATGGATTTCATCACGACGACGTTTCGCGCTGGCTGAAATCGACACTACGCCGCGAGCATGCGCTCCAGGAGTATCCGCGCGCCGGCTTTGTCGAGCGGCTCATTGAGGTTGCCGCACTTCGGGCTCTGCACGCACGAGGGGCAGCCCGCTGCGCAAGGGCAGCGCTGCAGCAAGCGGACCGTGTCCTCGACCCAGTCCTCGAACCGGTCGAAGCCGCGCTCGGTGATACCGACGCCGCCAGCGTGCCCGTCGTACACGAAGATCGTCGGGCGTCCGGTCTGGTAGTGGACGTTCGTCGAGAGGCCGCCGATGTCCCAGCGGTCGCACATCGCCCACAGCGGTAGGAGGGCGATGAGGCTGTGCTCGGCGGCGTGCAGCGTGCCGAGGAGCTTCGGCATCTGCTCGAGACCCCCGAGCTGATCGGGCTCGGGGCAGAACCAGATCGCTTCCGTTTCGAATGTGGTCTCCGGCATGAGCATCGGGACGACGTCGATCGTCGAACCGTCGCGAATCGCCTTCCGCGCGTAGGCGACCATCTGCTCCGTCACCGAGACGCGGCCGAAGTGGAGGTCGAGCCCGAGGCGCTGCTCGGCCCGCTCGGATGCCTCGATGGTCGTCTCGGACTCCTTCTTCGCCTGCGTGTACCAGTCGGCGCTCGTCGGCGCGACGACAGCCACGAGATCCTCGAGCGAGCAGGACTCGACGAGGTACTGCTCGCCCAGGTGGAGGTAGATTGCGCCCTCGTGCACGGTCGAGTAGGCGCGGTCGCGCTCGACGAGGCCGAGGAGCGCTCCTGTTTCGCCGTCGACGACGGTGAACGCCGTGGCGTCTCCCGAACGGAGCGAGATCCGTGCGGCGGGGTAGTCGCGCCCTTTCCAGACGTAGCCGGCGGGCGTGTGCTCGAGCTCCGGCAGGTCCGGCGCACGGCGCAGCGCCTCGCGCCCCAGCGTGTCGGCGTCCGTTTGGTCCACGGGCGCCTCGTATGCTGCGGCGAGCACATGCGGGTCGAGGATGCGCGGGTTCGCATGATCGAGGATGGCTGCCTCGACGCGGCGAGAGAGCAGCGCATCGGGCTCACGCGCGAAGAACTGGTCCAGGGCGTCGTCACTGGCGACGAGGACCGCCAGCCCGCGATCGCGCCGGCCCGCGCGTCCCCACTGCTGGCGCAGCGATGCGACCGTGCCGGGGAACCCGACCGAGATCGCGCAGTCGAGCAGGCCGATGTCTATGCCGAGCTCGAGCGCGTCCGTCGCGGTCACGCCGAGTAGCTCCCCTTCGACGAGGCGCCGCTCGATGTCGCGGCGCTGTTCGGGCGTGTACCCGGCCCGGTACGGTGCAAGCCGGCGCGCGGTCGCAGTGTCCACGCGCTCCGCCGCGAAGCGGTGAATGAGCTCCGCCGCCCGGCGGCTCTTCGCGAAGCAGATTGTCCGCAACCCGCGTGACGTGAGCCCGGCGAGCAGACGTGACGCGTCGCCCAGCGCGCTCGCCCGAAGCCCGAGCTCCGTGTCGAGAAGGGGCGGGTTCCAGATCACGACCTCGCGCTCGGCTCGGGCGGACGTGTCGTGATCGACCACTGTCGCGGGCTCGCCGGTGAGCTCGAGCGTGAGTTCCCCCGGGTTGGCGATCGTGGCCGTCGCCAGGAGGAACTGCGGCTCGGCATCGTAGATTCGCGCGAGCCGCCGGAGTCGCCTCAGAACGTTCGCGACGTGAGAGCCGAAGACTCCGCGATACACGTGCGCCTCGTCGACGACGACGTACCGGAGGTTCGCGAGGACGTCTCCCCACCGATCGTGATGCGGGAGGAGGCCGACGTGGAGCATGTCCGGATTGGTGAGGACGAGGTTCGACCACTTCCGGATCTGCCAGCGGCGCTCACCCGGAGTGTCGCCGTCGTAGATTGCCGGCCGCAGGCCCTTCAGGCGAAGCTCCGTGAGGGCTCGGGCCTGGTCCTGCGAGAGGGCCTTCGTCGGGTAGAGATACAGCGCCCGCGTCTTCGGCTCGCGCGCGATCGCGTCGAGCACCGGGAGGTTGAACGCGAGCGACTTCCCTGACGCCGTGCCGGTGGTGACGACGACGTTCTCGCCTCGCCGCGCGGCCTCCCAGGCCTCGGCCTGGTGCCGGAAGAGCCCCGTGATGCCGTTCGCTGCGAGAGCGGAGACGACCCTTGGGTCGAGATCGTCCGGGAGCGGCTCGGTCGTCGCGTCGCGTGCAGGCTCGACGCCCGCGTAGGCGATCTCCTCGCCATCGAGGAGGTCGGCCCAGCCTGACGCGACCGCGCTCACGCGGATCCGGTCACACGAAAGGGCCGAACTCGCGCTCGAAGCGGGACCGGGGCTGGGCGCCGTGCACGGTCGCCTTCGGTTCGCCCTGACTGAAGAGGATCACGGTCGGCAGTGAGAGGACGCCGTAGCGCCCAGAGAGGCTGATCTCTTCGTCGACGTTGACACACACCAGTCGAGCCCGTCCGTCCCAGTCCTCGGCGAGTGCGCGGAGGTGCGGCTCGATGGCGTCGCACGGCGTGCACCACGGCGCCCAGAAGTCGACGATCACCGGGATCGGCGACGCGAGGACCTCGCGCTCGAACTCCGCCGTACGCACCGCGTCCACGGCTACAGCTTGCCCGTGAGGGCGCGCATGCGGAGGAGCGGAACTTTCCACATCGCCTCGGCGACGATCGAGCCCGTCATCTTCGATGCGCCGGCGCGCCGTTCGACGAACGTGATCGGAACCTCCTCGATGCGGAGACCTGCGCGCTTCACGCGATAGGTCGCCTCGATTTGGAAGGCGTAGCCGTGCGCCGACAGCGCGTCCAGGTCGATCACCTCGAGCGCGGCTCGCCGGAAGCACTTGAAGCCGCCCGTGAGGTCGCGGACCCGCATCCCGAGGAGGATCTGTGCGTAGAGGCAGCCGCCTCGAGAGACGATCCGGCGCACGAGCCCCCAGTTCGCCGTGGCGCCGCCCTCGACGTAGCGCGATCCGAGGACGAGGTCGGCGTCTTCCGCGGCAGCGATCAGCCGCGGCACGTCGGCGGGGTCGTGCGAGAAGTCGCAATCCATCTCGAGGACGAGCTCGGCGTCTTCTGCGAGCGCTCTGCGGAAGCCCGCGATATAGGCGGGACCGATGCCCTCCTTCGTCTCGCGGTGAAGCACTGACACCCAGTCGAGCTCGTCCGCCAGCCGGTCGGCGATCTCGCCGGTCCCGTCGGGCGAGCCATCGTCGATCACGAGCACGCGGTCGATCGTCGTGTCGAGTACGCCGCCGAGGGCCGCGATCATCGGCTCCAGGTTCTCTCGCTCGTTGTACGTCGGGAGGCAGAGGACGGCGCGAGGCATCGCAATATCATCGCGGGATGCCCAAGACGTTGCCCCGGAACGGCGAGCTCGCGGACCAGCTCGATCTCCTGGCGGACCTCTCGGAGATCCTCGAGGAGGAGTCGTTCAAGGTCATCGCGTACCGCCGGGCGGCTGGGCGGATCAGGGAGTCACCCCTGCCGATCGCCCAGCTAGCGATCGACGGGAAGGCGAAGGAGCTTCCGGGAATCGGCAAGACCATCGAGACGAAGGTGGTCGAGGTCGTCGAGGACGGCGAAATGCATGCGCTCGCGAAGCGCCGTGGCCAAGTCCCGGCCGGGGTGGTCGACTTCCTGCGTCTGCCCGGAGTGGGCCCGAAGACGGCGGCGCGGATCTGGATGCAGCTCGGGATCACGTCGCTCGAAGGGCTCGGAGCGGCCGCGAAGGAAGGCCGCCTTCGCGACCTCTCGGGAATGGGCGCGAAGAGCGAGGAGAAGATCCTGAAGGCGCTCGAGGCGGGAATGGGCGCCGAGCCGGAAGACCGGCGGCTGCTGGCCGTGGCGCTACCAGCGGTGCGGCGCGTCGTCGCTGAGCTGGAGGCGCACCCATCGGCGATCGCGGTGTCCGAAGCGGGGAGCGTACGCCGGCGGCGGGAGACGGTGCGGGATCTCGACCTCATCGCGACGTCGTCCGACGCGGCGGCGCTCATCGCCGCGTTCTGCGAGGGCGAATGGGTCTCCGAGATTGCCGCGCGCGGCGACACGAAGGCGACGGTGGTCGGCCACGACGGGCTCCGCTTCGATCTGCGGGTCGTGCCGCCGGAGTGCTATGGCAACGTCCTCCAGCACTTCACGGGGTCGAAGGACCACAACATCGCCCTGCGCGAGGACGCTCAGCGGCGCGGCCTCTCGATCTCGGAGTACGGCGTCACCGGCGTCGAGTCGGGAGAGGTCGTCACTCACGCGATCGAGGACGAGCTCTACGAGTACCTCGGCTATAGGCCGATCCCGCCCGAGCTGCGGGAGGGAACGCACGAGATCGCAGCGGCGCGCGGCGACGGCCGGCTGCCCGACCTCGTCGACGCCGGAGATCTCCGCGGCGAGATGCACTGCCACTCGACGTGGTCGACGGACGCGAGTGGCTCGCTCGAGGAGATGGCGCGGAAGGCGAAGAGCCGCGGCTACAGGTTCCTCTGCATCACGGACCACTCGCACTACCTCCGGGGCAGTCGCCTGGAGGCGCAGTGGCGTGAGATCGAGGAGGTCAACGAGCGGCTGAAGCCGTTCAAGGTCTACCGGGGCATCGAGGTGAACATCCGCGCGGACGGCTCGCTCGACGTGGACGACGAGGTGCTCGCCGAGCTCGACTGGGTCATCGCGTCCCTCCACACGTCGTTCGAGCGAAGCCCGACCGAGCGGGTCCTCGGCGCGATGGACAACCCGCACGTCGACTCCATCGGGCACCTCACGGGCCGCCGACTGTTGAAGCGCGCCGGCGCTGCGGTCGACGTCGAGCGCGTCATCGAGCACGCCGTCGAGACCGGAACGGCGCTCGAGATCAACTCGCAGCCGGACCGGCTCGACATGCGCGACACGCACGCACGTCTCGCCGGGGAGGCCGGTGTGCTCATCCCCATCACGACCGACGCTCACTCGGTCGGCGCGCTCGACTACGCGGAGCTCGGCGTTGCGCAGGCGCGCCGCGCGTGGCTCACGAAGGAGCAGATCCTCAACACGCGATCGTGGCGGGACGTCGCGAAGCTCCGGAAGTGAGCGCGTTCCGCGACGATGGGGCGCTGGCGCTGGAATGGATTGCGTCGTATCTCGACGGCGTCCGGGACCTGCCCGTGTTGTCGCGGGTCGAGCCCGGCGAGATCCGCGCCGCGCTTCCGGCTGCGGCTCCCGACGAGCCCGAGCCGTTTTCCGCGGTGCTCCGCGACCTCGACTCGATCCTTCTCCCCGGTCTCACGCACTGGCAGAGTCCTCGCTTCTTCGCCTACTTCGCAACGACGGGCTCCGAGCCGGGCGTCCTCGCCGAGCTCCTGACCGCGGGACTCAACCAGGTCGGGATCCTCTGGCGCACGTCGCCGGCGCTGCAGGAGCTCGAGGAGCTGACGGTCGACTGGCTCCGGCAGCTCGTCGCGCTGCCCGCGGAGTTTCGCGGCCACATCGAGGACACGGCGTCGACCGGAGTGCTGGCGGCGGTGATCGCGGCGCGAACGCGCAACCCCGACCGCCGCATGCTCGTGTGCTCGGAGCATGCCCACTCGGTGGGGGAGAAGGCGGCGAGGCTGCTCGAGCTCGAGCTACGGAGGGTGCCGACGGACGACGAGTTCCGGATGCGGCCCGACCGACTCGGTGCCGACGACGCCTGCGCCGTCGTTGCGACCATCGGGACGACGGGAATGACCGCGGTCGATCCTGTACCGGAGATCGCCGAGCGCTGTGCAGCCGCCGGTACCTGGCTACACGTCGATGCCGCATACGCGGGCCCGGCCGCGGTCTGCCCTGAGCTCCGCCACCATTTCGCCGGCTGGGAGCGTGCCGACTCGATCGGGGTGAACCCCCACAAGTGGCTCGGAGTGCCGATGGACTGCTCAGTCCTCTGGACGCAGCGCCAGGACGAGTTCCGGAACGCGTTCAGCCTCGTCCCCGAGTTCCTGCGGTCGCCCGACGACGCCCTGAACCTCAGCGAGGTCTCGATCCCGCTCGGCCGGCGTTTCCGAGCGCTCAAGTTGTGGGCCGTGCTCCGCTGCTATGGGCGCTCGGGATTGCAGCAGAGGATCCGCGAGCACCTCCGCCTCGCCGAGCTGTTCGAGGGGTGGGTCCGGGACGAGCCCGGTTGGGAGGTGACTGCGCCGAGGCACTTCTCCCTCGTCTGCTTTCGCCGCGACGGCTCCGACGAGGACAACGAGCGGCTGCTCGAGCGCGTCAACGCGTCTGGCGAGGTCTTCCTCTCGCACACGCGCTTCGACGGCAGCTACCAGCTCCGGCTCGCCGTCGGGAACTTCCGCACGACCGAGGACGACGTGCGTCTCGCCTGGGACGTCCTCAGGCGCGAGGCCGGGGCGCTCTGAGGAAGAGGCGAGTGGCGTGGAACACGCGCCCTCCGTCGGAGGTGCGCGCGAATCGCCCGCGCGCGATGAGCCCGCTCTTCGTGTGGAGCGCGGCCTGCGCCCGAGAGATCTCGGCGGTCGTGGCGCCAGAGGAGTGGAGAGCTACGCCGGACATCGTCGTGCGCGTCGACCCGTTCACCTGGGTCGCGCGGAACGAGAAGCACGGCGCGCGAATGCAGCGGACGCCGGTGTCGACGACGCGGTAGTAGCCTCCCGAGGCGGGCGCCGTGCCGGCCGGCGTCAAGACGACCGCCACGGCGAGGACTCCGAGTGAGCCGAAGCCCTCGTATTCCCATGGCTCGAGATCGGCGCGGACGAGGACTGGGTCCGGGATCGAGAGGTCGAGCGGGTGACGGTGTACGTCGACTGCTCTCGCGACGTAGCACTGCGCCTTCCGTGTTCCGTCGGCGCACCTCGTCCGGGCTCCGTTCGCGAGCGCGACCCAGTAGCCGCCGCAGAGCGGTGACGGGCACAGGCGCGGGTCGGCGCGCACCGTGTACACACCGGAACCGATCGGGGGCTGGCTCGACGCCGACCGGGCGACGACGCCGATCGTCAGGACCGCAAGAAGGGCGGCAACGCAGACGCGACTGATCACCTTCCTAGGATAGGGCCGTGCGCCTCGTCGCCATCGGGCTCGTGGCCGGGGTCTTCTCCGCGTTCTTCGGTGTCGGCGGCGGGATCGTCGTCGTCCCGCTGCTCATCCTCGCGATCGGTCTTCCGGAGCGCGTCGCCACGGCGACCTCGCTGCTTGCGATCGCGATCACGGCGAGCGCCGGCGTCGCTGTGTTCGGCCTGCGTGGCGAGATCGAGGTCGGATACGCAGCTCTTCTCGGCCTTCCAGCGGCCGCGGGAGCGCTTGCCGGCGCCACGTGGCAGCAACGTGTCCGGACGAGCACCGTGGCGTACGGACTCGCCGTGATGTTGACCGCGATCGGGATCTGGCTTCTCGTCTCGTGAGCAACGCTCGCCTTCGGCTCGCGCGTGCCCCCATATTGAGAACGTGGGGAACCCCCCGGTTCCCCACGCCCCTCCACGCTCACTCGCCAAGGAGCGGCCAATGAGCGCGTCGACCATCGCTCTTGCGATCGCGCTCGGCTTCACGGCGGGCGTCTTCGCGGGCATGTTCGGCGTCGGCGGAGGCATCCTCTTCGTCCCGACCCTCGTCGCCCTCGGGCTCGATCAGCTGGAGGCGCAGGGAACGTCGCTGCTGGCGGTCCTCCCGACGGTCCTCGTTGGCGCCTGGAGTCAGCGTCGCTACGGGAACCTGCGTGTGCGGACGGCTCTGGCGGTCGGCGTCGCGTCGATCATCGGAGTCGAGGTCGGCGCCAGGGTCGTGACCGAGCTGCCGGAGGACACGCTGCGGCGACTCTTCGCCGCCCTGCTGTTCGCAGTCGCGGCTCAGCTCGCCTGGAGGTCACGCAGGAGACCGCGCTACGCTGATTCGTCTTGACTGGGTCGCCGTGATCAGGCTCGCCGTCGCGGTCGTCGTCGTGCTCGTCGCCTTTGCAACACTCGCGGCCGCAGCGCCGCCGCCGCGCAGCGCGACGACCGACGCGCGTGCCTTTCTGCTCCGAGTCACCGTGCCCGGCCAGGACACCGTCTCGCTCGGCGAGCTCGATTGGCCCACATCGACGACAGTGGACGTCCAGTCGTTCCAGTATCCGGGTGACGGCTCAGTCGTCAGCGTGGGCCGGTCCCGCGGCTCCGTTTTCGCCTCACCCGGGTCCGCGGCTGCGACCCAGGCCCTGGCGGAGGCCACCGTCGTCTCGCTGTTCAACGGTGAGATCGTCGCCGGCAAGGTCACGGCCTCGGTGTCGGCGGGCGCGAGCGCGCGCTCCGTCGGCGCGAATTCCTCCGCGTCGCAGGTGCAGGGACTGCGCGCTCTGGGGCAGGACGTCTCGGGGGGCTCGGTCTCGCTCTCGGACTGGGGGACGCTGACCGTCCTCACGGGCGACAGCGGCAGCCGTGAGGCCGGTCCACCTGCGGCGCAGGCGTCGGTCACCGCGCTGCGGATTCGTGTCAACGCGGACCACGGCGGCCTTCCGGCGGGAAGCGAGGTCACGATCGGAGACGTGCAGGCGATCTCCGTCGCCGACGTTTCCGCTCCCCCACGGCCGCCGCGACCGGGAACGACCCAGCCGCCGCGTGGAGGCGACCGTCCGGACCGTCCGAGCACGCTGCCGAGCGCTCCCGAGCCCGACGTCGGAGGCGACGTGCCGGGAGGCCCCGTGAAGGTGGCACCCGAGGTCTCCGCGCAGCTCTCGTCCGGCGGCTACGTGTTTCCGGTCTACGGGACGGCGTCCTTCGGAGACAGCTTCGGGGGCCCGCGGCCGGCCGTTCCCGGCGGCTGGCATCACGGTGAGGACATCTTCGCCGCCGAGGGCACACCGCTTCTCGCCGTCGCCGACGGGACGTTGCACACGATCGGTTTCAACCGTCTCGGCGGCTACCGGCTGTGGTTGCGGGACTCGTTTGGGAACGAGTTCTACTACGCACACCTCTCGGCGTTTTCGCCGCTCGCGGTCGAGGGTCGTAACGTCGAGGCTGGCGACGTCATCGGCTTCGTGGGCGACACCGGCGACGCCGACGGTGGATCCCCACACCTGCACTTCGAGATCCACCCCGCTGCGATGTCAGGGCTCGGCTACGACGGGGTCGTCGCTCCCTACGCGATCCTGCTCGCGTGGCGCCGGGCCGACGACGTTTCTTTCTCGGCCGGGCGCGTCTACGTGCCGACCGGGCCGGGCAGCTCGTCGTTACCACCGCCCGGCGCGGTCCTGCTCGACGCCGACGACATCTCATCGACGAGTGGTCTCGTTCCCGGCGCTCTCGAGCGTGCGTTGAAGGACTAGGCTCGACTAGTGCGCAAGACCGAAGATCCGCTAGCGCGGAGTCTTCGGTCGCGCGAAGATCCCTGAAGGCGGTTGCTCCGCAGCCGCATCGCTGCGGACCTCAAATCGAGTGCTTACGGCTCGGAGCCGTTGCCCGCGGCCTCGGCCTCGCGCTCGAGCTCGGCCTCGAGGTCCTCGAGATTGCCGTCGCCGCCGGCGACCTGATCCATGATCCACTCGCGCGTCGCTTGCCCGGTCCACGGGTTGTAGAGGACGCCGATCGTGACCCCCGTCAGCAGGAGGACGCGATTGCGCGTCTTGTGGCCCTTCTTCTTCGCCTTGCCCTTGAGCTTGTCGGACGCCTCCGACAGGTCTTCGACGAGATGCTGGAGCTGCTTCTGGAAGTCCTTCTCGGAGACCTTCTCGGCTTTACCCTTGAGGCCACGGCCCCTGGACATCTGGTCGTAGATGCCGCGTGCCGCGACGAAGGCGGCGAGAACATCCTCGCGAAGCTCCGGGTCCGTCATCGCACGCTGGACATACGGCCTCAGCGTCTCTGTCGACAGTGCCGGGCTCTTGGTCTTCGCCATGCCTGATACCCACCTTTCCTCGACTCGGTTCCGAAGTATGTCGGCTACGATCGCTCGCGTGCGGGCACTGCTGTCCCTCGCCCTCCACCCGAAGAGGCTGCTGTCGTTGATCGGGGGCGTGCTCGGCTTCCTCGTGTACGTGTGGATCGCAGCCGTTCGTGCAGTACCCGCGGTGCGTGAGCGGAAAACCGCATGGCGGCGCGCCTGGCGCATGCGCGAACGCAAGCGACCGTAGGATCCCCGCGTGCAGCCGAAGGGCCTCATCTGCGCCGGCGGCGAGGCAACTCGTCTCGGCGAGCTGACTCGCGTTGCGAACAAGCACCTGCTACCGGTCGGCAGCTGGCCGATGATCTACTACCCGCTCGAGCTGCTCCAGCTCGCGGGGATCACGGACGTGCTCCTCGTCACCGGGAAAGGGCACGCCGGCCAGATGATCGACCTGCTCGGGGACGGGCGCCTCGCGCCGCGTGGCGGAGGCGACCCCATCCTCGAACTCGATCTCACCTACAAGGTGCAGACCGAGCCCGGTGGCATTGCCCAGGTCGTCGGCATGGCGCGGGACTTCGCCCGAGGAGCGCCGCTCGTCGTCGTTCTGGGGGACAACATCTTCGAGTACGCGCAGTCGGCGAGTCTCGCGGAATGGGCGGAGAGCCCGAATGGGGCGAGGATTTTCGTCAAGGAGGTCGAGGATCCCGAGAACTTCGGCGTCGTCGTCTACGGAGAGGACGGAGCGGTGACCGACATCGTCGAGAAGGCGGGCGTCGTCGATACACGCTACGAGAAGCCGCCGACGTCGCACGCTGTGGTCGGTCTCTACTGCTACCCGCCCGACGTGTTCGACGTCATCGCGACCCTGGAGCCGTCGACGCGCGGCGAGCTCGAGATCACCGACGTGAACCGCCACTACGCGCTCGCGGGACGACTCGACGCAGCCGAGGTCAGCGGCTGGTGGGAGGACGCAGGAAAGCACTGGCAGCATCTCGCGGACATCGGTCGCCAAATCGACGAGACGGGCGCCAACAAGCCGGACGCGGCGTGATCGACGGTCTCCTGCGGATCCCGCTGCGGCGCTTCGAGGACGAGCGCGGCTGGTTCTGCGAGCTGAGGCGCGACAGCGCGCTGCCGAAGCCCATGAAGCAGACGAACGTCTCCTTCTCGCGCGCCGGGGTGGTCCGCGGTCTCCACTATCACGAGCGCGGCCAGGACGATCTCTTCGCGTGTCTTCGCGGTACGGCACGCGTCGTCGTGCTCGACCGTGCGTCCGGGGAGACCTTCACGGAGGACATCGGCGACGGCAATCCCGTCGCGATCTACATCCCCGGCCGGAACGCGCACGGCGTCGAGGCTCTTACGGACATCCTGTTCTGCTACCACGTGACGGTCGAATACGACCCCGACGACCCCGACGAGCACACCGTTCCCTGGAACGACCCGCGCGTCGCACAGCTATGGAGCTCGAGCACTCCGATCCTGTCCGCGCGGGACGCCGTCGAGTCCTGATCACGGGAGCTGGGGGCCAGCTCGGCCACGCGCTCCAACAGGCGTTCGCCGACGACGACGTGCTCGCGCTGACCCGGGCGGATTGGGACGTCACCCAGCCGCCGGGGGACGCAGTGTCACAAGGCGACCTCGACCTCGTCCTGCACACCGCTGCCTGGACGGACGTCGACGGCGCGGAGGCGGACCCGCAAGGTGCGGCTGCGGTGAACGTCACCGGGACTGCTCATGCGGCGTCGCTGCGAGCACCGCTCGTTACGTTCTCGACCGACTACGTGTTCGACGGCCGCAAGGGCGCGCCGTATCTCGAGTCGGACGGGCCGAGCCCTGCCTCGGCCTACGGGCGGACGAAGCTCCACAGCGAAGCCGCGGCCGGGCCGACGGCGTGGATCGTGAGGACCTCGTGGCTCTTCGGCTCGACAGGGCACAACTTCATGCGAACGATGCTCCGTGTGGGCGAAGAGCGCGACGAGGTCGCCGTCGTCGACGACCAGCGCGGCTCCCCGACCTTCGTCGGCCACCTGGCCATCGCGGTGCGCGACCTCGTCGACGGCGAGCTTCCGTACGGCCTTTGGCACGTCGCCGCCGAGGGCGACTGCACGTGGGCGGACTTCGCCGAGGCGATCTTCGAGGAGGCCGGGCTCGAGTGCCGGGTGCGACGCATCACCGGCGCCGAGCTCGACCGGCCGGCCTCGAGGCCCGCGTACTCCGTGCTTCGCAGCGAGCGCTCTGGCACGCCGCGACTTCCGCACTGGCGCGAAGGCCTCCGCGCGTGCCTCGCGGAGATGGCTCGCTAGCCTTCCCCGGATGCGCCTCCTCGTCACCGGCGGAGCCGGGTTCATCGGCTCGAACTTCGTCCATTACTGGCTCGAGCGTCACCCGGACGACGAGCTCGTCGTCTACGACCTGCTCACGTACGCGGGGAACCGTGAGAGTCTCGCGGCGGTCGAGGACCGGATCGTCTTCGTGCAGGGAGACATCTGCGATCGCGAGCTCGCCGAGGCGGCGCTCCGCGAGCACGAGACGGACGTCGTCGTCAACTTCGCGGCCGAGTCGCACAACTCCCTCGCGGTGATCGACCCGACGCGGTTCTTCCGCACGAACGTCCTCGGCACCCAGACGCTCCTCGACGCCTCCCGCGCCGCAGGCGTAGAGCGCTTTCACCACGTGTCCACGTGCGAGGTCTACGGCGACCTCGCGCTCGACACGGACGATGTGTTCACGGAGGAGTCGCCGTACCGCCCTCGCACTCCGTACAACGCATCCAAGGCGGGCGCCGACCATGCCGTGCGCGCCTACTTCGAGACGTTCGGCCTCCCGGTCACGATTACGAACTGCTCGAACAACTACGGGCCGCTCCAGTTTCCCGAGAAGGTCATCCCGCTGTTCGCGACGAACGCGCTCGACGACGAGCCGCTCCCGATGTACGCCTCCACGCAGAACAAGCGGGAGTGGCTCCACGTGCTCGATCATTGCGAGGCGATCGATCTCGTGCTCCGGATGGGCCGGGCGGGAGACACCTACAACGTCGGCTCGGGCGTCGAGGCGACGATCGAGGAGATCGCCGACCGCGTGCTCGAGCTCACCGGGAAGCCGTCCTCGCTGAAGACGATCGTCCCCGACCGGCCAGGACACGACCGTCGCTATCTGCTCGACGCCACGAAGATCACCGAGGAGCTCGGCTGGAAGCCCGCCCATGCCTTCTCCGACGGTCTCGCCGGGACGATCGCGTGGTATGACGCGAACCGCGACTGGTGGGAGCCCCTCAAGCAGCGAGCGCCAGTTGAAGAAACGACATGGCAGTAACCGCGATGCGATCGCGAAGCGATCGCTTCAGGATCTCGCGCCGTGCCGGTGCACAATCTGAGCCTCAAGGCGGCTGAGTATGAGGCCGAAGACAAAGCGTTAACCCTGCGGAGCTAGCCTTGGAGCCCTACGTGCGCGCACTGCTTGCCGCCATCGCCCTCGTTCCTGTGGTCCTCGTCGCATCGGCGTCGGGACAGCAGGCGCCCGCGTCCGCATACGGCGAGGCCGTCTTCGTCGTCTCGGGTCGAGGCTGGGGTCACGGTGTCGGCATGAGCCAGTACGGCGCCTACGGCCAGGCGCTCGCCGGGCGCACGTACGACCAGATCTTGGGCTACTACTACTCGGGGACGACGATCGGTCGGGCCGGCAGGAAGGAGGTGCGCGTGCTCCTCGCCGAGGGTCGCCGTGCCGTGACGATTTCCTCGAGCACCCCTTTCGTCGCAACAGATGCGACGGGAACGACGCATAAGCTTCCGAAGGGTCCGCTCACGCTCCGATCGGCCCTTGAGGTGCCCACGGAGTCGGGGCCGCTTCCGGCCCGTCAGCCGCTCGTGATCCGACCGAGCAAGAAGGGCATTCTTAGTCTCGACGGCCGCCTCTACCGCGGCAAGCTCGAGCTCGTCTCCCAGGGCGAGTTCCTGCGCGTCGTGAACGTCGTCGCCCTCGAGAGCTACATCCAGGGCGTCGTCGCCGGTGAGGTGCCGTTCTCGTGGCCGGCGGAGGTGCTCAAGGCGCAGGCTGTCGCCGCCCGCTCCTACGCCCTCGCGAACCTCGTGAAGGGGAAGCCATTCGACCTCTACGCGGACGTCCGCAGCCAGGTGTACCTCGGCGTGGCGGGCGAGAAGCCGCCGACGACCGCTGCCGTGGCTGCGACGGCTGCCGAAGTCGTCCTCTACGGCGGGAAGGTCGCGACGACCTACTATTTCTCCACCTCCGGAGGAAGAACGGCGAGCGCCGAAGACGTGTTTGGATTCAGCGTTCCCTACCTCGTTTCGCGGCCGGACCCGTGGGACAAGGCGTCGCCCCACCACAAGTGGGGCCCGGTGCTCCTCGGCGCGCGAACGGTGCAGTCGAAGCTCGGCCTGGACGCCCGGGTCGTGGACGCAAAGGGAGCGGCGACGCCGTCCGGGCGCTTGCGCTCCATCGCATTCGAGACGACGGCCGGCAGCGAGCAGGTTCCCGGGACCGTCGTCCGGACGTCGCTCGGGCTCCGCTCGACGTGGATCACCTTCGGCGTGCTTCGGCTCGACCGGCCGAGCGCTGGCCCGGTCGTCTTCGGCTCGAGCGCTCGTCTCAGTGGGATCGGGCGTGGCCTCGGGGTCCCGACCCTTACCGCCTCGGCGGACGGCGCCTCGTGGTCTTCCGTCGTGACGGTGGCTCCAGACGCCGCCGGCGCCTTGTCGTTCGAGGTGAAGCCGGTGCGGAGCACGCGCTACCGGCTCGAAGCCGTCGGCGGCGCCTCTCCGGCGCTGCTCGTGCAGGTCGCACCTCGGCTGATGTTGTCGCGGCCGAGCCCGGCCGAGCCCGCGGTCCTCGCAGGGACAGTGCGGCCGCGGCTCCCGGGGGGCGTGGTCGCGATCGACCGGCGAAAGGGAACTGCCTGGGTCACGGTCGGCGAGGCGACCGTGGATGCCGCAGGTGCCTTTCGGCTCGAGCTCGACGCGCTCGTTCCCGCGGGCGGCTACCGGGCGCGGATGTCGGCAACGGACGGCTTCGCGGCCGCGACATCGCTCGTCGTACAGGTGAGCGGATGAGACGACTCGCGTTCTGCGTCGCCGTGCTTTCGGCCTGGCTCGCCTTGCCGACGGCGGCCGAAGCCGCACGCGTCGCCGTCGGGCTCGAGCATGGAACGGATGCCAGGTATGTCGCGGCGGCGATCGAACGCCGGACCGGAACCAGACCGGAGAGCCTGAAGCCGATCCCAGCGCTCGTCGTCGATGTGCCCGCCGGCGTGTCGCTGCGGGGGATACGTGGGGTTCGCTACGTCGAGCCGCTCGTGACTCGACACCTCGCCTTCACGCCGACCGATCCGCTCGTTTCGAAGCAGTGGTACCTCGCCTACAGCGGCTTCTACGCGCCGTGGGTCACGCTGCCGTCGTTCGAGCCGACGCCGGTAGCGGTGATCGACTCCGGCGTCGACACGTCCCATCCCGACCTCGCGGGGAAGATCCTCGACGGCGAGACCTTCGTCGGCGGCAGCTGGCGAACGGACTCGCTCGGCCACGGCACCTTCGTCTCGGGGCTCATTGCGGCTGGGCTAGACAACGGCATCGGGATCGCCGGGCTTGCGCCCGCGTCGCAGCTGCTCGTCGCCAGGGTGGTTACGAAGTCCCGCGCGATTCCGGTCGAAGCGGAGGCAAAGGCGATTCGGTGGGCCGTCGACAACGGCGCTCGCGTCATCAACATGAGCCTCGGCGGCGTGCGTGACCCGCTCGACCCGGACAGGGATACGTACTCTCGGCTCGAGGCGGACGCAGTCGCGTACGCGATCTCGAACGGCGTCGTGGTGGTCGCTGCAGTCGGAAACTCGGATCAGGCTCCGACGAGCCCGTGGAAGTACGCGAGCTATCCCGCGGCTCTGCCGCATGTCCTCGGAGTCAGCGCGATCTCCGAGAGCGGCACCGTCCCGTCGTTCTCGAACCGAGACTTCATCTACAACGACCTGGCGGCGCCAGGTGTCGAGATCCTGTCTGTTCTCCCTCGCCCGCTGACCGCGCGATTTCCGAGCTGCTCGGAGCAGGGCTACTCGAGCTGTGGCCCGGACGAGTACCGCGAGGCGCAGGGGACGTCGTACGCGTCGCCGCAGGTCGCCGCCGCCGCGGCCGTCCTCCTGAGCCTCCGTCCGACCCTTGGCCCCGAGCAGGTCACGAAGCTCCTGCAGGACACTGCAGTCGACCTGAATCCCGCGACCGGTTGCAGCGTCTGCTCCGACGGCAGGGACCCGTACTCGGGATGGGGGCGGCTCGACGTCGAGGCCGCGGTCGGAGCGCTCTCGAGACGGCTCCCGACCCGCGATCTCTATGAGACGAACGACGACGTCGGGTCGCGCGCGTACCCGGTCTCCGGCTCGAATCGCCGTGTGTACGCCGCGGTGGATTTCTGGGACGACCAGGACGACGTGTACGCGATCAGGCTCGAACGGAACCAACCTGTGTATATCGGCCTCACCGGCTCGGACAGGACGGTCGACCTGAGCCTTGCGTTCTGGCGACCCGAGACCCGCTCGATCGAGCGCGTCGCGGATTTCAAGTACCGAGTCCGCACGTCCGCGCGACTCGGTTCCCGGCAGTACCTCTCCTTCCGCACCGAACTCACTGGGACGTACTACGCCCAGGTGCGCATGTCGAGCCCGGGCGTCACCCAATACCGCCTGGCCGTCGTCAAGGGCTAGCTGTCCCGCCCACACAGGTTGTGAACGGCTGAGAGATCTATACCGGGCCTCCTTCGAGGCTGTGGGTCTGCGAAGACCACCCCCAGAAGGAGGCCCGGGATGTCATTTCACCGTAACGCCAAGCTCGGATTGGGCGGACGCTGCGCGCTCGTCGGCGCGATCGAGGGCGGGCTCTCGATCAGGGCGGCAGCGGCTCGCTTCAACGTCTCGCCCGCGACCGCTCACCGCTGGTGGCGGCGCTGGCGCGAGGCGGACGGGGAGTCACGACGGACGCTTGCCTGCCTCTTCGACCACTCGAGCCGCCCGCACCGCTCGCCACGCGAGCTCGCGGCCGACCTGCAGGAGCGGATCTGCGCCTGTCGGCAAGAGACGGGGTGGGGACCGAGACTCGTCGCGGCGGCGACCGGCTTCGCCCACTCGACCGTGTGGAAGGTGCTTCGCCGCGCCGGTCTCTCGCGTCCGCCGCGTCCCGAGCGCGAGCCGGCCAACAGCTACGAGTGGCCCTGCCCCGGCGACCTCCTGCACATGGACGTCTCTCGCTACGCGCGCTTCGAGCAGCCCGGCCACGCAGTCACCGGCGACCGCTCGCACCGCACGGGAGGCTGGATGCAGCCCGGGACGCGGGTCGGCTACGACTACGCGCACGCGATCGTCGACGACCACTCGCGGCTCGCCTACGTCGAGCTGCACGACGACGAGCGGGCGACGACCGTCACCGGCTTCCTCGAGCGGGCGCTCGTCTTCTTCGCCGGGCACGGGATCACCGCCCAGCGGCTGATGACCGACAACGCCTTCGCCTACGTCAAGAACCGCTCCCTGCGCGAGCTGCTCGGCACGCGCGCCATCAAGCACCTGACCACCGAGCCGTATCGTCCCCGCACCAACGGCAAGGTCGAGCGCTTCCACCAGACGATGGCCCGGGAGTGGGCCTACGGCTTGATGTACCGGTCACATCGACAGCGCAACGAGGCGCTGCCACACTGGCTCGAGCACTACAACCGGCGCAGGCCGCACAGCTCGCTGGGAGACCGGCCTCCGATCAGCCGCGTTCACAACGTCTGTGGGTAGGACAGCTAGCTACAGAAGCTCCTCTTCGGGCACCTCGCGCAGCACTCGGGCGGGGTTCCCGACGACGATCACTCCTGGCGCGACGTCCTTCGTCACGACTGCGCCGGCCCCCACGAACGCCTCCTCGCCGATCTCGATGCCGGGGCAGAGGACGGCCCCGCCCCCGATGCGTGCGCCGCGACGGATCGTCGGCCCCTTGACGAGCTCGTGCCGTCGCTCGGTCCGGCCCATGAAGTTGTCGTTCGTCGTGACGACGCACGGTGCGATGAATACGTGCTCCTCGAGCGTCGAGTACGCGGTGATATAGGCCTCGGCCTGGATCTTCGTCATGGCGCCGATCGTCGTGTCGTTCTCGACGAGCGAGCCGCGGCCGAGGACGACGTCGTCGTCGATCGTCACGCGCTCACGCACGCAGGACTGATCGCCGAGGATCACGCGTGCTCCGATCCGGGTGCCCGCGAAGACGATTGCGCCGGTCGAGACGACCGTCCCCTCGCCGATCTCGGTCGGCGCCAGCGGCTCGCGCTTCGCCGTCGAGCGCGCGGCGAGTGCCGGCTGCTTCCCGACGACCGCGTTCTCGAGCACCCTGACCCCGTCGCCGAGAACGGTTCCCGGATGGACGGTGGCCGTGGGGTGGACGTCAGCGGCCATTCAGCGACGCCGTGAGCATGTCGAGCGCGCGCACGACTCGAGCACCGTCCGCGGCGACCTTCCGTCGATCGCCCTCTCCCGAGACGAGTTGGAGGAACTCGAGACATTCGAGCCTCAGCGGCTCGTCGGTGGCGATCTTCGGGATGTGGATGTCCCCGGTCCGAGTCTGCCACTCGCCGTATGTGTTCACCGGTCGCCACGGCGACTTCTCGTAGACCGTCACCTTGCGATCCAGCTCCATGTCGTCGAACACCGCCATCTTCTCCGTTCCGACGACGGTCATCTTCCGCATCTTGTGCGGATCGAGCCAGGAGAGGTGCATGTGCGCGATCCTGCCCGACGGGAACCGGAGGTAGCAGAAGACGACATCTTCGACTCCAGGCTGGAGAAAGTCGCGGCCGAGTGCTACCGCCTCGATCGGATCCTCGTCGAGGAGATACAGGATGACCGAGAGATCGTGGACGCCGAGCGACCAGAGGGCATTCTCGTACGGCCGGATGCGACCGAGATTCTGGCGGTTGCCATAGACGCAGAGAACGTCGCCGAGCGCACCGTCTTCCACGAGCTCCCTGAGCTTCGTGACGCCAGGGTGGTAGAGGAGCAGATGCCCGGGCATGAGCACGAGATCGCGCTCCCCGGCGAGCTCGACGAGCTCGTCGATCTCCGCACTGGTCATTGCCGGAGGCTTCTCGACGAACACGTGCTTCCCGGCCTCGAGCGCGAGCTTCGCGAGCTCGAAGTGGGTCGGCACGGGTGTCGCGATCACCACTGCGTCGAGCTCGGGATCGGAGATCATCTCCTCGAAGGAGTCCGCCCAGCGTGCGCCGGGATAGCGGGCGCCGAACTCGTCCTGCTTCCCGTCGGCCGGATCGATGAGCCAGCGGAGCTCCGCGAGGCTCGCAAAGTTCCGGGCGAGGTTCCGTCCCCACTCCCCGAGACCCGCCTGCCCGATGCGGGTCACAACTTCCAGACCTTGTCGGTCCGCTTCCCGTTCGAGTGCGTCGCGTTGCGTAGGTCCACCACGAGCACGGCGTCATCGACGAGGCGGTCGTAGTCGATCTCGGAGTGGTTCGTGACGACGACGACGCAGTCGTACTTCCCCGGCTCGAGTGGGGACGAGCTCATCGAGATCCCGTTCTCCGTGAACGACGAGACGTGCGGGTCGTGGTAGGCGACGTCCGCGCCCGCGTTTCGGAGCAGGCCGATGAGCTTCACGGCAGGCGACTCACGCGTGTCCGCGATGTCGGGCTTGTAGGCGACACCGAGGACGAGGATCTTCGAGCCCTTCAGTGACCGCTGGCGTGCGTGGTTGAGAGCCTGCGAGACGAGCGAGCGGCAGAAGTACGGCATCGACTCGTTCACCTTCCCCGCGAGCTCGATGAACTCCGTGTAGAAGCCGAACTCTCGCGCCTTCCAGGTCAGGTAGAACGGGTCGACCGGGATGCAGTGGCCTCCGAGCCCGGGCCCCGGCTTGAAGGACATGAAGCCGAACGGCTTCGTTGCGGCAGCCTCGATCACCTCCCACACGTCGATGTCCATCCGCTCGCATAGCTGCGCGAGCTCGTTGACGAGAGCGATGTTGACCGAGCGAAAGATGTTCTCGAGCAGCTTCGTCAGCTCTGCTGCCTCGGGCGACGAGACGGGATGTACGGTGTCGATCGCCGCGCCGTAGAGCTCCACTGCGGCGGCAGTCGAGTCCGCGTTGACCCCCCCGACGACCTTCGTCACTGTCTTCGTCGTCCAGTCGTCGCGCCCGGGATCGACGCGCTCCGGTGAGAACGCGAGGTGGAAGTCCGTGCCCGCCGTGAGGCCGCTTCCGGCCTCGAGGATCGGCTGCACCTGCTCTCGTGTCGTTCCGGGGTAGGTCGTGGACTCGAGGACGACGAGCTGCCCGGGACGCAGCCGGGTGGCGATCTCTCCGGCCGCCGAGACGAGGATGCGAAGGTCTGGCTCGCGCTGGCGAGAGAGAGGCGTGGGGAGGGCGACGAGGATTGCCGCGGCTTCGCGCAGCTCGTCGTAGTCGGTGGTCGCCGCCACGAGGCCCGCGTCGATGAGCGGCTTCAGCACGTCGGAAGGGACGTCCTCGATGTAGCTCTCGCCGGCGTTGAGCTGCGCGACCCTTGCCGGGTCGACGTCGACGAGCAGCACGTGCTTGCCGGCGTCGGCGAAGGTCCGGGCGAGTGGAAGGCCGACGTAGCCGGCCCCGACGATGGCGACGTCCCGCGTCATCGGCTCGGGATCGTAGCGACGAGAACCTGCGCGATCCGCTCCGAGGCGTGACCGTCGCCGTACAGCACGGGGCGCCGCTTCGGCATCGTGGCAGACGCCACCGCCTCCGCGAGCGCGGACGGATCGTCGTCCACGAGCACGTTCCCGCCGTGCGCGACGGTGTCCACCCACTCCGTTGACGACCGAACCGTGACGCACGGCACTCCGTACCAGTACGCCTCCTTCTGGAGGCCGCCCGAGTCGGTCACGATCACCCGCGCCTGGGACGCAAGCGATGCGAGCTCGAGGTAGCTGAGCGGCTCGACGAGTCGGATGTGATCGCCGAGGGTGAGCTGCTCCTGCTTCAGCCCGGCCCGTGTCCGCGGGTGAACCGGGAACACGACGAGCTCGTCGATCCGGTTCAGGCCGTCCACGATCCGGCCCAGCCGAGGCTGCTCGACGTTCGCCTGGCGGTGGATCGTCGCGACGACGTATGAGTGCGGCTCGTACGGCACCGGAAAGGCCGCGCGTGCGACGGAGCTGAAGAGCCGACTCGCGTCGGCCATCACGTCACCCACGACGTAGATGCGGCCGAGGACGCCCTCGTCGAGAAGGTTCGCGCGCGAGCGGTCGTCGGGGCAGAAGAGGAGCCACGCGAGGCGGTCGGTCTCGATTCGGTTGTGCTCCTCCGGCATCGAGAGATCGCCGCTGCGAAGCCCGGCCTCGACGTGCGCAAGGGGGATGGCCGCGTCCGCGGCCGCTCGCGCGCCCGCCAGCGTCGAGTTCGTGTCCCCGTAGACGAGCACGATGTCGGGCGACTCCGCGGCGATCCGCTCCGCGATCGCGGGCTGCATCACATCCGCGTCCGACGTGTGGAGCTCGAGGCCGTAACGCGGCTGGGCGAGCCCGAGCTGGTCGAAGAAGACCTGGGAGAGCGTGTGGTACCAGTGCTGGCCAGTGTGGAGCACGATCTCCTCGGCGCCCGCCTCCCTCAGAGCCGCCGACAGTGGCGCCGCCTTGATGAACTGCGGGCGGTTGCCGACGACGGTGAAGACCTTCACGGGCGAGCAAGACTACTGGCCCGCTAAGGCGGGCCAGTAGTCGTGGAGGCGAGGCGGTGGGCGCCTCCGACGGCCGCCTACCGGGTGGTCTGGGTCGGCAGGCGGAACGTGACGCGCTTGGAGGCCTTGGCCCTCGGCGTGCTGGCCTTTCGTCGCCAGAGTCAGGTACTTCGGCAGCGCGCCCTTCTTGAACGCTCCCAGAGTCATCCGGTAGGCGAACTGCCTCTGACCGACCCGGTTCGTGAATCGGGCACGAACGGGGCCGCAACCGCGCCGGGTCTCGCGCCGAAGGGAACGGGCGGGCCGGTAACGGGCGCCACTTCATCGCCCTCGACCCCCGGAGAAGAAGGACCCGGTCACCCTCCTCCAGACGCCCCTGATTCCGGACGCCCCACCGCTCCCACCGCTCCCTCCACTCCCTCCACTCCCTGACCTGGGTCTGGACGATCCGCTCCTCCCACCGGTGGAGGTGCCGCTACGCCCGCCACGGCCGGAGCTGCCACCCGTCGAGCTCCCATCGGTCCAGCTGCCGCAGCTGCCTCCGCTCCCGCCTCTTCGGTAGCGCCCGTTTCGCGGCCGACTCGAGCGGGAACCGCCGCCGTGCATGGCGAGACGAGGCTGGCGGAGACTCGGTAACAAGCGCTTTCGGTACGTCGATGCGCACGACGTCGAGATCACGGATGCCGAGCAGCTCGAGAGGATCCGTTCGCTCGCGATCCCGCCGGCGTGGTCGGAGGTCTGGATCTCGCCGAACCCTCGCGCGAGGCTCCAGGCGACTGGCATCGACTCGGCCGATCGCAAGCAGTACCTCTATCACCCGAGCTATCGAGCGGCGCAGGAGCGCGAGAAGTTCGAGCGGCTCCTGGACTTCGCGAAGAGGCTGCCTCGCCTGCGATCCCGCACCAGCCGCCACCTCCGTCTCGACCCCTTCGAGCACGACTGGACCTGCGCGGTCGCCGTCGGGCTCATCAACAAGGCGTGGTTTCGAGTCGGCTCGGACCGGCATGCTCGGAGCTCGCGGACGTACGGCGTGACAACACTCAGGAAGCGGCACGTCTCGGTCACGGACGACTCGATCACGTTTTGCTTTCGGGCGAAGAACCGCAAGCTCGTTCGTCGGTCCATCACGAATGCGACGCTCGCCGAGTGTGTCGAGCAGCTTCTCGACTTGCCGAACGGCTCACGGCTCCTTCGCTTCGAGCGTGACGGCGAGCTGGCCGATCTGACCTCACCCCTGCTGAACGCGTACCTCGCGGAGCATCTCGGCGACGGTCATACGGCGAAGGACTTCCGTACCTGGGGCGGGACCCTCCTCGCGGCGAGGGAGCTCGAGAGACGAGGGCCGCCCGAGTCGGATCCGGCCGCGAAGCGGACGCTCGCAGCTGTGATGCGACGCGTCGGCGAGGAGCTCGGCAATACCGCGGCCGTCGCGCGGGCGTCGTACGTCAGCCCCGTGGTCGTGGATCACTATCTCGCCGGACGCACGCTGGTCGACTTCCGGTCGGACGACGGCTCGGGCTCGAAGCACCGGAGCGCCTCCGAGGAGGCGCTCCTGAAGCTTCTCGCCACGCCGGTCTCGTAGTGGACGCAGAGAGGGCCGGCTGTCGCCGGCCCCCCTCTCGCTGGTCTGGTATCGGCTAGCGCGACGCGCGCTGCTCTGCGACGTCCTCGTCCTGCTCGCCGCGCTCGTCCCACTTGTCCTCCGCCTCGTCGCCGACGTCCTCGACCTTGTCCTTGACGTCTTCCCAGACGTCGCGGGTCTTGTCCTTCGCCTCGCCCCACTTCTGCTGTGCCTCGCCCTCGGTCTCCTTCGCCTTGCCCTCGATGCGATCCTTGTCCACGGTGACTCCTTTCGCCGTCGGTTGGTGCTGCGGAGGACTTCCCGAGGCGGAGCGCTTGCAAACCCTG
The DNA here is from genome assembly GCA_963723695.1 of uncultured Gaiellaceae bacterium. GTDB lineage: Bacteria > Actinomycetota > Thermoleophilia > Gaiellales > Gaiellaceae > GMQP-bins7. Next base: position 87,321 of record CAVRRU010000012.1, on the reverse strand, counting down.
CAAAGCGAGAGGGGCGGCCCGTGCCGCCCCTCCTACACTGCTACGTGAGCGCTACGCGCCGCTCGCCAGCCGGACCTGCACGAGGCGGTAGCCGGCGATGCCTCCGAGGCCCGGGTCACCCGGCCGCGAGGCCTTGATGAAGAACTGGACGTTGAAGCCGTTCCGAGGCTGCGGGAACAGCCCGTTCGGAACGAGCGTCAGCGTCACCCAACCGTCGCCCTGAGTCTGCAGCGTCTGGCCCTGGACGACTCTCGGCGTCGCCCGCATGAACACGGAGGCGCCGCTGACCGAGCGACCACCTCTCGCAGTTACGCGAACGCGTACCGTGATCGGCGCCGTGCGGCTCGTCACCGGGTTGGGCGAGAACTGCACCGTCGAGACGACCAGTCGATCGCCGGCCGCCTGGAGGCTCCCGACCGGGATCGCCGTGCCCGGCGCGGGCTGGTTCGAGCCGACGACACCTGTCGGGTTGGAGATCGCCGAGCTCGAGCCGCGATCGTTCCGTGCAGTCACGCGAACGCGCAGCGTGCGCCCGGTGTCGGCATCGCGAACCTCATAGTCGGTGTCGTTCGCGCCCTGGATCTCGCTGCAGTTGTCACCCTGCGCGCTACAGCGCAGCCAGATGTACGAGTAGGTGATCGGCTGATCGCCCGCCCACTCGCCGCGGTTCGCCTGCAGGCGGCTGCCCACACTGGCCGTACCCGTGATCGAGGGCTCCTTCGTGTTCGTCGGACGCGCGGAGGTGACGACCTCGGTTGGATTGGACGTCGCGCGCGCGGTGCCGTCCGTGTTCCTCGCGACCACCTGCGACCTGATCCGGAAGCCGGCATCGGCTTCACGCGGGACGTAGGCGTTGTCCGCCGCATTGGAGACACGTCGGCAGTCCGACGCGTCCGGGGCACCAGGGCCGGTGCAGCGGAACCAGCGGAACGAATACGTGATGGGCTCGGTGCCCGTCCACGTCCCGCGGGTCGTCCTCAGGACCTGGCCGACGCGAGGAGTGCCGGTCACGACCGGCGCCGCCGTGTTCGTCGGTGCGACCGTCGGCGCTGCAGTCGATGTCTCCGTCGCCCACGCTGCGAAGAGAGCGCCTGCGATGGCAACGACTGTGGCAGAGCCGATGATCGCGAGGTACGCGCGGTAGACACGCGGTTCCCTGTTCATGGTCATGCGAACCCTCCTTCGACGTGTTGCCCTTCGCCGGACCGGTACCCGGAACACGGCCGTGGAGGCTCCTCGAGCGAGGGTTTCTTACCGAAGGCTTACGGCATCCACACAGAGCTACGTCATGCCGTAACCCTTGTGCGCGCGCAGTTGCGCGCGCCCACGAGAGATGAGCGTCAGCTGTTTCCGGCGACGTAGGCGGAGACCTGGGCGATCTCGTCGTCGCTCAGGTCGCCTTCGAAGGCGGGCATCCCGCCACCGCCGCTTCGGACCTGTGCCTCGATGTCGGCCTCGGACAGGCCGATCCCGTCGAGTGCCGGACCGATGGAGCCGGACGTCCCCGCGTCCTCGAGCGTGTGGCAGGAACCGCAGTTGGCCACGAAGACCTCGCGGCCCGCGTCACTCGTCCCGCCGGTCGTGGTCGTCTCGTCGTCTCCGTCGTCGTCTCTTCCGTCGTCGTGCCGGTTGCGTCTCCGTCGTCGTCGCCGCCGCACGCGACCCCGCCCAGTCCGAGCACGAGGGCCGCGAGGACGATCGGGATGAGTCGTGCCATTCGTCTCCTCCTAGCGCTTGCTCGTCGTCGTGCGCCGCTTGCGGGTGCTCTTGCGCTTGCCACGCTTCCCGTTCGTCGCGGTCGAGCCCTTCGCCGCCTCGACGCTGGCTCGGAGCGCCTCCAGGATGTCCGTCGGAGCCTCGCGCTTCGGCTGCGGCTCGGCATGCACCTCGTCGCCCTTCTGCTTCTGCTTCACGACTCGAAGCAGGCGCTCTCGATACTCGTCCTTGTAGCGGCCGTGATCGAACGACGACGTGAAACGCTCGACGAGCGCCTTCGCCATCTCGAGCTCGCGCTTCTCCACGCGGGTCCGCTTCGACGGCACGATGCCCTTCGTCGGGCGAATCTCGTCCACGAAGTACATGTTCTCGAGGGTGATGACCCGGTCTCGCACCCGTAGTGTGCCGAGCTGTTGGCGGTTGTGGAAGACGTAGCGTGCAACAGCCCACAACCCCGTGGACTCCAGCGCCTGGACGAGGAGCGCGTAGACCTTCTCCGCTCCGGCGGCCGGCCCGAGGTAGTAGGCCCGCTGGAACACGATCGGGTCGATCTCCTCGCGGGGAACGAAGTCGAGAACCTCGATGGTGTGGTACCCCTCTTCCCCGGCAGCCTCGAAATCCTCGTCCGTCAGGTAGACGTATTCGCCCTCCTCGACCTCGAACGCCTTGACGATCTCGTCCGACGGGACGCTCTTCCCTTCCTTCTTGCACACCTTGTCGTAGCCGATCGGCGACCCGTCCTTCTCGTGCACGAGATGGAGCTCGAGATCGTGCTCCTGAATCGCGCTGTACATCTTGACCGGCGCATTGACGAGCCCGAACGCAATGCTCCCGGACCAGATCGCACGCGGCATGGTTCGTGGGTACCCATGCCACGAAGCACTTCAAACGGTCAGCTGCTCTTCAGGCGCTCGAGCTTCTCCGCCGCGGCCACGGCAGCGCGGGCGGCCTTGTCGCGCTCCCGGCTCGCTGTGGCGAGGGTTCGCTCGGCGGCCTCGAGAGCCTCCTCGGCTTCCGCGAGCTCGGCCTCGAGCCGTTGTCGGCGTTCGCGCTTCGCCTGCTCCCGCTTCTCCGCCTCCCTGGTCCGGCCTGGCTTCCTGCTGCGCTTGGCGGCCGGCGGAGCCATTGCGGCAAAGGCCGAGAACCCCGCAGCGTCACCTTCTTCCTGGAGCACGCCGCGCCCGAGTGCCGCCCTCGCGTCCGGGTCGGCGATCGCGGACCGCAGGAGCTCCGCGACCCGTCGGCGCATCGACTCGGTCGCGGGCTTCGTCCGGGACAGCTGCGCCACCGCGACCTCCGCGAGCAGCGCGAGAGCCCCGTCCAAGTCCTCTCGCGCCTTCGCGTACTTCTCCGCGTTGCCTGAGAGCTGCGTCTTCGCGACCTCGTCGGCCGAGCGGGTGGCGTCCCGCGCTGCCTGCGGCCGGTCACGAGCGGCTCGGTTGACGGCGAGGACGACGGCCGAGGGCTTCCGCAACGCGGCGATCGCGCGGGCTTCCTCGTCCCGGCCGGCCTGCTTCAGCTCGCGGGCGATGCGGTCCCGTTCCGCTACGAACTCCTCGGGCGCCGCTCCGAGAACCTGCCTCGCGTGCTCCGAGAGATCGGCCATGGACCGGAAGCATGACGCGTAAGGAGCTCACGAACGCAGAGATCGCCGACCGCCTGTCGCTGTTTGCGGCCCTGCTCGAGCTTGCGGAGACGAATGCCTTCGCCGTCCGCGCGTACGCGCGAGCCGCAGAGCTGATCCGCTCGACGCCGGCGTCGGTCGCGGAGCTCGTCGAGGCCGGCCGTGTCCGCGAGCTGCGCGGCATCGGGCCGAGTATCGCCGGCAAGCTCGAAGAGCTCGTCGCGACCGGCGACATCGCAGAGTTGCGCGTGCTCGAGGACCGGATCCCGCTCGAGCTCGTGGGCTACGGCCGTATGCTCGGGCTCACCGCCCAACGAGTGCTGACGATCACCGATGCACTCGGTGTGAGGTCCGTCACCGAGTTCGAGGACGCCGTTGCGAGTGGGCGTCTGCAGGACGTGCCCGGCATCGGGCCGACGACGGAGTCGAGAGTTCGTGCCGCGCTCGGGCGCGAGCCTCAGGCGCCGCGCGGGCTCACGCTCGACCGCAGCCTCCTGCTGGCCGGCGAGATCGCGAGCGCGCTCGACGGCGAGGTCGCGGGGCCGACTCGGCGCTTCTGCGAGCTCTCGTACGAGCTCGCGGTCGTCTGCGCCTCGGACGACCCGCGCGCGCCGATCGCGCGGTTCGAGGCACTACCGCAGATCGTCGCCGTGCTCGAGCGCGCGGAAGGGCACGCCGTGGCCTTGACGGTCGAAGGCGTCCCGGTGACGCTCGTGGTCGCTCCGGCGGCGAGCTTCGGTACGGAGCTCGTGCGGTCGACCGGATCGGCCGAGTACGTCGGGGCGCTCGAGCCGCTGCCGGAGGCGCCGTCCGAGGACGAGGTCTACGCGCGCCTGGGGATCCCCTACTGCCCTCCCGAGCTTCGGGAGACGCCCGGCGCAACGCCGCCCCCTGGCCTCGTCGAACGCTCGGACATTCGCGGCGACCTCCACTGCCACACCACCTGGTCCGACGGCAGGGCGAGCGTCCATGACATGGCGCTCGCCGCTCGCGCACGTGGCTACGAGTACCTCGCGATCTGTGACCACACGCCGAACGTGCGAGTCGTTCCGGGGTTGAGCTCGGACGACCTCGCACGCCAGGCGGAGGAGATCGCCGGCGTGAACGAGGTCGTCGCGCCGTTCCGCGTGCTGCGAGGGGTCGAGTGCGACATACGCGCAGATGGAGCCCTCGACGTCGAGGACAGCGTGCTCGCCGAGCTCGACTGGGTCCAGCTGAGCCTGCACGCGGGACAGCGGCGGACGGCGGCGGAGCTGACACGGATGGTGACAGAGGCGATGCGCCACCCCGCGGTTCGCGCGCTCAGCCATCCGAAGGGCCGAATCCTGAATCACCGTCCCGAGAACGCCCTCGACCTGGAAGAGGTCTTCACGGTCGCGAAGGAGACGGGAGTGGCGCTCGAGGTCAACGGGCTGCCCGACCGGCTCGACCTCTCCGCCGCCCACGTAAGGGAAGCGCTCGCTGCGGGTGTCGAGCTCGTCCTGAACTCGGACGCGCACTCGGAGCGAGGCCTCGAGCGTCTCGACCTGGCGCTGGCCACGGCCCGCAAGGGCGCGGCTACGAATGCCTCCGTCGTCAACTGCCGCCCTCTAAGCGAGATCAGGTCTTAGTGTTTCGTCGTTGCGGAGACGGGCATCCAAGCGGGTATGAGCACGAGGCACAAGGCCATTCGCGAGGCCGAGCCAGGTCCTCCGATACCGATTCCGCCCGATCCCAGGCCGGACCCGTCAGAGCCGATCCCGCCGTTCCCGGAGCCTGAGCCGCCGTTCCCGGAGCCCGACGAGCCGGATCGCGTGCATGCGCGGGCTCGCGCGGCTTGGAGCTCCGCCTCGATCGTCGGCGGGCTCGTGCGGATGCGCCGGCCGACGACGTCGTAGGAGCCCGTCGATGTTTCGCCGTTGACGCGGCCGGTAAACGAAGCCGACGTCAACGAGAAACGGAGGGCACATGGCAACGATCGAAAAGTCAGTCGACGTTCACGTTTCGGTCTCGACTGCGTACGACCAGTGGACGCAGTTCGAGGAGTTCCCGAGGTTCATGGAAGGCGTCGTCGCCGTGAAGCAGATCGACGACAGCCACATCCGCTGGATCGTCGAGGTCGGCGGCGAGCAGGAGGAGTGGGAGGCGGAGATCGTCGAGCAGCAGCCCGACCGGTTGATCGCCTGGCGCTCGACCGACGGTCTGATCAACAGCGGCCGCGTGGAGTTCCTGCCCACGAGCGAGGGAACCCGCGTCAACGTCGCGATGGAGTACGAGCCCGAAGGGCTCAAGGAGTCGGCAGGCGCGCTGCTCGGAGTCGACGGCAGCCAGGTCGAGGGCGACCTCGAGCGTTTCAAGCAGCTCGTCGAGAACCGCGAGGTGCCGACCGGTGCCTGGCGCGGAGAGATTCGATCCGGCGAGGTCGTCGACGACGACGCGACTCGCTGAGCCGCCAGTCGACGATGGAGATCGGGTACGCACTCTCGTGCGAGGAGCACTCTTCGCTCGACCTCGTTCGCGACGCGCAGATTGCAGAGGAGGCCGGCTTCGGCTTCGCGCTCATCTCCGACCACTTCCATCCGTGGGTGGATCGACAGGGCGAGAGCCCGTTCGTCTGGGGCGTGATCGGCGCGATTGCCGCTTCGACCTCGAGCCTGCGACTGGGCACCGGCGTGACGTGCCCGACGATCAGGCTCCATCCTGCGATCGTCGCTCAGGCGGCAGCCACGGCAGCGACGCTGATGCCCGGACGGTTCTTCCTCGGGCTCGGCACCGGCGAGAACCTCAACGAGCACATCTTGGGAGACCGCTGGCCCCCGGCAGCGGAGCGACGCGAGCGGCTGCGCGAGGCGATCGACGTCATGCGCGGTCTGTGGTCGGGGGAGCTCTACAGCTTCGAGGGCAAGTACTACACGGTCGACAACGCCCGGATCTACACGCTTCCTTCGGAGAGGATCGAGGTGCCGGTCGCAGCCGGCGGGCCCGAGGCGGCGGAGCTCGCCGGCGAGATCGGAGACGGCCTGATCAGCACTACACCCGACCCCGAGCTCGTCGATCGGTACCTCTCGAGCGGCGGCGACGGCCCACGGTACGGCCAGCTCACCGGTCTGCTGGGCCAAGACCGAGAGTGAGGCTCGAAAGACGGCGTACGAGTGGTGGCCGAACGCTGGACTACGAGGGACACTCTCGCAAGAGCTTCCTCTGCCGAGCCACTTCGAGGAGGCCGCGCAGATGGTGACCGAGGAGGACGTGGCCGCGGCCGTCGTGTGCGGTCCCGACCCTGACGCCCATCTCGCCGCCCTCGAGAAGTTCGCACAGGCGGGGTTCGACCAGGTCTACGTCCATCAGGTCGGCCCCGACCAGGCGGGATTCATCGACTTCTACGCGTCGGAGGTCGTCCCGAAAGCGCGCGAGCTCACGCCGAGCCGGCGCCCTCGCGCCATTGCGTGACCCTCAGGGTGAGGCGAGGAGGATCGTCTCGGCCTCGATGGCAGTGCGGGCCGGCACGAACCTCAGCATGAGCTCGTCGCGGAACTCCATCGCCCAGACGACCGGGTCGTCACGAATGACGCGCTCCTCGTCGATCCATCGCATCCTCCCCTCGACGATCACGCGCTCGTCGTCGAGGGGCGCATAGACGTCGGGCGCGACCTCGTAGAGGCTCGCGGCGACGGTCTCCTGGATGAACCGGGTGACCGCTTCGCGACCCTCCACGACGAGGCCGGGTCGCAGCTTGGATTGCATCCGAATGTCCTGGTGGACGAGCTCGCCCAGTTGCTCGAAGGCACCCTGCTGGACCAGCGCGAACCAGCGGCGAGCAAGGCGCTCGCTCGTCGCGACCTCCGGAGGTGCGGCCGAGTCGGAGATGCAGCGGAGTATGCGCCTGCGGCGGCATCGGTGTGTGCTCGAGCGTTTCGAGTCCGAGTGAGCGGGTAGTTCCGACGAGGCCATGAAACCGAGTGAAGGAGGACACACATGCCCGCAGTGACGTCGCCCGAGCAACTGTTCGAGCACGAGCTCCAGGACATGTACTACGCCGAGAAGGCGTTGACGAGAGTGCTGCCCAAGCTGGCCGACGAGGCGACCGATCGCGAGCTCTCGCGCGCCTTTCAGTCGCATCTGAAGGAGACGGAGAAGCACGTGACCAACCTCGAGAAGGTGTTCCGCGAGATCGGCAAGCGGCCGGAGGCGCACGCGTGCCCCGGCATCGAGGGGATCAAGAAGGAGCACGACGACTTCGTCTCCGAGAACACGACGAGCTCGAAGATGCTCGATGCGTTCCTCACCGGAGCGGCGGCTCGCACGGAGCACTACGAGATCGCCGCGTACACCGGCCTGGTGAGCCAGGCGCGCGCGCTCAAGCAGCGCGAGGCGGTCGAGCTTCTGCAGGAGAACCTCCGGCAGGAGAAGGAGGCGCTCAAGAAGGTGGAGTCGATCTCGAAGCGGCTCCACAAGAGCGCGACGAACGGCTCGTCCGCGAGCGGCTCCCGGAACCGCGGACGCGCGGGCGCTCGCTCGCGCTAGAGGGATAAGGGCGTAGCGCGGACGGAGGCATGCGTCTCCGTCCGCGAACCGCTCTCTCGCGGGCTCGAAAGGAGGTCGTGACATGCGTGACTGGCTTCGGGATCGCGGGCTCGGCGTCCTTTTCGTCTCGGTCTTCGTCGTCACCTGGATCGGGCAGCTCGTTTTCGAGTGGTTCGAGTACGCGAACGAGGCCGCCGATCACGGGCAGGACGCGGTGTTCTGGTCGGAGGCGTTCTGGGTCGTCTTCTGGCAGTCGACGCTCGAGAACTGGCAGTCCGAGTTCCTTCAGCTCTCGGCGTTCACCATCGCGTGCGCATACCTCGTCTACAAGGGGTCGAGCGAGTCGGCCGACGGGAGCGAGCGCATCGAGGCGAAAGTGGACTTCCTCCTCGAGCAACAGGGCATCGACCCGCAGGACGTCGAGGCTACGTTGCCGCCGAAGTTCCAGCGCCGATGACCAAGCTCGAGTCGTTGCACCGGGAAGCGGCCACGTGCACGAGATGCCCACTGTACGAACGAGCGACGCAGACGGTGTTCGGTGAAGGGCCGGCCGGGAGGCTCGTCCTCGTCGGCGAGCAGCCCGGCGACTCCGAGGACTTGGCCGGCAGGCCGTTCGTCGGCCCGGCCGGGAAGCTCCTGCGCGAGCTCCTCGCCGAGGCAGGGATCGACGAGCGCCGCGTGTACCTGACGAATGCGGTCAAGCACTTCAAGTGGCGACCGGCGGGGAAACGGCGCATCCACGACAAGCCCAACTGGTCCGAGATCAAGGCCTGCGGCCACTGGCTCACGCTCGAGCTCGCGACGATCGAGCCCGAGCTCGTCGTCTGTCTCGGTGCGACCGCGGCGCAGGCGCTGCTCGGTCGCACTGCTCGGGTCGGCGCGCTCCGCGGCAAGGTCCAGGAGAGTGCGGAGCACGGTGCGGTGCTCGTCACCATTCATCCGTCCGCCGTGCTGCGAGCCGGTGACGAGCGCGACGCACGCCGCGGGGAGCTCCTTTCCGACCTCTCACTCGCCGCAGAGATCGTCGGCACGCGGCGTGCTCAGATGTCGAAGACGACGAAATCCTGACCCGTCACGTGCACCGCGACGTTGTAGACGGGAACGGTTCCGATCGAGCCGTGCGCGGCACCGTGATGGGCGTGGCCGTGCACGACGAGCTCGGGCCGGTGCATACCGATCGGGCCGGCGAGCCTGCCGGAACCGAGGAATGCCCAGATCCCCTCGGGCTCGCCGACGATCGTGTCGACGATAGGCGCGTAGTGGAGGAGCACGATTCGCTTGTGACATCCGGCGACCGCCTCGAGCCCTTGCTCGAGCGCATCGACCTCGGCCGTCGTCTCCTGGTAGATGTGCCGAAGCGCCGGCTCGCCGAAATCGGGGATCTCCGCTCCGGGAAACCCGCCGACGAACCCCTTCGTCCCGACCACTCCGACGTCGAGGACGCCGATCTCGAGGATCGTGTGCGCACGATCGAGCACGACGAGCCCGCCGCGAGTCAGGACGCTCGTGACCTCCTCGGCCTGGCCGGAGTGATGGTCGTGGTTGCCGAGGACGGCGATCACCGGCACTTCCACCGACGCGCACGCATCCGCGAGCACGGCGGCCTGCTCGGGCAGGCCGTGTGTCGTCAAATCACCTGCGAGCAGGATCAGGTCGATCTCGGCGGAGATCTCGGCGAAGACTCTCGCCAGTCGCTCACGAAGAGGCTCTACCGCGTGCACGTCCCCTGCTGCAGCCACGCGTAGCGTCGGCGTCATGAGGCCGTAAGTACCCGCGTGGAGCGTTCGACGAACGGGCAATTCGGGTAACCCTCCTCGCCCATGCCGTCTTCGCCCTCGGAGAACTTTCACGGACTGCTCGCGTCGATGAAACGTGCGGCCGCGGCTCTGCGCGATGCGGAGGTCGAGTTCATGCTCGGCGGCGGCATCGCCATCTGGGCGCGTGGTGGCCCACCCACCGACCACGACGTCGATCTCTACGTGCGACCGCGGGACGCAGACCGCGCGCTCGAGGCGCTCGTCCAGGACAGCTTTCACGCCGAGCGCCCGCCAGAGGAGTGGCTGTACAAGGCCACGGACGAGGACGGCAATCTCGTCGATCTGATCTTCCGGCCGGCCGGGGGTGAAATCGACGACGCGACCTTTACCCGAGCGACCGAGATGGAGGTGAGTGCGCTCTCGGTTCTCGTCGCCTCGGCCGACGACGTCGTCGTGACGAAGCTCCTCGCGATCAACGAGCAGGAGCCGGACTATCGCGCGATCCTCGAGGTTGCGCGGGCACTGCGCGAGCAGGTCGACTGGGACGGTGTCAGGGAGCGCACTAGCGAGTCGCCCTTCGCGCGTGCCTTCTTCACGCTTGCCGAGGGTCTTGGGATCATCGGCGAGCGGGTCGCGCCGAACGCTGCGCCGGTCCGCTGAGATCGTCCGGAGGCCGGCGTGCGGTGGCGAGAAGAAGCCGGCCCCCGGAAGTTGCCGCCCGACTAGAACGTGTCGTTCCAGTCGCGGTAGCCGACGCCACCGGGCCCGTAGTAGGCCCCGAGAGTGCTGCGGAACGTGTCGTCGTTCGCGAGCATCTCGTCGAACTCGGGCGCGCTCTTGATCTGGTCCTTCGTTCGGTTGACGAACACGATTTCTTCGGTTTCGTCGATGCCACGCACGACGCCGGCGGGGATCATGACCTTCCGTCCGAAGATCCAGGGGCCCGTGTCGACGACGAGATAGCTGCCACCGATCTCGTAGGTCGTCCCGTCGATCTTGCCGATCGACCCGTCGAGCGCCTCGACACGGAAGCCCGAGAGGTCTGCGTGCGTCTCCATGACGTTCGATCCGAGATCGTGAGGGTCGCGGAACGTCCACACGTCATGCAGCGCCGTGGTCTGGTGCATGTCGCCTCCTTTTCAGCACGGAGCCTTCTCTTGGCTTCTACCCCGCACGCGGGCAGCGAAACACCCGCAACGGTTACGCAGTGCCCCGAAGGGGTACCTCGGCTACATGCCGACGGATCAGGACACGCGAACTGTCGAGCAGGGAGTTGCCGCGGACGACGAGACCCGCAGTCTCGAGCAGGAGGTCGCCGCGGGCCAGAGCGAGAAGACGCCTGTCGCGGTGATCACATCCGTGGCGGGCATCATCGCCTGCGTCTTCGCGTTCGCGCTTGCGCTCGCCGTCATCGCCTACGTCCTCGCATAGGCCCGAAGGAGCGGTGCCGATGAGCTGCGCCTCCGTCGGCGTGCAACACTGGATCCGAGCACGAACCACGACAACCACGTGATCTCGGACGACGAGCCCAGGGCGCGCCGCGAGCTTCGGTTACCGGCGCACAGGTCAACCGTCGCTCGCTACCTGTTCGCGCTCGTCGCGACAGCGGCGGGCTTCATCAGCACATTCGTCTTGTTCGAGACGGACGTCAGCGACCAGCCAATCTACGCGCCACTCATCGGCGCAGTGGTGCTGACGTCGTGGTACGGCGGTCTCGGGCCGACCGCACTCGCAATCGTCCTCGGCTGGGGACTTTCGCTCGCCCTTCTCGTCGACGGGTCGTTTGGCTCCGGCGACACGGAGGACGTGACGAGGTGGTGGGTCAACCTCGCGGTTGCAGCCGCACTCGGCGCCATCGGTGTCGTGCTTCGAGCTCGCGGCGAGAGGAGCGCTGACGTTGCCGTCTCCGCACGGACGGCGATGCGCGAGATCGAGTCGCTGCAGCAGCTGTCCATGGCGTTGTCCGGCGCGGTGTCGTCGGCAGACGTGGCGCAGGTCGTGACCGCGCATGCACCCGACATCGTCTTTGCGCGTGGCGCGGCGCTCGGCCTCGTCGAAGGCGAGGACCTCTGGATCGCAGACCCGGCAGGAATCGCCGCGCAGAGCCCGGCGACGGTCGATCGTCTTCCGTTGAGCAGCGCAACCCTGCTCACCCAGGCGGCCCGCACAGGGTCGGTCGCGATCGCCACTGATCGTGCTGGCCTCGAAGCAATGTATGGCGACGGCTCAGGCCGCCTACGCCCCGAGGTGCAGGCGGGGCTTGCGCTTCCGCTTCGAGCAGAAGGAAAGGTGATCGGCTCGATCGGGTTCGTGTTCGAGCGAACGGGCTCCGTCGGGGACGAGACCCGCGCGATCGCCGGCATCGTGGCCGACCTCGTAGGGCAGGCGCTCGAGCGCTCCCGGTTGTACGAGCGGGAACTGGAGTCGCGGCGCGCACTCGACCGCATCCTTCAGGTCGCCCCTCGATTCCTCGCCGACGACGCGAGCGACGTCAACGCTGCCATCTGCCGAGAGGCGAGGGTGACGTTCGGCGCGGACTATGGGGTGCTCTGGCGTATTCGTCCGAACAGCCTCGAGCTCATCGCCATCGACCCCCCGCGGCCTGACATGGCCGAACGACGACAGCTGGCCCTCGACGACTTCCCGCGGCTGCGGGAGGCGATCCTCGGGCTTGCGACGTCCTTCATTCCGGACGTCCTCGAGACGACGAGCGGCGAGGGGCTCGCCTTCGTGCGCGAGCTCGGAATCCGCTCGTCTCTGCGCACCCCTGTCGTCATCTCCGGCGCCAGCGAGCTCGTCCTGGCGATCTCCTGGCAGGCGGTCGTATCCGAGCCCGATCCCGCGACGATTGCAGTCGTCCGCCGCTTCGCGGATCAGGCTGGCCTCGCGCTCGAGCAGCTCGAACGCCGGCGTGCGGAGGACGAGGCTGCGCTGCGAGCCGACTCGACGCGAAGGCTGCAGGAGGTGACCGCGGCGCTGTCGCAGGCGGCGACGCCGATCGACGTGAGCAACACGTGCCTCGAGCACGCGCTTTCGTCGATGGGCGCGGAGGCCGGGTTCGTGGTGCTCAACGGCCCGGACGGACAAACGGTCGAGCTCGTCACCGCAGCGGGGTACGAAGAAGACGAGCTCGAAGCCTGGCGCGCCATCCTTCAGGACGAGAACGTCCCGGTCACGCAGGCGATGGCCTCCGGGGAGCCGATCTGGGCTCTGACGGAGCAGCAGATGACGGCGTTCACGCAGGTGAAGGAGGCTCACTCCGCGGGCTGGGTGACGTTGCCTTTCATGACGCGATCGGGAGCCCATGGGGTGCTGCACCTCTCGCTGAGGAGGCCACGCGAGTTCAGCGCCATCGAGCGAGAGTGGCTTCTGTCAATGGTCTCGCAATGCGCGCAAGCTCTCGAGCGGAGCGGGATCTTTGCGCAGGAGCAACGCTCGCGGCTCCGTGCGGAACGTCTCCAGGGAATGACCGCCCTGCTGTCGAACGCGCTCACTCCTGACGACGTCGCCCGGGTCGTCGTCGACGAGGTGAGTGAAGCCGTCGAGGCGGCGAACGTCGTGCTCGCCTCGGTCGTGGACGGGCACGTTGCGGGCGTCCTCCTGCAGAGCGAGCACGGTGCGGGGGAGGACGAGGCAGAACAGGCTTCGGAGCCGCTCGACCTCGGGCTCGAGGGCACGGACACCCTCGAGCGCGCGGTTCGCTCGCGGACGTCGATCCTGCTCGCCGACGGGGCCGAAGGAAAGCGGACGATCCTGCTCGTCCCGCTCGTCGCGGGCCGCCGCACGAACGCGCTGCTCGTCGCGGAGTGGGAGCAGGAGCGGCGCCTCAGCGCGGACGAGCGCGCACTCGTCGAAGCTCTCGCCGGTCAGGCCGCGCAGGCCCTCGACCGCGCGAGTCACTTCGCGTCGGAGCAGGCGATCGCGGAGACCCTCCAACGGAGCGTCCTGCCGGTGTCGCTGCCGCGTGTCGACGGCGTGGAGCTCGCGGCCCGGTACCTCCCGGGAAGCGCGCAGCTCGACGTCGGAGGCGACTGGTTCGATGCAATCCGGCTTCCGGACGGCAGGCTCGGCCTGGTCGTCGGCGACGTCGTCGGGAAGGGCGTGCAGGCGGCCGCGAGCATGGCGCAGCTCCGAAACGCCATCCGTGCGTTCTCCGTCGAGCGCCTGAAGCCATCCTCGGTCCTCGCCCGCCTCAACCGGCTGGCAGAGGACGCGCTCGACACGTCGTTCGCGACTCTTGCCTACATCGTGCTCGATCCGGAGACGAGCATTTGCCGGCTGGCCAGCGCCGGCCACCCGCCTCCCGTCGTCGCGTATCCGGACGGACGCGTGGAGCTGCTCGAAGGGGCACGCGGGCTCCCACTCGGCACCGGGATCGACTCGAGGTATCGCCAGGAGACGATCGATCTTCCAGCCGGTTCGGTGCTCGTCCTCTACACCGACGGACTCGTGGAGCGCCGCGGCACGTCCATCGACGACGGGATTGCCGAGCTCCGAGCAGCCGTCGCGAACGCGCCGAAGAACCCCGATCAACTGCTCGACCATGTGCTCGAGCGCGTCGTGGGCAGCGGGGAGCGAGGCGACGACATCGCGCTTCTTGCGGCGCGCCTCCTCCCGGTCGCGCCGCGCGTCTTGAATCTGCGTATCCCCTCGCACGTCGACTCGATGGATCTCGTGCGAAACGCACTGCGCGCGTGGCTGGCAGGCGTCCCTCTGGAACGCGGTCAGGCCGAGAACGTCGTGCTCGCGACCTGGGAGGCGTGCGCAAACGCCATCGAGCACGCGATCGACTCTACGGACGACTCCATCACCGTCAGCGCCGAGGTCGAAGGCTCCGTCGCCCGGGTCGTCGTCGAAGACACCGGCCGCTGGGGCTCGCCGACCCCACGCGAGGATCGTGGGCTCGGTCTACGCCTCATCGAATCGCTCGTGACCACGGCGGACATAGCGCCGGGCGGGGCCGGCACCCGGGTCACGATCGAGATGGCGTTCTCCGAGCCCACCGCAGCGGTGCCGGACGAACGATCCGTTTCAGAGCAGCCAGACGAGTAGCAGGATGATGACGATGAGCGTGAGGACTCCACCACCGATGTACATCTCGCCCTCCTTTCCCGGTTGAACCCCAGCCGGTATTCCCACTCGAACGCTCGACCGAAACCTCGCCGCGTTTGCGCCTGGGCTCTGCCGGGGTACGAGAAAGCGGTGTCAGCGACCGAAGGGAGTGACATGCCGCCGCGTGGCGTGAAGAAGGGGTCGAAACGAGCCAGGCAGTACGAGCACGTGAAGGACTCCGTCCTCGAGCGGGGAGGATCGGAGAACGAGGCGGAGGAGATCGCCGCTCGTACGGTCAACAAGGAGCGGGCGCGAAGCGGAGAGGCGAGGGAGTCGTCCAGGTTGTCCCGCGAAGACATCTCTTCCGGGCGCCGCGGTGGTCTTCGCAGCGGGCGCAACGGGCCGCGTGGACGCACGCGGGATCAGCTCTACGAGGAAGCGAAGGACCGGAACATCCGCGGCCGGTCGAGGATGACCAAGGCCGAGCTCGAGCGCGCGCTCGGCGGGCGCCGCTGACGGAGCCGCGTCTCTGAGCCGTGCGAGGGCGTACCCTCGCACGGTGTGACCGAACGAAGACGATGACCCTCGTCATGGATACGAACGTCGAAGCCCTGCTCGTCGCCTATCACCGCGAGGGCGACCAAGAAGCTCGCGAGCGCGCGCTCGTGGAGCTCATGCCGCTCGTGCGGGCGCTGGCGACGCGGTATGCGGGACGCGGCGAGCCGCTCGAGGACCTCGTGCAGGTCGGCTCCATCGGGCTCATCAAGGCCGTCGATCGCTTCGACGTCGATCGAGGGGTGGAGTTCGCGAGCTACGCCGTGCCGACGATCGTCGGCGAGATTCGCCGGCACTTCCGAGACAAGGCCTGGGCGATGCACGTCCCGCGCCGTCTCAAAGAGCTGAGTCTCCGCCTCTCCCGCACGCTCGACCAGCTGACGGTCGAGCTCGGTCGCTCCCCCTCCATGGCGGAGCTCGCGGCTGCGGCGGGGGTCGACGAGGAAGAAGCGATCGACGCACTCGATTCGATGAACGCCTACACGACGCGCTCGTTGCATGCGCCGTTCGAGGAAGGGTCGGACGACAGCCTCGCCGAGAAGCTCGGAGCGGACGAACAGGGCTTCACCGAGGTCGAGGACGGAGCGCTCGTCGCTGCTGGTCTCGACGCCCTCGACGAGCGTGAGCGCCAGATCGTGGAGCTGCGCTTCTTCCGCGAGCTGACGCAGTCCCAGATCGCCTCGGAGGTCGGTATCTCGCAGATGCACGTGTCGCGACTGCTACGTCGCGCACTCGCCACGATGCGCGGAAGGATCGAGGAGGTAGGTGTGGATGAGTGAGCGCGCGGTGCGGCTCTCATTTCCGGCCAAGCCGGATTACCTCGTGCTCGCGCGGCTCGTGCTCTCGGGGCTCGCGCGGGAGGTTCCGATGAGCGACGAGGTCCTCGCCGATCTCAAGCTGGCCGTCACCGAGGCGTGCGGGAACGCCGTGTGCCACGCATATCCCGACGGGGATGGCGACGTGTCCGTGTCCTACGTGATCTCGGATAGCGCCATCGAGATGGTCGTCGTGGATCAGGGGGCCGGTCTCGCGAGACACGAGATCGCCGAACAGCCGGTCGCGCCCCCGGTCGAGCGCGGGATGGGGATCTCGATCATGAGGGCGATCGTCGACGATCTCGACATACACGCAGGTGGCGACGGTCGCGGAACGGTCGTCCGCATGAGCAAGCGCCTGGCTCCTGGCGACACCGCCTGATCTCCAATCAGGCGCCGAGGTCGACGAGCGCGGCGAGTCGCGTCGCGGCCACCGGCAGCGCGCGATCGAGCGCGGTGATCTCGAAGATGCGGCGCGCCGGCCCGCTCGGCAGCACGATCCGCACGTCGGCGCCCGACTCTTCGAGCTCGCGGGCGGCCCGGACCACCTGACCGAGTGCGCTCGAGTCCATGAACGAGACTTGCTCGAGGTCTGCGATCACCCCGCGCGCGCCACGCACCTCCGTGAACGCCGATGCCAGGTTCGGAAGCACGTAGGCGTCGAGCTCGCCCGCGGCGACCACGATCGCGACATGTGGGTGCAGTTCGACGTCGACGCGGTGCATCAAAGCGATGTATCACCTCCGGCGGGGGAATGCGCTGCGCCCCGCCGGAGGTCGTCAGGCGATCCGCCTGGTGCGAATGACGTTCCAGAGATAGAGGATGATCAGCGCGCCGACGATGGCCGCGACCCACGTCGACAGGTCGAAGAACTCGTCGATCGGATCACCCAAGCCGAGGGCGGTTGCGAGGAAGCCTCCCAGGAGCGCGCCTCCGATCCCCAGCAGCGTCGTGAGGATGATCCCAACACCCTCCGCCCCCGGCATGATCGCCTTCGCGATCACGCCCGCGAGCAGGCCCAGCAGGATCCAGCCGATGATACCCATGTCGGCTAGCGATCGCGCTCGACGATGGTGGTGTTCTGGCCGCCCGCGGCGGCCTCACGGTTCCCGAATCCGCCCCAGCTGGACCAGAAGACGAGCGACGCGATCAGGCCGAGGGCACCGACGACCACAAGGATGACTCCCGCGACCTGGACATCGATCCCCGATACGTCTGCGCTGACCGCCCAGGCGAGGACTGCGCCCACCGCGATCAGGAAAATGCTCAAGCTGATGCCCATGATCGAACTCCTTTCGACTGCCGGCGGTCTGGCCGGCGCACGAAGACGTACCCGATCGGCCGCGGCGGGAAACCCTCAGCGCGTGAGGGCTGCCTTCGCCGCGTCGAGCGTCGGAGCGACGGTTGCCGCTTGGCTGAGCTCGGCGATCGCGAGAGTCGTGGCGACTGGAGCCGACGGCTGGACCACGAAGGCCATCGCATGTCGGCCCCGGTCGCATGCAATCCGAAAGAGGCGATGGATCGCGGCGCTGTCGATGAACACGACCTTCGTGAGATCGAGAACGATTGCCGCGTTGCCGGCCGCCAGGTCGTCCAGGCGCTGCGCGAGGTCGTCGACGTTCGTGAGGTCGAGCTCGCCGCTCAACGCTACGTACGCGAGGCCCGCCTCACGGGGCTCCACGCGATCCAGCTCGTAGGTCGCCACCTTCGACCAGGATATTCGACCAGCGCCTGGGGGTTTCAGAGCGTCGAGTTCAGGGTACTTCGCGATTGCCAATGAGTGAGCCCGCCTTCGTGTCCGAGGTCGGAGTGGACTCTCGGGTTGAAACCGAGACCCTCTCGAACGGTGTCGTCGTCGTCGCCGTCCACGGTGAGGCCGACTTGCACTTCGCGCCGGAGTTCCGGGACAGGCTCGATGCGGTCATCGACGACGGAGCGGCGCGGGTGCTCGTGGACCTCTCCGACACGGTCTTCATCGACTCGATGGTTCTCGGTGTCTTGCTGGGAAGCACGAAGCGGATGCGTGCCAGCGGAAATCAGCTGGAGTTGATCGTCCCCAGCCCGGACATCCGTCGCATCTTCGAGATCACCATGCTCGACCGCATACTCGTCATTCACCCGAGTCGGGAGTCCACACCGGGCGGTCGCGAAGACGAGGCGGTCTAGAGGGCTGCGTCCAGGGTCGCGTGAACCGCCACAACCGTGTTCACGTTCGTGATCTCGAGCACGCGGATGATGTTGGGCTCGGCCGCCACGAGCTCGAGGCCGCCTCCGCGCTCGACGACATCGCGTTGCGCTCCCACAAGGCCGCGAACGCCGGAGGAGTCGAGGAAGGTGCAGCCCGTGAGGTCGACGATCACCCGAGATCCCGGCGCGGCCGAGGCGATCGCCTCCTCGACGCGAGACGAGGTCGACATGTCCAGCTCACCGACCACGTGCACAACCCCAACGCCCGGCGACGTCATCTCGATCCGTACGTCAAACTCGGGCGGCGTGCTCAACGTCGCCGAGTGTAGGTCATGGCCGCCGCGTCGATGTCAGCGGTGGTCGGGGTGAGCGACCGGATCGTCCTCACGATGCCGACGGACGTGCGGCTTCGTAGTGTTGCGACGCTCGTGCTCGGTGGGCTCGGAAGCAGACTCGATCTTCCGTTCGAGCAGACGGACAACCTGCAACTCGCCGTTCTCAGCGCGCTCGATGCAACGGACGGCGGCAACGTGACGCTCGACGCCGACGCCGACGCGAGCGAGCTTCGCCTTGCAATCGGCCCCGTTCGTTCGGGGAGTGGCGAGGACGACGCGCTCCTGCGGGTGCTCTCGCGCTTGGTCGACGACGTCGATCACAAACGCCGCGACGGCCACGAGTGGCTGATCCTGCGCCTTGCTAGACCGGCTGCGGGCCACTCGTAGCCGCCGCGGCTGGTCGCCTACTCCGAGATCTCCTCGACGAGCCGTCCTGTGTGCTCGGCGCCAGCCGTTCGGGCGATATCGGCCTGCGCGAGGATGCCGACCAGGCGACCGTCCGTCACGACCGGCAGCCGGCGTACCTGCTCCTTGGCCATCCTCTGGAGCGCAGCGTCCAGCGGCTCGTCGGGCTTCGCGGTAACGGGCCGCTCGGAAGCCACCTCTCCGACCGTGACCTTGTTCGGGTCCAGGTCTCTTGCAACGACCTGCAGCACGATGTCGCGATCGGTGATCATCCCGACCAGCTCGTCTCCCCCGACGACCGGCAGGGAGCCGACGTCCTCCGACAGCATCCGGCGAGCCGCTTCCACGACGGGCTCGTCATTCGGGATGGACGTGGGTCCTGACGTCATGACGTCCTTGACGGTGGTGCTCGGCATCTGGGCCTCCTGAGGTGGTGAACACCGTGGTCTTCCCTGTCGGTCGGTCGCGCAAACGTCGATGCGCCAACGCGGTTTCGAGATTCGCAGCCACGGGCATTCCAGAGCCATGCAGGATCTCCCGACGCTCGTCTTCGTGGGTCGAGAGCACTGCGGCGCGTCGCGGCGCATGGAGAGCCTCGTCGCCTGGATCAAAGTGACCCAGAAGAAACGGCTGCGAGTGGTCGATCTCGACGCCGATCGCAGCCCGGACCTCGTGCATCACCTCTCGGTCAGGCGGATCCCGTCGCTCCTCGTCCTCGAGGAAGGGCGGGTAGTGGATCGGCTCGAGGGTCGGGCGACGGGCCGTCAGATAGACGAGCTGATTCGCCCACACCTGCATGTGCCGTGAAGGATTCGAACCTTCGACCTTGGGATCAAGAGTCCAGCCGGGCAGTCGACTGCTGCCTACTGGGAACGACGCTGGCTACGGAAAGTCCTGCAAACGAACTCGGAGAAGGGCATGCCCGAGGGAAGATCGTCATCACGGTGTGAGCAGGGTGGCGACCCGCGAGACGGTCGCCTCGTCCGCGAGCCCCCGGTGGAAGAGCGTCGTGCGGCGACGAACGACGTCTTCCGGGCTCCGAGCCCATTCGTGGCTCGCCGCGTAGCGCACCTGGACGGCGATGTCCGGCCCGGCCGGATGAACTCGTTCGAGGAGCGACTCGTCGCCGTTCGCCGCGGCCACGACCCCTGGCGCGAGGCTTCCGTAAAGCTGCAGCAGGTGCGACCGAACGTCGGGCTCGAGCTCGGCGGGCAGCGTGACTCGTTCGAGACCGTCTGCTCCGGGCAGCGGCCATGGACGCGTATCGATGCGGTGAAGGCCGAGGTCGCTGCGTAGACGCGTGAGCACCTCGAGCGCGATGCGGCGGTAGGTCGTCAGCTTTCCACCGGCAACGCTCAGCATTCCCGCCGGGCCGTGGGTGAAGACCGTCTCGCGGCGTGCGCTCACGCTCTCCCCCTCCCCCGCGGGCAGGACGCGCAGCCCGGCATAGGCTGCGCGGACCCGGCCCGCGTCGAGGATTCGAGCGTCGAGTGCGAACGCGGCCTCGCGGAGAATCTGGACGGCATCCTCCGGCCCCGGCACCACGTCGCCGGGGTCGCCGACGTACGGCGTGTCCGTCGTGCCCAGCAGCAGCATCCCCGACCAGGGCACCGCGAACGTGACGCGCACCTCGTCCTGCGCGAGCGTGAGCGCGGCTCCCCACTCGCCGTCGGCCGGTACGAGAACGTGCGCTCCCCGGCTCAGACGGACGGATGTGCCGGCGCGCGGATCCTCGAGCGCGCGCACCCGATCGACCCAGGGTCCTGCCGCATTCACCACGCAGCCGGCTGTGACCCCGACGACGCTCCCGTCCACACGCACATCTGCACCTGCGATGCGCCCACTGACATGCCGGAGCGCGACGACCTCCGCCTCGTTCAGCACACAGGCGCCTGCGCCCGCAGCGGCCCGCACGTTGGCGAGGCAGAGACGAGCGTCGTTCGTGGTCGCGTCGGCGTAGAGGGCGCACGACCGAAGGCCGGCGACGCGTAGCGGAGGCACGAGGTGCTGCGCGCGTGCAGGACTGACGAGCCAGTGCAGTCGAGATCGCGCGAGTGCGGAGTAGAGGACGATTCCGCTCTGCACGACGGCGGGCCGATACGGACCGCTCTCGTAGAGCGGCAGTAGGAACTGAATGCGGCGGACCAAGTGCGGAGCGACGACCTTCGTCAGGACTCGCCGCTCGTGATGAGCTTCGCGGACGAGCCGCACGTCCCCGAGCGGGAGGTAGCGGAGCCCGCCGTGGATGAGCTTCGAAGACGAGCTCGAGGTCGCTCCGCCGAAGTCGCGCGCGTCGACGAGCGCGACGGTGAGCCCGAGGCGGGCGGCGTGCGCTGCGACCGCGGCGCCGATGATTCCCCCGCCGATCACGAGGAGGTCGAAGCGACGCGCAGCAAGCTCCTCGACTGCACGAGCCCGAGTTTGTGGCGGATCGGCGCGGCCCACGACCGCAGATCGTGCCCCACGCCCCGATGCCTGGTTGGATTGGGATCGCAGATGCCCGCCACGGCACTTGCCCTCGCACTCGGCGCGGCGTTCCTGCACGCGTTCTGGAATCTCCTTCTGGCCCGCGCGCCGAACATCGAGGCGACCACGGCGGTCGCGCTCGTCGTCGGAATCGTCGCGTTCGCTCCGGTTGCCGCTCTCGCGTGGGAGGCCGACTCGAGGGTTTGGCCCTTCCTTCTCGTCACGTCGCTTCTGCAGCTCGCGTACTTCGTCCTGCTGACGAGCGCCTACGGGCGCGCCGACCTGTCGTTCGTCTACCCGATCGCGCGCGGATCGGCGCCCGTGATTGTGCTGGTCGTAGCGTTGGCGATTCTGGGAGAGTCGGCCTCGTCCGCCCAGGTCGTCGGGGTGCTGACCGTTGCGGCGGGCGTGCTCCTGGTTCGCGGAGTCGGTCGTCGGGCGAGCGCCTCCGATCTCGCCCTCGCCCTCGCAGTCGGTGCCTCAATCGCCGCGTACACACTCGTCGACTCGCGGGGCATCGAGTACGCCTCACCCGTCGTGTACCAAGAGCTATCCATGATTCCCGCGGCGCTCGGCTTCCTGCTGCTGACCCTGCGCCGTCACGGCCGGGCGACCGTACGCAACGCAGTGGGCGCCGCGTCGGTTGCCGCCGGGCTCGCAACCTTCGGTGCCTACATCCTCGTGCTGGCAGCACTCGCGCGTGCGCCGGCCGCGCCCGTCGCGGCCGTGCGGGAGACGAGCGTCGTCATCGCGACTGCCCTGGCGGTACCACTTCTCGGCGAGCGCGTCGAGCCGGCTCGACTCGCGGGCGCCGCTGTCGTCGTCCTCGGGGTCCTGCTGCTCGCGATCTAGCGAGCCGGGATACCAACGGCTCGACCGACGCCGTCAGGAGGCGGGAGCCCGGAGTGCGCGGCCGCCGCGGCCGCCAGTCGCCCAGCCGCCGGCTCCTGCCATGCCTTCGCCTTCCCCGCGTTCGCATCGACGTGCACGAGCATTTGCTCGCCGGTCGCGAGGATGTCGCCACTCGTGCCGTGGGCCATCGTGTGGAAGACGTGGAGGCGCTTCTCGTCGGTCGCGAGGATCTGGGTGTCCACCACGATCGGCTCGAGGCCGCCGACCTCGCGGAGGTGCCGGATGTGCGTCTCCACCGTGTACGCGCTCAGCCCGCGACCGAGGTAATCGGCGTCGACACCGACGATGCCGAGGAGAGCGTCGGTCGACTCGGCGAACACCTGCAGGTACCGTGATTCCGTCAGGTGCCCGTTGTAGTCGACCCACGACGGGTCGACGATGCCTTCGTAGAGCCGCAGCGGCTGCGTCGGGTCGTCGGCAGCGCTAGGAGTTGCAGCCTCGAGCAGACGCGCTTCGTGCTCGTGCTGGACGGCTCCGGCTGCATACCGGCGAGCACGGAGAGCCTGGAGGAGCGCGACGAGGTTGTCGTCGCGGAGCTGCTCGAGCTCGCGCACCGAGAGACCAGCAGCCTGGTCGTCGGACTGCGACGCGATCTTGCCGATCAGCTCTGGCGTGAGCTCGGGAACGTCGGTGAGCTTCGTCCAGGGCCATTCGAGCGCCGGGCCGAACTGCTCGAGGAAGTGGAGCATGCCTTCCTCGCCGCCGGCGATCCGGTAAGTCAGGAACGTGCCCATCTGCGCCCAGCGCAGGCCGGGCCCGAAGCGAACTGCGTCGTCGATCTCCTCGACGGTGGCGATGTCGTCGTGAACGAGCCAGAGTGCCTCGCGCCAGAGAGCCTCCAGGAGCCGGTCGGCGACGAAGCCCTCGATCTCGGTGCGTACGCGAAGCGGTCTCATGCCCAGCGACTCGTAGAACGAGGCGGCGCGCGCGACCGTGTCCTCCGAGGTGCGCTCGCCCGCCACAACTTCCACGAGCGGCAGCAGATATACCGGGTTGAACGGGTGGCTCACGAGGAAGCGGTCCGGACGCCGAAGCTCCGCCTGCAGTTCGGAGGGCAGCAGGCCCGAGGTCGATGACGCGATGAGGGCATCGGGCGGTGCCGCCTCCTCGATGTCGGCGAGCAGCAGGTGCTTCAGCGCCAGGTCCTCCGGCACACTCTCCTGGATTAGCTCGGCGTCCTCGACGGCGCTCTCGAGTGTCGGCGCGAAGGTGACCGTGCCGCGCGCGCGCGGCGCCTGGGTCAGCTTCGCCCATGCCCGCTCGGCGTTCGCGAGCACTTCGAGGACTCGGCGCTCCGCATCCGGATGCGGGTCGTAGACGACCGCGTCGATGCCGTTCTCGACGAGCCTGCCCGCCCAGCCGCCGCCGATGACGCCCCCTCCCACCAGGGCGATGCGCATCACAGCTGCAGCTGCTCGCGCGTCTCGGCCGGGCCGAGCACGCGGACGTTCATCGCCTCGAGGATGTTCACTGCCCGTTCGACGAGCTGCCCATTCGTCGCCTTCACACCGCGCTCGAGCCAGATGTTGTCCTCGAGCCCGACCCGCACGTTCCCCCCCACGATCGCCGCGAGCGCGACGTACGGGAGCTGCATGCGGCCGATCGCGAACGCAGAGAACACGCACCGTTCGGGCAGCTGGTTCACGAGGGCGAGAAGCGTGCCGGGATCGTCAGGTGCGCCGTAGGGAATGCCCATGCAGAGCTGCAGCATGGCCGGCTCGCCGACGAGCCCCTCCGCGATCAGTTGCTTCGCGAACACGAGGTGGCCCGTGTCGAACACCTCGATCTCGGGCCGAACGCCGAGCTCCCGGATCTGGCGCGCCATCTCGCGGAGCATCGAGGGCGTGTTCGTCATGACGTAGTCGCCCTCCGCAAAGTTCATCGTTCCGCAGTCGAGCGTGCAGATCTCCGGACGGAGCTCGGCGACATGCACAAGGCGCTCCGTCGCGCCGGCCATGTCAGTTCCGGCCGGGTTCGGCGGGAGCGGCGCCTCGACGCCGCCGAGCACGAGATCGCCACCCATGCCGGCAGTGAGGTTGAGGACGACGTCTGCGTCGGAGGCGCGGATCCGCTCGACGACGTCGGCGTAGAGCGGGGGGTCGCGCGACGGCCCGCCGGTCTCGGGATCACGGATGTGGATGTGCACGATCGCCGCACCCGCCGCCGCGGCCTCGAGCGCTGCGTCCGCGATCTGCTCGGGCGTCACCGGCACGAGCTCCGAGCGCTCGGTCGTCGCCCCCACGCCCGTCACGGCACAGGTGATGAAGACCTCGGTGTTCACGCGGGGACTCTACGACTCGGTGACGCTGCGCTCCGCCCGAGCGAGCCACTCGGGCGAGATCTCGACGCCCCAGCCGGGCGCCTCGGGCATCGAGACCATGCCGCTCACGCGCCGAACTCCCTGCAGACGGCAGCCTTCACGACGACCGGGGCGGAAAACGCGACTGCCGGTCGCGTAGCGCAACGTCCATGGTGTTTCGTGTGTACTGCAGCGACGCGGGGCGGTACGGCTGGAAGTCCCAGGAGTACGGCGTCCCCTGTTGGAGCGCTCGGAAGACAGACAGTCGCGCCTGCTGACTCGCGCGTACATCGCGGTCGATCGCCTCCAGATCCCACCTCGAGGCCACTTCGTCGCGCAACTCGCGGACGAGCGCCTCGTTCTCAGGGGTGCCTGCGACGTTGTCGAGCTCGAGCGGGTCGCTCTCGACATGGAAGAGCTGGTCGGGATCGCTCGGCGTGTGGATGAACTTCCACGGGCCGCGCCTGATCATGACCATGGGCGCGAGCGCGCTCTCGGCCAGGTACTCGCCGACTGCGGCCGCGTCGTCGCTCTCGGCCGCACCTTCGAGTAACGACACGAGGCTGCGGCCGTCGACGGGCGCGGCGAGCTCGTCGGCCAGCCCGCGGCGAGCGAGATCGGCCAGCGTCGGCAGGACGTCCAACAGCGACACGGGCTCCCGCGCGCGACGCGGAGCGAACCGCCCGGGAGAGGAGACGACGAGCGGTACGCGGGCCGCGTGCTCGCGGAACGACATCTTGTAGAAGAGCCCGTGCTCGCCGAGAAAATCACCGTGATCCGAGGTGAAGATCACCACTGCGCCGTCGGCGAGGCCGCACGCCTCGAACGCCGCGAGCACCTCCCCGATCTTCTCGTCGACGTACGAGAGATTCGCGTAGTAGCCGTGACGCGAAGCGCGGACGTCGTCCTCAGTGATCTCGACGTCGTCCATCGCGCAGTCCCGCCAGAGCCGGCGGCTGTGCGGATCGCGCTCCTCCACCGGCAAGGCGGCGGCAGGCAGGTCGATGTCCTCGTCCGAGTACAGGTCCCAGTAGCGCCGTCGCGCGACGTAGGGATCGTGGGGATGACTGAACGAGACGCACAGGAAGAGCGGTGCGTCCCCCTCGAAGCGCGCGTAGTCGTACAGCCGGCGAACCGCGTGAAACGTGACCTCGTCGTCGTATTCGAGCTGGTTCGTGATCTCGGCGACGCCGGCCTCCTTCACGGAGCTCATGTTGTGGTACCACCAGTCGATCCGCTCACCGGGCCGGCTCCAGTCGGGGGTCCAACCGAAGTCGCCCGGGTACACGTCCGTCGTGAGCCGCTCCTCGAACCCGTGCAGCTGGTCGGCGCCGACGAAGTGCATCTTCCCGCTGAGGCAGGTGCGGTAGCCCTCGAGGCGGAGGTAGTGCGCGAAGGTCGGAATCGACGAGGCGAGCTCGGCCGAGTTGTCGTAGACGCGATTCCGGCTCGGCAGGAGCCCCGTCATGAAGGAGGCGCGGGCGGGCGCGCACAGCGGGCTCGGCGTGTACGCGTTCTCGAAGACGACGCCCGACTTGGCGAGCTTGTCGATGGTCGGCGTCTTCGTGACGTTATGGCCGTACGCCCGAAGGAACGGCGCCGCGAGCTGATCGACCATCACGAGGAGGATGTGTGGCCGGTCCCATCGGCGGCGACGCTATCAACGAGGGGCGGGCTCGTTGACCGCGCCTCGCGGCCGCCTACCCTCGAGCACGTCGAGCACGGACTCGACGGCGCCCTTAACCGCGAGCACTGCCGCGCGCTCGCTGTACCACCCGGCGTGTGGGTTGACGACGAGGCGCGCCGCGGTAGGCGCGGGGTCGTCCGCGGTCGGCGGCTCGACGTCGAGCACGTCGAGTGCGACACCGCCGATGTGACCTTCTCGCAGCGCCTGCAGCAGCGCGTCCGGGTCGACGAGCCCTGCGCGGGAGGCGTTGACGACGAGAGCACCCTTCGGCAGCCGTGCGAGCTCGTCAGCGCCGATGAGCCCACGGGTGTCCGGCGTGAGCGGCGTGTGCACCGAGATCGCGTCACAGCGCTCGAGCAGGTCGTGGAGCGCCGCCGGCCGGACGCCTGCCGCCTCGACTTCGTCGTCGGCAATGAACGGATCGTGGGCCGTGACGTCCATGCCGAGCGCGAGCGCACGCGCGGCGAGCGCACGCCCGATTCGGCCGAACCCGATCACTCCCAGCCGCACGTCGGCGATGCGGCGGAGCGTGCCCGCGGCCTCGTGATCCCAGTTGCCGGCCCGGACGGATCTGTCGAGCTCGACGACACCCCGGACGAGGCCCGAGCAAGAGCGCCAGTGCGTGGTCTGCCATCTCGTCCACGCAGTAATCCGGCACGTTGCACACCCATACGCCACGGTCGGTCGCGGCGTCGACGGCCAGGTGGTCGAACCCGACGCTCGGGGTTGCGATCACCCGCAGGGCCGGCAGACGCGCGATGTCCTCGGCCGTGACCGGCTCGAACGAGAGGAGGCCGACGGCATCGTCTCCCGACCACGGGGCCGCGGCAGCTTCCACGATGTGCACAGCGAGCATCTGTCGGACCTGCTCGAGAGGAAACGACCCGTCGCAGAGGACGCGCGTCACGCGACCGGGCTTCGAAGCGAGGCGCACACCTCGCCCAGCTCGGTCGCGAAGCGCTCCATCAGCGGGGGCGGGCCGACCGTGACGCGAACGTATCCAGGGAGGCCGTAGTCGGAGCCGGGACGAATGAGGATCCCGCGTTCGGCGAGTCGATCTCCGAGCACCACGTCATCGACGTCGACCCGGGCGAGCACGAAGTTCGCCTCCGACGGGAGCGGCTCGAAGCCCGCGTCGCGGAGCACGTCCGACAACGCGCTCCTCGCAGCGGCCACGTCGTGTCGCCTCGCTTCCACGGCCGTCCGTGCCCGCAGGCACGCACAACCGGCGGCAAGCGCCGCGCAGTTCACGTTGAACGGCTCGTCGAGAAGGTCGAAGTAGGGAACGAGCGACTCGTCGACGAGCGCGTACCCGAGCCGCAGCCCCGCCAGCCCGTAGAGCTTGGAGAAGCTGCGAAGGACGATCACGCGCCGCCCCTCCGCGATGTCGAGCTCCCGCCGGATCCGGCGCTCCGGAGGGACGAAGTCGGCGTACGCCTCGTCCACGACCGCGACACAGTGCTCGGGCAGGCCTGCGAGGAACGACTGCCACTCGTCCGGCTCGAGACCCGCTCCCGTCGGGTTGTTCGGGTCGCAGATCCAGACAATGCGTGCATCAACTCGTTGCGCGGTCTCGGCGAGAGCATCGAGATCGATCGCGAGCTCTCTCATCGGTACACGGTGGACGCCGGCGCCACGCGTGGCCGAGATCTGGGCGTACAGGCCGTACGTCAGGGCCGGCACGACGACATTCTCGCCCGGCCGCAACAGCAGGCTCGCGACGTGCCCGAGCAAGGCGAGGCTCCCGTGTGCCGGAACGACGTTCGCCGGGCTCGCTCCCGTCGACGCCGCCACCTCGTTACGAAACTCGATGTACGGCTGCTCGGGATACAGCCAGATGTTCTCGAGCTCCGCAGTCACGGCTTCGAGCACTCCGGGGAGCGGACCGAACAGGTTCTCGTTCCAGCTCAGCTTGACGACTTCGTCGAGGCCGTAGAGCTCCTTCACCTCGGCGATCGTCAGTCCCAGAGCGAACTGGTCGAGCTCGGCGAGCTCCGGGACGACGATGCTGCGCCAGTCGGTCATCGGACAACTCTACGGCTCGACGCGCGGTGTTAAGCGTGGCGCGCTGCTTGTCTTTCCAAACCCGCTGCAGTTGAATGGCCACTGGACCTTCGACAGGTCATGGCCTACTGCAGGAGGAGGCACGCATGACGACGGCCGACGAAGCACTGAGCCGCGAGGTCGAACGGGGCATGACCCGGCAGGACCTGCTGCGGCGAGCGGCGGCACTGGGAATCGTCGTAGGCGGGGGTACGTTCGGCCCGCTCACCGAAGCGGCGTTCGCGAAGACCCAGATCAAGCGAGGAGGCACCTTCCGCCAGGCGACGTCGGGCGGCTCGACCGACTTCATCGACGGGCAGCACATCGTCGCGAAGTCGGACATCGCGCGCCTGGTCGTGGGCTTCGAGGGTCTCGCGCGCTTCGACGAGAACTACCGGATCCGGCTCCATCTTGCCGAGGAGCTGAAGGCCGAGAAGGCCAACCAGTACCTCATCCGTGTCCGCGACGGCATCGAGTTTCACAACGGCAAGACGCTTGACATCGACGACGTCATCTACTCGATCCAACGCACGAAGAACCCGAAGCTGAAGCTCTTCGGCAACGCCGCATTCGGTGCGATCGACACCAAGCGGACGAAGAAGCTCGACAAGCGGACCGCCCGGATCTTCCTGTCGCGTGCCGACGTCACGCTCCTGGAGGCCTTCGCCCAGTACTTCCAGGGCATCGTGCCGAAGGGCTACCAGCCGAACGCCGTGGGCAAGGGGCCGCTGCAGTACATCGGAACGGGGCCCTTCAAGGTCCAAGGCTTCACCCCGGGACGCGAGAGCGTCCACGTGAGGAACGAGAACTACTGGCGCTCGGGCGAGCCGTACTTCGATCAGGTTCGGATCATCAACTTCACGTCCGACGCCGCCAAGGTGAACGCGCTCCTGTCCGGCCAGGTCGAGGCCATGGCCGACGTCCCGTTCGCCCAGGTGCCCGTGGTCCGGCGGCGCAACAACCTGCGCCTCCTGACCTCACCGACGGGAGCGTGGACGCCGCTCTGCATGCGGGTCGACGTCGCACCGTTCACCGACGTTCGCGTCCGTCGGGCGTTCCGCCTGCTCATCAACCGTCCGCAAGTGGTGCGACAGGGCCTGTCCGGCTTCGGCCGCATCGCGAACGACATCTACTCGCCGTTCGACCCGGCCTACGCGGGCGACGACTTCCCGCAGCGCCGCTACGACCCGGAGCAGGCAAAGTCGCTGCTCCGGCAGGCGGGCCAGGAGGGCATCTCGGTCGAGCTCATCACGAGCCCGGCGGACACCGGCATGGTCGAGGGCGCGACGATCTTCGCCCAGAACGCCAAGGCCGGCGGCGTCAACGTCACGGTCAAGAACGTCGACGGTGGGGTCATCTACGGCGACCAGTACCTCAAGTGGCCGTTCTCCGCCGACTACTGGGGGACGCGCAACTACCTGCAGCAGGTGGCGGCAGGTGTGCTCAAGACCGCCCCGTTCAACGAGACGCACTGGGACCAGTACGCGGGCTACAGGCGGTTCGAGTCGCTCTATCGGCAGGCGCTGGCGACCGTCAACCCGAAGAAACGCGCGGAGATCATCCGGGAGATGCAGCGGATGGAGTACAACGACGGCGGCAACATCATCTGGGGCTTCAAGAACCTGACCGACGGCTATTCGGCCAAGGTCGGCGGCTACAAGATCGACCGCGGCACGCTGAACCTCAACAAGTACGGCAACGGCTTCCGGACGATCTACTTCGTCTGAGCAAGGCGGGTGCCGGGCTTCGGCCCGGCACCCGGTTCGCACGTGCACATCCGGCGAGCAGAGAGCCGAGACCTAGTGGCGATCGTAGCGATCGTCGAGGCCGCCTACGCGCCGTACGTTCCTCGCATGGGCCGCGCTCCGGCGCCGATGACCGCCAACTATCCGGCGCTCCTCGCTGCAGGTGACGTGTGGGTCGGCGACCTGGACGGCCGAGTGGTGGGCGTGCTCGTGATCCGGCCGGCCGGCGACGCACTCGAGCTCGAGAACATCGCCGTCCACCCCGCCCAGCAGGGGCGCGGGCACGGGCGCGCCTTGATCGCATTCGCCGAGCTATGCGCACGCGAGCTCGGGCTGCGGGAGATAACGCTCTACACGAACGAGGCGATGGTCGAGAACCTTGTTCTCTATCCGAGCCTCGGCTTCGAGGAGACGGGGCGACGTGTCGAAGACGGCTATCGACGCGTGTTCTTCCGAAAGTGCCTAGACGCTCGACCGTCACCGCGTTAGCCTCGGCACGAGGATGAGCCTCCGGCACGGCCTTAGCGGCTTCATCATCCGACGACTTCTGCTCGGGCTCGTGACGCTGTGGATCACGTCAGTGATCATCTTCGCCGCGACCCAGGCCTTGCCGGGAGACGCTGCGCGCTCGATCCTCGGACGAAGCGCTACGCCCGAGTCGCTGGCCGAGCTTCGTCGCCAGCTCGGACTCGATCAACCGGTTCTCACCCAGTACTGGGAGTGGATCAGCGGATTCTTCACGGGCGACCTCGGCACATCGCTCGCGAACAGCCTGCCCGTCTCGGACGTGCTCGGCGAGCGGCTGGTCAACAGCTTGTTCCTCATGCTGATCGCCGGACTGATCAGCGTGCCGCTCGGGATCGCGATCGGCGCGATCAGTGCCCGTCGTAGGGACTCCGCGTTCGACCAGGCGACCTCGGTCGCGACGCTCGGGCTCGCTGCACTCCCTGAGTTCGTCGTCGCGATCACCCTCGCCGTGATCTTCTCGACCACCGTCTTCCACGTCCTCCCGAGCGTGATCGTGACGGAGCCCGGCTCGAAACCGTGGGAGTACCCCAGGGAGCTCGTGCTGCCGGTCATCACGCTGATCATCGCCGTCGTCCCGTACACGGCTCGGATCATGCGAGCGTCGACCGTGGAGATCCTCGAAAGCGACTTCGTCGAGATGGCGAGGCTCAAGGGTCTCCCGGAGCAGCGCGTGCTCTGGCGTCATGCGGTACCGAACGCTCTCGCCCCGACGCTCCAGATCACTGCGCTCAACCTCGCCTACCTCGCAGGAGGCATCGTCGTCGTCGAGGCCGTCTTCAACTACCCGGGCATCGGGCTGCTGCTCGTCGACTCGGTGCGCGCGCGCGACATGCCGACCGTGCAGGCGATCGCGCTGCTCATCGCAGCGATGTACGTCGTGCTCAACCTGCTCGCCGACGTCGCGACCATCCTCGTCAGCCCACGACTGCGGACCTCGCTGCAATGAGCGACATCGCGGCAGAGGTCGATGCAGTCGAAATCGGGCGTGAGGAGCTGCGGGGCAGCCCCTCACGTGCGCTCCTCTCGGCGGCGTGGAAGCAGCATCGGACAAAAATCGGGCTCGGCATCACCCTGTTGCTGCTCGGCATTGCGCTCTTCGGCCGCCTCGTGGCCCCGTACGAGCCCGACCAGGGTGTCGAGGGCCAGTTCCCCTTCGCACCACCTTCGAGCGAAGCCTGGCTGGGAACGGACAGCCTTGGACGTGACGTTCTCAGCCGATTCCTGTACGGGGGTCTCTCCGTCCTTCTGCTCTCCGGCCTTGCGACCGCGATCGGCATGGTGCTCGGAACCGCAGTCGGCCTGACCGCGGCCTACTCGCGGGGCAAGCTCGACGACCTGCTCATGCGGAGCATGGACGTTCTGCTCTCGCTGCCGCAGATCGTCTTCGCTCTCGTCCTCGCGGCGACCGTAGGCCCCAAGCTCTGGCTCCTCGTGATCGCTGTCGGACTGACGACCATGCCCCGCGTGGCACGCGTCTCCCGAGGGGCCGCTGTGGAGATCGTCGAGCGGGACTTCGTCCGGTCCGCCGAGGCGATCGGCATCCCCCGGCGGACGATCATCCTCTCCGAGATCCTGCCCAACATCTCGAGCCCGCTGATCGTCGAGGCGACACTGCGGATGGCGTTCAATGTCGCGGTCGTGGCCGGCCTCAGCTTTCTGGGCTTCGGGCTGCAGCCGCCCGCCGCCGACTGGGGGTTGATGATCAACGAGAACCAGAACGGCCTCACGCTCCAGCCGTGGCCCGTGCTGCTGCCGGTGATCGCGATCGCGCTGCTCACCATCGGCACGAGCCTCGTCGGCGACGGCCTCGCGCGCGCTGCCATCGGCATCGAGCGTGGCCGCACGGGTGGCGAGTGACCGCTTCGGCCGCCGCACTTGCAGTGACCGACCTGCGCGTCGAGGTCGACTACGGCGAGCACGAGGACATCGTCGACGGCATCAGCTTCGAGGTTGCTGCGGGAGAGGTGCTCGGGCTCGTCGGCGAGTCGGGATCTGGCAAGACCACCGTCGGACTGGCAGTCCTCGGGCACACGCGTCGCGGAGCCCGCATCGCTCGCGGCGAAGTTCGCATCGAGGGCCGCGACATCCTCACCCTCCCGAAGCTCGAGCGCCAGCGACTCCGCGGCCGGCTCGTCTCCTACGTGCCGCAGGATCCGGCCTCCGCACTCAGCCCGGCGATGCGTATCGGCAGGCAGCTCGAGGAGACTCTCACCGAGCACGGATTCGGAGCATCGGACGCCGAACGGCGCGAGCGGATCGTCGAGGTGCTAGGCGAGGTGCTCCTCCCGACTGACGAGACGTTCTTACGGCGTTACCCGCACCAGCTTTCCGGCGGGCAGCAGCAGCGCGTGGCACTCGCAATGGCCTTCGCGAACCGGCCGCGCGTGATCGTCCTCGACGAGCCGACGACAGGCCTCGACGTCACGACGCAGGCACACGTGCTCGAGACGGTTCGAGCCCTGTGCGCGATGCACGGCGTCGCTGCCGTCTACGTGAGCCACGATCTCGCCGTCGTCGCCACCCTGGTCGCACGCGTTGCGGTGATGTACGGCGGCCGGCTGGCCGAGGTCGGGCCGACGGGAAAGCTGTTCCGGCTCGCCGCGCACCCCTACACGCGCCGCCTGGTCGAGGCGATTCCCGAGCTGTCGGGGATGCACGCGCTCGTAGGAATCCCGGGGACGGCACCGAGGCCGGGACATCGTCCGACGGGCTGCTTCTTCACGCCGCGCTGTCCCTACGCGCAAGAGGCATGCGGCGTCACGGAACCGCAGCTCGAGACGATCGCGGCCGGTCACGAGGTTCGCTGCTTCCGGCACGCCGAGGTCCTGCGCGACGCTGCAGCCGCCCGACCCGCTGCTGTCGCCCGACCGGAGATCACGGACGAGGAGGCGCTCGTGACCGTCCTCGGCGTCGACGCGTCCTACGGCGACCGTCAGGTTCTCCACGACGTCGAGCTTCTGATCCGACCTCGCGAGTGCCTCGCGCTCGTGGGTGAATCGGGCTCCGGAAAGACGACGCTCGCCCGGTGCATCGCCGGACTGCACATCAGCTACACCGGAGCGATCGCCTACCGTGGCCAGCCGCTGGAGCCGGGATCGCGAGCACGCGACGCGCGGTCGCGACGAGAGATCCAGTACGTGTTCCAGAGCCCGTACAACTCGCTCAACCCTCGGAAGACGATCGGCCAGATCGTCGGTCAGCCGCTGCGCCACTTCTTCTCGCTTGGCGGGACGGAGGCACGAGGTCGCGTTCGCGAGGCTCTCGAGACCGTGCAGCTCTCGTCGACGGTGCTCGACCGCTATCCGCACCAGCTCTCCGGTGGTGAGCGCCAGCGCGCCGCGATCGCCCGTGCGCTGATCGCGAACCCACAACTGCTCGTCTGCGACGAGGTCACGTCCGCGCTCGACGTCTCGGTCCAGGCCGCGATCATCGACGTCCTCGCCGATCTCCAGCGCGAGCTCGACATCGGACTGCTGTTCGTCACCCACAACCTCGCGCTCATCCGCACTCTCTCGCAGGAGGTCGCGGTGATGAGCGAGGGACGGATCGTCGAGCGTGGACTGGTCGACGACGTGCTCGACGCTCCGCAGGCCGAGTACACGAGGAAGCTGCTTTCCGACACGCCGAGCCTCGAGGCGGCACTCGCCGCCGCGGGTTAGCGAAAGGAGCCGTGATGGCGACTGAGAACAGCCCACACCCAGACCTCGAGGGGGTACCTCCAACGTCTCCACTCGTCGCGATCCCGCCGCACAGTTTCTTCGGCGCTCCCTTCTGCGACCTTGCCTCCTTCGACCACGAGGTCGCGCTGCTGGGCGTGCCCTACGACCAGGGCTCGCTGATCCCGTACTGCCGCGTCGGCCAGTCGCAAGGGCCCAACGCAGTTCGAACCAACCCGACGTTCTTCTACGGCGGCAACCCCTTTGACGGCCCGCCCGATCCGAGCAAGCCGTGCGTCGGCTTCCAGTGCGTCGACGACGGGAAGGAGTACCTCGCCGGCGTGACGATGGCCGACATCGGCGATATCGTCGTCACTCCGGGCGACCTGCGGGCGTTCGTCAACACGACCACCGAGGTCGCACGGCAGATTGCGACCCACAGCGCCGTGCTCGTGAGCGTCGGCGGCGATCACTCGATCACGTTCCCGCTCGTTCGCGGGATGGAGCCGTGGGGCGAGCTGGAGCTGCTCCACTTCGACGCTCACTTTGACGTCCGCGACTCCGTGGCCGGCTCGCCGTACTCGCATTCGAGCCCGATCCGCCGGATCTCGGAGCTGCCGTTCGTCAGCCGGATCACACAGTTCGGGATCCGGAACTTCGCCTCGAAGGAGTCTCTCGCAGCGGCCGCCGAGATCGGCACGGTCGTCGTCCCGGGGTCCGAGATGCACAGGAACGGGCCGGCAGAGTCCGTGGCCGAGTACGCGCCGACGGGGAAGAACGTCTACGTCACGATTGATACGGACTTCTTCGACGGCGCGATCGTGCCCGGCACCGTGCTGCCCGAGCCCGGCGGATTCACGCTGCAGGAGTTCCGGGAGTGCGCGAAGGTGATCGCCGAGCGGTCGAACGTCGTGGGGTTCGACATCGTCTGCCTCAACCCGCTCGTGGACACCGCGTGGTACGGAGGCGTCACGACACGGCTCGTTTCCTACGTGATGGCGTACACGCTCGGCTACGTCTTCGGCGAACACCGCAGTCTCACTCGCGCGCCCGCGTCGACCGTCGGCGCGAGGGCTTCCTAGAGCACGCGGAAAGCCCACACGCGCACGAGCACCTCGGGCTCGCCGATCGGCATGGCCTGGAACTCGTCCCCTCGCTCGACGAGCTCCCAGCGACGCGCCTCGGCGAGGTCTGCCATCTTCTCCTCGAAACCGGGCGGACCTTCGTTGTCGGAGCGGAGCGTGAAGATGACGTGCCCGCCAGGGCGGGTGATCCGGACGAGCTCGTCCAGGCTCGCGGCCGGCGCATGTCCCGTGGTCAGGACGCCGGCGGCGACGACGCCGTCGTAACCCGCGGTCTCGTACTCGAGCTCATCTCCTAGCTTTGCTTCTCGGAGGTCGCCATAGATCCCTTTGCGACGCGCCTCCGCGAGCATCCCGGGAGAGAGATCGAGGCCGTCGAGCCTGGAGAAGCCGGCTTCGGAGAGCTCCGCCCCGAGCAAGCCCGTGCCCGCGCCGACGTCGAGGATGATCGCGTCCGCTGGGAGGAGCCTCCTCGCGACCGCCGCGACAGCGCGAGGCGAGCGGTAGCCCCTGCCTTCGACGAGCTCCGTGTCGTAGGCGGTCGCGATGCGGTCGTACTCGGACCGCAGCTCGTCGAGGTCCCGAGCTCCGTAGAGACGTTCCAGATCGACAGCGACGGCCGGTCGCGAGGCATGTGACGCCAACCAGAGAAGCCAGCCGCCGATCACCACGCAGAATCCGATCATCACGGCGTAGGCGGCGCGGTCGCCCGCGGCGTCCGCGATCCCTCCCGCGATCAGCGGCCCCACCGTCGACGCCGCTGCCCAACCGAGCATCACGAGGCCCATGACGGAGCCACGGCCGATGGCCGACCGATGGGCTCCGGCAGCGGCCAGCGGGTAGATGATCGTGTCCATCGTCGACCAGGCGGGTGCGCGCAGGAGCACGAAAGCGACGGCGGCAAGCGTCGAGCTGCTCGTCAGGACGAGGACGATGGACAAACCCGTGATGAGCGCCGCGTAGCCGCCGACGCGAAGCGTCGCGGAGCGCGCGCCGAGCCGTGCGACGACGGCGCTCACGACCGTGTACACGGCGGACCCGACCGAGAAGAGGAGCCCGATCTCGGCGGCCGAGACCCCGTTCTCACGCAGCTGGAGCGGGACGAGCAGGTTCACGCCGCCACCGACGAGGCCGATGAGCACGATGATCGCGATGCCCGCGAGCACTAGCTCGTCCGCGCGTGCCAGTCGAAGGACGTCGCGGAGACGCTGCTGTGGAGCATGCGCGGTGGCGACAGGCGCCGTGACGAAGAGGGCGGCCGTCACCGCCGCAGCTGCTATGGCGAGAACGAGGAACGGTGTTCCCGTCTCGTAGCGATCCGCAAGGACGCCGGCGAATACCGGTCCAACGGTGAATCCGAGCCCGGCGACGGTGGTCGCAAGGGCGAGCGCACCGGCGCGTCGTTCATCGGAGAGCGAGTCCGACAGCCACGACGCGCCCGCACCCCAGAGCGCACCGAACGCGATGCCGAACCCAATCCGGGCCGCGAGCAACGTCGAGAACTCGTCGGCGAGCCCCTGGCCCAGCGTCGCGAGCGTGAAGAGACAGGCCGAGGCAATCGTCACGCGTCGCGCGCCGAACCGATCGGCGAGCACGCCGAGCGGCAGCGCGACAACGAGGGCCGCGAGGCTCGCCGCAGCGAGGATCAGCCCGGTCTCGATTCCGGAGAGCCGGAACTCGTCAGCGAAGGTCGGCGCGAGCGGGACCATCGCGATCCACGTGAGCGTCTCCAACAGGAAGAGCGCGTAGATCGGGACGACGCTGCGGCGCAAGTACTACACGCCGCGAGGCGAGCGGTCGTCGACCGCGACCCGCACGAAGTCGCGGATGGAGACCGTCCCGACGATCTTGCCGCCGTCCACGACAGGCAGCTGGCGGAACCCTCCGTGGATCATGAGCGACGCCGCGTAGTCGGTCGTGTCGCCGGGCTCGATGGTGTCGGGATGGCGCGTCATCCACTCACTCACAGGCGCGCTGCCGTCCTTCCCCACCGTGACGGCCTTCATGACGTCGCGCTCGGTGAGATCGCGGCGATCGCATCTCCCTCGAGCACGACGACCGCTCCCACGCCGCGCTCGGCCATGCTCGCCGCGGCTGAGATCGTGGCCTCCGCGGAGCACGGTCAGAAGGCTCTGCGTCATGTGGTCGGCGACGAGCGGCACGCCGCGATTCTACGATCCGCTCATGGAGGACGCCGCCGAGCCTCGTGCCGCCGGACGCTGCCTCTGTGGCTCCGTGACGTACGAGGTGCGCGGCCCGCTGCGGGACTCTTCCTCTGCCACTGCGAGGAGTGCCGCCGGTGGGCCGGGTCTCTGGTACCTGCTTCGGGCCGGGCGTTCGGCCCGGCGGCGGACGCGTTCGTGCATTCCGGCTCCGGCGACTCGTCGCACGGCGCTTGGCTGGAGCAGCATGTCGGCTACTCGTACGTGACGAACGAGCTCCGGCCCAAGGCTCGCGACTACCGCGCGGCGGTTGCTCGTGGCTCTCGCCGAGTCGGTCAATCGACGCCGGTGAGGGCGTCGTACACGAGCAGCTGGAAGTGCTGGATCAGGCGCTCGCTGCCGAGCAGCAAACGGCCCTGCCCAATTGCACCCGAGCGCAGGCCGCGATGCACGGATTCGACGAGATTCCGATCCTCCTGGCCGACGGTGAGGCCGAAGGTGGTTATCTCCTCGATGATCTCGTCGGGGGTGTCGGGTGCCCAGAAGCCGTCGACGAACGACGCCGTCCGTTCCGCGTCGACGGGCTCGAAGACGAACACGCGAACGTGGGCCGGGCCCGGGAGGATGTTCAACGTCCAGTTCGGCCAGACGTAGTGGAACTGGCTCGTGCGCACCTCGCCGACTGGGCTGTAGGGAAGGCTGCGTCCGTCATCCTCGTGCACCGGCCCGTACTGGCTCGACGACCAGCGGCCGGTCTGGAGCAGGTAGGCGTCGGGGTCGACGTCGATCAGCCTGCTGAAGCTCTTGTGCGCGACCGGGCAGTGGTAGCACTCGAGGAAGTTCTCGACGACGAGCTTCCAGTTGGCCTCGACGATCCACTCGCGTGACCGACCGCGGTAGGCGAGGTCCGATGGATCGATCCCACGCCGGGACATCTCCTCAGGCAGCTCCCCGAGCGTCTCTGCGAGGGGCGCCGCGTCGAGGTCGGGGTTGACGAAGACAAGCGAGCCCCAGGTGTCCACGAGGACTTGACGCAAGCCCCAATCAGCGTGATCGAAGTCCGGCTCGCGCTCCGATCGCGGCGCCGACCGCAGTGAGCCGTCCAGGTCATAGGTCCACGCGTGATACGGACACTGGAGCGTCTCGCGCTTCCCGCAACCGTGTACGACCTCGTGACCACGGTGACGGCAGACGTTGACGAAACTGCGCAGCTCTCCGGCACGGTCGCGCACGACCACGACCGGAACGTTCCCAGCGCGACAGGTGAAGAACGCGCCAGGCTCGGCGGCTTGCTCGACCGCGCCGGCGTACTGCCAGGAACGCTTGAAGATCCGCTCGTGTTCGAGCCGCAGGACGTTGGGATCGGAATACCAGGGCGCTGGGAGGGTGTGCCCCTGCAGGAGCTCCGCCCGAAGTGATGGAGGCGTCGCGACGGTCACCCGTGCACCGTACCTCGCCCCGACCTCGGTGGTGTTGCACGTATGCGAGGTCGGGGACGAGGCTTGCCTAGCGCCGAGCTTCTGCCCATCGCGCGCACGCGCGCGCACGCGTAATAGAAAGGCGTCGAGGCGATACCCACCCCCACGAGCATGTTCATCGGGTCGGGGCGGTCCGGTGAGGTTCGAGAGGAAACGGGACTCCTAGCTCCTCCGCTTCGGTCGCGTCAGTGGATAGCGCCTTCGCTTCCGCGACGACAATGTCGAGCGCGAGCGCTCTCAAGTCCGCGGGCTTGCGGCGAGTTCGACGCGGTCGAGTACACGCTCCTCAACCCCGACGGCCTCGGGGCCAACACCTACGGCTGCGGTGGCGGCTCCAAGACCATGGGGTACTG
This sequence comes from uncultured Gaiellaceae bacterium, assembly GCA_963723695.1. Classification (GTDB taxonomy): domain Bacteria; phylum Actinomycetota; class Thermoleophilia; order Gaiellales; family Gaiellaceae; genus GMQP-bins7. The sequence continues at coordinate 47,961 of CAVRRU010000012.1, read as the reverse complement.
CCAGCGGCTCGTCACGGCGGAACTGAACCAGGCCGAGCGGATCGTCGATGAGTGCCGTCCGCGCGAGCTAGCACGATTTTGGCCGGGCGGTTCTCGGATGCGCCCTTGCCAAATCTCGACGCCGTGAGCTTCGCGGTCGCCTGCACGCCAGCGCCGGCGACCGTCGTCATCTTCCCGCTGCCGGAGATGGCGAACGCACTCGTCGGCGACACTTCGTCTCCCAGACAGCATTCTTGTGGCCCACTCGTGGCCCAAATGTCGGCGGAAGTCGAGACGGGATGCGGCGCTGAACTCGTCGGCGAACTGGAGCGCGACGAGGACAGGTACTGGCTCTGCTACGTCCGCGACCCGGAGGCTCCCGGTGCAAACCCGCGCCGGGCCGTCAGGCAGGTTGCTTCGCGGCCTCGGGATCGCCCTGCACGAACCTCCGCGGCGCAAACGATCGACCGCTGACGGGACCCCTGTACGATGCCCGCCGCGGCAGGCACCGCTTCACGACCAAGGAGAGGTCAGTACATGCGCATTTTCTTCGCGGTGCTTGCGGCTGCGGCCGTGGGTTCCCTTCTCATCTCGGCGGCAGCACCCGCTGCAGGAGGCGGCCGCGTCATCCGCTTCCTCGAGGTAGATCAGCAACGGAACGATTTGTATGTCGACTCCGATCACAACAACCGCGAGTCGACCGGGGACATCTTCATGGGCAGCTTCCAGCTCTATTCCTGGGCCAAGGCAGGGGGGCGTGGGCAGCGCATCGGCCACGCCAAGGTCATGTGCACGTTCCGGGGAGAGAGCAGCGCGTTCTGTACGGGCACGTTCTTCATTCCCGGCGGCTCGGTCGTTGGAGAGGGCTACATCCGTTTCTCCAACGCCCCATTCACGATCCCAGTAGTAGGAGGGACGGGCGCGTATGCAGGTGCGCGTGGGACCTTCACGTCGAGAAGCATCAAGGACAACGGCGAGGTGAGCCTCTCCGCGGATGTGATCCGCCTCTTGCCGTAACGCTCATTGAGTCTGGGGCCGGGCTACGGCTCGGCCCCAGCCCGCGGCGCGGAGCTCACCCGTTCGATCTCGGTACGCTCCCATTCACCGGAATTCGCATGCGCAACGCGTGGCCGTTGACATCCGTCGTGCTGGGCTCGGTGCTCGCTGTAGCTCAACCGGTGGGCGCCGCGGCAGATCTGCCGGCGAGGTTCCCGGCTGCGGGGGAGGCACTCCGGCCACTCGTAGTGCGTGCGAAACCCGACCCGGCCGCGAATGTCGTTAGACGGCTGCCCCGCTATCGAGCCGATCACCAGTTTCAGATCGTCCTCGCCCTTCAGTCACGCCGCGGCGAGGACGGAAGCTGGTGGTACCTGCTCAGTCTTCCCGGACGACCCAACGGCGCACGAGGCTGGGCGCGCGCCGACACGGTCGAGGTTCGGCCGGTCCGAAACCGCATCGTCGTTCGTCTCGAGTCGCGCCAGATCGAGGTCCGGCGCCTCGGTGACGGGGCTGTCCTGCTCGGCGCACCGATCGCGATAGGTCGAGCCGGGGCGGAGACACCGCTCGGCCGAAGCTTTTATGTGCGGTCGGCGTTCGTCCCGACCGACCCCTTCTACGGCGCGTTCGCGCTCGAGACGAGTGCCTCGTCCCGGCTCACGGATTGGCCGGACGAGGGCATTGTCGGCATCCACGGCACGGACCGGCCGGAGCTGCTGGGCCAAGCAGTGTCACACGGTTGCATACGTGTCGACAACGACGTTGCGAGGCGGCTGCGGGGGCTCGCCCCGCTCGGCACCCCGATCGACATCGTCCGCTGAAGATCGGTACCTGCTAGCCGGTGACCTGCGTCGGCCTTGCGCGCTGGACTCCGAGCCTGGTCACGCAGGCGGGCCGCGCACGGCTCGCGAGCACTCGCCCGCCCGAGGCGAAGAAGACAAGCCCCAGCCGACGCGGGATCATCGCCATGCGCGCCACGCCCTGGCGGTCTGTTCTCGCCTGGAGCCGAACTCCTACGCCGCGCGCCCGGACCGGGAGCCCCGGCAGGGGCGTGCCGAGCCGGCCCCGCGCGACCAAGCGCACCATCGAGGATCGCCCGGCCTCGAGGAGTTGCGGGCTTGCAGTCATTGTCCGGCAGATGTTCGCGGGAGCAGGGGGCCTGAATCGACCCACCACACGCACCAATGCGGCTGCGACGTTGTTGCGGTAGTTCGACTCGATTTCCTCGGAACCGACGCGGACGAGGTTGACGACCACGCCCACCTCGGTCGCCTCCGTGACGGCGAGCACGGTTGCGGATGCGCCGGGAGCCAGTCGCCCGAGGTCGCATGTGAACGACCGGCACGTGCCTTGTGACGGCCTCAGGGAGATGAGTCTCGTCCGGAACGATCGCGGATCGTCGAGCTTGACGCCGTTCACGTCCGCGGCCGCGACAGGAGACCGGTTCGTCACCGTCATCGTCCACGTGATCCGCCCGCCGACCCCCACGACGGTCGGCTCGGCTGTCTTGGTGACGGCGAGATCGAGCAGCGGTCGTGGCTGAGGCGGTGGCTGAGGTCGAGGTGGTTGGGGCGGTTGGGGTGGTTGCGGTGGCTGAGGCGGTTCGGGCGGCGCGCCCTTCCTCCGGTTTGTGAACGTGCACACTACGACGTCGCCTCTGGACACAGCGCCGTCGACCTTCGTCTCGGGCACGGAGACGGCGACGATTCCGTTCCGCGTGCATTCGACGCTCGATTCGTAGTCGGAGAGGTTCGTTCCGGCGCCGGCGGTCTCGCTGACAGTTCCCTCGCCCACGCCAACGACGATCGGGGCCGACGCCGTTCCGTTGCCGCCACTCGCGACAACGGTGTTGTTGAGACGAAGATCGAAGACTCCCGGGTCGGTCGAGGGCACGACGACCTTCCTCAGCTCGATGGTCGCGGTGCAGCGTTCGGAGCTCGAAGACGCGGTCGCCCTTCGGCCGGACAGGTTCCATTCGAGCGTCGTGCTCCCCGCCTCGAACGGCGTCTGGAAGACGCCGACGAACCGGCCTGGCTCGAACACGGTTGGCTGTCCACGGCCCTCGGGCGCGGGCGTAAACCCGTTCCGATCACTGACCGGAACGGTGACCGGGTCGCCGGTGCCGTTCGAGTAGCCCCAGACCGCGACGTCGAGGCCAGAGTCGTTTAACACGACACATTCGAGGACCGGGCGCACGGCCCGGTCATCGGGCTTCTGCTTGGCGGTGTTCGTGACAACGCACTCGATGATGGAGCCTCTCCGCACCTGAACGTCCACCGACGGATCGCCTGCACCCCTATCGCCCACTCCCGTCCGGCCCTCGTCGCGGCAGACGATCTCGACGTGGTAGTCGGCCAGAGACGTCCCGGGCGCACCGGACTCGCTTACCGTATGCGTGCCCGGTGGGACAGCGATTGTGCCGGTGGTCCCGCCGTCTCCCACGGCCTCCGCGCCGCCCACGATCTCGCCATCGATCCTCAGGCTGAAGCGGCCGGGGTCGATCGGCGGAACGAGCTTCTTGACGATCGTGATCGAGCTTGGGCAAGGCGCCGAGCCGTCCGAGACGGTCACCTCGTTTCCGGTGAGCGACCACGTCAGATCGCTCCCGTCCCACTCGACCTGGAACGCGTCCTGCACACGTCCGGAGGCGAACGCCGTCGGCTGCCCGCGGTACTGCGGCACCGGCGTGAACCCGTTTCGATCGGACACCGGCTCGACGGTCGCCGCGTTCGGGTTGGTGTACCCGAAATGCGCCAGGAACCCACGTTCGCCGAGGTCCTCGACGCATCCGAGCTCAGGCGTGATCGCCGCAGGCCGGGGAGGCATGGGGGGCTCGCAGCCGTTCTGCCAGATCGCCTGACCAGCCGGGCTCCAGTTATAACCCGGGAACATCTGGAGCTGCCCGTTCTCGTCGATGTACGGGTACGGCGGGATGATGTCGCCCCAACCGTCCGCCGGGTAGACAGGCCCGGTGTGGTCGAGGTGGCCGCCCCTCAGATCGCCGTTGTTCGCGATCGCCGGTTCCTCCAAGACATACGGATTCTTGTCTGCGCTCGTTGCGTGACAGATGCGGACCTTCTTCTCGAGCTCAGGCAGCTGCGCGGGCTTCTCGCAGTCCGCGTTCAGGATCGCCTGTCCCTCCTCGGTCCAGTTCCGGCCGGGGAAGGACGACGGGTCGTCCGGCGTCGGGTTCTCGATCACGAACGGCGGGACGATGTCCCTCTCGCGCGTGCCGTTGCCCTGCTGGCCGGCACCGTAGAAATCGGTCTCCTGCGCCTCGCTCGGCTCGTACTGCCCGCCGCCCTCGGCGTCGCAGATCTTCACGGTGTCCTGGTGGTCGCCGTCCCCGCTCTGCGCCAGCACGGCTGGGACACCGACGAGCATCGTCACGAACAGACCGGCGGCGACGAGAGCTGTGCGACGGCGAGAAGCGCTTGCGTGGGGCAGCTTCCTGCGAACGGCTCGACGTTAGCATCGATGCAAACGAGGGCCTATCGCCCAATCGGGGTCGCGCACTGCTCTTCCGAGGCATGTCAGATCGTCCAGGCTCGGCGGACTCACCCGCGGCCTTCGGGCACGTTCCCCCGCACCTCCTCGATGAACCGCTCGGCGTTCTCGCGGCGGATGAATACGTCGAGCTCGACGCCAAGTGGGAAGTCGCGTGAGGTCGTCGTCGACGACGGCGTGGACGATCACCCGGTGGTCAGTAGCCGAACACGAACAGGCCGTGCACGTTTGTGTAGTTACTGGCCACGAAGAAGCTCGAGAGCCGCTTCACTTAGGAATACGTATTCCTTCGCGGAGCGCTCGGTCTGAAGCTGGAGAAGGCGATCGAGCGCGAGCGCGGGAACCTGGAGCCGGACCATGCGCAGTCGCGGCTCGTGCTCGACATCGTCGCGGAGATCGAACGCGAGCGGCCGAAGCTGGCGGCGATGTGAGTTGCGCTCCGCGGTCGTCGCCGAGGAGGTCGTCGTCGTCCGCTGCCCCTCCGCCAGGGGTTGAGAGGCGTCACGAGACCGCACGTGACACGCAACGGTGACGCTTGCAGGGACTGCAAGCACGGGCGCGTCGTGCGGCGCGAGGACTACTACGCCTTCTGGCTCCCGAGGTTCAGCATCGAGGAGCTGAAGGAGATGGCCCACGCGATATGGGGGCCGGGTGGCTGCCTGAACGCCGAAGTGTCCCGGCTCTCACCAAGTGGCCGGCCGGACATCACCCGAGCGTGATCGCGAGACGCCTGTGCTGCGCCAACGCGACCACCATGAGCTCCGCAAGGGCGGGCGGGCTGCGTCCGAGGATGGAACACGTTGCAAGGACGCTCCGTTGCCGCCAGCCAATTGCGAGTCCCTTGAGGCGACCGAGATCGAAGCGAAACGCACTCGCCTCCACTCCGAGAGCTCGCACCGGTATCGGTCGTCCGAGGTGTCGAACCGCGAGGAATGCACGAAAGCGCGAATTACTGCGTTCGAGGACCTCGCGCGCTCCCGTACTCGAGCGGTAGACAGCAAGGGAACACTGGATTCGTCGACCTTCCTGACTCCAGACCGAGGTGTTAAAGCCGGAAATGCGTTCGCGAGCGATTTCGGTCTCCAGACCTGCGGACCACGGCTGCGCCAGTACGCTCTCGAGCGTCGTCGGTCGCAACAACTCTCCCGCGACGAGAGTGAACTGCGGGGGCAAGTCTGAGAGCCTGACGAGCAACTGCTTCGGATCAGGTGACGACACGCGAGACGGCTCTGGCTCGGATCCGCCGCACGACACCAGCAGGACCACGACGGCAGCGACTGCGAGCACTTTCACTCCGGCGACCGTACCGCTGATCGTGGGTCACTGCCGCGGGCCGCGCCGCAATAATCGGGGCCGGGTGTGGCTTGCAAGACGCCGCCGCATCGCGGCCTTAGCACTGGGGACCCGGCCCCGCCAGGGAGCATGACTGAGCCACGGACTCCTGACTAGGGGCTGTTCGGGACCTGTCCAAGCTTGACGTCCTCGCTCGTCGCAATACGGTGCGAGCAGCCGGGTCTCTGCGGTTTCCCTCCCAAAGGCGACTCCAGGTGGGGGAGAAGTCCAAAGGTCCCGCAGGGACCCGGACCAGAATTCGCAGCCATATAGGGGAGACATTCACGATGGCCGACTACAAGGAGTATTCGATCCGCTCTGGGCGCAGCGTCGTGGGGACGCGTCAGGCTGCCTCTGCACGCGAGGCAGCCCTCGACTACCTCCGCGCCCGCGGTTGCAGCCGCGACGAGATCATCTCTTACGGGAGCGACGCAGTGGCCTGGCGGGGAGCCGTGTATCGAGCAGAGGCGGTGCCGTCGCCAGCCCGTCAGGCGACGTAGTAACGCACCGTCCACCTGCTGGGTAATAGGGGGCCGGGTGGCTACCTGAACGCCGAAGTGTCCCGGCTCTCACCAAGTGGGCCCGACCCCAACAGCAAGCAGGGTGACGGAGCCGGCGAGCTCTACCTAGACGCTTCCCAGGACGTACTCACGCAGAAGAAGAGAGGGGCGGCGAAAGTCGCCCCTCTGTCTTGTCTCCGGGCCGACCTGTCCGCCCCCTTCCCTCGTCGGTAGCAGTTCAGTCGTCGAGGCCAAAACGTTGGTGTTGCCCGACAGCGCTCGTTTCCCGACCCCCATTAGGCGGGTAACACCAGGCACGTCACCGAAGGAGGAGAAATGCCCGTTTGGTTCTTCTTCGTCCTCGCCGCCGTGCTGGTTGTTGCTGTGCTTCTGGCCATTCGCATGGCCCGAACCGGGCGCTCGGCCACCGGCCAGAACACAACGATCATCGAGCGCGAACTTTCGAGCGACGAGAACACGACGACCGTCGTCGAGAGCGACTAGTGCCCTGAGAGTCCGAACGCAGCTCGTTCCGGTCTGCCGCTGACAGTTCGAGCAGTGACAGCAGTGCACGAAGAGCGGATCGGACGTCAGGCGGTAACGAATTTCTCCGCAGGAGCAGCCGCCCTCACGTGAGGTGCTCATGATCTCCTCCTCCAGGCTCCGTTGTGGGAACGTTTCAGGCGAACGTGTATCTCATCGGCGACAGCGTCGGCCAGTGACGGGGCGCGCCCTCGATCTCCACGCAAGAACCCTGGACGAGATCGCCGCGCGAGGCACTCCCGTTCCGCGCTACGACCGGACGAAGCTGAACCCGCGCATCCTCCATCTCGGCGTCGGAGGCTTCCACCGGGCGCACCTCGCGCTCTACGTGCATGAGCTCGCGGAGGCGGGAAGCGATTGGGGAATCCGCGGCCTGGGCGTTCTCGACGACGATCGGCGAATGGAGTCGGTCCTTCGCTCGCAGGACTACCTGTACACACTCGTGGAGAAGGGTGACGGCGAACCACGGGCGCAAGTGGTCGGCAGCATCGTCGGCTACGTGCTCGCGGTCGACGACGCCGCTGCCGTCGCTCTGCAGATCGCCGATCCGGAGGTGGCAATCCTCTCGCTCACGATCACCGAGTCCGGGTACTCGCTCGAGGAACCGAACCCGACGATCGAGGCGATCGCGGGCGGGCTGACACGCCGGCGAGCGGACAGCGGCGCGGCGCTCACGATCCTCAGTTGCGACAACATCCCCGGCAACGGCGCAGTCGCACGGAAGGCGGTGCTCCGCATTTGCGAAGAGCGAGACCCAGCGCTTGCACGCTGGGTCGAGACCGTCTGCGCCTTTCCGAACTCCATGGTCGACCGCATCACGCCGCAGACCACGGACGCCGACCGGACATGGCTGCGCGACCACGTCGGGATTGACGACCGCTGGCCGGTCGTCGCCGAGCCGTTCCGGCAGTGGGTGCTCGAGGACGAGTTCGCCTCGGGTCGTCCGCGCTTCGAGGAGGTCGGCGTCCTCTTCAGCGACCAGGTGCACGACTGGGAGCTCTACAAGCTGCGCATGCTGAACGCGACCCACTCGTGCATGGCATACCTCGCGGCTCTCGCCGGCATCGTGTATGTCGACCAGGCGATGGCCACCCCGCCGTTGCGGACGTTCCTCGAGCGCTTCCTGTGGGAAGAGGCGATCCCGACGCTGGAGGAGATCCCCGGCCATCCACGCGCGGAGTACGCGACGACCGTGCTCGGCCGCTTTGCGAGCACGGGCGTGCGCGACCAGATCGCGCGGCTCTGCATCGACGGGACCGCGAAGTTCCCGCTGTTCCTGATTCCGACGATCGAACGCCAGCTCGAGCGCGAGGGGCCGATCGAGTGCGCGGCGCTCGCGCTCGCGGCTTGGGCTCGCTATCTGGCGACGACACCGGCCTCCGAGCGCGCGGCGGACGCGAGCGCTGAGCACTCGGCGCGCTACGCGAAGCGGGCACTGGACGATCCGGTCGTATTCCTCGACCTCACGACGGTGTTCCCGCCGAGATTGCGCGAGAGCGCGCGCTTCCACGATGTCTTCGCCGCGTCATCGCGCCGCCTCGCCTCCCACGGCCCGATCGGTGCTGTCGAGGCGCTGCTCGGTTGAGGCCGTTACGGTCGCGATTCTCGGACCGCCCGGGTCGAAGACGTGCATGGTCCCGCTCACGGACAGCGACACGTTGTCGCCGATGTGCCCGTCGAACGGCGTCGACGTCTTCGCGACGAGCGTGGCGTCCTCGAACTCGTGCTGGATCAACGCGTGGACGAACACCTCCGACCCGAGATCCTCGACGGCTCGGATGCGACCCGAAATCGGGCCGGCGCCAACACGCACCGCCTCCGGTCGGAAGCCGACTACGATCCGATCGCCCACGACGCCGTCCGGCCGCCCGTGGATGTGCACCTCCGCCCCCGCGATCCGCAGCGGCGTGGTCGCGGCGACCGGCAGCTGGTTCATGGCCGGCGAACCGATGAATCCGGCGACGAACAGGTTCGCGGGCGCCCGGTAGAGCGTGCTCGGCGTGTCCATCTGCTGCAGCTCGCCGTCTCGCAGAACCGCCACCCGGTGACCCATGGTCATCGCCTCGACCTGGTCGTGCGTGACGTAAACGGTCGTTACCGCCAGGCGCGTCTGGAGCTCGGCGAGCTCGGTGCGCGTCTGGACGCGCAGCTTCGCGTCGAGGTTGGAAAGGGGTTCGTCCAGCAGGTAGACCTGCGGCCGCCGGACGATCGCACGGCCCATGGCCACACGCTGACGCTGCCCGCCGGAGAGGTTCTTCGGCTTGCGGTCGAGGAACGGCTCGAGGTCGAGCAGCTTGGCAACCTCACGCACGCGCTCCATCCGCTCGGCCTTCGGGACGCCCTGCTGCTTGAGCGCGAAGCCCATGTTCTGGGCGACGTTGAGCTGCGGGTAGAGGGCGTAGTTCTGGAAGACCATCGCGATGTCGCGCTCGCGCGGGTGGACCGCGGTCACGTCGCGTTCGCCGATCCACACACGGCCCTCGTCGAGCGGCTCGAGGCCGGCCAGCATGCGCAGCGCCGTCGTCTTCCCGGACCCCGACGGGCCGACGAGAACGAGGAGCTCGCCGTCCTCGATCTCCAGGTCGAGCTCGTTCACCGCGGGACGGGGCGTACCGGGGTAGAAGCGGGTCGCGGAGTCGTAGCGGACGGAGGGCACGGATCTACTTGAGCGCACCCATCGAGAGGCCGCGGATCATGCGTTTCTGGGCGAGCCAGCCGGCGAGGACGACCGGGATGACGGCGAGCACCGACGCGGCAGAGAGCTTGGCGAGGAAGTTGCCCCGCGTGCTGATGTTGGTCGTCACCCATTGCGGGACGGTCGATCCCGAAGCCGGGTTGAGCTGGACCGCGTAGAAGTACTCGTTCCACGCGAAGATGAGGCAGAGGAGCGCCGTCGCCGCGATTCCGGGGGCGGCGATCGGCAGGACGATCGAGGTCAGCTGCCCGCGCAACTTGGCACCGTCGATGTCGGCGGCCTCGATCAGCTCGCGGGGAATTTCCATGAAGAACGAGCGCAGCATCCAGATGGCCAGCGGGAGGTTGATCGCGGTGTAGAGCACGATCAACACGGTGCGGGTGTTGAGCTTGTCGAAGTGTTCCGCGAGGACCCAGATCGGCAGGATCGAGGCGACGATCGGCAGGAACTTCGTGGAGATGAAGAAGAAGAGGACGTCGCGCCACCTCGGCACCGGCCGGATCGCGAGCGCGTAGGCCGCCGGGATCGCGAGCGCGAGCACGATCAGCGTGCTGGCGAGGACGACGATCGCCGAGTTCGTCGCGGCTTCGGAGAACGCGAGCGTGCCCTCGGGGTTGCTCGTCACGTCCCTGTAGCGATCCAGGGTCGGCGAGAAGAGGAGCTTCGGGCTGGTGTTGGCGTCCTGCTCCTCCTTGAACGACGACAGGACCATCCAGAAGACCGGGAAGAAGAAGAGGAGCGCTACGAGCCACGCGAGCAGGCCGAGGGCAACGTGGACCGAGCGCCGCTCGCCAACGCCGAGTCTCGTGCCGACGCGTCGCCCGAACATCAGGCTCGCTCCTCGTCCCGAAGCAGGCTCGAGAGCACGCGCAGCGCGATCGTCGCCACGACGATCGAGACGAACACGACCACGATGCTGTAGGCGGACGCGAGCCCGAAGTCCCAGCCCCCGCCGATCGAGCGCTGGTAGACGAAGTACGGGATGTTGGTGGAGTCGGGCCCGCCGCCCGTCATCACGTCGACGTGGTCGAAGACCTGGACCACGTAGATGGTGCCGAGCAGGGCGCAGAGCTCCATGTACCGGCGCAGATGCGGAAGTGTGAGCTGCCGGAACGTGCCGAACGGCGTCGCGCCGTCCACCTTCGCCGCCTCCACGACGTCTGAGGGCTGGCTCTGAAGGCCCGCCAGCATGATCAGCATCATGAACGGCGTCCACTGCCATACGAGCACGGTCACGATCGACCACAGCGGGTACCGCGAGACGAACTCGATGCTCTCGAAGCCGAGACGCTCGAGCACCCAGTTGAGAACTCCGTAGAGTCCGCTGAACATCTGGTTCTTCCAGATCAGGCCCGCGACCACTGGCATGATCAGGAACGGCGTGATCAGCAGCGTGCGGACGATTCCCTGCCCGAAGAAGTGCCGGTCGATGAGCAGCGCGAGCAGCGTGCCGAGCGCGAGCGAGATGAGGACCGTGGAAACCGTCATCCAGACGCTCGTCCACGCCGCCTCCCGGAAGAACGAGTTCTCTACGAGCGTCTGATAGTTGTCGAGCCCGATGAAGCGGCGCTCGGTCGGCGGGCTGATCGACCAGTCGGTGAAGCTGTAGTAGACGCTCAGCACGAACGGCACCTGCGTGACCACGATCGCGAAGAGCAGTGCCGGCAGCAGCGGCAGCCGGCGGCGCCACGGCCGGGAGAGTGGATCTACGGAGGGCGTTCTCCCGACCGTGGCGCTCGTCACTACGCTGATTGTCCTACTGGATCGCCTGTGACGCGATCTCCTGACAGGCCTCGAGGGCGTCGTCGATCGACGTACGGCCCGCAATGACGCTCGAGAACTGCTCGGTGCACTGGTTCCCCACGTCCTGGAACTCGGGGATGCCGACGTATTGCACGCCGGGCACACCGGGGCGCTTGGTCGTGCCGGGGTTGTTGATCGGTGCCGCCCTCATCGCCGCCAGCGTGATCGCGGCGAACGCCTTCGCGGCCCTCTTGTACTGTGGGATCTTGTAGGTCGAGAGCCGGGTGCCCGGCGGGATCGCCGCCCAGCCACCGGAGATTCTCGTGCCCGCGGCCTTGATGTAGCTCGGGCCGGTCGCCCAGGAGATGTACCTCCAAGCGGTAGCTGGGTCAGGAGACTCCCTCGGGATCGCGAGAGCCCAGGTCCAGAGCCACCCCGACGCCTTCGTCTTCTTGACCGGCGCGAGCGCGTAGCCGTTCTTGCCCTTGACCGCGCTGTTGTTCGCCTCCAGGATGCCCGCGGCGACGGTCGCGTCGTACCACATCGCGACCCTGCCGTCCTGGTACTGGGCGAGGCACTCGTTGAAGCTCGCGTTGGCCGCGTCGGTCTCGCCCGCATCCTTGACGAGGTTGACGTAGAAGGCGAGCGCCTCCTTGAACGCGGGCGTGTCGACCTGGGCCTTGTCGGGCTTGCCGTCTGGCTTGGCCGACCACCAGGTGCCGCCGAACGTGTTCAGCACGGTCGTGAACGACGCCCCGAGGTCACCCCAGCCCGGCTTGCCACGGAGACAGATGCCGGCCATCCGGTTCGTGTCGATCTTGCGGGCGATGGTGGCGATCTGATCCCAGGTCGGCCGGGCCGGCACGGTCACGTTGTTGGCCCTCATGACGTCCCTGCGGTACATGACGAAGGACGACTCGCCGTAGAACGGCGCGGCGTACATCTTGCCGTTCGCCGAGAGCGCGTTCCGGACCGCCGGGATGAGGTCGTTGTACTTGTAGGACGCGTCGCGCTTGGCAAACGGCGTGAGGCTCTTGAGCAGGCCGCTGGCGCCGAACTGCGGTGCCTCGTACGGCCCGATCATGACGACGTCGAACTGTCGGCCGCCGGATCCGACGTCGCGGGTCACGATCTCTCGGAGCTTGCCCTCCTCGAGGATCGAGTACCTGACCTTGATGCCGGTCTTGTTCGTGAACAGCGACGGCGTCAGCTTGGCGATGTCCTCCATCTGCGGATTGCCGACGATCGCGACCCGGATCGTCTTGCTCTGTGCCGGGCTACTCGACGCGCTGCCTGCAAGCGCTGCGATCAACATCCCTGCAAGGAGAAACGCCACGGTCAGACGCCCTACCTGAGGTCGTGCTCGAATCATTGGACTCCTCCTTCTCGTTGCGTCCGAGTCGGGTGCCCTGGAGCGCGCGTCGGGGTGGAGGGAAGACCACGAGCAGCACCAGGGCGCGGACGGCGCGACCTGCGAGCGCCAGCGATCAGCGAGTCAAGCGCACCGCATCCCTCTCGAAGCAATCGTGCTCCTTCGTGATAGCGCTAACACACGCGCTGCTACTTCATAACATGGTGAAAGCTCCCATGTCAAGACGGTAACGGCTTACGATCGTCCGCCCGACGTGGTATCAATAACACGCGTGTGCGTGTTAGAAGACGGCCGATGAGAGTCACGCTTCGCGATGTCGCGGAACGGGCGGGCGTCTCGCCGATGACCGTCTCGCGCGTGATCAACAACAGCCCGCGCGTGCAGGCTGACACGCGCCGGCGGGTCGAGGCGGCGATCATCGAGCTGCACTACGTCCCCAATCGGCTGGCCCGCGGGCTCAGCCGGCGGAAGACGGGCACTTTTGCACTCCTCGTCCCGGATCTCGCGAACCCCTTCTTCACGCTCATCGTCCAAGCCGCCGAGGACGTCGCGTGGCGCGCGGGATACCACGTGATCCTGTGCGACACGCGGGCGGAGCTCGAGCGCGAGCGCGAGTACCTCGAGGACATGGTCGAGTTCCAGGTCGAGGGCGTGCTCGTCGCCCCGGTCTCGGACCGGTCGAAGTCGCACCTGCGGATCCTGGCGCGCAACAACATCCCATACGTCCTCATCGACCGCTCCATCGCAGGCTTCGAGGCCGATCTCGTCCAGGGCGACAGCGTCGTGGGGGCGCGGCGGCTCGTCGAGCATCTGATCGCCCTGGGTCATCAGCGGATCGCGATGATCGCGGAGACGCTCGATGTCTCGACGTCGCGGGAGCGGCTCCAGGGGTACCTGGACGCGCTGAAGGCGGCTGCGATCGAGCAGCGGACGGAGTACGAGGTGCAGGCGAGCGCGGTCGACCCGCGCGGTGGGTACGAGGCCGCGCTGCGTCTCCTCGACCTCGCCGAGCCGCCGACGGCGATCTTCGCGGTGAACAACATCGTCGCGGTCGGGGTCGTGGAAGCGGCGCGCGAGCGCGGCGTCGACATCCCAGGAGCTCTCGCGCTCGTGTGCTTCGACGACATCGAGCACGTCTCGCGCCTCTACCCCTTCCTGACGGTGATGGCTCAGCCCGCCGAGACCTTCGGCACGCTCGCGGCTCAACTGCTCCTCGACCGCCTGGCCGGACGCGTGCGCGAGCGCCGTCGCGTCGTCATGCTGCCCGCCGATCTCATCGTCCGCCGGTCGTCGGGCGCTGGTGCTGAACACGAGTCGGTCCTGGTCGGGTGAGCAGTCCGCTCTACGGCGGCATCGAGGCCGGCGGCGCGAAGTGGGTCTGCGCAGTCGGGACCGGCCCGAGCGACATGCGCGGAATCAGCACCTTCCCCACGACCGCGCCCGACGAGACGATTGCGCGCGCCCTGGCGTTCTTCGTCGAGAATGGATCCGTCGACGCCGTCGGCATCGGATCCTTCGGGCCGATCGACCTCCGCCGCTCCTCCGGGAGCTTCGGCTTCATCACCACCACGCCGAAGCCGGGGTGGGCGCAAACGGACGTCGCCGGGAGGCTCCAAGCATCGCTCGACGTTCCCGTCGCCTTCGACACGGACGTCAACGCAGCTGCCCTCGGCGAGCACCGTTGGGGAGCGGCGGTAGGTCTCTCGAGCTTCTGCTACGTCACCGTCGGGACAGGCATCGGCGGCGGTGTCGTCGTGAACGGACGACTCGTCCACGGCTTGCTGCACCCCGAGCTCGGCCATATGCGGATCCCACACGATCTCATTGCGGACCCGTTTGCGGGCTCCTGTCCGTACCACGGCGACTGCTTGGAAGGGCTGGCGTCGGGTGGCGCCATGCACGCGAGGTGGGGACGGGGCGCGCACGAGATCGACGATGACGCGCCGTGGAAGCTCGAGGCCCAGTACCTCGCGCTCGGTCTGATGAACGTGGTCTGCGCGGTTTCGCCGGAACGGATCATCCTCGGAGGCGGCGTGATGAAGCAGCCGACCTTGCTCGCTCGCGTGCAGGAGCGCCTGCGAGAGCTGCTCGCCGGCTACTTCGACGCCCCGGAGCTGAAGGACGGGATCGGCGACTTCGTAGTCCGGCCGGGTCTCGGGGACCGCGCCGGAGTGCTCGGCGCGATCGCGCTCGCGCAGGGCGCGGCCGCGGACTGACGCTCGCCGTGAGCTACACCTCCGCGAGGCGCCCCGCCACCAGGCCCCGACCCGACTAACACGCTCACCGGGGGTGGGTAGCCCCTGCTACGCCTTTTCTTCTACGCGTGCCCGCGCGTGCGCGGGAGGGGGAGACGACGGACCGGCTGGGCGGGGCTGCAAGCGGGCCCCCCGCGCCCGATGACCTCGCGAGGGGGAGGGGAGGGGTGCGCGACCGACGAAAGCAGGTTAGGCCGGGCTGACTGGGCGAAGCGTTGAAGAGAAGGCGTCGATCTCCGGAGTGAGGAGAACTTCGAGCAGCGCGGCAAGTCGGCCAGGTCTGACGCCGATGCGGGCGGTGACGAGCGCCTGACGGCCGCCGGTGTAACAGAGTGGCTGATCGGCCTTGGCTGGCTGGGCGATGGGAGTAACGTGGTTGGAGCCACCGATCGTGAGGTCTCACGTGGAGCCGCCGACGTCGATCGACTTCGCTTTGCTGGTTCATGGAGTCGGGCTCTAGTCGCGGAGCTAGGAGGACTTCGCCGAGTCACACCGGGCGACACGGCAGAGAACCGCGATCCAGACACGAGGGGACTTAGATGAGCACGAGCACCTCCGACACTCCCACTGTCGTTCTTGTTCACGGCGGTTTCGTGGACGGCTCCGGCTGGCAGGGTGTCTACGAGCACCTGACCAAGGACGGCTACAGCGTCAGTGTCGTCCAAAACGCGACGGTCTCGCATGTCGACGACGTTGCCGTGACCAAGCGGGCTATCGACGCGGTGAGCGAACCGGTCATCCTCGTCGGCCACTCGTACGGTGGGGCGGTCATCACCGAGGCGGGAAACCATCCCAAGGTTGCGGGGCTCGTCTACATCGCGGCCTTCGCGCCGGACGCGGGCGAGTCGGTAAATACCCTGATCGCCGATCCGCCGCCCGGCGCACCCGTGCCGCCGATTCTGCCCCCGCAGGACGGGTTTCTGTTCCTCGACCGCGAGAAGTTCCACGCGTCATTCGCGGGCGACCTGAGCGCCGAGCAGGCTGCGTTCATGGCCGACTCACAGGTCCCGTGGGGCGTTGACGCGCTAGGCGGCACGATTAGCGAGGCTGCGTGGCAGAGCAAGCCAAGCTGGTACCTCATCGCGACTGAGGATCGAATGATCCCGCCAGACGCCCAGCGACAGATGGCAGAGCGGGCGGGTTCGACCGTGATCGAAGTTGCAGGCAGCCATTCGATCTACGTGTCGCAGCCAGCGGCTGTGGCTGACTTCATCAAAGCAGCCCTCACCGCGACGATCCCTGCTGAGGTCGGCGTCTAGCGTTCTCGCAGAGAAGCGCTGTCATCGCGCTCACACTCTCTCGGGTCGGGGGTCAGTGGCCCCGACCCGAGCACTGGGTCGCCCGCTCGCGCGGCGAACAGCGGGGCCGACACTGCGAGATCGGTAACGATTGTCGAACCGATTCCACAGGAGGCGTGATGGACGATCCGCAGATCCACGGAACGATCGAGCAGCTCGTCGCAGAGGAGCACGAGCTCTGGGAGCGCGAGTCGGAAGGGAACGCGAGCGAGGCTGACCGGCGCCGCTTGCAGGAACTCCGAGTCTCGCTCGACCAGTGCTGGGACCTGCTGCGCCAACGCCGCGCCCTGCGGGAAGCTGGTCGTGACCCGGAAGCGGCCGACGTCAGGCAGGCCGAGGTGGTCGAGCGCTACCAGCAGTAGCCCCGCTCGACGAAGCCGGTGGCCAGCGTGACGCAGGCATCGCCGTTCTCCGAGCGGACGGCGTGGGCGCGAAGCGTCCAGACGCCTCTGCGCGAGTTTCTGCGCACGGAGACGGGCGGCGCGGCCTTCCTGCTCGCGGCCGCGGTCGCCGCGCTCGTCTGGGTGAACGTCAACGCGTCGTCCTACAACTCACTGTGGGAGACGACGCTCTCGATCGAGATCGGCGGGACCGGAGTGTCGCTCGAGCTGCGCGAGTGGGTGAACAGCGGGCTGATGACGTTCTTCTTCTTCGTCCTCGGGCTCGAGGCACGGCGGGAGTTCGACCTCGGTGAGCTGCGCGAGAGACGACGGTTCGCTCTGCCCCTGCTCGCCGGGATCGGTGGCATGGCGGTGGCTGTCGCCATCTATCTCCTCTTCAATGCCGGTCGGACCTCGGCGCAGGGCTGGGGTGTCGCGATGTCGACCGACACCGCCTTCGCCCTCGGCCTGCTCGCGCTCGTCGGCCCGCGGTTTCCCGACCGGCTGCGGGCGTTCATGCTCACGGTTGTCGTCGTCGACGACATCCTCGCGCTCGTCGTCATCGCCCTCGTCTACACGGACGAGGTCAATGTTTCCGCGCTGCTCGTCGCCCTCGGGCTGTTCGGCGTTGTCCTCGTCGCGAAGGCACTTCGGGTGCGGGTCGGGCTCATCTACTTTGCGCTCGGGGCGGCGATCTGGGTCGCGCTCCTCGAGTCGGGTGTGGAGCCGATCGTCGTCGGACTCGCGATGGGCCTTCTCGCGTACGCCTATCCGGTCGCGCGCTCCGACCTCGAACGTGCGACCGAGCGCTTCCGCGAATTCCGCGAGCAGCCGACCCCCGAGCTCGCCCGCTCGCTCCGCATCGGGCTCAGGTCCGCGGTCTCGCCGAACGAGCGGTTGCAGCTGCTCTACCACCCGTGGACGAGCTACCTGATCGTGCCCCTGTTCGCGCTCGCGAACGCCGGAATCGCGATCGACGGCGCCTTCCTCGAGCGAGCCCTCACCTCGCCGATCACGCTCGGGATCATCGTCGGCTACGTCGTCGGCAAGCCCGTGGGCATCTTCGGGAGCGCGTGGCTGCTGACGCGACTGAGCCGCGGACGGCTCCGGCCTCCGGTCGGCTGGGCGGCCGTGGCAGGCGGCGGCACGATCGCCGGAATTGGGTTCACCGTCGCGCTGCTCGTCGCGACGCTCGCGTTCGACGGGTCGGAGCTCGAGGAGGCGAAGCTCGGCATCTTGAGCGCCGCCCTCGGCGCGGCGCTCCTGACCTGGCTGCTCTTCCGTGCGACGGCGCTGCTTCCTCGCAGGCTCCGGATTCGCGCGCTGCTGGGCACGGCCGAGCCGCTCGTCGATCTCTATATCGACGTCGATCCGGAGCGCGACCACATTCGTGGGCCGGTCGAGGCGCCGGTCACGGTGGTGGAGTACGGCGACTTCGAGTGCCCGTACTGCGGGCAGGCGGAGCCGGTCGTGCGCGAGCTCCTGCGTGACTTCGGCGACGTCCGCTACGTCTGGCGGCACCTGCCGCTCAACGACGTCCACCCGAATACTCAGCTCGCCGCCGAGGCCTCAGAGGCCGCTGCCGACCAGGGCGCCTTCTGGAAGATGCACGACCTCCTGCTCTCTCATCAGGAAGCACTCCGACCGAGTGACCTGATCGGCTACGCCGAGCAGCTCGGTCTCGACGTCGAGCGCTTCACGAACGATCTTCGCGAGCGGGCCGGCGCCGCACGTGTGGCCGAGGATGTCGACAGCGCCGATCTGAGCGGCGTCTCCGGCACGCCCACTTTCTTCATCAACGGACGACGCCACTACGGCGCCTACGACATCGGCACCCTGTCGGCGGCTGTACGCGCAACCGGAGCGCGGGCGACCTTGACGACCACGACTAGCGATTAGTGGAGCCACGCCATGTACCGCCGCGACTCATCGGAGCGCGGCGGCGTGGAAGCGCTCGGGCCTCGGCCTTCGGACACGGAACGCATCCTCCTCGCGGGCCGCCGCGACCACGGTCGCGTAGCGAGCGAGTCGCTGTCCCTGATAGTGGGCGACCGCGAGCGCCTTCGCATCCGGGCCATCGACGCTCTTCCCGCTTGTGAACGAGGTGCCGTACGGATTGCCTCCCGCATTGAAGACCTCGCTGACTGTGTAGCCGAGCGGCAGGATGAGCATCCCCCAGTGGTAGAGGCTGTTGTTGAGGGCGAGAATCGTCGACTCCTGCCCTCCGTGCGCGGTCATCGAGGCTGTGAAGGCGGTCCCCACCCGGTCCGCCAGCTTGCCCTCCTGCCACAGGCGCCCCGCCTGATCCATGAACTGCTTGAGCTGCGCCGACACATTCCCGAAGCGGGTGGGAGTGCCGAAAGCGATCCCGTCGGCCCACTCGAGATCGTCGAGCGTCGCTACCGGCTCGTCCTCGACCTCGGAGCGGTGCCTTCCCCAGTGCTGGTTCTGGGAGATAAGCAGCTCCGACGCGAACTCCTCGACGTGGCGGAGGCGCACTTCCGCCGCCTCGGCCTCGGCGCCCTCGGCGACCGCGTGGGCGAGCCTATGGACGTTCCCCGTGGCGCTGTAGTAGATGACGGCGACGCGCGCTGGTCTGCTCATCTCTTCTCCCGTTCCCTTCGCTCGGTGTGCCTCGCTGCATCGTCTGCGAGGAAGGCGCTGCGCGCTCGGCCGGGCTGGCGTGAAGCTGATTCAGCTGCGTCATGGGTTCGTGACGACGAACGCGACGTTGTCGAGGTAGCACCAGCTCCAGTCTTCGCCGGGCTCGGCGGAGCGGACGATCGGGTGTCCTGAGCTGCGGGCGTGGGCGGAGGCGTGGCGGTTCGGTGAGCTGTCGCAGCACGCGATGTGGCCGCAGGATTGGCACATGCGCAGGTGCAGCCAGGTGCCGCCGATCGCGAGGCAGTCCGTGCAGCCGGCGATCTCGGCCGGCAACTCCGTGAGCTTGATGCTGTCGGTGTGCGAGCAGATCGCGCTTATCGGGCCAAAACCTCCAGCAAGGTCGCCGCGTCGTAGCGTCCGCGGTGCACGACGCCGTCGATGAACAGGGTCGGTGTGCCTCGGACCTCACCCGACACCAGCCCGCTCTCGACGTCACGTCCGACCCGGCGCAGCGCGCCGGCGCCGGTCCTGTCCTGGTCGAACTGTGCGGCGTCGAGTTCGAGCTCAGCTGCATGGCGCCGCAGGTCGTCGTCTTCGAGCGCCCTCTGGCGATGGAAGAGCAGTTCGTGCATGTCCCAGAAGCGGTCTTGGAGCGCGGCTGCCTCGGCGGCGGCTGCCGCTGCGAGGGCGTGGTGATGGATCTCTGTGAGCGGGAAGTGCCGGAAGGCAAAGCGAACGCCATGGGCGAGTTGTCGTTCGATCCGCTCGATCGCGCGGAACGCCTGCCGCGAGTAGGGGCATTCGTAGTCGCCGTACTCGACGATGAGACGAGCGGCGGCTGGGCCGCGAACGTGATCGACCTCCTCGTCGAGCGGCTCCATGGTTGGCTGGCGTTTCTCTGGCATCGCGTCTCCACCTCTCAGAAGCCGACCGACTGCTTGATGAGGATGACGTGGATGCGGCCGGGGTCCTCCTGGTGGATCTCGAGGACCTTGCCGACCCGGCTGTTCTGCCCGTAGGCGGCATACGCGCGGGCGTCTTCGAGCGGCAGGCTGTGCTCGACGATTCGCTCGTGCGCCTCTTCCAGGCCGTCGACGAGCTTCTGCGCGCCGACGACGAAGATGACGTTGGCCGCACCCCAGGCGTAGGAGGCGAGCTGGCTGCCCGAGGCCGAGGCGATGACAAGCGTTCCGTCGCTCGTGATTGCGTGGACGCTGCCGAGGGCGTAGTCGGGCTGCCCGGCGATCGCCTTCATCTCCTGCAGCTGGGTCGCGAAGTCGAGCGCCATCATCGTGTTGCGCGCCGACTCGTATCGTCCGCCGTCGTCGATCGCCTTGGCGATCCCGGTCTCCTGCAGCGTCACCGAGGTGTTGGTCATCACCGACGAACCTTCGGGGATGCGGGCGAGGACGGCCTCGCGCGCGGCGCCGAGATCGTCGACGATCTCGGCGCTGAATCCGTGCTCTTCGAGCGCGACGACCGTGTCCACGAGCGTCCGTTCGTCGGGCAGCGTGGTGAAGCGATCAGGCGCGTGCGTCGTGCTCATCGTCGTCCTCCTTCGTGCAGAGATCACTCTCGGCGATCTCCGGGCGCTGGCTTGAGAAAGGGAGGTCGCGCAGCCGCCGAGCCGTGGCGGCGATAGTTCGCTCCTCGTACTCGAGGTGTGCGAGCAGGTGCCCTTCGAGCGCCCCGAGGGCGTCGGCGACGGCGCGGCGAGCGTCGACGCTGTCGTTGTCGGTCAGCGCTCGGGCGGCTGCTTCGACCGCGTCCAGATGGTCTGAGACGGCTCGGTGCTCGCCTCGGAGTCGCTCGACGACCGGCCGGATCGCGGGGTTCGTCTCCTCGAGCTCGTCGAAGAAGTCCGTGTCTTCGGCGTGATGGTGCGAGTGGACGAAGTGGCAGTAGCGCAGGCAGCTGACCTGGAACTGCCATAGCGTGCTGTTGCCTCTCAGTGCCTGGAGCTCCTCGTTGAGCCCGTCGGCAGACAAGCCGTCGACGACAGCTGCCGCGAGGCGTTCGACGCTGGCGAGCTCGCCACGGATGCCCGCGTGGACGGCGAGCAGCATCCGATACAGCGTTCGCCCGCGGGCGGTCTCCGGAGTCTCCTCGAAGGCGAGCACGGAGCTCACGCGCCGCGCTCCTGCGAGATGGCGGGCACGGGCGAGGAGGCACGCCGCTCGGCCACGCGCTCGCGCACCCGCGGCGCGACCTCCTCGACGAAGGTGGCGAGCGTGTGCGGGTCGGGCGGGGTGGCAAGCACGAAGGTGCCGAACCCGAGGTCGAGCGCGAGGTGTGTCAGGACCTCGGCCCAGTGCTCGGGTGGGCCGACGATGCCTTGGTCAGTGTCGGCGGCAGGGCCTGGCGTCGTGCTTGTGAAAGCGCCCTGGACGTTGTAGATGCGGCGGATCGCGCGCGGGTCGCGGCCCGCCTCGCGGGCGGCGCGATCGATCGCGAGATTCGCCCGGGCGGCTTCCCGCGGCGGCTTGTACGACATGAGCGGGCTGACCCAGCCGTCTGCCACCCGCCCGGTCAGGGCCAGCGCGCGCGGCCTGTTCGCGCCGACCCAGACCTCGATCGGATGCGCGGGCAGGGGGCCAGGGTGAACGCCCGCGAGCTGGTAGTAACGGCCGTCGAAGCGGAGACCGCGACGCTCGCCGCTCCACATCGCCCGCATGAGGGCGACGGCCTCCTCCAGCGCCTCCAGGCTCGTCCCCGGTGTCAACGCCCGTGCACCCATCGCGTGCGCCGCGTCGAGGTAGCCGCCGGCACCGATGCCGAGCTCGAAGCGGCCCCCGCTCAGCTGGTCGAGCGTCGCCGCGGCCTTGGCGAGGACGGCGGGCGGGCGGAGCGGCAGGTTTCCGACGTCGGCGAAGACCCGCACCGCCGTCGTCTGGGCGAGGATGGTCGCCAGCAGCGACTGCGTGTCGAGGTGGCGCGGCTGGTAGGGATGGTCCTGGACGCCGAGCAGCTCGTAGCCGAGGCGGTCGACCAGGCGCGCGGTCTCGAGGACGCCCTGCGGGTCGGCGGCGTCGGGGACGAGGAAGTAGCCGAACTCGAGCGGATGGCCGTAATCCAGGCGCGCGTCCGCCCGTTGCGATAGAGCTTCCATGGTTCATCACTTCCTCTGGACTTGTACAGAGCTAGTCACTACGATAGGAGTAGTAACGGCGACAGTGCTAGTGATATTCCATGGCCGCGGTTCCTGAACGACGGCCGCCCGTCGACGCCGACACGTGTGCGCGCGCCGACGCCGCGCTCGTGCGCGCGTTCGACCTCCTCGGCAGGCGCTGGACAGGGGTCCTACTGGGAACGCTGAGCGGTGGCCCAGCTGGGTTCCGCGCCCTCTCGCGCGCCGTCGAAGGCATCAGCGACTCGGTGCTCTCCGACCGGCTGAGCGAACTGTGCGACGTCGGGCTTGCCACCCGCACAGTCGACGAGGGACCGCCCATCTCCGTCGCCTACGAGCTCACCGACGCAGGCCGCGCCCTGCTGCCGGCGCTCGAGCAGATCACCCGCTGGGCTGAGGAGCACCTCCCCGCCGCGGGCGAAGCGGGTGACGTGAGGTAAGACGAGCGTCTCGAAAGCATCAAGCGGAGGAAGCTCGTCTATGCGTGTCCGCGCGCGCCTAGTCCGTACCGAGCGATCGCGTCTCGCTCCAGTCGAGGATGAGATCGCGAGCGCCGAAGTACCAGCGCCCCTCGATCTTCGCGAACGTGTCGAGGTATCGGAGCGAGGCGATCATGATCTTGCGGTTGCCGTCTTCGGAGAAGAGGTGGTGGGCGATCGTGTAGCTCTCGCCCGTGGCGCGGTTCCCATCGATCGTGACCGTACTTTGGCCGTTGAAGTGCGTCGTTGACTCGTAGCGACCCAGGTCTTCGAAGACGGGCGTGAGCGCTTCTCGTCCTTGCAGGACGTAGGTCGGTTCGCTGCCCTCGCCGTCCATGAAGACGGCGAAGCGTGTGTCCTCCGTGAAGAGCGCCTTCTGCCCTTCGGCGTCGCGGCGGTCGGCGCAGTGGGCGTAGGCGTCGAAGAGCTCGCGCAGGGCGAGACGGTCGCCGGCTTCGGTCGGAGTGAGCTCGGTGCGGATGGTCATCCGAAACGCTGCTCAGAGTCGGATGAGGTTGAGGCCGGCCAGCGGGTGGTGGATCTGCTGCATCGCGCCGCCCGTCGCCAGGTTGCCGAGGTCGATCGCGGCGAACCCGGCGTCCTCGAACAGCGAAGCCACGGCGGACTTGGCGTCGGCGTCGTCCCCCGAGAGGAAGATCACGCGTCGGCCCCCGGCCGCCTGCGGATCGGAGCCGAGCACTTCGGCGCCGAGGGTGTTGCCAGCCTTCACGAGAGGTGCGCCGGGGACGAGATCGGCGACGAGCTCGCTGGACGTTCTCCCGTTCAGGTCGTCGGCGCCCCAGTCGTTGGTCGCGTCGATGACGGTCTGCCCGTTCCACTCGAGCTCAGCGAGCGCCTCGCCAACGCGGTCCCACGGAACCGCGACCACGACGATGTCGGCCGCTGCAGCCTCGCGAGGTGTCCCTGCCGCAACGCCTCCGCCGAGCGTCGAGACCACCGACGCCAGCGATTCGGGGCCCCGGCTGTGTGAAATCACGACGCCTCGTCCGGCACGCAGCGCGGTCCGCGCCATAGCCTGTCCGAGCCGTCCGGCGCCGATGATTCCCACCGTGTCGCTCACGGCTGCCTGTCGTATTCGGACGCGAACAGATAGCTCACTGCGAGGCTCCGATACGGCCGCCAGCGATCCGACACCTGAGCCGTTTCGTCATCGGTCGGGGCGTCCACGCTCATGCTTGTACCAGCCGCTCGGTGAGCAGCTCTGCACCGGCGAGATGGGCCGACAGGAACCGTCCAGCTCTGTCCAGCGCCGCGGCCGCTTCGTCAAGGATCGGGTAATAGGCCTGGAAGACGTGCGGCACCCCAGGGGTGACATCGAGCGTGACCTCGACGTCGGCGGTGACGGCTTGTTGCGCGAGGCGGACGGCGTCGTCGAGGAGAACCTCGTGAGTTCCGGCCTGGATGATCAGGGGCGGCAGGCCGGACAGGTCGGCGAACACGGGGCTGATCAGGCTGACAGCGGCGTCTTGTCCCGACGTGTAGTCGGTTACTCGGGCTTGGAGGGCTTCCTGGCTGAGCAGCGGGTCGACCTCGCGTCTGGTATCCAGGGTCGTCCCGGCCAGGGTGAGATCGGCGTACGGTGACATGACGAAGGCCGCCGCTGGCAGGGGCAGCCCGTGATCGCGGGCGTTGACCAGGGTCGCGATGGCGAGTCCGCCGCCGGCGGACTCGCCCGCGAAGGCGATGTCCGAAGGCGCGATGCCGTTGTGCAGGAGGGCTTCATAGGCTGCAAGAGCGTCGTCAACCGCCGCCGGGTACGGGTGCTCGGGCGCGAGCCGGTAGTCCACGGAGATGACCTTGGCGTGCGTCCGCCGGCCGACCTGCGAGGCCAGGTCAGCGGCGAGGAAGGCGTCCCCCATCACGTACACGCCGCCGTGGAAGTACAGAACGACGCAGCGAGGTTCGACTCCGTCGACTGTGATCTCGGCGGTTGGGACGCCGCCCAATGCAGTTGCGGTCACAGTCACGTCGGCGGGGAGCGGCTGCGCCGATAGCAACTCTCGGAGCAGTCGCCGTTGCTCGTTGACATCGCTGTCGGCGGGGAAGGCCGACTGTCGCAGGATCGTATCGAGGGTCTCTCGCTGCTCGGTGCTCACGGAGGATCTCCCTTCGATTCGGTTCGTTTGGCAGCGCTCCAGGCTCGCTCGCCCAGGTCAATCCGCTGGTGAAATCTCTGCCGGCCGGCGCCGATGATGCCGACCGGCACCGATCGCGCCGTGGGTCGGCGACGGCCGCGACTGTCATTGGCGCAGGAGCCGCTCGGTGAGCACGATCTCGACAACGAGGCCTCCTCGCTGGTGCCCCCGATTGCGTCGACGACGGGATGGACGTCGTAGCCCTCCCGCAGCGCGTCGAGTGCCGGAAACGTCATGCAGATCTCCGTCCAGAGCGCGCACAGGATCAGCTTGCGCCGCCCGGTAGCGCGAACCGCGGCGAGGAAGTCGGCGTCCTCCCACGAGTTGAGCGTCGTCCGGTCGATCGGAGCGTTGTCCTCGAGCAACTCGGCGAGCTCCGGCACGGTCGGCTCTTGGCGTCCCGACGCAACGTTGACCGTCGAATGGACGATGGGGATGCCGAACGCCTTCGCGATCTTCACCGTCGAGACGATGTTCTCGAGCAGCAACTCCTGATCCATCGAGCGCACCGCGGCGAACTGCGAAGGCTGGTAGTCGATCACCACCATCGCTGCGTTCTGGGGCGTGAGCAGATGGTCGCCGATGGGATCGCGCGTCTGGCCGCTGGCCATCAGGGACGTACCTGGGATCCGTAGCCGAGGTCGAGCCGGATGGATTCCATCACCCAGAACGTCGTGCTCTCGGTGTAGACGTCCGCCGCCGCCAGCACACCGGTGTACTTCTCGATCACAGGCGCGGCGGCGGTGGCGGTGACCTCGTCCAGATAGCCCTTCAGCGCGGCCCACGTGTTCTCGCCGTACTTGACGAAGTACGGCATGGGATCGACGGAGTCGATCGCCTTCCGCGAGTTCTCGGAGATGTCGGCCATGTACTGCTGGTGCAGGGTCACGTCGTCCCGTGTGCCGAGCCGGCCGAGGTGGCCGCCGATGAAGTGCTTCCAGGAATAGGCGAGCGCGTTGGCAGGGGCCTCGATGTAGCCGGGGATGTCTTCGGTCAGGTTCGCGATGTAGACCGGCGCCCAGCCCGGATTCACGATGTCGATGAGCATCAGCGTGTCGTGATCGGGCAGGTGGATGACGATGTTGTCGGGCGAGTGGTTGGCGCCGTGCCAGGCCAGGTCGATACGCTCGCCACCGATCTCGAGCGTGCGGCGGTCCCGGAAGGTCTCCTCGTTCGGCGGCCTCGCCGGGTCGTCGTCGCGCAGCAGCAACCGCCGCGTCTCCTCGTGCCCGATGCGGGTGACGTTCTTGTTGAACAGCGACGACGCGCCGGCATGGTCGGCGTGGTGGTGGGAGTAGATGAGGTGGGTGACCTTGTTACTGACGCCGTTGGCCGCGGCGATCTCGTCCACGGCACGCTGGATGTTGTTCCCGATGGTGGGCGGCGCGTCTAGTAGGACGACGCCGTCCGTGGTGGTCAGAAACGCGGACTGGTAGGTGCCGTCGGTGACCCAGTAGAGGTTCCGCTCCACTCGTCCGACGTAGTAGCCCTGCTCGTTGAGGGCCGGGCCGAGCGCGGACCGCGGCACGGGCGCGTAGTCCGGCAGGCTGTCGGCGCGGGCGCCGGTTTCCGTTGTCGTCGCCATTGGGGCTCTCCTCGTCAGTGGACTAGGCACTGTCGCTGCAGCGCGTCGGGAATCGCATCCCGGAATTCCTTAGTCCGTGACCCCAGTGTCATGCTGTTCCCATGGCGGTCAGCGAGACGGCCGAGCGGTTGCTTGGTCGGCAACGCGAGCGCGCCGTGCTCGAGCGGCTGCTGGGTACCGCGCGCGACGGTCACGGCGCCGTCCTCGTGGTGTACGGCGACCCCGGCGTCGGCAAAACCGCGCTGCTCGAGTACGCGGTCGAGGCGGGCCAGGATTTTCGCGTCGTTCGGACTTCGGGTGCCGAGGGGGAGATGGAGCTCGACTACGCGGCGCTGCAGCAGCTCTGTTCGCCAATCCTCGAGTACATCGAGCGTCTCCCTGATCCTCAGCGTGACGCGCTCGGCGTCGCCTTCGGGCTCAGCGCCGGACACGCTCCCAGCCCGTATCTCGTCGGGCTCGCGGTTCTCGGCCTCCTCTCCGAAGCTGCCGGGCAGCAGCCGCTCTTGTGCCTGGTCGACGACGCGCAGTGGCTCGACGGCGCATCGGCCCGAGCGCTCGCGTTCGTGGCTCGCCGCCTGCTCGCGGAGCGGGTCGCGCTCGCTTTCGCGACGCGGGACGTGGGCAGTGGGTGGGTCCGCTTCCCGCAGCTCCGCGTCGAGCCGTTGGGCCGCCGGGATGCACGGGCGCTGTTGGAGTCCGTCCTCGCGGCGCGGCTGGACGAGTCCGTGCTCGAGCGGATCGTCGCCGAGACAGGCGGAAATCCGCTCGCGCTCCTAGAGCTCCCGCGCGGGCTGACCCCCGGCCAACTCGCAGGTGGTTTCGGGCTGCCTGCGGCGCTGCCTCTGTCCACTGGGATCGAGCGGAGCTTCACGCGGCGGCTGGCGCGGCTCCCGCGCGACACGCGGCGGTTGCTGCTCCTGGCTGCGGCAGAACCGGTCGGCGACCTTGCGCTTCTGTGGCGTGCAGCCCAGCAGCTTGGGGTCCCGGAGACGGCCGCGCAGGCCGTGGAGGCGGAAGGCTTGTTGACGTTGGACGGTGCGGTGGTGTTCCGTCATCCGCTCGTGCGTTCGGCGGTGTACGGCGCGGCCGAGCCGAACGAGCGGCGCGAGGCTCACCGCGCGCTGGCGGACGCAACCGATCCGCAGCTCGACCCGGATCGCCGCGTGTGGCACCGTGCGCAGGCGGCGTCCGTGCCCGACGAAGAGCTGGCCGGCGAACTCGAGCGCTCCGCGGCGCGGGCGCAGGCGCGGGGCGGTCTAGCCGCTGCCGCGGCTTTCCTTGAGGGCGCCGTGACGCTGACCCGCGAACCGTCGCGACGCGCGCGACGGGCCCTCGCCGCAGCGCAGACGAAATTCCAAGCGGGTGCACTCGATGACGCGCTCGGCCTTCTCGCCGTGGCAGAAGCAGGCGCCCTCAGCGACCTGGAGCGTGCACGTGTCGCGTTGCTGCGCGCACAGACAGCATTTGTCGCCAAGCGCGGAAGCAATGCGCCACCGCTGCTGCTCGAGGCGGCGCGACGGCTGGCGACGCTCGACCCGACCCTTGCTCGCGAGACCTATCTGGACGCACTATCTGCGGCGATGTTCGCGGGGCGACTCGCTGGGCCAGGCGGAAGCGCGCTGGAAGTAGCCCAAGCCGCGAGCGCGGCGCCACCGCCGCGCGCGCCGCGCGGATCCGACCTTCTGCTCGACGCTCTGGCCACGTTGTTCAGCGAGACCTACGAGTCTGCCGTGCCGATCCTGCGGCGGGCGCAGGCCGCATTTAGTACCGACGAGTCCGCGATCGAACAGCTGCGTTGGCTATGGCTGGCGACCATCGCGTCAGTCCAGCTGTGGGACGACACTGGATGGGAGACGCTGTCGGAGCGGCACGTTCGACTCGCCCGTCGGACAGGAGCGCTTAGCGACCTTCCGCTAGCCCTCACCCAGCGGGTGTACATGCATCTCCTAGCCGGCGAATTGACGGCAGCGGCGTCGCTCGTCGACGAGATCGAAGCGGCAACCGACGCAATCGGAGGCACCCTAGCCCCCTACGGCAAGGTGGGACTTGCTGCGCTGCGCGGCCGCGAGGTTGAGGCTGTCGACCTCATCGGCCGCACTCGCACCGAGGTGACGCGGCGCGGCGAAGGAATCGGAGTCTCGGTCGTCGATTGGGCCGAGGCGGTGCTGTACAACGGTCTCGCCCGCTACAAGGATGCCCGCTCCGCGGCGCTGCGGGTCGTCGACCTCCCGGACCTCAACCCATCGATGTGGGCGATGCCGGAGTTGATCGAGGCCACCGTCCGTGCTGGAACACCCGAGCTGGCCGCGGACACGCTTCGACGCCTCGTGGACATGACTAGGGTGAGCGGGACGGACTGGGCCCTCGGCCTCGCGGCGCGCTCGGAGGCGCTCTTGGTGGAAGATCAGCGAGCCGAGGAACTTTATGTGTACGCGATCGCGCGGCTCGGTAGAACACGAATCAGGGCGGATGTGGCGCGCGCTCACCTCCTCTACGGCGAGTGGCTGAGACGTGAACGCCGACGCCTTGATGCGCGCAGGCAATTGCGGACGGCTTACGACCTCTTCTCCGACTTCGGGATGGAGGCGTTCGCCGAGCGCGCGCGCGTCGAATTGGAAGCGACCGGCGAGCATGCTCGCAGACGCACCGTCGACACCCTTGATCAACTGACGCCGCAGGAGGCACAGATCTCGCGTCTTGTGGCGCAGGGAAACACGAACCGAGAGATCGCGGCTCAGCTGTTCATCAGTCCGAGCACCGTCGAGTACCACCTGCGCAAGGTGTTCCGCAAGCTCGGCGTGAAATCACGCACGCAGCTCGCGAACCGTTTGTGGGGTTAGGAACGCCGGTCTGCGACTCAGCCATCTGTCCCGAGGGCGACGATGGTCTGCATGATCTGACACAAGTTGCCGCGACATCAGGCGAGAGGACGCTGCCGGAGGCGAGGTCCTCTTACCCAGTTGCGCTCACCGAATTGGGAGACAGCGAGTTGGCCGGGGCCAGGACTGGCGGATCTTCCGTAGGAGTCCTTGCTTCCTCGTAGAACCCACGTGGTGAACGCTCCGCAGAGCGGGATTTTCGCCCTGGGAACGTCCTCCCACGCTTACCTCGAGTTCGACGTCGCCGACGGGGAGGGTCGCGCGCTCGTGGCTGCAATCGCTTCGCTTCGTGAGCCGCGAACGACGATGGGTGGCGTGAACCTCGTCGCTGGATTCAAGCCCGAGGTCTGGCGTACTGTGGCTCCCGAGGACACGCCGCCGGATCTAGCTGGGTTCAACAGCGATCTCGTCGGAATTGAGGGCTTCGTAATGCCGGCCACCCAGCACGACGCCGTCCTCTGGCTTTCGGGGAGCGCACACGACGTAGTCTTCGACGTTGCGCTGCTCTTCGATGTTCCGGCGGCCTAGGTCACACGAGACATCAGCTCTCGGGCGATCAAGGCTTCTCAATAAGACATTCCCGCACACTCGCGCACGCAAGGGATCCGTCACCGCGCATTCCTCCCCACGGAGCCGCTGCGCTCGCCGCTCTCGCGCCTTCCTATGCTCGCCGTGGGTCTGGCGCACGTGACGCGAAGAAGCGCTCGACTGTGTCGAGCGGCTCGATGCTTCGTTGAGCGCGAGCGAGAATGAGGGCACCTTCGAGCGCAGCCATTAGCACCGTCGCGTGTGCTTCGGCTTCCGCCGGCGACGCCCCAAACCTGGCGTAGGCGTCGACGACTGGCGCTCGCCACCCTGCGAAAGCGTCGCGGACATGCGTGCGGAGGCCGTCGTTGTCAGCGGCGTCGCAAATGGTCGCGGCCAGTGGGCAGCCCAAGGCGAAGTCGTGCTCGACGAGCAAGCGCCGCCATGGGGTCACGATCACGCTGATCGCTTCGGGGAACGTCTCGGCGTCGCCGAGCTTGTGCTCGAGATCGCCGAAGAGGTCAACGAGCGCGACATCGATCGCTTCGGTCACGAGCTGCGTCTTGCCGCCGGGGAAGAAGCGTCCGAGCGAGCCGCGGGGACCGCCGGAGTGGGCAACGACCTCGCGGAGTCCGGTGCCGTGGATGCCACGCTCGCGGATGAGCGTGGCGGCGCTCTGCACCATGCGCGCGCGAGCCGGAGAGCGCCAGCGATTGGCGACCGGCGGGTCCCTCGTTTCGTTCTTCGCTGCCATGGCGTCTCAGGGTAGGGCATTTTGATGACGACCGTCATCGCTTCTGCTAGCGTCTGACTCCGATGACGACTGTCATCGAATGCCGAACGGACAGAAGGAGACAGTCACATGAGCGCCGAAGCGATTGCGCCGATCACCACCTACTTCCGAGTCTGCGACGGGGTGCGAGTGAGGTTTGCCGACAACGGAGGGGACTCCGACGTCACGGTGCTGCTGCTGGCGCCGTGGCCCGAAAGCCTTTGGGCCTTCCGTCACATCTGGCACCGCGTCTCGGCAGTGGGGCGGGCGGTCGCCATCGACATGCCGGGGTTCGGGCACTCCGATGGTCGCCCGGAACTGATCGCCCCAGACGCTTCGGGAGCGTTCCTGGCGGGCCTGATCGACGAGTGGGCCCTCGGGGCTCCGCACGTCGTCGGCCCGGACGTCGGCACGGCCGCAGGACTCTTCCTTGCGGCGAAGGCTCCGGAGCGCGTTACGAGCTTGACCGTCGGCGGCGGCGCGGTGCGCTTCCCGATCGAGGCAAGCGGCGCGCTCAAGGACATCATCGAAGCGCCGAGTCTGGACGTCGTGCGCGGGCTGGACGCCAGAACCAACATCGGCTACGCGGTCGAGGCCGCCGCCGGGAGCGAAAGCGAGCCCGAAGTCCACGAGGACTATGTCAGCGCCTACGACCTGGATCGGTTCGCGGAGTCAGCCCGGTTCGTGCGGCATTACCCCGCACAGAACCCGGTGTTGCGCGATCTGCTGCCGACGATCACCACGCCGACCCAGATCGTGGCGGGGCGCGACGATGACCTCGTGCCGTGGTCGAATAACCAGTACCTCGACGACCTCCTCCCGAATAGCGAGATCCACCCTCTCGACGCAGGTCACTTCGCGTGGGAGCAAGCAGCGGAGGAATACGGCAGCCTGGTGGTCGACTGGGTCAGCGGCGGATTTCGGCGCGTCGCGGCCTAGGCGGCGACAGACCGCTCAAGCGACATTCCCGCACACTCGGGCAGGCCGGCGATCCAGCCCTAGACGCGTCAGAGCGCAGGGCAGCGGAAGTGTGATTCCGCCACCCTGCGGCCCGATCGCTTACTCGGTCGCGACGCCCGAGGGAGTGGCAGCCCTCGCCGATGCGTGATCGACGGCCCACGTCAGTGCGTAGTCGGCGATCTCCTCCCAGCCGGTCTGCGAGGGCATGAGGTGCGCGCGGCCCTCGTACTCGACCACCTCGGTGATCGTGCCCTCCGCCTTGTAGTGCTTCGCGTTCGAGCGCTGGATCGACGGCGGCATGAGGTGATCCTCGCTGCCGGAGATGAAGAGCAGCGGCGCCCGGTTGGGGTTCTTGTAGTCCACGTGCGTGTCGTCGGGCCCCGGATGGATGTTCGCGAGCGCACTGCCCCAGAACACGCGGCCCGACGCGGGGATGTGGTAGCGCTCGTAGAGCCTTCGCGCCTCCTCCTCGCTGAACGTGTTCGTGAACACGTAGCGCCATTGCTCGAAGGTGAACCCGACGGCCTTGTGCCGGTTGGCGGGGTTCTTGAGGACGGGGAAGCTCGACCTGATCTGCGACAGCGGCACGCGCTTGACGCCCTCGGTCGGCGCCGAGTTGATCGCGACGCCTGCGGCGCCGTACCCGCGATCCATCAGCAGCTGCGTGAAGACGCCACCTGCGGAGTGACCCATAAGGATCGGAGGCGCGTCAAGCTCGCTGACGACGGATTCGAGATGCTCGATGACCGCGGGAACCGTGAGCTCCTCGATCGGCGTAGGGTCGGCGTTCAGCGCTTCGACCTCCACCTCGAAGCCGGGGTATGCCGGGGTGAGGACGCGGTAGCCGCGGCTCTCGTAGCGGGCCTTCCAGTCCTCCCAGCTTCGCGGGGTCACCCAGAAGCCGTGGATTAGGACGATCGTGTCCGGTTTGTCGGCCATCGCCTGCTCCTTCCTTCGGGTCCACGTCCACAGTACTCCCTTGTGGGAGCTGGGCCACCGCTGCTTGGGGTCGCACCGGGGGGTGCGCCGTGCGAGCACGTGCGGTCAGATTTCGCGACGGCGAGCGGTGGCATACGCTGCCGCTATCGCGAGATGAGCGCTGCGTCACCCCAACCGAATCTCGTCCGGTTCCACATTCAACGGGACCGGGACGGCAAATATCGGTGGTACCTCGTCAACGCTCACGGAACCAGGATCGGCAAGCATCCCGACGGGTTTCTGACTGAATCTGAGGCGCGGCGCGATGCGGAGCACCATCGAGATCTCATTGCGAAAGCGCCGATCATCGGGTCAGTCGGCGAGTGACGGCACGAGCATTTCATTAGGCCACCGCCCCGCCGTGCCGCCGACTCTGGAAGGTAGAAGTCTTGGGACCGCGCCGGATCTGGGTACTTGGACTTGGCAAGCACGACGCGATTTACGAGTGGAACGGAAGTCGCTGGAGAGCGCTTCCGCGTCCGCCTGAAATCGCTGAGTTGGGTTGGCTTGATCTCGCGGTCCGCACCGCGACGGATGCGTGGGCGACGACGGGTACGGCTACGGCTGCGAGGGCACCCGCACCGTATGTGGTGCGGTGGGACGGGCGGCGCCAAGGAACTGGGGCTTGCTCCTCTTCGTCGTGCTCTGCGTCGAGTCCTGGGTGATCGTGACGAGCTACGTCGCCCACAGCAGCTAGATACGGATAGCGCTGCGACGAGTGGGTCGTGGGCGACGTCGGCCGACTCGAGCGCGAGTAGCCGCCCGCTGATCGCCTAGGGGCTGCACGCAAAACACTGGGGCGGGGCTCAGGGCGTATCCACGATGCGCCGGCACGCGTCGGCCGAGCACGATCAGCGGCATGTTCGTTCACCCCCTGCGTGGCAGGCGGTATTTCCCCGACGAGCTGCTGCTGCTCGTGGCCGTTGCGTGAGGAGGAGCGACATCGTCGCGTTCCTGGCCGAGGCGACGGGCCCCGACGCACAGCTCGCCCTGAGCTACATCGTGTGGCCGGGGGAGGCACCCGATCCGCGGCTGGTCGACGCGTGGGTGCGGCAAGAAGAGAGCCGGCGACGTCCTCGGCGTTCAGGCAGCCAAACCGAGTGGGCCCGGCTCCACGGGAAGCATGACCCGCTCGAGCGCTCGTGACTAGATGAACTCGTTCGGACGGAGTCTCGTTCAGCCCGCCCGGCTCGAGCTCGCGCTCCGCCGCGTGACCTTGGCCATCCGCAAGCTCGGTGAACCCCGCTGCGAGCGTTCGGCTGGGCGGTCACGAACGTATGTTCTCAAGGTGCAGAGATTGCCTGAATGTCGATTTCGCGATTGGTCGATCGTTCTTGGAGTGACGGGAGCTGATTCGGAGACGAGACCGAAAGGGGGCCCGGGCATGATCACCGGGGTTCACGCAATCGTGTACAGCAAGGACGCGGAGGCCGTTCGCGAGTTCTTCCGAGATGTGCTCGGGTTCGCATCGGTCGATGCCGGTGACGGCTGGCTGATCTTCGGGCTGCCGCCGGCGGAGCTCGCCGCCCATCCGACCGAAGGGCCCGATCACCACGAGCTCTACCTCATGTGTGACGACGTGCACGCGACCGTCGAGGAGCTGAAGGCCAAGGGCGTCGAGCTGGCGCACCCGGTGCGCGAGGAGGCGTTCGGTCTGTTGACGGCGATCGCCCTTCCGGGTGGCGGCGAGATCGGCCTGTACGAGCCGAGACACGCGAGCCCACGGACGCCGTCCGGGTAGGCGAGAGCCGCTGCCGGCCGCGCTCCTCGATCCGCAGCGATTCAGCTGCAGCTCACTCCTGGAGGCCGTCCCAGTCCCAGCGCGGCATGTGGATCCCAGGCGCGACGACCGCGTCCTCGGCCGAGTACGAAAGCACGTTGTCCACAGCCCAGCGCATGTACGCGTGCATGGCTGCACGAAACGCTGGATCGTCTGGCAGCTCCGCGTCGTCCAGCGCGCGGACGAAGCAGTCGAGAAATCGCTCGCCGAGGTCACCCATGTCGCCGTTGCCTGCATGCATCTCGAGGACGCCGGACTCGTCGCCGCACGTTTGCGAGTACGTCGCTGGCCCGCCGAGAATCTCGGCCCAGTACGCACCGAGACGCTCGACGTGCTGGGGGTGCTGGTCATCGTGGGAAAACGGATGATTCAGCTCTGGATCCGCTAGGCATCGCGCGTGATGAGCTCTCGCGAGAGCGAGGAAGGCGGCTTCCCCGCCTGCGTACTCGAACAACGTTGGGCGCACGGTCGAAGTATTTCCTAAGACCCCTCCGCCTCGGGGTCGTCCCCACGCACCTCCTCGATGAAGCGTTCGGCGTCCTCGCGCCGCAGAAATGTCTCGACCTCGACGCCGAGCGGGAAGTCGGACGACGGGCGTCGTCGACGACGGCGTAGACGACCACGACGCGGCGAGTATCAGCGCTAAGGGCGTTCCTGTTTCAACGCCGCGGCGATAGACCTGATCTCTGCACTCACCTCGTCCATCTCTAGAGGGTCTGCCCCCTCGACGCTCGCGAACGCAGGAGCCTTCCCATAACCACGGTCGAAAGCCCCGCGGACTGCGGCATCTCTCATGGCTCGACGTCGAAGCCGAACATCATTCCGCTCTCGTGATGTTCGGCGATGTGACAGTGCGCCATCCACCGGCCGGGGTTCGTGACGTCGAGCAGGATGTCGACTGTTTCCCCCGTGCGGACCAGAACGGTGTCTTTCCAGACAAGGTTCGGCTCCTCGACGCCGTCGCGTGCCAGCACCAGGAAGCGCCCTGCGCCGTGGACGTGGAACGGGTGCGGCATCGGATGATCGGAGTCCATCTCGTTGATCAGGCGGATCTTGACCTGGTCTCCTACCCGGAACTTCCAGTCGATCGCGGCGTTCGCTGAGCCCGTGTCGCGGTCGACGAGCTTCCAGCGCATGTTGTCCGGCGTCGTGAGTCGGTTCACCTCGACCATGTCGTCCTCCCACTCGATTCCCTGAGCGTGCTCGTGCGCGTGATCCTCGGCGTGATCGTGGCTCTCGTGTTCCGCATGAAACGGGTGGTGGTCGTGATGCTCGCCGTGTGCCGGAGGTATGTCGTGCCCCTCGTGCTTGGAGGTGTCGGCGAGATGTGCTGGAACGAGCTTCATGCCGCATTCCGGGCAACGATCAGGTGAGTCGCTCGTGACGTGCGGGTGCATCGGGCACACGTAGCTCGTCTGAGGTGATTCCATCGGGAGGAGCTTCATCCCGCACTGCGGGCAGCGTCCCGGCTCATCGCTGACGACGTCGGGATGCATCGGACACGTGTGGACGGCCCCCTCAGGTACCTCGAACTCCATCTCCGCCACGAAGGCGAGCGTCTTGTCCGGGACTGCATCCAGCAGCGGTGAGGTTCGCTCGCGCTCGGCAGTCATGTCGTCGTTGGTTCGCGGCACGGCGAATTTCTCCGCGAGCGCGGGCTCGACTGGCTCGTCCTCCACGGTTATCGACGCCAGCCGATACGAGCGAGCAGGCGTGCGGTGCTCGAGCACGTGCTCGCCCGGCTGGTCGAAGAGCACGTCGACGACGAACCGCTCGGACGGCGACAGGAGAACCTCCTCGACGAAGCGCTCGTGCTCGTAGTGTCCGCTGTCTCCGCCGATGAGCTTCATACGAGTTCCCGGCAGCGTCACGTTGAACACGCGGGTGTTGGCGGTGTTGGTGAAGTAGAAGCGCACGACCTCACCACGCTTTGCGGTGAGTGCGAGGTCCGGCTCCCCCGAGACAAGCATGACGTTGCCGAAGCGGCCCATCGCAACATGCGTCGTTTCCGAGGCGCTGAAGCCGGCGATCTTCCCGTCTTCAATGAGGACGTCGTCCAGCGTCAGGAAGAGCTCGCGGTGGACGGGCGGCCAGTAGTTCGGCTCGGTCGGGACGACGTGGAGGTTGCCGTACAGCCCCATCTCCTGGCCGTAGTCCTCACGGATGTGAGGGTGGTACCAGTACGCGCCGGGATCGGGGACGTGCACCTCATAGGTGAAGGTCTCCCCGACGGGAATCGGAGCTTGCGTGTCATGAGTCCCGTCGTAGCGGTTCTCGAGCCGCAAGCCGTGCCAGTGCACGGTCGCCTCGAGGTCGCCCTCGTTCGTGACGTGGACGGTCACGGTTGCGCCTTCGGGAAGCTTCAACGTCGGCCCTGGGATCGAGCCGTTGTAGGCGAGCATTCGCACATCTGTCTCGCCGATTCGCTTGACAACCGGCCCGATGCGTAGTTCGGTTGTGTCGCCGTCTGCGAGTTCGATCACGGTGGGAGAGACCGCACGCGGAAGTCCGCTCGTCTCTGTGGGGAAGTCGCCACGTTGGCGCTCGGCCGTGTCGTGAGTTTTCTTGTTCACAGAAGTCACGCTCCTCGACGCGCTCCGGCGGCTTCAGCCTCGACCCCGCCACGAGGGGTCGTTGGATCGCCCGCCGCGGCGATTCGTCCAGCGCTGAACTCGGCGTCGTCCTTGACCCAACCGAGCTCGGGCACGTGCCGCTCGCGGCGATCGCGAACACCCGGCGAGAGCGCGCCGGCGACGGACCCGCGCTCGGTGGGCAACGTCCTCGGCGTCGACGTCGACCGGAACACGCGCGCGAGCCGACGGACACGCTCGGCGTGCGCCGCCGCGAGCAGCGACGGGAGCGGGTTCTTCTCGGGCATCGCTCCGATCGTACGCCGGGCGCTGTTCCGTGTCAGGGCCGCTGCCAGAGCACGACCTCGACCCGCGACATCGCCGACGTGCGGGCCGTGTTCGGGAAGGAGGCAGAGTGAACTTGCAGGACGGAGCCACGCTCGACCGATGAGATCCGCGCCTTGGTGTGGTCAAACGAGAAGGCCACCACGCGAGAAGGGACGAACCCATGAAACTGACCACCCATACGCAAGTCACCGTCGATGGAGTGATGCAGGGAAACGGCGCCGCGTCGGATGACCGCAGGAACGGATTCGAGCGCGGCGGATGGGCCCGCGGGAAGGGCGACAAGGACACCGCGACGTTCATCAACCAGACCTACCAGCGCGCCGACGCGTTCCTGCTCGGCCGGCGGACCTACGAGCTGTTCGCCGGCTCGTGGGGGTCCTTGACGATCGAGGATGTCCCTGGCTGGGAGCCCGTCTGGCAGGCGTTGGACACCCGGCCCAAGTACGTGGCATCGACCACGCTCACCGAACCGCGCTGGGCGAACACGACCCTCCTCTCCGGCGACCTCGCGGCTGCCATCGGCGAGCTGAAAGCCAAGCCGGAGGGTGAGCTGCAGGTGCACGGCAGCGGCGCCCTGATCCGATGGCTGCTCGAAAACGAACTCGTCGACGAGATCACCCTGCTCATCGTCCCCGTGGTCCTCGGCGAGGGCACGCGGCTGTTCCCCGACGCCGGCCCGGACATTGCGCTAGATCTGGTCGACTCGCGAGTCGACGCGAAGGGCGTAACGATCCAGGTCTACCGGCCTAACGGCCGCCCGCAGTATGCACGCGCCACCGCCGACTGAAGCACGTTGCGAAAGCAGGACGGCTCGAGGCGCCCTAAAGACGGTCGCCGCGCAACGCGAGCCGCAGCCCCTACCGGGTACCTGCGCGACGGGTGGAGAGGGCGGTGCCCAGGGTCTTGCGAGCTCGCGTACGCGTACGCGAGCCGGAACGCGAGGACGACGAATCGTCGGCGGCCGAGCAGCTTGGGAAACGACGCGTACTGCAACGTGTTCGGGAGTGTTGGGAACCGCCATGTACGACCCGGTGTATGAACTGCGTGATGAAGGCTGCCCTTCCAGTCCTCATGGTCGTCCTTGCACTTCTCGTCTCGCCTTCCGCGAGCTCGAAGGACTTTGGTCCTGGCGATCTGCGCGTGTGCAACGCGACACGCTGCGTCGCGATCGTGAACCCGAAGGCAATCCCACAACTCCGCACGTTCTATTACAGCGGCTCGCCGCTGGCACGCATCCGCCGACCGGCGCTCGGAGCGCCGTACTACGAGTTGCGCTTCCGAACCGGCTACGTGACCGGGATCATCGCCACGCGCCGGCTCGACCGATTCCTGAGCTACGGCGTTCACCTGGACCGGTTCGCGCGCGGCACCTGGTACGCAGTTCCGCGTCAGCTCTCGCACGAACTCCGGCAGCGGGCCGCGAACCTGCGTCCGCTTCACGTCACTCGTGCCGCGCTCGAAAAGTCACGCTGATGCGGGGCGCGAAGGTTCGATCGCGAGGTACGCGTGGCTCACGATTCCGAGCGCCCGAGCTCGCGCTCGAGCTCGACCCGACGAGTTACGCCTCGAAACCCGCGAACGCTTGCGCGACCGCGCCCTCCACTCCTCGACGATCACGTACTCGCCGTCTCGACGCTCGACGACGCCGGCCTCGACCCACTCGTCGAGATACCGACGACGCTCCTCGTCGCGCGATCGAGCTCGACGTCGAGGCGCCGGCTCGGGTTCCTCGTCGCGGCCGCCCGCTCGAGCTCGGGACCGCTCGGCTCGGCGCTCGCGCACCCGTGCCTGCCTGCATGACCTGCATACCCCTCGCCGGCGGTCGAGCCCCTTCCGGTCGAGGGGGTAGTCGGTGAGCGGTTTCGTCTCGCCCACCGCCGGCACAGTTTCGTCCTCGACGCCGGCGGGTCGAGCTCGTGCGAGACCGGGATCGCGGGCGAGACCGCGAGCGGTGGGTCTCCGATCGGAGCTCGACCGTTGCGCCGGAGCGCGAGCTCGGCCTCGACATCGCAGGCTTGAGGATGCGGTTGTAGGCGTTCGCGTAGTCGAGCCGTGCCCCCTGCGGTGATACGAAGAGGGGATCGGCTTCTGTTGCCTGCGGCCGGTCCTTCCTCACTGCCCAAACCCGCCGTGCTAGATCCGGAGTGATGGGAACCTCGCGCGCACCGGCTCCGGCACACGACCGCAACACACCTGATCCGGCACGGCGCGTCCGCGAGCAGGATCGTCGCCGCGCACCTCCTCGATGTGTCGCTCGGCGTCCTCGCGCCGGATGAAAACGCCCGGGCGATCCAGCCGCTCGCCGACCAGCGACGACGCTCTACGCGCGAGGTCAAGCGATGGAAGCGGAGGCTCGTGCAATGGTCGCATGAGTGGGTCGGCGTACGGGCGGGAAGACGCTCCCTGAGCCGTTGCCATTGCGTCTCTAGCGCAATGCGAGTAGGACCACCGGCGAGCGTTCTCTCAGAGCAGAAGGACGCGATCGAAAGGAGCCCTGTCGCATGACCACCGTCACCGCAGGCACGTACCCGCAAGAGTCCTCAGCGCTCAAGTGGGGCGTTTACCTCATGTCGCTCGCGGGGCTCGTCTTCATCGGGTACGGGGTCATTTTCTTCGTCCGCAACTTCACCGGCGACTTCCTCGAGCTCGGCATCGGGTCCGATCAGGTCGCGAGCGGCAAGAACGAGATCAAGGCGTTCGATAACGACCTCTACCACTACATCAGCCACCTGCACATCGCACTCTCAGGGTTCATCGCCTCGACAGGCCTGGCCGTTGCTGCGCTTTCGTGGTTCGGCGTTCGCCGCCGTCAGATGTGGGCGTGGGTCGCGGCCGTCGCGGCGCCTGTCCTCGCGCTTGCGGTCGCGCTCCCCGCCCACTATCCCTGGAGCTTCGACACGCTCGGTCACCTCGGGCCGGTCTACCTGGTAACGGTGGTGTTCGTCGTGGGCGCCGTCCTGTCCCTGAAGGCGCTTCTGGAAACAGGAGCTAAGGGAGATGCCAACAGCGCGCCGGTCGCGGACGGCGAGTCTTGAACAGCCATCCTGTGACGCCAGGACGTGTGCGTCATCCCGCAAACGGGGCTGGGTTCCATCTGATGGAGTCCGTGGTATCGCGGCGTTCAGGTAGCCGACCCAGCCCCGCTGTCGTGCCTCCGTTAGCGCGAGCTCGCCGGCTCATAGCGTGTCCCAGCGACCAAACGCTCTCGCCGCTCCCCGAGCAGAACGTACGTCGTCATCTCGCCTTTGCCTTTGACGACGACTCCCTTGCGCCGCTCGAAGAGGAACTCGCCCTCGAGTCGACGATACGTTCGCTCGGTTACCTGGATCCCGCCGGGCGGGGCATGAGACTGCATCCTGCTCGCCGTGTTGACGGTGTCCCCCCAGAGGTCGTAGCCGAACTTGGTCCGGCCGATGACGCCGGCGACGACCGGCCCTGAGTCGATGCCGACCCTGAGGTTCAAGCCAGACGCGACTGGTAGCTCGGTCAGCGCCTGCCTCATTGCGAGCGCTACGTGAGCGGCCGCCTCCGCGTGGTCGGCCCGTGGTGTTGGGATCCCGGCCGCGACTAGGTAGCCGTCACCGATCGTCTTGATCTTCTCGAGGCCGTGGTGCGCCACTAGCTCATCGAAGGCCGAGAAGATCTTGTCCAAGAGGATCACGACCTCCTCCGCCGGCAGTCGCTCCGCGACAGGAGTGAAGCCCGTGATGTCGGCGAAGACGACGGAGACTTCCTCGCTGCGCTCCGCGATGACGTCCTGCGAGACCTTCAGCCGCTCAGCGATGGCCCGCGGGAAGATGCTCAACAGAAGCGTCTCCGAGCGTTCCTGTTCGGCGGCCAGTCGCAGGTGCGCACGGTCGCGGGAGCGGACGAAGTGTTCAAGAAGGGCGAACGTCGTGATCGACGGGCCAAAGATGTTGAGCGCGAAGAACGCCACGACGACCGAGGACGGAATGTTTTTCGAGGGCTCCGGAAGGACGC
This sequence comes from uncultured Gaiellaceae bacterium, assembly GCA_963723695.1. Lineage (GTDB taxonomy): Bacteria > Actinomycetota > Thermoleophilia > Gaiellales > Gaiellaceae > GMQP-bins7. Next base: position 6,617 of record CAVRRU010000012.1, on the reverse strand, counting down.
CGTCGATGACGGCCGAGAAAGCGACTAAGGCAAGGAAGGCCGCGAACCAGGTGATCGCTTGGCGCGGCCCGTAGAACACCAGCGCGCCGAGGGGCGCGACGAAAGCCCAGATCGCGACGGCTCCTGACTCGACAAATCCGCCCAGACTCCACTGGAGCAAGAAGGGCAGAACGAGGAACATCGCGACCTGGCTCGCGCGATAGACGGCGTAGCGCTTCGTCCTCGCGAAGAAAGCGAGCCCCGCTAGCGATGCGACCTGGTATGCGAATGGAATAAGCGCCGAGCGCCAGAGCCCAAGAGCCGCATAGGTCCCGACCCAGACGAAGGATAGAGCTGTGATCAGAAGCGAGGAAAGGACGAGCGCCGACTTGCGCAACCGCTCTTCGGGGGTGTCCGACGGCAGAGAGCCGACGGCAGCGGCCCGGCCTACGGCTGTGCTCGCCCACTCGCGAAAGCGCATGTGGATGACTCTAGGGCACATGCCACGACGCACATTTGTGGCACCCATTGGTCATTAGCACGTTCAGCAGCGACGAGAAAGCGAAGCTCGCCCGGGCTGCCGGTGCGGAGCATGTCGTCAACTATCGGCAGGGGGACGCGGCCGAGGACACTCGCACATTCGCACCGCACGGGGTCGATCTCGTGGTCGAGGTCGCGCCGGCTGCGAACGCTGCTCTCGACGCTGCGGTGCTCTCCTCGAACGGCATGGTCGCGGCGTACGCAAGCGAGGGCGACAAGAGCCTGGAGCTCGATGTCCGCGCGCTCATGTCACGGAACGTTCGCTACCAGTTCGTGCTCGTCTACACCGTTTCATCCGCAGCGAAGGATCAAGCCGTTGCCGATGTGGCGGCCGCAGTCGCGGAGGGTGCGCTTTCGGTCGGTGAAGATGGAGGGCTTCCGCTGCACCGGTTTCCGCTCGAGCAAACGGCAGACGCTCACGTCGCAGTTGAACGCGGTGCCGTCGGCAAGGTCCTCATCGACGTCAGCTAACGACTGGGCGTGGTACGTAGTGCTCGCACGGGACGAGATGGTCTTCCGCTTTGTCGACGCGGGGGTCGCCGCGTTGGCGCGGCGACTCCGAAAGCAGGCACCAGACGTGCCGCGCGGTATTGGACGCACTGCCGGCCGCCGGCTCCGCGCGCCACGGGATCTATTCGGAAGCGAGGTCTCGCTCGTTCATCCCGTGCTGCTCGGGCCACCGCGCGAGCACGCGACAACGATCGTCAGCCCACGTCCTCGATGATCTCGACGAGTTCGTCCAAGCGGTACCCGTGGTGGCGGGCAAACTCGACGAGCTCCTTCGCGCTCTGGACGACGGCGCCACGTTCGGTCGATCTCAAGCCCACGAGGGCGAACGCCGGGTGGTATCGGGTCTCGCGGCACTTTGGATCGTAGAGTGCGCATGTGGCTACAAGGCCACGAGACATGAGAGATCTTCCCACGCAGTTCCGGCCCTACGAGTGGGGGATGTCAACGGCCGAGGTGGCTCGCATTGCCGGCATTTCGCCCGACGAGGTCCTCCGGTTCGATGCGAACACCGCGCCGGCGCCACCCGAGGTCGCTAGGCCTGCGACAGTTTCGACGGCGCTGCGGCACGTCCACGGTTACCCGCACGGCGGCTATCCCGAGCTCGTCGCGGCAATCGCCAAGTACGCGGGAGTTGACCCCGAGAACATCGTTCTTGGCGCGGGTGCGGACGATCTCATCCTCTTAGTTGCGCGGACGTTTGTGGGTCCGGGCGACCGGGTCGCGATAGCCGACGAGCCGACGTATCCGCTCTTCCGCGTCTCGGCTTGGCTGGCGGGCGCGGAGATCGGAGACGATAAGCCACGCCTGACGTTCTGCTGCCGGCCTCACAACCCCACGGGTGCCATGAGTGCCATACCCGCCGCCCGCCCGCTCGTGGTCGACGAGGCGTACTACGAGTACTGTGGCGAGAGCACAGCTCTTCTCGACGACGGCGTCGTCGTCATTCGCTCTTTCTCGAAGGCATTTGGCCTTGCTGGAGCCCGCGTCGGCTACGTGATCGCGGAACGCGAGACCGCACGTGAGCTCAATGCTCGTCACGCCCCTGCGCCAGTATCGACGCTGTCGGCTTCGCTAGCGCTGGCTGCCCTTGCCGAGCCGCCCGACATCCAGCACGTCGTCGAGGAGCGAGAGCGGCTTGCTGAGCGTCTGCACGAGCTTGGGCTTCAACCCTTGCCGTCGTCAGCGAACTTCCTCTATGTGCCGCTCGACCGAGCGGTGCAGGTCTCCGACTTGCTTCTTGCACAGGGCATGGTGATCCGTGCCTATCCCAACGCCATCCGCGTCACGGTACTCGGCACCGTCGCGAACAACCGGTTCATCGACACGCTGGCACGTGCCCTCGAGCACGTTCGCTGATCGTGTCCAAGTACGTCACCCCGGAACGTCAATCGCTTCTCGACCGAAGCGGGCGTGCAGCTCGGACGCAAGGTCGCGCGCTACGGCCTCAATCAGGCCTCGAAGGCGATCGGCTGAACTCCGAAGCGAGGAGCGTGGCATCGTGCAGCCCCTCGCCTTCAGTTCAGCCCGCCCGCCTCGAGGCTCGTGCAATGCCAGCCATAGGGGTAAAGCTCCTCGGCCTGTGCAGCAGTCGCCCCTAGTCGCTGTGTGGCGTCCCGGAAGTTGGCGAGAGCCTGGCACTCCACCTTCCCCTCGTTTCGCCGGAAACGCCGATGGCGAAGATGGAAGGCCTCGTGCGTGAGAACCAGCGCGCCGAGAGCCTGTTGCCATGCAGGAACGTCGGCACGCCCACACCGAGTGCACCTGCACACACGACTCGGCCGAGCACGGTGTAGTCCATTCGGACGTTGGTGTACGCCCAGCCAAACGACGACGCCCAGTCCGCGTCCCACTCGGCCCGCGAAGGCAGCGAACCTCTCCTATGCCCAGTGAGTAGACGTGCGCGACCTCGTTCAGCTCGCTCGGAACTTCATACGCAGTTGCGCTCGGTACGAGCACGAGCGCGACGACGAGTGCCAGAAGGCCAGACTGTATGAGAGACTCGAGGCGCGGGAGAATGCGCACGCAACGACCATCGAGCCCCGGACATACGGCGGCTTAACGGGACGAATACATGGAGCAAACGGGCCGAGACCTCTCCTAGGGGACGAGGTCGTACCATTGACCCACGAAGAGCCATTCGGATCTCGAGTTCCGCATCCTCGGCCGCTCGAGGTCGTCCGGGCCAGCAAGGACTCCCCGTCGGCAGTCCGAAACAACGCGCGCTCCTCGGCATCCTCCTCCTGCACGCGAATGAGCCCATCTCGCACGAGCCGCTCATCGAGGAGCTCTGCGGAGATGCTGCTCCAAAGACGTCAACGCGGTCCCATCGTCTATTTGTCCAAGCTCCGACCGCTGCTCACCGACGGAACCGCCTACCAGCTTCTGCTCACGCAGGCCGTCTCGCTACGTGCTGCGCATCCCGCCAGAAGCTCTCGACGTCCGTCTCTTCGATCCTCCTTGGAGCAGGTCTGCGCGAACTCGCGAACGGTGTGCGGAACGCGCCTCTTCTAACGCTTCTGACGCACTCGCACTCTGGCGGGTACCTGCGCTTGCAGACCTCGCGTTCTAGCCCTTCGCCCAGACCGAGATCGCCCGTCTGGAGGAGCTCCGCTTGACGGCGATTCGAGAGCCTGTATCGAAGCGGACCTTGTACTCTGTCGCGACGACGCGCTCGTCGCCGAGCTCTAGACCCTCGTTGCGGTGCACCCCTACCGTGAGGGCCTGCGCGCGCAGCTGATGCTCGCCCTCTACCGAAACGGTCGCCAGGCAGAGGCGCTGAGACGTACAGGCGCGCTCGGCGGCGTTCAGCGAGGAACTCTGGATCGAGCCCAGCTCCCGTCTGCAAGAGCTGTAGCGAGCGATCCTCCGCCACGATTCGTCGCTCTAGCCGTCCTTCTCCAGCCGACGCTGTACGCCCGCGAAGAGGAGTCGAGGGAGAAGGTGTCGTGCAGCGGCGATTCCCGACGCGCTCTACTCTCGCGCTCGCCATCGCACTCATACTCGTGGTTGCTGCCGCCCTGCTTCTCTTGCGGCCGGTCGCGACTCTTCGGGCGGCTCACACGTGCCCGTGGAGCTCATGGGCGACTCCGTCGCTGTCATCGATCCTGTGAACCGACACGATCGTCTGCGCGATTCCCGTCGGCGGGAGACCGTCGGGCTCGCCGTCGGGGAAGGGTCTGTCTGGTCGGCAATCGCGACGACAACACGCTCTGCGGATCTACCCGAGATCCCTGTACGTTCGCACACTATCGGACTCAGCGTGGCGCCCACCGACGTCGAGGTGATTGCGGGAAGCGTGTGTATCCTCAGCGACCTCGCACTGCTGCGAGTCTACCCCGGCATCAATGACGTGTCTACACTATCCCTCTCCCGCGAGCCAGTCTCTCCGCTGGTCCTATATGGAGGTCTGCGCGAAGACTGTCTTCGTCTGCAACTGCCTGGCGGCCCTGCGGAGCGTCATCCGCATCTACCCTGCCACCACGTCCGTGTAATCCGTACGCCGAGTGCCGTGCGGAATATCGCGTATGGCGAGGGCGCGCTGTGGCGCTCACCGGCGAGCTCGACACGATCGAACAGATCGACCCTAAAGACGAACGCGGCCATCGCGACTCATTCCGCTCGGACGAATCGGCGAGACCAGTGGCTGGCACTATCTCATGACAGCTCTGGAAGGTGCGATCTGGTGCTCGCTCCTGCGTCACTATGGAAGATCTATTCCACGACCAAGCGCTTCGTTGGAAGCGTTCCGCTGGAGCACAGCGAGGAAGGCGGCAACGTCCTGGCCTGAGACTGAGCTGTCTGCGTCGCGACCTCCTGGGACCCTGCTTCATGTCTACCCAGACTCCCAGACGTGGCCAAGCCTATTCCGCTCTGGACTCTCATCTACCCCTCCAACCCCGGGACACACTCGCGTTGTGAGGATCCGTCTGGTTGCGTCACGTCGTTCGCTTCGTGAGTTCACCCAGCCTCACGCTATGATCACCCCCAACTCAAATGTGTGCCGTTAGCTCACCACGCCTCTAGCTCGCGCTCCTCGATCCGCAGCTTCGCCGTGACGGGATCGTCGCTCCGCACTTCCTCGACGAACCGCGCGGCGTCCTCGCGGCGGATGAACACCTCGAGCGAATTCCCAGCGGGAAGTTGGGAGAGAGGGCGTCATCGACCACGGCGTAGACGATCACGGAGGCGAGCTATGTCTTGCTTTGAGGTCTACGGTCAGGGCTCACGCCGCTGCGACAGCTCATCGACCAGGGACACGATTGCTTCCGTAACCTCATCGTGTTCCAACGGGTCCGCTCCCTCGATGGCGGCGAACTCCGGGGGCCTACCCCACCCATAAGCGAGGAGAAGCTCGGTCGCGCGAATCCTGTCGGTCTCGTGGACAGGCTTACTGTTCAGACCGCGGCCCTCCGCGATCGCGAGCAGTACCTCCACGAGCTTGGTGGCATCGCCACCGCATCGCTCACGAACCGTCCTCGCAATCCCCTTGGGTCGCCCTCCGGGGTTCCCTGACTGTCCTGGCTTCCAGGGGCGGAGGTTGCTCACTGTTCCGTCACTGTTCTCAGTGGGCTCCTCGATAATGGCGAAATGGTACTGGCGGTACAGCACCATAGGATCGAGCGTGACGCTTCAAGCGACAGGACTCTTTGGTGACGATGAACTCGCGGAGAGCACACCGGCCGATGTCAGTCAGTCGTAGCAGCGCACCGCCGCTCTCCCCGGTTGCGCCAAGCGCGGCGTACACTCGCGAGACGTGCCGGACGCCGTCGTATGCGCGAATTGCGGGGGCGAAAACGCGCCCGGGGATCGCTTCTGCGGAGCGTGCGGCACCGCGCTCGCCCTGACCTGCGGAACCTGCGGCGTCTCCAACTCTTCCGACTCGCGCTTCTGCCGCGCCTGCGGTAGCTCGCTCACGCGACCGCCTCGCACGGAGGCGCCCGTCGCCGAGCCGGCCGCCGAACGCCGTATCGTCACGGTGCTTTTTGCGGACCTGGTCGGGTTCACCTCGCGCGCCGAGCGCATGGATCCGGAGGATGTGCGCTCGATCCTCTCTCCGTATTACGCACGCCTGAAGCAGGTAGTTGAGGCGCATGGCGGCATCGTGGAGAAGTTCATCGGCGACGCCGTCGTCGCGGTGTTCGGCGCGCCGGTAGCGCACGGCGACGACCCGGAGCGCGGCGTGCGTGCCGCACTCGCCATCCGCGACGCGATCGCCGACCTGAACGACGGGAAGCCGGGGCTCGATCTGGAGGTTCGGGTCGCGGTCAATACAGGGGAGGCGATCGTCGGACTCGACTGGTCGACGCCCGAGGGTGAGGGCATGCTCGCCGGTGACGTCGTGAACACTGCCGCTCGTCTGCAAACGGCGGCCCCCACGAACGGGATTCTCGTCGGCGAGGGGACGTACCGGGCGACGCACTCTGTCATCGCCTACGAGGCGATCGAGCCGATCGACGCCAAGGGCAAGAGCCAGCCAGTTGCCGCATGGCTCGTGCTCCAGGCGACTGCTGCGCCCGCCGAGCGGACGACGTCGCGAACACCGTTGATCGGCCGCGACCGTGAACTGGCGGCCCTGCATCAGATGTGGG
>CAVRRU010000011.1:0-110201 GCA_963723695.1 uncultured Gaiellaceae bacterium | reverse complement strand
ACGTTGCCGGTCGATATCGACAGGGGCAGGGTGTTGATCCTCGGGTTCCTCGTGCTTATTCCGCTTCTTGGCCTCATCGTCTATGTCGCGCGCAGGGCATAACGCTTGGCGACCAGGCAGGCCCCGCGAGAGAGCGCATCGCGAGGGGGTGGAGTGCCGCCCAAACGGAGTTGTGCGTTCGGGCGAGAGGCCCCACTTTGTGGCTGGGTCAGATGCAGAAGGGTGCATGGCCCGAACATGCCGCTGCGCCACACGCCGCGCGACCAAGGCGAGCGCCCGCGCGGCCGAGCGGTGGCCCGCAAGGTCGAGATCGCGGGATAGCGCAGGTTCTCGGAGAACGCGGCCGGGCCCCGCAATGGCCTGGCCGCGCTTGCGAAGGTGCGTCGACCGGGGCCTGACCCGGCATCATGCGCCGAGTCGGGGCCCCGGAAACGATCAGGCTCGTGTCAGCAGATCTGCGCCACCACCGTCCCGGTTCCGGGCACACCCGGGTCGGCGGTGTACCCGGGATGGTGCGGACGACGACTAGGTGCACCGTGTTGCCCGATACTTGCTGACCTGACTTCGAGGTCGAGCTCGTGACGATCACGCCCATGAAGTCCGGAAGTGGCGGTGGGGGCGGCGGGGCGCTGTTTCCCGGGTCGGTGCTCCACGGCGTTCCGCAGCTCGGGACGGTCGGGTTCAGGGCGAAGCCCTTGAAGCTGGACGGCGCGGCGCCGCCGCTCAGCGTATTCCGCTTCCACCACTGCGCGCCCCAGAAGGTGACCGCTCCGGTTGCGCTCTGATCCCCGACGACGAACGCGCCGCCGCCCGCCGGGAAGGCGAAGACGAGCGTGTCCTCCGTCGCGCTGTTGTTCGACGGCGTCGGGTCGTTGGCCACGCCGGTCACAGACACGGTGTTCGAGATCGTCCCGGTCGCGCTCGTGCCAACCGTGACGGTGATCGTGAACGAGCCCGTGCTTCCGGACGTCAGATCGCCCAGGCTGCACGTGAGCACTGGAAGAGCCGACGTGTCGCACGAGCCGGTGTCCGAGACGTACGTGACGCTCGCGGGCAGCGTGTCCGTCACGACGACGTCGAGGGCGATGTCCGGCCCGTTGTTCTCCACGTCGATCGTGTACACGAGCTGCCCGCCGGCGAGCACCGGGTCGGGGTTGTCGGACTTCGAGATCTCGAGGTCGGCGGTGTTCACGACGGGCGCCACCTCGGACTCGAACCAGACGTCGGGGTCGGGCCTGCCGGTCGGCCAGGCCGCGCTCGTGACCGTGTTTCGGTTGTCACCCCAGAGGTAGTAGAAGTTGCGCGCGTCGCCGGCGACGCCGATGTACTCGCCCATGTAGCAGAGCGCGACCGCCGGGTCGAAGTTCGGATTCAGCTGAGGCACGTTGAAGGTCTGGTCCGTGACTCGCTGGATCGCGCCGAACGTTGCGCCGCCGTCGCTCGAGAACGCCTTGTAGACATCGACGCTCATGTTGTTCGCGGCGTCGTTGCGCCGGTCGTACCACGCGACCGACACCGCGCCTGCACCGGCGACTGCGACGAACGGCTCGAACTGGTCGGTGAGCGTGCCGCCGCCGAGCTGGATCGGGGCGCTCCAGTTCGCGCCGCCGTTCGTCGACCGGCTGAAGAAGACGTCGCTGTGGTCGCTTGTGCCCATGGCGGAGACCGGATCGCTCGCCCACACGGCGTAGAGGTTCCCGTCGAAGGGCCCGCCTGTGCTGTCCACCGCGAGCCAGGACTGATGCAGCATCCGGATGTTGCCGTTCAGCGTCGTGCGGTTGACGTCGCACATGACGACCCTGTCCGTCCCCGGGAGGCGGTTCCCAGTCGAGAGCTGGGTGTTGGCGCCGAAGTTGACGCCTCCGTCCGTCGAGGAGCGGAAGCGGATGTCGCCCAAGGTCGCGCCGACCCGGTCGGCCCAGGTCACGTTCACCTGTCCGTTCGGGCTCACGCCGACGCTGCATCCGAACGGCGCCGGGCCCTGCGCCTGGATCACCTGCTCGTTGACGTACGTGGCGCCGCCGTCGGTCGAGCGGGAGAAGCGGAGCTCACTCGTGTCCGCGCCCGGACCACCCGTCGTGTCGATGAACCTCGTCCAGCAGACGTAGATGTTGCCGTTGTTGGTGCCGCCCGTGTTGTCGACCGCGATCCAGGGCTTGTCGCTGAGCGTCGTTCGATTCGGCTGCGCGTTCAGGCCGGACGACGCCGCGCTCGCGTCAACCTGCGCGCCGAAGCTCACGCAGTCGTTGGTCGAGCGTGCCACCCCGATCGCGGGTCCTCCGATCGTGGCGTTGTTGGCGTAGTAGAAGGTGCCGGTCGCCTCGTTGACGGCAACCACCGGGTCTCCGTTGTTGTTCGCTCCGAGCTCGCCCTGATCGGTCCACGTGTCTCCGAGGTTGGTCGAGCGCGCGAACCCGGAGAACCCGGCGTTCGGGCCGGAGTCGTTGAACCCCGCACAGATCGTGTTCCCGCGCACAGCCAGCGCCGTCTCGCTCTGCGTCGTGTTCTCGGGCGTATCGCCGCCCGAATTGTTGACCTGGACGTCGACGCCGGGCTGGTGCACCGCCCACGCTACGGCTGTCACTCCGAGACCGAGGGCGATCGCAACGACGACCGCCACGGTCATCCACCGGGCACGCGCACGTCCCGGCGCGCTGCACTGCTCACGTCTGTTCATCTGACGACCCCCACCCGTTCGTTCGTATCGGCGCGCGGAGAATCTCACGCGGGTGGTGCAACTACAATCGCTCGTGAGTTAGGGGTTAGCGGCGAAGCTTTCGAGGATCCGCTCGACCTGCTCCCTGCGCATGGCCCGCCTCGCTTGCTCCGCGATCACCGAGGCCACGATCTGGATCCTGTGGGCGTCCGTCTGGAGGAAGATCGTCCCGTTGGGCTCGTCATCTTTCGTCCGTACGCGGGCACTCCCCCGAATGGGTCCGTTCGAGCAGCCTCCCTGCGTGGGTTCCGTAGGTCCTCTCCACGAACCGGGGCAGCGTTTCGCCGCCACTCACGCGCCTCCAGCAGATCTGGACGAACGACTGGAGCACCTTGGCACCTGGTCCGGAGTCGGAAGCCGACGCGAAGTCGATCATCTGCACGCTCTGACAGGTCGCGCCCACGGCGAACTCGGTGGCGATGACCTTTCGCACGATCCTCCAGCCGCGAGGGTACGTGAGCGTGAACCCGACCGAGGTGTTCCTGAGAATGCGACCCGTGAGCGCCGTTGGTTCGTAGGCGACCGATCGAGTCGGAAGAGGTCGCGCTTCGGATCGTGTCCCACTCTGCAGCTGACTTCCGGCCGCCCACTGCGCGGCGACCGCGCAGACCACTACGAACCCGATTCCCGGCCCCCACCGCACCGCGCTGGCGACCTCCTTCGTCGTCTCGGCCATGGTAGCGCTGCGGCCCGAGCGCAGTTGGCGCCCGCGTCCGGATCTCCCCTGATCCGAGTACCCCGTGAGAGTGAAGCTCTTCCGCGCCCAGCTCGGAGACTCGCGGCAGCGGAGAGGAGGGCGAGTTCAGCAGTGCGGTCGAACCGCGGGCGCTATTTCGCTGCTGCTCCGAATGTGCCAGCTACGGCGGGGCCCGTCAACTTTGCCGCGTAGTGCACTAGACGGGCACCTGACCCGCGAGTGGTCGACGATTGGCTATGCCGACGGGCAGCTTCGACGCGTCGACGATGAATCCGTCCCGACCGTTGTTCTCGCAGAGTTTCATTGCCGCGCTGATGCGGGTACCGACCTGACTTAGCCGAGCTGTCAGAAATAGGGGAAGAGTTGGAGGCTGCAAGAACTGCGGACCGTATCCGCGCCAGCGGAACTCGACTACTCAGAAGAGCATTGGACGTGACCCTCGGCCGGGACACGCAGCCCGTCCCGACACTGCCCGCGGAGACCCTGCACGGCGGACGGACCGTCGTCTCGCTGACGTTCGACGACGGGTGGGCCGACCAGTACACGAATGCGCGCTCGATTCTCGACGCACACGGGATGAGGGCGACCTTCTACGTGGGGTCGAACGAAATCGGCACCCTCGGCTTGCTCAGCTGGGCGCAGCTGGAGGCGCTCCAAGCGGACGGACATGAGATTGGCGGCCACACGCTCGACCATGTCGACATCACAAAGGTGAGTGAACAAGAAGCACGCCGCCAGGTCGGCGACGACAGAGCCACCCTCCTTGAGCGGGGCTTCGACGTGCAGAGCTTCGCGTATCCGCATGGCGAATACAACGCGATCGCGCGCTCGATCGTTCACGAGTGCGGGTATGCATCGGGCCGTCGCGCCTGGGGGCTACGCCCCATCGACGCTGTGAGGCGCGACTCTCGCCCGGCCGCCGTGAGCATTCCACCTGAGGACCGTTACGCGATTCCAACCGCTTGCTGCATCCGGTTGAGCACTTCGCTTGCGACGCTTCAGGATCGCATCGTGAGAGCCGAGAACAGCGATGGCCACAGCTGGCTGCCGCTCGTGCTGCATCGAGTTTGCGACTCCGGCGACCCGGCGTACTCGATCAGCCCGACGACGCTCGATGCCTTGCTCGCCTGGCTCCAGCGGCGCGAGGCGAACGGAACCGTCGTCCGCACCATCCGCGAGGTGGTCGGCGAAAGAACCACCCCGTCGACCGTACGCACCGCTGCTTGAGGCGGACGCCAGCGCGGAGATCCACGCGGCCGAGTGAGTGACACGGCAGGGTGGCGTCGTGACAGCCGATGCGGTAAAGAGCGTCTTCGAGCACGCGCTTTTCTCGGAGGAGGGGTGGCCGTCAATACCCAAGGAGCCGCCCCAGCCCGAAGGTGTTGCACCCCTCCCCCGAAACTCGATGAGCGAGGATGCCCGACCTGCCAGCTCGTCAAACTTGCCGGCTCTCAAGAAGAAGAGCCCCGGCGACCCCTTCCTAAGATGCCGGGCAACGGAGCGTCGCACCCACCCTGCGTGGTCACGCGCGTACCAGGAACGCTCGCGGGGGCTGAGCGTCCCAGAAGCGTTCCAAACAGGCTGTTTCGGCCTCGGCCGTGCCTGCGATGTTCCCGGCGACAGGCTGTTTTGCAGGCACTTCCTTGATGGGCGGTGAAGGACTCGAACCCCCGACCACCTGCGTGTAAAGCAGGCGCTCTACCAGCTGAGCTAACCGCCCCCGGGCCGGAAGGATAGGTTCTCCGCGGTGCTCGAGGACCTCATTCGCTCCTGGGACGGGGAAGAGGTCGCCCTTCACTACGACCATCGAAGCGGGGCGTGGATGTTCGTCTGCCTCCATTCGACCAAACGCGGGCCAGCGGGCGGCGGGACGCGGATGAAGGTTTACGAGACGCCGGCCGACGGCCTCGCCGATGCGATGCGTCTCTCCGAGGGGATGACGATGAAGATGGCGGTGACCGACGTTCCCTTCGGTGGCGCGAAAGCGGTCATCGCGGTGCGCGAGCTTCCGGAGGGCGACGAGCGCCGTCGGCTTCTCCTCCGTTTCGGCGATCTTGCGTCCTCGCTCGGCACCAATTTCCGACCGGCCCGGACTTGAACACGACGATCGCGGACATGGACGTCATCGGCGAGCGCCACGCACACGTCTACTGCCGAAGCGTGGAGCACGGAGGCTCCGGCGATCCCGGACCGTTCACCGCCCGCGGTGTCTTCCACGGCATCCGCGCGAGCCTGGCGCACGTCTTCGGCTCGCCGGAGCTCGCCGGGCGAAGCGTCATCGTCCAGGGTGTCGGAGACGTCGGTGCGAGGCTCGCCGAGCAGCTTGCGGAGGCCGGAGCACGCGTGCTCGTGAGCGACATCGACGCCGAGCGAGCTCGCGCGCTTGTCGAGACCATCGGTGCCGAGGTCGTCCCGCCCGAGGCGGCGCTGGCGGTCGAGTGCGACGTCTACGCGCCGTGCGCGCTCGGCGGGACGCTCAACTCGGACACGATCCCGCAGCTGCGATGCCGCATCGTCGCCGGCTGCGCGAACAACCAGCTCGCGGAGCCAGAGGACGCGACGCGGCTCCGCGGTGCCGGGATCCTGTACGCGCCCGACTACGTGATCAACGCGGGCGGCGTCATACACGCATGGGGGACTGAGTCGCTCGGCTGGACGCCCGAGCAAGTCGAGGCACGGCTCGCCGGCATCGGCGACAGCCTCGGCGAGATCTACGCCCGCGCGGAAGCCGAGGGCGTCACGACGGAGGCGGCTGCCGAGCGCCTCGCTCGCTCGCGCCTGAGCTAGGAGGGCTTAACCGCAGGCGGGGCGCGGCGTAACCGCCTCAGGCAGGCTGGGAGGCGGGGGCTCCCGTAGCTCCGCGAGATCGAGCGTGTCAGCGGGGGCGTTCTCGCGTCTGGAGAGTGCGAGGAACGGCACTGCGAGCGCCGAGATGCCTGCTCCGAGCAGATAGGACGGTGCGTAGCCCCACACATCCGCCGCGCGGCCGAGCACCGGCTGCGTCCAGACGCCGCCGCCGGAGCTCATGAGTGAGTCGAACGAGAGGATCGTCGCGCGCTGGCGCGACGGGATCAGCCCGTTCAGGTACGTCTGGCGAATCGGCATGGTCGCCGCGAACAGCAGGCCCCACACCACGATCAACCCCAGCACCGCCCAGAAGCTGTCGACGAGCCCGATCAGGCCGAGCGTGGCCACGTTCAGGACGGCGATCACGATCAAGGCAGAGGTGCGGCGCTTGAAGAGCCCTCTGATGTGTGGCGCCGCGACTCCCCCGAGGATCTGTGCACCCGCCACGATGGCGGCTACGAGCCCGGCGATCTGGTACGCGTCCGGATCGCCGTAGAGCTCGAGGAGATATGGCTGCAGCGCGTAGAAGGCGTAGATGCCGACGCCGCCCATGGCCAGCGACTCGACCATGAGCCATTTCACGGCGGGCACGCGCCAGCCGTACTCGATCGACTCGGACGTGATCTTGCGCACCTCGCTTACGACACCGTCGCCTCTAGCGGGCGTGAAGCCGATGTCGCGCATGAGCCTGAAGGCCGCGACGAACATCACGACGAGAATGAGCCCGCGCAGCACGAACGGCACGGCGATGCTCGTCTGCTCGGCGATGAACCCTCCGGCCACCGACCCGCCGAGCATGGCGGTCCCGGACGCAATCTGGCCGCGGCCGAACACCGACTCGACCGAGCCCGTGAAGCCCGTCGCCGTGAGCGCGTCGACGAGCCACGCCTCCACGGCGCCGGAGAAGAACGTGAAGCCGAGCCCGATCAGGACCGAGACCAGCGCCCACTGCCAGAACGGCGCCTCGACCTGCCACAGGAGCACGTACAGCAACGTCGACGCCGAGAGTGTCACCGTGCCGAGGAGGTACGACACGCGTCGCCCGGCCGTGTCGGCGACGATCCCGGTCGGCACCTCGAACAGCATCATTCCGGCGGTGAAGAACGCGTTCGCTGCGAAGGCCTCGAGGTTCGAGAGCCCCGCGTCGAGCAGGAAGATCGTGTTGATCCCCCAGATCAGCGACGCGGCGAGCGTGTTGCCGAAGAGGAGCAGCAGATAGGTGCGCTGGACCGAGCGGGGCGTGGTCACAGATCTGTCAACGTCGCGGACAACAGCGACATGCCCAGTGTGGAATCGTCAGGGTCCACGCGGGGCTCTCAGGCTACTGACCTGTGGACGAAGCTCGCGAGCGTCTCGAGGTAGCCCTCGACGAGCACCGGCTGGTCACGGCGCTGGACTCGGTGGTCGCCGCCGGGAAAGACCTCCACCCTCAGCAGATCCGACCGCACTGCCTTGCGGTAGGCCGCGACACTCTCGTCGACTGGGACGATCGGGTCGTCGCTGCCAAAGATGGCGAGCACGGGCACCTCGATCCGCTCGAGTGCCGGGCGAGGGTCGTAGTCGACTAGAGCGGCCATGTGGTTCCACTGCGCCTCGCTCTCTGGCAGGAAGGGGAGGGAGAGCCGTTCGAATGCCGGCGGAAAGCCTCCGACCTCGATGCGTTCCCGCACGTCGTCGAATGGAACGCCCGCGCGCATCATCGAGACGAGGTGGTCGAAGTAGCGCTCGACCTGGCCGAGGTCCGCCTCCGGGACCCCCGCTTTCGCCATGTACGCGCGGATTGCGTAGCGCTCCTGCTCGCCGGGCGTGACGCCGGGTCCCGAGCTCGTCACGACGAACGCCACGTCTGCGCCGCGGCCCGCCGCGTCCACGACGACCCAGCCGCCCTGGCTGTGGCCGAAGAGACCGAGCGGCGTGTCCTCGGCGTCGGCGCGCAACGCATCGCAACAGGCGAGGACGTCGCTCGACTGCTCGACGATCGCAGCCTCCTCCCAACGCCCGGTTGATCCGCCGACCCCGCGCTTGTCGAAGGAGGAGACGGCGATCCTCTCTTCGAGCAAGTACTCCCGGATGGGAGGGAAGAAGACGTCGTTGTCGCGATCGGACAGGCCCGAGCCCGGATGCATGAGCAGCGTCGCTACCGGCTCGACGAGAGGGACCCAGAGCGAACCGGCGAGTGCGACGTTGCCGTTCCGAACCACGAGATCGCGACGGGTTGCGGTCTTCATCGGTGCCGATTGTGCAGGCCAAGCGCCTCCACGGGATTCGAACCCCTCGCCGATTTCCGCGGCCGCCACCGTGGCGCGGCCGCTCACGTAGGATCGCAACGTGCGAGAGTTGCGACAGGGCCTCTGGCACTGGCAGGCGTCCCATCCGGACTGGAGAGAGAGCGAGCCGTGGGACCCGAACGTCTCGTCCTACGCGATCGATGACGACGAACGCCTGCTGCTGTTCGACCCGCTGGGCGTGCCGAGCGAGATCGAGGCGCTCGCGGCTGACCGCGAAACGGCGATCGTGCTCACCGCACCGTGGCACGAGCGGGACTCACAGGGCCTCGTCGACCGGCTCGGCGTGCCGGTGTTCACGCCGCTGCCCGACAGTGCGCAGTACCTCATGGACACGTACGGCATCACCGCCGAGCAGGCAGGCGACGGCAGTCCCGACGTCGTCTGGCTGCTCCGCGAGGGGAAGGGCGATGCACGCCCGTACTCTCCGGGCGACCGGCTGCCGTTCGGTGCAGACGTTTACCAGGGGCACAAGCCGAACGACACCGTGCTCTGGGTCGAGAGCCCGCGTGCCGTGATCTCCGGCGATACGCTCGTCGACTTCGGCCAGGGCCTCGAGATCAACGAGAGGTGGCTCGGCCCCGGAACGACGCGTGAGGAGATCGCCGAGGGGTTGCGCCCGCTCCTCGAGTTGCCGGTCGAGCACGTACTCGCGACGCACGGCGGGCCGTTCGACCGCGCCGCGCTCGAGCGGGCGCTCGCCTGAACCACGCCGCTTCGGCCATCGACCCGCGACTGATCAGCCGACCGTCGTGAGCTGCCACAGACCCGCGCCGTCGGGCCGCACGACCCAGACGTCGGCTTGGTTCTCGCCATCCGTGGATGCGATCCACTCGCGATCGGGCGACCACTCGGGCGAGAAGGCCACGGCCGTGCCGATCGGCTCGACCGGAGGCTGGCCTTCCTCGGCGACCGAGGCCGAGCCTGCCCGCAACGAACAGCGCCTCGCCGTCCGGCGACCAACTCTGATCGCCGTAGTCGCCCTCGAGGAGGACACGACGATCACTGCCGTCGACACCGATCTCGACCACGCTGAAATCCGAATCGGTGACGAGGTGCTGCCGTCGGGCGACCAGTCCGCCGAGCCGTGCCGCGGCTACGCCACCTGAACTGAGGTCCATCGCGCCCCGAGTACGCTCGCCTCCATGCTGAGCTATTCACGCAGCGCGACAGGCGTCCACAGCGACCAGTGACGGGGTTCTTCGTCGGCTGGCCCAACCCATCCACGGCCGAGCAGTTAGCCGACCCGATCATCGGCCTCATCATCACGCTCGTCATCCTGCGAGTCACATGGCAGTCGTGGCGCACTGTCTTGATCACCGATCCTGGCGAGATGGTCGAAGCAGATCGGCCGCAGCACCAAGCATCGGACAAGATGAAGTGCTGTGTCGAGCGACAAGCGTCTCAGGGTTGGACTCGTCATACAGCCTCCAGGCACCGAGGACCCCTATCTCCGCGGGGCGTATCTCGGACTCGAGCGGGCCGTCCGGGAGCTGGGCATCACAGGCCGGGTGCTGACACCAGCCCCGAAGGAAGGCTACGCGCCGAGCCTCTCCCTTCTTGCCCGGCAGAAGTACGACCTCGTCATGGCAACAGGCCTCGAGACCGCTGCCGCGACGGACAGCGTCGCCAGCGCGTTCCCCAAGACGAAGTTCGCGATCATCGACGCAGCCCATGATGCTTTGGCGCATCGTCCGAGGAATGTTCTCGGGCTCGTCTTCAGCGAGCAGCAGGCCGGCTACCTGGCCGGTTACTTGGCTGCGCTGGCACTGACCCTGTCGCCGGGCAAAGACGTGATCAGCTCGGTCGGCGGCCAGCGCATGCCGTCGGTCCTGAGGTACATCGCCGGCTACCAGGCAGGCGCGAGAGCGGCGAATCCTCGCGTCACACCCTTAAACAGCTTTACGGACGACTTCCAGGATCCGGCGAAGGGGAGATCGGTGGCCCTGAGTCAGATCGCCAAGGGATCTCGAGTCGTGTTCCAGGTTGCCGGCGCGTGCGGCCTCGGCGCTCTCGAGGCGGCGAGAGAACGTGGAGTCTGGGGGATCGGTGTCGACGTCGACCAATCCCAGCTCGGCCGGCACATCCTGACGAGCGCGGTGAAGCGGCTGGACGTGGCCGTGTTCAGCACGATCGAGGAGCTCGTGCGGGGGACACTAGAGACCGGCCGAACTTGGCATTTCTCGCTGTCGAACGGCGGTGTCGGGCTCGGCAGGATCAGCCCCGATGTACCTCCATCGTTAATCGTCGAGCTCGAAGAGGCCAAGGCTGCGGTGGTCGCGGGGAGGACGCACCCCCCGGCCTCGATCACATAACGCTTTCAGCCTGTACGGAGACCCAGACCAGTCCATTGCAGGTCGCCACGTCGGTTGGGGCATGCCCAACCGGAACGGTGCCGACGACCAGACCGTCCTCGGGGTTGATCCGTACGAGTGTGCCCTGGGCGTTGTTGGCACCCCACAGCGTCGTGTCCGTCGCGCACAGGCCAACCAGCCCTCCGCTCACGGAGATCGTGTGCGTAACCGTCGTCGTCTCTGGATCGATCTGCCACACCCGTCCTCGGGAATCGGAGACCCAAAGCGCTCTCGCCCCGGTTGTCAAGGCGATCGGATAGCCAATAGCCACCTCCGCCGTGAGGGCGTTGACTTCCGGCTCGAGTCGTACCAGACGCTCGGCGACGGTCACCACCCACAGGGCGCCCTCGCCAAGCGCCACCCCCACCGGGACATTGAGGACGTCGATGAGCGCGACGGGCTCGTTCGTCGCGGGATCGACTCGAACCGTATGGTGGGGCCCGGCGGCGATCCAGACAGCCTCGCTGTCCGCAGTGACCGCGTAGGCAGGGTTCCAGGCGATGTCACTCGATCCCCTCAGATCGATGGTCTCGACGACGGCGTCAGCGTTCGGGTCGATGCGTGAGACGGTGCCGTCGCTCCCATTCGCCACCCACACGGCGTCGGCAGCCACAGCGAGGTCGATCGCCGGCGCTCCGATTCCGATCGTCCTGACGACCTCGTAATGATCGGGATCGATGCGGGAGACCGTTCCATCGTCAGCGTTTGCTACCCATAGGGAGCCGTGCCCGACCGCGAGAGCGACAGGTCTGCGGCCTACCGGCACGTGGCCGACAGCCTCGGATCGCTCCGGATCGATCACGGCGACAGAATCGGGAGGAACGGGTGCGCCGCCTTGGCCTGACGCGGCGCGGCGCTGGGCAAGAGATGGTCCAACGATGGCAGCGACAACCGGCGTCTCGAGCGACGGATCGTGGCTGAGGATCGCCCGCTCGAGCCGGCGCAGCTCCTCGCCGGGCTCGAGGCCGAGCTCCTCGTCGAGCATGCGCCGCCCGGTGCGGTACACGTCAAGGGCCGCTGCCTGTCGCTCGGCCCGGTAGAGGGCGACCATCAGCTGTCCACGAAGATGTTCGCGGAGCGGGTGCTCGCGGACGAGTCTCTCGAGCTCGGGAACGAGCTGCGCCTGACGCCCGAGCGCGAGATCGGCGTCGATGCGCTGCTCGAGGGCGGCGAGCCGTTGCTCGTCGAGCCGGATACCCGCGGCGCGCGCAAACGGCGCGTCGAGCTCGGCGAGGGGAGGGCCGCCGCGCCACAGCGCAAGCGCCTCGCTCAGCAGTTCGGACGCCTCGGCTAACGGTGCACTCCGCGCCCCGGCCACCGACCGCTCGAAGCGCTCGAGGTCGAGCTCGCCGTCCCGAACCCGGATCAGGTAGCCGGGGGGCTGGGTGACGATCACGTCACGCCCGAGCGCCTTACGCAGCTGCGACACGTGAACCTGGATCGCGGTCGCCGCCGTGTCCGGCGGCCGGTCGCCCCACAGCTCGTCGATGAGCCTGTCGCGAGAAACCGCTTCGTTCGGGTGGAGCAGGAGGAAGGCGAGGAGGCTCCGCTGCTTTGAGCCCCCGAGCGTCACGACCCGGCCCTGGTCCACGACCTGGAGTGGCCCGAGGATGTGGAACTCCATTCGCTCTTGGCCCTCCTTTAGCGGGGCGTTAGGACCGATACCAGTGGTCTTTTAGCCCCTTCGGGTCTCGTGTGCAAAGACCGCATGAGGCGGTCGAGACCGAAGGGAGACACGATGAACCTCCTCCGTACTATCTTCCTCGTCACTGTCGTGGCAGTCGCGGTCGCCGTCGCGCCGGTGGCTCTGGCTGGCAATCCGACTCCTGCCGAGTTGAAGGCGCTCGAGATCCGCGGCCAGGCGCTCAACGAGCGGTGCGACAATCCGACGCTCTCACGCGAGGCCTTCCGGGTGCTGTGTGGCAACGCCGGCGCGCAGCATCAGCCGACTCGGGCCGAGCTGAGTGCGCTCGATGTCCGTGGGCGGGCAATGGACGACCTGTGCGATGGCAGAAACGTCGTCTCAGTGAGGGCCTACGGGGCCGTCTGCGGGGGGAGCGCGCAGCTCGTCACACTGGCGGCGCCCGAGGTGCCGAGCACCAGCGGATTCGACTGGGGCGACTTCGGCGTCGGCGCCGGGGCGATGCTCGGCCTGGCTCTGCTCTTCGGTGGCATCGCTGCAGCCGTGCACTACGGCCGCAGGAGCAGCGCGCAGCCGCGGACGGTCTCGTAGCCCCACCTCGTCGAGATACCGGCCGGGGCGCCTCCTCCTTACCGCCCCGGCCGGTTACCGCCTCAACACCGACGTTGGGCTCACGCCAGTTGATCGAGCCGCACGTGTCCGACGACCGCGTAGAGCCAGAGGTCGTGCGCGCTGGATCGTTCCGTGTCCGGTCGAGCAGCGAGCCACTCGTGATCCTCGACTCGCTTGCGGAGATGCAAGAGGTCTTGAAGCAGGTGAGCAGGCCGGGTCGAGGCGGCTCGTGCGCAAGGCGCGACCTCGTCGCAAGTCGCAGAGGCTCTCAACCGGACGCGGCAAGCCGTCGAGCAGCGCTTCGGGTAGAGCGAGCGCGACCACGCGCTGAGCTAACGGACGCGCGGCGAGGTGGCTGTCGCGGTGCGCGTGCACGCACGGGTGCACGCACGCGGGGAACGCCAGCGACATCCTGGCACGAACGACCTGCGCCGTTAAGCCTTTACGGCCACACCATGGGATCCGCGATGCCCCCAACGGGATTCGAACCCGTGCTACCACCTTGAAAGGGTGCGCCGACGGTTCTTCGTTCCTTCGGGTGAAGGTGCGTAACGCTTGATGAACACTGCTCCGCGGCCGACCGGGAGACCTCGGACCGCGTGGCTGCGATAGGGCGCTCCGGGCACGTTTGGGGCATGAATGGGGCACGCCGCGTGGGCCTTCGCGGGCCTAGCCGGGGGGGGGGGGGGGGGGAGGGGGGGTTTGGGTGGGCGGGCCGCCGTCGAGGTCCCGTGGCTGCCAATTCCGGTGACCTCCGACCTTGGATGCCGGTGTTCATGCGGCCAGTCTCCCGTTGCCAGGTACCCCACCCCCTCGCGAGGTTCGCGGCCCTCGGGTCACTAGGCGGCGCGGCCGGTCATCGCGCGAACGCCAACCTCGCGGCATCGTCGAACGAGGTGAGCTCGAAAGGAACGAGCGTCCGCAGCCGCTCCTCGCGCGCAATGGTCGGATTCTTGAGCCCTTCGATCAGTGGGCGAGCGACGGAGGCATCAACGGGAGTAACGAGATGAAGCCATAGCGACGACAATCTCGGCGTCAGTATCGGCACTTCGAGGATCAGCGGCCGCCGACCGCGGAGCACGGCGATCCGCTCCATCATCTGGCGGTAGGTCATCAGCTCGGGCCCGCCGGCATCGAAGCTCTCTCCGAGCGCACCCTGATTGCCGCATACACCGGCGAGGTATCGGCTGATGTCGTCGAGCGCAATCGGCTGGGTGGGCGTCGAGACCCAGGTCGGGGTGATCATCGCCGGCAGGCGGTCGACGAGGGCGACGATCGTCTCGAAGGCGGCGCTACCTTTGCCCACGATCATCGCGGCGCGCAGTATCGTCACCGGAACCGCTCCCGCCGAGAGGCGCTCCCCCGTCTCTTGACGGCTTCGCAGATGCGGTGACGCTTCGGGGTCGTCGTCGCCGAGTCCGCCGAGGTAGACGATCTGCTTCACGCGGGCGTGCTCGCACGCTGCTGCGACGGTCTCCGCCGCTACTCGATCCTGCCGCTCGAAGTCACGTCTGCCGAGAGAATGGACGAGGTAGTACACGACCTCAGCGCCCTCGACGGCTCGCGCGACGTCGTCCGCGGAAGTGGCGTCGCCCTCGACCCAAACGACATCATTCTCGGCTGCCCGTGCTGAGCGCGAGACAGCAACGAGCTCGTGGTCGGAGACGAGGAGAGGGAGTAGCGCACGCCCAACGACTCCGGTCGCGCCGAAGACGGTGATCTTCATACGTCCGCTCTCGAGGCAAGCAGCTCGAAGTAGCTGCAGCTGATGGCAGCGTGCAAGGGGCTCTGACCCTTCGCGTAGAGCGCTCCTGTCCATCTTGGCGCGCCGAGCCGCGCCGCGAGGCGCGGAAGGTACTCCTCGACGAAGACGCTCAGCTCGACATCCTCGTCGGCGCACCGCTGCGCGAGCGTGACCGACCCGCCGGCCCGCAAGGCGAGCAGGCCTCCTTCGATCGCGTACCGACATGAGACGGCATTGTCGGAGAATGCGAGCTCGGGCGGCCCGAAGGAGAGGAGGCTCACGCCACCCAGCAAGGTGAGGCGGCCGCCATCGTCCGTCCAGCGTGCGCGCACGCTCCCGCGCGTAAGGCGGTTGACCGCCTGCCAGTACGCGATCCCGAGCCAGCGCGCGCCCGATTCGGAGCTTTCGACGAGCGGCTCGGAGGCGAGCACGCGCTGCGTCGACTCGAATCCTCCGGACTCGAGCACCCGTTCGGTCGTGGACCAACTGTGAAGCGAGGAGGGCATGGGTATCGAGCGGCCGATCGACCTCCGCTCAAGCCTGAGCCACGCGGCCTGCGTCACCTCCACGAGCCCAGTCACGCGCCCGGCTTCGGCGACCGGATCGCCTGCAAGCACGAGCATCAGATCCGACGCGTCGAGCCCGACCGCTCCCGCTCCTCCGAGGGCGACGCGATAGCGGCGCGCGAGCGTCTGCAGCTGCGGTAGGGCGGCGCGTGCGAGGTCAGGCGTGACCGTAGAGAGCACAACGAGGCTCGGCCGAATGGCGTCCGCGGCGTGCTCGACGGTGTCGAGAGGCGTGTCGCTTCCAAAGAACGCGATGCGCCAGCCGTGAGAACGCAACGCGAGCCCGAACGCCATCAGACCCAGATCGTGGCGCTCCCCAGGGAGGCAGGCCAACAGTGCCACTGGGCCGAGACCTCGACCCCAGCCACGGGCCAAGCCGAGCAATCGCCCGCGCAGCACGCTGGTGGAGAAGTGCTCGTGGGCGACCGAGGTCTCCCCGCGCTCCCAGCGCTCTCCGAGTTCCTCGAGATACGGCAGGATCACGTCGGTCAGCACGCTCTCGACTGTCGCCTCTGCGAGAAGTCGATCGAGCGTCGATTGTGCCCGCGGCTCGTCGAAGACATCGAGAGCGGCTGCGAGCTCGCCGCGCGCCGTCGTTGGCAGGCGGGGCGACGGCACGACCTGCTCCTCCGCGGAGCGAGCAGCTAACGCTGCCGCCTCTGCCGCGGCCAACCCGCCCGCGAGGTGTTGCTGCATCTCGCGTACGCGATCCAAGTCGTCTGCGGAGTACAGACGTAGCCCACCCGGTGAGCGCGTCGGGCGGAGAAGTCCATAGCGCCGCTCCCACGCCCGCAACAGTTCCGGGCTTACACCGGAGCGGCGACTGAGTTCGCCGATTCGCAATAGACCACCTTCCGACATGGGCGCACTATACAGCGTTTGTACGAAACCTTGACAGTGCGGAGTGACGGCGTGTACTGTCGTGCTGTACAGATCATCGACAGGAGGTGTACAGAATGAGAATCTGTGAACGTCCTCGCCGCGACGCTCGTCATCGTGGGCGCACTCAACTGGGGACTCGTCGCGCTCGCCGAGTTCGATCTCGTGGCCGAGATCTTTGGACTCGAGTTCGGGGAGACGAACGCCGCGACCCGGATCGTGTATGGCCTCGTCGGTCTCGCCGGCGCGTACAGCCTCTGGGCGCTCGTTGTGACTCGCGGCCGCGCCCTCGCCGAGCCTCGAAGCACTGCAGCGGCTCGCTGATGGTCATCCATCCAAACGAGAAAGGACAACCGACGTGTACCGACTGACAACGCTCACCGCTCTTGTTGCAATCGCGGCGTTCGCGATCGCGGCGCTCGGACCGGCTGCATCGGCTCGGCCCCGCGAGCAAGGAACGATCGTCGAGACCGCGGTCGCGGCCGGCCAGTTCAAGACGCTCGCCATGCTGCTGAAGCGCGCAGGCTTGGTGGCGACCTTGCAGCAAGAAGGGCCCTACACCGTGTTCGCACCGACGGACGCTGCCTTCGAGAGGGTGCCGAAGTCCACGCTCAACGCTCTACTGAAGGACAGAGCCAAGCTGCGGGCAGTGCTCCTTTACCACGTTGTCGCCGGAAAGGTGACGGCGGCGAAGGTCGTCAAGCTCTCCTCGGCGAGGACGGCGAATGGCAAGAGCATTCGTATTCGGGTCGACGGCTCGAACGTCTTTGCGAACAGCTCGAAGGTAACGAAAGCCGATGTGATGGCATCAAATGGCGTGATTCACGTCATCAATCGCGTGCTTATTCCGAGCGCCTGATCAGGTCGATCTCAAGAGGGGCCGCCCAACTGGGCGGCCCCTCTTCTGACTGGGAAACGGCACGTCCGCGCGAGACCCGCGCGAGACTCTGCTGCGACTGCGGGGTGGGGGCGCCTCACCCGGCGGCGAGCGCAGCCCAACGAACGGTCGCTCGTGATCCAGGCGCAAGCAGCTGTCCTACCTCGTCGCCGATGCGGTGCACCGACTCGTTGCTTAGCCGGGTCGCGATCTTCTCGACCTCCCGAAGCGCTTCCTTCTCCTGCTTCAGGTTGGTATCCAGAAGCGTCACCGCTTCGTCCTCGCCGAAGGCTTTCGCCATCCGACGGAGGCCTTCGTACGCCGTGATCTCGTAGTTCGCGGTGCGGGCGGCTGCTCCCAGTTCGATTCATCCATGTGAGAGTCGAGCCTTCTGGTTCGCTCCCCGTGCTCCTTCCTGAGGCCTTCGTATCCCGACGCACGCTCGGCGTGCGGCTCCTCACCGAAGATCTCGAACACCTTCTCGACGTTCGCGACAGTGCTTGCGGGTCTGCGTAAGGTGGGTCTCGAGCACCGACTTGATCGCCTCGTCTGTTATTTCGTCTATGAGCTTCGGCAGCACCTTCCAGGCCAGCTTGCGCTCGACGTCGAGGATGTCACCGAGTCATGGAGGAACAGCTCGCGTGGGGTCGTGATCTCATTCACGTTGAGCTCCTTAGGGTGGGTTCGATGTCCCTACCCACGACCGCCCTTTCGTAACCCGTTCGCCTACGCGGCCGCGCTGCTTGCTCGTCAGCTCGATCTAGTTAGGCGAGTCGGTTTGTCGCCGTACGCAAGAGGGGACCTTCAGGACGTGGCACGCGCAAGTGATGAGCAGCCCGTGTCTTTCAGCCAGGGTGAGAAAGCCCCACAGCCGCAACCCGAGCACGACGAACCGACGCTCCAGGACCCGACACCAACCGAACTCTCGCTACGCGACTATCGGGCGATCGTCGTTCGTGCTGGCAAGGAAGCGCTCGATGACCACATCACGAACCTCGCGGCCGCGATTGCCTACTACTCGTTCCTGGCGATTCCGTCGCTGCTGCTCGTCGCTGTCGGCGCTTTCAGCCTGTTCCCCAGCCCCGATCCGATCGGGACGATCACCGAGAAGCTCGCAGGCGTCGTTCCGCGCGAGGCGCTGACTCTGGTCAACGACATCCTGAGGCGAGTTATCGTAAACAACGCGAGCTCGGGGATCGCGATGGCAGTTGTCGGGATAGTGCTCGCGGTCTGGTCGCTGACCGGCGCGATGCAGTCGATCATGTGGCGCTCAATAGCGCGTATGAACGCGACGAGACGGGAGGCTTCCTGAATCGCGGCTAACTGCCTTGCTGCTCGTGCTCTTGATGCTTTCGCGTTTGTCCTCGCCTTCGGTCTACTCGTGTTCGTCCGCACCTCTCAGGCTGATCGGCCAGGCCGTTGGTATCGAGGCCGTCATCGATTGGCTTTGGTGGACAGCGCAGTGGCCGTTGCTGATTCTCGGTCTCCTCGTTGCGTTCTCGACGATTCTTTATCTAGGCCCCAACGTCGACCATCCCCGCTGGCAGTTTCTGACCTTTGGTACCGCTTTCGCGTGGTCGTATGGCTACTTGGATCCGGCGCGTTCGCTGTCTTCGTTAGCCAGTTCAGTTCCTACAACAAGGCTTGGGGATCGGTGGCCGCGTCATCGTCATGCTCCGCGTCTCCGCGCTGATCGAGCTCGCCTCCTATTCGGGAAGGAACTCACGCGGAGCAGAGCTCACTCGATCTGCGCCGCGGCAAGTCCCCCGACGTTGAGCTCCAGGCCCTGCGCGATACCAGCGACGGCCGGGATCACACCGGCGGTGGGCGGCCAAGTCGTCGTCATCGATCGGACTCGGAGGACCTGCCGGTCGAAGTCAGTTAGCGCAGCGAGTCGCATAGTTGGCGTCAGCGAGCTTGTAAATCCCGCGCTCGGCCGGAGTTCGTGCCGTCCGCGGGTGCGCCGTCTTCATTGGCCTTGTCATCGTCGCGGTAGTTAGAGCCTTCGGCGCTTTCGTCGATTGACTTCGAGTCGTCGCGATAGTTCGAGCCATCTGCCTGCTCTGCAGTCATGACTCTCGATTTCTCCAAGAGAGGCGGTCTGCAAACGCGTCTCGTTGAAACTCCGCCAAGGTCACGGCGCGGCACGTGGTGCGGGTGGGCGGTCACCTGGCCTCCCATATGAACCAGGTGACAGCCACGGCGGCGGCGATCAGCACTTCGATGATCACGAGATTCACGCGCGGTTGCGTAGCCGCATTTCCGCGCCAAGAAACGCCAGCGCGATGGTCCCCTCATGTCAGCGGTTGAGGATCGGCTCTCCCTTTGCCTAGGACGTCCGATCTCCGCGCGGGGAGCCAGGCCGATCTCGGAGGATCGGCTTCACGAGCGCTGCCACTCCTCCTGCAGCTGGAGCCGAGCGCTCCGAACCGAGGACGTCGCTACGGAATCAGATCGCCCTTCTCGAGGTCGTCGACATCGCGGAGGTTCTTTCGTGATTCCGATCAGCCGCCAGGACCCGACGTCATACCGCCGTGCCTCGATGGCCTTCTTCACCCGACTGCTCGCCTCCGCTCCTGGTCAACCGCAGCTCTCATGTCAGCGCGTGACGCTCGTCGGACGATCTCTTAGGTATGAGACAACATCCTGCGTTGTCCTCTTGCTTTTTCCGTGCGGCTCTCTTTTGTGCTGCCGAGCATCGCACCCTCCGTTTCTTAGCTTCGTGGAAGCGGCCCGCTCTTGTCACGGGCCGCTTGCAATTAGTGGTGATGGCCGTTTGGTTCCTATCGGCGTACGTAGACGCCTCCCGTCAGCAGCAGAACCAGCAACACGATGATGAGCACCCAAGCCCAGACTGGCATCGTGACCTCCCTCGTCCGATTCCCCAGACGACTTCCACCGTGGTCAAGGCCATACCCCGCGAGCCTGCGTCTTACCCTGAGCGCGATGGCAAGGGCGCGTCCCGGTGTTTGCCGCCGAGACATCCCGACGGTACCGCTCGCTCACCTCGCGACGACGACGGCGAGGTTCCGGCTTGCCGTGTTCGCGATGAACTGGGTACGCGTACGTCCATCTCCCGCGTTCGACGAGATCCCGTCCTCGCCGGACAGGAGCGTTGGCTGATGAGAGAGCTTCCGGACGACCTTGCTGCGATGGGGGATGCTGAGCTTTCCGAGCAGCGTGCGCTCCGCGATGACAAGCTCGCAACCCTCTTTCGACGCTGGCCGGCTCGCCACCGGTTGGAGCTGCGCCAGCTTCGGCAGATGTATGTCGAGCGGCTGAGGATCGCCCACTACGTCGGACGCATCCGCACACGTCGCGCTTCAAGGACCGCAGCTACGGCGATCGCTCAAGTCGTGCACTGCCGGTGATACCGCGTCGCGGTATCTGAGAACGCTCGTCCTCCTCGCGGCAGCGACCGAGACGGCCATCGCTACGAACAGCAGATAGCCGACTGAGCGATACCAGGAGAATCGAGGAAGCGGCGAACATGGACGGGCCATGACCGCTCCACGAACGCAACTCCCTCTCACTGTTCCTTCCTTGTTCCGAGGGAGTAAACGGATTGGCGCTCAAGAATCCCTTAATGGGGTGAGGCACATTCGAAGGACGAGCGCGACGACTTCAAGGAGTGGTGGTCGAGCTCTGCATGGCGTCCTTCCCTTCTTCCCCCGGGAGGACTATCTAGGTCGCGGGCTCGGCGCCTCAGCTTGCCTCTATCAAGTCACCAGATCCGCGATGTCGCGTCCCGGGCTTGGTCTTTGAGACCACGGTTCGTGGCCCGATTGCAGAGAGCGTGAGGCGGGCCTGAGTAGTGCCCTTCCTCGCGCTCCTCCGCCCGTGCGCCGCGTTTCATCTCGTCGTCGACTCGGGAACCCATGCACACCAATCGAGAGGAAGGGCGGCAATGGGAATCATCGCGCCGAGATGGCACTCCGCGAGGACCGCGAGGGCATCGGGGCGGCGGCGGCGCTCGGCGGGCGGTAGTCACAAGGGTGGGTCAAGCCCTATCCGACACTGGCGTCGTAACCCGTTCCCGTTCGTAACCCCTTCGGCAACCACCCGAGCCGCGGATCGCGAACGATCTTCGGAGGCGAGTTTGAGTCGGGCTCGCGTCGGGGTACAGACGCGTGACCTCAAAGGAGGAACTGATGGGAATCATTGCGTTCATCATTCTCGGACTCCTCGCAGGCGGGATCGCCAAAGCGCTCATGCCGGGCGACGATCCCGGCGGGTGGATCATCACCGCCGTCATCGGCGTAGTGGGAGCGATCCTCGGCGGCTTCCTGGCTGGGGCGCTCTTCGGTGCAGATCCGATGGATGAGTTCTTCGACATCTCGAGCTGGCTGACGGCCATCGTCGGCTCGATCATCCTGCTCGCGCTCTACCGCGTTGTTGTGGGTCGGAGCGGTGGGCACGGCGCTGTCCGAACCTGAGCAACGACACGAGAAGCACAACCGTTTGAGTAAGGAGCCCGTCTTCGGGCGGGGCTCCGCTCGGAAGGGAGACCGCAATGGCAGCACCGGCAGACATGGAACCGAGCAACGCTACTGACGACTCGAGGGTGGAATCCGACCAGGTCTCGCGCCTCAAGCGCTACGACAAGCGGGTCGAGGAGTGGCTCGCGTCGCTCAAGGATGAGGCTGAACAGCGCTCCCCGGAGGTGCTTGGCACGCTTGCCGCAAAGGCAAAGGATGTTGCCGATTACCTCGACAAAATGGCAGAGCGGGCGAGGTCGAAGCAGGAGGCTGACGATTCGAGGCGCTCGTTGCCGGCGCAAGAGACATCGGACGCCGGCGAATCGGCTACGTCAGTTGACCGAGACCCCGGATCGAGCATTACCTGACATGGCTGATCCGAGCACAACCGCCCCCGGACCGGGTATTCCTACTCCGGTACCCGAGCCACCCGGTCCGGATCTGATTCCGGAGCCAGAGCCCGGGCCGGAGCCACAGCCTCCGGACGTGCAGCCATCACCGGATCCGCAGATACCACCGGATCCCCGACCGCCGGAACTTACGCCTCAAGATCCGCACCCTCCAGCGAACTCATAGTGACGATCGCGATCGTGACGCTCGTGATCGCCAGGGTGTGCCAGTGGATCAAGTGGATCTGACCAAGTATCGGCCTAGCGCCGAGCCTTCGGCTGACAGCCGCTTAAAGGACGATCCCGTACGGGTCACGCTTTCGGCGAAGTCAATTCTCGTCTGGGTGGCGATCACCGCGGCCGCGGTCCTCGGGCTGATGTTCGTGTACCTCGCGCTGGACGCAATCACGTGGGTGCTCGTCGCCACCTTCTTCGCCATGGCGCTCAACCCCGCTGTGGAAGCCCTTGTTCGACGAGGGCTCGGCCGTGCCCGAGCAGCCGCGATCGTCTTCGTGATCGCGTTCGCCGCACTCGGACTCCTCGGATTCCTTGTCATCCCTCCGCTCGTGACCGCGACCACAGAGTTCGTCGAGGCCCTCCCTGGTTACCTGCAAGATCTCGACGCCGGGCGCGGCCCGCTCGCGTTCCTCGAGCGTCGCTTCCATCTCGGCGAACAACTCGTCGACCTCTACGAGCGCGGCGGCATCGCTGGTCTGTTCGGCCTCGAACGCCCGGGAGCGTCGACCGCGCGAGCCGCTGCCGACACCGCTCTGGCCCTCATCGCCGTTCCGTTTCTCACGTTCTTCATGCTCCTGGACGGCAGGCGCTGGGTGGACGGTGTACTGGATGTCATGCCGCCAAGCGCGCGTCCACGCTGGGAGCGTGTCTTTGACGGAATCAACCGTACGGTGGGTGGGTACGTCACGGGCAACCTTCTGATCAGCCTCGTGGCGGGAGTTGTCGCGCTCGTGACACTGATGGCTGCAGGAGTTCCCTACGCACTCCCGCTCGCGGTGATCGTCGCGATTCTCGACCTCGTTCCGCTCGTCGGCGCGACCGTCGCGCTCGCCGTCTGCGGAGTCGCCGCACTCTCGGAGGGTGTCGTGCAGTGCGTGATTGTGGTAGTCGTCTTGCTCGTTTACCAGCAGATCGAGAACCACGTGCTCCTGCCGGTCGTCTATGGACGGACCGTCGACCTCTCGCCACTCGCCGTGCTCGTCGCACTTCTCATCGGGGCGGAGATCGCAGGCATCCTCGGGGCGTTGGCTGCGATCCCGGTCGCCGGGTCGATATCGGTCGTTGCGGGTGAGCTCGTTCGCTGGCGTCGTGAGGCGTCGCTCCAGCTTTCACCCGCTGTTCAGGCGGGCCTCGACGCCGATCCGGTCGAGTAAAGACGTCGAATTCGGGAAAATCGGCTCGCTACGGTCGATCGGAGTTTGCTGGTCGTCCCCGCTGGCATAGTGAGATGAGACGCCACCCGGCCGGCCACACGCGGGTCGGGCCAGTTGCCGGGGCAGCTTGGCGAGCGCCTCGGCGTGACGCTAGAGCAGGTCATGACCCGCCCTCGCTCAGCCGCCCGGCTAATGAAGGGCTTCCAGCGAGAGGCAGCACGGACTGCCCGAGTCTTCCGTCGGTCACACAGAGGGGTCGGCCTCGGCAGCTTTGAGAAGGTCGAGTGCCTCGGCTCGGGAGCTGACGCCAAGGCGGCGGCGGGCGTTTCTCACGTGTGTACGGACTGTGTGCGGGGAGAGAACGAGTAGTTCAGCGACTTGATCTGTTCGGAGTCCTTCGCCGTAGAGGCGAAGAATCGCGAGCTCGCGTGGGCGGAGGTCGGCGCTCCGGGCTTGCGCGGCCTCGCCTACGTCCGCGTTCACTCGGGCCACCTCGAGAGAACGGCTTCGAAGGAACTGCGGGCTCCGCTCGATGTCCTCCAGGGCGTGGCCGAGCTGCACTGATGCGGCGTTGAGCAGTGTGAGGTCGTCCTCGGGCGGACGCCGCTTGCTGCGCGCACCGATCGTCAGAATCCCGATCCGCTTGCCGCCGGCTTCGAGCCACCGCACCTCGACCCAGTGGAGGCCGAGCGATCCGAGGGCTGTCGGCGGCCCGCTCTCGATCATCGTCTCGCGCCGGCGTAGGGCGATCGGGTCCAGGGCGAGGCGTCGAGTCTCGGCGGGGCGAAGGCCGCTAGCCGCGACGAGGTGGAGCTGGGCGTCTGCGCCGAGCAGTCGGATCGTGGCTACGTCGGCCTGTAGGGCCGGGACAAGGGCATCGGCAACCTGCTGGAGAGAGGAGACGAGGTTGTGGCCGGGAGCGGCGGCGATCTCTTGCAGCAGGGCCACGCGCCGCCGTTCGCGCTCCGCCAGGAGATGCCGGGCGCGAACCTGGTCGGTGGTGTCGACCGCAAGCGTGACGACGACAGGGCCCCAGCGGTCGGTGTCGATGCGACGGAGGGTTGCGCTCCACCAGTTCGGCTCCTGATTTGGGGAGTCGTGACGGAACTCGCGTAGGTGACGCGGCCTTCCGGTCGCGGCTACGTCTGCGACGAGTGCCGCCAGTTCATCTGCTTGGCCGTGCGCCTGGCGTTCGTCGTTGTGCGATTGGATCAGCTGATCGAGCGGCAGGTCGTGACCGGCGAAACCCGGAAGCGGGGGGTTGGCGTGGAGGATCTCGAGGGTGTCGGCGTCGGTGACGAGCAAGCCGACCGGCAAGTGGGCGTGGAGTTCCTCCAGCAAGAGCAGGTCGGTGACGTGCACGTGCGCGCTCGTCCGCCTACCAGTCGCGCGGTTCGTGCTAGTCGAACGTTTGTGCAGGCGTGAACGGGTCACCGAGCACGATCCCTTCGGGAGTGATTCTGAACTCGCGGGTTTCCGGTTCGTGTCGGCTTGCGCGCGTCTTCAGGACCGTGAGGGCGCGCCGAACGGTCGCTTGGTCGCGGGTGTATTGGAGGAGCACGACGTTGTCGGAGAGGTGTGAGACGCCGAACTCGGAGAGTTGCCCTATGTGGAAGAGGTCTGGTAGCTCCGAGGTCATGAACACGCTGACTCCCTGGCGTGAGAAGCGCTGGACGAGCGAGTACATGTATTCGCGGAACCGGATCTCGTCTGGCGAGGCGAGCTTGAGATCGGTGAGGCTATCGATGAGGACCCGGCGTGCTCCGGTGCGCTCCACTTTCTCGAGGAGGTCATAGACCCACTCGTCGACGTACATGTCGACAGGCGAGCGGTACATCAGCTCGACGCCCTCCTCGTCAGCCGACCACCCGAACCCCTCGACGATCCGCGCGAGCTGGGTCGGGTGTTCCTGGAGCGTTGCCAGCACACCGGGTTCGCCCTGACGGACGCCGTTAAAGATGAAGTGCAGGCCCATCAGGGTCTTGCCGCAGCCCGAGGGGCCAGCGCAGAGCGTGGAGGCGCCGGGCCAGTAACCGTCGGCGAGCATGTCGTCGAGGGCGGCGATTCCGGATGAGTGCCTGGCTCCGTCGAGCGGGTAACTGGTCACGTCAATCTGGTCGGCGAGCCGCGGGAACACGTCGATCCCGTTGGCCGAGAGGCGGTAGGCGTGCTGGCCGGGAGCGAATTCGCTTCCCCGTAGCTTGAGGACGCGGAGGGAACGCGTCTCGCGCTCGGACGCTCGCGTCGTGGAGAGGCTGATGATGGCGTCGGCGACCGCGAATTCGGGTGCCACGGCGATCTCGTCTTCGCCGTACTCGCCGACCCAAAACGACGAGGCCGGGAAGGCGGACAGGTGGCCGGCGAAGTCGTGAAGGAAGCGGCGAAACTCGGCAGCCTCCGCGTAGGCAGAGAGTGCCTTGAAGCTGTCGATCACGATGATTCCCGGGCGGCGCTCCTTGATCAGCGCGGTCACCTGCTCGAGGACGCCGGTGAGGCCGCGCTCGTTGAGAGCCAGGCCGACGTCCTCGTAGAACACCGAGTTGCCGACCGCTCCAGGGTCGAAGAAACGGAGGCTCTGGCCGTAGCGGAGGATCTTGTCGAATGGTTCCGACACCGTGGCGAGGTACAAGCCGGGCCGCTCGATCGTCGCGTTCGCGAACAGGTATTGCTGAGCGAGGATCGTCTTGCCGGTTCCCGGAAGCCCGATGAGCATGTTGATTGCATCCACCGGGAGGCCGCCCCCGAGCGCGCCGTCGAGGCGGGAATGGCCGCTCAGGAGACGCTCGCTCATAGCGACGTCGCGCCCAGCAGGAAAGCGCTCTTCCCGAGCAAGTCCTTGACGGTCGAGACGAACTGCAGCGGATCGAGGGGCTTCCGCAGAAAGGCGTCGGCGCCCGCTGCGAGCGCCTGGTCGCGCGCGTCGAGCGTGGAGATCACCAGGCACGCAGGCACTCCGGCTTCCTTCAGACGTTGGCACAGATCGGCGCCCGTACCGCCGGAGATGAGCAGCTCGATCACCGCGAGCTGGGGTAGGCGTTGCTCGAGCTTGAGCGCTGCGTCATCGGCATCGAGGGCGAGAGCCACCTCGTAGCCCTCGGTCTGGAGGAAGAACTCGGCGAACTCGGCCGCGTACGGATCACGCTCGGCGAGCAGGATCAGAAGGCGAGGCGCCCGCTCGCTCGCATCAGTTGACCGGAAGCTGCTGCGGCGCGCGAGCTGCTCGCCGAGTAGGCGATGGGCCTCGGCCGGCTGTAGCCCTCGATCGAGTCCCTCCTTGACGAAGCGGAGCTGCTCGACCTGTCCGCGTGTGTAGAGCCGATGGCCCCCGTTGCTGCGCTCGGGCTTCACGAGCCCATAGCGCTCTTCCCAGTTTCGGATTGTCGCGGCGGGGATGTCGAGCATGCGCTCAACGGCGCCAATGCTGTAGATCGCGAGCTCGTGCTCCATGACGACGATCTTACTTCATCAGCACAGGCAATGCTCAGGGAGTTTTTTTAATCATGATTCCACAAGTACCTCATCAAATACCTCACACTCTGGTGGCATAGCTCATCAGAACTGAGCTATTGTGGCCAGCGTGATGAGACATGAACAAGTCACGACCGCTCCGCCCGAAGCAGGGGTTGCGGGGTGGTGGCCAGCTTGGGCCCTCGCGAGCGAACCGCCGCAAGCCCGAACAGTGCAAGCCGACTTCACGCTGGCCCTCGAGCGGTATGGGAGCGAATCAGCGGTCCTCGTCCTCGCTGGCGAGCTCGACCTCTTTCGCGCCCCAGCAATCGAGGACGCATTGGCAGAAGTGCGCCACCTGACGGTCGACCTTCGCATGGTCACTTTCATCGACGTGCCTACGCTCGTCCTGCTCCTCGGCGCGAGCCGACGCCAGCACGCCCACGGAGGCGAGCTGCTCATCCTCGTCGGGCCGCAGACGCCGATGACTGCGTTCGAGGCAACGGGCTTCGATCGCCTCCTCGCAATCAGGCGACTGGACGACGAACGAAGAAACATCGCTCTATGCACGACAAGTAGCGAGAGGACTGGGTTGAGTCCTCCGCCTCATACGACGCTCAATGGGAGGCACAACAATGGCAACAATGGAAACAGCTGAGCGGGCGCGCACGAATACTCCGGTCAATGTCGGCGTTCGCGCCACCGACGAGACCAAGCACTCGCTGAAGACCACCGAGTTCTGGGCGATGGCCGGCCTTATCGTGGCCATCCTGGCTGCCTCGGCCATCTCCGACTCACTCGACGATGTCCGAGCCTGGACGCTCGTCGCCGCGGTCGGGATTGGCTACATGATTAGCCGCGGCCTCGCCAAGTCTGGCACCAAGTACGCCGGCGGCGAAGACCCGCTCAACAACCGCTAGACGCACGACAGTCAAAGCCGTGCTCGGGCGCACCCGCCCGAGCACGGGGCCCTTTTTGCCACTGCCACGCCGACGGCGACTTGCCGCGCGACGAAGCACAGTGGGTGGAAAGGGCGATGTCCACACCGATTACGAAAAGGAGCAGGCGCATGGCGACTGAAACGAGTGGCAGTCACCCGAGTGGGGCTGCAGCAGAAGTGAAAGGCAAGGGCGAGGAGCTCGTCTCCGCGGCCCAGGAGCAGATCACGGCCAGGGCCCATGAGCTGGGCGGAGAGGCCAACTTCCAGATCCGTGAGCAGCTCGACCAGCGCTCGACCCAGGCGGGCGAGCAGCTGCAGTCGATCGGAAAGACCCTCCAGTCCGGGGCGAACCAGCTGCGGAGTGAAGGCAAGGATGTACCGGCAAGGGTCGTCGAGGAGGTCGCTCGGCGCGCCGACGATGTAGGCGGGTACCTCCAGTCCGCGAAGGCCGACCGGATCCTCGGCGACATCGAGGGATTCGCCCGAAGGCGTCCCTGGCTCACGGCGGGCGTGGGCGCCTTCGCGGGATTCCTGGCCTCACGGTTAGTGAAGGCCTCGGGCAACCGCCGCTACGAGGGGGCGCAGAGCAACGGCAGCAGCTACTCGCCTTCGATGCGGAGCCTGACGAGCGGGGGTGCGTAGATGACGATCATCGACGGCGACGTCGTCCGTCAGCGCTCGACCGTCCAGCTGGTCAAGGATCTCACGCATCAGGCGACCACCCTGGTTCACCAAGAGATTGAACTCGTGAAGGTCGAGCTGAACGAGAACCTCGAGCTCGCGAAGGCCGAGTTGGCAGAGAAGGGAAAGAAAGCCGGGGTGGGCGTCGCAGTACTCACCGCGGCGGGGGTCGCCGGGCTTCTCGCTCTAGGTGCGTTCACGGGGTTCCTCATCCTCGCGCTCGATGGCGTGATGCCCAATTGGGCGGCGGCGCTGTGTGTTACCGGGCTATGGACACTCGTGGGGGTGCTTCTGGCGCTGTACGGCCGCAACAAGATCCAGGCCATGGGCACGCCCGTGCCCGAAAAGACAATCGAATCCGTGAAGGAGGATGTCGCATGGCTCAAACATCAGACGAGCTGAAGAGCGAGATCGAGCAGACCCGCGACCAGCTGAGTGAGACCGCCGACGCGCTCGCGTACAAGGCTGACGTGCCGACCAGGACAAAGGACTGGATCGAGGAGAAGAAGGACGCCGTGGTCTCGACGGTGAGCGGAGTCACGTCGAAGGCAGGCGAGATCACGCCCGACGGTGCGGAGGTCAGTCAGAGCATGAATCGCATGAAGCGGCTGGCAGAAAGGAACCCAGTCGGACTAGCGATTGGCGGTGCAGCGGTCGGTTTCATCGCAGGCCTGCTCGCGCCCTCCACCCGCATGGAAGACGAGCGGGTCGGGCCAATTGCCGACGATGTGAAAGCGACGGCTGCGGACGCGGGACGGGAAGCGTTCGAGCGCGGGAAAGATGTCGTGCAGGAGGCCGGCGCGACAGCCATCGAGACGGCGAAGGAACGCGGTCGCGAAGAGGGTGAGGAGTTGTCCGAGAGCCTTCAGGAAAAGGCTCGAGAAGTTGCTCCAAGAGACGCGCCGGCTGCTGGCTCCGCGCCTCCGGTCATCGCTAGCCCGCGCTCGCCCAGTCAACGCGACTAGCAATTGCTCAAGGAGAGGACGCGCTGTGGGCGGGCCCGAGGCTCGCTCGCAGCTCGCCTTTCACCTATTCCATACGAGGAGAAGTGATGAGTACACAGATGAGTGATCCGCGCGACCTGTTCTTGCATGAGCTCGGCGATGTTCTCTACGCCGAGCGGACTCTGGTGAAGGCTCTTCCCAAGCTTCAGGACGAGGCTTCCGACGAAGAACTCGCCAAGGGATTCGCTGATCATCTCGAAGAGACGCGCCAGCACGTAAAGAACGTGGAACAGGCATTCGAGGCCCTCGGTGAGCAAGCGAAGGCCGAGAAATGCCCAGGCATCGAGGGAATCAAGCAGGAGCACGACGACTTCGTTGCAAACGAGTCACCATCGCAGGAAGTCCTCGACGCGTTCCTCACGGGCGCGGGCGCGCGGACCGAGCATTACGAGATCGCCGCGTACGAGGGCCTTGTGACGATGGCCGACGCGTTGGGCGAGGACGAGGTCGCAAGGTTGCTGGGGGAAAACCTCGAGGAAGAGAAGACAGCTCTCAGGAAGATGCAGACCATTGGCAAACGGCTTGCCGAGGTCGGCGCAAAGGCGACCGGGTCACCGTGATCCGCCGCATCGATCGACTCGCCGTCGAGCTTCCACCCCCTTCGGAACCCGACCCTGCCGGCGCGCAGGCCGTTCAGGAACTCATGGGTGGGCGCTTCGGCGAAATGTCCACGTTCATGAACTACACCATCCAGTCCTTCAACTTCCGCAACCGTCAGGGTGCCAGGCCCTTCTACGACCTCGTCGCCAACATCGCCGGCGAGGAATTCGGGCACATGGAGCTCGTCGCGGCGGCCATCAACATCATGCTGACCGGGGCGTCGCCAACGGACGACGGTCGTGCGCCGAAGGCGTCGCTCGTTCCGCTCAAGGGCGTCGGTAACCCCCATCACTTCCTCGCGGGTGGTCAGGGCGCGCTGCCGCAAAACTCGCAGGGACGCCCCTGGAACGGCGACTACGTCTTCTCGTCGGGCGATCTCGTGGAAGACCTGACCCACAACTTCTTCCTCGAGACGGGAGCGCGCAACAACAAGCTGAAGGTGTGGGAGATGGTCGACCATCCCGCAGCGCGGGCGCTGACCGGGTATCTCCTCGTGCGTGGGGGCGTGCACCAGGTCGCGTATGCGAGAGCGCTTGAGCGTCTCACAGGAGCCGACCTGATGAAGCTCTTCCCATCGCCGCGGATTCCGACCGAGAAGATCCCCGATTGCAAGCCTTACATCGACCGCGGCGAGCATCTTCGGCTCTATCGCTTCTCGCCCGACGACTATCTCGAGCTCGCGGCCGTGTGGAACGGCCCGCATCCCGAGACCGAGGAGGAACTCGAGGTCGTCGACGAAGCTCCAGAGGGCGTTCCCGCCTTCGACCTTCCCTCGCAGCCTGCAGTCTTCGCGCCGGACTACGCCCCCGAGGAGATCGCGGAGATCGCAAAGAAGCTACGCGTGAAAGCAGGGCTCTCGAACGAGCCGACGGGCGAGGTGGCCAACGGGAAGCCGGCGAGGAGCTCCAAGCCGCGGCGTGCTCCCCGCAAGAAGGCCGCGGCCAAGTAGGTCTCGGAGGGTGACGAGCAGAGAGGATCGGTTCCGCGTCTACGGCTGCTCGCCCGGCTGCGTGATTCTCTCGCTCGTCGCCTCCGTCGTCCTCACCGTGCTCGTTAACGTCCTCATTCGCCTCTAGCCTCGGGGCATGAGGATGCTCGGTCAGGGAGTTCCCTCCTCTGACACCGAGGGTCGGCGGTGCGGCGCTGCGGATCGAGGAGCGGGAGCTGGAGCCACGCGGGCTTGCGGGCCGATGCCCCCAACGGGATTCGAACCCGTGCTACCACCTTGAAAGGGTGGCGACCTAGGCCGCTAGTCGATGGGGGCCGCCGCTGAGTGTAGAGGCGCTCAGGTATCGATCTGGTGAGCGGCCTGGCCGCGGTGACCGGCGGAGCCTAGGCTCGCCGCATCCCCCGAGCACACCTTCGACCTGATCGTCATCGGCTCCCGCCCCGCGGGGGATTGCCGGTCGGCATCCACACTATCCCGGAGATCAGCTACGTCGGCCGGACGGAGCTCGAGCTGACGAATGAGGGAACCGCGTACGAGATCGGCGGCGTGTCGCGCTACCGCGAGCTGGCGCGCGGGGCGATCATCGGCGAGCGCCACGGCATGCTGAAGCTCCTGGTGTCGCCCGACGACCGTGCGATCCTCGGCGTGCACGTGCTCGGGTCGGGAGCGACCGAGGTCGTGCACACCGGCCAGATGGCGATGGCGGGCGGCTCGACCGTCGACGACCTCGTCGACGCGGTCTTCAACTACCCGACCCTGGCGGAGGCGTACAAGGTCGCTGCGCTCGACGCGACGAACCGCATGCGCCACCTGCAGCGCGTCGCCGGCTAGCTCGCGCCTGGGCCGGCGAGGTGGCCGCTCCTCCGGAACCAGATGTAGAGCAACACAGTCGGGACGAGTAGCCCTCCGATCCCGAACAGCACGAACGCAGCGAGCGAGTCGATGTGGTCGACGAGCCAGCCGAAGTTCTGACCGAAGACCCCGGTCACGAACGCGAGCGGAAGGAACACGGTCGCGACGAGGGACAGCTGCCTGAGGCTCTCCTGCTGACCCAGCGCGATGCGGCTGTTGTCGACCGTGATCACCGCCATGTTCGCTTCCAGCACCGTCGTGAGGAGGTCGCGCTGCGCGGTCGTCTCCTCGTCCACGAGGCGCAGGTGGTCTTGGACGTCACGGAAATACGGCACGAGCTCCTCGGAGATGGCGCCGAATGCGCCCCGCTCGAGACCGTCGATCGGCGCGAGCAACGGATGGACGGCGCGGTAGAAATCGCTCACCTCGCGCCGGAGAAAGTAGATCCGCTCCGTCGGGGAAGCCGCGCGCGAGAACACGGTCCTCTCGACCTCCTCGATGTCGCGCTCGAGCCCAGCGACCACGGGCGCATAGTCGTCGACGACTTTGTCGAGGATCGCCCACAGCACGGCGTCGGGGCCGGCCCGCAGGAGATCCTCGTGCTGCTCGAGGCGGAGGCGCGCGGCGTGGAGCTCACTGGCAACTCCTTGCCGCACCGTGATGACGAAGCCCGGGCCGAGGAAGACGCTGATCTCGCCGAACTCGACCTCCTCGCGCTCGTCCACGTAGTGCGCCGTCCGGAGGATCACGAAGCGAACGTCGTCATAGCGCTCGAACTTCGGTCGCAGGTGAAACGCCTGCGCGTCCTCGACGGCGAGCTCGTGGAGGCCGAAGGCCATGCGCACCTGCTCGAGCTCCTCGAGCTGCGGCTCGAACATCCCGAGCCAGACGAACCCGCCACTTGCGCTGTGCTCGGCGGCCTCCTCGAGCGAGATGGGGCCGGCATGCTGGCGTTTCCCGTCCAGGTAGTGCGCGCAGTCGATGATCATGCGTGTCCCTCCGTTCGTCCGATGAGATGCGGAGAAGCGTACGACGCTCGAACGATCGCTTCGCGGCCGGAACTCACCGCTCTTCGGGCACCTTCTGGTGCCGATCCGGTGAAGATGACCCGGTTAGGCCCCGCGCCGTCCGGCTTCTCGCCTACACGAGAGGGTGAAGGCGTCGTCGCAGGTCGAGGGCATGGTCGCCGACTCGCGCCGCGGCTTTGTCTTCGCCGCGCAGGAGGACGTCGGGCTCTGGCCCATCCCGATCGGCGGCGGGACGTGCCGCGCCGAAGCTCGTCGACCGCGTGCGCGAGTTCGCCAGACGTACACGCGGACGCCCGATCCGGAGGAGGAAGGGGCGTTCGTGCGCGAGTTCGACGGCTCCTCGCCGACTGCGGGGAGCGAGTACCTCGCCGCCGACTCGGAAGGGCTGACGATCTACCCGCTGCCGGGAAACGGCCGCGGTTACCTCCTCGCGTCCAGCCAGGGCAGCTCCACGTTCATCGTCTACGACCTCGCGTCGCTCGAGCCCATCTCCACCTTCGCGATCGTCGAGGGTGCCCGGACGCGGTTGACGAGTCAGACGGAGCGATGGTCGTCGGGCTCCCACTCGGTGCCTTCACGCAGGGGCTTCTCGTAACGCACGACGGCGATGACGATCCGAATGAGGACGCGACGAACTTCAAGTTCACGCGCTGGGATGACATCGCCGAGCCGCTGGGGGCTGGCGATCGACACGACGACCGGCAATCCGCGCGGGTAGCTGTCCCGCACCGGGCCCTACACTGGCCCGAGCACGGGCCGGTAGCTCAGCTGGTAGAGCAGGGGACTTTTAATCCCAAGGTCGCAGGTTCGATCCCTGCCCGGCCCATCGCGAAAAGGCCTGCAAGTCGCCGCTTTTCTCTGCGAGGCGCGCAGCTCGACGGTCGGGCAACAAAAGGCTCTCCCGAACAAGCGCTCCCGCCCACCGCGGGGCATTTCTGCTTTCACGCGGCAGAAGACGTGTCCCCGTGCAGGCCGACCTGGCCTTCTGCGCCTGTTTCAGCTGAGAGTTTCGTGGGAACCTATCCCGACCGCTCGCCAACAACTCTCTCACGAAACGGAGGTAGTCATGGCCGACCGAACTGCCACGGGTGGCGTAGGACTCACACTCGGCGGAGGAATCGTGATCGCCGGGATCTTGATCGCGATCTTCTGGAGCGTCCTCGTCGGCGTGATTGTCGCGCTCATCGGGCTTCTCGCCTTCGGAGGCTTTGCTCGAGGCCGGTGGTACTAGCGCTTCGAAACGGATCCGATGTATCCCGAAACTACTCCTTCTGCGCGGAAGACCAGACAGGCTGGCTGTCGCGACGACCCGCGGCTCGCGTCAGGTTCCGCCGTCCGCTCCCGTCGGCGTTCATGACGTGGATGTCGGCGTTGCCGTCACGGTTGCTGACGAACGCGATCTTTCGCCCGTCCGGCGACCAGTAAGGCTGCGATCCGCCTTGCGTTAGCCGCTGCTCACCGCTCCCGTCGGCGTTCATGACGTACACCGCGAGGCCCCACGATCCGGCGGCCCCGCTGCTCGGCTCGCGTTGCCGCCTTCCGCGCTCGAACGCGATCCTCTTCCCTTCGGGGGACCACGCAGGGTTGAAGTTGTGCGCCCCGTTCCGCGTCAGCCTTTGCTTCCCGCTGCCGTCTGCGTTCATGACCCAGAGCTGCCAGTTGCTCTCGAAGGCGATCCTCCGCCCGTCGGGCGACCAGACGGGGTCGTTGTCTCGCACCGTGTTGCGCGTCAGCCTCCGCTGCCCGCTCCCGTCGGCGTTCACGACGTAGATCTCGAGGTTGCGGGTCGCGCCCGCTCGGGGGAGTTCGATAGTGAACGCGATCTTCTCGCCATTCGGCGACCAGGCGAGCTGAGCGGGGTAGGTCACCGCGGCAGGCATCAGCAGCCGCTGCTCGGTCCCGTCGGCGTTGATGACGTAGATCCCCGCGTTGCCGTCGCGGCCGCTGGCGAACGCGATCCTTCGCCCGTCCGGAGACCAGGCCGGATTACTTTCGAAGCCGGTGTCGCTCGTCAGCCTCCGCTGTCCGCTGCCGTCGGCGTTCATGACGAGGATCTCGGGGAACGTGGTCCCTTGGTATGTCCAGTCGGGTACCTGGCTGACGATGGCGATCCGCCCGTCGGCCGACCAGGCAGGACCCCACTCCCACGAGCACCCAGGGACACCGCCATTGGTCAGCCTGCGCTGCCCGCTGCCGTCGGCGTTCATGACCCAGACGGTGCCGCAGTACCCGCTAAGGGGAGGCTCGCGGATGAAGGCGATCTTCGACTCGCCGGTCGCGGCGGAGAGGCTCGAGCGAGCAGCGAGCGCAGGAGACGCCGTCTGGGACTGCGCGCTTCGTCCGACGACCGCGAAGAGCGCGACTCCGACCAGCGCGACGAGGGCCACGACTGCGGCGTTTCGGCGTCGACGGCGCTGCGCCCGTTTCCTGGCTTCCTCGATCAGGGCCTCGACGAGGGCGTCGAACTCCCCGTGCGTGACGGGATCGCTTGGGCGCGGTGGGCGAGGCGGGGCGGTGACACTCACGACAACCTCCGTAGGCCGATCGAGCTAGTATTACTATCACCATGATTAGTGTCAAGGTGAACAAGGCCGATCCGACCGATCTCTACGAGCAGGTCGCCGCCGAGATCCGGCGGGCGATCGCCGAGGGAGAGGCGAAGCCCGGCGAGCGCCTCCCGCCTGCCAAGGATCTCGCCGCCGTCCTCGGCGTCAACACGAACACCGTGCTCCGTTCGCTGCGCGTGCTCCGCGACGAGGGGCTGCTCGAGTTCCGGCGCGGGCGTGGGATCTCGGTCGCGGGGACGCCCGAGCGCGGTGCCGTCGTCCAGCGAGCGCGGGAGCTCGTCGAGTTCGCCCGTCACCACGGGTACCGCCTAGACGAACTCGTCGAGATCATCGAGGAGGTCGGTTAGCAGACGGGCGCTACCCCTCCCGCCGGTGAGCGTGAACCCCGGCGGGGACGAACTCGAGGCAGGCGGGCTCGACTAGGCGTGAGAATCCGAGCGCGGCACTGCGGGCTTCCACGCTGGAAGCCCGCCTCCCGAAGCCGTCGAAGTTGGAGGCGGGCAACCAGCAACCCGGATTCGGAACCAGTCAAGGCCCTCTCGGTCGAGGGGGTGACCGAGATCAGACCTTTAGACTCCGTATGCCCGGGCGACTCGGTGATCTACCCAGGTGCTTGGGGTTTACCCCTCCCCCTACCCCAGACCGCAAGGTGCGCCTTGGACGCTAACCCGCCGCCCGGGCCGTGGCTCATGTCGAAGGTCCAGTTCATACCTGGCTCTGTGTACCGTCGCGCCGCCCCCGCCGCGGCCACGTGCACCGCGACACCGGGTCGTGACCCAAGTCGACAGGTGCGAGCCCGATCTGGAGCAGCGGCCGCGGCCTAGCCGGCCGCCGCCCCACACCGGGGTAGTACTTCCCCCGGCTAGTAGATGCGCGTGGCACGCGAATCTTGCGGCCCGCTCGCGCAAGGGTTGCGTAGGTCTCGGGACGGGTACACCTTTCAAGAGGGCGCGCGCCGAAGGGGAGGACGTCTCGCGCCGTCCTGGGTGGACGCGCGCTCTCGTTCCCGAGCTACGTGCGGATCGAGGCGCGCGAGCTGGAGGCGGGTGGTCTGAACTAGGGGCGGCCGGCCACCCTTATTCGGCATCACGTCCTGGCCGAGCTCCTCGAGCTACTTGGATCGAGCGCGAGCTCGAGCTAGATGTGCGCTCGAACTGACGCCGGCAGCCCTACAGGTTCAGTACACCGGCGCGAATGGAGAGTGCGAGAAGGTGCGTTCGGTTTCGTGCGCTGTTGCGGCGGATCGCTCGGCCGATCTCGACCCTGGGGCTGTCCGGCGCGTACCAAAGTGTCCGCTCGATCTGAGCGTAGGTCAGGCCCGAGGCGAGCGCGTGAAGGATCTTCTTCTCGTGCTCTCTGAGGATGACTCTCCGATCGCGTAGCGGCTTGACGTTGATCTTGCGTTCGCTAACCGCAATCGCAACTGCCTGGGCAACCGTCTCTGCACCGAGGATCAGCCGCGCCGATGCGAGCGCCCGCGTCACCTGGGTGCGCGATCGACCCACGAGCGCAGCAGTCTCGGACGCGCCGTGACCAAAGCACGCGAGGCGAAGGTAGCGGCGCTCGGGCGGTGACAGGCCGCGGCGAACACGGCGAAGTCGCTCCCGGCCCCTGGCGTGGGCACCAGTTCGCTTTTGGACGACGCCCATTCCGGCGATTGCGTCCAGATTCTTCGTGACGAGTGGAGCGATTCCGAGGTCCGCGATGAGATGGTCTGGAATCGGCTCCGTCTGGTACCGCTCGCGCGGCCAGCGGAGTTCGAGATAGCTACGCCATCCGACCGTGGAGATGAGAGCCAGAACATACGCGGGACCGCTTCGGTCCTCAGCGCGTCTCAGCGTTCCGCAGGCGGGCCCCCTCACCTCCGGCATTGCTTACCCACGTCTCGCGCCCATGAAACCTGGACACATCCGTCCAAAAGGGGTTGCCGCAGCTTCAGGCGAACCCTGCCGCTCAAGGACGTACCGCGGCTAGTGCATCTCTACTTCGACCAGGTTCACCGAAGGCTGAGCCGGCGGCGAGGCGGTGGCTCGAACGCTACCTCAGCGAGGGCACGCGGAGTCTGCGGGACGTCGCAAAGGTCACGGCGCGCCGACACGCTCGAGACCGAGCGAAACTAGGCCGAGGCGAGGCGCTGGAGCAGCCGTGCGCCCATCGACAGCGGCACGTCGTCCATGCGCGGGCATTGCGACCACACCCAGGCGGTTGCCACGAGCCAGGGAGATCCGAACAACAGCGAGAGCCAGATCGCTTCCATGCGCGCCAGAGTGCCTGGCGCCGAGCCTCCGGCGCAGCGTCCCACGCGTCTCCTTACGACATCTGCACAAGTTCGACTCGCGGACGCCTCCCGACTCTCGGGCGCGCGGACGCCTCGCTGAGGTCAAACGCCGCTGGGATCCCGACGGGCTGATCCGGGCCAACCACGAGCTCGCGCTGACGCCGGCGTAGCGCGGAGCTTGAGTCCACGGGCGACTTGCCGATAGGTACGCGATGGGCAAGAACAGGAAATCGAAAGCCCCACGCGTCTATCGGGACTCCACCACCGGCCGTTTCGTGACGAAGAAGTACGCGAAGAAACACAGAGGCACGACCGTGAAAGAGCCGCGTCGAGCTGCATAGCGATCCGAGCCGACTCAGGCGACCGTCACGGTGCCAAGCTGCTGGACGCTCGCAACGGTAAAGCGCAGGCACCGATATTTGTGATTCGACCGCTGGCCTGTTTCCGGTTCGATTCCTGCCCGGCCCATTTTCCTTCGCGCGGTTGAGCCAATTCCGCATGGTCATGCG
The DNA here is from genome assembly GCA_963723695.1 of uncultured Gaiellaceae bacterium. Classification (GTDB taxonomy): domain Bacteria; phylum Actinomycetota; class Thermoleophilia; order Gaiellales; family Gaiellaceae; genus GMQP-bins7. The sequence goes on along the minus strand of CAVRRU010000011.1, from coordinate 71,869 downwards.
GGTCAGGTGTGCCGGGTGTGTCGGGTTTACACGCCGTGTGCCTACCTGGGTGCCTACCTGGAATCCGAGGCGAAGTTCGATTCGAATCGAGCTCGGGCTAGTTTGCGCACTTCTTCGAGCTAGACCGTCTGCGCGTGGACGTGTCGCAAGTGACGAGAGCGGTGTTCGCGAGCACATCGCGGGTGTCTGATTCGTGTCAGATCACGCCGAAAGCGGACCTGCGACTAGGGTGGCCGGGTGGAAGAGGAAGGCAGGCCCGACGCCGACGACGATCGCCCGCCGATCTGCCCGGCCTGCGGCGTCACGATGGGGATCGTCATGGACGAAAACGGAGCGACGCGCTATGTCTGCCTCGAGTGCGGATTCTCCGACGAGGTGACCCTCCGCTCAGTGTCTGACGGGTGACGGACGTCGGGGTCTGAGTGGCCACGAGAGCGCGTCGGAGAGTCGTGATCACGGGGCTGGGCGCGGTGACGCCGCTGGGTAACGACGTGCGCTCGAGCTGGGAGAATCTCGTCGCAGGTAGAGCGACGGCCGACACGATCACCGCGTTCGACGCCAGCGGATTCCCGGTCACGTTCGCGTGCGAGGCGAAGGGCTTTGAGCCGACCCAGTGGATCGAGCGTAAGCAGGCGAGGCGCATGGATCGGTTCGCGCAGATGATCGTGGCGGCCGCGCGACAGGCGCAGGCGGACGCTGGGCTGGAGATCGAGCCGGAGTGCGATCGAGTCGGCGTCTCCTTCGGAACCGCGATGGGCGGTCTCAAGTCGTTCGAGGACACGTGCGAGACCCTGCTCGAGCGCGGCCCCGACCGGGTCAACCCGTTCTCGCTCACCGCGATCATCCCCAATATGGGCGCCAGCCGGGTCTCGATCGAACTCGGCACGAAGGGCCCGCTCGCCTCCCACTGCACCGCGTGCGCCGCCTCGACCATGGCGATCGGCGACGGGTTGGATGCGATCCGCCTCGGGCGTGCCGACGTCATGCTCGCAGGTGGCAGTGAGGCGCCGATCACACGCGTCGGTATTGCCGGCTTCTCCGCGCTGCGCGCACTCTCGCGTCGCAACGACGACCCAGAGCGCGCGAGCCGGCCGTTCGACGCCGATCGCGACGGCTTCGTCATGGGCGAGGCGGGCGCTGTGCTTGTGCTCGAGGAGCTCGGGCACGCCACGCGGCGGGGCGCGAGGATCTACGCCGAGCTGGTCGGTTACGGCGTCTCCTCAGACGCGCAGCACCTGACCGAGCCCGACCCGACGGGCCGGAGCCAGGCCCGCGCCATGCGCATGGCGTTCGCGGACGCCGGCGTCTCGCCCGACCAGGTCGACTACATCAACGCGCACGGCACCTCGACTCCGCTCGGCGACACGAGCGAGACGCGAGTGATCAAACGCGCTCTCGGAGAGCACATCGCCCGGAAGGTCGCGATCTCATCGACCAAGGGTGCGACCGGGCACCCCCTCGGTGCCGCGGGCGCGGTCGAGGCGCTCTTCTGCACGCTCGCGATCCACGAAGGCGTGCTGCCGCCGACCATCAACTACGAGACACCCGATCCCGAGTGCGATCTCGACTACGTCCCGAACGAGGCACGCGAAGCCGATGTCGGCGTCGCCGTCTCGAACTCGTCCGGCTTCGGCGGGCACAACGCATCGATCGTGCTCCGCCGCTTCGCTGTGTAGGCGGCAGGCTCCTGGACGCGCGTACGGGCCGCCGCGCCGATGGCTGGGAGAAGGGGGCGCACTGCTCGTAGCCGCGCGCCCCCCAACGCTCAGACCGAAGCGACGACGCTGACGCTCTTCGCCTGCGGACCTTTCGGCCCTTGCTCGACCTCGTACTCAACCTTTGCGCCCTCAGCGAGGCTCTTGAACCCCTCGCCGCCGATCGCGCTGTGGTGAACAAAGACGTCTTTGCTCCCATCGTCCGGCGATACGAAGCCGTAGCCCTTGTCGTCGTTGAACCACTTCACCGTTCCGGTCGGCATATCTCCACCTCCCCTCGACTGCTTCATGAACGCGCAGCGGAAGGCGCAAAGCCGAAACCGGTACTCGCTCGAACTCCTGTGGTCGTAGTCACACTACCGTTTGAGTGTCGAAGCGCCCGGATGCGAGGTAGCGCCGCCATGCCGAGTGTTCGGGAATGTCCCTTGAGCGCGGCGCCAGAGATGCCGGCTCGCTGGCTCGTCCGGAGCGTTCGCTTCAATCGCCCCAGTGATTAGCGGCGACCGAGCGGTGAAGATCGAAAAGCAGCTGGCGCAGCTACTCGACGTTGAGGTCGACGAACTGCGCGACTATCTCGCCGGCAACATACGGACGAGCAGCATACGTCGGACGGGGTTTCGTTTCGTCCGCGGAACGCATGGCGGTCAATACGTCCGTGACCGCGAGGGAACGGACATCGCCCCGGCCGGCGTGTCCGCCCGTTGAGATCCGCGTAGCGCCGAGGCCGTCGCGTGTTCTACCCGGCTCGGTCGCGCCGTGCTCGAGCTGTCGCACTCGACCTCGACGTTTCACGCGCCTCGCAGAGCGTGGAGACCTCGAAGGCCTTAGTAGCGCGGTGAGAGAATGCCCACAGGGGGACTACCGAGGAGGCATGAACATGTACAAGGCCTTGATCGCTGGCGCAGTGGTCATCGGCGCTGTGGTGCTGGACGTCACGCACCAAGCCGCGACGGGCTCGACTTCGAGAAGTTGATCGAGCGGATGCCCGACAACGCTCCGCCCAAGTGGGCGTTCAAACATCAGCGCGATTCGCGAGAACACCGACCGGATCTTGGAAATCCTCGACAGCCAGCACCGGGCCAACACGGGTAAGGCAGCGATGCCTCTGCGCGACACCGACGAGACCGCCTGATTCATCCGCCACCGAGTAGCTGATGTTTCCCGTGCTCGGCGTCCGCCGGTTCACGGGCAACTGGCACTGCGGTTAGCAACAACGACGGTCCGCTCACGCTTGTACTCGATTGTCGAGTAGTGTCCCAACCGCACCGAGAACGGAGCTTCTGAGGCTGATGGCTCCCCGAGTGGCTATCGCTTCGGCGAAGGTCAGTCGGGCTGCCGGACGAGGAAGCCACCACTCGGTGCATTTTCTTGCCCGGCCCGAGACTTCTCTCTCCGAGTAGTTGGCGTTCATCACGAACGAACCCAGGATCGTCAGCGCAGTGCAGCGACCGTGCCGGAGAACCTCGGTAGCCGTCGCTACCACAGGCGCTTACGGACTGACTCTCCGAGGGACGGCGGGACGTAGTCGTCACGCGGTAGCCGCCGCCAAGTCCAGGCGATCGCAACAAGCCAGGGTGCGCTGAAGAGAAGCGAAAGTCCGAGCTCAACCATCGGCTCGGCGTTGAACAGCCGGGGGTTCAGCCATGGCCGACTCCTTGTGGCAAGTAACCGCCCGAGCATATGTCACTTCAGACGTGCCGCTTGACTGGGGCATCGCTGTCCGCAAGGGTCCGCGCTGTCCACATTGCAACGAGGGGAGGAAGTCATGGGGCAAGGACGTTCTGGCATTGCGTTCGCGTGTGTCCTTGCAATCGCCCTTACGCAAGTCGGTGTCGCCGCCGCCGACCCGACGAACAGCAGTGACCCGTTGCTCTACACGCTCACTGATTGCAGCGACGGTTCAAGTTTTCAGGCGTTCAAGCAGCGCAGCGAGGGTGCCGCGCTTTTTCTGGTAGACGGCAGCGGAGTGTTCGTTGCGATGAAGGCGGTTAGCGACCGTGACCAGTTCGCACCCGATGGCACATTTATCCCGAAGGAAACGGTCTTCTTCGAAACGCCTGGGTTTTCCGGCCCGAACAACCAACCGACCATCACCTGCACCAACTTTTCGCCGCTATCGCAAACCTGGTCGAGTCTGACCGGATACATCGCACCAACAAAGTAGGTCGCTCACCGGGGTGCGGTCCACTGCGGATCGCGCCGTCGTGCTCTGTGCGGTCGTCGTTCCGACAGGGGGGAACGTCCGCGGAGGGTACGGCGGCAAAGCTTCTTCCATCAGCAAGTCCATGTGCCTATCAAACGCGTCCAGGACGTGTTCGACCAACGATTCTTCCTGCTCACGGGCTGGAGGGGTTCGTGAAAGCCGACGGGGATAGCCCGCCCACTCAAAGAAACGCCCACCGTGATCAGTAGGGTCGGCACGTGTCGGAACCAGCCAGACGGCGACAGTCGCGATGGCGACAAACGAAGACCGCCCACGGCGGTGGAATCACGCGAATGTGTCACGCAGCCAGGTAGCCACATCACGATGACTCGGCGGATGCGGCCCGCGCGGCGGCGACGGCTTCCAGTCGGGAGTTGACGCCGAGGGCCCGAAAGAGACGGCGGATGTGGTTCCTGACCGTCTCGGTACTCAGGTGGAGCTCGGCTGCGATCTGCTTCGTCGAACGGCCCTGCTCCAGGAGACGAAGCACCTCGACCTGGCGGGGTGTGAGATGCGGGGGTGGCGCACTGGGGCTGTCGTCGGGGCGTCCTTCGATCAGCCCAAAGATGCCGACAACCGTTTCACCGCTCCTGAGCGGCACCGAGCTGACCTCCACGGGCACCCGCGTCCCGGCGGTCGAGACGAGGTCGCCGGTCACCTCTGTGGCCACGGAGGTGCCGAGCATCTTCTGAGCGAATCGCTCGCGGGCGCGGGGCCTGTCCTCGGGTGCTATGACGGAGGTGAAGAGGCGACCGCGAACGTCGCCGAGAAGCTGCTCGGCTGCTGCATTCATCCACCGGACGACTCCCGTTTCGTCGAGGACGTAGCTCGGGACGCCGACGTTCTCCAGAGCCTGCTCGACGTCGCCGCCGACTGCCAGGCCAGTGGTCATCACGGGAAGTGTGGCTTATAGCGCGGGGAGAGAAAAGTAACGGCGGGGGTGATCGCGCTTGCGATTCTTAAAAGCGCGTGACCGTGCAAGTCATTGCCGCACTCCAGACCAGCACTGACTCCTCCACGTTGTCAAAGTAGCGGACGAGGCCGCCCTCCCCGTTCGAAGGCATCCACTGCTCAGGCCGGCTTGAGCGCCAGGCTCTACGTCTCGAGCCGCGTCAAGACTAGCTCGCGACCACACGCCTGACACCAGAGAGGCGTGCTCTTCGACTCGGCGGTCTGTGTTTGCGGCGCGGGCAACCCACGGTGGAGACTACGCCTCGGCTCAGTCGCCCCGCCCGCGGTTCCGTGGCCGCGACGCGCCTACCTGGGTGCCTACCTGGAGCGCGGGAAAAGCGCGATTTGCAGGGATGTCCGAAGCCTGCCCGGCCTATGCAAGAGCGTGGTCAGCCGATGCGATCAGCCGAAGCCGAACACCGGCGGGAGGACTACCACGACCGTGGCGGCCCACAGTGCGAAGACCGGAAGGTAGGTGGTCTGCCAGCGCTCGAGCCGGTGGAGCGTGCTGCGTCGTCTGAGGAATCGGGCCGATAGCAAGGCCGCCCCGGCCAGGTTCACCAGGAGGACGAGGTTCAGGCCTAGCGCTGCCGTCCGGTTCGGGGTGAACCCGAGGTCGCCGATCCGAGCGATCATCGAGCCGAGCACCATCGCGTCGAGCACGAGGGCGCTGACGACCGCGACCAGTTGGATGCCGTCCATCCAGTCCGGCGACGTGGACGGGTCTCGCGCGGACATCCCGTACAGGACGAGGCCGAGGACGACCACCAGCAGGGCGTCGACCGTGCTGAGGAGCTCGCGATCGAACACGCCGCCGAGCCCGGTCACGGCGTAGACGACGGCGGCGCCGGCCAACATCACCGCGAACAGCGGCGTGAAGAGCATCGTGAGCACAGGCGCCATGTTCTCCACGACGCGTTGCTTCGACTCGACCAGCCACGCGCCCACGACCACGGCGCCCGCCGCTCCTGACGTCAGCACCCACGCGGCGATCTGGTCGACGTCGGCCCCGGTGGGTTCGAGGATCGCCGCGGTCAGTCCGATGAGCACGCCGCCCCCGAGCGCCATCAGCACGTAGTAGATGAACCATTCGCCCGTGAAGCGGACGAAGTCCATCCGCCGCTCGTGCGAGCGGACCGTGCCGCCCATGTACGGGTAGGCGACCACGAACCACAGCACGATGGGCAGATGGAGCGCGACGAGGACCTCGGTGTCGGAGTCCGCGCCGTACGGATACAGATTGACCACGAGAGCAGCGAGCACGAACGGCACCGCCGTCAGCACCCAGTGCCGGGTGTCGAGGCGCCGTCGATAGGCGAAGTACCCGGCAAGAAACGGCAACACGAACAGGCTGACGTTCCGCGCAAACCAGCTTTGCTGCTCCTCGGGGAAGTCGCCGGCGAGGCGTGCAACCTGGATCGTGACCGCCGCAGCCACCGCGAAGACGAGCGTCTCGACCCAGCCGCTCCAGGCGCGCGCCGACTCCTCGTCACCGCTCAGGAGAAGCTGTTTCCACAGTCGGCCGCTGTGCTCGCGCGCGAACTCGCGAGCCAGGCCGTCGACCTCCCCTAGCCGTTTCACGGCGATCAGGAATCCCTCGTCGGGAGTGAGGCCGGCCGCGTTCAGCTCGGCGATCTGATGACGAAGATGATCCTCCAGCTCATCGACGTCATGGCCGTTGACGCCAGGGGCGCTTGCGACGTAGGCCCGCCATTCGGCGATCTGTGATTCGACGCTGTCCATACTCACCCCTCGGCGAGAGCCGTCAGCACTCCATCCGAGCCGGGCCAGACGTCCTTCAGCGCACGGGTGACGGCCACCCATTGCTGCTGTTGGTCTGCGAGTGCTGCTCGCCCGTCGTCGGTGATCACGTAGTACTTGCGCCGACGCCCCTCCGGGGGCGTTCGCCACTCGGTCGTCACGTACCCGAGTCGATGGAGGCGATGGAGCAGCGGGTAGAGCATCCCGTCGGTCCACTCGAGCTCTCCCCCGGAGAGCGCACGTACCCGCTTGAGGATGGCGTAGCCGTAACTTTCACCACTCGCCAGGATCGCGAGCACGAGCGGCGTCGCCGAGGCCGCGACCAGGTCCTTGTCGATGTGCATCTCGCCACTCCTCACGGCTCGAAGTGTTATGCATAGAAGCACAAGGTATGTCGAGGCGCAAGGCGCGATGAGTTCGCAAGGATCAGTCGCGCGCGACTGCCCCGATACTCAGGTGCCTTCAGCGAGACAGCTGGTCCAAACTCGAGGCGTTCTGGCCTGTGGCCGCGCAGGTTCGGATCCTGACGCTTTTTGAGCCGGAGTCGACTTCTGAAGCACGACGGCGCGGGTCAGCCGGGGAACGGCGGCGCTTCACCCCAGCCCCAGCGCGGCACCGGCGCGTGCTCGAAGACCTTCGCGCCGGGCTGAGAGTTATGGAGCGCGATCCGCGTGCCCCATTCCACGTAGGCGACGAAGGCCGATCGAAACTCCGGGTCGTCTGGGAGCGCTGCGTCGTCGGCGGCGAGGCTGAGCAGTGACGCGAAGCGGAACCGCTGCTCGGGGGTGATGCCGAGCCCACGGTGATGGGCGAGCATGTTCTCGTAACCACCCAGTTCCTGGGTGTAGCGCGGGTCGCCTCCGAAGACCTCGCACCACCAGGCAGTGACGTGTGCGCGATGCTCCTCGCTCACCCCACCTGGAAAGAAGGGAGAGAGCAACTCGTCGCCCTCGACCCGGTCGTAGAACGCGTCCATCAGGCGCCGGATGGCCTCGTCACCACCAGCCCACTCGTGGAGAGTCGTCTCGCTCGTAGCCATCGTTCGATGGTGCCACGCCGGGGGTGGCGTCCGTACGTTTCGCTGGCGCTATCCTCCGTCGCAGTGCTTCGGATGCTCGCGTGCCTTGCGACGGCCGCAGCGGTTGCAGGCGTACTTGTAGTCACGGCGTCAGGGACCACCGCTGCGTGCAGGCCGACGCTCGGCGACGGCGCCGGTCCCTTCTCGCAGAGTGCTCTCGCGGCGCCGCGTCGCGCGAAGATCGGCACCGGCCATGTCCTCCGTGGACGTGTCCTCCGAACCGATTGCAAGCCCGTCGCCGGCGCGCTCGTCGTCTTCTGGCAGTCGGGACCGAACGGCTACACCTCACGCGGCCGCGGCAGCGTTCGCACCGATCGGGCCGGAAGGTTCCGCTTCGAAGGGCCGGTGCCAACGAACTATGGCCGCGGGCCACATATCCACATCGCCGTCATCCATCCGGAGTACGAGGAGCTCCTGACGCGCTACCTCGTTCGGCGGGGTGCGAAGACGGGCAGCGTGAGGCTCGTGCTCACGCCGCTCCTGTAGTCGTGGCGCACGCGTACGACGTCATCCTGGAGAACCGTGCCGGCCTGCGCCGCGTGCTCCTGTACACGAGCGAGGAGCCGCTCGACCCCGGCAGCGTCATCCGGCTCGAGGGACGCTTCTGGCTCGTAGCGGAGGTCGGGGCGGGCCCGGCGACCGATCACCCGGGTGGATCCGACGCCCACCATCGCATCGTCGGGCACGTGCTCACGAAGCCTGCGCGATACCGCTTCCACATGCGACATCCCGACGGGCGCGAGGAGCTCGGAGCGTTCCGCCGCTACCGTACGGGAGCGCCGCGCCTCGGCCACGCATTCACAACCATCGAAGACGGTGGTCCCGCGAGCTGGCAGGTCGTCGACGTGCGTCTGGCCCAGGACGGCCTGGGAGAGCCTTACATCGAGCTCGCCGCAGAGCGCGACTTCGCCGAGGTCCAGGAGCTGCCCGATCACGAGCTCGAGCATGCGCTCGAGAGCCTTCCGGACGAGGCGGCGGTGGCGTTCGACCGCGCAACCGAGGCCGGGCACGCCGTCGAGCTCGTCGGGCTCGAGCCGGGCGAGGCTCCGGACTGGGACGAAGCCGAGCGCTTCATCGACGCGCTCGTCCTCGATGAGATCGGGGACGACCTGCTCGAGCTCACCGGGGTCGATCGGCACAAGGCTCGTGAGACGTGGCTCCAGAAGGTGCACGAGCGGCTACGGGCAGATCTCGCAAGCTTCCGAGGCGATATCGAGGGCGACCATCTCCAAATCGAGGAGTGGGACCACCTCGACGGACGGATCTTCGCGTCGGTAGGAAGCACGCTGGACGAGGCGGACCCGGACGTCGGGCACGGCTGGCTGTGTCGCCTCGTCGACGCCGGTGTCCTCGGTGCGGCCGGCTTCTCGCGCGTCCGGAAGTCCGAGATCGCTATCTGAGCATCAGGCCGCCGCGGCGAGCGACTCGTGCAGCTTCTCGAGCCGATCGCGCGTTCGATCGTCGGCCGGACTGAAGGCGACGATCCGGGTGCCGACCTGCTGGCCGACCCAGAGGTTCGTGTAGTCGAGGGAGAGAAGCCCTGCGGTCGGATGGAGGGCGCGCTTCGTGCGGCTCTCGACGCCGAGCACGTCATGGCGGTCCCAAACCGTCGTGAACTCGCGTGACGCTGCTTGGAGGCGATCGACGAGCGCCTTCCAGGTCGGGTCATCGAGATGCTCGGCCATGGCTGCGCGGTACTCGGCCACCAGCCGGCCCGTCACGTCGTCCCAGTCGACGATCACCTGCTGAAACTCCGAATTCGTGAAGACGAGCCAGAGGATGTTGCGATCCTCGATCGGGATCGTCTCGAGTGTGGGGTGGAAGCTCGCCCATACGCGGTTGAACGCGAGCACGTCGAGGCGCGAGCTCAACGCGACCGCCGGGAACGGCTCGAGTTGGTCCAGCAGCGGCTGAACGGTCGGGCAAAGCGCGGCGCACTCGCTGGCGACCGTCGCCGTCGACACGCCCGCCAGCGTGAACAGGTGTGTGTGCTCGTGCGCGTCGAACTGCAGCGTCCGCGCGATCGCGTCCAGGACCTGCACGGACGGATGGATGTCCCGGCCCTGCTCGAGCCACGTGTACCAGGTGACGCCCACTCCGGCGAGCTGCGCAACCTCCTCGCGGCGAAGCCCTGGCGTGCGGCGTCGTCGCAGAGGTACGAGCCCGACCTGCTCCGGTCGGATCCGCTCGCGACGGCTTCGGAGGAAGGCTCCGAGCTCCTGACGCCGGGCCTCCGTGCCATTACGGTGCACCAGGCTGGCGAGTGGTTCCGGTGCGCTGGTGGTCTCGAGAGAAGCCACTTCGCGACCAGTATGGCGAACCGAGACCAGGCTGAGCCAGGTAGTGCTGATACCTGGATAACCACGCTCTGGTACCAGGTTGCGCCTGGCAGGCACGATCGCCCGATGACTACACAACAGAGTGCACCAACTCGCGGCGCCGAGGCGCTGGGCGCGCGGGCATGGGGCATGTTGCTGGTGCTCTGCTCCGCTCTCTTCCTCGACGCCATGGACGTCTCGATGATCGGCGTCGCGCTTCCTTCCATTCGTGAGGATCTGGGTCTCTCGACCAGTTCGCTGCAGTGGGTCGTGAGCGCCTATGTCCTGGGGTACGGGGGTTTCCTGCTCCTCGGCGGTCGCGCGGCCGACCTGTTGGGACGGCGCAACGTATTCCTCATCTCCCTCGGTGTCTTCGTCGTCGCGTCCGCGTTGGGCGGGCTCGTCGACGACGGATCTCTCCTCATCGCAACGCGCTTCATCAAGGGCGTCAGCGCCGCGTTCACGGCGCCGGCCGGGCTCTCGATCATCACGACGAGCTTTGCCGAGGGCCCGATCCGCAACAAGGCGATAGCGATCTACACCGCCACCGGAGCAACCGGCTTCTCGCTCGGGCTCGTCATCGGCGGCCTCCTGACCGAGATCGGATGGCGCTGGGTGTTCTTCCTGCCGGTCCCCATCGCGCTCCTGACGCTCATCGCCGGCATTCGCCTCGTGCCCCGTGACGCGCGGCTTCGACGCTCGACGAGGTCGTTCGACCTCGCGGGTGCGGTGACCCTGACCGCGGCCATGCTGCTCCTCGTGTTCACGGTGGTCGAGGCGCCCGCTGCAGGCTGGGCCTCGGCTCGCACGCTCGCGTCGTTCGTCGGGGTGGCGGCGCTGATGACTGCGTTTGTCGCGATCGAGCGTCGGACCGCAGCACCGCTCGTGCGGCTGGGGATCCTGCGGTCGCCGACGCTCGTGCAGGCGAACCTCGGCGCGATGATGCTCATCGGAGGATGGTTCGGGTTCCAGTTCATCGCGACGCTGTACATGCAGCAGCTGCGTGGCTGGTCGCCGCTCGAGACCGGGCTCGCGATCTTTCCCGGCGGCCTGCTGGTCGCCGTCCTGGCACCCCGAATCGCGCCACTTGTGATGCGGTTCGGCGTCAGGCGGCTGATCACGGCCGGTCTTGCCTCCACGGCCATCGGCTACGCGCTCTTCCTGCCGATCGGCCTCGACTCCGGCTATGCGACCGCGATCCTTCCGACGATGATCTTCGCGGGCTTCGGGTTCGCGCTTGCGTACGGGCCGCTGAACATCGCCGCGACGAACGGAGTCGTGGCCGAGGAGCAGGGGCTCGCGAGCGGACTCGTGAACACGTCGTTTCAGTTCGGCGGCGCGCTCGTGCTCGCCGTCGTCACCGCGGTGAACAGCGCCTACACCGGCGCGGACGGCTCCTCGCAAGCCCTGCTGGACGGCTTCCAGGCGGCCGTCGTCGTCTCTGTGATCGCGGCCTTGATCGGCGTGCTCGTCACGGCGGTCCGCGTTCGAGAGCGTCGAGCGCCGGTCGTCGAGATCGAGCCGGCCCTCGAGTCGGAGGTCGAAGCGGAGGCTGCATAGCCGCACTCGGAAATGAGGTCAGCGGATCGGTCGTTGACCTCATATCCGAGAGATCAACGAGGAGGTAACGATGACGAACGGGCAGAGGGCGAGCGAGCGCATCACCGAGGAGGTCACCGCATGGTCCGGCGTCCTGGCAGGGCCCGGCAGTCGCGGCGAGTTCGCGTTCAAGGTGGGACGACGGGAGATCGGGCACCTGCACGGCGACTACGTCGCGCACTTCGGTTTCCCGAAGGACGTCTGGACGCGCCTGTTCGAGCAGGGGCGGATCGACTACCACCCGGTCTTCCCCGGCACGCCCGGCTTCGGCGCGCGCCGGATCGAGACCGACAGCGACGTCCGCGAAGTGATCGAGCTGATGCGACTCAACTACGACCGCGTCGTCGCCCGCCACGGCCTTCCGTCGAAGGCTGCCGCCTAGGAGCTGCCCTCCTGCTGGAGGTAAGTCAGAACGGCCAGCACGCGCCGGTGGTCGGTCTCCGAGGGCGGCAGCCTGAGCTTGGTGAGGATGCTTGCGATGTGTTTCTCGACCGCGCCCACGGTGAGCACGAGCTGTTCCGCGATCCCGGCGTTCGACCGGCCCTCCGCCATCAGGCCGAGAACCTCGAGCTCACGCGGTGTCAACCGCTCGAGCGGGCCGCCGCGCTGCCGTGAGAAGAGCTGAGCGACGACCTCGGGGTCGAGCGCGGTTCCTCCCTCGGCGACGCGGCGTACGGCGTCGACGAAGTCCGCGACGTCCATGATCCGGTCCTTCAGCAGGTAGCCGACTCCGCCGCGTCCGTCGGCGAGCAGCTCGGTCGCGTAGGTCTGCTCGACGTACTGCGAGACGACGAGGATCGCCGTCTCGGGGACGCGCCGGCGGGCCTCGATCGCTGCGCGTACGCCTTCGTCGCGGAACGTCGGTGGGAGCCTGATGTCGACGATCGCGACGTCTGGCTTCTCGGTCGCGATGAGACGGAGCAACGCGTCCGCGTCGTCAACCGCTGCGACGACCTCGAAGCCGTTGTCGCGGAGGAGTCGAGTGAGGCCGTCGCGCAGGAGCGCGAGGTCCTCGGCGATGACTACCCGCAAGGGAGCTCCGCCCGGATCGTGGTCGGGCCGCCCTGCGGGCTCATGACGCGGAACGAGCCGTCAAGGGCGTAGACGCGCCGTTCGAGCCCGACGAGGCCGTTGCCGGTGGGATCGGCCCCGCCGTTGCCGTCGTCCACGATCTCGGTGACGAGCAGGCGATTCGAGCGTGTGACGCGGATCTCGATGCGCGACGCGTCCGCGTGCTTGATCGTGTTTGTCAGCGCCTCTGCGACGACGAAGTACGCGGCTGTCTCGACGGCATCGGGCGGTCGTTCCCGCACGTCGATCGACACGCTGACGTCGAGCGGTGCGCGAGCCGCGAGCGCCTCGATCGCCGATTCCAGCCCACGGTCCGTCAGGATCGGCGGGCGGATGCCGCGGGCGAGGTCGCGCAGGTCCTCGAGCGCTTCGTGGGCGCCGCTCCTGGCCTCAGCAAGCAGCGCACGAGCCGCTTCCGGATCCGACTGGAGCTTCTCCTCGGCCATCCCGAGGCTCATGCCGACGGCGACGAGACGCGCCTGGGCGCCGTCGTGGAGGTCGCGCTCGATCCTTCGAAGCTCGGTCTCCTGGACGCCCACCGCGGCATCGCGGCTCGCCTTCACGCGTTGGAAGTCGTGCTCGCGGTGGGCGTAGAAGATTGCGGCGTGGAGGGCCGCGAGGAGAGCCAGGCCAAGGGCAGGCCAGACGGGCCAGAAGTAGCCGCGGGTCGTGACCGCCCAGACGCCGACGAGGAAGCCGAGGAGGATGGCCGAGACCCCGATCTGCATCGCGAGCGCACTGCTTCCGAGCGCGATTCGCGGAATGTCGTCGTTCTCGATGACGGCGACGATCCAGCCCGAGATCCCGACCACGAGCGCAAGCGCGAGCAGTGGCCAGACGGGCCAGAAGTACCCGCCGTCGGACGTGAGCGCCCAGATGAAGACGAGCACCACGACGATGCTGGCCGACACGAGCGCGGTGTACGACAGCGCGCGGTGAAGGAGCGCTCGCAGCTCCTCCGGTGGCCGCACGGGACCCCCGCCCTCGCCGTGCAACAAGGTGTTCGCAAGCCACCGTGACGGCCGCAACAACCAGCCGACGATGTGTGCAGTGAGCACCAGCAAGACGAGGCCGAGCGTCGTGAGCGGCAGCGTGTCCGAGAAGGTGTCGACGTGCGCCCCGTAGACGTCCGCGCCCTCGACCCACCGGTACCAGACGGGCAGTGTGATCAGCTGCAGCGCGTTCCAGAGCACGGTGAGGACGACCAGGGCGATGACCCAGCCGGCGAGCAGGTGTCCCTGCTGACGCCAGAATGCACCGTCTCGGACGACGTTCAGCGCACGGCTCCAGAAGCTCGCGCCCCGCGTCGTCCGTGTTGGCGGCCGCAGTTCGGTGCCGAGGAGCCCGTTTGCCACCTCCGCCTGGGCTCGAGCCAGCTGCCCGACCGCCCACCGCAATCCGAAAAGGAGCGGAAAGATCAGCGGCGTGAAGGACAAGCTGACTGTCACCAACCAGCCGCCGATGAGTATGGCCAGGCCGAGACTCCCGAGCACCACTCCCGCGAGGTAGTAGAGCAGCGCTCGGTAGGTCTCAGGCCGTGCGAACGGCCCCAGCAGCCAGCTCGGGAGGCGCGTGATCATCGGATCAGCGAGCCTCCGCCAGCGGCTCCGTCGACGGGCCCTCGAGCTTGACCCGAGGGAGCCACGAAAGCCAGCGCGGCAGGTACCAGTTCCACTCGCCGAGCAGCTTCATCGTCGCGGGCAGGAGCACGCCGCGGACGATCGTCGCGTCGATCAGCACTGCGGTCGCGAGCCCGACGCCGAACTGCTTCATCATTATCAGCGACAGCGTCGCAAAGATCGAGAACACGAACACCATCACGATCGCGGCGCTCGTCACCACTCCGGCGGTCGTCTTGATCCCGAACGCGATCGCGTCGTCCGTTCGCATGCCGCGGTCGTAGGCCTCGCGGATGCGGCTCAGGATGAAGACGTGGTAGTCCATCGACAGCCCGAAGAGGATCACGAACATGAACACGGGCAGCCACGCCATCACGCCTCCCGTGTACTCGACGCCGAGGAGGTTGCTGCCCCAGCCGTGCTGGAACACGAGGACGAGCACGCCGTACGCGGCCGCCACGGACAGCAGGTTCAGGACGACCGCCTTGACCGCGATCACGAGCGACCGGAACGCGATTAGCAGGAGCAAGAACGCGAACGCGAGCACGAAGGCGAAGACGAGCGGCGCCTTCCCCTGCATCGCGGAGGCGAAGTCCTCGGAGATCGCGGTTTCGCCGGTAACGGCCACCTCGACTCCGTTGAGCTTGCCGACGGTCGCTGGGATCACCTCGTCGCGGAGCGTTGCGATCGCGGCAGACGACGTCTCGTCGCTGCCCGTGCCCGCGATGGGCATGTCAATACGGGCGACGGTCCGATCGGAGTTGATCTTGGTCGTGATGGGCTGATGTGTCGCACCGCTGGCGACCCCTTGGCGGCGGAGGTCAGCGAGCGCCGCTTCCACGTGCGGCTCATCGATCGACGGCGCCTCGACGACGACGATCGCAGGCGTCTGCTCGCCCGGGAACGAGTCCTGGAGCCGGTTGTAGACCTGCACTGCGCCGAGGTTCTGCGGAAGCGCCTCGACTCCCGGAACGACGGTCTTCATCCCGAGGGCGGGCAGCGCCAGCGCGACCAACACGCCGGCCGAGACAGTCGCCGCGACTAGCGGCCGACGCAGCACGCGGTCGAGCGTCCAGCCCCAGATCCGGCCGCCTTGGGGTCGTTGCAGCCGGTGCAGGAGGGGCACGCGCACACGGTTGACACCGTCGCCGAGCCGTGAGAGCAGCGCCGGCAGGACGGTCAGCGAACCGAGCACTGCGATCGCCACGACCATGATGGTCGCCATCGCGAACGAGCCGAAGGTCTTGTCGCCGGTAAGGAACATGCCCGCCATCGCGACCATCACGGTCAGGCCCGAGATGAGCACGGCCCGTCCGGACGTCGCCGCCGCGGCTTCGAGCGCCGCCCGCTCGCTTCGACCGGCGGCACGCTCCTCGCGCTCGCGCTTCAGATAGAAGAGCGAGTAGTCCACGCCGACCGCGAGACCGATGAGGAGGACGACTGCACTGACGTTGTCGTCCACCGGCCAGAGCTGGCTCGGCAGCGCGAGCAGCCCGATCGTCGCGATCACGCCGGTGAGCGCGAGCAGGAGCGGGATGCCCGCCGCCACGAGCGCGCCGAACGTGACGGTCAGGATGACGATCGTCACCGGCAGGGAGAGCAGGCCGGCGCGTTCGAGATCCTTGCCGACGCTCTCGTCGATCTCCTTGTCCGCGGTGGCTTCGCCGAAGCTGCCGATCGTGAGCCCGGGATGCGCCGATTGCGCCTGCTCGACGGCGTCGACGACCGGTTCGATCCTGTCGGGTGCGGTCTCCGGGTCGCCGCGGATATCGAATGAGACGAGCGCCGACCGGCCGTCGGCCGAGATCTGATCGGCGTTGGCCGGATGGAGCGGGCTCTGGACATCGACGGCGACGCCGGTCGCCGCCACGCGACGCACGACGTCCTCGACTGCCGCCCGGAACGCCGGGCTCTTCGTCGTGAGCGTGGTGCTCTCGACGAGCACCAGCTCCTCCGCCCGCTCGTCGAAACCTTCTTCGAGGATCCGCTCCGCGCGGCCGGACTCGCCCGGGGTCGCCTCGCTGTCGGTGAGCTGCTTCGTGCCGACGGCGCCTCCGAGAACCAACGCGACGATCACGAACGCGATCCATCCGAAGGTCGCCGTCTTCCAGTGCGAGGCGCTCCAGCGCCCCGCGCGTGCCGCCAGATTGAGCTTCATCGCCTGCCCCTTCCACTCGTTTGCACCATGAATCGAGGGTGGCTGGGGCGGCAGCGCTGGCCAATGGCGGCGCCCGGTGTGTGGACTGGGGGCACCGGGCGTGCGCTGCCGTAGGGGTACCCCCAGTTCTGGCCACGAGCTGCCCGCTCAGGACAGCGGCGGAACGTTCTGGTTGAGCCGGAACAGGTTGGTCGGGTCGTACCGGCCCTTTATCGCCGTGAGCCGTTCCCATGTCGTGCCCGGATACGCCTCACGCACCCGGACGGCTCCCTCGTCACCGACGAAGTTCACGTACACGCCGGGATCTCCGTTGCGGAGCGCAGCCGTGAACTCGGTGACCCAGGCATCGTGCTGCGGCGTCTCCTCGGCGTGCTCGTAGACGGCGCCGAGGGCGACCATGATCGGGCGCCGGCGGTGTGCGAATGCGGTCGCGTCGTCGGGAATGCGGGCCATCGCGCCGCCGAGCACGCGCAGCTGCGCGACGGCGAGCGGCGCGGTCGACGATCCGAGAAAGTCGACAACTGCCTCTGTCGCATCGGCGTCGACCGCATCCACGAACAACGACCGCGCGACTTCCTGGGCCGGGCCCGGACCCTCGTCCTCGCCGAGCAGCTTGTAGATCTCGGGATACGGCATCGGCCGCACGAAGTCCGCGATCGGCTCGGCGAGCGCCCGGAAGGGCGCGAGAGCACGCTCCCCGTCCTCGAGCGGACCCGCCCAGCACATGAGCGCGAGGACGACGACCTTGCCGTGCGCCTCCGTCGGGAGGAACGGCATCGGCGGCGCGACCATGATGTTGGCGATCGCCGACAGTTCCTCCGGAGCCGCGTCCGCCTCGGTGACGAACGACGCGATGACATCGGGCGTCGCCGGCAGGATCAGGAGGCCGCCGAGGATCGTCTCGACCTCGTGCAGCCGGAACTGGAAACGCGTCGCGACGCCGAAGTTCCCGCCACCGCCACGGATCGCCCAGAACAGGTCGGGCTCCGTGTTGGCGTCCACATACCGGAGCTCGCCGTCGGCGGTGACGATCTCGGCTGCGAGCAGGTTGTCGATCGTCAGGCCATGCTTACGGACGAGGAATCCGACGCCGCCGCCGAGGGTTAGCCCGCCTATCCCGACCGAGCCGGTGTCGCCGAACCCGGTCGCAAGTCCGTAGGCGCCCGCGGCATCCGTGTATTCGCCCGCGGTCAGTCCTGTCCGCGCCCACGCGGTGCGGGCCTCGACGTCGATCTCGAGGCCCTTCAGGTCCGAGAGGTCGAGCACGATCCCGCCCTCGGAGACTCCGTGCCCCGCGAGGCTGTGGCCCCCGCTCCGTACCGCCAGCTCGGCTCCGCTGTTACGCGCGAGCGCAACGACTCGCGCGACGTCGCCGGCATCGGCCGGACGGACGACGAGCGCGGGCCGGCGATCGTGCTTCCGATAGAAGACGGTGCGCGCCTCCTCGTACTCGCTCTCGTCGGGCGTGATCACGCGGCCGTCGAGATCCGCGCGGAGCTGCGCGACGACATCGGTGACGGCGACTCCGTTCATCGAGGCTCTCCTTGTCTGGCTGACCAGTTCTACGTCGATGGTGCAGGCGAGCGCCCGCACCCCGCATCGTGGGTCGCCCCTAGGTTCTCCCTAGGATTTCGCCGCCGGTCTAGGGGCTGGTGCGAACACCTAGGACCCGGATCCGGGCGGCCCACGATGCGGCCGGCGGCGCGGCCGAGGCACCATCGGGCTCATGGTCGACCTCACGACCGACGAATCGGCCGAGGCTCGCCCGAGCGACCTGCCGGCCGAGCAGAGATCGACGCTCCTGCTCATGGCCGCGGCGACCGCGGTCGGCGCTCTCGGACTGGCTGCGGGCGGCAGTGCCGGAGCGCTGCTCGCTGAGGACATGACTGGCAGCACGGCGTGGGCAGGGGTGCCGCTCGGCGTCCTCGTCGCCGGGTCGGCAGCGAGCGCGCTCCTGATCTCGCGGCGGGCGACTCGTGCCGGTCGCATCGACAGCTTGATTCTCGGCTACGCCATCGGTGTCGCGGGCGCGGTGATCGTGGTCGTCGCTGCCGTCGTCGAGAGTCTCGGACTCCTGCTCGCCGGCAGCGCCGGGCTCGGTGCGTCGAATGCCGCGATCTTCCTCACACGCTACGCAGCAGCCGACCTCGGCGGCGAAGCCGGGAAGGGGCGCGCACTCGGAGTCGTGCTGTTCGCGACGGCGTTCGGCGCGGTCGCGAGCCCGAATCTCCTCGGCCCGAGCGGAGACTTCGCAGCGGCTCTGGGTCTCCCCGAGTTGTCGGGCCTCTACCTGGTGGCCTTTGGCGCGTTCTTCGCCGCCGCGGCCATGTTGGCGGCGCTACCGCGTGCACGCCTTCCTCGCACCTCCGGGTCGCCTGTCCCGAGAGGGGAGCTTCGCACCGGCTTACGTAGCGCTCGTATCGCCCTCCTCGTCCTGGGCGCGACCAACCTGGTCATGGTCGCCGTCATGGCGATCGCGCCGATCCACCTCACGCACCACGACCACAGCCTCGACTTCGTCGGTGTCGTCATCAGCATCCACGTCCTCTGGATGTTTGCTCCGTCGCCTCTCACGGGCTGGCTGGCAGACCGCGCCGGAGGGACGCTGGTCGCTGCGCTCGGAGCTGTCCTGCTCTTCGCCGCCGGGATCATGGGCGCCGTCATGGATCTGTCCCACGGCTGGGAGATGACCGCGATGCTCGCGGTGCTCGGGCTCGGCTGGAACGGGGGAGTGGTCGGAGGGAGCACGATGCTCGTCACCGCAGTGCCGCCCAACCTGCGTCCGCAGACCGAGGGGATCGGCGAGGTCGCGATGGGGCTCGCAGCCGGTGCGGGCGCTCCGATCGCAGGCGTCATCGTCGCGTTCGGAAGCCTCGCCGCCCTGTCGGTGGCAGGCGCGTCCGTCGCACTACTCATGCTTGCGGCGCTGCGTCTCCACGGCGGCGGCTCGCCCTATTCGTCGGCCAGCCGCGCAGCCTGAGCTTCGAGGTAGCGCCGCTCCGGGCTGCTCGTCGTACGGCGCGCAGCGATTCGGGAGCTCTCGAGCGCAGACCTTGCGAAGGCGGTGCGCTGATGCTCTGGTACGCGATCATCTTCATCGGGAACGCCGTAGCCTCCGTCGTTCGGGGATTCAGGTAGTCGAGTCGGTTGGTTGCGCACCCGACGTGGCGGCGGTGCCCGTGCAGGCTCCGCCGCCAGTGGGTGGGGACTAGGCCGCCTGCTCCTCCGGCTCGCCCGGCTCCCCGGCGGGGATCCGGGGCAGAGCCTGGCCGTCGTGAGGCGGCTCGATCGTGAAGTTCGGCAGCACGCGGTCGAGCCAGTGCGGGATGTACCACGACTTCTCGCGCAGCAGCGTGAGGAATGCCGGCACGAGCGTCATCCGCACGATCAGCGCGTCCGTGAGGATCGCGACCGCCAGCAAGAGGCCGAACTCCTTGGGGATGCGATCCGCGCTCAGGATGAACGCGGCGAACACCGTGCCCATGATCAGTGCCGCGGCCACGACGACCCGGCCGATGGCCGAGATGCCGTGCTCCACGGCCGCACGCGTATCGAGACCGTGCACGTGCTCCTCGCGGATGCGGCTCATGATGAACACCATGTAGTCCATCGAGAGCCCGAAGAGGATCGCGAACGCGATCGGCGGGACGAAGGTCTCGATCGGGCCCGTCTGGTCGAGGCCGGTGAGCCCGAGCAGGTGGCCTTCCTGCACCACCAGCGTGAGCACGCCGAAGCCGACGAACGCGGACAGGATCGTCGTGATCGCCGCCGTGGCCGAGACCACGATCGACCTGAACGCCATGGCGAGCAAGATGAACGTGACGCCGATGATGTAGAGCAGGAACAGCGGCATCCGCTCCATGATCTGCTCGGCGATGTCCTTGAAGGCCGCCGTCTGTCCCGAGACGTACGCGACCGCGTCGCCACCGGCCGTTGCGGCCGGCACGACCTCGCCGCGCAAGCGGTCGACGAGCTGGTCGGTCGCCTCCTCCTGCGGAGCCGACTCAGGCGTGACGAAGACGATCCCGACGGTGCCTTCCTCGTTGAGCTGCGGCTCGTTCACGGAGGCCACGCCTTCGAGGCCCTCCACCCGGTCGTAGACCTTCTGCGGAGCCCGCGAATCGCCGTTCACGTCCACGACGATCGGGATCGGGCCGTTGAAGCCGGGCCCGAAGCCCTGGGCGAGCAGGTCGTACGCTCGCCGTGCCGTCTGCTCCTTCGGCTGCGTGCCCTGGTCGGCGGCGCCGAGCCGCACGAGCGCCGACGTCAACGCGAGCGCGATCACGAGTAGGAGCACGACCGGGAACACGAGCCGCGCTCTGAGGGTCACGAAGCGTCCCCAGCGAGCGATCGGCGTGTTCTGTCGGGCCGCCTCCGAGTCGTCGAGCGGTCGGAGGAACGGCACCTTCAGCCGGTCGACCTTGTGCCCGAGCTTCGCCAGCACCGCGATGAGCAGCGAGTTTGCGATCAGCACGGTCGTCAGCACACCGAGTGCCGAGCCGATGCCCAGCTTCGTGACGAAGTCGAGGCCGATGAAGGCCAGCCCGGTCACCGAGATCGCGACCGTCAGCCCGGCGAAGAGCACGGCCCGTCCCGCTGACGCACCCGCCTCGGCGGCAGCGTCACGGGGCGAGAGGCCCTCGTGCAGGAGCTGCCGGAAGCGCGTGACGATGAACAGCGAGTAGTCGATTCCGACGCCGATGCCGATCATCGACACCAGGATCGGCGTGATCGTGTTGATGTCGGTCAGGCCCGCGAGGATGAATAGCAGCAGGAATGCCGTCGCCACGGCCGTGAGCGCCAGGGCGATCGGGATCAGCATCGCCGCGAACGTGCGGAAGACGATGAGCAGCACGATGATCGCGGCCAGGAGCCCGAGCATCTCCGACGTCCCCTGCTCGACCGGCGGGAACTCGGCGTCCCCGTTGAACTCGACCGTCACTCCGGCAGGCTCGACCGTCTCGCGGACGGCGTCCTGCACGGCGACGACCGCGTCGCGGTCCTCCATCTCGATCGTCTGGTCGAACTGGGCCTCGGTGTACGCGATACGTCCGTCCTCCGAGAACGTCCTCGGGTCGAACGGGTCATTGACGCTGACAAGGCCGGCGTCGTCAGCGCTCGGCTCGAACTCCGCCGACCTCAGCCGCGTTACCGCCTCCTCGATCGCCGCCTCGCGTTCGGGTGTGTCGAGCCGTTGGCCCTCCGGCGCGGCGAAGACGAGATTCAGAACCCCGCCTTGCTCGGCTGCGAACTCGGCTTCGATGAGGTCGGTCGCTTTCTGCGTGTCCGATCCTGGGATCTCGAACTCGTCCTTCAGGCTGCCTCCGACCGTCGCAACCAGCGCGATCAGCACGACGCCGATCCCGACCCAGGTGCCGACGACGCGCCATGGATGCGCGGCAAACGCGCGCATCATGCCCGCGAAGCCGCCGGTCGAAAGGCGTTCGTGAGCCGCTCGCCGGCCCTCGGCTGGTTCCGTCCGAAGCCTGGCCTCGGGCTCGATGTGATCGGTCATGACTCTTCGCTCCTTTGGTCCGTTCGAGTGCCGGACGATCGTGCGGGAGCGAGCGGGGCGCCGCATCGTGGGCGCCCCCGGGTTCGAGTCCTAAGTTTTTGCCGTTACCCCTAGGAGGCCTTGGCGGAACGGGCCTCGTCGCCGGATGGCGATCCGGCGCTCCCCCGGCGGCACAGCACCTGTTTCGCCAAGCCCTCCAAGGTGAGACCTACGCGTGAACCGGCTCGCCGAGCGCGGCCGCGAGCTGCGAGCGCGAGCGGATCCCGAGCTTGCGATAGACGCTCGAGAGGTGCACCTCGACCGTCTTCGGGGTGACGAACAGGGCCTGCGCGATCTCGCGGTTGGTCGGTCCGTCGGCAGCCATCTCGGCGACACGCCGCTCGCTCGGAGTGAGGGATTCGATACCGCTCAGGGCCACGCGTCGTGGTCGCGCACCCGTTGCGAGCAGCTCGGTCTCGGCGCGGGAGGCGAGGGGAGTGGCCCCGCAGATCGTCGCGAGCTCGAGCCCGCGGCGAAGGTGCTCGCGCGCCTGCGCGCGACGGTTGGCACGGCGAAGCGCGGCTCCCAGCTCCGTTCGTGCCTTCGCGTGCTCGAGCTTCGCCGGCGACTCTTCGAGCACGTCGATGGCCTCCTCGAGCAGCGCGATCCCCTCCTCACCGCCCTCGGTGAGACCGGCGACGCACAGCGCCGCTCCGAGGGCTCCTGGTGCGCGCCAGCCACGAGCGAGCTCGAGCTCCTCGCTCGACAGCGCGCGGGCTTCCTCGTGCTCCCCGAGCTCGAGCAGGGCGCGCGCCGCCAGCGACCGCCATGGCATGAACGCGGGGTTGCGGCCGCCGAGCGCGTCGAAGTCGCCCCCTGCGCTCCGCGCCTCCTCGAGGCCCCGGACGAGGTCGCCGCTCGCGAAGTAGGCGCGTGCTCGACTGAGGGGGAAGTAGTGGACGCGCCCGCTCTCCGGGAGAGAGGCGAGAGCATCTTCGACCTTGCCCTGCTCGACGAGGCTGTCGCAGAGGACGGCGCCGACGGCCGAGCGGAACCGACCCCCCGGCGTGCCCCACGACTCGTATGCCGCCATTGCCTCGCGCGCGTCGGCTTCTGCCTCTGCCAGGTCCCCCCGGAAGACGAACGCCTGCGCGCGGAGGACCTTGGCCCAGGCGAGCGTGAAGAGCGAGCCGCGCTCGTGGGCTGCCGCGATCACGGTGTGGTAGTGGGGGAGGGCTTCGTCCGGGTCGGCCATCGCCAGCACGATGCAGGCGTGCATGAACGGGCGGCCGCGCCTCTCTTCGGCGAGGAGCGTTCCGTCGGCGAGCGCGCGCCGCGCGAGCTCGATCGACTCCGTCGCAGGTCTCCCCGACCGCGCATCGTCGAAGGCGAGCAGCCCCAGCAACATCTTCTCGCCGGGGGTGCGGCCCACCATGCCTCTCGCTCGAATACGCTCCAGACGCTGCCGGGCACTGCGTTCGTAGTGAAGGGGCTCGAACACGGCCGCCGCGATGAGAACCGCCTCGAGGACCAGCGCCAGCTCTGTGTTGGCATCGCCGAGCTCGTCGAGCGCTCGCTCGAGGGTCTCGACCGACTCGTCGATTCGGACGAGGTAGTCGAGCTGGCGGCCCAACAGGATCGCGGTCTCCGCGCGCTCGACGGGGTCGACGAGCTGCTCGTACGCCTCCTGGAGGTGCTCGACCCCGGCGTCGCCGCTCACCAGGGTTTCGGCCGATCCGAGCTCGAACAACAGGCCAGGACGCTCCTCGTCCGGCGGCGGTCCGGCGAGCGCACGGCGGAGGAACGCGACCGCGCTTTCGGCCGCGCCGCGACAGCGCGCGCTGCGGGCCGCCTCGCGCAGCACGGCCACGGTGCGCGGCTCCTCCTCCGCGGGCACGAGCGCCGGCGGAACCAGCAGAAGATGGGCGGCGACCCGTTCCGGCTCGGCACCGGACTCGTCGAGGAGGTGCGCCGTGCGAGCATGCGCCCGGTCTCGCTCCGGCGGCGGGATCGACTCGTACACGGCTGCTCGGATCAGCGGATGAACGAAGCCGAGCGGAGCTTGCGGTCGCAGGACGTCGACTCGCACGAGGCTGGCACTCGCTTCCTTCGCGGTCTCGTCGTCCAACTCGGCGAGCACCGCGGCCAGGTGGGGATCCACGTCGTCGCCCAGAACCGCCACCGCTTGCGCCAGCTTCGTCGCCTCGGGCGGCAGACGGGCGAGGTGAACCGATACGGCCCGCCCGCCCGCGCGCGAAGCGAGCTCGCTCAGCCGCGGGACGTTGGCCTTGATCGGGATGACGCCCTCGAACGTGATCGCGCCGATGAGCTCCCGCAGGAGCAGCGGATTCCCGCCGGTGATCTCGCGGCAGGCGGCGGCGAAGGCGTCCTCGGCGATTGACGAGGTCGCGCCGCGGACGAGGCGGGCGGTGGCGATGTCGCTCAGCGGTGCAGGCTGGACGACCGTCGTCTGCGGGTCCGAGACGATCTGGCTGAGGAGTGCAGGATCCTCACCCGGCTCCGCCGGTCGCAGTCCGACTACGATCGAGAGGTCGAGCCCGTCCAGGCGCGGGAGGAGATATGCGAGCCAGCGCAGCGACGGCCGGTCGCACCAGTGCACGTCGTCGATGACGAGCAGCAGCGGGCGCCGGGCGGCGACGTTCGCGGCCAGCCAGTAGAGCCCGTGGAGCATCGCCAGCGAGACATCGTCGGGGGGCTCGGCGGCAAGCTGGGCAGGCTCGAAAAGGGGCGAGGCCAGCTCGGCCGCTCCGGAGAGTATGTCTGCTCGCTCCGCGTCTGACAGCTGCACGAGGAACGGCTCGAAGAGCTGTCGGACGACGCCGAACGAGAACGAGCTCTCGAGTGCCGAGCCGCGCGCCGCGAGCACCTGCATCCCCGCCTGCTGTCCGAGAGCCCGCGCCTCGGCGATGAGCGAAGTCTTGCCGATCCCGGGCGGTCCTTCGATCGCCAGGAGTCGGCCTCGGCCTGAAGAGTCGCCGACGAGCAGCTCGACGGCCGCCAGCTCGTCGTCGCGCTCGATGAGATCGAGTCGCACGCGTTCAGGCTCCTCGACGAGCGTGCCGCCGTCTTTCTCTGGAGCACTTTTCACGAGACGGACCTGGCACCAGTGTATTGGGGCCGGGATGTCCAGAACGGCCGGTGTCGTTCGTCTACAGAGAGAAACGGTCCCCGAGACCTCGCCCGTAAGGGGTCTCACAAAACGATAGGGAGAAGGCTAGGGGCGGCCCTCGATGCGAACGGGCCCCGTCCGCGGCACGATCGACACGAAGCCATGACGAACACGATCTCCAGCAACGAGCGCGACGTAGCCTCGGTTGTCGACGGGAAAGAGGCGTGGCACGAGCTCGCCAGCCGACGGTCGGGCAACACCTTGGTCCGCCTCTTCTGGCGGCCACGCGAGGACGACATCTTCGTCTACGTCCGCGACGAGCTCACAGGCGAGGACTTCGTCCTCGAACCGCCCTCGAGCGCCGCGCTCACAGCGTTCTACCACCCCTTTGCCATGAGGCGGCCGTAGCCGCACCGAGAGAGAAGGAGTCCACTCATGCCCGCATCGGAGAGAAGAAAGTGGCTCGCGCTGGCTCTGCTTTGCGTGACCCAGTTCGTCGTCGTCCTCGACATCGCTGTCGTGAACGTCGCGCTTCCGTCCATCCAGACGGATCTCGGCTTCTCGCAGGACGACCTCCAGTGGGTGATCAGCGCGTACGCGCTCGTCTTCGGCGGCTTCCTGCTGCTCGGCGGACGCCTGGCCGACATTCTCGGGCGGCGAGGCGTCTTCATGGCCGGCCTCGTCATCTTCAGCGTCGGCTCACTGCTCTGCGGGCTCGCCTGGGACGACACGTCGCTGATCGCGGCGCGCGCCCTCCAGGGACTTGGCGCAGCGACGGTGACGCCCTCCGCTCTCTCGATTCTGACAACGACCTTCACCGAAGGGCGCGAGCGCAACATCGCCCTCGGCGCGTGGGGCGCGGTCGGCGGCTTCGGCGCCGCGGCCGGCGTCCTGATGGGCGGGATCCTCACCGATCTCCTGTCGTGGGAGTGGATCTTCTTCGTGAACATCCCGGTCGGCGTCGCGGCATTCATCCTCTCCCCGATCCTGCTCTCCGAGAGCAAGGACGCGCACGGGCAGAGCCACGACGTCCTCGGCGCGACCCTCGTCACCAGCGGTCTCGTCCTGCTCGTGCTCGGGATCACGCAGGGCCGGCAGTGGGAGTGGCTCTCGGCGCAAACGATCGGCGTCTTCGCCGCCTCCGCCGTGCTGCTCGGCGCCTTCGCGGTCTGGGAACAGCGGCAGCGCGACCCGCTCGTGCCGTTCTCGATCTTCCGCCTACAGACGCTCACGGCGGCGAACGTCGCCGGTTTCATCATGGGCACGGCGTTGTTCTCCATGTTCCTGATCCTCACCCTGTACATGCAGCAGGTGCTCGGGTACTCGCCGATCAAGACCGGCGTGGGCTACCTCGCGGTGGCCGGCACGGCGGTCATCTGGGCGAACGTCGCCGCAGTCGCCGTGAACAGAGTCGGTGTCAAGCCGGCGCTCATCCTCGGCATGAGCCTCCTCACCGCCGGGCTCGTGTACTTCACGCAGGTGTCCGTGGACGGCTCTTACTGGGCCGATCTCTTCCCGGGGTTCCTGATCCTCGGCATCGCGATCCCGTTCGCTTTCGTTCCGATCACGATCGCGGCGCTCGCGGGTACCAGGCCGCAGGAGGCGGGCCTGGCGTCGGGTCTCATCAACACCTCGCAGCAGATCGGAGGCGCGGTCGGTATCGCGATCCTCTCGACGATCGCAGTCTCGACGACCGACGACGAGTTGGCCAGCGGGACTGCGCTCCCGGTGGCGCTCACGGACGGCTTCGTGAACGCGTTCTGGGCCGGCGCCGGGATCGCGTTCGCCGGCCTCCTCGTCTCCATCTTCTTGGTGCGTGGCCGGGATCTGCGACCGCAGGAGATGCCGGTGGCCGAGCCCGCGTTCGAGGTGAGCGAGGCCGCCTAGCACTGGGCATGGCACATGAGCGAGGAGGCACTTCCGACAAGCCATACTCGGGGCGTCATGAAGGACTGCCCGAGTTGCGGGCACCTGAACCCTGATCACGCGCGGTTCTGCATGCAGTGCGCCGCCGCGCTCGCCCCGTATGCGTTCACGCGCGAGGAGCGGAAGGTCGTGACGGTGCTGTTCGCCGACCTCGTCGGCTTCACGGCCCGCGCCGAGAGGCTGGACCCCGAGGACGTCCGAGCGCTCTTGACCTCGTATCACGCTCGCGTCCGCACGGAGCTCGAGCGGCACGGAGGCACCGTCGAGAAGCTCATCGGCGACGGCGTCATGGCGCTCTTCGGCGCTCCGGTCGCCCACGAGGACGATCCGGAGCGTGCCGTTCGCGCGGCCCTCACGATTCGAGACGGATTCGCCGAGCTCAAGCAGTCGGAGCCCTGGGGCGAGCTCCACATCCGAATCGGGGTCAACACGGGCGAGGCGCTCGTGACGGTGACGAGCCACGGTGGCGCCGGCCAGGCGACACCCGCAGGCGATGTCGTGAACACCGCCGCCAGGCTGGAGGCCGCCGCGCCCGTCGACGGGATCCTCGTCGGCGAGGCCACGTACCGCGCCACGGAGCGCGCGATCTCGTACAGGGAACGACCGCCCATCGAGGCGAAGGGCAAGTCAGAGCCCGTCGCCGCCTGGGAGGCGCTCGAGCCGCGCGCTCGTTTCGGCGTCGACGTGCGTCCCATGGGCCGAGCGCCGCTGGTCGGCCGAACGCGCGAGGTGGAGCTGCTCGTCGAGGCATTCAACGAGGTGCGGAGTGCGCGCGAGCCGGAGCTCGTGACGATCGTGGGGAGCCCCGGGCTCGGCAAGAGCCGCCTCGTCCGGGAGCTCTTCGAGCACATCGACGCGGACCCGGAGCTGATCACCTGGCGTCAGGGGCGCTCGCTGCCGTACGGCGAAGGTGTGACCTTCTGGGCGTTCGCCGAGATGGTCAAGGCCCAGGCGGGGATCGTCGATACGGACTCGAGCGACGATGCGGAGGCGAAACTCGGTCGCGTCATGGAGGTCGTCGCCCAGGCCGATCGCGACCGGATCGAGCAGTTCCTCCGACCGCTCGTCGGGCTCGGCGGCGACGACGAGGCGCGCGATCGGCGCGACGAGACGTTCGCCGCCTGGCGCCACTGGCTGGTTGCCCTCGCCGTGTGGCGGCCGCTCGTCCTCGTGTTCGAGGATCTCCACTGGGCAGACGACGCGCTCCTCGATTTCATCGAGCGCCTCGTCGACTCGGTGCGCGGCGTGCCGATGCTCGTGATCAGCACGTCACGTCCCGAGCTCACGACCCGTCGTCCGGACTGGGGCAGGGGGAACTGGAACTCGACCACGCTCGTGCTCTCGCCGTTGTCCGACGACGAGACCGCGCGCCTCGTCCATGCGCTGCTCGAGCGCTCGGTGCTGCCGGCCGACCTGCAGTCGGCTCTGCTCGACCGTGCAGGCGGCAATCCGCTCTATGCCGAGGAGTTCGCGCGCATGGTGGAGCAGTCCACGGACCTCGACGAGCTGCCGCTCCCCGAATCGCTGCAAAGCCTGATTGCCGCCCGCATCGACGGACTGCCGCAGGAGCAGAAGGAAGCGCTTCAGAACGCCTCGGTCCTCGGCAAGGTCTTCTGGTCAAGGACACTCGAGGCGCTCGGGCGCTCGGAGGCCGAGCAACAGGCGGAAGTCCTCCGCGAGCTGGAGCGCAAGGAGTTCGTGCGCCGGGAAGGTCGCTCGTCGGCCGGACGCAAGACCGCGTACGCGTTCTGCCACGTGCTCGTCCGGGACGTCGCCTACGGCCAGATTCCCCGCAGGGCCCGCGCCGAGAAACACCGACTGGCAGCGGAGTGGATCGAGTCGCTCCCTCGGCCCGAGGACCATGCGGAGAGCATCGCCCATCACTACGCCTGCGCACTCGAGTTCGCGAGCGTCGCCCACGAGGACACCGGCGCCCTCGCCGACAGGGCGCGCCATGCGCTCTGGCTGGCCGGCGACCGCTCCGCACGGCTCAACGCCTTCCCGGCCGCGGCTCGCTTCTACGGCCATGCGGTCGACCTCTGGCCCGAAGACGATCCGGGCCGGCCGCCGCTCCTCGCCCGCTACGGGCATGCGCTGCACTTCGCGGAGGGGCGCGGCCAGGCGGAGCTCGCCGAGGCGGTGGAGGGGCTTCTGGCCCAGGGGGACCGCGAGACGGCGGCCGAGGCCGAAGTGCTTCTCGCGGAGTCCGCGTGGTACGGCGCCGACCGCGCGAAGAGCAATCGGCATCTCGAGCGCGCTGCTGCGCTCGTAGCAGGGGCGCAGTCGTCACGTTCGAAGGCACGCGTTCTCGGAGGAATCGCGCGTTCGTACATGCTCGGAGGAAGGGCGCAGGAGGCGATCGACGTCGGGCGGGTCGCGCTGCGGCTGGCCGAGTCGCTCGGTCTCGAGGAGCTGCGCGCACAGGCGCTGAGCTACATCGGCGGCGCCCGCGTCCGATCGGGCGACAGCGCGGGGCTCGAGGACAGTCGCCTGGCGGTCGAGGTGGCGGATGCGATCAACTCGCCGGACCGTTCGCGCTGGATGAACAACTACGCGAGCATGCAGCTCGAGCTGGGTCATGCGCGCGAGGCGTTTACGCTCTGGGACGAGGCCGCGGAGATGGCCCGCGAGGACGGCGCGTTTGCGCACGGGCGCTTCGTCGCCGGGCTGAGGTCCTTCATGGAGCTCGAGCGCGGCCACTGGGACGAAGCGCTCGAGCTGGCCGAGCGATTCGTCGCGGAATCGAAGCGATCGCCGCATTACCTCGAGGGCTCGAACTACGAGGTGCGGAGCATCGTCCGCCTCGCTCGGGGGGACCCGGACGGCGCTCGGGAGGACGCCGACCTCGCGCTCGTGGTGGCGCGGCGGGCAGAGGACCCGCAGGCCGTGGGTCCGCTCCTCGCCCATCGCGCGGCCCTCCTCGTCGAGCTGGGCGACGTGGACGCCGCGAATGCGGATGTGGACGAGATCGTCGGGATGTTCGGGCCCGACACGTTCCCACTGTCCCCGGTCGCGGTCGTCGCAGTCGTATTCGAGTCGCTCGGGCGCCGAGAGGATCTCGAACGCATGCGCGATTCGATGAACCCGACGCGTTGGCGCGACGCCCTCGACTGCCATCTCACCGGCGACACCGCCGCCGCGGCTGACATCTGTGAGGAGATCGGCATGCTCCTGGCGGCCGCGCGCTGGCGGCTTCTCGGAGGGAGCGTGCTGGCCGAGCGGGGCCACCAGGCAGAGGCGGACCTCCAGCTCGAGAAGGCGCTCGCGTTCTTCGACTCGGTCGGCGCGCCCCGATACGCCCGCCAGGCGGAGTCGCTGCTCTCGGCGACCGCCTGAACCACACGTCGTCACGGGAGCTACCATCGGCTTCTGACCGTGCTCCACCTTCTCGCCGAGCTCGACGACTTCGCGATCGAGGCCACCCAGACGTTCCGTTGGGAGCCGCTCACGGCTCTCTTCATCGTCGCGTCCGCGTGGTGGGTCAAGTGGCCGCTCATCGCCGCGTTCGGAGCGATCGGCGACGCGAGACCGCGCTGCGGCTCGCGCTTCTGTGCGCTCTCGGCCAGCATCGCTGCGGGGGTCGCTGCCCTGTCGGTCGCGCTGATCAAGGAGGTCACCGACCGGGCACGTCCGCCGGTAGCCGAGGAGTCGCTCGTGCCGCTGGTCCCCATCCCCGAGTCGACGTCGTTCCCGTCCGGTCACGCGGCGACCGCGTTCGCCGCTGCGACGGCCGTGGCTCTCCTCTACCCCCGGCTCAGGGTGCCAGTGCTCGCTCTCGCGGCTCTCGTCGCGCTGTCACGCGTGTATCTCGGAGTGCACTACTGGTCCGACGTGCTGGTCGGAAGCCTGTTCGGCGTCGCGATCGGATTGGCGACGGTGTATGTCGTTCGCTGGGTCGTACGAGCGCTGCGAGGACGTGCACGGAATCGCGAAGCGCCCGGAACGAGCTCGTCTCGTCTCCGTAGATCGCAGGGATAGGCACCCAGGCGACGTCGAGGCCGCTCACGAGCGCGGCCTTGAGGTGGCGGGTCTCCGCCTCGTAGCCGTCTCCTTCGAGCGGCAGGTACAAAGCGCGGCCGCGCACGAGCCGCATCCCGCACTGCGTGTCGCGAACCCCGCGGCGGGTGCTCAGCTCGAGCAGGCGCCGGCTCGCGCGGTTCGCGAGGCGGCGCTGCCACGGCATCGACGGCAGGTCGTCGAATCGGTCCCCGATCACGAGCTCTGCGCTCGAGGCGGCTGCGAGGAACGCCGGTATGGCACTCGCCGGGTGCTGACCGTCCGCGTCGATCGTCAGAACTGCGTCTGCGCTTTCGGGAACGACGGCCAGCCCGGCTCGCAGCGCAGCGCCTTTTCCTTGCCTAGCCGGCAGCCGGACGAGGATCGCGCCGAACTCAGCGGCGCGAGCCTCGAGGGCGCGGGCAACGGGCTCCTCGGAGCCGTCGTCGACGATGACGAGCCCCTCGACGTGACGGAGGACTTCCTCGACGAGCGAGCGCTCTGGCACCTCGCCGTGGGCCGGCATGATCGCCCACACCGTCATCTCAGCACCCCCTGCTCGCCGGCTCGGAGCGATCGGAGACGACGCCCATCTGCGTGAACAGCGCGCGGGCGGCAAGCGCGCTTCCGTAGCCGAGCACGATGCCGGCGACGACGTCTATCGGGAAGTGGGCGCCGAAAAGCACGCGTGTGACGGCGTTCAGCGCCACGTAGCCCATCAGCGGATAGCGGAGCCGCGGGAACGCGAACCAGGCCGTCGCGGCCAGGGCAGTGATCACTGCCATGTGCCCGCTCGGGAACGCCTCGATGCGAGCCCAGTTGTGCCCATACGCGAGAACGACCTCGGCGCCGTCGAACACCTCCGAGGGCCGCGGCCGGTCGTACAGCGCATACACCGCTTGGAGCAGCACGATGGCGAGTGTCCCGGCGGCGACCTCGGCCGCGAGCACGCCCGGGATCCTGCGAGGCCCGGCGAGGATCGCGGCGCCGAGTGGCACTGCGATCAGCAGCACGTAGTTGCGCGCCGGCGCCTCGAGGAGCTCGAAGATCGGCTCTGGCCCTGGGCCAAAGGCGTTCACGGCCTGGAAGAGCGCCTTGTCGAGCTCCTGCAGGGTCGTCGCGGCGACGAGCAGCCCGGTCGCCAGGACGGCCGCGTAGAGCCCGGCGAGCGAGCCGGCCCAGCGCACGAGCCAGCCCCTGCTCGGTGCGCGCAGGCTCGCCGGCCAGCGGGCGACGAAACGCGTGAGCGGGATGAGCGCGATCAACGCTGTCGTCCCGCCGAGGACGAACACCGAGCGGTAGCTCTCCGTCACTGCGATGAGACCGCCTGCCGTGGGAAGCGCGATCGCCGACGCGATCGCTCGCACCGAGAAGAAGAGGGCGGTGTAGCCGCCCGCCTCACCGGGCGGGATGATCGAAGCGAGGACGGGGAAGCCCGTCGTCGAGACGATCCCGAAGCCCGCGGCTGCCGCGATCAGGGCGGGCGCGACGAGCTCGAGGTCCGTCGTAAGCGGCACGGCGAGCAGGCCCGAGCCCATGAGCGCGACACCCAGGAACAGCGCAGGGCCTAGCTGCTCCGGATTGCGGATGCGACCGGCTGCGAGCGTGAACGACGCGGTGACGAGCCCGAACCCGGCGAGGCCGAGTGCGGCAACCGCCGTCTCCAGCCCGAGCACGTGCCGGGCGTAGAGCACGAAGAAGGTCGGCAACGCGGCGTACGCGAGCACCCACAGGATCTCCGCGACCAGGAGCGCTCGCACATCGGGTCGCGTCGCCGCAGCGCGGTAGAAGCGAAACGGCTGCGAGCGCTCGTCCGGCCGGGCCTGGAACTCGGGCTCGGTGACCCGCGCCACCGTGGGGAGGGCGAGCAGTGGCACGACAACGGCTGCCGCAACGAAGGGCGCCCATAGGGCGACCTCGGTCAGCAGTCCGCCGGCCACGAGCCCGAGCATGCTTCCGGCGAGGAGCGCGAACTCTTGGGCACTCGTCGCGCGCGCTCGCCCTCCCGGGGCGAACAGCTCCGCGACGAGCGCCCGGTGCGCCGTCGTGATCGCGTTCAGCCCGACGTAGACCGTCGCGCCGAAAAGCGCGAGCGCGAGGTACGAGGATGAGAAGCCGAGCGCGACCGCGAGGAGCCCTCCGGCGGTCACGACGCTCCCTCCTAGAACGAAAGGCAGCCGGCCACCCGCGCCGCGCATCCGGCGGCGGTCGCTCCAGTACCCGACCACGAGTGGGACCGACAGCCCTGCGCCGGCGTTCACGAGCATGACGAGCCCGATCAGGCCCGGCGAGCTGTCGATCTCGTCGAGCAGGACCGGCAGGTAGGTGGTCGTAACCGCCCTTCCGGTGCCCGCACCGACCGCCGCCGCGGCAAACGCCGTCAGGTAGAGGACCTCGCGGCGACGGCCGCGAAGCGCCGGCTGCGCTGCGATGGGGAGATCGGCGACGGTCATGGCCTCACCACCGCGAGCGCGGCCGGCGCAACCTGGAGTGACACCGGCCCGGTGCCCAGATTCGTCGTATCGGCGATCACAGGCGACTGTCCGCCCGTGACGACACGCACGTGACGCGCCGTCCACATGCGTGTGCCCGGCTTGCTGACGTGCCTGCCGCGTCGTAGCTGGACGATCCTCGGGACGATCTGCAGCCGTCCCTCCCAGGGGAGGGCGACGACGTCGAGCAGGCCGTCGTCGCCTTGCGCGCCTGGAGCGACTTGCAGCCCGAAGGCGTAGAGCGACAGGTTGGCGACGAAGAGCTGCCCGACCCGCAGCATCTCCGCTTCGCCGTCGCTCGACACGCAGAGCGTGACTCCGTCGAAGCGGCGGGCCGCCGCCAGCCCCGTCCGGACCGCCGCACGGACGTCGGCCGAGTTCGGTGCGCGGTAGCTCGCCCGGGCGACGGCGTGGAGCCCGACGCTCACGCCCTCGACCACAAACATGTTTCGCGTTCCGTTCGAGGCGGAGATGAGATCGATTGGACGAACGACGCCGCTCGACGCGAGCCTGGCCGCCGCCCGGAGGTCGAGCGGGATGCCGAGGGCTCGCGCGACGTTGTTCGCGCGTCCAGCGGGGAGCAAGGCGAGCTCGGGCGGGCCGAACGGCAGGTTCGCCGCCGCGTGGAGCGTCCCGTCGCCGCCGAGGAGGACGACGCGGCGGTCCTGGAAGGCCGGCCACTCCGCAGAGAGCTCGTCGACGCTCTCCGTGAGGTGCGTCTCGATCGCGACGCCCGCCGAGCGCAGCGCGCTGTGAGCAGCATCCAGCCTCTCGCGCGAGTGCCCGAGACCGCTTGCGCTGCCGTTCGCGACCAGCACGAGATGACGGTCCGAAACCCGCTCGGTTCGTCTCGGAAGTACCAGCTGCGCGTGCATCGCGCTCACGTGCTATCCCCTCTCTTAACCGTTACTTCACTATTGGAAGTAACGGTCGGAATGTGGTGTCGATTCCCTCTCGTTTCATCGTTCGATGCTGCTTCCGAGCGCCTGCCGGCCGCATCGTGCGTGCCCCCGGAACACGCTCCTAATGTTTGACCCGCCACCCCTAGGTCCCGTGACGGGTCTCGCAAGAACTGGGGACAAGGCTGGGGATCCCCCACGACGCGGAGCCGCTTTCGGCACCTGCACCATCGTCACGTGACGCACGACTACGACCTGCTCGTCATCGGCTCCGGCCCCGCCGGCCAGAAAGCCGCCATCCAGGCGGCGAAGCTCGGCCGGCGAGTCGCCATCGTCGAGCGTCGCGAACTGGGAGGCGTCTCCGTCAACTGGGGAACGATCCCGTCGAAGACCCTCCGCGAGGCGATCCTGTACCTCACGGGCCTCACCCAGCGGTCGGCGTACGGCGAGAGCTATCGCGTCAAGGAGGAGATCACGATCGAGGATCTCCGCCTACGGACCGAACAGGTGATCCAGCGCGAGGTCGATGTCGTCCACAACCAGCTGCTCCGGAACCACGTCGCGGTCATCGAGGGTAACGCGCGCTTCCTCGACCCGCACACCGTCGCCCTCTCGGCCGGCGCCGACAGAAAGCTGAGCGCAGACCGATTCGTCATCGCGACCGGGACTCGGCCCGTGCGGCCTCCCGCGGTGGAGTTCGACGGCAGGACGATCCTCGACTCCGACGACCTGCTGCTCCTCGACCACATCCCGGCCTCGGGCATCGTCGTCGGCGCCGGGGTGATCGGCATCGAGTACGCGTCCATGTTCGCCGCGCTCGGGGTGAAGGTGACCGTTGTCGAGAAGCGGGCTCGCCTGCTCGACTTCGTCGACGACGAGCTCGCCGAGGGACTCCAGTACCACCTGCGCGACCTCGGCGTCGTCTTCCGTCTGGGAGAGGAGGTCACCGCGGTGGACCAGCTCGACGGCGCCGCGTTGACGCATCTCGCGAGCGGGAAGCGCGTCGCCTCCGACGTCGTCTTGTATGCCGCCGGGCGCCAGGGGGAGACGGCCGATCTCGACCTCGAGAACGCCGGTCTGGAGGCCGACGAGCGCGGGCGCATCGCGGTCGGCCCGGACTATCGGACGGCGGTCGACCACATCTATGCGGCCGGCGACGTCATCGGCTGGCCTGCTCTCGCCACGACCTCGATGGAGCAAGGGCGCGCCGCTTCTGCGCACGCTTTCGGCGAGGCCGCGTCGATGAGCGACCTGGTTCCGATCGGCATCTACTCGATTCCCGAGATCAGCTACGTCGGGCGCACCGAAGAGGAGCTCACGGCCGCCGCCGTCCCGTACGAGGTGGGCGTCTCCCGGTACCGCGAGCTCGCCCGCGGTCAGATCATGGGAGACACGTACGGGATGCTGAAGCTTCTCGTGTCGCCAGCGGACCGCACGATCCTCGGTGTCCACGTCCTCGGTTCGAACGCCACCGAGCTCGTCCACATCGGCCAGACGGTCATGGCGCTCGGCGGGACGGTCGACTACCTCGTCGACGCCGTCTTCAACTACCCGACCCTCGCCGAGGCGTACAAGGTCGCAGCGCTCGACGCCCGCAATCGGCTCCTGGCGGTCGAGCGGCTCGCCGTATCGCTGTAGGGAGAGATATATCTCGCCCGGCAGCCTGCAGGGTTTTGCATGTAACTGCGTGTACCTGCACGTTTATGCTTGAATGAGCATGTGCTCACCGAAGAGAGACGCCAGGCGATTCTCGAGCGGCTCGCGAGCGACGGCAAGGTCGTCGCGGCCGAGCTGAGCTCGTCGCTCGCCGTTTCTCCGGATACCGTACGACGCGATCTTCGGGACCTCGCCGATGCCGGCCTCCTCCGGCGCGTTCACGGCGGCGCGCTGCCACCCGCTGTCGGTGGACGCCCGTATGCGGTCCGGCGCGAGCAGGCTCCTGCCGCGAAGGCCGCGATCGCGGAGGCCACCAGCCGCCTCTTCCGCAACGGCCAAGTGATCCTCCTCGACTCGGGGACGACAACGCTCGAGGTCGCCCGGCACCTGCCGCCCGAGCTCGCGGCGACCGTGATCACGAACAGTCCACCGGTCGCCGTGGTGCTCGCCGAGCACCCGACGGTCGACGTCAGAGTGCTCGGAGGCAGGCTCGAGAAGGACGCGCACGCGCTCGTCGGTGCCGCGACGGTCGAGTCGCTGCGGTCCGTGCGAGCAGACGTGCTCGTTCTCGGTCTCTGCAGCCTGCACCCCGAGATCGGGATCACGGTGATGGATCTCGAGGAGTCGTACGTGAAGCGGGCGATGATGGAGAGCGCGGCCGAGGTCGTGGCCGTCTCCTCGGCCGACAAGCTCGGCTCGGCGGGGCCGTACGTCATCGGGCCGCTCGATGAGCTGACGCATCTTGTGACCGAGCGATCCGCAGCCAAGGAGCAGCTCGACGCGTACCGCGCCGCCGGCATCGAGGTGGTGCTCGCCTGATGCGCGCCTCCCGCGTCGCGCTGACGGTCTTCTTCCTCGCCGACGGGCTGATGATCGGCGCCTGGGCGGCGCGGATCCCTGCCGTGCAGGAGGACACCGGGCTGACGAACCCGCAGCTCGGCCTGGCGCTCTTCGCGATGTCGCTCGGAGCGCTGGTTGCGATGCCGGTCGCGGGCCGGCTCACCGAGCGAGTCGGCAGCCGCCGCGTCACCGTCGCGGCTCTCGTCGGTGGAGGCGTTGCTCTCTTTCTCGCTTCGCTTGCGAGCGGCCTCGGTGGGCTGGCAGCAGCCCTCTTCGCCTTCGGCGCGGGCTTTGGCGCGATCAACGTGTCAGCGAACGCGCAGGGGCTCGCGCTCGAGCGACGGTACGGGCGCTCGATCTTCTCCTCGTTCCACGCCGCCTTCAGCGCAGGCGCGCTCGTGGGCGCTGGTCTCGGCGCGCTCGCAGCCGGGCTCGCGATCGGCTCGCGCGAGAACTTCGGAGCCGTGGCGCTCACACTCGTCGTGGTCGCCCTCGCCGGCGGGCGGCGGTTGCTGCCGCAGGAGGCGGACGACTCCGGGCCGTCACCCGTCATCGTTCGCCCGCCACGTGTGCTGTTGGTGCTCGGCGCAGCGGCCTTCTTCACGCTTATGGCCGAAGGCGCCGCCGCCGACTGGAGCGCCGTCTACCTCTCGGACTCCGTCGGCACTACCGCGGCCGTGGCTGCGCTCGCGTACACCGGCTTTGCACTCGCCATGGCGACGAGCCGGAGCGTCGGAGACCGCCTGAACACGCGCTTCGGCCCCGTGGCGCTCGCGCGTGGAGGAGGTCTCGTGGCCGCGTCGGGGCTCACGCTCGCCCTCGTCACCGGCTGGACGCCAACCGCACTCCTCGGCTTCGCGGCGATGGGGGCGGGCATCGGCGTCGTCGTGCCGGTGCTCTTCCGTGCGGCCGGCTCGACGCCCGGCGTCTCGGCCGGAGCGGGCATCGCCGCAGTCTCGACGATCGGCTGGCTGGGTTTTCTCTCCGGTCCGCCTGCCATCGGCTTCGCCGCCGGTGCCGTCGGGCTGCGGACGGCGCTCGTTCTCGTCGTCCTCGCCATCCTCGGGATGGTGCTGCTCGCGCGCAGTGCCGGGCCTCGCCACGGCTTGGCGCTGCGCGGCCTCCCGATCGAGCCGCGCGCCGTGCTCTCGGATCTCGACGGCGTGCTCGTCGACTCCGGGGCGCAGATCGAGGCGACCTGGCGCGCTTTCTCCGAGCGGCACGGGCTCGACCCCGAGCACGTGCTCGCCTTGAGTCACGGCCGGCGCACCGTCGACCTCATCCGACTCGTCGCTCCGCAGCTCGATGCAGAGGCGGAGGCCGCCACGCTGGAACGGGAAGAGGCTTCGAGCGCGGACGGCCTGCAGGCGCTTCCAGGCGCCCGCGAGCTCGTGGAATCCGTCCCGGCCGAGCGCTTCGCGATCGTCACCTCGGGCTCGCGTGCGGTCGCCGTGGCACGGCTCGAAGCCGTAGGCATCCGCGTGCCGGACGTCCTCGTTACAGCCGAGCAGGTGGAGGAGGGCAAGCCCGACCCTGCCGGCTACCTGCGTGCCGCCTCGCTGCTCGGTGTCGATCCGGCCGACGCGCTCGTCCTCGAGGATGCGCCGGCCGGTGTCGAGGCGGGTCTTGCGGCGGGAATGACGGTCGTCGCGGTGCTGACGACGAGCGACAAGTCTTCCATTGGAAACGCACACGGCTGCGTGCCCGATCTGCGCGCGCTGCTCCCGAGCGGAAACGGTCGGCGGAGACGGTCGCCGGCGCTCGTCCCGTCCTGCTGACCTCGCCGGATAGCAACGAATCGTTCACCTCGCGAACACGCGCAGCCCGCTTAGGGTGGGCCTGCAGTCGCAATCGGGTCGGACGCACGAGACTTCCCGAGACCGATCTGCCACGGGACCTATTCGCGCAGCCGCTACGGTCCCCGGGTTGAGGGCCGGGATGTGAGCACCGGCCCTCCCATTGGCGGGTTGCGCCACTTGCGACATCGACACGCCCCGTTCACCGCATCGCGCAGGCGTGCAGCCGTACGCTCGAGCCGCACTGTCTATCCCTCCTGACGGTGCTTCGGTAGTTCCTGTCCGGGGTCAAGGGACGGTCTCTGGTACGACCTCCAACTCTCCAGAGATCGTCCCCCTGATCCCAGTTCGCCGCTCTAGCCCTTGGCGAAGACCTGTCCCGGACGGCGACGGCGGTGTCGGCGTTGTCGCTGAACACACCGTCGACGCCGAGCGAGTAGAAGAGCTCGAGCCAGCCCGGCAGGTTGCCGGCGGCTGCGACGAGGGCAAGCGCAAGCAGGAGCTTCTTGGTCTGGGTCATCGTTGCTCCACTCTCGAGAGCACGCAGGCTGCGCGCTCCATTGCGCCGCCCAACCTACGAAGCCGCGTTTCGCGCGTGGGTTACCGCGTGGTGTCGAAGCCGTTGTGTGCCGGAAGACCGGCTAGACGTCCGTCGATCGGCCCATCCGTTTCGAGCACCCGGTGTGCCGGAACGACTCGCGTCGCTCCGCACGGAGCTGCTCGGCCGCCGGTGACGCGCGCCCGGCCTTCGCCTGGTCGGAACTCGTGTCGCTGCCCGCGAGGACGATCGCCGGCGCGACGAGGAGCACCATCGCGCCGAGGAGCATCGCGCCGAGCAGCCATCTCTTGCGTCGACTCATAGTCGCCTCCTCACGTGATCGTAAGCGGTACCGCTCGGATCTGCCCTCGGATCTCGCCCGCCGCGTTCCTTGCCGTGTGGACGTTGACGTACGCACGACCCGTCTCCAGTGCCCTCAGCACCGCCGCCGTCAAGGGCGCAGTTCCCCGCGCGCCGTTCCGGCAAGGCCCACAGAGAGACACCGCAACCGGTCCCGCTCTGCCGATCGCCCCGACGTGGATGTGCGCCGCGGCCGCCCGGCCCGTCAGGCCGGAGAACCTGAGACGCCAGGCGACGGTGCCGGCCGTTCCCGACTTCGTCACGGTCGCCGTGAAGGTTCCGGTCGCGCGGCGGACGTTGCCCTTCGGCCTCGGTCGTTCCTGGCGAGCGTTGAGGTTCGTCGTGACGGCCGCCGTGGTGTTCAGCTGGCCCCGAATCTCTCCCGGTCCGTTCGTAGCCGTGTGGACGTTCACGTAGGCGTTACCGGACTCGATCGCGTCGAGCGTTGCCTGGTAAGGTTCGCCCGTCCCGCTCAGTGGGTTCGCACACGGCCCGCAGAGCGCCAGGACGACCGGCCCGGCGACGCCCTGTTGCGGCCGAGTGGATGTGGGCCGCGTTGGCGTTCCCGTGACGGCCGCTGAACGTGAGCTCCCACGAGATGCGGCTGCCGGACGTCCAGCTTGTTCACGGTCGCGGTGAACGTGCCGCGGGCACCGCTCACGTCACCGGTCGGCGTCGGTACCTCCTGGGCGGCGTTCATCAGCGTTCGGAGCTGGATCGTCATCGCCTGTGGCTTCGCGGATGCGCCGACCGTGGCGACGAGCGCTATGCCCAGCGCGACGAGGGCGGCGATGGCTGAGGATGGTTTCACGGGATCCCTCCTTCTCGAGCTGCGAACGCGGTGGTTGCTTCTCACGAGAGGTACGTCGAACCAGGGCGGACGGATTCCCAGCGGTTTCGACGAGAGTGTTTCTGGGTACGCCAGAGCCGTCTGCAAGACAAAAGGAGGGGGATTCATGCGTCACAGACGCCTTGCCCTGCGCGGCGGTCGCCCGAGTGCCTTGGTCGTGGCCGCAGCGCTGGTCTTCGTTGTACTGATCCAGACTGCGTCGGCCGGCACGACTGCCGAAATCGACGGCGCGACGGCTGCGGGGCTCTGCACAACGTCCTATCCGGGAACGACAGGGCCTGATCAGCTCTCTCCGGTGTCAGTGGGACATGCCGGTGATCAACGCCGGCGCCGCCCACGCCACGGCGACCGGTGAGGGCGTGAAGGTCGGGATCATCGACAGCGGCATCGACTTCACCCATCCGGATCTTGCGGGTGGGATCGACAACGCGCTGTCTTGCTCGTTCATCTTCAGCTCGACGCCGACGGCCGATCCGGCCGAGGTCGCCAACGGCAACTGCTCGAACAAGAGCGCCGTGCAAGACCTGAACGGTCACGGCACGCACGTGGCCACGACCGTTGCCGCCAGGGCAAACGGGATCGGCATCGTCGGGGTCGCACCCGAGGCCACGATCGTGGGTCTGAAGGCATGCACGATCGTCGGCTTCTGCTTCGCCGATTCGGTTGTCGCTGCGCTCAGGTATGCGGGCGACCAGGGGCTGGACGTCGTCAACCTCAGCCTGTTCGCCGACCCGTTCCTCTACTACTGCAAGAACGACGCCGAGCAGCGAGCAATCCTCAACGACCTCTCGAGTGCTGCCAGGTACGCCCAGCAGCGGGGAGTCGTGATCGTCGCGTCGGCCGGGAACGAAGCAGACGACCTCGGTCACCCGGTCGAGGACGACATCAGCCCGGACTGGCCGCCGGACAGCGCCGAGACGCGCACCGTTCGGAACAACTGCCGTGTCGCGCCGGCGGAGCTGACCGGCGTCGTCACGGTCTCGGCCACGGGCGTCAACACGCTTGCGAGCTACTCCAACGTCGGCTCACCCGTCGACGTCACGGCTCCGGGCGGCGATGCCGGCCAGACCCCGACGTCGGTGTTCGGACGCGGTCGCATCCTCGCCGGCTGGTCGAGCACGGACCAGACCGGGACCTGGGAGGCACTTGCAGCCGTAAACCGCGCCGTGACGAGCGGCGGCGGTCGCTATGCATGGATCAGCGGAACGTCGATGTCGTCACCGCACGCTGCAGGAGTGGCGGCGCTGATCCGTGGAGAGCACCCGAACATGCCTCAGGGCGCGGTCGCCGCGCGCCTCAGGTCGTCGGCGACACCGATGGCGTGTCCCGCCGACTGGCCTCCGGACGACGAGCGCCAGTGCACTGGCGGCGTCGGTCAGACCTCGTTCTTCGGAGCGGGGATGGTGAACGCCGCAGGTGCAGTCTCGAACTGACGGCAGTGACTCGCGAGAAGAGGGCGGCGCACATGCCGCCCTCTTCGACGTTCGAGGCTCAGTCGATGAGCACGATGATCAGTTGCTGGGTGCTCGCGACGGCGAACGCGGTGAGGAAGAACGCATAGCTGAGGCGTAGGAACCGGAACTTGTGCAGGAGCAAGTACCGGCCGGACGCGTAGAGGTCGTTCACGATCGCGCGGTAGACCTCTGCGTCGCTCCGGATCACATCGGCCATCGCCTCGACGTACTCGTCGCGGCGCATCGTTCCGAAGTGGCCGAAGAAGAGCGGATTCGGCTTCTGACCCTCCGCCGACCGTCGCGCGGAACGTCGGCACGACCGAGAGGACGGCGCAGAGCATCGCGGCCATCAGGAGTGCGATGAACGTCACGAGGCTCCAGCGGACGGACTCGTGGTCGAGCCGAGCCGCCGCGACGCTCGTCAGGATCGCCGAGGTCGTCATCACGATGCTTGCCCTCAGGTCCGCGTGGCCGCTGACGTCGACCAACTGCTGCTGCGTCGTCCGCAGCATGTAGTCGACGCTGCCCCGAGCCCGCACATCCTCGAAAGGATCGGTCGGCGCGGGCTCGAGCGGCGTCGTCATGGCGCCGCACTCCAAGGAGAGCGCGGATGTCGAAGTGGTCAATGCGGCTTACGCGGAGTCGGCGAGCTCGTCCGGCGCAGCGTCGATAACGCCTTCCAGCTCTCGCCCGAGCCGGGCGAAGGCCTGTTCCTCGAGCTTGTGGAATCGCTCGCGCGAGATCCCGAGCTCCCGCTCGATCGCCTCGAGCGTCTGCTGCTCCCCGCCGAAGCCGAAGCGGAGCTCGAGAATCCTGCGCTCGAGCTCGGGCAGCGTCCGGAGCGCGGCGCGGACGGCGTTCCGCTTCAGGATCTCGCCGGCCTCCTCGACCGGGTCCGCGGCATCCGGATCGGCGAAGAGATCCCCGAGCTCCGCGCCACCGTCGGTGCCGACCTCCTGATTGAGCGAGACCGACGCCTCAACGGTGTCGAGGGCCTCCTCGACATGCACGAGCTCGTACCCGGCCGCGTCGGCCAGCTCCTCCGCCGTGGGCGCGCGCCCGTGCTCGGCCTCGAACTCCCGGGTCAGGCGCGAGAGCTTCAGCCGGCGCTCGTGGACATGCGCCGGGACGCGGATCGTCTTCGACTGGTTCGAGATCGCCCGCTGACACGCCTGGCGGATCCACCAGGTCGCGTAGGTCGAGAACTTGAAGCCCTTCCGCCAGTCGAACTTCTCGACCGCGCGGTTGAGCCCGATCGCTCCCTCCTGGATGAGGTCGCCGAACGGGACCCCATGGCCCTGGTAGCGCTTCGCGATCGAGACGACCAGGCGCAGGTTGGAGTTGATCATGCGCTCCTTCGCGGCACCATCGCCGCGCTCGATCCGCTTCGCGAGCTCCACCTCTTCGGCCGCGGTGAGCAGTTCGTGCTTGCCGATGTCGTTCATGAAAAGCGTCAGCGAGTCGACGGCACCGACGTCGTCGGCCTCGAGCCGGAGCTTGGGCTCGTCGTCGGCCTCGTCCGCGGGTGCGATCTCGACTCCACGCGCCTCGAGCTCGCCGCGAAGGGCGGTCAGCTCGTCCTCGTCGAGGTCGTGCTCGAGCGCAGTGGCCTCGAGGACGTTCGAATCCAGGACGCCGTCGTTCTCGGCGTCTTCGATGAGTGCAGTCAGTTCAGCGTTGTCAAACACGTTGATGATCTTCGATCCTTCCTTTCGAGAGGTACTCCGCGCGCGGACAGCAAAAAACGCGCTACACGCGCGACACCTACTAGAACGTACGGGGAGGGTGCCGAATTCCCTGTTTACCTGGGGTTAGGCGCACGGAGGAAGCGCTAAGGCGCGGCAACGCCGCCGTCCAGCGTCTCCAGGAACTGCTCGATCTGGGACGCTCATACCACCTCGTTCTCACCCGAAACGCCAGACGCTTTCGAACCGTGGCTGGCGGGCGGTGCTCGCCCCATTCGAGCGCATGGAGCAGAACCTCGAGCGCCCGGCAGCTGAGCACCTCACCGCGTTACGAGAGCTTCGGGGTGCGGTGAAGCAGGCGCTCGCGGAGAACGAAGGTCGCGTGCCGATCAGCGACGCACGCCGGAGGCATCGCGCGCGAAGTGCCTGAC
Source organism: uncultured Gaiellaceae bacterium (assembly GCA_963723695.1). Classification (GTDB taxonomy): domain Bacteria; phylum Actinomycetota; class Thermoleophilia; order Gaiellales; family Gaiellaceae; genus GMQP-bins7. The sequence continues at coordinate 27,849 of CAVRRU010000011.1, read as the reverse complement.
TGCATGCGCAACCGCCGTGGCCATCTGCGTCAACGCGACCCCGCTCACGTTCGTGGCGGTGTCGCAGGCACGGTGGTAGCACGGGTCGTACGGCCGCCCCGCTTGGCCGCCGAAGACCGATGCCTCCTCTTCGGACTTCAGGCCATCGGCCCCGGTGAAGAGGCCGCCCACCGGGATTCCCGCCCGCGCGAACGGCGCGTGATCCGAGTTTCCGCCGAGGCTCGTCTCGCGATACGCGAGACCCCGCGAGTCGAAGTACCGCACGAAAACACGCTCGATTGCGGCGGAGGCGGGATGGAGTTCGAGGCCGGACTGTGCGCTCGAAGCGTCTCCGTCGTAGACGAACCGGCCGAAGTTCGGCGACCCGACCATGTCGAAGTTGAGGTACAGCGCATGTGCGCGCCGCGCCGCCCGCGAGAGGCGCGCGACATAGCGGCGTGACCCGAGCAGGCCGAGCTCTTCCGCTCCCCACCACACGAAGCGCAGCTTGTTCGAGGGCCGCAGCCGCTTCAGCTGCTCGGCTACCTCGAGGATCACGGCAGAGCCGCTGCCGTTGTCGTTCATGCCGGGCCCGCGCTGGACGCTGTCGAGGTGCGCGCCGACGACGACGAGGCGGTCGGGTCTCCCGGTGCGGCTCTCGGCGACGACGTTCCGCGTCCGCCGGCGTTCGGCGGCGACGTCGGTCTCGAGCCGGACGGTGACACCGGTCGGGCCGTTGCTGACGCCGTTCCGAAGCTCCTCGCCCAACTCGAAACTCGCCGCGAGAGCCGGAACCGAGACCTGCGGCGCGCCAAGCGTGCCTGAAAACACGGATCGGCGGCCTGGATTTCCCTCGTTGAACACGATGACGGCGGTCGCCCCCGCCGCCACCGCGTTCGTCAGCTTCTCGCGGAAGAAGCACGTTCCGCGCTGGAGCAGCGCGACCGCACCCTCCGGAAAGCCGGCGAAGTCGGACGCCTCGCAGCCGCTCGTCGATGTGTCTGGGTCCGGGCTCGGCACGAAGAGGTCGACCGCTGCGACCTTCGCCTCGACCCTTCCGCTGCCCGAGTAGGCGAGGGTCGTGTGGTCGCGTTCGGCGCGGAAGCTCTGCGCGGCGGCGCCGACGATGCGCAGCACCGGTGGCGAGCGGTCGGAGACGAAGGCGAACGAGAACTCCTGGAACCGCACGCGATAGCCCGCGGCGCGCATGCGGCGTGCCACATAGCCCGCGGATGCGTCGTAGCCGGAGGTGCCGGCCATGCGATTGCCACCGTTGCGCCCGGCGATCTTCTGAAAGGCCGAGAGATGGCCTCGGATCCCCGAGAGCGGAACGCGGACCTGATCGGTGCCGCGTGGCGCTGCGGGGGCGCCGGCCGAAGCGCCGAGGGCGAGTCCCAGGGCAAGAAGCGCAACCGCCGGCAGGCGCCCGATCATGAAGAAAGCGTACGGGCTGATGCATGGACCGCTGCCAAGCAGGTATTAGCCCTACATGCGGCGGATCATCGCGGTACTTGGCGTCGCGAGCGCGCTGCTCGCGGCTGCGCTGGTGCTCGTTCTTCGCGGGGAACGGTCGGAGCCGATCGTGCTTCCCCAGAGCGAGATGCCCGGGCGGCTCCTCGTCGGTTTCCAGGACGATCCGAGCTTCCGCTGGGCTCCCGACCGCGCGGAGATGCTCGATCGCGCGCGGGACGCGAGCGCGTCGGTTCTCCGAACGGTCGTCGTGTGGAGGGACGCGGCTCCGAACCGTCCTGTGAACGCTGCGGACCCGTTCGATCCCGAGTACGAGTTCGACGACCTCGACGATCTCGTGCGCAGCGCGCAGCAGCGAGGGATGGAGCTCCTGATCACGATCTGGGGAACGCCGGGGTGGGCGAACGGCGGCCAGACGCCGAACCGCCCGCCGCACGACCCCGCGGCCCTCGAGCGCTTCGCCACGGCCCTCGGGGACCGCTACTCGGGACGGCATTCCGGCTATCCCGCAGTGCGTCTGTACTCGGCGTGGAACGAGCCCAACCTCGAGCAGTTCCTCGCGCCGCAGTTTGACGAGACTGGCGAGTCGGTCGGGCCTGCGCTGTACGCGCCCATCGCCCGAGCTGTCTACGACGGCGTGAAGCGCGGCAATCCCGACGCACTCGTCGCGATCGGCGAGACCTCGCCCCGCGGCCGCGACATCCCGACGCACGGCCGCGTGCAAGACAGCCACTCGCCCGCGCGGTTCGCGCGCCTCCTGGCCGAGGCGCGGCCTGGGGTTCGCTTCGACGCTTGGGCGCAGCATCCGTATCCACCGCGTCCGCAGATCGCCCCGAACGCGACCGTCCGCTGGCCTCGCGTCGGCCTGGCCAATCTCGCACGCTTCGGCACCGCGCTCGACGAGTGGTTCGGTCGGGACGGGACGCCGATCTGGATTACCGAATATGCACACGAGTCGCTCCCACCGGAGCCGCTCGGCATCGATCCCACGCTGCAGGCGCGCTATGCCGAGGAAGCTCTGCGGCTCGCAGCAGAGAATCCACGCATTCGCATGTTCGTGTGGTTCGTCTTCCGCGATCGGCTGGACGGCCTGTGGCAGAGCGGACTCCTGAGCGAGGACTCCGAGCGGAAGCCGGCATTCGCGAGCTTCGCTGCCGCTGCTCGCCGATTGGACGGGCGCAATCCCGTCCTCCCGGAAAGGACCGAGGTCGCCCGCGTGCCGGCTCTCGAGCTCGCGTACTACGTCCCGGCGGGCACCCCGGTCGATGTGACCATCGACGGATCCCGGAGGCCCGCCGTTCCCCTGGAGCAGGACGGCTGGCTCGAGGTGCCGCTGGACGACCTCCGGCGCGACGCGATCGACGTTCGTGTGACGGATCCGCACGGACACTCCGTGTCGCGAACGGTGCGGATCGATGATCCCGAGACGATCGAGCTCGAGTGAGCGACGCGGCGCCGCCGGCCTCGTAGACTCGGCAAGTCCGCTACCCGACGTCAGGAGGTCGCGATGCCAGTCGTAGCTGTCTTTCAAGGGCCAGGCTTCACGCAGGAGAGCTACGAGGAGTCGGTGCGCAAGCTGGCCGGCAAGGAGCGAGTCGAGTCACCCGCGGACTGGCCCGTCGAGGGCCTGCTCGTTCATGCGGCCGGGCAGGGCCCGAACGGGTTCCGCGTCGTCGACGTGTGGGACTCGGAGGAGTCGTTCGCGCGCTTCGGCGAGTCGCTGCTCCCGATCCTGCAGGAGATCGGCGTGGAGGGTGAGCCGGAGGTCTACCCGGCGCACTCGTTCGTTTCAGCCTGAACCAAGGGCCGTGGTCTGGCGCCCGGCTCTACGCACGCGCGTATCTGATGTGCGTGACTCCGGGCGCCTCGATCGCCTCGACCTGCTCGAGCTTCGGCGTGGCGTCGCCCAGGTTGTCGAACAGCCGTGCGCCGCCTCCGAGCGTCAGCGGCACGATCGAGACGAGGGTCTCATCGAGCAGTCCTGCTGCGAGATACTGCTGCGCGGCGCTCGCACCGCCGCCGAGGGACACGTCCTTGTCACCTGCGGCTGCCCGCGCTTGCTCGAGCGCCGACTCGATTCCATCCGTGACGAAGTAATACGTGGTTCCCCCGTCCATCTCCAGCGGCTCGCGCGCGTGGTGGGTGAGAACGAAGACCGGGCTGTGGTAGGGCGGGTCGTCTCCCCACCAGCCCTTCCAGGGGTCGTCGCCCCACGGTCCACGCCCTCCCCAGAACATGTTTCGACCCATGACAATGGCGCCCACGTTGCCAAGGATCTCCTCGGCGATGGGCGTGCTCGCATTGACCTCGCCGCCTTCCTTTCCGTGGCTCTCGCGCCATGCTTTGAGCGGAACCAGCCAATCGTGCAGCTGCTCTCCTCCGATCCCGAGTGGATTCGTCTCGCTCTGGTCGGGACCGGCGACGTAGCCGTCGAGCGACATCGAGATGTTCAGCTTGAACCTGCCCATCGCGTGCTCCTTTCGAATGGTGATGTGCTCTTAGGACTCGGTGGGCACGCCGGAAGTAATCGCTCGGCGGTTCGCTCGCGAATGCGTCGCGGTTCTTGAGCGAACGAGGCGGGCTCGGTCACCACAGCCGAAAGAGTGGAGTAGAGCCGGATCGCCTCGCGGCCTTCGCCAGTCAGCCGCTGGGCACCGGCACCTTCGGATAGCCGATCGCGCGAAGCGCGTCGGACACGTCGTCGAGCAGTGTCGGCTCGTCGATCGTGGCAGGAATCGTGTACGGCTCGCCGTCCGCAATCCGCCGCATCGTCCCGCGCAGGATCTTCCCCGAGCGGGTCTTCGGCAGGCGCTCGACCACGACTGCGGACTTGAACGCCGCCACCGGACCGATCCGCTCGCGCACCAGCTGCACGACCTCGCCGACGATCTCCTCGTGCGGGCGCGCCACACCTGCTTTCAGGACGACGAAGCCGACCGGGACCTGGCCCTTCAGCTCGTCGGCCACGCCGATGACCGCGCATTCGGCGACGTCCGGATGCGCCGCCAGCACCTCCTCCATCGCGCCGGTCGAGAGGCGGTGGCCGGCGGTGTTGATGATGTCGTCCGTCCTCGCCATGACGAAGACGTAGCCGTTCTCGTCGATGTAGCCGGCGTCGGCGGTCTGGTAGAAGCCGGGGAAGGTCGTGAGGTACGTCTCGAGGAAGCGCTCCTCGGCGTTCCAGAGCGTCGGTGAGGAGCCGGGCGGCATCGGCAGCCTGACGACGAGCGGACCGATCTCGCCCGGCGGACGTTCCGCCCCGCCCTCGTCCACGACGTGCAGGTCCCAGCCCGGCACCGCCCTCGTGGGCGAGCCTGGCACGACCGGAAGGCGCTCGATCCCGATGCAGTTGGCGGCAACGGGCCACCCTGTCTCCGTCTGCCAGTAGTGGTCGATCACGGGGATGCCGAGCTTGTCCTCCGCCCACCGCAGCGTCTCGGGGTCGCAGCGTTCGCCTGCGAGGAAGAGGGCACGGAGCTTCGAGAGGTCGTGGTCGCCGATGAGCGCGCCGTCCGGATCCTGCTGGCGAATCGCGCGGAAGGCCGTCGGCGCGGTGAAGAGCGTGCTGACGCCGTGCTCAGCGCAGACGCGCCAGAACGCGCCGGCGTCGGGCGTGCCGACCGGCTTACCTTCGTAGAGGACACTCGTGCAGCCGTGCAGCAACGGGCCGTAGACCGTGTAGGAGTGCCCGACGGTCCAGCCGATGTCCGACGCGGCCCAGTACACCTCGCCCGGGTCGGTGTCGTAGATGTTCTTCATCGACCACGCGAGCGCGACCGCGTGGCCGCCGTTGTCGCGGACGATCCCCTTCGGCTGCCCGGTGGTACCGGACGTGTAGATGATGTAGAGCGGGTCGGTAGCCGCGAGCGGGATGCAGTCCTGGGGCTCGGCGCCGTCGAGCGCGTCGTGCCACTCGAGGTCGCGGGCCGGGTCGAGCTCGGCCTCGAGCATCGGACGCTGGAGGACGATGCTGCGCTCCGGCTTCCAGGTCGTCGACGCGATAGCCGCGTCGAGCAGCGGCTTGTACGCGACGATTCGTCCCGGCTCGATCCCGCACGACGCCGAGACGACGACCCTCGGCTGAGCGTCCTCGATTCGCGTCGCGAGCTCGTTCGCCGCGAACCCGCCGAAGACGACCGAGTGCACCGCCCCGATGCGCGCGCACGCGAGCATCGCGACGAGCGCTTCCGGGATCATCGGCATGTAGACGATCACCCGGTCGCCGTGGCCGACACCCTGTGCCTCGAGCGCTCCGGCGAAGAGCGCGACCGCGTCACGCAGCTCGCGGTAGGTGAGTACCGCCTTGGTATCCGTTACAGGCGAGTCGTGGATCAGTGCGGGCTGGTCGGCGCGGCCGCGCTCGACGTGCCGGTCGAGCGCATTCGCACACGTGTTCATCCGGCCGCCCGTGAACCAGCGGTAGAACGGCGCCCGCGAGTCGTCCAGCACACGCTCCCACGGCTCGATCCAGTCGATCGCCGAAGCGGCCTCGGCCCAGAATGCCTCGGGCTCCTCGAGCGAATGGCGATAGATCTCGTCGAAGCGGCCCATCCGCCTCGACGGTACGCCTTCGCTCCGACTAGGTCAACGGCCTTGCCAGCTCGACGCAGCGGCAGACCGCGCTCACGAGCCGCATCTGTTCGACCGTCCTGCATTCGGCCGCGGGCAGGTGCGGGGAGCAGACGCGCTCGGCGCGGCACTGCGCGCGCGAAGTCGCGACGTTGCTCCCGTTGCGGTTGAAGACGAACTCCAATCCACCCAACAATGGCGGGCTCACCCCGTCGTACGTCGAGGTGAGCCCAGGATGTCGTCCGCATCAGCGGCTCATCACCTGTCCATCGCCAATCACCCCTTTCGTTCATCGAGCGCGTCTCCACCATGCGCCTCGCGCATGAGAGGGGCTTGAACCGGCGCTAAGAAGTCTCGAAGAGCGCGAGCTCGACGGCGTCATCGAAGTCGAGCGCGCGGCCATCCGCCCAGACGGCGTCGGCCTCGGCTCCGAGGAGCTCGCGCGCCGGGCTCAGGTACCGGTCGAGCAGCGAATCCCAGAACACGATGGAGATCGAGATGCCGAGCGAGTCCCACGTCGCCTCGACCGAGGCAGCCAGGCGCAACGCCTTCTCAGAGTCGCCGTTGCCCGCGACAGCCATGGCGACTCCCTGCACCTCGAAGCTCGTCTCGATGACGTCTCCGAGCGGAAGTGCGGCGCGCAGGCTCTGGCGGTAGCGCTTCTCAGCCTCCACGGTGTCGCCGCGAACCAATGCGCAGTCGGCAAGGAAGTGGTAGGCGAAGTGTTCGGTGCGCAGGTCGTCCCCGGCGGCCCTCTCGAGCAGCTCGTAGGCGATCGTCTCGGCTCGCTCGACGTCGCCCATTGCGACGAGCACCTGCGCGACTCCGACGAGGGCGCGAGTCTCGCCGGCTGAGTCGTCGAGCTCGCGGCGGATCGCGAGAGCCTCCTCGAATGAGGCCAGCGCGGCGGACTCGTCCCCAGCGTCGTAGATGAGGGGCCAGGCGAGCGAATCGAGGGCCGACGCGAGCTCGTCTCGGTCGCCGAGCTCCCGCCATCGCCGGAGCGCTTCCTCGAGCTGCTCTCGACCGCTCTCGACGTCGCCGTGTCTGGCGTCGAGGCCGCCCGCCGCCGTTAGAGCGCGGGCACGTGAGCGACCGCCGCCGTCGGAGGCCGAGAGTGCCTCCGAGAGGCGCCGGCACCCTTCCTCGAGCAGGCCACGAGAGAGCCAGAACCATCCGAGCGCGCCGGCCAGCTCGAGTGCGCGCTCCGAGTCGTTCTGCTCCAGCCAGTCGAGTGCGGCGCGGAGGTCGTCTTCGTCAGTCTCGAGCCGCGCCGACCACTCTGCTTCGGCGTCGAACCGATGCGCGTAGGCCTCCTCGGCGACCGCTGCGAAGTAGTCGGCGTGACCGCTGCGGACCTCGTGTGCGCCCAACTCGTCCAGCCGCTCGCGTGCGTATTCGGCGATCGTGTCGAGAATCAGGAAGCGGTCGTCGCCGATCGCCTTTACCAGGCTGTAGTCGACGAGTGCGGCAAGGCCGTCGAGATCGGCGCGGCAGACCTCCTCCGCTGCCTCGATCGGGAAGCTGCCCGCGAAGACCGAGAGGCGGGCGAAAAGCTCCTGCGCAACCGGATCGAGCAGGTCGTAGCTCCACTCGATCGTCGCGCGAAGCGTCCGCTGGCGCTCCGGTGCATCGCGGGGGCCGCCCGTCAGGATCGGGAGAGCGGAATCGAGGCGTGCGAGTAGGCGCTCCGGAGCGAGCAGCTTCGTGCGCGCCGCCGCCAGCTCGACTGCGAGCGGGAGGCCGTCGAGGCGGCGACAGATGGCCTCGACGGTGGGACCGGGCTGGAGCTCGCGTCCTACCGCGCGAGCGCGCTCGACGAAGAGCGTCACCGCGTCGCTCGCCGGGAGCGGCTCGAGTCGGTACTCCTGCTCGCCCGCGACGCGGAGCGGCGCACGGCTCGTGACCAGCAGACGCACCCCAGTGCTAGCACCGAGGACCGTGCTGACCGCCGGCGCTGCGTCGAGGAGATGCTCGAAGTTGTCGAGGAGAAGCAGGAGCTCCCTGCCGCGAAGGAACCCCGCGAGGTCGTCGGGCGCCCCGATCGTCTGTGCGACCTCGGAGTCGAGGAGCTCGGGATCGGAGAGACCGACGAGCGGGACCCAGAACACTCCGTCGCGCTGCGTGCCGACGAGCTCGGCCGCGACCTGCAGCGCAAGCCGGGTCTTGCCCGTGCCGCCGGGTCCGGTGAGCGTCAGCAGACGCGTGCCGTCGGAGAGCATCGCGACGAGCTCCTCGACCTCGCGCTCCCTGCCGACGAGCGGGCTCGAGGCAATCGGCAGGTTGGTGGCGTCGAGCGACCGCAGTGGCGGGAAGTCACCGTCTCCGAGCTGGTACAGGTGCTCGGCGTGGACGAGATCCTTGAGCCGGTGCTCTCCGAGGTCGCGGATCGCCGCGTCGCTCACGAGCAGTCTTCGAGTCGTCTCGGAGAGGACGATCTGGCCTCCGTGCGCGGCTGCTGCGATGCGAGCCGCGCGGTGCACGTCCATGCCGACGTACCCCTCGTCGGTCTTGATGGGCTCGCCTGTATGGAGGCCCATGCGGACGCGTATCGGGCCGGCCTCGAGCGCCTGGCGGGCTTCGCCCGCGGCGGCCACCGCATCCGTGGCCCGGGCGAACGCGACGAAGAACGCGTCACCCTGCGTGTCGACCTCCAGTCCGGAGTTCTTCGCGAATGCGTCTCTCAGGGCTCGGCGGTGCTCGGCGAGCAGATCGGCATAGCCAGCTCCGTGCTCCTTGAGGAGCCGTGTCGAGCCCTCGACGTCGGTGAACATGAAGGTGACGGTGCCGCTCGGAAGCTCGGGCCTGGCCACGTCCCTGATTGTCAGGTCTCGCTCGATGCGGCCCAGAGGTTGATCGCGCTGTCGGTCGCGTGGCGGTCGATCTCCTCGAGCTCGTCGTCGCCGAGGTCGAGCTTGTCGAGCGCAGCGACGTTGTTCTCGAGCTGGGCGACGTTCGAGGCGCCGATGAGCGCCGAGGTGACGCGCGAGTCGCGGAGCACCCAGGCAAGCGCCAGCTGCGCGAGCGTCTGGCCGCGGCCGGCGGCGATCTCGTTCAGGGCGCGGATCTTCGAGATTGCCTCCTCGTTGATCAGCGATGGCGAGAGCGAGCTGGGCCAGCTGGCGCGCGAGCCCTCGGGGATGCCGTTCAGGTACTTGTCGGTGAGCATGCCCTGGGCGAGCGGCGAGAACACGATGCAGCCGACGCCGAGCTCGCCGACCGCGTCGAGCAGATCGGGCTCGATCCAGCGGTTCAGCATCGAGTACGAGGGCTGGTGGATGAGCAGGGGCGTGCCGAGGTCGCGGAGGATCGCGGCGGCCTCGCGCGTCTTCTCCGCCGAGTAGGAGGAGATCCCGGCGTATAGCGCCTTACCCTGCCGGACGGCGGTGTCGAGCGCGCCCAGCGTCTCCTCGAGCGGCGTCTCGGGGTCGAAGCGGTGCGAGTAGAAGATGTCGACGTAGTCGAGGCCCATGCGCGCGAGGCTCTGGTCGAGGCTCGCGAGCAGGTACTTGCGCGATCCCCACTCGCCGTACGGGCCAGGCCACATGTCGTAGCCGGCCTTCGTCGAGACGACGAGCTCGTCGCGGTACGGCCGGAGGTCCTGGCGCATGAGCATCCCGAAGTTCTCCTCCGCCGAGCCGTACGGCGGCCCGTAGTTGTTCGCGAGGTCGAAGTGCGTGATGCCGAGGTCGAATGCGCGGCGGACGATCGCGCGGCTCGTCTCCAGCGGCCGGTCGTGGCCGAAGTTCCACCAGAGGCCGAGCGAGATCGCCGGAAGCTGCAGGCCGCTGCGGCCGCTCCGGCGGTAGAGCATGCGGTCGTAGCGATCATCGACGGCGACGTACATCGCACGCGAGCCTAACTACTGCTCCTCGCGCCGCAACCATTCGGCGAGGAAGGGCTCGGCGATCCGATACTCGCCGCTCTCCTCGCGCGCGATCAGCTCGTCCTTGACGAGTGCCTGGAGGGCACGCTGGACGCTCGACGGCCCCGGCAGACCGTGCCGGCGGCGGTACTCGCTCGCGAGCGGCCGGCCGGGTTCGCGCGCGAGCGCACCGAGCACGACCCGCTGCGCGCGCGCTGCCTTCTCCCAGACGAGCCCGAAGTGGGCGTGCTCGGCGCGGAGGAGCTTCTCGAGCGCGGTGTCATAGTGCTCGTCGCCTGCCGTGCCGTTCTCGGGCGTCTCCGCCCACACGAAGTAGCAGAGCTCCTGCGTCGCGTACGGGTGGCCGAGGGTGGCGTCCAACACGCGGTCGACGACGGCGGGCTCGACCTTTCGGCCCGTGCGCTCGAACTGCCAGTGGATGTATTCGCGGAAGAGGGGCGGCGCAATGACGCCGAGCTCCAGCTGCTTTGCGCTGCGCCAGAACGGCTCGTTCTCGTCGTTGAAGATCCGCTCGAGCATGTGCCGCTTGCTCCCCAGGTAGACGTGCGCGACACCTGGCTGCGTCTCGAACACGGAGCGCATGAGCCTCGGGAGGTGGGGGGCGATGTCGACGATCTCCTGGAACTCGTCGAGGACGAGTGCGACCTTCCGCTCGCGATCGGCGGCGAGTTGGCCGGGGAGCTCGAGGAGCCGCTCGAGGGTCGCGTCGAGATCCTGAGGTTGGCGGCCGGCGTCGAAGGTGAAGCCGAGCTTGCCGCTTTGCGGGTCGAGAGTCACGACCGGCGTGATGCGGAGGCCCTGGAAGACGCGCAGCCGCTCACGTGCGCGGAAGAGCGTCGACGCGAGGTCGTCGTGGATCGTCTCGGCGAGCTTCTCGGCGAGCCGCTCGAGGGTGGGGGTGGTCATGAGGTTGACGTGGGCGACGAGCACGTCCTGCGCGATCGCCTGCTGCGACACGCGCCAGACAAGCGACGACTTGCCGTACCGCCGGGGCGCGAAGACGACGACGTCCTGGCCGTTCAGGATGTCAGTGAGGAGCTCGGCGACCTCGGACTCGCGGTTCGTGAAGGCGTCATCGAGGGCGAGGGCGCCGTAGCGGAACGGGTTGGTTGCGGTGATGCCGCGGAGCGTAGCAGACGTTACGCCGAGTTGCGTTACGCGGTCATGCGTTACGCTACGGTCGAAGCTCGACGAAGCCGCCGGCGGCGAAGTCGCCGTCGAAGGCGAGCGCTTCCTCGATTCTGAGCTTCCGCATGAGCGCGAAGCTCGTCGCGTCGACAAAGGAATACGCGCGCTCGTCGTGTTGCCGGAGCCACGCCCAGGCCTCGCTTTCGAGCTTCTCGTCGATGCGGTTCACCGTTAGCCGCGACGCCGCGAGATTGACGTCGAGCCACCGCATCGCTCTGCGATGCCCCGATCGTCTGCGGAGATACGTCCACGTCTCAGCGAGGATCAGGTTGGTCGTCATCAGTTGCACCGTCGCGTGCTTCCGAGCCAGAGCCGCCGCTGTCGCGTGGTGGCCGTCGCGACGCAGAGTCTCCGCGATCCAGAACGAGCTATCGACGAAGATCACGATTCGGCTTCGAGAGGCCCGTACAACTCCGTGTCGATGTCGAAGGGCTCCACGTCATCGAACTCCTCGGAGAGCTCGAGCAAGGCGAGAAGCCCGTTGTCGCCCGGTTTGGCGGGCAATCCGCGCTCGACGAGTTCGCGGATGAGCGCGCTCTTCGAGGTCGCTCGAGCAGCCGCCTCCTGCTCGAGACGGTCGTCGAGCTCGGGATCCATCACAATCTGGATTCTCCGCATGCGCGCCATGCTTTACACACTAGCGGTCAAGAGTGTGTAACAAATCTGCGGCGTAAAAGTCTCGCCCGGCGTGAGCGACCCTCTGCACACACGAACGGAGTCATTTGTGATCGAGACCTCATATTCAGGGCGAGAACCCGTCGAGCACCGCGGGATCGTCAACGGCCCAGTCGGAGGCATTGAGCGGCGGTCGGGGGTCTGCCGAGGCCAGACCCCCGACGCTCGGACTAGAACGGAATCCGCTCCCAAGTGATGAACGGCTGCGCGCCCGGGTCGACCGTCACTTTCAGCCACTCCTCGCCTGGTGCGTCTGCCGAGCCCTTGACGTCGGAGCAGACCGTGCCCCCGCTCTTGATGTCGCTGAGGTGGACGACCGCGTCGACCTTCGGGTGGCCGTTGATCTCGTCGACCCAGGACGGGAACGCCGCGAGCTGCGGTGCGCTGTAGGGAAGGTCCCCAATGATCGAGAGCGTGAGCGGGTTGGCGGAATTCGGGTTGATCGGTGTCCCGTTGCCAGCCGCTGCGCTGAGTGACGTCACGAGGGCGGCTACGAGCAACGCCAGGACTGCGGTGAAACCGCGCTTCATTCTCATCCCCTCTTGGTGGAATTGACGCCTCCGACGGTATGAGCTGGTGCCGGCGTGGCGCGTGCCCGCCTCGTGTACGAGTCGCGTCGATCCGGTGACCGGCGGGGCGGCTGTGCGCGGTTCACCCGGTGGAGGCATAGGCCCGGGACGCTCAGGCGAAAAGGGTGTGAGCAGGGAGAGTCGTCAAGGAGGTGGGACCGGGGGTAGCACCGACGCAGTTCTCGCCGCAATGGCCGCGGACTGCGGGGCGGCCGTAAGTCGCCACCTTTAGGGGGAAACACCTCATGAGTACAAGGTTCCGCAGGCGCATCACACTTGGTGCCCTGCTGTCAGCCTGTGCGCTGCTCGTTGTCGCCTCCGCAGGAGCAGTGAATCCTGCGTCCGGGACAACGACGACCAACCAGGAGCTGACGGTAGAGATCACGTTGAGCACGGCCAACGACCCGGTCTGGTTGGGGACAGCGGTCAGCGCCTCTGCCGAGGCGACACTCGGCGAGGGCGACACCGCCAACGTCGTGTCCGTCGTCGACCTCTCCGGCAGCATGGAGAATCCCGCGGTCAACCCGTTCCAGCCGGCCGTCGGTGATTGTGACGGCGATACGCTCGTCGGCACGGCGCTCGACGCCGCGTGTGTCGGCCTGATCGCGCTGAACGACAGCCTCGGCAGCGCTGTCAACGCCAACGTCGGGCTCGTGGCGTTCGGCAGCAGTGGAAAGACGGCCGACATGGGGCCGGCCGCCGGCGCGCAGACCTTCACCTCTCCGCCCGACAACGACGACAACGCCAACACGGTCGCAGACGCCGACGAAGTCATCCACTCCCTGGCAACGGAGTTCGGGGACGCGAGCGCTCTGGGCGGGATCGGTCTCTTCACGTCCGACATCACCGCCAGCTTCCCGGGCGGCACGAACTACGACGCTGGGCTCACCAACATGAACGCCGCGTTCGCGACGCAGCCGGCGACCGATATCAACACGGGCTTCTTCATCTCCGACGGTATCCCGACGGCGTTCACGACGGGCGCCGGATCGCCGCTGCAGGACGCGATCGACCGCGGGCACGAGGATCCTGACCTTCGGCATCGGCGGCGGTGCTCCGAACTCGTGCGATGCGGGCGCGCCACTGCGCACGATCGCCGACGCGACCGGCGGCACCTGCACCGAGGTCGCCGATCCCAGCATGCTGAGCACGATCCTGCCCGCTCAGCTGACGAACATCGAGTCGCTGGAGCTCAGGGTGAACGGCACGCTGATTGCGACCGCAACGGGACCGCAGCCCGTATCGCTGGCGATTCCCAGCACCGCCATCACGTCGGCTCTCGTCGTCGGGATCAACACGATCGAGGCGACGGCGACCGCGGCGGACAACACGGTCGTCACGGCGTCGACGACGTTGGGCGTCATCGACCTGGCCCTCACACCGGCCACCGCGACCAACGACCTGACCGTCGACAACACCCATACGGTCCTGGCGAAGGTGACCGGCGACCCGAGTCAGATCGGAGGGATCCCGGTTGCGTTCGCGGTGACGGGCCAGAACGTGGGCGCGACGGGTACGTGCAACCCGGTCAGCTGCATGACCGCGGCGAACGGCGAAGTGTCGTTCACGTACACCGTCCCCGTGGTGGCCGCGCAGTCTCGGCCTGGACACGATCACGGCGGTCGCGACGATCCCGGCGGGAACGGCCACCCGGCAGGTCACGAAGAGGTGGGCGGACCTGACGCCGCCGGTCGTGAGCTGCCAGCCGACGACGAACCCGTCGGGGAACAACATCCCGCCGGCGGGTGAGAACCCGAAGAGCGGGCAGAACCCGGACGGGTTCTACATCCTGCTCGCCAGGGACGTCCTCGACCTGAATCCGGACATTACGGTGGATGACTCGGCGAGCGACTTCGTCGCCGGCCCGTATCCCAGCGGGACGAAGATCAAGCTCACCCAGGCGCCCGGCGCGACGCCGAACGCCAAGCCCGGGCCGGGCGAGATCGACTGGCACATCACGCTCAAGGGTGATGCCATCGTGATCGCAACGGACGACTCGGGCAACAGCGCCCGCGTCAGCTGCCTCGTTCCGCCTCCGCCGAAGTAGCGGCGGCCGAAACCCGATTACGAAAGGGCCCGCGCGAGCGGGCCCTTTTCACTTAAGGACGGGCTATGAAGTGTGTGTCGAGATGGTGAAACGCCTTGTGGAGAACCCGTGGATGTGCGATTAGTAAACGATGCGACTCGCGCTGGTCGCCCTCCGGGCTACGCCTACGAACGATTCGCTCTCCGGAGCGGTCGTCGACGGCCTGCGCTGGGAGACGATGGTGCCGGAAGAGGCTCTCCACACGCTGCAACCCGGCGATGCCGCGCTCGGCCGTCTGGACGTGCTTCCGACGCTCGACGGCGTCGACGACGGCCTGTGGGCGCTCGGCGCGCTCGAGGCTCGCGGCGTGGCGGTGCTCAACCATGCATCTGCGCTCTTCGCGACGCACGACAAGCTCCTCACCGCTCGCCTCCTCCGGCGGGCCCGGCTGCCGCACCCGCGGACGGTCCACGTGAGGCCGGAGCACCCGCTTCCGGCAGTGCGACCGCCGATTGTGATCAAGCCTCGCTTCGGGAGCGGCGGTAAGGGCGTCACGTGGTGCCACGACGAGGACGAGCTGGTCGAGACCCTCACGGCACTCTCCGGCACGCCGTGGTTCGAGCAGCAGGGCGTGCTCGTCCAGGAGCTCGTGCAGCCGCAGGGCTATGACCTTCGCATCCTCGTGGCAGCGGGGCGCGTGGTCGGTGCGATCTTCAGGATCGCCGCGGAAGGCGAGTGGCGTACGAACATCGCGCTCGGCGGGGTTCGGCAGCCCGTCGCGGATCCTCCGCGGCACTCGTGCGAGCTGGCGCTGGCCGCGGCAGGTGCGGCCGGCGCGGCGCTCGTCGGCGTCGACCTCATCCCGGACGGCGACGGTGGCTGGACCATCCTCGAGCTGAACGGGGCCGTCGAGTTCACGCGGGAGTACCAGCCGAGAGGCGATGTGTTCGCGGACGTAGCCGGCGAGCTCGTTCGCCACGCGGTCACCGGTCTCGGGTCGCTCGAGTCCGCCTCCACTGCCGCGTAAGTCCGTCGTCGCAACCGATGAGTTCGCGCCGCTCTGCGGATTGAACCGTGTGACGGCGCTCACCGGGGAGCGCCCGAACGAGGAGGATCCTCATGGCGGACGTGACGTTTCGCGAGATCGACGAGATGGATGGGATCCACGGCGGGATCGCGCGGCGGGCGCGGGCGGAGCTAGGCGTGACTGCGTGGGGGATGCAGGTGCTCACGCTTCCTCCTGAGTGGGACGGCTACCCCGAGCACAAGCACGACGCGGAGGCGTTCGACCCGAATCAGGAGGAGGTCTACATTCCAATCGAGGGGTCTGCGACGCTCGTCGCCGACGGCGAGAGCTTCGAGCTTCGACCCGGCACGATGGCACGGGTTGGACCGGCGCAAATGCGCCGCATCCTTCCCGGCCCGGATGGCATCCGGCTCCTTGCGCTCGGCGGCAAGCCCGGCGTGTTCGAGGCGGGCGCGTGGACCGAGATCGGGGCTGATCCACCCGGCGCGTGAGTAGCCTGACCGGCATGGCGAGCGATGTCGCGGTTCCCATGGATCGGGCGTTCGAGCAGCTGTTCGAGCCGCATCGCCGCGCGCTTCACGTCCACTGCTACCGGTTGCTCGGGTCGCTGCACGACGCCGACGACGCGCTCCAGGAGACGGCGTTGAGAGCATGGGGCGGCCTCGATGGCTTCGAGCCTCATGGATCCTTCCACGCGTGGCTGTACCGGATTGCAACGAACGTGTGCTTTCGGGCGCTCGAGCGGCGGGCCAGGACGCCCGAGCCGCTCGATCCCGACGTAGCGGAGATCGCGAGCTACCTGCAGCCGTACCCGGATCGTCTACTCGAGCACGAGGTGGAGGCGCGCGAGTCGATCGGGCTCGCGTTCGTGAGCGTGATGCAGCTCCTGCCTCCGCGCCAGCGGGCCGCGTTGGTGCTCCGCGACGTTCTCGGCTGGTCGGCACGCGAAGTCGCCGATCTGCTCGGCGACAGCGTCGCGTCGGTGAACAGCGCGCTGCAGCGAGGTCGGGCGACCCTCGAACGGGAGCGCGGCGTCGGCCGGCTCGCGCGCGAGCATGCGCCGGCTTCGGGCGAGGTGGAGGCGCGGGTCATGCGGAGCTTCATTGCCGCGTGGGAAGCCGTCGACGTCGACGCCATGGTCGAGCTGCTCCGAGACGACGCCGTGATGACGATGCCGCCTGACCCGATGCGGCTCGCGGGGCCGGAGGCGATCGGGGAGTTCTTCAGGACGGTGCCGGCGGACGGCGCCCTGGAGCGCATCCGTGTGGTTCTGACCCGCGCGAATGGCCAACCGGCGGTGGCCGCGTACATGGACGACGAGGCGTACGGCGTCATGGTGTTCGCGCTCGATGGCGAGTCGGTCGCGAGCATCACCGGGTTCGCGGGCTATCCGGAGCTCTTTCCCGAGCTCGGGCTGCCGATTCAGATCGAATCGCAGTAGCGTTCTCGGACATGGCGCTCTGGTCGGGAGCACCGTACGAGTACACGGCTGCGGCCGGCGGCTTTGTGTTCGCGGCCGGAGCGTGCCCGCTCGACGAGGACGGGCGAGTGGTCGCGCCCGGAGATCTCGAGGCGCAGGCGGAGCGCGCGGTCGCGAACCTTCGCGAGGCGCTTGCTGCGGAGGGGGCAAGCCTCGCGGACATCGTGAAGGCGACGATCTACGTCGTCGGCGAGGAGCGCGCCGACCTCGTGCGCGCGTGGGACGTGGTGTCGCCGCATCTCGGTCGGGCGCCGAACACGCTCCTCGGCGTCTCGTTCCTCGGCTATCCAGAGCAGCTCGTCGAGATCGAGGCGATTGCCTACAACAGCTGACCCCGCGTCTCCGCAACCGCCCGCCGCGCCTCGATCTCGTAGGGGTTCTGCCGGTAGCGCGTGGTCAGATGCTTCCAGGTCATGTGCCAGGGTCGGTGCTGCCCCTGCCAGATATGGCAGAGCTCGTGCGTGACGAGATCGTCCGTGGCATCGGCGCTCATCAGCAGGATCCTCCGCCAGAACGCGTAGCCGTGGTAGCGCCGGAAGCCCGGGATGCGGAAGAACCACGGCGCGACGAGCACGCGGACGCGCTCGATGCGCACCGGCTCGAGGTAGTAGTCGAGCGTGTCGAGGCGGGACTTCGCGCGCGCGAGGGCGGCGTCGAGCTCAGCCACTGAGCGCGGGCGTGAGAACCATCACCGGACTCCCGTCCTGCGCCTGGAGGTAGCTGTACCCGAAGAGACGCGACCTGGTGAGCCGATCGATCACCCGCCGCTCGTCCTCCTTGATCTCGCCGATGCCCGGCGTGAGCGGGGCGGTGAGCGTCTCGGACAGCGGGTGCGAGAGCTCGGGACGCACGTCACTGCGCTCGAGGAAGACCGCCGTCGCGGCCTGGCCATCGGGGCGAGGCGGCAAGAGGACGAGTGTCGAGTCGATCCCGTCGAGGTACGTGAAGGAGTAGAGCGCGAGCTCGAGGGCCTCGCGGCGCAGGAGCTGGCTGCGAGCGACCGTCGGCCTGCCCTCCTTGATCGAGCAGGCGGTTCCGAGGCCGCAGAGCGTGTACATCACGGTCGAGACCGCGTTCACCGTGTCGATGTCGGTCGCCTCCGCGCGGCCGGCGGTCGTGTCCGGCTCGATGGCCAGCGCGCGTACCTCGAAGGTCGAGCCGTCCGGGCCAGTGACCGTCGGCGGCCCGGCGTACGTCACGCCGACGAGCGCCTTTCCGCTCGGGAGGCGGTAGGGATCGCTGACGTGGTCGGCGATCTGTAGTGCGCGGCGCTCGGTGCTGCCGCTCGGCTCCCACGCCGACCAGGCAGGAGCGGGATCCGGGCTCCCGCGCCCGACGAGAACGAGGAGCGCTCCCACGCCCGCGCCCGCGACGACCGCGAGCAGGACGTAGAACGCGGCGAAGCGACTGCGGTAGGCGAGGCGCCGAGCGCGGTCCGCGCGCGTTTCCGGGCGAACGACGATTGCGTTCCCTGCGCCCTTCTGCGGCACGGGCTTCGCATCGGCCGCTGCCTTGTCCATCACATCGTCGGCCACGAGCTCTCCTCCGATAGATCGACCTCGGGAATCGTGATCTTGGCCTCGTCCAGCAGGTTCAGGAGCTCGTCGCCGAAGAGCTCGCGCCGCGCGGTGAGGACGTCCGCGATGTGCTCCACAGCCTCGCGGTTCGAGACGACGAGGTTGTATGCCGCGACGTACGCCTGGCCGACGAGCTGACCGACGATCGCCCGCTTGTCGCTGTCGCCGAGAACGGACGCGATCGGGTTCTCGGCGAACGGCCCGCCACCGCCCGTCCGGTTCACGATCTGGATGCCGATCTTCTCGAAGCGTTTCAGGATCCGCTCGCGGGCTTCTTCCTCGGTCTCGTCCTCGCGTGGCGTCACGGCGAAGGGCTCGGGACCCATCGCGGAGGCGCCGACCATGAACGCCGCCTGGGCCGTCACACTCATGACGTCGCCGCCGACGCCGTTCGAATTCTCGCCGTAGAAGACACGTTCCGCCGCCATGGCGCCGAGCGCCCAGACGAGCCGTGCGAACTCCTCACTACGGAAGCGGCTGAACCGCTCCTCCTTCTCGAGCGCCTGGTGATGGCCCAGCGCGCCCCCGCGCATCCGGATGGAGAGCCGCGTTGACTCCGCGCCCTTCAGGTAGACGTGGCCGGCGGCGGCATGGCCTGCCTCGTGAATGGCGACGGCGCGGCTCTCCTCCGGGATGTACTCGACACCGACAGCAGTGCCGGCTTCGAGAGTGGTCATCGCTTCGACGAGGTCGTCCCAGGTCAAGGCCCCGCGGTTCGAGTGGTGCGCGATCGTGAGCGCCATCGACGTGACCTGCTCGAGCATCGCCGGCGCGTACCCGTTCGTCACGCGCGCAATCTCCTCACGCTTGTGCGGCTGGTCGAGCTCCTGCTCGTGGGCGACTTTCCCGATGTAGAGGTCGAGGATGTCGAGGCGATCCTGCTTCGTCGGGGTGCGGAACCAGACGTGCCGCCCCATTCGGCCGGGACGGGTCAGCGCCGGGTCGAGCCGGTCGACGGGGACGTTCGTCGCGCCGATGAAGTAGATCTGCTCCTTGCGCGGGCGTGCGCCGGGGATGCGCAGCGAGCGCTTGCCGATGCGGCGCGGAACGACGTAGATCCCGTCGAGCAGAGTGTTCACCTTGTTGGTGAAGAACTTCTTGAAGAACGGCGGGTTATCGATCCCGTCCATGACGACGAGCAGCTGGTTCAAAGCGAGCGAGCCTCCACCCATTCCGCCCGGGAACATGAAGTTGAGGACGCCGTTCACACGGGTTGCGACGCTGGACCCGCCCGGCGATTGAGGCGCACGCTCCGCGAACAGGCGCTCGCGCCACTGGCGGGTCTCGAGGATGAGGTCGCCCGACGGATTCAGAGCTCCGTTGGGGCCGTACCAGAGGAGCTCGTGCAGGTCGACCGGGCGGTACCCTCCCGCGTCGCCGCCGAACGCAGGATTGAGCACCTGCCGGCGCATGCCGACCGCGTCGATCTCGTCGATGAACACGATGCACTGCCCGCCCCATTTGCGCGCAAGGCGCTTTGCGCGTCGCGCCAGTATCCGCACGACGATCGCGTCGATGCCGATGAAGGTGGCCGCGAAGCCGGAGCCTGGAATCGAGACAAATGGCGAGTTGAAGCCCGTCGCGAGCGCTTTGGCGAGCATCGTCTTGCCCGTTCCAGGGGCGCCGAGGAAGAGAAGCCCGCGCTCGCGCTTCCCGCCTGCGCGCTCGAACGCCTCGCCGGACTGCCAGATCGAGACGACGCGCCGCACCTCCTCCTTCGCTTCGACCTGCCCGCGGACGTCCGCGAGCTTGACGCCCCACTCAGCGTCGCCCGGCTCGAAGGCCTGGATCTGCGAGACGTTCATCGCGAGCAGCGGGCCGAAGAGGATGAGGAAGTTCATGATGAGGAAGAAGGGGAAAATCACGAGCAGCGGCACGATCTGGACGAGCAGTGCTGCGTCCAGGAACAGGGCGAAGGGCAGGATGATGACCAGTGCCCAAATCGCGACCTTGACCCAGAAGCGCCAGAACCACACGCGTCGGCGCGCAACGACGTCCTCCTCGCGGAGCTGCTGACTCTCGAGGCCGAAGAGGCTCGGGCGTGGGATCATTCGGTGGAAGAGCACGTCGACGATCCCGCGGAAGCAGACGACGAGACCGAGGCCTGCCAGGATCGACCAGAACCACGACCAGCCCTCGGTCTGGTTGAGCCAGACGACCACTGCCGGTGCGGTGATGAGCGCGACGGCCGTGGCCGCGCGCGTCAGACGGCGCCACTGGCTGGCCAGCTCGTTGGAGCTCTCGGCCTGCTGAAACATCCCCATGGGTTGGGTTTCGGTCGCCACCGTCGAAGTGTACGGACGCCTCTTTTGACCGAAGGTTGGCGGCTGTTGCTAGCGTCGCGGGCATGTCGACGGTGGTCATGACCACGAGCGAGGGGACGATCGAGCTCGAGCTCTTCGACGGTGACGCCCCGAAGACGGTCGAGAACTTCACGAAGCTCGCCGGCGAGGGCTATTACGACGGGCTCGCGTTCCATCGCGTGATCCCGGACTTCATGATCCAGGGCGGCTGCCCGAAGGGTGACGGCACCGGCGGGCCCGGCTACACGTTCGAGGACGAGTTAAACGACCACCCCGTCGCGCGCGGTGCGCTGGCCATGGCGAACGCGGGTCCGAACACGAATGGCTCGCAATTCTTCATCGTCACCGTGGAGGACGCATCGTGGCTGAACGGCAAGCACACGGTCTTCGGCCGCGTCACGTCCGGCCAAGACGTCGCGGACGCGATCTCCTTCGTCGAGCGCGACAGCCGTGACAGCCCGGTCGAGCCGGTCGTCATCGAGTCGATCGCCGTCTCGTAGCCACTAGGCTCCGGCGCGTGGAGCTCGCGGGGAAGACCGCTGTCGTCACCGGTGCCTCGAGCGGCTTCGGCGCCTCGACCGTGCGCAAGCTTCGCGAGGCCGGAGTACGCGTCGCAGGGGGTGCGCGCCGCGTCGAGCGGATCGAGGCGGACGTACCCCTTCCGCTCGACGTGACCGACGAGCAGAGCTGCGTCCAGTTCATCGATCGGGCCGCCCGAGAGCTCGGCGGGATCGACATCCTCTACAACAACGCCGGGCTCGCGCTCGGCCGCTACCCGTTCACCGAGTCGACGCCCGATGACGAAGCGACCGTTCTGCACACGAACGTCGACGGCGCTATTCGGGTCACGCGCCTCGCGCTCCCGCACATCCGCGACGAGGGCCACATCCTGTTCACGGGCTCGATCGCGGGCAGGGTTGCGTACCAGAACGCCGCCGTTTACGTCGCCGCGAAATTCGCCTTGCGCGGGTTCGTCTACGGGCTGCGCGAGGACCTGCTCGGGCGCCCGATACGGATCACGACCGTCGATCCGGGGCTTTCGAGGACAGAGTTCTCGCTCGTCCGGTTCAAGGGCGACGTCGAGGCAGCCGAGGCGCCGTACGTCGGGGTCGAGCCGCTGACCCCCGACGACGTCGCCGAGTGCGTCCTTTTCGCAGTCACCCGACCGCTGCACGTGAACATCGATGAGATGGTGATCAAGGCTCTGGCGCAGTCGAGCGGCGGCCGCATCCTGCGCAACGAGGCGTAGCGGTTGCTCACGATCCTCGAAGGCTCGACCTTCTGCATCTCGGACGACCGCGGCGACATCGAAGCGGCGACGAGTGGCCTGTTTGCGCACGACACGCGCTTCCTATCGCGACTCGTCCTGAGAGTGGGCGGACCCTCGCCGCTGCTCCTCTCGTCGAGCCCCGTCGAGCACTTCCGGGCGGCGTTCTACCTCCGCAACGGAACGACGAACGGCCTGCCGCGCGACGCGATCTCGATCGCGCGCAACCGATTCGTGAGCGTGGGCATGCAGGAACGGGTGATGATCCGAAACGAGAGCCCCGAGCGCCTGGAGATCGACGTAGAGCTCGAGGTCGAGTCCGATTTCGCGGACATCATCTCCGTGAAGCTGCACGACTTCTCGCTCGGGGACCCCACGCTGGCGCGGCCGCTTCCGCCGCCCGGGGCGTGCACCTACCAGGAGAGCCGTAACGAGGTTTCGATCGTGGACCCGCGGGGCGACCTTGGGACGCGACTCGTCTTCTCGAAGCCCGGCAGACTCGAAGGGAACGCAATGACGTTCCCGCTGGTGCTCGAGTCGCACGAGCAGTGGGACCTCACCGTCGACATCATCCCCTGGCTAGAGGAGGAGTCGAGGGCCGAGGCGGGCGAGCAGCTCGCCGACGAGATCGAGACCGTCGGCGACGTCGTGGCGGCATGGACGCTCCGGGTCCCGCGGATTCGCGGCGGGTGGGAGAGCCTACGTCGTGCGTTCGACCGCTCGATTGCCGACCTCGCCGCCCTCCGGATGCGTACCGGCGCGGAGCGCCGCCCGCTGTTCGCCGCCGGCATGCCGTGGTTCATGACGGTCTTCGGGCGCGACACGGCGATCACGTCGCTGCAGACGCTGCTCCTCGGGCCCGAGATCGCCGTCGGCGCGCTCGAGGCGCTCACCGACCTGCAGGCCCACGAGGAGGACCCGACGATCGACGCCGAACCGGGCAAGATCGTCCACGAGGTGCGTGGGGGGCGGTGTGCCGAGACGTGGTTCCCGCGCTACTACGGCTCGATTGACTCGACGCCGCTCTACCTCGTGCTCCTCACCGAGACCTGGCGCTGGACGGACGACGCGTCCTTCGCGCAGCGCATGCGTGAACCGGCCATGCTCGCCCTCGAGTGGATCGACCGCTACGGCGATCGCGACGGCGACATGTTCGTCGAGTACAGCAGCCAGGTGGACAGCGCCCTCGCGAACCAGTCATGGAAGGACTCCGGCGACTCCCAACGCTTCCAGGACGGCTCGTTCGCGGAGGCCCCGATCGCGGCGGTCGAGGTTCAGGGCTACGTCTACGACGCGAAGCGTGGGCTTGCCGACCTCGCGCGCGAGGTCTGGCGTGACAAGGCGCTCGCAGACCGGCTCGACAGCGAGGCGGACGAGCTGCGAAAGCGCTTCGACGAGGCGTTCTGGATCGAGGACCGAGGTGGCTACTACGCACTCGCGCTCGACGGCCGGAAGCGGCAGGTGGACTCCCGTGCGTCCAACATGGGCCACCTCCTGTGGAGCGGGATCGTGACGCCCGAGAAGGTGGCGAAGGTCGTCGACCACTTGCTCTCTGAGGACCTGTGGACGGGCTGGGGGATCCGCACGATGGCGAGCGACGCCGCGGCGTTCAACCCGATCAGCTACCACAACGGGACGGTCTGGCCGCACGACACGGCGCTCGCCGCCTGGGGGCTCGCTCGCCACGGCCACGTCGCCGAGGCGCGTCGTATCGGACGGGCGCTCATCGAGGCAGCCGCGCACTTCGACTGGTCGCTGCCGGAGGTCTTCGCGGGCTACGCACGTGACGAGACGCCGTTCCCGATCGCCTATCCGACCGCCGCGCGACCGCAGGCCTGGGCGGCCGGCACACCGATCCTCCTGGTGCGTGTCCTCCTCGGCATCGAGCCCGACCGTGAGCGGCAGCGGCTCGTCTCGACCGTAACCGACGAGCTTCCAAGCTGGCTCGACGGGATGCGCATCGAGGGAGTCCGGGCGTACGGCCGCATGTGGACGGTTGCGGTCGAGCGCGGCCGTGTCACGATTGCCGAGGGCGTATGAGCGCGCTAACGAGTAACGCAGCGGCCGCGGGCGCGAAGCGCCCGCCTTCAGGGATCTTCGCGCGACCGGAATCTGCGGTCGCAGATTCCGGTCTTGCGCAATGAGAGTCGCACTCGTCTGTCCGGTCTGGTTCCCGGTGCCCCCGGCGGCGTACGGCGGGACCGAGCGTGTGGTCGCGCTCCTCGCCGACGGGCTCGTCGACGCCGGCCACGAGGTCGCGCTCTTCGCCTCCGGTGATTCGCAGACACGCGCCCGGCTCGAGTCCGTCTTTCACACCGCGCCGAGCGAGTGGATCGGCCACACCTACTGGGAGATGCAGCACGCGCTGCACGCGTTCCTAAGAGCCGACGAGTTCGACGTCATGCACGACCACACCGGAATGCTCGGGCTCGCGTTCGGCGGGCTCATCCCGACGCCCTTCTGCCACACCGTGCACGGGCCACTCGACGGTCAGCCGGGCCGGATGTACGAGCAGGTGCTCGATCTGGCGCCGAAGGCGAAGCTCATCTCCATCTCGATGAACCAGCGCAAGCCGAAGCCGCAGCTCCCGTGGATCGGGAACTGCCCCAACGCGCTCGACCTCTCGATGTATCCGTTCCGGCGCAAGCCGGGGGGCGACTACCTCGTCTTCCTCGGGCGCATGAGCCCGGACAAGGGCGCACACCGCGCGCTCGCCGTCGCGCTCGAGACCGGCATTCCGCTGAAGATCGCGGCGAAGTGCCGCGAACCGCTCGAGATCCGGTACTTCGACGAGTTCATCCGCCCGCACCTCGGCGGCTCGATCGAGTATGTGGGGGAGGTTGGCCACGCCGACAAGGTCGAGCTGCTCATGGGCGCGCGGGCGCTCATCTCGCCGATCGACTGGGAGGAGCCGTTCGGGCTGATGATGATCGAGGCGATGGCCTGCGGGACGCCGGTCATCTCCACGCGTCGCGGCGCGGTCCCCGAGATCGTCGACCATGGACGCACCGGAGTGATCGTGGACAACTACCGCGACATGGAGGACGAGGCCGCTCTCGAGCTCGCCGACTCGCTCGATCCAGTCGTGATCCGGAAGGAAGTCGAGGAGCGCTTCTCTCCGGAGCACATGGTGGCGAACTACGTCGCCGCGTACGAGGCGACGATCGAAGCCACGCGCGGCGCGTGAGGCTCCGCTCACCGTACGACCGCGAGATCTTCCGGCTCGCGCTCCCGGCGCTGGGCGCGCTCGCGGCGGAGCCGCTCTACCTCCTCGTCGACACCGCGATCGTGGGGCATCTCGGGCGCCCCGAGCTCGCCGCGCTCGGCATCGCGATCACGATCCTCGGCGGGACCTTCGCGATCTTCAACTTCCTCCAGTACGGGACGACGGCGCAAGTCGCGCGCGCGGGCGGGGCCGGTGAGGAGGAGACTGCGCGGCGGCTCGGTGCGCAGGCGGTGTGGCTCTCGCTCGCGTTCGGCGTCGCTGTTTCGGCGCTCGTTGCTCTGTTCGCGCCGCAGCTCGTCTCGCTCATGGGAGGCGACGGGCAGGCGGCGGACTACGCTGTGACGTACCTCCGGATCGCCGCGATCGGCTTCCCCGCCGCGTTCCTCGCGCTCGGTGCGCAGGGGTACCTGCGCGGAGTCGCAGACCTGCGGACGCCTCTCGTCATCCTCATCGCGGCGAACGCGGCGAACGTCATCCTCGAGGTGTTGTTCGTCTACGGCTTCGGCTGGGGGATCGAGGGCTCGGCGTGGGGGACGACCTTCGCGCAGCTCGGGATGGGAGTGGCGTTCATCGTCGTCGTCCTACGGCGGCTGGAGCCGGGCGAAGCTCGAGTGCAGCTCGCGCTCGCGCGGCGCGTCCTCTCCCTCGGCAAGTGGATCTTCATCCGCACGACGGCGCTCATGGGGTCTTTCGTCCTCGCCGGGGCGGTGGCGACGCGCTTCGGGGAAGCCTCGATCGCCGCGCACCAAGTCGCGTTCCAGCTTTGGGTCTTCCTCGCCCTCGTGCTCGACTCGGTCGCGATCGCGGGGCAGATCATCGTCGGGCGCGAGCTCGGCGCGGGGCAGCGTGACGCTGCCTACGGTGCGAGCGAGCGGATGATCTGGCTCTCGGTCGCGCTTGGCGCGGTCTTCGCGGCGATCATGCTCGCCCTCGCGGGGATCCTGCCGCGAGCGTTCACCGGCGACGCCTCGGTGCTCGACGAGGCCGCTCTCCTGTGGCCGCTTTTCGCGCTCATGCAGCCCCTGAACGGGGCCGTCTTCGCGCTGGACGGGATCCTCATCGGCGCGAGCGACGGGCCGTTCCTAGCGATGTCGATGGTCGGGGCGTTCGTCGCGTGCGCTGCGGTTCTCCTCGTCGCGCTCGAGGCGGACTGGGGGATACGCGGCGTCTGGGCGGCCCTCGTCGTGCTGATCGTCGTGCGCCTCACGCTGATGGCGACGCGCTTCCGACGCGGCCGCTGGCTCGTGACGGGCTGGGCCTGACGCCGCTGAGCGAGCCAGAGCAGCCGGGAGCCCGGCTGCTCTGGAGCCGCTGTCGGTCAGTAGGGCCGGTCACCCGAGCGGTACGCGCGCAGGCGTAGCTCCCGCTCGAGACGTCGGTGACCGCCGTGACGTAGTCGCCGTCCGCGTGCGCGGACGGAACGCGCGCGAAGCCGAGCGATCCGCGTCAGCCGCGGCGTGCTGCGAGATCTGGTCTGGGCTGATCGTGTTGTTCGCGTTGAAGCGGATCGTCAGGTTGCCGCTCTAGACATCACCAGCCTCCTTCGGAGCCTCTCCCCAGCCCCTCGAAGCGATCCCGGCGCGTGCTCTCCGCGCGAGCGGCTAGAACGGCGACGCTGGTTTCTGCGAGCTTCCCAGCCGTGCGTTAGGTCCGCCTTAGAGTCCGCTTGTGGCGCCCTCACCCGGCGATGAGGATGAACGTGAGGTTGACGACGAACTGCGTCGCGGCGGAGGCTTCGCCTTAGTCTTCTACGAGTGAACGTCCTCGGCGGTGAGCTGGAGCCGTGCTCGTTTGATCCGCTGACCGGCTTCTTCCGAGACGGCCATTGCCGCACCGAGGGTCGTGACCCGGGCTTCCACGCGGTCTGCGCGGTCATGACGGCGGAATTCCTCGAGTTCTCGGCGTCGGTCGGGAACGACCTGTCCACGCCGCAGCCGCAGTGGCTCTTCCCGGGGCTGCAGCCGGGCGATCGTTGGTGCGTCGTCGCCGCACGCTGGCAGGAGGCGCTCGAGGCCGGCGCCGCGCCGCCTGCCGTACTCGAGGCTACGCATGCGTCCGCGCTCGAGTTCGTCTCGCTCGACGATCTCGAGGCGCATGCCGTGTCGCCGTAGGACGAGATACATCTCGCCCCTACAACGTTCTCGTTTTGTGACCCTCGCAGTCGTGACCTGATCCATCGTGTTGTCGATGCGGCGACGTGCGCTCCAGCTCCGTGAATTCGAATACCCCTCGAGCAACCTCTACTTCGTAACGGTCTATACGCAACGACGCGTCCGTCCTCGGCACGATCGTGGACGGCGAGGCCAAGCTGTCAGAGCTGGGCTCATCCCGCGTGATCGCCTGATCGAGATCCCAGAACACCATGACGGCACGACGGTCGACCTCTACGTCGTCATGCCGAACCACGTCCACGTCGTCCTCGCGCTCCGTGAGCCGGCAGATACAACGCTCGGAAACGTCGAGACGTACACGGCCGCGGTCACGAGGTGCGCGAGACCGTTGGGTCTTTGGAGCGCGGGTACTGCGACCACGTCGTTCGTGACAAACACGATCTCGCGCGCCAGACCAAGACGTAGCGGCGAGATTGTCTCGCCCCTACGAGCGCTC
>CAVRRU010000010.1:0-301860 GCA_963723695.1 uncultured Gaiellaceae bacterium | reverse complement strand
CTATCGTGCGAAGCGGGGTTCGAGCAACCGACGCCCACGCTCGATGAGGCGCCTGCTCGTGTTGACCAGCGATACGACGAGCACCGTCGTCACGACTGCACCGATGACGAGGCTCAGCTCGGATCCTGTGCCCGCAGCGTTTGCGACGAGCCCCACGACGACCCCGGCGAGAGCTGCGTTGATCACCGCGACGAGCGTGGAAGTCTCGCCGATCATGCGGTAGGACCGGCTCCCCGTGCCCGGGCCATACGTCTCGTCCAGACCCTGCTCGTCGTCGTGGTGGCCCGTCACGAAATACGGCTCAAGCCCCGGCGAGATTTCGAGATAGGCGTGACGGATGCGATTCATGCCGGACAGCAGCCAGAAGTCGTCGATCCGAGCTTCGATGAGGCGGATGTATGTCGCCACCCCGACGAAGAGAGCGACCGGTAGAACCAGGAGTGCAAACGCGGTGAATCCGTCGCCGAACTCGGTCGCACGAGCGACCAGGGCCAATGCAACGACGCTCGCGGAAACGACCGTCAGAAAGATGGCGGCCCGACTGAAGACCGCGCGGTAGGTGACGTCCCTCGCCGCGAGCAGGCTCCAATGCTCGGTCGCGAGGATCTGAGCACGCACGCTCTGGGGCACGTCGGCGCGCGGAGAGGACGGTGGCTCCTGCTGTTCGTGCATGCGTCCGGCTTCCGCCGATCGGGCGAAGCGGGGTTCGAGCCTGCGACGCCCGCGCGCAATGATGCGCCTGTCGGCGTGGACAAGCAGCGCGACGACCACTGAAGTCACCACTGCGCCGATGAGCAGGCTCAGCTCGGATCCTGCGCCCACGACCTTTGCGACGAGGCCCCCAACGACCCCGGCGAGAACGGCGTCGAGCACCCCGACGACCGTGGACGTGCTGGCAATCAGGCGGAGGACCCGGTTCTCCGTGCCTGGGCCGTACGTCTCGGACAGGCCTCGCTCGTCGTCGTGATGGCCCGTCACGAAATACGGCTCGAGCCCCGGCGCGATCTCGAGATAGGCGTGACGGAGACGATTCAGGCCGGACAGGAGCCAGAAGTCCTCGATCCGGGCGTCGACGAGGCGGATGTATGTCCCCAGCCCGATGAAGAACGCAACCGGCAGAACGAGGAGTGCGAACACGTAGAAACGGTCGCCGAACTCGGTCGCCTCGGCAGCAAGGGCCAACGCAACGACGGCCGCGGACACCACAGTCAGGAAGATGGTGGCCCGGCTGTAGATCGCGCCGTATGTGATGTTCCTCGCCGCGAGCAGGCTCCAATGCTCGGTCGCGAGGATCTGTACGCGCACGGCCTCAGACACGTCGAGGTGCGGGTCGGTGGGCATCGCGCCTCCTCCATGTCGGGGGCCGAGCCGTCACCGGACCCGGTTCGCGAGATCGTACGCCCGAACGCCCGCCTCGATGATGTCCGTCCCTGGGACGTACCGCGCGAGAGAGAACTGCTCCATGGGCGAGCGTACTGTCGCTCGAGCAGGCAGTCGGGAATAAAGACTACTCCGGATCGCGCGTGCCAAAGGCGTGCCAAACGTCCCGGCTAGCGGCCGATCGCGAACCGCGGAGCCATGCGGCCGAGCCCGCGCAAAACCCGCATGGCTAGTGGGATTCGTCGCCTTTCGTCCTCGTCCGTCGTCTCAACGAATCTCGGGCGGCGCGGCCTGTCACGCCGGAGGTCGCGGGTTCGAGTCCCGTCGCTCCCGTCTCTCGAACTGCCTGCACCCGTGCGGGTTTCGCGTCTCTCGAGCTCTTGCCGGCCGGCGGGCTCGTGGCCCGATAGTGGCCTAAACGTCGCCGGCGCCCTCGTCGAGCTCGGCCTCGAGCTCGGCGCCGGGCTCGGCGTTCCCGACTGGGCACCTGAGGTCATGTGTAGCGTGAGCGCGTGCCCGAGCGCGCGCTCACGCTCCGGGAGCTCAACCGTGCGACACTCGCGCGCCAACTCCTGCTGGAACGGAAGCGACTCGCACCGAGAGCGGTGATCGAGCGCCTCGTCGGGATGCAGGCTCAGTGGCCGCCCGCGCCGTACCTCGGCATCTGGACACGGACCACCGACTTCAAACGAGCGGCGCTCGAGCGCGAGCTCGCCCGAGGTGCCGTCGTCAAGGCACCGGCCATGCGGCAAACCCTTCACCTCGTCACGCCCGCCGACTACGCGCTGATCCGCGCAGCGATGAGCAAGACGAACTTCCCGTCGGAGTCCTCACTCGCGAAGCGGATCTCGGCGTCGGTTCGTGCGCTGGCCGCGTCGGGTCCGGTGACGACGACCGAAGGCCTCTCCCATCTCGAGAAGGAGCACTCGCTCACGGGACTCGACGCCCGACGTGCGTGGAGCGCAGCACGAGCACGTGCGCATCTCCTCCACCACCACGAGACAGCGTTCTGGAATGCGCGGCCCGAGGGCCGTTTCGTCGCGCTCGACGAGCCCGCGGCGCACGACCCGACGGAGGCGCGAGCCGAGCTCATCCGCCGCTATCTCGCGGCCTACGGCCCCGCGTCACGGCGCGACATCGTGGCCTGGAGCAGGATGCACGTGCCCGAGATCCAGCGCTCGCTGGACAGGCTCGAGCCGCTGCGCCGATTTCGCGACGAACAAGGCCGTGAGCTCTTCGACGTCGGCCGCGGACCGCTCCCGAGCGGCGACGCACCGGCTCCGGTTCGCTTCCTTCCGAAGTGGGACAACGTGCTCTTGGCCTGGGCCGACCGCACACGCGTGCTGCCCGAGGAGTACCGGAAGACGATCATTGCGAACAACGGCGACGTCGGTCAGACGTTCCTCGCCGACGGCTTCGTCGCGGGGACCTGGCGCGTCGAGAACGGGCGGGTCGTGGCCGAGCCGTTCGCGCCTCTCCCGTCCTCGACGCGGCGGGAGGTCGACGACGAGGTGGAGCGGCTCGAGTCGTTTCTGGCGGATCCCAAGTCGCCGAGTTAGGGCGGCCTTCTGTTCAGGTACCTGCTGACCACCGCCTGTCACACACGGCTGATGTTCTCGAGCGTCGCCTCGAGCGCGTCGAGCCGGCTCGCGAGCCCGGCCCGCGCGCCCTCGAGCAGCGTGCCGTAGTGGCGCTCGATCATGCGCACGGATGAGCCCATGAGCCGCGCGAGCTCGAACACCGTTACGCCGGCGGCGAGCGCGTTCGAGGCGAACGTCGAGCGCAGGTCGTACAGCCGTGCCGGCCGCTCGACGCCCGACGCCTCGATCGCCGGCGACCACTCGCGACGACGGAAGTTGTCGACGTCGACGCGCCTGCCGGCCGGCGACGCGAACAGGAGCGGCGGGTTGAGCCGTGCCGGCAGAGCCTCGAGCGCCGCGAGCGCGCGACGTGAAAGCGGGACCTGTCGACGGCTCGCGCTCGTCTTGCCGAGCTCGACGACCTCGCCGTCGGAGAGCCTCCGGCGCACGCTCACGATGCGGCCGGCCTTGTCGACGTCGCGGCGCTCGAGCACGAGCCATTCCTCGGGTCGGAGCCCGGTCGCGGCGACGAACGCCGGCAACGGCCGATACGGCTCGGAGAGCTCGGCGGCGATCGAGGCATATTGTGTTGTCGGTTTAGACGCCAGATCGCGGCCGACTACACACACTTTCTCTCAGGGCGACCCGAAGGCGATCAAAACCGGGTCGGCAACACCCATTTCAAGCCGATCGTGGCCGAGTACGGGCCCGCCACGAAGACGGCGTGCCACTACACGAAACGACCGGAGTTCAAGGCGGCGGGAAGAGGGCGGGCTGGCCGCTTGCGCTCGAGATGGGCCAGCCGCTTGCGGAAGTGGTTGCGCCAGCTTTCCGGAAGCACGTCGAGCTTGACCGCGCGTTGCAAGCCCTCTGTGTCGTCGCGGTCGCGGGCGTAGAGACGCGCGACCTCGGTTACCCTGAAGCCGCGTGGGTCGCGGCTCAGCGCGACGATCGGATCGCCCGCTTCGACCTCTCCTTCGCGCGCGACGGCGAAGTAGAAGCCGAGCAGCCCGCGCTCGAGGAACTCGGTCACGAACTCGTCGCGGCCCATCTTGATCCCGAGCTTGAAGCAGGGAAGCCGCGGCTGGGTGACGATTAGCTCGGCCGTTCCGACCCGGAAACGGTCGCCGACGCTGACGTCGCCGTCGATGAGGCCCTCGGTGGTCAGGTTCTCACCGAACTGCCCCCAGGGGAAGTCGAGCTCCGGCCGCTCCCTCCGCCAGAGCTCGTAGAACTCGGACGGGTAGGCGTAGACCGCCTTGTCCCAACCCCCGTGCACGCGCAGATCGGCTTGGCGATCGCCATCGAGGTTCAGAGTTCGGATGCGGACAGGGCCGTCGACGGGCTCCTTGTAGATCCCAGTCGTGACCGGCTTCCCCTTCCAAGCGACGTTACGCGGAAGGCCGGCGTTGACCGAGAGCACCCGCATCGGGTGCTCCCGGTCCGGATGAGCGCGGTCAAGCGCGGGAGCCATTGACCTTGTCGTCGTAGAAGCGCTTGATGTGTGCCGTGATCTGCTCGAGGGAGTCCTCGACGGCGAAGTGGCCGCTGTCGAGCCTGTGCAGCTCGG
The DNA here is from genome assembly GCA_963723695.1 of uncultured Gaiellaceae bacterium. Taxonomy (GTDB): domain Bacteria; phylum Actinomycetota; class Thermoleophilia; order Gaiellales; family Gaiellaceae; genus GMQP-bins7. Next base: position 297,330 of record CAVRRU010000010.1, on the reverse strand, counting down.
CCTCCGGGAGATCGCGCAGGTAGGCCTCGCCGCCTTCGGGGGTGAAGAAGATGTCGCCCTGGCCCCAGAAGATCAGAGTCAGCGGTTGGCGCTCGCGCAGCGATGCCTGCCATGTGGGGTAGAGCTCGGCGTTGGTGCGGTAGTCGTAGAAGAGGTCCAGTTGCACCTGGTGCGCGTTCGGTCGCGCCAGGAAGAACAGATCCATGTTCCAGTTGTCGGGACTGATCTTGTTGGGGTCGGGGTGGCCTGTCGTGTAGACCGCCTTGACGGTGTCGGGCTGAAGGAACGCCTCCAGTGGCGCCTCGGTCTCGGGTTTGCGGTCGGCCCACAGCGCGTGTCGGATGCCGTCCCACACGTCGGTGAAGCCCTCCTCGTAGCTGTTGGCGTTCTGGATGACCTGCCACTGCAGCCAGTCGGGATGGCGCGCGATGAGGCGGTTGCCGATCGGTCCGCCGTAGTCCTGCATGTAGATCCCCATCGGACCGGTGAAGCCGACCTCGTGCAGCAGCCCGTCGACGATGTCGGTGATGTGGTCGAACGTGTACTCCCACTCGGCTGGGTCGGGCATGTCGGTATTGCCGAACCCGGGGTAGTCGGGTGAGAGCACGTGGAAGCGGTCGGCCAGCGCGGGGATCAGGTTCCGGAACTGGTGCGAGGAGGCGGGAAAGCCGCCGAGCAGGAGCAGCTTGGGGCTCGCCGGATCGCCGGCCTCGCGGTAGAAAACGGAAAGTCCGTCGACCTGGGCTGTGTGAGTGATGACCATGGTGCTCCTTTCGGTGGGCGTTGCGGCGGATGTCTGTGGGTCACAGGAGATATGCGTCCGGGCAGGCGCGGTTCTTACGTCGGGTTCCGCCTCGGGCCGCTTGGCGCCGGCCAAGCCCCTCGCATCTCATGGTGGTCGTGACTCCACCGCCCGGCCCGGAGCTCGTAAGAAGCACCTTCGAACTGACGCGGACAAGGCGTGACCGTCGTCGATCGCGATCCGCTTCGACCCTGGCCGTATCGCCGAAACGTCCGACGATGGCCGCGATACGCTCTTGCCGGTGGAAAAGGAGCGAACGCAGGTCGCCTCTCGCTTGGCGCCGGGGCAGGTCGACCTCGAATCGCGCGCCTGGATCGAGGCTCTCCGGGCGACGGGAGTCGAGCGCGCCCAAGCGCTCGAGCGCCTGCACGATCTCCTGCTTCGAGCCGCCCACAGCGAGGCGCGGCGTCGCCGGCACCTCTACCCCGAGATCGGCGGTTCCGAGCTCGATGATCTCTGCCAGCAGGCTGCCGACGACGCGCTCGTCGCGGCGACCGGAAAGCTGGACGGCTATCGCGGCGCCAGCAGCTTCACGACCTGGGCGTACGCGTTTGCGGTCTTCGAGGTCTCGGTGAAGCTCCGGCGACACGCCTGGCGCGGACGAAGCATCCCGACCGCCGACGACGACGCCACTTGGGATCGGCTGGCCGAGGGCGCGAGCGGCGCACAGGCGCGGCTGGAGTCCGTGGAGCTTCTGCGCGCCCTGCGCCGGGCGGTGGCGGAGGAGCTGACAGCGCGCCAGCGCGAGGTGTTCGTCGCGGTGGCGCTGAACGACGTGCAGATCGACGTGCTCGCGGAGCAGCTGCAGTCGACCCGAGGCGCCATCTACAAGGTGCTCCACGACGCACGGCGGAAGCTCCGTCTGCGCCTCGAGCGCGAAGGGCATCTGGAGCAGACGGAGGCGAAATGAACGAACACGATCTCTCGACACGGCTGCTCGGCACGCCGAGCGAGGACGCCGGCTGCGAGGCCACGTTGGCGGCCCTCGCGGAGTACGTGGAGGGCGAGCTCGAGGGGCGGAACGTCGCTCAGCTCATGCCGGCCGTGGCCAAGCACTTGCGCAATTGCCCGGCCTGTCCAGAGGACTACGCCGGCCTGGTCGCGCTCGCCCGCCAGCAACGCACCGGCTAGCTCACGCGCGTTCACACGCGTACTACACAGGCTCTGCCGGGGGGCAGCCGGTCGTAGCCAGTCGTAGGCGGTTCGATCCGGTACGAAATGCCTGCTCTAGCCGGTAGTACAGGGTGGCAGCCGGCCGTGGCGGTTGAGCCTGTACCGGTCTGTCACGCCGGAGGTCGCGGGTTCGAGTCCCGTCGCTCCCGTCCTTTGTTCAAGCCATTTCCGCCATGACAGCGTTGCTCGCAAGGCGCTCGAATTCCGGACCTGGTCAGATTTGGTCAGATCTCAGCTGCCGAACGACACCGCCGAGGGCAGCGGCGAGGTGCTCGCCAACCTGATCGCGCCGCTGAGCGGACTCGGATTCGTGGACGTAGAGATCCATAGTGATTGATGGTCGAGCGTGGCCGAGCATCCGCATCGAGCACGATTGTCGTGCGCCCGTCGCCCGCGACGCCGTCCGCAGCCCAAGCTGCCTGTGATGACCGCGAAAGTTGCGAGCGCACGGCTCGCTGAGAGGCTTTTCGCGGCGGGAACAAGTGCCGGTCGCGCGAGCACGGTTAGCCGCTTTGGCGTCCGTCGGGTGCGTCCGCTAGTGTGCCGCCCTTCTCGCCCCCGAGGACGGGGGCGGGCGAAGGCGTCGATGCCTCAGGGGTGCGCCCCTGGGGCTTTTTTGTTGGTCCGAGAGGAGCTGATGCCGAGTGATCAAAGTCGAGGCAGTCGTGATCCGCGAGCGTGTCGAGACGGTCATCGACGCGGTCGAGGAGCAGACGGGCCACGTCGGCGTCACCGTTGTCGAGGCGATCGGGCACGGCCGTCAGCGCGGGATCACGCACGAGTACCGCGGGCGGGTGTTCGAGTCGCGCTTCCTTCCGAAGGCGCTGCTCACTTTCGTCGTGCGGGACGAGCAGGCCGAGGACGTGCTCGCGGCGATCACCGACGCGGCGAGGAGCGGGAACGACTCGGGCGACGGGATCGCCTGGACGAGCCGGGTCGAGAACGTCACGCACAACCGAACCGGACAACCGCTGGAGGAGGTGGAGATCGGATGACGACCAAGGACCTCGCCATCGCGACGAGCACAGTGTGGGTGATCCTCGCGGCGATTCTCGTGATGTTCATGCAGGCCGGCTTCGCGTTCCTCGAGGCCGGCCTGACGCGCATGAAGAACGTCGGCCACATCGCGGCGAAGAACGTGCTGATCTTCGCCCTCGCGTCGATCGTCTACTTCGTCGTCGGGTTCGGGATCGCCTTCGGGGACGGCGGCAACGGGCTGGTGGGCGGCTCCGGCTTCATGCCGTCGATCGACGAACTGACGACCGTGGGCGAGGCGCCGTTCTCTTGGTTCGGCTCCATTCCAGCGGCGGCGGGCTACCTCTTCGAGGTCGTCTTCTGCGCCGTCTCGCTGGCGATCGTGTGGGGCGCGATGGCCGAGCGGACGAAGCTCTGGGTGTACTTCGTCTTTGGCGCGGTCTTCACCCTCGTCTACTCGCTCGTCTCGCACTGGGTCTGGTCGCCCGACGGATGGCTGTTCGCGCACGGCATGCAGGACTTCGCGGGCTCGACGGTCGTCCACTATCAGGGCGCGCTGGCAGGACTGGCCGGTGCGCTCCTGCTCGGCCCACGGATCGGGAAGTTCGGTGCCGACGGCCGCGCGAACGCGATCCCCGGCCACAACATGGCCTTCACTACGCTCGGCGTAATCATCCTCTGGTTCGGCTGGTTCGGCTTCAACCCGGGCTCGACGCTCAGTGTCGACTTCGGCGGCGTAGGCTTCTTCGCCTACGTTGCTGTGAACACGAATCTCGCGGCCGCGGCGGGCGTGCTCGGCGCGGTGCTCACGTCGTGGATCGTGATCAAGAAGCCCGACCTCTCCATGATGCTGAACGGCGCGGTCGCGGCGCTCGTGGCCATCACGGCCGCCTGCGCCTTCGTGGCGCCGTGGGCGGCGATCGTCATCGGGTTCGTGGCAGGCACGATCGTCGTGCTCGGCGTCCTCGTCGTCGAGCGCATCGGCATCGACGACCCGATCGGCGCGATCTCGGCACATGGAATGGCGGGGGTATGGGGAACGCTCGCACTCGGCTTCCTCACCCTGCCCTCGCAGGCCGAGAGCCTCGCGACCGGGAGCGCCGGCCTGTTCTACGGTGGCGGGCTCCACCAGCTGGGGATCCAGGCTCTCGGCCTCCTGACCGTCGGGGCGTTCACGTTCACCGCCGCCTTCGCGTGCCTCTGGCTCATGAAGGTGACTGTCGGCATCCGGACGGATGCGGAGGCGGAGACCGCCGGTCTCGACGTCTCCGAGCACGGAATGTGGGGCTACCCCGAGTTCTACATTCCGGTCCCCGGCGGGTACGGGACGGAAGCGCACGGGCATCTCGCACCCGCGCACGCCGTGCACAGTGAAGCGGCAGTCACCGCGCACGCGGCGGTCGCCCTTCCCGAGCCTGCTCAGTGAGTCACCGAGCCGCAGGGACCCCGCCGAGGAGCCCTGCCCCCGGCGGGGGACCCTGTGGAGGAAGTTCTCGCGATCGCGGGCCGCGCTCGGGAGCGAGCCTCAAGGTTTCCGAGCGACCTCCGATCATGCCTGCCGGTCATCCACCCACCCCCTCGCGCTGCTCAGAGCAGCTGAGGCCAGCTCGGGGCTCGGGGGACGCGCGCCGACGTCCGCGGCTAGCGTCACTTCGCGTCAGAGTGTGATCGGATGAGGAAGGACGTCCGTGAATTCATCCGACAGCTCGAAGCAGCCGGGCTCACGGTCGAGTCGACGCCAGGCCACTATCGCGTCCTGCGCGACGGCAAGCCGCTTCGAAAGGCCAACGGCTTGCCGTTCATGCTGCCATTCTCACCCGACACGACTCGGTGGCGGCGCGCCGCGATCGTCGAGCTCCGCAAGCTCAGCATCGACCTCTAGTTCGAGGCGCACAGCAACGCTCGGCAGGCTCGACGCACCGGGGCACCCCGCAAACGCGATCGCGCGCGCGGGTCCTTTGCTGGAAGGTCCGCGTCCGCGGGCAGCGCGAGGCCGGCGAAGAAGCCGGCGATCGCGTCGCGGAGCTCCACCCGCATTCCGCGCGCGCGGCGGACGTGCTCGAGCGCGCGCCGCGTCTGCTCCGTCCGCTCGTCGACCTCGACCCGGTAGATCGCCGCGAAGAGCTTCCTAGGGCTCAGGAATGCCCAAATCCGGGGGATGTTCGTCGCCGGCGCTCTCCACGAGCTCGGGCGCTAGCTCCTCGAGCAGCCGCACGACGAGCTCGGCCCGACGCACGCGCTCCCGACCGAGCTTCACGGCGAGATCCTCGAGATGCATCCCCGACGGATAAATGTTCGGAGCGTTGCGCAAGCCGAGCTTGACGTAGACGGGGGCTGCGACGCGTACGATCTCGGGAACCTCGTAGAAGCGCACGAAGCCACCCTGATCGTCGGGCACCTCGACGTAGACGTCGAGCGGAGAGGTGCAGACCTGACGGAGGTCCGCGAGCGCTGGGGGCGAGAGGTCGGTAGCGACGTTGATCGTTGTCGCGCCGATGTCGGCGAGCAGCCGGGCCGTCTCTGGATTCGCGCAGGGAAGGAGGACGGACGTCTTGAAAATGAGCGTGGCGGGCAGATCCCCGCCTGCCCGGAGGTCGCCGAGCGTCTTGAGCACCCCAAGATCCGCCACCAAGAACGAGCGGATCCCGAGTGCGACTGCACGACGGACCTCTGCGACGCACGCCTCCACCGCCGCTCGGCCTCGCGCTACGCCGCCGGTTACCGCAGTCACCATGGATTGGCCACCCGTGTCCCATGCTCCCCGAGGGCCAAGGAAGAGGGAGACCTCTACGTGGGCGTCCGCTCCGAGCCTCGCCAGCTCCCTGATCTCGGCATCCGTGAGCATCATCACGCCGCTCCCTTGTGAGACCCGCCGGACGAGGACGGAGCGTCTCCGGGCCTCGTCCAGCACAGCCTCAAGGACGCGCGGGCCCTCGACCGAGGGAATCTCGATCCGGTACCGCACGCCGTCCGCGAACCGAACCTCGCTCATCGTGCACGGGACTCTAATCCCACACCGTCTCTAGGCCCATCGGGCTCCTCCTGACCGCAGAAGATCCACCACCTGACTTGAGGTAGCGGAGCCTCGCCGGCCTCCTCCGGAGTCCCGATCGCGAACGGAACCCAGCACATCAATCCACCGCACCCAACAAGGAAGTGAGGGCATCCGCCGGACTGGCTTTAACAAGGGGAGTACGAACAGCTCGAGGAGCCGCCGCAGCGACCAGTACAACGACACGGCCACGCCCCGAGAACGACCCGCCACCTGCACTGACCCTACCCAGTCGCACCGCGAACCTCGGACAGCTACGACGTCGATTCCACGGCAACCAGGGTTTTCCGGCACCTACACGCAAAGCGCTCTTCGGCACGCGAGCGAGAGTGCGAGGATGACGCGGATGATCGAGCTCGGCGTGACGATTCCGTCTGGCGGCGTGGACTTCTCTCGTGAGCGGATAGCGCGGGTAGCCGAGGCGGCGCGCGAGCTCGGCTACGACCACGTATGGGCAGGCGAGCACCTCGTCACGGATAGCACGACCGCCAACCGGGTGGGCAGGTCGCTCGACCCGGTCGCGTCGCTCGCTTGGGTCGCCGGCCGCGTGGAGGGGATCGGGATCGGCACGTCGATCGTGCTGCTCTCGATGCACCATCCGTTCCGCGTCGCCCGCGAGGCCGGAACGCTCCAACTCCTCTCGGGCGGCCGCTTCAATCTGGGCATTGGCGTTGGCTGGAACGAGGCGGAGTTCCGGCTGGCGGGGTACGGCTTCCTCGACCGCGACGACCGGGCCGACGAGGCGCTGCGGGTGGTCGACGTGCTCTGGGCGGGCGAGACGAGCTTCCACGGCGAGTTCTGGTCGTTTGACGACGCCTTCTTCTACCCTCGCCCGGAACCGCCGCCGCCGATCTGGATCGGCGGCAACTCTGCGCGGGCGCTCGCCCGCGCGCGCCGGCACGGGGCTGTGTGGCACCCGAATGGCCTGCCTGAGGAGCAGTTCGCGCCGATGAAGGATGGGTGGGATGGGCGGATCGTGCCGCGCGTGCCGATCGTTTTCGACCGCGAGCTCGACGACTGGTACACGCTTTCTGGCAGCGAGCGGGCAATCGCGGAGCGGCTCGATCAGGCACTCACCGCCGGCGCCGACGGCTTTCTGCTCTCGTTCGCAGGCGGGGACGGCGGCCTTGCCGACATGCACCGCTTCGCGACCGAGGTCAAGCCGCGGCTCGCTCGACCGTCGCAAGCGGAAGCACATTGAGGCCCGGTCCAGGTGGGGCTGATCGGCGTCGAGCCCGTCGTCGAGGCCGCACTGTGCGGACGGGAACTCCGGCATCCGCGGCGCTAGTGCTCGCCGGGCCGGCGACCCTCGAGCGCGCGGATCGCTACGTCGAGCTTCGCGACGAGGACGAAACGGCGCCAGCGCTTGTTGATGATGCCTGCTGGTCGATCAGGAAGGTCGTCGGCGTCTCGGTGACGGCAAAGCGGCGGGCGGATCGTGCCGCTGGCGGACACACACGCGTAGCACGTGAGTGAGCTGTGGCCCGCCAAGGATCAGGAGCCGATCACGGCACTCGCGGCGCACGGTGCCCACCCAGCGTTTGACGTGGGCGTTCGCGGTCGGGAGTCCGGGTGACGGTGATTCGTTCGCGCGCGAAGCTGGCGTCAAAACCGTGCGGGAACCTCTTGCCGTCGAGATCTGAGGCTTACCAGCCGACCTCTCGGCGCTGGTAGAAGAAGCGGCCCGAAGGACCGTCGTCGGGAAGCGTGGCGAGGTAGACCGCCGTGTCTGCTCCTTCTTCGGGTGAGAGCGTCGCCCCCGGTCCACCCATGTCCGTCTTCACCCAGCCTGGATTCATCGAGTTGACGAGGATGCCGTCCTGTCGCAGCGCAGCCGCGGCCACAGCCGTGACCGCGTTCACCGCCGCCTTCGAGACACGGTAGCTCAGGCCGTCGCCAGAGAACAGGCCGTCACCCGTCGTGCCGTCGCCGAACTGGCCGGCCCCCGACGAGAGAATGATGACTCGTCCGCTCCCTGCGGCACGGAGTGGCTGCAGCAACGCCTGCGTGAGAAAGAGCGGAGCGAAGACGTTCACATGCAGAACCTCCTCGAAGATCTCGCGCTCAACCTTGTCGAACGGCTCGTGGCCTCTGGGATTGATCGCCGCGTTGTGGACGAGGACGTGGAGCTCGGGAGCCGCCGCGATCGCCTGCCCCGCGATCGATGCAATACCGTCCTCGGTGGCGAGCTCGCCGAAGATCGCGACGCCACCGAGCTCCTCGGCTCGGGCGCGCGCATCGGCCTCGCTGCGTGCGTGGCAGAGAACGCGGGCTCCCTCCGCGGCTAGCGCACTCGCGATCGCCGGGCCAATGCCCCGCGAGGTGCCGGTGACGAGAGCGTTCTTGCCGCTCAGCCTCACGTAGCCGATCCTATGTCCGGACGTGCGGAGGACGCCGCCGCGAAGCTTGCGCGCGCTCGTCCACGTCCAGTCAGATTCGTGCGGGAAGCCAGTGCTCTGCAAAAGTCCCGCAAATTGCACATTTCCTTTCGGATCGGCTTGCACTTTCGACAACGTGCAGTGAGCAGCAGCAAGGGAGTCGCGGAGAGCGTTGCCAAGTGAGCCATCATGCCGCGGGCACAAAACGGACACGCCAGAAACGACACGCGCGACGTCTCGCGACGCACAGCTCGAGGCCTGTCATGGTGGCTGAACATCCGAATTTCGCCACGTTCCGATCGATGCGAGCGTACCGTCGCTTGAAAGCGGCCACTCCACCGGCCCCAGTTCGCCGGACACCATGTTGGACAGGTCGGCCTGAATCTACACCGAGGTAGCGTCGTGCTAGGAAGAGGAGCGATCAATGAGAGATAGGAGCGAGATGGAACTGCAGTCGGACGTGGCGCACGCAATCAACGAGGTTCTGCTCGTCGACTCACACGAGCATCTCGGCTTATCGCGTGATCTCGCGCTCCCCGACCAGGAACCCGCCCCCGCACAGCACGAGTGGGTCAAGGGGGAATGGGACATCCTCAAAGACTTGTTCGGCAACTATGTCGCGGCTGACCTCGTCGTTGCCGGCGCCACTCCAGACGCAGTCGAACGCCTGGTCGATCCGTCGGCGGGAGATATCGAGAGCCGTTTCGAGGGCATCCGGCACGCGTGGGAGGCCGTCCAACACACCGGGTACGGCGAAGCAGTCCGGCTGATTGCGGGCGAGATCTACGGGTTGGACGATCTCGCACTCGAAGGACTCGAAAGGGCGCAGGCCCATCTCAAGGAGTTGCAGCAGCCCGGCGAGATGCTTCGTTTGCTGCGCGAGACGGCGCGGCTTGACCACGTGCAGATCGACGACCTCAAGTGGGCGTGTCAGCCGGATCCGTCGGGGCCCGACTTCTTCCTCTACGACCTCTCGTGGCTGAACTTCTGCAACGGCGAGATCGAAGGCGAGGCGATTCTCCGCCAGACAGGGGTCGAGGTGCGTACGCTGGAGGATCTCCAGACGGCGATGGGCGTGCTCTTCGAACGATTCGCGTCGCACGCGATCGCGGTCAAGTCGCAACACGCCTACATGCGGACGCTCGGATGGAAGGAGCGCTCGGACGACGAGGCGGCGCGCGCGCTTGCCATCGTCTTGGCGGGCGGCGAGGACAACGAGCCGGCTCGGCTCGTTCTCGGCGACTGGTGCTGGGCGCGCGGGGTCGAGCTCGCGATCGAGCACAACCTCCCCTTCAAGCTCCATACGGGCTACTACGCTGGGCATTCGCGGATGCCCGTCGACTGGATCCGCGCGGGAAACCTCTGCGGACTACTGGCCCGCTACACGGAGGCGCGGTTCGTTCTCATGCACACCGCCTATCCCTATACCGACGAGGTCATCGCGATTGCGAAGCACTATCCGAACGTGTGGGTCGATATGTGCTGGGCGTGGTCGATCGACCCCTACCGCTCGTTCGAGTTCGTGCGTCGCTTCCTCCACGCCGTCCCGCTGAACAAGCTATTCGCCTTCGGTGGCGACACGATGTCGCCGACGAATACGGTTGCCTACTCACTTCAGGCGCGAAGATGGCTGACGCGAGCGCTCGAGGCCGAAGTCGCCGCCGGCGATCTGACCGAGCAGCAGGCGATCAAGGTCGCGCACCGGATCATGCGCGAAAACCAACACATGTGCTTCGACATCGAGGGGACCCGAGCCGCAGCGCGTGCAGAGCCGGAGCGCGCTGCCGTGTCGACCTAACGGCACGCCTGTTGGCAAGACGCAGCATCTCTTCGAACCACTCGCACCGCAGACTCACACTGCGCTGGACAACGTGATCATGCTGCGGGAGGATGTCCCGGTCGCCGTGGACTTCGGTGACAGCGGTCCCCGTGCGATCGAGACTTTGGTGCCTGTGCGGGGGCACGCGCCGTCTGTAGCGCTTGCCTTGGGGTGAGCGTGGCCTGAAACTTCGATTCGTGGCTGCTCCCGAGGTTCGCTACACAAAGAGCGGAGACATCAGCATCGCCTATTCAACGGTCGGCGACGGGCCCTTGGACCTCGTGTTCGAAGCTCGCCGAATCCGAGTTCAGTGCCGAGAAGGCGATCATCATCTACGGCTTCGACTACCCAAACCAGTGGGTGGAACCGCTCATCGAAGCATTCGAGACGCGCGCCGATCGAACAGTCGACCTCGGGCCGCGGTACGAGGTCGACCTAGGCCAGCTGGTCCACCCGGTCCACGCCGCCGGCGCGTGTTCGGGTGGCGCATCGGCCGGCCACGCTAGGCCAACGAAAGCCCTCACGGCGTGCCCCATTCATGCCCCAAACGTGCCCGGAGCGCCCTACGTAGCCATGCTGGGGCAAGCTCACCCGATCGGCCGCAGAGCCAGTGTTTATCGGGCTTTGGGCGGCTTCAGCCGCCTTGCTCGAAACCCTCGGCGTGGCCTGGCACGCCGGAGGTCGCGGGTTCGAGTCCCGTCGGTAGGCGGCTCGATTGGACTCACGCACGGCGCAAGTACGGATCCAGTCACGCTTCTGGCCGAAACTGTGGCTGGCCCTCCTCGGCCACTTGGCCGACCCGCGACTATCCGGCAGTGCGACTGCGTGACCCGGGCTGACATCTAGACAATCGGGGCGTGAGCGAACAGCGGCTAATCGCGGATGAGACCATCAAGCTCGCTTCGGGCACTAAGATGCCGATTCTAGGGCTCGGCACGTGGCAGGCGCGGGGTCGCAGCGCGGTCAATGCGGTCCTCCGCGCGCTCGAGGTCGGCTATCGGCACATCGACACTGCGACGGCGTACGGCAACGAAGAACAGGTGGGGCAGGCAGTGGCGGAGAGTGGCGTGCCGCGCGAGGAGATCTTCCTCACGACGAAGCTGCCGCCGAGTCGCGCAGGTCGCGAGCGAGCGACACTCGAAGACAGTCTCGACGCGCTCGGGTTCGGGTACGTCGACCTGTGGCTCATCCACTGGCCCCCCAGCGGACGAGCGCGGCCGGACGTATGGGAGCGGATGCTCAGGCTGCAGGAGGATGGGCTGGCACGCGAGGTAGGGGTGAGCAACTACAGCGTTCGGCAGCTCGACGAGCTCGAGCGGGCGACAGGCCGCCGGCCGGCGGTCAACCAGATCGAGTGGAGCCCTGCGCTGTTCGACCAGAACGCGCTCGAGGCGCACCGCCGCCGCGGTGTGCAGCTCGAGGGGTACAGCCCGCTCAAGACAATGAACCTGCGCGACCCGCAGCTCGTGCGCATCGCAGAAGACCAGGGCGTCACCGCGGCCCAGGTCGTCCTCCGCTGGCACATCGAGCACCGGATCGTCGCGATCCCGAAGTCGACGAACGCCGAGCGGATCGCCGAGAACGCAGCCGTCTTCGGCTTCGAGCTAACGCGGTCGGAGGTCGAGCACCTCGACAGGTTCGGCGGCACACGGTCGTAGTCGACAACGAACGACCACTCCCGCGCTTCTCCACGAGCCCGCTCCGGGATTGAACGCCGACCAGCCCTCGCCAAGATCGCGTCCCTAGAGACGCGGTGGCGCCGCGTGGGTTCGAATCCCACGCCCGCAGTGTCGGGGAGCGGCTCGGCCGCTCACTGGGTGACTCATGACCTACCCGCGAAAGCGGTGCTGCGGGAGTCCAGAAACGCCCGGGCGAGCACGGAACAGGCCGCCTGCAGCGGGTTGGTCCACGGCCTGCTCCGGGCTGAGGGGGCCTGACGCGGAGGTGATGTACAGGTCACCCAAGTCGGGTCCCGCGAAGGTGCAGCTCGTCACGAGGCTGACCGGGAGCTCGACGACGGCCGCGAGCAGCCCGTCCGGGGTGTACCGGCGCACGGCTCCGACTCCCCAGAACGCGATCCAGAGAAGCCCCTCCGCGTCGACAGTCATGCCGTCCGGAAGTCCTCCGTCTGCGGGTAGCTCGAACAGGATGCGCCGCTTCGCGATCTCGCCCGTTTCGACGTCGTAGTCGAAGACGTCGACCCGGTAGGTCGGGCTGTCGATGTAGTACATGGACCGCCCGTCCGGGCTCCAGGCGATTCCGTTCGAGATCGTCACGCCGTCGAGCATCCTGGTCACCGAGAGATCCCGATCGAGCCGGTACAGCGCGCCCGTCGGCCGGTCTCCTGCGAAGGGCATCGTCCCCGCCCAGAAGCGGCCTGCGGCGTCACACTTGCCGTCGTTCATGCGATTGCCGGATACCTCGGCCTCGACCTCGGCGACGAGCTCGAGCCCGGGTCGCTCGAGGTCGAGAAACGCGAAGCCCTCTCCTACCGCGAGCACGAGACCGTCCGGGATGCGGGGAACCGCTACCCCGACCGGTTGACCGACTTCGGTCACTTCGTCGTGGGCGGTCGCCGGATCGAAGCGGTGAACGCTTCCCCCGGTGATGTCGACCCAGAGAAGCTGCCCGAGCTCGTCGTCCCAGACCGGTCCTTCGCCGAGCTCCGCTCGGGCGTCGAGCGCGAGCTCGGCTTCGACGCGCTCGACCCCCGCGGTACGGCTACGTTGCGAAGCGGGCACTCAAACCGCCGTCGATCAAGAGCGACGCGCCGGTGATGAAGCTCGCCTCTTCGGAGACGAGGAAGGCGACGAAGCTCGCGATCTCCTCGGGCTTCCCGATCCTCCCGAGCGGATGGGCGTCGAGAACCTCACGCCTGGCAGCGACGGGATCAGGCTGGCTCTCGAGCCAGTCCTCCACCAGGCGGGTCTCCACGAAGCCGGGGCAGACGGCGTTCACGCGGATCCCGTGCCGCCCCTCGTCGAGCGCGAGGTTCCGGGTGAGACCGAGCAAGCCCGACTTGGCCGCGGCGTACGGGAACATGCCCGGGGTGGTCAGGAACGCGTGGATGGACGCGATGTTGACGATTGAGCCTCCTCGGGCCTCGCGCATGGAGGGAAGGGCGTGCTTCGAGCAGAGCCAGGGGCCGCGGAGATCGATCGCGAAGACGTGCTCCCACTCGTCGACGGTCATCGCCGCGGCATCGAAGTGGGCGTTGATGCCGGCGTTGTTCACGAGCACGTCGACGCGGCCGTGTCGCTCGATCGTGGCTCGGAATGCACCGGCCACTTGGGACTCGTCCCTGACGTCGCAGGGCCGGAATGCGATCCGCGCATCCTCGGCGTCGAAGGTGGAAGCGAGCTCCTCGCCGCGCGTGGCGTCGACGTCGAGGAAGATGACGGACGCGCCGTCTGCGCTCAGACGCTCGACGATCGCACGCCCGATTCCCCGAGCTCCGCCGGTCACGACCGCGACCTTGTCCTCGAGCCTCACGTCGCCTCGCTCACCGGCTGGCCCAGAGCATGCCGCGCCGCTGGAGCTCTCTGACCGCCGCGATCTCGTGGTCTGCGAGGGCATGTCCGAGGGAGGAGTAGAAGACACGGCCCTCTCCGAACGCTCGCTTCCAGACGACCGGCATGACCGTCCCGTTCACCCAGGGGGCGCTCTCCGTCTCGAACGTCGTGGTCGCCAGCACGTGGTTCGCCGGGTCGATGTGCAGGTAGTACTGCTCCGAGAGAACCGAGAAGTCGTCGATTCCGGCCGTAATCTCGTCCTCGCGGTCGACGATCGTGACCCGGTACTCGTGGATGCCGTCCGGGTGCGCGACGAACTGTCCACCGACCATCCACTGGTATTCGGGGCTCGAGCGGAACGCATCCCCCATGCCGCCGTGCCAGCCCGCGATGCCGACGCCTCCGAGGACGGCGTCGAGCAGCCCCCGTTCCTGCTCCGTCTCGAGCTCGCCCATCGTCCAGATCGGGACGACGAGATCGAGCGCGCTCATGGTCGCCCGATCTCTGAACACGTCGAGCGTGTCGAAGAGCTGGACCTCGAAGCCGGAATCTCGCAGGACCGTCGCGTAGAGCTCTGCGAACTCCTTCGGCTGGTGTCCGGGCCACCCGCCCCAGACGACGAGGGCTCGCTTCCCGTCGGCTGGGCTCATGTCGCCCACTCCATCGGCTGCGGCGGCGCGAACTCCGAGCGCACCTCCACCGGCCGCTCGTCGGCAGTCGAGACGGTGATTGCGCACAGGATCTCGACGACGTGGGCAGCATGCGCTCCTGTCACGCGCTGCGGCCTGCCGCTCGGGAGCGCGTCTGCCAGATCGACGACGCCACGGGCCCAGTCGATGCCTGCGTACGGGGTGCGGAGCAGCGGTACAGCCTCACGCGACCCGTCGAGTCCCGCGAGCTCGAGGGAGCAGTCGAACTCCTGGAAGCTCCCCAGGTGGAGAAAGCCTTCGTCGCCATGGAACTCGAGCCCCTGCTGCGACTGCCCCGAGACGTAGAAGTTCGTGGTCAACCGGGCGATGCAGCCGCTCCGGAATTCGACGAGCGCACAGACGAAGTCGGGCGCCGCAGGAGTGAAGGCCGTGCCGTCGAGCGTCGTCCGTTCCGAGAGGAGCCCGCGTGCGAACCCGAGCACGCGGCTCGCGGGTCCGAAGAACGTGGTCAGGATCGTCAGCGAGTAGACGCCGACGTCGATCAGAGGACCGACGTCGTAGAGGGACTGCGGCCGCGGGTGCCAGCTCTCGATGCGTCCCCAGTTCGCCTCGGCGTAGACCGCCCTCACCGTGCCCAGGCGACGCTCGCGGATGAGCTTCCAGGCCGTCTGCTGCGCCTCGCCGAGGAACGTGCTCGGCGCGCAGCCGAGGCGAAGGCCCTTCCGCGCGGCGAGCTCGACGAGCTCGCGGGCGTCTTCGACGACGAGCGCGAGCGGCTTCTCGCTGTAGACGTGCTTGCCGGCCTCCAAGCCTCGTGCCGAGATCTCGGCATGCTCGGTGTGGGTCGTCAGGTTCACGACGAGGTCGACACTCTCGTCCGCGAGCGCCTCGTCGAGCGATGTGTACGTCTTGCCGGCGAACGACGCGGCGAGCGTCTCGGCGCGGTCCCGCTCGAGGTCGAAGGCGCCGACCAGGCGGATGCGGTCCGGATGATTACGGAGCGCTTGGACGTAGCGCGGAGCGATGTTCCCGCAGCCGACGATGGCCGCGCCCAACGTCCGCACCTCGCTTTCGGAGGTCAAAGCCGTCATGCGGTCGCCTCGACGAGGGGGCCGCGGAGCCGCGCCGGATGGGCGACGTCCAGCGCGAGCGCGAGGGCTGCCGCGAGCAGGCATGCGACCGCCCCCAGCGCCCAGAGGGCGAGCGGCTCGGCGGCGACGACGAACCCGCCGACCGCCGGGCCGACGGTGAGCGCGACCGTCCACGAGAGATTGAGCATGCCCATGTAGCGTCCCGGAGCGCGCCCGTCGCCGAGGTCCGCCGTCAACGGATTCTGGACCGCGCCGTGGAGGCACTGGCCGGCGGCGAAGAGCGCGACTGCGAACACGAAAGGCAAGAGCGCTGCCTGCGGGCCGACGACGGCGCCGACAGGGACGGCCAGAAGGGCGACCGACCAGAGCACGGCCATGACCGCGAGCGCGACCATACGCCGCCTGCCCTCGAGCAGGCTTGCGATCGGAAGCTGCGCGACGACGATGAAGAAGCTCGAGAAGAGCACCAGAAACCCGATCTGCGCCTCCCCGGCGCCGGCGTCGAGCGCGAAGACCGGCAGAAATGTGCCCATGGGCACGACGGCACCTGCGATGACGATGGAGTTGATGCTCAGAAACCCGACGAACGCTCGGTCGCGCAGAACGTCGCGGTAGCTCGCGCGCGCGACCTCACGCGAGGGGCGAGGGGCGGGCGCCGCAATCAACAGCGCTGCGCTCGCCAGGAACGTCAGGGCATTCACCCAGAAGAGAACCCGGAAGCTCTCGGGATGCGCCACGCTCACCAGCAACCCGCCGGCGAGCGCCCCCAGTCCGAGCCCGAGATGGATGCTCACCCGCTGGAGCGCAAATGCCGAGCGCCGCTGTCGCGGATGGGTGAGCGCGGCGACGAGAGTCGACTGGCTCGTCCCGAACGCGGAGCCGGCGGCACCGAGAACGGCGAGCAACAGGGCGGCCTCTACGGCGGTCGCGGTGAGAGGAAACAGCGCTGAGGCGAGCGCGCCGACGAGAAGAGATCCCCAGAGGACGGCACGTGGGCCGAGCCGGTCGGCAAGCGAGCCCGCGACTGGCCCGGCACCGAGTGCTCCCGCACCTGTCGCAGCGACCACGAGCCCCGCCGTCCCGAGCGGGAAGCCCTGGACCTCGTGCAGGTAGACGAGCACGAAGGGAGCGATCGCACCGTTGCCGAGCCACGTGGCGAACGTCGCGCCCTGGACGATCCAGACCTCGCGCGGCAGCTTGCGGAGCATCAGGTGCAGCCCCTCCGAACTAGCCCTTGAGACCGCTCGTGACGGCGAGGTCGAGCGCGTCCGTGATCGGGAGCACATGGGCGCCGTGCGCGACGAGCCGCTCGAGCAGCTCGTCGAGTGTGTTCTCACCGACCGGCCCCCAGCCTTCGTCGTCCAGCCCGTGCAGGTTGTAACAGAGCCAGCCGGGCTTGCCGTCGAGAAAGGAGTCGACGGTCTGGACAAGGTGCTCGTCGCAACGTTCGGGGCCGAAGCCGCGGCACGTGACCCGCTGCTGGCCGGGCCGGGGAAGGGGCATCACCGGGGCGCCGCAGGTCCGGAAGGCGCGAACTCGACCACCGAGCCACGCTTCGATCGACGGGCTCGAGCGGTTGTAGGGGAACGCGAAGCTCGACTCCGATGCCTCGAACCCCTCGAGCTCGGACTCGAACACCTCGAGGCAGCGCTCGATCAGCCGCTGCGCTTCCGCGAGTGGTATCTCTGCCTTGTTCGCGTGACGGTAGCCGTGGGGCATCACACGGTGGCCCCGCGCCTTCAACTCGTTCCAGAGGTCGAAGTCACCCTTTCGCCATGTGCTGTGCCACGGGTCGTCCGGCTCGCCGAGGTGTCCCGCCGCGAGCACGTGCAGCTCGGCAACGAGCCCGTGGCGCTCGAAGATCTCGGCCGTCCGGAGCGACGAGCGGTCGAAGCCGTCGTCGAAACTCAGGGTGACGACGTGCACGGCGAGCTACTCCGCCGAGCGCGGGTCGACGGTGACGCCGCTCAGCTCGATCACCGGGCGGCCGTCTCGCTCGACCCACTCGCCGCACGGGCCGCCGCCGGGACTCCGTTCGAGTGGGACCTCGCTTCCGTCCATGCGCAGCACAGGGTGATACCAGCGCGCGACCTCCCGGGCCTCCGCCTGGATGTAGTGACCGATCAGCGCGCGGCGGAAGCGGTCGCTTCTGTTGGGCTCGCTGCCGTGGACGAGCGACCCGTTGAAGAAGAGGACGTCGCCCGGCTGCATCGGCACCGGCACGAGGCGTGCGTCGTCGGGCAGCGGCACGGTGACGTCGGTGAAGCTCTGGCTCGTGTCCGCGGCGATCGGGCACAGGACCGGCCAGTCGTGGCTTCCGGGAACGACCGCGAGGCAACCGTTCTCCTCGTCACACGGGTCGAGCGCCATCCAGGCGGCGATGCACGTGCCCGGGTCGGCTCGAAGGTAGTACTGATCCTGATGGGGAGCCTGGCCGCGCGCGCCCGGCGGCTTGAAGTACACCATGGTCTGCACGGCGAACGGCTCGAGCCCGCCCAGCAGCGTCGCCAGCGCGCGGGCGAGCCGCGGCTCGAGCAACCAGGCTCGCGCTGCCTCGTCCCAGCGATGCATGTGGATCATGCGCGGGTACTTCCGGAGCGGGTCGTTCGAGCTCGGGTCGGCGCCGACGACGTCACCCGGGTAGGCGCCCGCCTCGCGCAGCCGCATGAAGTGGTCGCTCAAGAAGGCGGCTTCGGCGAGGATCGAAGAGACCGCGGGCGGTGAAGTGGCCCTCCTCGTGGAACCTGCGCCTCGCTTGCTCGTCGATCTTGCTCTGCGTCCGCAGCGAACTCCTTCCGTCCACCTCTACCGCCGGCAGGTCGCGGCTCACGGTCTTGGCAAGACGGTCTCGCCGCGGTCCGCGACGCCCGGTACCGACGAGTCGTCGCCTCTGTGCTCCCAGCCGTCGTTGAAGAGGAAGATCCCAGCGTGCGTGCGGGGGTGTTCGGCGCAGGTTCCGTGGTCGAGACGGACGCCGAGTCCGGGTCCGGTCGGCAACGGGAAGCAGCCGTCGAGCGCGTCGATCGCCGGCGCGGCATCGACGAGCTCGCTCACCCATGGGTCCGCGAAGTCGTTGAAGTGCTCGAGGACGAGGTGGTTCGGGGTTGCGATCGCAAAGTGGATGTTCGCCGCCGTTCCGACGGGACCGCAGACGTTGTGCGGTGCGAGGGGAAGCTCGTAGGCCTCCACCCAGCCCGCGAGCCTGCTCAGTCCCGTGAAGCCGCCGAAGTGGGTGAGATCGGCCTGGACGATGTCGACGAGGCCTTGCTCGACGATCGCGCGGAAGTCCGACAGCAGGTGGATACGCTCTCCCGTCGCGATCGGTCGATTCGTTGCGCTGCGGACGCGCGCCAGTCCGGTCGGGCTGTCGGAAGCGACAGGTTCCTCGAGCCAAGCCGGAGCGAACTGCTCGAGATCCGCTGCGATCTGGGCGGCTGCGGCCGGCGAGAAGCGTCCGTGCATCTCGATCATGAGCTCGACGTCCGGCCCGACGGCGTCCCGCACAGCCCGCACGATCTCGACCGATCGCCGCCTCTCGGGGGGCGGAAGCTCCATCCAGGCACTGCCGAAGGGGTCGAGTTTGAGCGCCGTGTAGCCTCGCGCGACGACGTCGCGTGCGCTTTCTGCGAGCGCCACCGGGTCGCGATCCGTCTGGTACCAGCCGTTCGCGTAGGCCCGAACCCGGTCGCGGTACTGCCCGCCGAGAAGCTTCCACACGGGCACGTTCAGGTCCTGAGCCATAAGATCCCAGCAGGCGATGTCGAACGCCGCGAGCGCGGATTGCGTGATCTCCCCCGGTCGACCGTATTCGGCCCGCTGGATGTTGAATGCGAGCGTCTCCCGGTCGAACGGATCCGCTCCGACGACGTACCGATCGGCAAGCTCGGTCACGCACGCGAGCAGCGTGTCCGTCTTGTTCACCATGCGCACCTCGCCCACGCCGCGACGGCCGTCGTCGGCCACGAGCTCCACGAACGTCAGCTCGCGCCAGGGTGCTCCGACGACCGTCGTCACGACGTCTGCGATCCTCACGGGCGGACCTCCCCGAGTCGCTTGCCGGCGCCCTGCAGGTGGGTGCGCAGGTCCTGCTCGGTCTGGGCGAGGTGGTCGCGCATCGCCTTCGCGGCGTCCCTCGGGGTGCGCGTTTTGACCGCGTCGAGGATCGTCTCGTGCTGCTGGATGACGTCCTCCACCCCGCCTCCGCGTGCCTGGTGGCCGGCGAAGCTGCGCAGGCGGCTCTCCTTGAGCGGCCCGGCGAAGGCCTCGATCAAGAAGACGAAGAGGCGGTTGCCGGAGGCCTCGGCGAGGTTCTCGTGGAAGCGGACGTCGGCGGCGTGGAAGGCCTCGGAGTCGTCTTCGCCCGCGCGCATGGCGGCGATCGACATCTCCATGTCGGCGATCTCGCCCTTGCTCGCCCGTCTCGCGGCGAGGGAGGCGATGTGCACCTCGAGCGCTCGTCGCACCTCGAGCAGCTCGAGGAGCGCACGCGGGTCGCGACGGACCGCGATCTGGAAGAAGTCCCCGATCAGGGCGCCGTTCGGGGCGGCCACGGTCGGGCGCCGACCCTGGCTGATCTCGAGCAGACCGCGCGCCTCGAGCGTGCGGGTCGCCTCGCGCACGGTGAGGCGGCTGACGCCGAGCGCCGCTGCGAGCTTCCCCTCCGAGGGGAGGACGTCGCCGGGCTGGAACCTGTCGAAGATGAGGCTCTCGAGCTGGTCGACGACCGAGTCCACGACGGAGGTGCGACCGACGGGCTCGAGGTCCTCGAGTGCCGGGAATGTATCAGCCATGTTGGTACAGGTTGTTTGATCTCCTGATATGAGTCAAGGCAGAATGAGAGCGCTGAACTACTGCATACCGAGGCTTGACATCGAGCAACATATCAGACAAGCTAGCGCCGATACCGGCGCGCCCAGGCCGGGGGTATGTAGGCGACGGAAAGGACGTAACGATCATGGCGAACCCCATCGAAGACACTCGCACCTCACGTCGCGGGTTCCTCCGGGGCGCCGCGGGGGTAGCCGGCTCGGTTGCCGTCGGCACGCTCTTCGGACCGGAGCTCGCGGCGGCGATTCCACGGCGTGGACTTGCCCCGACGAAGGTCGTCGTCATGGGCCAGGAGCTCACCCCGGCGGACATCGAGGCATTCCAGGCGACGCATGCGAACATCGCCATCGAGCTCATCGAAACCGATGCGGCGAAGTTCCAGGCGCTGATGGCCGCCGGCCAGCCGCCTGACATCTGGCGTACGCAGGCTCCGCTCATTCCGCAGTGGGCGAAGCGGGGTCAGCTGCTCAACCTCGACAAGTACTTCAACCAGAGCGATCTTCTTCACCCTGCCGATCTCGCGCCGGCGAACAACTACTACCGGTACAAGAACGGCAAGCAGGGAGTCGGCCCGCGCTACGGCATGGTCAAGGACTGGTCTCCCGACGAGACGGTCTGGATCAACACCGACCTCTTCAAGCGGACGGGCATCGAGATCCCGGGCCCGACCGACAGGTGGACGTACGACGATCTCTGGGAGATCACCCTGAAGCTCAAGCAGAAGAACAAGAGCACCAAGTGGATTCTCGACATCGCCTCGAGCTACGCTTGGATCGACCGGCACGTCATGGTGCAGCTGGCCTCGATCGGGAAGACGCTCTACCCGAAGGACTTCTCCCGCATCAATCTCACCAAGAACCCGGCTGCCATGGAGGCGTTCCGGTACTCGTTCCGCTATTCGCAGCGCAAGCTCGACCTCGGGCCCGAGAACCCGAACCCGGACGGCTGGTCGGGACCGGGCTTCAATGCCGGCAAGATCGCGATGACCCAGTACGGCTACTGGTTCCTGGGGAACATGATCGGCAACCCGGCGAGCGCGCGCTCGCGGATGCTCGTCGCACCGGACTGGAAGGGCGGCAAGCACCTCAATCCGACCATCACGGCCACCGGGTGGGTCATCAGCGCTCAGACGAAGAACGCCGAGGAGGCCTGGACCGTGTTCGAGTGGTACATGGGCGGCAAGCCCGCTCGCGACCGCGCCGGGATCGGATGGGGCGTCCCCGCCCAGCTGTCGCTCTTCGACCGGCTGCCGACGAAAACCGCGGTGCAGCGGAACGCGAAGAAGACGCTGCTGCACGAGCTCGAGGCGTCGAAGTTCGTACTCCAGTACAACCCGTATCTCGTCGGGCTCGCCGACAACACCGCGGTGGCCTCCGCCTACCTCAAGTACCTGGCGGACGCTGCCAAGGGGAAGATGTCCTTCACGGAGTTCATGAAGAAGGTCGAGGCGGACACCAACCGGGCCATCGAGGTTGGCAAGCGAGGATAGGACCAGGTTCCGGTCGGACGAGGAATAGGCTGTGGCCACGGCCGAAGCCCCACTCGTATCGATCGCAGCCACGAAACGAAGGCGGGCGGCTCGCCGAAGACGCGAGACGCTCGCCTTCTATGGCTTCCTCTCCCCGTGGCTCGCCGGCTTCATCCTGCTGACCTCGGTTCCGCTCGTCCTCGGGTTCGCGATGGCCCTCACGAACCTAACGACCGTGAATCTGCACACCAACCTGCAGTACGTGGGCACCGAGAACTACGTCCGCGCCTACCACGACCACGAGATGTGGGTGGCGATGGAGAGGACCGCGATCTTGATCACCATCATCGTGCCGCTCTGGATCGTCACCCAGCTCGGGCTGGCCCTGATCCTCAACGCAGGCATCAAGCTCCTCGGGCTCTGGCGCACGCTGTTCTACGTCTCGGTCGTCATTCCCGTCGTCGCGAAGGCGTTCATCTGGAAGGCGATCACGGCTCAGGACGGCGGGCTCTTCAACCGCGTGCTCGGCGCCTTCGGCGGGAGCAGCCAGGTCGACTGGCTGCTCGACTATCCGTCGGAGACGCTGATCATGCTCCTCGTCTGGGGAGGTGCGGGGATCGGGATGCTCATCTTCGTGGCCGGCCTCAGGAGCATTCCCGAGGAGCTCTACGAGGTCGCGAGGATCGACGGCGCGAGCGCCATCAGGCGGTTCTGGTCGATCACTCTGCCCCTACTGACACCGGTTTTCATGTTCCAGCTCGTGTGGGGCCTGGCTCTCGCGGCCAACGTGCTCGTCGAGCCTGTCCTCCTGTCTCCGGGGTTGCAGCAGGGTGTCGGATCGACCGTGCCGACTGAGAACGTCACCATCAACCTCTACGCATTTCAGCGGATCTTCGTTGACGGCGACTTCGGCTACGGCGCCGCGATCTCGTGGATCTTCGTCGCCTTCCTGCTCATCGTGACCGCCCTCGTCTTTGTGAGCGGGCGCTTCTGGGTCTTCTATGGCAAGGAGCAGCACGGCAGATGACACAGGCAGCCGCGGATGCAGTCGCGGTGCGCCGGCGGCGGCGCAGGCGCTGGACCGCCAGCCGGCTCGCGGGGCGAGTCGTCCTCTACGCGTTCGTCGTCCTGTTCGCCGCGATGTTCATCGCCCCGATCGCGTGGGGGTTCCTCGGCTCGTTGCGCGAGCTGACCCAAGGCGTCACCGGACCCGTCATTCCGAAGCCCGCACACTGGGAGAACTACCGCTTCGCATGGTCGGGTCAGTTCGAGTTCCCGCACTACCTCTGGAACACCGTCGTCCTCACCGTCATCGCGACGGTCCCCGCTGTCCTCTCGAGCGCATTCGCCGGCTACGCGTTCGCGCGCATGCGCGCCTTTGGGAGGAACACGTTCTTCATCCTCATGCTCGCGACGACGTTCATCCCGGTCTCGATCATCTTCATCCCCTTCTTCTGGGTCGTCGTGAAGCTCGGGATGTACGGCACCCGCTGGCCATGGCTGATCTGGGGCATCAGCGGCAGCGCGTTCCTGATCTTTCTCTTTCGCCAGTTCTACGCGAGCTTCCCCAGCGAGCTCGACGACGCTGCCGCGATGGACGGGTGCGGTCACATCCGGACCTTCTTTCAGATCTACCTCCCCAACTCGGCAGGCCCGCTCGTCGTCGGCTTCGTACTGCTCGGAACCGGCTGGTGGGGCGAGTACATCTACGCCTCGCTGCTCCTGCCCGACCACCTCCTTCCGCTGGGTGTGAAAGTTGGGACGGGGTACTACGACCCGGGACAGCAGTTCACGATAGTCCCAGCCACGCTCGCGGGTGCCATGCTGTTCACGCTGCCAGCGATCCTGGTGTTCTTCGCGTTGCAGAGGAAGCTCGCGCGCGGGATCGTAACCACTGGTTTGAAGGGCTGAGGCGCGAGGCAGGCATGGCAGGAATCGAGCTCCAGACGGTCGTCAAGACGTTCCCGAACGGCGTGCGGGCAGTCGACGGCGTCGACCTGACGATTCAGGACGGCGAGTTCATGGTGCTCGTCGGCCCGTCCGGCTGCGGCAAGACGACGCTTCTGCGCTGCATCGCAGGGCTCGAGGAGGTCACCGACGGAGCCATCCTCCTCGGCGGTCGCGACGTCACCGACATCGATCCGAAGCGGCGCGACATCGCGATGGTCTTCCAGAACTACGCCCTCTATCCCCACATGACCGTACGTAAGAACATCGCCTTCGGCCTCAAGGTACGAGGGACGCCGCGCGCCGAGATCGCCGCGCGCATCGCGGAGACCGCGCGCCTGCTCGGCCTCGAAGAGCTCCTGGACCGACGCCCACTCGCGCTCTCGGGCGGCCAGCGCCAACGCGTCGCCATGGGCCGTGCGATCGCCCGCCGCCCGCTCGTCTACCTCATGGACGAGCCGCTCTCGAACCTCGACGCGAAGCTGCGCGTGCGCGTGCGCGCCGATCTCTCCCGGCTACACGCGCAGCTCGCCGTGACCACCGTCTACGTCACGCACGACCAGGTCGAGGCGATGACACTCGGCCAGCGCGCGGCCGTCATGAACGACGGCAAGATCCAGCAGGTCGACACACCCCAGGGTCTGTACTGGTCGCCCGTGAACCTCTTCGTGGCCGCCTTCATCGGGTCGCCCTCGATGAACCTCGTCGAGGCGCGTGTCGCCGACGGCGCCCTTCACTTCGCAGGCTTCTCCCTCCCGCTCGGCGAGCTCGGCCACGATGCCGCGAAGCTTCCTCAGCATGTCATCCTGGGTGTCCGCCCGGAGCACCTCACCGAGGTCGAGTCGGATCAGACGCCGGCCTGGTCGATCGAGGGCGAGGTAACGGTCGAGGAGAACCTCGGCGCGGAAGTACTCGTCTTCTTCCCGGTCGATGCCGCGCCGGTCGAGACCGACGAGATCGTCAGCATCCGCGAGGGCGAAGAGGAGGCGCTGCTCGCAGAGGAGTCACGCGCCCTCTTCACGGCCAGGCTTCCCTCGGGGACGCGGCGGTTCGTGGGCAAGAGAATCCGGCTCGCCCTCGACCCGGAGCGCTGCTACTTCTTCGACCCGGCCACCGGCGAGTCGCTCGTCGCCCGCGGGGCGGTGGACGAGCCGATGCCCGCGCTGGCATAGGTTTCCTGCTCGTCGACGCCCGCCATCGCGCGCAGCCGTTCTTCCCACAGGCGGGCGTGCTCAGAGCGCTCGGCCCGGAGCACGTCGCGCGCGCCGGGGAGCTCGATACGCGCTCGCACGATGTCCGCGACGAGATGCAGGTCCTCGGCGCCCTCGGCAGCATCGGTCGGCGGCCCGGCGTCCCCGCGACAGACCCGCAGGAAGTCGGCTGCCTGCGCCTGCATCGGATCGATCCAGGGAAGGAGTGGACGGATCCGCTCCGGCCGCGCGCCGCTGCCGGGATCGCGGTAGATCTCGAGCGTGCCCGGGCGGTTGAGCGCGAGTGATGGCGCCGGGCGTAGCCGCACATAGCCACGCTCGAAGGCGACGAGGACCTCCTCGTCGAACTCGACCGTCAACCGGTAGGGCGCAACCTCGATCGTCGCGGGGACGCCCGAGTCGCTCTCGAAGGCGAGCAGCCGTCCCGAGACATGGACAAACACGAGCCGGTAGCGCTCGTCGAGAAAGTGCCGGAGCAAGTTGAGCGGGTGGCAGAGCGAATCCGCCGCCTTCGAGAGAGCCCACATCGCCTCGTCGTCGCCCGCGAGCTGCGGCGGCGGCTCCTCGGCCGGGAACGGGTGCGGCTCCTCGCCGGCGTCGATCAACGCTGCGTGTGCGTTCGCGATCCAGTCCCCGTCCGAATAGCAGATCCGCAGATAGCGAAGTGCGCCCATCTCACCGCTCGTCTTCCACGCATCGACCGTGCGCTTCGCCTCGCGGGTCGCCGGATCGGAGCGGCGCTGGTAGCCGAGCATGTGGACGCAGCCGTTCTTGCGGGCGAGGCGCACGAGGCGATCCCCCTCCGCCGCGCCGAGCGCGAGCGGCTTCTCGGTGAAGAGATGAGACACGCCCGAGTAGAGCTCCGGAAGCAGCGCGCGGTGGTGGAGGTACCTCTGGACGGCCACGATCCCGTCGAGCTTCTCCGATGTGAGCAGCTCGCGATGATCGGGGTAGACACGGCCGATGCCATAGCGCGCTGCGACCAGCTCGGCGGTGCGCTGCCGCGGCTCGGCGAGCGCGACGAGCTCGCACTCGTCGCGCAGCAGGGCGTAGCTGCGGATGTGCGCGAGCTGCCCCATGAAGCCTGCTCCGACGAACCCGACTCGGACCCTGGCGGCCACTACCAGTCGGCGACCGCACCGCCCGGATGCCGGAGCAGCGGCAACGCATGCGGTTCGTACGGGTGCGCGCGCGCGAGCTCGACGTCGAGCTCGATGCCCCAGCCGGGCT
Source organism: uncultured Gaiellaceae bacterium (assembly GCA_963723695.1). Taxonomy (GTDB): domain Bacteria; phylum Actinomycetota; class Thermoleophilia; order Gaiellales; family Gaiellaceae; genus GMQP-bins7. The sequence goes on along the minus strand of CAVRRU010000010.1, from coordinate 271,195 downwards.
CGCCTGACAGCTCGAGGTAGCCATCCGCGAATTCCAGCGGGTGTGAAATCAGCTCGCGGGTCCAGTCCGGGGGATAGAGGCAGATCTCCAGCGCCACGAAGTTCGGCGAGGCCATGCCGACGTGCGCCGAGACGATCGTGTTGACGGGGCCCAGAGGGTTGTGCGGCGCGAAACCACAGTAGTAGACCTCGGCCATCGCGGCGATCGCCCGCGCCTCGAGAACCCCGCCGCAATGGGACAGGTCCGGTTGTAGAAGCGCGGCCGCGCCGAGCTCGAGCACCTCACGGAAAGCCCACTTCGTGAACAAGCGCTCCCCGGTGGCGACCGGGATGGATGTCGCCCGCGCGACCTGTGCCAGCGCCTTCGCGTTCTCCGGCAGCGCGGGCTCCTCGAGGAACCAGATGTTGTACGGCTCGAGGACGCGGGCGAGCTTGATAGCCATCGCCGGCGCGAGCCGGCCGTGCGCGTCCCAGCCGATCTCGACGTCTTCCCCGACCGCATCCCGCAGCGCCTCGGCCTGCTCGGACGCACGGCGAAAGAAGCCGTCGCCCTGAACCGGCAGGACGGGCTCGATCAAGCCGGTCTTGATCGCCGTGAACCCCCGGTCGACGAGCGAGCGGGCACTGTCTGCGAGCTCCTCGAGCGTCGCCCCGCCCGGGCCGTTGGCGTACAGCTTGATGCGGTCGTGGCAGCGGCCACCGAGCAGCTCGCAGACCGGAAGCCCTGCGACCTTGCCTTTGATGTCCCACAGCGCCTGCTCGATAGCGCTCATCGCCGACAGCGTCACGGCCCCGCTGCGAAAGAAGGGTTGCCGGTACATCACTTGCCAGAGATGCTGGATTCGCGCCGGGTCCTCGCCGACGACGAGCTCGCTGTACTCGTCGACGGCCGCAGCGACGGCGCGCGGATGTCCCGGGAGACTGCCCTCGCCGAGGCCGCTCAGACCCTCGTCCGTCTCGACTCGGACGAAGAGCCAGTTACGCGATCCGACGTCGACCACGAGAGGGTCGACGGAGGTGATCCTCACGGGCGGACCTCCCCGAGTCGCTTGCCGGCGCCCTGCAGGTGGGTGCGCAGGTCCTGCTCGGTCTGGGCGAGGTGGTCGCGCATCGCCTTCGCGGCGTCCCTCGGGGTGCGCGTTTTGACCGCGTCGAGGATCGTCTCGTGCTGCTGGATGACGTCCTCCACCCCGCCTCCGCGTGCCTGGTGGCCGGCGAAGCTGCGCAGGCGGCTCTCCTTGAGCGGCCCGGCGAAGGCCTCGATCAAGAAGACGAAGAGGCGGTTGCCGGAGGCCTCGGCGAGGTTCTCGTGGAAGCGGACGTCGGCGGCGTGGAAGGCCTCGGAGTCGTCTTCGCCCGCGCGCATGGCGGCGATCGACATCTCCATGTCGGCGATCTCGCCCTTGCTCGCCCGTCTCGCGGCGAGGGAGGCGATGTGCACCTCGAGCGCGCGTCGCACCTCGAGCAGCTCGAGGAGCGCACGCGGGTCGCGACGGACCGCGATCTGGAAGAAGTCCCCGATCAGGGCGCCGTTCGGGGCGGCCACGGTCGGGCGCCGACCCTGGCTGATCTCGAGCAGACCGCGCGCCTCGAGCGTGCGGGTCGCCTCGCGCACGGTGAGGCGGCTGACGCCGAGCGCCGCTGCGAGCTTCCCCTCCGAGGGGAGGACGTCGCCGGGCTGGAACCTGTCGAAGATGAGGCTCTCGAGCCGCTCCAGCACCGCCTCCAGGACCGAGGTGCGACCGACGGGCTCGAGCTCCTCCAGTCCGGGTGATGTGTCAGTCATGCGGGCCACAGCTTATTTGACCTCTTGAGGCATCTCAACGGCTTGAATCCTGAGCTTTGTGGTATCCGACCATCTTGACGGCGTTGAACATATCAGACAAGATCGAACATCCATGAATCGGTTCATTCACGACGAGGACGTGGGGGGCCGCTCCCAGCTCACCTGGCTCGTCATGAGGTTCGGGAGGCTCAAATGAGCCTCACGCCGAAGATCCCCCATGTCCTCTACGGGGGCGACTACAACCCCGAGCAGTGGCCGGAGGAGGTCTGGCAGGAGGACGTCCGGCTCATGCGCGAGGCCGGCGTCAACCTGGTCAGCGTGGGCGTGTTCTCATGGGCACAGCTCGAGCCGGAGCCCGGTCGGTACGACTTCGGCTGGCTCGACCGTGTGCTCGACTTGCTCGCGGAACACGGGATCTTTGCCGACCTTGCGACTGCGACCGCTTCCCCGCCGCCGTGGCTCGCGCGCCGGCATCCCCAGAGCCTTCCGGTGACGCGAGACGGCATCACCCTCTCGCCGGGAGCACGGCAGCACTACTGCCCGTCGAATCTCGAATACCGTGAAGCGGCTGCCGCGCTCGTCGAGGGGCTGGCCGAGCGCTACGCCAACCATCGTGCGCTCGCGCTCTGGCACGTCAACAACGAGTACGGCTGCCATGTCGCCGCCTGCTACTGCGATCGCTCAGCCGAGCACTTCCGGAACTGGCTGCGCGAGCGGCATGGCTCCTTGGCGCGCCTCAACGACGCCTGGGGCACCGCGTTCTGGAGCCAGCGGTACGGGGACTGGGACGAGATTCTCCCTCCGCGATCGGCGCCGACGTGGCGCAACCCCTCTCAGGAGCTGGACTGGCATCGCTTCTGCTCGGACACGCTACTCGCGCTCTACCTGATGGAGCGGGAGATCCTCGAGCGCTTGTCGCCGGGCATCCCGATCACGACCAACTTCATGCGCTTCTTCAAGCCGTGCGACTACTGGAAGTGGGCGCAGCACGTCGACTTCACTGCCGAGGACGTCTATCCCGACCCCGCAGACGAGGCGGGAGCTCTCGAGCTGGCGGCTGCGGCCGATTTGATGCGCTCGCTAAAGGATGGACGTCCCTGGCTCGTGATGGAGCAGGCACCGAACGCTGTCAACTGGCGGCAGCGAAACGTGCCGAAGCACCCGGGCCAGCTGCGGCTCGGGAGCTACCAGTCGCTCGCCCGCGGAGCCGACGGGATCATGTTCTTCCAGTGGCGCGCCTCGAAGGCCGGGGCCGAGAAGTTCCACAGCGGGATGATCCCGCATGCGGGCACGGCGACGCGCACCTGGAGAGAGGTCGTCGAGCTCGGAGCCGAGCTCGCACGCCTCGACGAGCTGCTCGACACCCGCGTTCCGGCCGAGGTCGCGCTCGTCTTCGACTGGGAGAGCTGGTGGGCGCTCGAACTTGCCTCCAAGCCCTCGCACGATCTCCTGCTCATGGACCAGGTTGCGTTGTGGTACCGGCATCTCTGGGACCGCAATCTCATCGTCGACTTCGTGCACCCCGAGGGCGACCTGTCGCGATATCGGCTCGTGATCGCGCCGAACCTCTACCTCGTGTCGGACGCAGGGGCGACGAATCTCGAGGACTTCGTCACTGCCGGCGGGAACCTACTCATCTCGTTCTTCAGCGGGATCGTCGACGAGCGTGACCACATCCGGCTCGGAGGTTACCCAGCCTCGTTGCGCCCGCTGCTCGGCATCGTGGTGCCCGAGGTCTGGCCGCACGCCGAGGGCGAGACGCACCACCTGACGTTGGACGGCAAGCGCCACTCGTGCACGCTTTGGAGCGATTGGATCGAGCTCGAGGGTGCTGAGCCGGTCGCTGTCTTCGCGGACGGCTGGCTTTCGGGACGACCAGCTCTGACGCGCAAGGGCTCCGCGTGGTACCTGGGGACGCGGCTTGACGCTGCTGCCATGGAGGCACTCGTCGCGAAGCTCGCCGCTGAGAGTCGCGTCTCATCGCCACTCGAGGCGCCGGCAGGCGTCGAGGTCGTTCGGCGCGAGGGCGATGAGCACTCGTTCCTCTTTCTTCTGAACCACGGCGCGCGGGAGGTGACGGTCGAGATCGGCGGCGGCTACCACGATGCGCTCACCGGCGACCCGAGTTCGAGCGAAGCGACCCTCGGGCCTCTTGGCGTCGCCGTGCTCCGCAGGCCTGCCGGCTGACTGCGCCGACAGGGCACGTTGACCAAACCAAGTTCGCTGCCGTCACGCGCGCTCGAGTGTCAGATTCGTGTCAGATCAGGATGACCATCGTCGCCCACTCCAGGCACAACGCTCAGTCGAAAACCGCGCAACCACCGCGTCCCGACATGCCCTAATCAAGCCTGATCGGCGCCGGACAGAACTGTCACGCCGGAGGTCGCGGGTTCGAGTCCCGTCGCTCCCGTCCTTTGCTCAAGCCAATTCTGCGGTGCTACCGAGGGCTCGGACACGCTCCGGGCCTTGTTTGTCAGTTTCGGGCACAAGCGTGACCCATGCGGAGCGACGATCGCTTGACCGGGGCGGCCATGAAGACCGGTCGGCATGTCGATCAGCGGGAACCTCCGGTCAGGTTCGCCTGCTTGACGGGGGTGGGGTGCATGGATGGACTCAGACATGCAGGGTGGGCCGGTAGATGAGCTCTTGGGTGTGGCCGTCGAGCGTCCGGCGCTCGATCAGCTCGAGGTCGAAGTCGGCCGCACCCTGGAAGATCGGGTCCAGCCCGGTCTGACCGGTGATCACAGGGAAGAGCGTCACCTGGACGCGGTCGACCAGTCCGGCGGCCATCAGCGCCCGGTTCATCGACAGGCTGCCGTGCGAGCGCAACGGTACCTCGGACTCCTCCTTGAGCCGAGCGACGACGTCGACGGCATCGCCGCTGACGACGCTCGCATCCGGCCAGTCGAGGGGTCCTTCCAGCGTGGTCGATACCACTGTTGCCGGCAGGCTCCTCATCCGTGTGACCCATGGGTCACGCACCTCGGACTCCTCGGTGCTCGAGGCCAGCATCCGCACGAACGCCCGATACGTGTTGGCTCCGAAGACCATCCGCTGCTCCTCGCCGTACAGGGCGAGGCGGTGGTCGAGGAGCTCGGGGCCTTGCTTGCCCCAGTAGCCGGTCCAGTTGCCGCTGGCGGCGCCGAAGCCGTCGAGGCTGGAAAAGACGTCGAAGGTGTAGGTAGCGGTCATGATGCTCTCCTCGAGTGCGGTTGATCGCGTGGTGGGGATACGGACTGGAAACCATGGCGAAACTCATCGCCCTTGGACTCCTGGAGTCCGGCCGCCCAGGATGCGGCCCCAGGACTTGACCACGGCCAAGACGATGGAAGGTCAGCGTGATCGGCGACGCGATAGTGGCCGCAGAAGGCGCGGGCGTGACCTCCGACAAGTCGGCTTGTGGGCGCTCTACGGGTCGAGGATTGTGAGGACCCCTCAGAACTGGTGCCGTGTCTGGCCGAACGTGCCCTTGGCGAAGGCGAAGATCTTGGTGGGCGCGATCGAGAACACCAAGACCGCCCCAGTACTACCTTTGTGCCGAAAGGCGCGGTCGTGCACTTCGTAGTGCCAGCGTCCGTCCCACTTCGTCGCCCACGCCGCGGCGAGGCGCCTGAGTAAGTCCTCGTCTGTGACCTGGACGGCCTCACCCTCGACGACGACGTCGAGTCCTCCCTCCCACTGGTTGCAGCCGGTCGTCAGGGTCACGTAGCGGTTGGTTCTCAGGTTGACGGCCTTTTGTTCATCCGGACCCGTCGCGAAGTGGATGGCATCTTCGAGCCAGATGGCGACGAGGGGTGTGACATGGGGCCGACCGGCGGCTCGGACCGTCGAGATCCAAGACAGGTCGGCTTGCTCGAGCACCCGTCGGGTCTCCTCCCACCCGGTAGCAACCGCTTCCTGGTCGCTGAAGCGCGTGTCGAGCGTGGTTTCGGGAGTTCCCATCGAAGGCTTCACGGCAGATGGCTGACGGGGACCCGCATCGGCCGAGTTCATGCGGACACAATCTCTGGTGTGCGCGAGTGTTCCGGAATGACGCCAGAGCGACGGCTTCTACGCACGGCGGTAGCGGAGGTAGACGACGCGGTTGCTGAATGTGCGCGTCTCGAGGAGCTCGAGGTTGACACGAGTGTGGTCTGCGAAGAAGGGTTTGCCTCCGCCGAGGGCCACGGGGTAGACGAACAAGTGGTACTCGTCGATGAGCTGGTGCGCTGTGAGAGTCGCGGCCAGGTCTGCGCCGCCCACGGCGATCGGCCCACCGTCCTCTTCCTTGAGCGCTTGAACCGTCTGCACAGGATCGGCACGGGAGAGGCGCGCGTTTCCCTCGACTCCCTCGAGCGACTTCGAGAAGACCAGCTTCGGTAGCTGCTTCCAGATCCGCGCGAACTCGAGCTGGGCTACGTCGAGCTCGGAAACGCTCGCGGGCGCGGAGGGGTTGCGTTCTTCGGCGGTCTCCCAGAAGGCCATTACCTCGTAGAGGCGTCGTCCGAGTAGATGGAGGCCGAGCTCGCTTGTCTGCTGGTTGTGGAAGCGGTGCAGCTCGGCATCAGGGCCCCCCCAGTCGTTTCCGTCAGGTCCCGCGATGTAGCAGTCGAGCGAGACGCCCATCGAGTAGATCACCGTCCTCACGCCATTGTCTCCTTGTGTAGTCGGAATCCCGGAACGGACTCGGCTCCGAGCGAGTGGTAGTAACTGCCGCTGCGGCTCAGGAGGTCAATACAGACCGCCGCGCGCGCGAGCGCTCCCGCACCAGCGCCCGCCCGAGTCCGCGTCGCCGCCACTGGGCGCCGGTGATGAGAGCGGAAAGGTGAGCCTGGATTTCGCCGTCAGACTGGAGCTGTACCAGCCCCGCCACAACGCCTCTGTCAATTGCGACCAGCGTTGTGGCGCCAGGAGCAGTCAGAGCGCGATACGTCCGCTCGGGATCGGCGGCGTAGGTCTGCCACCGTTCGGCAGCAAACAGCATCAGGGCACCTTCAAGGTGCTCACGCACAAAGCCAGTCAGCTCGATCGAACCCGCCTCGCCCTCGATTGATCCTCTTCGCCTGAGTCATTCCACCCGGTTTGACTCGCCAAGAGGCCAGAGATCATCGGTTGGGCCGGAAACTTCCGCTCGGGTGCGCCAGTGTGCCGCGATGACGCCCGAAGAAGTGAGGCTGGATCTGGCCGGACCGATGAGTTCTCGGTGGTCTTGTCGGTCTCCATTGCGCGTGTGTCCGTAGCAGGCTGAGATGCGGCCGGAGCAGGCCGCCGAGAAAGGAGTCATGAGATGACGCGGTATCTGATCTCGTTTGATGACGGCGCAATGACGTTTCCCGAGGAGGATCTCCCCGACGTGGCCGAGGCAGCGCACGCGGTGGTGCAAGAGGCAAAGGACGCCGGCGTTTGGGTGTTCGGCGGCGGGCTGCACTCCCACGAAGAGGTGAGCGTGGTGGCCACCGACGGGACGGTCACCGACGGCCCATACCCTGAGAGCAAGGCGTACATCGGCGGATTCTCGGTTGTCGACGTTCCCTCACGCGAGGAGGCGCTGGAGTGGGCTGGCAGGATCGCCGTCGCCTGCCGTTGTGCGCAGGAGGTTCGCGAGTTCGTGCCCGGCTCTACGTCCTGATCGAGGCCATCCGCGAGAGGCGGCGGAAGGCCCGACTAGCCGAGCAGCGCCGGGAGGGGTTCGCATCAGGCGCGCGTGCAGCGCGATGGCACGTCCTGCGCGGTGCCATACGATTGCGCCGTGCCGTTCACGCTCAGGAACATCAAGGAGGATCTGGAGGACATCGGCTCTAGGTTCGACGGCGCGCCGGACCTGGAGTTCCGCTCGGCGACCAAGGCGCTCGAGCTTGAGACATCCGGCCTGAGCTACCAGCGCGTCCCGCCCGGCTATCGCTTTCCGTACGGCCACACGCACAAGAAGCAAGAGGAGGTGTACGTGGTCCTGCGCGGGAGCGGGCGGATGAAGGTCGACGACGAGATCGTCGAGCTCAAGGGGTGGGACGCGGTGCGCGTCCCGCCCGGTACGTGGCGAGGCTACGAGGCCGGGCCGGAGGGCCTCGAGATCCTCGTCATCGGCGCGCCCAATCTCGGCGAGGCTCCGCGCGAAGACGTCGATGGCCAGCGCGACTGGTGGTCTGCTGACTAGTAGAGCTGTCCGGAAATCTTGATCGTTAGGCCGCGAGTCGGAGGTCGAGCTCGCGGTCGGCGATCTCCGCAAGGACCTGGTTGAGGTCGTTGCGGGTGAAGGCCCTCGACCCGGAGTAACGCGAACGCCCGTGGGCCAGTGTTCCGGAATGTCCCCTGGTTAGCGGTGCCGCCGGTACTCCAGCTCGACGATCCCGCTGCGGGAGGCGGTGCTGGAGACCAGGTCGAGCCGGTAGGACTTGGGGACGTCGTCGAACAGCCGGGTGCCCTCGCCCGCCACGTAGGGAAACAAGGACACTGGTCTTCAGGGTCGGTCTGTTCGCCGAGCGCCGTCGAGCCTGTCAAGTCGCAGAACAGCACCGTGACCGTCTTTCGAACCTCGCGCGACGCCGCCGGGGATGCGAGCGCCGCGCCGTAGCTGTTGCAGAAGCCGGCGCCGGGCGGATTGTCCCGCCCGCAGCTCGCGCAGATGAGCACAGCGTGAGGCTAAGACATCGTGACGCCAGCCGATAGCGCTGGGCGCAATGCTCGGTGGCGGAGGAGTGAGACCCTGGTGACGGATCCCTCGTGTGCGCGAGTGTGCGGGAACGTAGCTTGAGTCAACGCCATGCGTGGCGGCGACGAATGGGGCAGGTTTGGGGCCTAGCCGACCGGTCTATTACAGCCGATGTGACGCCGGTCGACGTATCCCCCGCGAGCATTGGTACGAGGTGATGACTCTCGCTCGTCCGCCTGTCGTGAGCCAGACCGAGTGGGACGCCGCTCTGACGGCCATGACCGAGCGCGAACAAGCGGTCGCCGCCGCGATGCACGAGCTCGCCGCCGCACGGAAGCGCATGCCGATGGTTCGGGTTCAGCACGAGTACCACTTCGAGGGCCCGGACGGGCGGCGGTCGCTGCCCGAGCTGTTCGACGGGCGCAGCCAGCTCATCCTCTACCGGTTCTTCTTCGAGGAAGGTGTGGACGGCTGGCCCGACGCCGGATGCGTCGGCTGCTCGTCCGTCGCCGACGGCATCCCCGAGCTCGGACTCCTGCATGCTCGGGACATCACCTTCGCGATGGCATCGCCGGCACCGCAGGCGAACCTACGCCGCTACGCCGAGCGCATGGCTTCGACCGACGTGCCCTGGTACACGATCTGCACCGAGCGCTTCTCGGCTGACTTCGGGGTCGACGAGTGGTTCGGCTTCAACGTCTTCCTGCGCGATGGCGACGACGTCTACCGCACCTACTTCCTGCAGCACGGAGCGATGGTCCAATGGATCGGCAGCCTCTGGAGCATGTGGTCCTTGACGCCCTACGGTGGGCAGTCCGACGACGAGGACTTGCCCGAGGGCTGGCCGCGGGCGCCGGGGTCGTTCTGGTTCCGCCGTCACGACGAGTTCGACGATCCGCCGCCGTCAGCTAGCGGCGGCGCCGAGCCGGACGATCGACGCTAGCGGCTGCGGACAGGGGCCGTTCGACGCGACCGCTTCGATCGGCGCCTCGGCCTCCGACTGTACGCCGCGGGAGCCAGGCAGGAGAACTGTCAGATGCGCGAGCGTCCTCTCGCTTGAGGGACGTTCGCGACGAGCCGTGTCTGTGAGAGGCTACCCACCCCCATGAACGTATTCGTGGGGCTGGGACCTGGGATGCGGGGCCGCGGGGCCTTGTGGAGGCGGGCTCACGCTTTCATTCGTAGCGGAGCGCGTCGGCGCTGTGGATTCGGGTGGCGAAGCGGGCCGGGAGACTGGTCGCCGCGACGACGACGAGCACGGCCCCGATCGGGATCAGTGCGAGCGACCACCAGGGTGCGATGACGGCGTCCTCCGTCGTGTCGCCGGCGATCCGGAAGAGGGCGAGGTAGAGCCCGATGCCGAGCGGGATGGCGAGGAGCGATGCGAGCACCGCAAGGGCAGCGTGGGCGCCGACAACCGTTGAGGTGATCTCGCGAGGAGTGAGGCCGATCGCCTTGAGCACGCCGTAGTCGCGGATACGCTCGCGGACCGAGAGCAAGGCGACGGCAACGAGCGTCGTGGCGGTGATCAGCAGCAGCACCGCGTCGAGTGCGTAGATGAGCAGCAGCAGCTCGTCCGGGAAGTCACTGGTCTTGGAGGCAGATTGCGCGTCGAGCGTCGCGTCGAGGGAGAGCACGACGACAACCATCGCGCCGGTGAGCGTGATCGCGGCTGCGAGGAGAAGCGCCCGGCGCCCTCGCGCGAGCAGGTCTTTGAGCCCGAGCCCGATCGTGAGCGGCATGACGGATCGGACGACGGCACGCGCCAGCCGCGAATTGGCGGGAGACGGGCTGCCCGCACGGATCGCCTCGAGGACGGTGAAGCGAGTGCTGCGACGCGTGGAGGTCAAGGCTGCGGCCACGAGAACCGGAAGCACAACACAGCTGGCGACGAGGATGTGCCAGGGATTCGCCGCCATCGTTGGCGAGCCGATCAGCGTTTCGGCGCTGGGTTCGGCAAGACGTGGCGCGAGCATCGCCCCGAGCGCGAAGCCCAGGGCGGCCGCGGCGAGACCCAGAGCGGCGGACTCGAGGGCGAAAACGATTCCGACCTGGCGTGGGGTGAAGCCGGCCGCCTTCAACAGCCCGATCTGACGGTGCTGTTCGCTGGCGCGTGCGCCGACGAGGATTCCGACCACGACGAAGGCGACGATCAGGAGCAGGATCGTGAAGATGGTGACGATCACCTGCGTGCCCTGTGCATCGCCTAGCGCGATGTCGCGCTGCGCCTGCCAGGTCTGGAAATAGAGATTCCCGGAGCGCGAGGCCGCCGGCAAGGCTGCTGCCGCGCGCACAGTGAAGGCCGAAGACGCGGAAGGATCCGCAAGCCGGACTGCCTCTGACCAGCGCCAGCCAGAGCGATCGGGTTCGACCTGCTGGAGCGTCGCCGGACTGACCCAAGCAAGGCCGGGCTTGCTGCGCGGGTAACGCGCCTGGCTGGGCACGACGGCCGTTCCCAGCACGGGAATCTCGATTGAGCGATCTCCGCCCCTGCTCGTCACCTCGACCGTGTCACCGACCGCGAGACCCAGTCCGCGGCGCGAGGCTGCGTTCGAGCACGATGCCGCTGCCGCGAAGCGGCGAGCCAGCGGTCCGCAACGGCGTGTTCACGACCGGAGGGCGACCCAAGCCGGCGAGCTGCACGAGATCGCTTTCGCGAGGGCCGATAGTCGCGAACACGAGCGGAACGGGCGCGCTGCGCTCGGTCACGCCGGGCAGGTCGCCGATCGCTGCCGCGTCGGCTTGCGATGGGACGAACGCAAGCACGTGTGCCCCATTGGCCTCGGCGAACGTCCGCTGCCAGGGATCGACCCCGCTCGACCGGACCTCCAGGGTGAGCACGATCGTCGCCACCGCAGCGGCCGCGATCGCGATCGTGATCGCGCTCGCGAGCAGTCGCGAGCGGATGCCCGCGAACGCCAGCTTGAACAGCAGCGCAGTCATTCCGGGCTCGCCAGCTCGAGCAGGGGAGCGACCTGGCGGGCTGCAGCTAGCTCCGTCTCATCGGCCACGAGCCCGTCGCGGAGCGTGATCACCCGATCCGCCGCCGAGGCGACGCTCGCGTCATGCGTCACGAGCAGCAGCGTCTGACCGCCATCCCGGGCCTCGCGAAAGAGGGTTAGCACCTCGCGGGCCGTCGCCGAGTCGAGATTCCCGGTCGGCTCATCGGCGAGAACGACATCCGGTCTGTTCACGAGCGCGCGCGCCAGCGCGACCCGCTGCTGCTCCCCGCCGGACAGCTCCACCGGAGCGGCTCCGTGCTTCTCGGGAATGCCGAGCGCACTCAGCAGCTCGTTCGCCGACCGGCGAGCGTCCCTGCGCCTCCGACCGACCAACAGCAAGGGCAGCTCGACGTTCTCGACTGCAGAAAGCGTCGGCACCAGGTTGAAAAACTGGAACACGAAGCCGACCTTGCGCCGACGCAACCGCGCGAGATCGGTCTCGCTCAAGCCGTCGATCCGCTCGCCATCGAGCCAGACCTCCCCCGCCGTCGGTCGATCGAGCCCGGCCGACAGATTGAGCAGGGTGGACTTCCCGCACCCGCTCGGGCCCATGATCGCGACGAACTCGCCGCGCTCGATCGAGATGTCGACGCCGCGAAGCCCCAGCACCTTGGCGCCGCCGGTGTCGTACGTCTTTGCGAGCTGTCTCGCCTCCAGGATCGGTGTCATCAGTCTTCCTCCTTCAGCGCGAGTCGTTGCTCGATCAGCTCGAGCCACTCCAGGTCGGCCTTCAGATGCAAGATCGCTCCCTCGACCAGAAGCTCGGCCGTGGGCCCCTTCCCATTCGCCTCGAGCAGCGCGTTCAGGTCGCGCAGCGACTGCAGGTACTCGCGCCGCTGCCGGTCGAGCAGTTGGCTCGGCTCCGCCAGATGAGCTGACGCGAGAACGACCAACTTCATGAAGAACTCGTCCCTGAGCCGCCTGCCCGAGACGGGTGCCTCGATCCAGGCCGCGAGCGCTTCCCGCCCGAGGTCCGTCAGTTCGTACACGCGCTTGCCGCGGCTGTCTCCCGGCACCGCGTGACCGACGACGAGGCCATCCCGCTCCAGCCGTCCGAGCGTCACGTAGATCTGGCCAGCGTTCAGCGCCGGCAACAGATCGCCGAACTCCTGCTCGAACGACAGCTTCAACTCATACCCGTGAGCGCGCTCGCCACTCAGTAGCGCGAGAAAGAGTTCCCTCATAGATAACGAGCATATATGCTCGTTATCTATCGGTCAAGCGCTAGCGAACTTGAAGCCTGGTTGTTCGCGATCGGCACCAGCCACGTAGCGCCCATGAACCTATCTCGGCCCTTTGCACGTAGGTGGTCACGCCGCGCCCTCGACGGGGCTACTCGCGCCGGGCCTTGGATCCGGGGCTGCCCGCGCTCTGCGTGCGAGCCCCGATCTTCGCGCACGCCGCACGCGCAATAGAAAGTGGAGACTCTGCGAGCATCACGCGCGACTCCCAGCCGAACTTGGACGGCATGCGGTCCTGAACGGCGATCATGCGAAGAGACGAAACGCCCGCAAACCGCGGGAGCGCTAGGCATAGGAGCGGCCGGCGGCGCGGAGCACGCGGAGCCCGTGCAGCGTCAACAGCTCGTTCGGCCCGGACCCCCAGTCGACTACCTCGACATTACTGCCTTTCGAGCCCGGTGCCTTCCACCAGCGGCCGCCGACGCGCCAGCGGCCGTCCGGGAGCCTTCGCTCCTCCAGCAGGTCGAGGCCGTCGGCCGCGCGCGGGTCATCCGCGAGCCCCATCCGGGCGAGCACGACGAGCGCCTGGAAGAAGTCGTAGTGCCAGAACGGCGGCGAGTGCACCGTCACGAACGACTCGCGGATCGGCTCGCCGGTGGCGAGCACCCTGAAGAGTCGATGCTCGAGGAAGAGCTCGGCGGTGCGCTCGGCGGCGTCCCGCGCCCCCTTCTCGCCGGTCGCGGCCCAGTACTCGTGCAGCCCCCACATCGGCGGCAGCGACTCGTTGAAGGACGAGCGGTAGCCGCTCGCCTTCTTGTCGCAATTCCAGCCGCCGTCCGGCCACTGCCACTCGACCAGCGACTCCGCGAGCAGGCGGACACGCGGGTCGTCGGCGAGGCCGAGCCGGCAGCAGACCGCGAGCGCGTTGCCCTCCTGCGACCCGCAGCGCCGCGTCAGCCCATCGATGACCTGGATGCGGGCGCGATGGCCCTTGCCGGTGAGCCAGGCGAGGACGGTCTCCGCAGCCGCGAGACAGCGCGGGTCGCCGGCTGGGACGCCGAGCTCGACGAGCGAGACGAGCCGCCAGTGAGCGCCGCCCCATTTCGCGTAGACGTGGGTGCCGAAGCCGCCGTCTGCCTGCTGGCCTGCGAGCAGCGTGCGCACCTTCGGTCCTTCGAGGACCCGCGCCGCCTCGTCCGGCGCCTGCTCGTCGAGGAGGTCCCGCTTCGCCTGCGCGACGATCCCCGGCTCGTCCGACTCGAGTAGCCAGTCGACGGGGGAGACCGTGACGCGCACGTGAGACTCCTGCATCTGAGAGTCGGCAACGGACTCGACCCGTTAGCCGATCCGCTCCGCTACCTCGATGATGACATCCTCCGGGCGGATGCCCGGTGCGTTCGCAGGCTCGTGCCGGTTGCGGCTGCGAGGTCGTCAACCACGATGCCGACGTGCTCCATCCGTTGGACAGTCACGTGGTCGATGGGTAGGAGTGGGTGCGGCCCCTGTCAGCGGGCGCCGCCACGGCCGTGATGCGCTCGAGGTTCTTCAGCGCCGCCTGCGTATGATCTTTCACGAACGCCAGCGACTCCGCGACGTGCGGGTCGTCGATGTGGTCGGACGCAGCTTGGGCGGGGTTCAGCCTCGACGCGGCACTCCACGGCCCGACTGCCTCATCGCGGGCCCTCGCGACATGGCCCTGCATCGCGCTGTATGCGAACCGCACCAGATCAGCGGCGTCGCCCGAGAAGACGACGGGCGGGCAGAGCCGGTTCTTCGCCTCGTCGTCGAGGCCGGTCGACTCGACGACCGCGATCGTGGCGGCGCACCATGGTATGAGGCCCGTGGCCACGTACTGGATCGTGATTCGGCCCGGCTCGAACACTGGTCGCGGAACCGTGGGACGAACCCCCGCGGCCGTGCAGTCGACGTAGACCTCGCGCGGGCCGCCGGGGATGTCGCCCGTGTCGGTCGTGACCGTCGTCCGGCCGATGTTCCGCACCCGGCTCGCCCGCACGACGTGCTCGATCGTGCGAAGAGCGTCGATCTCGCGCGGGCTGACGGTGGCGCCGCGAAACGCCAGCGGCTCGACCGAGGGGTCGATCCGCACGAACACCCCAGCGTCCTCGAGGCGCCGCGCGAAGTCGTGGCCGTCCTCGGCCGCCGCCGCTGTCTCGACCCAGCGCGCCCGAAGCCGCATGACCGAACCGACCAGGTTGAGCGGCTGCAAGAAGTTGCGGTCGTACTGCCACGGATCACGGGCCCGTATCCAGCGGATCCGGTCGGGGTCGACTCCCGCCTCGAGCAACCACACGCAGGTGTCCATCCCCGTTTTTCCCGCCCCGATCACCGTGAAGCGGTCCGCAGGTTCGGCGAGGTCGACGAGGTCGGTGGGCGGGACGAGCGTGACGCCCGGCTCGACCGTGAATCCGGGAACGTGACGCGACGGGATCTCGGACTGGACATAGGTCGCGTCGACGACCTTGCGCCGCGGCTTTACAACGATCTCGGAGCCGTCGAGCAGCGAAACGACGAGGTGACCGTCCCCGTTATTGCCGTGGTACTCGCTCGTGCCGAAGAACCGCACCCGGCCCGTCGGCAGCAGGTGCTCGTCGAGCACGCGCGAGTAGTAGTCGCAGATCTCGGGCGCACTCGCGCGCTCGTAGAAGCCGGCGTTCGGCCCGTGCTCGTCGATGCGGTCGTTCCCGAGCGGCCGCGACTCGACGCCGTAATACGCGGAGGGCTGATGGAGGCGCACGAACGGGTAGGCGTCCAGCCAGTGGCCTCCCGGCCTGTGACGCCTGTCGACCAGCACGACCTCGGCGTCCGTGTGCGCGACCAGCGTGTCGGCATAGGCCATTCCCGACGCACCGGCTCCCACAACGAGGTAGTCGGTCTCGACTGCCGGCACGCCTCTAGCCTACGGTCTCGCATCGCCTGGGCCGCGCAGATCGCCGAGGGCCGCGAGAGCCGTGAAGCCGGCAAGCCGAACGTTACCCCAAGGAGGCCGACTTCTATCTCTGCGGACCGATGTCGTTCCTCGACAACCTCCGCGCAGGACTGCACCGCCCCGCCGAAGGCCTCGTGCTCACCTGTAGCGCGCGACCCCTCGCAGACATTACGCTCGACCTCTAGAACTGGGAGGTGACCAGCTATGAGCTTCGTCTCGAGAGGCTTCCGCGGCCGACGGCGCGACTCGGACGTCGATTCAAGCCGCGTTCCGCCGGGCCAATACGTGACGGACGACTTTCCGGTGCTCTCTGCCGGCCCGACGCCGCACACGCCGCTCGAAGAGTGGACGTTCGCGGTCGTCTCCGGCGACGAGCAGAAGTCGTGGACATGGGACGAGTTCCGCTCGCTCCCGAGCGAGACGGTCACTGTCGACATCCACTGCGTCACCCGCTGGTCGAAGCTGGATACGACGTGGGAAGGTATCTCGGTGGACACGCTCCTCGTCGACGTCGAGTACGACGCTCCCTACGTGCTCGCGTTCTGCGACGGCGGCTACACGACGAACCTCCCGCTCGAGGATGTCGCGGACGGGAAGGCGTGGGTCGCCTTCGCATACGACGACGAGCCACTCGAGTCCGAGCACGGCGGTCCCGCGCGCCTGCTCGTGCCCCACCTCTATTTCTGGAAGAGCGCCAAGTGGGTACGCGGCCTCGAGCTCCGCGACGATGACGAGCCCGGCTTCTGGGAGACGTACGGCTACCACATGTACGGAGACCCGTGGCAGGAACAGCGCTTCGCGGGCGATTGACCTGGCAGGTCGCCACGGTCGACGAGCTCGTCGAAGAGACGGCTCGCGTGAAGACGATCGCGCTCGACGTCCCCGACTGGCCTGGGCATCGCGCCGGGCAGCACCTCGACATCCGACTGACCGCCGAGGATGGCTATCGCGCCGAGCGCGAGTATTCGATCGCATCCGCTCCGGGCGAGCCTGTGGCGATCACCGTCGAGCGCCTCGACGACGGAGAGGTCTCCCCCTACCTGACCGAGGAGCTGCGCGCCGGAGACGGGATCGAGCTGCGCGGCCCAGTGGGGGGCTACTTCGTCTGGGATCCCGAGGATGGTGGCCCACTCCTCCTCGCCGCCGGCGGCTCCGGGATCGTGCCGCTGAGAGCGATGCTGAGGCATCGGGATCGCACCGGCAGCGATAGCCCCGTCCGCCTCCTCTATTCGTCGCGCTCGCTGGAGGACGTCATCTATCGCGCCGAGCTCGACGAGCCCAAGGACGGCGTCGAGGTCGTGTATTCCCTGACTCGGGCACAACCACAGGGCTGGACGGGATACTCGCGCCGTGTCGACACCGAGCTTCTCTGCGAGGTCGCATGGCCGGCCCGTGACGACCCGCGCGCCTTCGTGTGTGGCCCGACGAGCTTCGTCGAGACCGTGGCGAGCGGCCTCGTCGAGCTCGGTTACCCGCCGGAGCGCGTGAAGACGGAGCGCTTCGGCGCGACTGGAGCGAAGTGATGGAAGCGCTCGACGGAAACGCGATCGCGGGCCTGATGGTCGACGTGTTCGGTACGGAGATGACGATGGCGACCGGGTCGTGTGCGAGCTGTGGAGCCACCTGGCTGCTCGCCGAGCAGATGGTCTACAACCGCGCGCCGGGCACGGTCGTACGCTGCCGGAGCTGCGCGGGCGTGCTGATGGTGCTCGTCGAGGTGCGTGGAATCCACTGTGTCGACCTGCGCGGACTGGTCACGCTCGATACGACGACCAGCTAGCCGCGATGAAGACGGAGATCAGCGAACTTCGGGTATCACTCGCGGTGCGCGATTACGAACTCGCCGTCGCTATGTACCGCGACGCCCTCGGGCTGCCGGTCGTCCTCGAGTGGGACGAGCCGAGCGGCGCCGGCGTCATCCTGGCGGTCGGACGCGGAACGCTCGAGATCGTGGACGAGCGCCAGTCCGAGCACATCGACCTCGTAGAGGAGGCTCGGGAACGAAGCGGCGGCGTTCGCCTTGCCCTCGAGACGCCCGATTCCGAGGCGACTGCCCGCCGGCTCGTCGAGTACGCAGAGGTCGGAGCTGCCGTCGAAACTCCCTGGGGTGACCGCAACGTGCGCGTCCGGCCATCCGAAGGCGTCCAGCTGACGCTCTTCACGCCACTTTCCTCGACCAGTAAGGGCGATAGCCGGACGGAAGCGAGCAAGCAGCTCGTTCGCCGCCTGGTTGAGGAAGTCGTGAACGAGCGGAACCCAGAGCCACTCGACGACATCGCGCGGGACGAGTTCGCCGAGCTCGCCCGCCGCTGGATCAGCCCCTTCCGAAGCTCGTTTCCCGACTTCAGGATGGAGATCGTCCGGCGGGAGGCCCGAGCAGATCTCCGGCCCGTCCTCGGCGAACGTCCCGACGATCACGCTTCCGCCCTCCGCGACTGCTCGCTGCAATGTTGCTAGGTACGTGTCCCGATCGGAGGCAGCGACGAGGAAGTGGAACGCCGCACGGTCGTGCCAGAGGTCGTAGCGCTGATCCGGTTCCCACTCCGGGACGTCTGCTTCGACCAACCTCACCGGCGCGTCGGCGGCGAGGCGCCGTCGAGTCGCCTCGAGCGCAGAGACGGAGAGATCGAGCATGGTCAGGTCCGGAAGCCGCGTGCCATGAGCTCGTCCACGAGAAACGACGCGCCGCCACCGACCGTCGATCACGGCCGCGTCGCTGGAGACGCCGAGCGCGTCGACGAGCTCGAGCGACACCTCCGGAGCGGCTTGGTACCAGCTCACGCCGTCGACACCGCGAGTCGCATACGCCGCGTCCCAGTATCGACGCCGGCGGCGCCCGGTCAACGCAGCTCGCGCGCGAGCTGCCGGACCACGCCCGTGTGGTTGACGCGCCACCGGAACAGCTCGATGCTCACGCCGAAGTTCCGTGCGCCGTCTTCGAGGTCACCGTTCTGCACCATCCACTCGAGGGCGCTCTCGCGCGGGACGAGCATCGACGCGCCGAGCCAGTCGGCCTCGGCCTCTTGCGCTCCGTTCCAGTGCCGACAGCCACCGATCCCGATCGCCGGCGCGGCCTCGTGCTCGAGGATCAGGTGCGACAGCTCGTGCGCCAGGCTGCTCGCGCTGCGGCCGGGAGGTTGGCGCGGGTTGTAAACGATGAGCCGCTTCGTGCCGAGCACGACCGTCGTCGCCGAGAACCCGGCGTCCTCGCTCAGCAAGCGCCGGACGCTGCGATCCTTCGCCCCGTCCTCGCGCAGCTCTCCGAGCGAGACGACCGGAATCCCCCACGCCTCGGCGAGAGCAAAGCAGTCGAGGGCATCGAGCGGGCCGAGACCCAGCTCGGCACGCACGTGCTCCGCGATGCTCTCTGCTTCGGCTTTGAACCCGCGGCGCAGCTCTTCCGCCACGCCGACATCGTAGTTACGTCTCTCTAACCAGCCGGTTGTAGGCCGCTCGGAAGATGTCCTCGAGCGCCTCGGCATCCTGGGGTGAAACGTTGCGTGCCGACCGCAAATACGACGAGACCATGGCAACAGGCTCCTCGGTCGCGGCGGTCGTTGTGGTCCCGCGCATGAACGACTCCGCCGGCATGCCGAGCCAGCGCAGGAGCGTTGCGAACGTGTCCACGTCAGGGCGTCGGCCTTGTGCCATGCGGGTGAAGGTCGAGGGGCTGATGTCGAGCTCGCGCGCGATCTCGCGCCAGCTCGCTCCGTGGGTCTTCCGCTTGCTGTCGACGGCGGCATAGAGAGCTTCGACGTCCACGGTGGTCTCGGGCATTGTTCGACTGTAGCAGCGCCGTTTGACATACCGAACCTCCGTGCTAAACTCGGGACGGTGTTCGACAAGACGAACAGCAACGCATGAGGAGGCGACATGGCTGAAGTGCTGCTCTTTCATCACGCCCTGGGTCAGACCGAAGGCTTCGCGGCCTTCGCGGACGAGCTCCGCGGGGCCGGCCACAGCGTGCACACTCCCGACCTCTTCGAAAGCCGCACCTTCTCCACGATCGACGAGGGCGTGGCGCACGCGAGCGAGGTCGGCTTCGGCAGGATCATCGAGCGCGGTGTGCGCGCCGCCGACGACCTGCCGAACGAGCTCGTCTACGCCGGCTTCTCGCTCGGCGTACTCCCCGCACAGAAGCTCGCGCAGACCCGGCCCGGCGCGCGCGGAGCGCTGCTCTTCTACTCCTGCGTGCCGACATCGGAGTTCGGGACGTCCTGGCCGGAGGACGTGCCGGTGCAGATCCACGGTATGGACGCCGATCCGTACTTCGTCGACGAGGGTGACATCGACGCGGCGCGCGAGCTAGTCGACTCGACCGAGCACGCCGAGCTGTTCCTCTATCCGGGCGACCAGCACTACTTCGCCGACTCGAGTCTCCCGTCGTACGATGCGGGGGCGACAGCGCTACTGACACGACGCGTGCTCGACTTCCTCGAGACTCGCTGACGCGCTACGTGTGGGTGACTACGTGGATATCGGTGGCCTCGACACGTGGTACGACGAAGACGGGAGCGGCGAACCGCTCGTCCTGCTCCATCGCGGGTTGTGCACCAACGAAACCTGGCAAAGCCAGACATCCGCGTTCGCCGAGCGGTTCCGCGTGCTCGCCCGGAACGGCGCGGCCACGGTCACACCGCGGACGTGGAGGGGCATCTGACCTACGCCGACATGACCACCGACACGATCGGCTTCCTCGACGAGCTCGTCGGAGGGCCGGCACACCTCGTCGGCTGGAGCGACGGAGGGATCGTGGGCCTCATGGTCGCTATCGCGCGGCCCGACCTCGTCAGCAAGCTCGTCGTGATCGGTACGAACTACGACACGGCCGGAAACGTCCCCGAGGCCGAGGCGATGTTCGCGCACATGACTCCCGACAGCATGGGGTCGATACGCGACCTGTACGAGCTCCACTCGCCCGACGGGCCCGAGCATTGGCCGGTCGTGTTCGCGAAGTTCATCGAGATGGTGCAACGCGCGCCGCATATCTCGCCGGACGACCTCGTCAGGATCTCAGGCTTCACGTCCTGGAGCCGGGCGAGTCGAACGGCCTCTACCACCAGGAGAACCAGCAGGAGGACTTCCTCGTGCTCGCCGGAGAATGCCGGCTGCTCGTCGAGGGCGAGGAGCGGATTCTCCGACACTGGGACTTCTTCCACGGTCCGGCGGGGACGAAGCACATCTTCGTGAGTGCTGGCGACGGGCCATGTGTGCTGTTCATGGCCGGTTCGAGGACGGCACCGTGGGAGGTCGTCTACCCCGCGTCGAGGCTCGCCGCGCAGTACGGCGCGAGCGTGAAGGAGGAGACACCCGACCCGGACAAGGCGTACGCGGACTTCGAGCCGTCACGGAGGGAACGGCCCTCGTACTGGGACGGCCTCCCCTGGTTCTAGTGGACGCCGGTCTTCTCAAGGTGATGGAGGAGCAGTCGCCCGAACGAATCCTCCTCCGCCGAGTGAGGCTGGTTCACGAGGTCACCGCATTCCACCACGTCGGTTGCGGGCGGAACGGCGCCGCTGGACGTCCGGTCGCGTCGGTGTCGAACCGATACGTCAGACCGGCGGCGGGCTCGGCACAACGTTGCGCGTCGCTCCAGTCCTCGGTCGCTGTGGTGACGTAGAGCCGGGTCAGCCCGGGCCCGCCAAGGCACACGACGTCGTCTGCTCCGCAGGGACGAGCAGCACCTCGACCAGCTTGCCCTCCGCGGAATAGCGGTGGATCCGTCCGGCCCCGAAGACCGCGACCCATATCACCCGCCGCGTCGACCGTCAGCCCATCCGGACCCACGCCCTCGGTCACCGTGACGAGCACCCGGCCGTCCGAGATCGTGCCGCGTTCTCCGTCGAAGGAGAACTCGTGGATGACACGCGGGATGGTGTCGGCGAGATACATCGTCCCGCCGTCGGGACTCCAGCCGAGGCCGTTGGAGATCGTCAAGCCGTCGAGCATCAGCTCGGTGGGCCCATTACGGTCGAGCCGATACAGCGCTCCACCTCCCGCGCGGTTGTCATGAGCCTTCGTGCCTGCCCAGAACCGGCCCTGCGGATCGCACGGCATCGTTCATCCTGGAGCCTTCAGGGGCGACCTCGGCGAGCGGGCGCAGCCCGCCGTTCTCGGAGAGGTAGACGAAGCCTCGACCGGCGGCGAGGAGCCAGCCGTCGCCGCCCTCCACCGGGGTGATCCGCGCCCACGGTTCCGGGCACCTCGTACGTGCGAACAGGGATGAGGCCACCGTCGTCGTCGATGCGTCGCGGAAGACGAGTCCATCCATGATGTCCGCCCGCAACAGCTCGCCGTGGCGGGCGTCCCATCGCGCGCCTTCGCCGAGCAGGTGCTGGTCGTCCGTGACTGCGACTGGGGCGGCGGTTCACCTCAGAGCGGCGCGGGGTCGCTCGACGAACACGTTGTCGAGCGAGCGACGCAGGCCGATCGCGAGCGCGCCGGTGAGCACCGCTGCCTCCCCGAGGCTCGAGACGTCGACCTGCGGCGGGTACGGGATCCAGCCACGCAACAGCTCGCGCACCGGGCGAAGCAGCAGGTCGCCGTTGGCACCGAGCCCTCCCCCGAGCACCGCGAGCGACACGTCGGTGACGGCTGCGATGGGTACCACGTGCAGCGCGATCCGGCGTGCCACCTCCTGGACGACGTCGTTCGCGAGCTCGTCCCCTGCTCGTGCAGCCGCAAAGATCGCCCGCGCGTCGAACGGCGGCCGCAGCGTGGTTCCGGCGCCGCGCTCTGCCACGAGCCTGGCCGTGTACTCGGAGATCGCGCCGGCGCACGGGTCGACGTCCTGGGCGAGGCCGACGAGCGCGAAGTCCACCTCGCCCGCAGCGCCGTGGTTGCCGCGGTGCAGCTCACCGTGCAGCACGAGCCCCGCGCCCATGCCCGTTCCAATGGAGATAAACACGAAGTCGTCCACCCCGCGCGCCACGCCCTGCCAGTGCTCGCCCAGCGCAGCGAGGTTGACGTCGTTCTCGAGCGTAACCGGCAGGTCGAGGCGCTCGCGGAGCGTGCCACGGAAGGTGATGCCCTCGAGCCCCGGCACGCTCGTCGCCAGATCGATGCGCCCGCTGTCCGTGTCGACGACGCCGGGGACGCCGACCACCACGCTGTCGATCAGCTCGTCGGCCAGGCCAGCGGCCTCCACCAACCGGAAGCGCAGGGACGCGATCACGTCGAGCACGGTCTCCGCATCGCTGCCCACGACCTCCACGTCGTGCCGCGCTCGGATCTCGCCGCTGAGGTCGCAGATCGCCCCGCGCAGGAACCGCGCGCCAAGATCGAATCCGAGAACGAGCGCGGCCTCCGGCTCCGGCTCGAAGAAGACGGCTCCATAGCTCGGCCCGTCCGGTCCCTCGGCCGCCTCGCGGATCAAGCCGGCGTCGAGCAGGGCGGAGATCGCGAGCGAGACCGTCGGCTTCGAGATCCCGACCATTCGCGAGATCTCTGCCCGCGACACGGGCGCGGAGGAACGGATCGCCTCGAGCACGGTCCGCTGGTTCAGATCCTTGAGGAGCGGTGGGATCGCGGCTGCCGGGAGGCGGTCGTTTCGTGCCATTTCGTGAGGAATCCTAACGTATCGAGCTTCCACCGTTAACATGCTTGACACAAACGGCCTAGAGTCGTACAGTCGCGTTCGTAAAGTTACCTAACTTGCCTGATGGCGGTTCGAGACAGAGAATCCACCGCGGGCGGGCAGGAGCGTCGACGAAGGAGGAGGTCGTAGATGGGACGTCTCGTAACGGCGCTGGCCGTCCTCGGAGGACTGGTCATCGCCGCGGCGGGCCTCGCCGCCACTTCGAGCACTTCGAAGGCCGAGGCCGAGGAGCTCACGATCTGGGTCGGCTGGAGCGCCCGTGAGCTGAACGAGTTCAAGAAAGTCGTATCCGAGTACGACGCCAAGAACGCGAACGTGACGGTCAAGGTCGTGGGCGCCATCAACGACGACAAGATCACCGCAGCGATCCGATCCGGGAATGCGCCGGACGTAGTCAGTTCGTTCACCTCGCAGAACGTCGGCGTGTACTGCCCGTCCGGCGGCTGGATCGACCTCGCGCCGTACCTCAAGCGCGACAAGATCAACATGAACATCTTCCCGGCGACGACCCGGTCCTACACCCAGTACAAGGGCACACGCTGCGCTCTGCCGCTGCTGGCTGACGCGTACGGCTTCTACTACAACAAGAAGCTCCTCAGGGCGGCCGGGCTGACGAAGCCACCGCGCACGTTCAACGAGCTTACCGCCTACGCGAGGAAGCTGACGACACGCAAGGCGGACGGTTCTCTCGACGTGGTCGGGTTCGACCCGTTCTTCGGCTTCTACCAGAACTCGATCGGCGCCTATCAGCCGCTCGTGGGCGCGAAGTACTTCGATGCGAACAACAAGTCGATCCTGGGGAAGGATCCGGCGTGGCAGCGCCTGCTGCGCTGGCAGAAGAGCCTCGTCGACTTCTACGGCCACGAGAAGCTCGTGAAGTGGCAGACGGGAGCGGGCGACGAGTGGTCCTCCCCGCACGCGTTCGGACGAGAGAAGCTCGCGATGATGATCGACGGCGAGTGGCGCGTCGCCTTCCTCGGCGCTGATCACCCGAAGGTTCAGTACGGCACGGCGCCCATGCCGGTCGACCCCGCCAAGAACAACCTGTACGGAGCCGGCTACATCAACGGCACGATCATCGGCATCCCGAAGGGCGGCGACAACGAGGACGAGGCCTGGAAGCTCGTCAAGTACCTGACGACGAACACCCACGCGCTCGCGACGTTCTCGAACGGGATACGCAACGTGCCGTCGACGGCTGCCGCAGCTCGCTCCAAGGAGCTGAAGCCCGACGTGAACTTCGCAACGTTCACGAAGATCTTCACGAACTCGCGTTCGTCGACGATCCCGGTCACGCCGCTCGGCTCGGCGCATCTGGAGACGTTCACGAGCTTCCTCGCGAAGTGGCAGGCCGGGAAGGTCAAGGACCTGCAGGCCGGCTTGGCGGACGTGGACAAACAGATCGACGCCAAGATGAAGCAGGCGGGCTGAGAATAGGTGCGATGAGTTCCGCGACCGCAACCGCGGCGGCGTCAACCGCGGTTGCGGTCGACCGCCGGCGAGCCAGGAGCAGGGCGGCGTGGAGGCGCCGCCTCACGGTTCTCGCCTTCCTGAGCCCCTGGCTTGCCGGCTTCTCGATCTTCTTCGCGTACCCGATCGTGTGGAGCGGGTATCTCTCGTTTACGAGGTACGACCTGCTCTCGGATCCACGCTGGGTCGGCCTCGACAACTACCGCTTCCTGCTCGGGGACGACCCGCAGATCTGGCCTGCGGTGTCGAACACGCTCTGGTTCATCGCCGTCTCGGTCCCACTCACCGCGGCCTTTGGCTTCGGGATCGCGATGCTCCTGACCCGAGCGCGACGCGGGGTCGGAGCCTTTCGCACGGTCTTCTACCTGCCCGCGCTCGTGCCGCCGGTCGCCGCGACCCTGGCCTTCGTCTACATCCTCAACCCCTCGACCGGACCGGTGAATACGATCCTCGGCAGGCTCGGGATCGACAGCCCGCTGTGGTTCAACGACCCCGGCTGGTCGAAACCGTCGCTCGTGATGCTCGGCATGTGGGGCGTCGGCACGACCATGATCATCTTCCTCGCCGCGATCCTCGACGTGCCGCGCCATCTGTACGAGTCCGCCGAGCTCGACGGCGCCAACGCGTGGCAGCGGTTGCGGTGGGTGACGCTGCCGACGATCAGCCCGGTGATCCTGTTCGCGGTAGTGCTCGGCGTAATCGCGAGCCTCCAGTACTTCACCCAGGCGCACGTCGCCGCGAGCGTCGCCGCCGGCTCGGCCGTCCAGGGCGGCACGACCACGAACATCGAGATCGGCTACCCGGAGGGCTCTACGCTCTTCTACCCGATCCTCATCTACAACAACGGCTTCAGGTATTTCAACATGGGTTACGCGTCGGCGATGGCGATGCTGTTGCTGTTCGTGGCCTTCGCTGTCACCGCGATCATCATCTGGAACTCGCGCCGCTGGGTGCACTACGGAGCCGGGCCTCGGTGACGGCCGGAGCCCACGTCGAAGCTGTCCCGGTCCGGCGCGCGGTGCCGCGGTCGATCCGCCGGCGTCGCCTCCTCGTCGCCGTGGCCGACCATAGCCTCCTCATCGCGCTCGGGATCGCGTTCGTCGCTCCCGTCGTCTTCGTCCTGCTGACGTCGTTGATGACGAACGCGCAGGCGCTCTCCTCGGATCTCTGGCCGCGGCCGTTCCGCTGGCAGAACTTCGTCGACGTCTTCACGCAGGCACCGCTCTGGCGTTGGGCGCTCAACTCGTTCATCTATGCGAGTCTCGCCACCACGGGATTGCTGCTCTCGAGCATCCCCATCGCGTACGCGTTCTCGTGTCTGCGCTGGCGCGGTCGCGACGCCGTGTTCCTCGTCGTGCTGATCGCACTGATGCTGCCGCCCCAGGTCACCGTCGTGCCGCTGTACGTCATGTGGGCGAAGCTCGAGCTCGTCGGCAGCCTCTGGCCGCTGATCATCCCGAACTGGCTGGGCGATGCGTTCGCGATCTTCCTGCTGCGGCAGTTCTTCCTCACCATCCCGCAGGAGTACCTCGACGCCGCACGCGTCGACGGCTGTGGGGAGTTCCGCGTGCTCACGCGGGTCGTCCTGCGGCTGGGCAAGCCGGCGATCGCTGCGGTCGCGCTCTTCTCCGTCCTCTATACCTGGAACGACTTCTTCCTCCCGCTGCTCTACCTGAGCGAGAACCCGGACAACTGGGTCACCTCGATCGGCCTCTCCCAGTTCCGCTCGCTCCATCAAGTGCAGTGGAACCTGACGATGGCGGCGACGGTGCTCGTGATGCTGCCGGTCATCGTCGTCTTCTTCCTAGCCCAGAAGGCCTTCGTCGAGGGCGTCACCCTGACGGGGGTGAAGGGATGAAGATCGCGGTTGTCGGGGGCGGCTCGACCTACACGCCCGAGCTCGTCCACGGGCTTTCCGGCCAGAGGGACCGGCTGCGGATCGACGAGCTCGTTCTCCAGGACATCGACGCTGAGCGCCGAGAGGTCGTCGGCGCGCTGGCGGGTCGGATGCTCGACACGCAGGGGTACGACGGGTCGTTCTCGGTGACGGACGACCTCGACCGTGCGGTCGACGGGGCCGACTTCGTGCTCGTGCAGATCAGGGTCGGCGGCCAGACGGCGCGGCTCTCGGACGAGACGGTGCCCCTCGCGTGCGGTTGCATCGGTCAGGAGACGACGGGTGCCGGCGGCTTCGCGAAGGCGTTGCGCACCGTGCCAGTCGTGCTCGAGATCGCGGACCGCGTGCGCGAGCGCTCCGCGACGGGAGCCTGGATCGTCGACTTCACGAACCCGGTCGGCATCGTCACTCGCTCGCTGCTCGACGCAGGACATCGCGCGGTCGGCCTCTGCAATGTCGCCATCGGGTTCCAGCGCTGGATCGCTGGCCTGTACGGCGTCGAGCCGGACCGCGTCCTCGTCGACCAGGTGGGGCTCAACCACCTCACGTGGATCCGCAGCGTGCTCGTGGACGGCTCGGATGCCCTTCCGGCCCTACTCAGCGAGCAGGGAGACGAGATCGCCGAGCGGACCGAGCTCCCGCGCGCGCTGGTCGAGGAGCTCGGCGTCCTCCCATCCCCCTACCTCCACTACTTCTACCGCCATGACGAGGTCCTCGCGGAGCAGCGCGAGGGCACGCCGCGTGCGGCCAGGGTGGCCGAGATCGAGCGCGAGCTGCTCGAGCTGTACCGCGATCCCGGGCTCGTCGAGAAGCCCGCCCTGCTCGAGCAGCGCGGCGGCGCTTTCTACAGCGAAGCCGCCACTGCGCTCGTCGCCTCACTTGCAGCGGGTACCGGCGACGTTCAGGTGGTCGACGTTCGCAACGCGGGCGCGATCCCCGGCCTGGCTGACGACGACGTCGTGGAGCTGCCGGCGCGTATCGAGGCAGACGGCCCCGTGCCGCTCGCACAGCCCCCACTCGAGCCCGAGCTTCTCGGCCTCGTTCAACACGTCGCGGCGTACGAACGGCTCACCGCCGATACTGCCGTCAGCCGCGACGAGGTCACGGCGAGGAAGGCGCTCCTCACGCACCCGCTGATCGCGCAGAGCGCGATCGCAGGCGAGCTCGTCGAGCTGCTGCGCGACGCCGAGCCCGCGCACATCGGAGCCCCGGCATGACGAGTCCGATCATTCTCGCCGTCGACGGCGGCAACTCGAAGACCGACCTCGCTCTCGTGCGCGCGGACGGCGCCCTGCTCGCCCACGTGCGCGGGCCTCAGTCCTCGCCACACCACCTAGGGCTCGATGCCTGCGTGGAGCTGCTCCAAGGCATGCTCGACGAAGCGGTGCTCGCCGCGCAGCTCGACCGCAACGGTGCTCGCGTCGCCGAAGTCGCAGAGATCTTCCTCGCCGGCGTCGACTTCCCGGCTGAGGAGCATCAGCTGCAACAGGCCGTCGAGGCACGTGACTGGGCCGCGCGCACGACCGTCGGCAACGACACGTTCGCCGTTCTCCGCGCCGGCACGGCGCGCGGCTGGGGCGTGGCAGTCGTCTGCGGTGCCGGCATCAACTGCGTGGGCGTCTCGCCGGACGGGCGTCACCTGCGTTTTCCGGCGCTCGGGGCGATCACCGGCGACTGGGGCGGTGGCTACGACGTCGGCCTGGCGGCGCTCTCCGCTGCCGCGCGGAGCGAGGACGGCCGCGGGCCGGTCACGAGCCTCGAGCGCGCCATTCCGGCGCACTTCCAGCTGCAGACGCCGCTCGAGCTCGCCGAGGCGATCCACGGCGGGCGAGTCCCACACCGGCGGCTTATCGAGCTCGCTCCGGTGGTCTTCGCCGAGGCAGCGCGTGACGGCGTCGCCGCAGGAATCGTCGAGCGGCTCGCCGCCGAGGTCGTCGCGCTTGCTCGGGTCGCTATCACGCGCCTCGCCCTCGGTCGGGAGCCGGTCGAGGTGCTGCTCGGCGGAGGGCTCATGCGCGCGGGAGATGGGCGGCTCCTCGGTGCGATCGAGGAAGGCTTGCGCGACGTGGGAGACCGGATCGTGGTCCATCGCACGGCGTCTCCCCCCATCGTCGGCGCGGCGCTGTTCGGGCTCGACGCCCTCGGAGCGGACGAGCATGCGAGGGAGCGCATCCACGAAGAGCTCGCGGCTGCCGTCGATTCCGACGAGGAGCAGGACAGCGATGGCTGACGTCCGGTTCGAGCAGGCGACGCGCGTCTATCCAGGAAGCGACATCCCGGCCGTCGATCGGCTCGATCTCGAGATCGAGGACGGCGAGTTCATGGTGCTGGTTGGCCCCTCCGGGTCGGGGAAGTCGACCGCGCTCCGCATGCTCGCGGGGCTCGAAGACGTCGACGAAGGTGGGATCTGGGTCGGCGGCCGCGACATCACCTACGCACGGCCGAAAGACCGCGACGTAGCCATGGTGTTCCAGAACTACGCGCTCTACCCGTACCTCACGGTCGCCGCGAACATCGGCTTCCCGCTCAAGATGGCGCGGATGCGCCGCGACGAGCGCGACCGGCGCGTGCGGGAGGTTGCCGAGATGCTGGGTCTCGCAGACCTGCTGGAGCGCAAGCCGGCCCAGCTCTCCGGCGGCCAGCGGCAGCGGGTAGCGATGGGGCGTGCGATCGTTCGCCAGCCGAGCGTCTACCTCATGGACGAGCCGCTCTCGAACCTTGACGCCAAGCTGCGCGTCCAGATGCGGGCCGACGTCGCGAGCCTGCAGGCCCGCCTAGGCGTTACGACCGTGTATGTGACCCACGACCAGGCGGAGGCGATGACCCTCGGGCACCGCGTCGCGGTGCTCAAGGACGGCCGGCTGCAGCAGTGCGCGGCGCCACGCGACCTGTACGAGCGCCCCGTGAACACCTTCGTCGCAGGCTTCATCGGCTCGCCCGCCATGAGCCTCTGCACGGTGCCGCTCGGCACGAACGGGAGTGTCGAGCTCGGGGCCGCAACCATCGCACTGAGCCGAGTCGCGGCGGCCGAAATCGCCGCACGCAGCCTCGGAAGCGTCGTCGTCGGGCTTCGGCCGGAGGCGCTCGAGGTCGCGGGCGATGGCATTCCGGCCCAGGTCGAGGTCGTGGAGGAGCTGGGCGCCGACTCGTACGTCTTCTGTATCTCGGAGGTCGCCGGTGGCGCGGCACGGCTCACGGCGCGTACCGAAGCCCGGCGGACGCCGCAGCGGGGTGATCGCGTTGTGCTGCGCCCGGTGCCCGGCGAAGCCCACTTCTTCGATCCCGAGACGGGCGAGAGGCTTCCCGACTGATGGCGCGGAGAGCAATACAGCCGGACGGCGTAGCGAAGCCCAAGGCGCCGTACTCGCCGGTCGTCGTCAGCGGCGACCACGTCTTCGCCGCCGGCCAGGTCGCGTTCGACGCGAACGGGGACATCGTCGCCGGCGGCGTAGCGGAGCAGACACGACAGGCGCTCGACAACCTGCAGGCGTGCCTCGAAGCCGCCGGCTGCGGGCTCGCCGACGTGGTCAAAGTCAATGCCTACCTCGCCGACCTGGCCGACTTCGACGGATACAACGCCGTCTACCGCGAGTACTTCGGCGAGCCGTATCCGGCACGGACGACGGTGCAGGCGGGGCTACCGCCGGGCCTGCTCGTCGAGATCGAGGCGGTCGCGCGACGTCCAGCGTGAGCGACGACGTCGAGACGCCGGCGGCGGTCGTCGACGGGGACCGGCTGGAGCGAAACCTCGCCCGCTGGCAGGACTACTGCGACGCTCACGGTCTCCAGAACCGGCCCCACGTAAAGACCCACCGCTGCGTAGAGATCGCGCGGCAGCAGCTCTCGCTCGGCGCGGTCGGCATCACGTGTCAGAAACTGAGCGAGGCGGAGACGATGGCCGACGCAGGCTGCGACGACATCCTCGTTGCGTTCAACATCGTCGGCGCCTCCAAGCTCTCGCGCCTGCGCGGGCTGCTCCAGCGGGTGACGCTCACCGTCTCGGTCGACGATGCGAGACTCCTGCCAGGCCTCGCCGAAGCCGCGACGGGTGCCCCGCGTGAGCTGAGAGTGCTCGTCGACTGCGACACGGGCCTCGGTCGAACAGGAGTGCAAGACCCCGAGGCGGCCATCGACCTCGCGATCGCCGTCGGGCAGCACGACGGTCTTCGCTTCGCCGGTTTCCTCACGTACCCCGCACCGGAGGCAGCTCGTGTTTTCCTGGCAGTGGCCGCCGACGGTGTCAAGAACCACGGCCTCGAGCCCGCGGTCGTGTCGGCGGGCGGAACCGAGTCGATGTGGGAGAGTAGTGCGTTGCGTCCGACGGTGACCGAGTATCGCGCCGGCGTCTACGCCTTCAACGACCGCGCGACGGTTGCTGCGGGAGCGGCCTCTCTCGAGGACATCGCTCTCACGGTGCACGCGACCGTCGTCAGCCGGCCGACGCCCGATCGCGCGATCCTCGACGCGGGCTCGAAGGCGCTGACGTCGGATCCGGCCATCGACGGCGGCTTCGGCCTCGTGCTGGAGGCGCCGCATTCTGTGATCGTGAAACTCAGCGAAGAGCACGCCTTCGTCGCACTCGCGGGCGGAAACGAGCTCGAGCTCGGCCAGCGAGTGCGCGTCGTCCCGAACCACGTGTGCGTCGTGGTCAACCTCTTCGATGAGCTGGCCATCACGCGAAACGGGCGGGTCGAGGCAACCTGGCGCGTCGACGCACGCGGCCGCTCACTGTGATTCGAGCGTTCGCGATCGGCTTGGGCATCGGAATCTTTTGCTACGTCATGACGGCGGCGAGGCGCTCGAGGCTCGCGGCCGGCCACAGCTTCTTCGTGTCGTAGTAGACGTTGAACGCCGGCACCGACTCCGGGATCTCGACCCAGGGGAGCTTCGACCGCGTGAAGATGTGAACGTCGGGCGCGACCGAAGCCGGGTCGTCGAGCGTGCCGCCTCGAACGAACCGGACCTTGGGGCTGGTGTACTGGCTGTAGACCGCGATCCGACAGGTCGGGCACCGCCAGATCTTCTGTTTCTTGCCGCCGCTTCGAGGGACGCTGACAGGCTCCGGGTCGCCAGCGAGGAGCTCGACCCGGTCGGCCTCGATCAGCAGGTTGATCACGAACGCGCTCCCGGTCTGACGCTGGCAGTTCAGGCAGTGGCAGCAGTGAATGAAGAGCGGTTCGGACGCCAGCCGGTAGCGAACCTCCCCGCACGCGCAGCCACCTTCACGTTGAGCGCTCTTGCTCAGCGCGTCCGCCTTGGGATGTAGTCCGCCGCCAGCACCGGAGACGGTTCCGACCTGACCCGAGACACTGAGTGCACGATAGATCTGGGCCGGAGGGACCGGCAACTCGGAGAAGCTCAGTCGATGAGCTTCCGCGTCATCGCGTGGATCGCAATGCGCCACATGAGGAGGCCGAACAACACGAGGTAGCCGAACGAGAGCAGGTCCGTCCAGCCGTCGAAGCCGAACACCGCGTCGCGGACGAGCTGGACCGTGTGGTACAGCGGATTGAGGGCCGCCAGGACCTGTGCCCACTCGGGAAGCTCGTCGAGCGGGAAGAACGAGCCTGCGAGCAGGAACATCGGCGTGAGCACGGCACTCACGACGTAGTTGAAGTTCTCGAACGACTTGGAGTAGCCCGCGACCGAGATCCCGAAGCACGCCCAGCCGTAGCCCGAAACCCAGGCGATGAACGGCACGAGCAGCATTCCCCACGAGGGATCGAGCCCGAACACGATCGCGACGAGCATCGGGACGCAGCCGTAGACACCGGCGCGCGTCGCCATCCACAGCGCCTCCGCGGTGACGAGCTCCTCGGTGTCGACGGGCGCGGCGAGGATCGCGTCGTAGGTGTGCTGGAACTGGTACTTCACGAAGGTGCCGAACATCGCCGCGAAGGCGCTGGAAAACAGCACCGCGGTCGCCACGGTCCCGGTCCCGACGAAATCGACGTAGTCGTAACCGCCGATGGTGCTGACGATCGACCCGAAGCCGAAACCGAACGCGAGCAGGTAGATCGTGGGCTCGACGGTCGACGAGAACGTCGACGACTTCCAGTACGAGGAATAGTTGACGACCTCGCGCACGAGCACTCCGGTGAGCGCCGGGCGCTCCAGGCGACCGAGGCGGGCCGGTCGGGGCTGAGTCGCGACTGCCATCAGGCGATCTCCTCCCCGGTGAGCAGCACGAAGACGTCCTCGAGGTTCGCGGGTCGGCGCTCGCCGGCCGGCGCTCGGCCGTCGAGCTCGTCGATGCCGAGGACAGAGATGCTCGTACCCGTGCGCCTGGTGCGCAGCCCCGCCGCACGGGCCGACGCCTCCGCCTCGGCGAGCTTCGCAGGCGGGCCGTAGACCTCGATCGCCTCGCGACCCGCGTGCTCCGCGACGAGCTGAGCCGGGGAACCCGCGGCGACGGCCTTCCCGTGGGACATGATCAGCACCGTGTCGGCGAGGCGCTGCGCCTCCTCGATGTAGTGCGTCGACATGAGGATCGTGGTGCCTTCAGCGCGGAGTGCGTCGATCAGCGCCCACAGCTCCTGGCGAACCTGCGGATCGAGGCCGACCGTGGGCTCGTCCAGGAGCACGAGCCGCGGGCGGTGTACGAGTGCGCGTGAGATCAGCAGCCGGCGCCGCATGCCGCCCGAGAGCTTGTCGACTCGGCTGTCGCGGCGATCAGTGAGCTTGGCCATTTCGAGTGCCCGCTCGATCGCCTCGCGCCGCTCGGACCGGCTGATCCGGTAGAGATGCGTGAAGACGAGGAGGTTCTGCTCGACGGTGAGCGTGACGTCGAGGTTGTCGAGCTGCGGCGAGACCCCGAGCTCGGCGCGGGCCTGCTTCGACTCCTCGGGGAGCGTGAATCCGAGGACCTCGACGTCGCCCTCGTCGGCGATCGTCTGGCCTGTCAGCATGCGCATCGTCGTCGACTTGCCCGCGCCGTTCGGCCCGAGCAGGCCGACGCACGTCCCCGTGGGCACGTCGAGGTCGAGGCCCGCAACGGCGGTGATCTCCCCGTACCGCTTGACGACCCCGCGCAGCTTGATTGCGAGACCGCCGTTCACACGACCGTTCTCCACCTGATGGTCAACGCCACGACGCAGGCCTCGATTCCGAACACATGGTCCTCCAACTTTTTCGGGGCGGCGAAGATCATCGCGTCAGACAGTTCGTGGCGGGCCGGGCTGGGTAAGACCGCTTTCGTACGCGAAGATCACGGCCTGGACGCGGTCGCGCAGGTGCAGCTTCATGAGGATGCGTCTGACGTGGGTCTTGACAGTCGACTCCTCGATGAAGAAGGCCGCGGCGATCTCGCTGTTCGAGAGCCCGCGGGCGATCTGCTCCAGGACCTCGCGCTCGCGCGGGGTGAGCTCCTCGAGGCGGGCACTCGCGCTCTGATCGGGGACGCCTTGGCCCGCCATCCGCTCGATGACCCGCTTGGTGATCGGCGGGGACAGGAGGGCATCCCCCGCGGCGATCGTGTGGATCGCGGCTATCAGGTCCTCCGGTCGGGTCCGTTTGAGCAGGAACCCGGACGCGCCCGCGTTGAGCGCGCCGAAGATGTAGTCGTCCTGCTCGAACGTCGTGAGCATGGCGACCTTGATGTCGGGAGAGACGCCGAGAACCTCGCGGGTAGCGGCGATGCCGTCCAGACCCGGCATGCGCACATCCATGAGCACGACATCCGGTCGCAGAGCGCGAGCGCTCGACACGGCGGCGCGGCCATCTGCCGCCTCGCCGACCACCTCGATCGAATCGTCGCTCGAGAGGACCGCCTTGAGGCCGGCACGCATGAGGTCGTCGTCGTCGACGAGGAGCACGCGAACGGCACGTCCGCTCATGCGAGCGCCTCTCCGTAGGGCAGGCGCGCTCGCATGCGGAAGCCTCCGTCGCTAGGGCCTACGTCGAGGCTCCCTCCGAGCAGTGCTGCCCGCTCGCGCATGCCCACGAGCCCGTGGCCGACTTCAGGATGGGCACCGTCGTTTCGAGCCGGGTTCCAGACCTGGAGCTCGAGGGCATCCGGTCCGAAGCTGATGTCCACCTCGGCGCTTCCGTCTCCGTGCCGCGCGGCGTTCGTGAGCGCCTCCTGGAGGATTCGGTACGCCGCCTGGTCGAGGCCTGGTGAAAGCGGACGGCGTGACCCGCGCGTGTGAACGTCGACGGCGAGCCCGGCCGAGCGGTGGCGTTCGACAAGCGTCTCGACCGCCGCGAGGCCGAGAGGCGGCTCGACGCCTCCGCTCGGACGATCGTCATCGCGCAGGGCACCGACGAGCTGGTCGATCTCACCGAGGGTCTCGCGCGCCACCTCCTCGATCGTCTCGAGAGCTCCTCGAGCGCGCACGGGATCCTTCTCGGCGAGCAGCCTCGCGGCACCCGCCTGCACGAGGATCACGTTGATCGCGTGGCCGGCGGAGTCGTGGAGGTCGCGCGCGATGCGCGTGCGCTCCTCCGCTGCGGCGAGACGCCGTTCGCGCTCAGCTTCCCGCTCGGCGCGGAGCGCGCGATCCTCGAGCTCCGCGATCCGCTGGCGCCGCTGGCGGATGCGGTCTCCGATGACCCATGCGCCACCCCAGACGACGACTCCGAAGAGCAGCGGCACCGCAGGCAGCTCGCCGTCGGCTGCGCTGACCGCGCCGGCATGAACGACGAGCATCGCTGCGACGACGGCTCCGGCGAGCCACCTGGGGCCTCGTACGTTCTCCGGGCTCAGGGCGAGGAAGAAGACTGCGACCGTGGGCCCGAGGGGCGGCCCGGGAGGGTAGTCGAGCCCGTGCAGCACGGCGCTCGCCGCGGCGGTCAAGACGAACACGCCGAGCGGAGCGCGACGGCGCGCGACGAGCGGCAGTGAGGCCAGCGCGGCGAGCGCGACGCCGAGCCCATCGAGTCCGCGTGTCTCTTCGTCCGGGTCGCGCCCGCCCCCCGCGAGCAGCGCGACCGACAGGCCGAACACGACGACGGCGATCGCGACGTCGAACACCAGCTCGCGGCGCCGCTGCCTCGGCGCCCGGTCGTGCCCAAATTCAGGCTGGGACGCCATGTCCACACGCGAGCGTAGCGAGCGGTCGACGCGGGCGAGTCTGCCCCGAGGAGCATTCCGCGTACTCCTCCGGGAGGACGCGAGGTTCAGCCCCCAGGTCGTTTCGGAGCACTAGTGGCGGCACCTACCTTGGCTGCATGACCGCTTTGCGAACCGAAAACCTCACGAAGCGCTACGGCAGCCGGTTGGCGGTCGACGGCATCGACCTCGAGGTTCCGGCGGGAGTCGTCGCAGGGTTCATCGGCCCCAACGGCGCAGGCAAGACGACGACGATGGCCATGCTGCTCGGGCTCGTCGCCCGGTCAGCAGGAAGCGGAACAGTCCTGGGCGAGAGCCTCGACCGGCCCGCGTCCTATCTCACTCGCGTCGGCGCCTTGATCGAGACGCCTGCGTTCTGGCCCGGTCTGACCGGCAGCCAGAACCTCCGCGTCCTCGCGACCCTCGGCGGGCACGATCGGCGTCGCATCCCCGAAGTGCTCGAGCTCGTCGGGCTCGACGAGCGCGGTGGCGACAGGTTCGGCCAGTACTCGCTCGGGATGAAGCAACGCCTCGGCATCGCCGCGGCGCTGCTCGGCGACCCGGAGCTGCTCGTACTCGACGAGCCCACGAACGGGCTCGACCCGGCGGGCATCAACGAGATGCGCCGGTTCATCCTCGGCCTCGCCGACGGAAGGCGCACTGTGCTCGTGTCGTCGCACATCCTGAGCGAGCTCGAGCACATCAGCGACTGGCTCATCATCATCGACCAGGGCGCGCTCGCGTACCAGGGCCCTGCAGACGGTTTCCTCGGCCGGGTCCCGACGGTGATCGCGCTTGCTCCCGAGCACGACGGCGACCTCGATCGGCTCGTCTCCATCGCCAGCGGTGAGGGACACGAGGCCCGCATCGAGGATGCTCAGCTCATCGTGCCGATCGACGGGCGCGACCCGAGAAGAACAGCTGCGGCCTTGAATAGAGCGGCGCTCTCGCAAGGCGTCGTCCTTTCCGAGCTGCACGTGCGCCGCCCGACGCTCGAATCCCAGTACCTGGCGACGATCGAAGGTGACCGATGATCGCCGCGCTGCGTGCCGAGCTCGTGAAGGTGCTCCGGCGCCGGGTGGTCGTCGTCACAGCCCTCGCGACGTTGGTGTTCGCGGTCGGCTCGGCCGCCATCATCCTCGCGTCGGCGGGGCCGGCCGACGGCCAGTCGACCGGCCGCGAGGTGACCATCGCGTCGCTGTCGGATGCAGGCGGAGGCTCTGAGGTCTTTACGACGGCGATCTCCTTCGCCGGCACCTTCCTGTTCGTCGTCTTCGTCGGCGCCGTCGCGATCGAGTTCTCGCGCGGGACCTTTCGGACGATGCTCCTGCACCAGCCGCGGAGGCTCCGCTTGCTCGCGGGGAAGATGGCCGGCCTGCTTGTCTTCGCCGCGGCGGTTCTCGCCGTCGCCGAGGTCCTCACGTGGCTGGCGGCCCGGCTCATCGCACCGACGCAGGACGTCGCCACCGACAGCTGGGTCAGTGCCGACGCGCTCGGTCAGGGCCTCGCCGACTACGGCTCGGTCCTGTTCTGGGTCAGCGGCTACGCACTGCTCGGGATGACGGTCGCCGTCCTCGTCCGCTCCGTTCCCGTCGCTCTCGCCGTCGGCATCGCGTGGGCCGGCCCGTTCGAGCACCTGCTGCAGGACGCCTGGGATCCGGCGCAGCGCTTCTTCCCGGGGCTGCTGCTCGAGGCCTTCGTGGCCGGCGGCGTCCCCGATGTCAGTGCCACCAGAGCGTTCCTGACGGTCTCGCTCTACATCGCGGCGGCTGCCGCAGTCGCCGGGACGGTCTTCGCCCGGCGCGACATGACGGCGTAAGCAAGCAACCTCTAGAAAGGGAGTACACAAGCATGACCGCAATCGCTGCACTACCCATCCTCGCCTCCAACGGCGACGACTGGGGCCACGGCTGGTGGCCTATCTGGCCTCTTCTGTGGGTCGCGCTCATCGGCACCGCGGTGTGGCTCATCGTGAGGCGGCGCGACCGTCGCCACGATCCTCTCGACAGCGCGCGTCAGCTCCTCGCAGAGCGCTACGCGCGGGGCGAGCTCAGCGGTGAGGAGTACCGGGCGCGCCTCGACGACCTGCAGGGCGGGCCTC
This sequence comes from uncultured Gaiellaceae bacterium, assembly GCA_963723695.1. Taxonomy (GTDB): domain Bacteria; phylum Actinomycetota; class Thermoleophilia; order Gaiellales; family Gaiellaceae; genus GMQP-bins7. The sequence continues at coordinate 233,538 of CAVRRU010000010.1, read as the reverse complement.
GCTGACCGAGCAGGAATGAGCGCATGAGCTCGTCCTCCGACCGGATTCGACGTGCGCGGCCGGACGAGGGCGAGCTCCTGCGTGAGATCGCAATCGCGTCCAAGTCGTACTGGGGATATGACCTCGAGCGGGTTCGCGACTGGGCAGCGGGTGGCGACTTCACGGCGGAGGGCCTCGTTCGGAAGTCGGTGCACGTGGCGGAGGTGGACGGCCGCGTCGTCGGCTGGTCCGGGCTGATACCGAGAGGCGGGGTGTGCTGGCTTGACGATCTCTGGGTCGAGCCGTCTTCGATCGGCACCGGAATCGGCTCGCGGCTCTTCCGGCATGCCGCGCAGGTCGCGGCGGAGCTCGGCGCGAGCCGGATGGAGTGGGAAGCGGAGCCGAACGCCCTCGGCTTCTACGAGCGCATGGGCGGCCGCCATGTGCGTGACAGCGAGCCGAGCGAGTGGGGTCGGGTCCTGCAGGTGATGGCGGTCGACCTCACGCCTGCCTCGCCGGATCTCACCCGGTCGTGAGCCCCTCGTCGAGCGCGTCGAGCCTCGCAATCTGGGAGTCGTCGAGCGCGAAGTCGAAGACGGCCGCGTTCTCGGCGATCCGGCCGGCGTTCGAGGATCGCGGGAGGACGACGAAGCCTTTCTGGAGCGACCAGCGGAGGAGCACTTGCGCCGGAGTCCGGCCGGCCTCGGCGGCGATCGACGCGATGGTCGGATCGCCGAGCCGCCGGCCCGTGGTCAGTGGGCTATACGCCTGGAGGGCGATTCCCTCCTCGATGCAGCGCCGGACGATGTCCTCGCGGCTGCGGTAGAGGAAGGGGCTGAGCTCGATCTGGTTCACGGCCGGCGGGACCGTCGCGTGCGCGAGCAGCTCGTCGAGGTGACGGACGAGGAAGTTCGATACGCCGATCGATCGCGCGAGACCCTCTGCGTGGAGCTGCTCCAAGACGCGCCAGCTCTCGAGCCGCCGCTCCTGCGGCCAGTGGAGGAGATAGAGATCGACGGCGTCCATCCCGAGCCGCTCGAGCGAGGCCTCGAAGGCCGGGCGGGCGGTTGCCTCGCTCTGATCGGCGTTCGCGAGCTTCGTCGTGACCCACACCGAGTCCGGCGGCAGCCCGCTCGCCCGGATCGCGGCGCCCACGTCCGCCTCGTTGCGATACACGGCGGCCGTGTCCACGTGCCGATACCCGACCGCAAGGGCGGTCGCGACCGCGCCCTGCGTCTCGCCGCCGGGCCGGATCCCCCACACGCCGAAGCCGAGCTGCGGGATCGCGCGGCCGTCGCGAAGCGTCACGGCTGGAGTCGGATCATCGACGACCATCCAGCACATCCTGACTCACGGGACGCACGGGACGGCCGCGGCGCGCGGCCCGTCCAGACTCGGATCAGTGCACCGGCTGGACCGGCTGGTGCGCACGTGGACCATGGAAGGAAACCTCGTCGGCTCCGACGAGAAGAACATCACCGGCGAGACGATGTTCTGCTGGCTACCGGGGCGGCTTCTTCCTCGAGCAGCGCGTGCACATCGACCTCATGGGCATGCAGATCGACGCACTCGAGCTGATCGGCTACGACCCGGAGACCGACACGTTCCACTCGACCGTGTACTCCGGCTTCTCGCCGGTGCCGCTCCCGTACCGCTGGGACGTCCGGGGCGACACGGTCACGATCGAGGTGTCCTACGGTCCGATGGACGCGAAGTTCACCGGCGATTGGCGTGAGGACGGCACATTCGCGGGCGGCTGGCGCCCGAATCCCGGCGCCGACGAGACCGTGAACGTCAGCGTCGCCGAAACTCGGCAATGTTCAGGAGGAACGCGTCCGTCACGGGCTTCATGCGCGGGAAGCCTAGGAGCTTCCCGGCGCTAGTCTCGCCGCGTTGGTGCAGATCAGCTGGGAGCAAGCACTTGCGTGGCGGATGCAGCGGCACCTGCTGGACCCGGTCGGCTCGCTGTCCCCCGCACGCGTGGCGGGCCGTCTGTGCGGAATCCAGGCGCAAGTGGCGTCGTCGGCAGAGCTCGCGGTACGTGTTCGGCGCACGAAGTCGCGGCCAGGCGAGGTCGCCCGTGCGCTTTCGAGAGGCGAGCTCGTCAAGACCTGGGCGATGCGCGGCACGCTTCACCTGCTGAAGCCGGAGGACGGGGGAGCGTTCCTTTCGCTCATCGCGTCGGGCCGCTCGTGGGAGCGGCCGAGCTGGCAGCGCTATTTCGGTGTAAGCACGAAGCAGATCGAGGCGCTGCGCCGCGCAGCTCGCGATGCGCTGAGCGGCAACGTCCTGACGCGGGAGGAGCTCATCGCGGCGGTCACCTCTCGCCGCGGCCTCGGGCACGTCGGTGAGGCGCTCCGCTCGGGCTGGGGGACGCTCCTGAAGCCGCTTGCGTGGCAAGGCGACCTCTGCTTCGGCCCGAGCCGCGGAAACCGGGTCACCTTCATGCTGCCGGAGAACGCGAGCTCACGCTGGGGAGGGATCCCGGATCCGGACGAGGCTGCGAGGACGGCCATGGTCGCCTACTTCCGGGCGTATGCGCCATCCACGGCAGACGCATTCGGAAACTGGCTAGCGGGCGGCTGGTTCGGAAAGCGTCAGCTTCGCGCCTGGTTCGGGGAGCTCGCCGACCTGATGGCGGAGGTCGAGGTCGACGGTGAGCGCGCGTACGTGCTGGCGGACGACCTCGAGGAGCTGGCGTCGACGAAGCCGACCAACGCGGTGCGCCTGCTGCCGGGGTTCGACCAGTACGTCCTCGGCCCGGGAACCGCGGACGGACGCGTCGTGCCGACTGCGCGGCGGTCGGCAGTCAGCAGGCAGGCCGGCTGGATCTCGCCCGTAGTGGTTGCAGGCGGCGTCGTGCGCGGAACCTGGGAGCTCGACGGCACCAGGGTGGCCGTCGCCTGGTTCAGGGAGGAGGGAGAGCCGCCGCGGGCCGCACTGAAGGATGAGGTCGCCCGCCTGTCATCGATCCTCGATCGCCCTCTCGACCCGACGATCACGGCTGCGTGACGTCGCGGTGCATGGCACCGTTTCCAACCGCGATTGTCGAGCCCTCACGAGCGAGCGTGGGCGGCTCGCCGTCAACGCCCCAGAGCTCGCGAGCGCGCGCCTCAATCCTCAACAGGTCGCCGTCCGTGTGCAGCGGATCGTGATGGAAGAGGATGAGCCTTTCGGCGCCGGCGAGTCGAGCGAAGGTGACCGTCTCGGCCACGCTCGAGTGGCCCCAGCCCACGCGTTCCGCGTACTCGTTCTCGAAGTACTGCGCATCGTGGAGAAGGACGTCCGCCTCTTGAGCGACGCCCCAGCCTGAGATCCAGTCCGGCGTCAGGTCAGCGAGCTCGGCTCCGAGGGCCGGCTCGTGATCGGGGATGTAGGCGATCACGACGCCGTCCGCCTGAACCCGGTAGCCGACCGTCGGCCCCGGATGCGACACGGGCTCGGCCGAGATGCGAGCAGTGCCGATGTCCCACGGCTCATCAGGCACGTCGTGAAAGTGGAGCTGCGCAGGGATGTCGGTGAGATGAATAGGGAACAGGGGTGGCGAGAGATACCGCGCGATTCGCTCGCCCAGGCTCCGCACCGGCGAGGGCGGGCCCCAGATGTGCACCTCCGACCGCGGGTCCCATATCGGTAGGAAGAAGCCAAGGCCTTCGAGGTGGTCGAGATGGAGATGGGTAAGGAGGAGATGGATCGGCGCGTGTGCCGCAAGCTCGAGGCCCAGCGCCCGAGCGCCGGTGCCCGCGTCGAGAACGAGAACTGTGCCGTCGTCGAGCACGACCTCGAGGCACGACGTGTTTCCGCCGTAGCGAACGGTCTCGGGCCCGGGTGAGGCGAGTGAGCCCCTGCACCCCCAGACCTTCGCGCGCATTCCTCAGCGCTCCCAGAAGATTGCGACCACGCCGACGAGCTCGTCGGCATGCGCCATCAGCGGGATGGCGGTCACCGCGATCTCGCGCCGCTCGCCGTCGAGACCGGTGATGCACAGCGAGCGGTGGGCCGGCTTGCGCTCAAGGAGGGCGACACCTCCGGGAATCTCCTCGAGCGGTAGCGGTGAGCCGTCGAGATCGTGGACGTCATAGAGCGACGCCCACTGCTCGGCGGCGACCTCGCCGGCTTCGGCGAAGCTACGCCCGAGGATGACCTCTGCCGCCTCGTTGTAGTAGACGAGGTTGCCGTCCGCGTCGATAACGAACGTCGCCGTGGCGAGCTTCGACGCGAACTCGCGCGCGAGGATCAGCACGAGGTTCTTCTGGCGCCGCCCCTGAACGCTCGGACCGTCCCCCATCGTCGCCGAGATCCTACGCCGTGGGCGCGGCGGCTCAGCCCTTGCGCTTCAGCGTGCGCCAGCCGCCGGCCCGGTTGTTGGCGATGATCTGCTCGAGCATCCGCTTCAGCGCCGGCGCGTTGATCCTCTCGCCCTCCCGGATCGAGATCTGGCGCGCCGTCTCATTGTCGTGGCCGCCGGTGATGATGCCCTCAGGGTCGGGGACGATCGCGCCGTCGTAGAGGAAGACGGCCACGTGCGTCTTCGCAGCCAGGAGCGCGCAGACGTTGCCCTCGAGCACGAAGTACGGACGGTCCCTGAACTTGATCGTCTCTTCGATCTCCGGGTCCGCCGCATGGACGAGGTCGCGAACCTCGCGACAGATCGCCTGCTGCCACCCGGGAAGCGCGGCGATGTACGAGTCGACGCGTGCATCACGTGTGTCTGCCACGGTGCTAGGACTTTCCTCAGCATCCAATCTCATCGAAAGGAGCTCGGATGAGCCGGGTGATCAACACGACGACGATGACCGTCGACGGCCTGACCCACGTGGGCGAGTGGTTCCTCTCCGGTGGGCCCATAGCGACCCTCATCGAGGGCGACGGTGCGGACGGAGTCGCCCAGCTGAAGGACGAGCTGGAGGGGGACCTGATGCTCATCGGGTGCGGCGAGCTGGCGCGCGACCTGCTCGCTAGGGCATCGTGGACGAGATCCGCTTCTGGCTCCATCCGGCCGTGTGGGCGAAGGCGCACGCCCGTTCGAGGGCAAGAGACTCAAGCTGCAGCTACTCGACGCGACGACGTACGACTCCGGCGTCGCTCTCCTGCGCGACGAGCCGATCTAGCTTGTGCGCAAGACCGAAGATCCACTCGCGCGGACCTCCGGTCGCGCGAGAATCCCTGAAGGCGCCTGCTTCGCAGCCGCATCGTGGCTCTAGACTCGAGGCCGTGGCACTCGAGCTCTACATGGTCGGCGTGATCGTGGAGGACATGCCTCGCGCCCTCGAGTTCTACCGCCGCCTCGGCGTCGACGTCCCTGACGGAGCGGAGGAACAGGAGCACGTCGAGGTGAGGATGAGCGGGCTGACGTTCTTCCTGAGCACGAAGCGCGGGAACGCGCGATGGGATCCGGCGCCGACACCGGCTTCTGGTGGCTACCGCATCATCCTCGAGTTCTACCTCGAGAGCCCTGAGGCACTCGACGCGAAGTACGAGGAGCTGACCGGCTTCGGATACGGGAGCCACTGCGCTCCGTACGACGTGACGCCCGAGCTTCGCTTCGCGATGGTCGACGACCCGGACGGCAATACGATCCTCCTCTCGGCATCGGTGCCTGAGACACATCATCGTCCAGGAGTTCGTGACCATCGACGGGCTCGCGGCGGGCCCTGAGGGCGGGGTCGACTTCATCCCCGCCGCGACCGACGGCGACTCGGACGTCGCCGAGAACCAGATGCGGTTCATCGACGCGAAGAGGACAGAGCGAGGCGCGACGTTGCTGCGCTACCGCCCGCGCTGAGTCGATTCTGGCGATGCCTACTCGTCTCTAGAGTGAGGTCATGGCGCAGGCGGCGAGACAGGTTTCTTTCGGCCCCGAGCTCTTCGAGTTCCTCGCGGATCTCGAGGTGAACAACGACCGCGAGTGGTTTGCGGCGAACAAGCAGCGGTACGACGAACACCTGCTCGAGCCGGCACTGGCGTTCATCGAAGCGTTCGGTCCGAGGCTGGAGAAGATCAGCTCTCACTTCCGCGCCGACGCGCGGCCGAGCGGCGGATCGCTCTTCAGGATCTACCGCGACACGCGCTTCTCCAAGGACAAGTCGCCCTACAAGACGAACCTCGGGATTCACTTCCGGCACGAGCGAGCGAAAGACGCGCACGCGCCCGGCTTCTACCTGCACATCGGACCCGGCGAGGTATTCGGCGGGGGCGGCATCTGGCAACCGGACACCGGTGCGGCGACGCGAATACGTGAGGCGATCGTCACGGATCCGGACCGCTGGAAGCGCGCGACTCGCAGCCGCGCGTTCGCGAGCAGGCTCGAGCTCGGCGGCGACTCGCTCAAGCGCGTCCCATCGTGGGCCGACCCTGAGCATCCGTTTGCGGATGACCTCAAACGAAAGGGTTTCTTCGCCTGGGCTCGCCTCGACGAGGACGACGTGGTCGCTCCGGGCTTCGTCGACGAGTACGCAAAGATCTGTCGCACCGCAGCCCCGTTGATGCAGTTTCTCTGTGACGCGCTCGACGTCCCGTACTAGGCCGTGTCCTCTCGGTCGTCCGCTGCTCGTCTAGAGGGCGACCAATCCGAGAGGAGGAGACGATGAAGTACCTGCTGCTGATCCAGCAAGGCGACACTCCGGTTCCGGGAACGGACGCCTGGGACCGCTTGTCACGCGAGGAGCAGAGCCGGATCCATGCGGACTACCAGAGCATCAACGAGACTCCTGGGGTGACGCCCGGCGCGTGGATGCAGCCCCCCGAGGCCGCCACGACGGTACGGGTGCAGGACGGCAAGACGCTGACCACGGACGGGCCGTTCGTCGCCATCAAGGAGGCGCTCGGCGGCTACCTCGTCCTTGAGGCCGACGATCTCGACGCCGCCATCGAGCTCGCGTCGCGTATCCCCGCGGCGAGGCTGGGTGGCTCGGTGGAGGTGCGCCCGCTCAAGGAGTCGTGAGCCATCCTCGACCAGGTTTTCCGCGACGAGTGGGGACGTGTCCTCGCCAGCCTGATCGGCTTCCTCGGTGACTTCGACCTCGCCGAGGAAGCCGCTCAGGAAGCGTTCGCGATAGCGGCCGAGCGCTGGCCGCACGAGGGAACTCCTGCAAACCCGCGGGCCTGGCTGGTGACGACGGCGCGCAACCGCGCCGTCGACCGCATCCGCCGCGATCGCACGCTCCAGACGAAGCTCCGGCTGCTCGACGTGCAGGAGGCCACCGAGGACGAGATGGACGAGACGACCATCCCCGACGAGCGACTCGAGCTCATCTTCACCTGCTGCCATCCGGCGCTCGCGCTGGACGCGCAGGTCGCGCTGACTCTACGGTCGCTGGGCGGCCTGCAGACGGAGGAGATTGCCCGCGCCTTCCTCGTTGCCGAGGAGACGATGGCCAAGCGGCTCGTGCGGGCGCGGAGGAAGATCAAAGAGGCAGGCATCCCGTTCCGAGTGCCGCCCGCTCATCTGCTCCCCGACCGACTGGCCGCGGTTCTCGCAGTCGTGTACCTGATCTTCAACGAGGGCTACGGCGGACGCGGAGACCTCGCGGGTGAGGCGATCCGCCTCGGGCGGGCGCTCGCCGAGCTCATGCCCGACGAGCCCGAGGTTCACGGCCTACTAGGGCTGATGCTCATCAACGACGCGCGCCGCGACGCGCGCTTCGACGAGGAGACGGTCGTTGTCCTGCACGAGCAGGACCGCTCGCTCTGGGACGTCGAGGAGATCGAGTCGGGGAAGGCGTGTCTCGAGCGCGCCCTCGCGCTCGGCGGCGGCGGGCCGTACGTAATGCAGGCTGCAATCGCCGCGCTGCACGTCGAGGAACCCCAGGACTGGGTCGAGCTCGCAGCGCTCTACGGCGAGCTCGCCCGCATGACCGGATCAGCGGTCGTCGAGCTCAACCGGGCTGTCGCCGTCGCCGAGGCGGGAGACGTCGAGTCGGCTCTCATGCACGTGGATCAGCTCGACCTGGAGGGCTACCACTATCTGCACGCCGCCCGAGCAGAGCTGCTTTCACGGCTCGACCGTGTCGACGAGGCTCGTGCGGCCTACGAGCGCGCGCTCGAGCTCGTCCACTCGGACGCCGAGCGCCGATTCCTCGAGCGGCGAAAGGCCGAGCTCGACGACTGACTCGCTCGTCGCGGCACGACGTGTCCTCTGGCGCGTCGCCCGTTCGTCCTCCTGGCCACACGACTCGAGGAGGAAACAGTCATGCAGGCAACAAAGCCTCGGGGCCGATCCCGTCGAGGACTCTGCGGGCAGCCCAGTTCCACGAGCTCGTCCCGCTGCTCGTCGACTGGGGCACGCAGGGCGAGGTGAGCTACGTGCCGAAGATGCGCACGCAGCTGGTCGCAGCAAGAACCGTCGCCGAGTCGCTGCGTGGCGAAACAGGCGCTGAGGCCCGCTCCACCACGCCCTCCTAGCGCGGAAACAGCCTCGCAGCCGTCGCCTTGAACGACGCGACCGCGACGACGCCCGGCCGGAGATCGAGACGCTCGGCAGATGCCGCCGTGATCTCCGCGACGATCGGCCCGACGCGGACGCGCGTACGATTGCCCATGGGAGCGACGCTGACGACCGCGGCGCGCACGTGGTTCATGCGCGAGTCGTGTGGAACGTCGACGCCGAGCGAGACGTCCCACGGGTACACCCCGACGTTCACCGCGCCGCTTGCCTGATCGGCGCTCCACAAGGAGAGCCCTCCGTCGAGTGAGACGTGACTCAACCCATCCTGCATCTCGACCACGCGGCCCGGAAGCACGGTTGCGCCCGTAAAGCTCGCGACGAAAGCATCGCGCGGGAGGGCGACGAGATCTGTCGGAGTGTCGACCTGGAGGATCTGCCCCTCGCTGATCACGCCGACGCGATCGGCAAGCGTCGCCGCGTCCTCGAAGTCGTGCGTGACGACGATCGCCGGCAGTCCGAGCTCCTCGAGGAGCTCTCGGAGCTCCGCGCGCACGCCTGCGCGCGTGTGCGCGTCGAGCGCCGAGAGCGGCTCGTCTAGCAGGAGCAGCGCGGGATCGCGGGCGAGCGCACGCGCGAGCGCGACCCGCTGGCGCTCTCCTCCAGACAGCTCGCGAACACGCGCGTGTGCGAGCGAGGCGATGCGAAAGCGCTCGAGCAACGGCGCAACATCCTCCGCTCGACGCGCGCCGAAGCGCACGTTGTGGCGGACGTCAAGGTGCGGAAAGAGTGCGTACTCCTGGAACAGGTAGCCGACGCGCCTGCGTTCGGGAGGAACGTCGACCCCTCGTGCGGTGTCCAACAGGACTGCTCCGTCGAGCGCGACGAAGCCTTCGGCCGGCCGTAACAGCCCCGCGACGACACGCAGTAGCGTCGTCTTTCCGGCACCTGAGGGCCCGACGAGAGCAACGGTCTCGCCGGGCTCGACGGTCAGGTCGGACGACGCGCTGAAGCCGCGAAGAGGATGAGTGAATCGGACTCGGAGCGCCATCGGGTCACGAGCTTGACGGACAGGAGGACGAGCGCGCTCAGGATGATCAAGAGCGCGCTGATCGCGAGAGCAACGTTGAATTCGATGTCGAACTGCTCGTAGATAGCGAGTGACAGCGTCTGCGTCACACCCTGCAACGAGCCGGCGAACATGATCGTCGCGCCGAACTCGCCGAGACCGCGCGCGAATGCGAGTGCGGCTCCCGCACCGAGCCCGCCACGCGCCAACGGGATCATCACGCGGAAGAACACGCGGCCGGGCCGCGCGCCGAGCGTTCGCGCCGCCGCCGGCAGGGTCGGGTCGACGACCTCGAACGCGGCGATGGCAGTTCGGAGGTAGAACGGGCTCGCGACGAAGGTCACCGCGAGGACGACCGCGACCTTCGTGAAGGCGATGTCGATGCCGAGCGCGTCGAAGGTCCCGCCGAGCAGCCCCAAACGGCCGAACGCGACCAGGAGACCAATGCCGGCGACCGCCGGCGGGAGCACGAGCGGCAGCTCGACGAGCGTGACGAGCGCATCTCGAACCGCGCCACGCCGGGTCGAGATCCAGTAGGCGGCCGGAGTTCCAAAGACGATGATCGCGAGGATCGAGATCGTGATCGTCTCGGCCGTGACCCGCAGCGCGTCCAGTGCCGGCTCGCTCCCGAGCGCCGACACGAGATCGCCCGGAGGGACCTGCAGAAAGACGGCGACGACCGGCAGCAGCAGGAACAGAAGGGCGACGCTCGTGGCCAGAACGAGCGCCGCCCGAAAGAGACCGTCTACCGCGAAGCGCTCGGCAGCGGAAGGAAGCCGAAGCTCCTCAGCGCCGCCTGGCCCCGCCGCGAGAGCAGGGTCTGGATCCATGCCCGGGCAGCCGCCTTCCTCGTCGAGGTGGATACGACGGCGATCTCGTAGCGCACGCGCGGCTGCGCCCACGCCGGAATCCGGATCACCGTGACCTGATCGCTCGCTGCGCGCGCATCCGTGATGTACACGAAGCCGGCATCCGCCTGCCCGAGAGCGACCTTTCCGGTGACGGCCCTCACGTCCGTCTCCTGGCTGACGACCTTCGAGATGACCGAGGTCAGCCCCATCTTGCGCAGCACCGTTCTCGTATAGGCGCCGACCGGGACGGCCGCGCCGCAGATCACGAGCTTGACCTGTTTTCGCCCGAGGTCGTAGATGGACTTCAGGTCAGCCGGATTCGATCGCGGAACGATCAAGGCGAGGCGGTTCGACGTGAAGGTCACGGGCCTCTCGACCTGGCCCTGCTGGAACAACCGCTGCGTGTTGAGCGGCGCGGCCGACGCGAAGATGTCCGCGGGCGCGCCGTTGCGGATCTGCGTCTCGAGGGTGTTGGAGCCGGCGAAGCTGTAGCGCTGGGCGCCGTCGAACGATCGGAAGACATCGGTGAGCGAGGCGGCGGCATAGATCGTCAGCGGTTGTGCCTGCGATCGCGCAGTCGCCGCGAGCAGGGAAGCCGCGACCGCCGCAACGGCGAGGAACGACAGCATGGCGCGTCTCACCGTTGCTCTCCTAACCGAGGTATGCCTCGAGCCTTGCGCTCGCCGCCTCGAGGTCCAACGCGACGGGAAACGTCTCGACGGCTGCCCTTCCCGCGAGCGCCGACAACGCACCGATCTGCTGGCTGCCGCTCGCAGCGAGGCTTGCATACAGCACGCGGTAGGACGGCTCCGTCGACGAGGTTCCGGCCGTCTGATACGCGCCCCGGAGAGCGCTGAGCACGCCCACTCCGGTCGCGACCAGCGCCTGCTCGGTTCGGAACGTCCGCGCCGGCCACGCGAATTGGAAGTCCTCCTCGACGGGTGCGACGTCCCCCGCACCGATCAGGAGCTGCGAAAGCGCCCTCGCATGCTGAGCCGCGGCTGAGCGCCCTCGCCTCAGGACGGCCACCCTCGGGCCGGAGACGACCTTCGCCTCGAGAGCGTTCGCATAGAAGTCCTTCAGCAAGTATTCGGAGGCCGCCCCGAAGTTCGCAAATGCGAGGTCGTCCTCCGTCGCTGCGTGCGCCGGAGCCAGCCAGGGGGCAGCAACCGTTGCGACACTTGCGCCGACCGCACCAACCATGAACCGCCGTCGGTTCATGTCGGCACACTAGCATCATGGTAGTCATTCGTTGACTACCGAGAGATCCGATGAGTCGTCCGCCCCGCACCGAACCGTCCCTTTCCGAGTGGGCTGCGCTGGGCCTGCTCTGCGAGCAGCCCCGGCACGGCTGGGCGGTCGCCCGGGAGCTCGCGCCTGGTGGCGAGATCGGCCGCGTTCATTCGTGCACGCGGGCGCTCGCCTATCGCGCTCTGGCCCAGCTCCGCGAGGCCGGCCTCGTGGAGGAGCGCGGGCACGCTGTGAGCGACCGGGGCCCCACGCGAACGACGCTGGCGCCGACGAGGCGAGGACGAGCGGCCTTCAGACGCTGGCGCGATGCGGCGGTCGAGCACGTGCGGGATCTCCGCTCGGAGCTCATGCTGAAGCTCCTCTTCCACGAGCGCGCGGGAACCGACGCGACCGCACTGCTGCAGGCGCAGGCTGCGCTTCTCTTCCGTGCGGAGCTCGCCCTCGAGCGCCAGACGCGCGCGGCGAGCGAGTTCGAGCGGACGCTGCTGCTCTGGCGGCTCTCGGTCGTGCGAGCTGCAGTCGCTTTCGTCGAGGCACTGCTCGACCGGCGCGCGGTCGAGCCGGTCGTGTACCGGCCGATCGGCGTCGTCGTCTCGCCCCATGAGGAGCTCGACGGCATGCCGCTCCAGCCCGTGGCGGACGAGAACGGCCTGTCCCGCATCGAGATCTTCGAGCCGCACCGCGGCTCCCTCGCGGATCTCGAAGGCTTCAGCCACGTCTGGGTCGTGGCGCATCTCCACGAGAGCACCGGCTGGGACACCGTCGTACCGACGTTCCTCGACGACCGGACGCACGGCACGTTCGCGACGCGCTCACCGCACCGGCCGAACGCGATCGGGCTCTCGCTTGCCCGCATCGCCGCCGTCGAGGCGCTCGCCGTCGTCGTCGAGGGCATCGACCTCCTCACGGGGACCCCGGTGCTCGACCTCAAGCCGTACGTGCCGCTCTTCGACGCGCCACAGGACGAAGTGCGGTACGGCTGGTTCGAAGGTCGCGCCGAGCGCGTGTTCCGGCGCCGGTCCGACGACCGTTTCGCGATGCGCAGCAAGCGCACGTAGCTCTAGAGTCGCGGCATGATCGAGGCGATTCGTATCGGTCCGGGATCCAGCCCGGAGATCGCCCGGAGAGACGCGGCCGACGAGCTCGGCCTCGGTCCGAAGAATGCCGCGAAGGAGCTGCGCGACGAGCTCCTCGCGCGACTCACGACGCTGCAGGAGCGCCTCTTCGCCGAGGACAAGCGCAGCGTGTTGCTCGTCCTGCAGGGTCTGGATGCCTCGGGCAAGGACGGTGTCGTCAAGTCCGTCTTCACGGGCGTCAACCCGCAGGGAGTCCAGGTCACGTCGTTTCGCGGCCCGACGACGACGGAACGCGCTCACGACTACCTCTGGCGCGTCCATGCGGCGCTGCCGGCGCGAGGTGCGATCGGCATCTTCAACCGCTCGCACTACGAGGACGTCGTGGCCGTGAGGATGCACGGCCTCGCGCCGGAGGAGGTCTGGGGACGACGACCGGATCACATCCGCGAATGGGAGCGGATGCTCGTGGACGAGGGCATGACCCTCGTGAAGGTGTTCCTCAACGTCTCGAAGGAAGAGCAGCGACAGCGCTTCCAGGACCGGATCGACGACCCTGACAAGCGCTGGAAGTTCAGGAAGGACGACCTCGAGGTCCGAGAGCGGTTCGACGACTACGTCGCGGCCTGGGACGAGGTCATCGAGCAGACCTCCACGGAGTGGGCGCCATGGCATGTCGTCCCGGCGGACCGCAACTGGGTGAAGAGCACGGCCGTCGCCGGATTGCTCGTGGATGCACTCGAGCGCCTTGATCCGCGGCTGCCCGACCCCGAGCCCGGTCTCGAGGGGCTGGTGATCACGTGAGATCTAGAGTGAAGGATCGTGCGCGGAACTGGCGTCCATCACTTCGACCTCGTCGTCTCGTCCCTCGACCGTAGCCTGCCGCTCTACCGTGAGCTCCTCGAGCCACTCGGTTACACCCGGGCGGGCGAGATCGTGGGCGAGCGCGGCGAGCGCGTCGTCTACCTGAGCGGCGACGGGATCGTGCCCGTCAGCCTGCGCGACGCCCAGACGCCCGGCGATCACGATCGGTACCGCGTCGGCATACACCACGTCGCCTTCGAGGCGCCGTCCCGCGAGGTCGTCGAGGAGCGGCTTCGCTGGGCACGGGCCCAGGGGCTCGAGATCGAGAACGACCCGAAGGAGTACGCGTACATGCCGGGGTACTACGCAGGCTTCTTCTACGACCCGGACGGGATCAAGCTGGAAGTCGTGCACGTTCCGCCAAGGGAGGCCGCCGCATGAGCCCCGCAACCTGTTCGCACCTCGACTCGATTACCGCGACCGATCTCCCCGAGACGCTCGAATGCGAGGAGTGCGTGAAGATCGGCAGCACGTGGGTGCATCTGCGGATGTGCGTTTCGTGCGGGAAGATCGGCTGCTGTGACAACTCGCCGAATCGGCACGCGACTGCGCACTTCAAGGAGACGGGGCACCCGCTCATCCGATCGGCGGAACCGTACGAGCTGTGGCTCTGGTGCTACGTCGACGAGCTGCCCATCTTCAACCAATTGAGTCCCTGAACGTGCGTGTCGCACCCGTCGACGACTCGACTCTGTCGCTTCGAGCCTTGGCCCTGAAGCCCGGCGACAGCACACCGCTCGGCGGCAGCGACGTCGATTCGTTGCTCTACGTCGGGCGCGGCAGGGGCGCTCTCGCGCTCGCCGACGCCGAGCACGAGCTGCAGGCCCGGAGCGCCGGGCTCGTCCTCGCGGGTGAGGAAGCCACCGTCACCTCGAACCACGGGCTCGAGCTGGTGGTCGCAACGGTCGGACGCGACGCCGACGTCCACGCACCGTTGGGCCCGCGCGAGTTCGTCGTCGCGCTCGACGGCGCCGCCTCACAGACCGCGACCGGGTCGCGCTCGTTCGAGATCCTGTTCGGCCCGCACAACGGCTCAACGCGCGCCACGCTCTTCGCCGGCTTCGTCCCGCCGGGCAGGGCGCCCTGGCATTTCCACCTCTACGACGAGATCGTCTTCGTTCCCGAAGGGCCGGGTCGCCTCCACATCGGTGAGGCGACCACCGACCTCGAGGCTGGATCGGCTTTCCGGCTCCGGCCGCGTCAGGTGCACATCGTCGAGAACTCGAGTGCCGATCGAGAGTTGACGGTGATCGGGGTCTTCACTCCGGCTGGAAGCCCGTCGGCCGCCTACCTGACGCCGGACATCGCCGCCGATTACCGACTCGGCGGCTAGGAGGGCTTGGTGGAACGGGCCTCGTCGCCGGGGTGCCGCTGGCCGTCGCGAGGCAAGGACGCAGGGAGCGCCCATATCCACCGCGGTATGGTCGCGACCGAGGACGCAGCATCGCGGCGATCAAGCGCTCTCACGGCGGCACAGCGCCTGTTTCGCCGAGCCCTCCTGGGGCACGGGTGAGTCGCGGCGGCCCGTTCTGGACGCTCGTCTGGATCAGGGTCGCCTTCTGGCTCGCCACCGCCGCGACGCTTCTCTGGGCGCCGGCAGGCACCGACGCGATCGCCCAGACCCGGGCGTGGGATCCCGTCACCGACCTCGTCTTCGGCACGTTCGACCAGTGGGACGCCGAGTGGTTCCTGCGCATCGCACGCGACGGCTACGACGAGACCTCCGCCGCGTTCTTCCCGCTCTACCCGGCGCTCCTCTCGCTGCTCGGGTCCTCGCTCGTCTGGGGAACGCTGCTCTCACTCGTCGCGGCGGGGCTCGGCGCCTGGTGTATCTCGGAGATCGCGCGCGAGAGACTTGGCGTGGACGGCGCGCGTGACACCGTGCTCATCCTCGCCCTGTTCCCGACGGCGTTCGTGTTCACGGCGGTGTACTCGGACGGACTCTTTCTCTTCCTCTCCACGGCGTCGTTCCTCGCGGCCGAGAGAAGCCGCCCATGGGTGGCCGGCGTCGCGGGCGGGCTCGCGGTCGCGACACGCTCGATGGGACTGGCCCTGCTCCCCGCTCTCGCCTACCTCCTGTGGCCGCGCTCGTTGCGCGGCAGCTGGCGGCTCGCACCGCTCCTGCTGCTGCCTGCGGCTCTCGGTGCGTACGCCCTCTACCTCGATCGCGAGGTCGGTGACGCCTTCGCGTTCACGAGCGCGCAGTCCTCGGGCTGGGAGCGCGAGCTCGCCACGCTCGGCCCGGTCAGCGGGCTCTGGATGGCCGTCGAGGCGGGCGGTCACGGCGCGCTCGAGATCCTGCGCGACCTTCCCCGTACCGGGATCGGCAGCCCCGGCTACCCCCAGCCGTTGCAGGTGTCGTTCTGGAACGCCGCGCACCTCGTGTTCCTCGTCCCGGTCGCGTGGCTGACATGGGTCGCGTGGCGCCGCCTCGGGCCGGCGCTCGGGCTGTATGCCGCGACGACGCTCCTCGTCATCCTCAGCGTGCCCTCGGAGGGCTTCCCGCTCGTGAGCATGCCGCGCTTCGTCCTCACCGACTTCCCGGTGCTCATCGCGCTGGCCTCGGTGGTCCAGGGAAGGCCGCGGCTCCGGACCGGCGTCCTGATCGGGCTCGGCGCGCTGAGTGCTGCAGCCGGAATCGCTTTCTCGCGGGAGGTCTGGATCGCGTGAATCTCGAGCGACCTGTCCTGCTCTACGACGCGGGCTGACGCTTCTGCCGCTGGGCGGCGCGGGTCGTCGTCAGGCTCGATCGGCGCGAGCAGCTCGCCGTCCTCCCGCTCGACGACCCCTCTGCCGAGGCGTTCCTCGAGCCGTTGCCTGAAGCCGAGCGGCTCGCGAGCTGGCGCTTGGTGAAGCAGGACGGCCGGTTGGTCGGCTACGGATGGTTACGCGGCCGCGTCCCGGATGCTCTCTACCGGCTCGTGGCGCGGCACCGCGAGCGCCTCGGACGCTTCGTGCCCGACGGCCCGGCGCCGCGTCGCTATCCCTAGCTGAACCAGTCGCGGAGGGGCACGCTGACGCGCAGCGACGTGAAGTCGCCGTGCTCCTGGATCGCATGCGCGGCATCCGCCATCGCCGCAACACCGACCCAGGTCAGGCCGCCGCCGACGCTCACGCGCTGAGCGCCCGCTTCCACGATCTCCGTAAGCGACAGCCCGCCGAGGGCGAGCACGTTAACCGGCATGGAGACCGCGTCGCAGACGGCGCGGATCTCGGTCGTGGTGCTGAGGCCCGGCGCGTACAGGACGTCGGCGCCGGCCGCTTCGTAGGCACGCAGTCGGGCAATCGTGTCGTCGAGGTTCGGGTTGCCGCGGATGTGGTTCTCCGCGCGAGCCGTGAGCATGAACGGGAAGCCGAGCCCGCGCGCGGCCTCGGCGGCCGCCGCAACGCGCTCGGCGGCCTGGCCCGGCTCGTAGAGGTGCCCGGCCGGGTCGTAGTCCTCGATCGATCCCCCGACGGCTCCCGCCTCAGCGACACGGGAGATCGCATGCGCGGCACTCTCGGGAGACTCTCCGTAGCCATTCTCGAGGTCGACCGAGACCGGGAGGTCCGTCGCAGCGTCGAGCGCCTCCGTGTGCGCGACCACCTCGTCGAGCGTCGCCTCGCCGTCGAGCCGCCCGAGCGTGAACGCGAACCCCGAGCTCGTGCTGGCGAGCGCCTCGAATCCGAGCGCCGCGAAGACACGCGCCGAGCCGGCGTCCCAGGGGTTCGGGATGACGAAGGGGTCGCCCTCGTGGAGCGCGCGGAACCGCTCCGCCTTCTCCTGCTGACTCGTCACCCCACGACCTCGAGCACGACCTTCCCACGTTTACCACGCGCATGCACCCGCTCGAAGGCGGCTCGCGCCTCGTCGAGGGGAAACACGGAGTCGACGGACACCTTCAGCTTCCCGGCGTCGGCCAGGCGAGCGAGCTCCACGAGTTGCGCTCGGCTGGGCTCGACGACGAAGTAGCTCACCGCGATGTCGGGTCGCGATGGCTCGGGCGGCTCCTCCGCCACCGACACGAGCCTGCCGCCGCTCCGAACGATCTCCGGAGATCGCCGGAGCAGGTCACCGCCCACCGTGTCGAAGACGAGATCGACCGGCTCGATCGTGTCGTCCACCTCGATGACGTCCGCGCCCCGCTCCTGCGCGAGCTGTGCCGCGACGTGGCCGACACCACCATTGGCGCCGTGAATCACCACGCGCTGACTGGCCTCGAGGCCACCGTGCTCGAACAGGCCCTGCCACGCCGTGAGCCCGGGCATGGGAAGCGCGGCGCTCTCGACGTGGCTCAGCGCACCCGGCTTGGCGCCCAGGTACGCGGCGGGCACCGCGACGTACTCGGCAGCGGAGCCGTCGCGATCGAACGGCGTGAGTGCGTACACGGCGTCGTCGACCTTCACCTCGGTCACGTCCGGGGCGACCTCGGCCACGACGCCAGACAGCTCGTACGACGGGATCGCGGGCAGGCGGTCGACCGGCCACTCCAGCTCGTCGCGCGTGATCGCTGCGGCGTGGACCTGCACGAGTGCTTCACCGGCTTGGGGCTGCGGGATCGGGACATCTTCCAGCGTGAGCCCGTCGATACCTCCCGGGCCAAGCAAGCGAACGGCTCTCATTCGGCTCCTTCTCACTAGGACTCTGGCAAGTATCTTACCAGAGAGTATCCTCTGAGGAAGTATGATTCGCGCGATGCCGGAGTCGGGACCAGACCACATGGACATGATCCTCGCCCAGTGGCGTCGCGAGCGACCCGACCTCGACGTCGCGTCGCTCGGACTTCTCGGCCGGCTCTTCCGAGCCGCCCAGCTCGCGGACGCCGAGCTCGCGGAGGGCATCGCCGCGCACGGTGTCCAGGCCGGCTGGTTCGACCTGCTTGCCGCGCTCAGGCGCGCTGGAGCTCCCTACGAGCTCAACCCCACCGAGCTCATGCGCACGACGATGCTCTCGTCGGGCGGCATGACGAAGCGCCTCGACCGCCTCGAGGACGCAGGCCTCGTCCAGCGCAGGCCGGATCCGAGCGACCGGCGCGGCACGCTCGTCGGTCTCACCCGCGTGGGGAAGAAGGTCATCGACGAAGCGGTGGTGACGCACGTCGCGAACGAGGAGCGACTCCTGGAGCCACTGTCGGCACCACAACGGCGAGCTCTCGACGACCTGCTCCGCGCCCTCTTGACCGACCTCGAGAACCGGAGCTAACCGGATCTGAGGCGGGTGCGAATCTCGCGCAACCGCGCCGCTTCCACCGCCACCGAGAGCACGAGGACGGCGATCACGACGCCCAGCGTCACGACCGCGTCGGTCCCGTCGAGCACGACGGCGAGCAAGAGTGCGAGCGCCGCGGCGCCGAGCCGCTCCCAGGCGATGCGGCGGACGACGCGAAAGCGCATGAGCGCGAAGCCGACGAGGAAGACGGCGATGCCGAGCCCGAGGGCCCACCTCCCCGCGTCCGACAGCGGATCGAGGGGATGCTCCAGGGTCTTCTTCGCCGCGACCGCGTAGAAGATGATCCCGAGCACCACCGGGTAGTGGAAGTACGTGAACACGTCCCTGGCAAGCGGACCGCGAGCCTGGGGCGACGCCCGGCTCAGCGACCGCTCGGCCGCCGTGGCAGTGAAGTCGAAGTACGCCCACCACAACGCCGCGACTCCGGCGAAGGCGACGACGACCGAGAGCGCGTACGTCGAGTCGCGCTCGAGCTCGGACGTCCCGATCCCGATCGCGACGATCGACTCGCCCAGCGCGATGATCACGATGAGCGCGAAGCGCTCCGCGAAGTGAGACGGCGACACTCTCCACTCCGCGCGCGCGACCGTAAGCGTCCCGACGACGTCGATGACGAGCGACGCGAGCCATACCCACGCGCGGTAGTCGGGATCCACGAAGCCGCCGGCAAGAGCGACGAGCGCCGCCCCGCCGAACCACGGGGTGAGCCTCAGCGTCGCGCGGAGATTCCCCGGATCGTCACGAACGCCCCACGCGAAGAGCGCAGAGTTCAACACGCGGACGACGAAGTACGCGACCGCGAACCAGGCCGCCTCGTCCTGGAACGCGTCGGGGACGGCGAGAGCCATGAAGAAGCCCGCCGCCATCGCCGCGAAGATGATGAGCCGCGTGACCACGTTGTCGACGTCGATGGCGTTCGTCATCCACGCGTACGCCGACCACGCCCACCAGACCATCGCCAGCACCAGCGCCGCGCGGGCGAATCCCTCCGGGCTCGTGTCCTCGAGGATGAGCGCGGTCACCTGCGTGAACGCGAAGACGAAGACGAGGTCGAAGAAGAGCTCGAGATAGCTGGTCTTGCGCTCTTCCTCGCCGGCCGTTTCGTCGCCGACGAGAGGAGCGACGTCGGTCACGCCAGGCTGACCTGGCGTTCGAGGGAGCCGACCGAGAGCGGTGCGCCCGAGGCCTGCTCGACGAGCTCGTCCCAGCGCATCGACTCGCCGGGCCGATAGAGCTTCTCGCGTAGCAGCGCGCCGGCCTCCGAGCGACCGACGATCCCGCCCACGGTCGTGTCGAGCGAGGCTGCGAGCTGCAGCGCGACGATCGCTCCGTAGAGGTACGTGTGGTAGTAGACCGGCGCGACGGCGATATGGATCTTCGCGGCCCAGTCCGGCGCCTGCCGTCCGTCGGGCGGCGTCACGCCCTGGTAGCGAGCGACGAGCTCCCACCACAGCGAGTCGAGGTCGCCGTCGGGATTCGAGTAGAGCGCGCGCTCGAACGTGTTCATGACGAGCACCCACCTGGTGAAGACGAGGAGCTCCGCAGCGCGGGCGGCGTGAAGCCGCGCCTCGAGCTCCGCTCCTTCCGCTGTCCCGACGCCGAGGATCTGCTCGAGCCACTCTCGCCGCCAGGCCAGCGAGCCGAAGAGGAGCGCGGAGGCCTCCGTAGCGACGAGGTGCGTGTCGCGCAGCAACCACGGGAGGTCGTCGCGGAAGCTCAGGTCGAAGACCCCGTGGCCGAGCTCGTGCATCATCGTGGCGACGGAGTCGTGGGTGGGGACGACGTTCGCGAGGACCCGCACGTCGCCGCGGCGATCGACGTCGATGCAGAACGCGTGCTGGTTCTTTCCGTCACGCGGGAAGAGATCGCTGCGCGCGAGGATGCCGTCGACCTCGAGGCCGACGCCTTCGAGCGTGCGCTGCGCGAGCTCGACGACGTCCTGTCCGTCGAAGAGCGGGTCGAGGTCGACAGCCCCGTCGGGCGGTGCCTCCTGGAAGAACGGATCCGCGTGGTGCCACGGGCGGAGCTCGGCCACGGTGCGGCCGAACCTGCGCGCGGTGTTCTCGTCGAGGGTGCGCTTCCAGCGCGCGAACGGCTCGGCCGTGACGCGGTCCGCCTCGCCGAGAGTGTCGAGGAGCTTCGTCTCGTCGACCTCGTCCGTCACGAGTGACAGCGCGAACCAGTCGCGATGGCCGAGCCCGCGTGCCGCCTCGTTGCGGAGCCGCGCGAGCTCGCGAACGTCCTCGGCGACCTCGCTGCCGACGGTCTTCGACGCCTCCCAGGCTTCCCGGCGCTCTGCTTCGTCGTCGCTCTGACGGAGGATGCGCTTGATCTCGGTGTCCCCCACCTCGGCGCCTCGCACGACACCGCGATGTCGCGAGAAGCGCATGTCGACCGACGACTCGAGCTCGACGATCCGCGCGCGCAGGTCGTCCGGCACCTGGTGTCTGAGCATGAGGTGCTGTAGGAGGTCGAGTCGGCGTCGGACGTCGCCGTTCGAACCCGCCTGACGTGCTCGCTCGACGGCCTGGAAGACTTCACGGTCGGAGAGCGCCTCGGACCACGCGATCTGGGCGCGCGTACGCCGCTCGGCATTGGCCTCGGTCGCCGAGGTCTGCGATTCCCACCACGCCAGGTTCCGCGCGAGGGAGAGCGGCGCGAGCCGGGCTTCCGCCTCCTCGACGATCGTGCGGGCGTCCTCGTTCCGTCCGCTCATCCCCGCGCGATCCTACCCGTGCGCAGCACACACACAATCTTTCCTGCAAATGCACCACTTCTATCCCCACGTGGCTCGCAACCGCGTTCACTCTGAAGGCGATGCGCAGAAGTCTCGGACCGCTTCTCTGCGAGCTGCACGCCCACACCCGCTGGAGCGACGGAGCGCTGACCGTGCCTGAGCTCGTCGACCTCCACGGGCGCAGCGGTTTCGACGTGCTCTGCATCACCGATCACGTCGTGCGCTCCGACGATCCGTGGCGCGAGCAGGAGGGCCTGCTCTTCAGCTCGATCGACGAGGAGTCGTTTTCGCGCTACCGCGTCGAGGTCGAGCGCGAGGCGGCACGTGCCTGGAAGACGTACGGGATGCTCGTGATCCCTGGTCTCGAGCTGACCTTCAACGACGACGAGCCCGTCATGGCGGCCCACGCGGTCGCGGTCGGGCTCCGAGAGTTCGTCTCGGTGACGACGGGATCGCCGAGGCCATGAGAACGGCCGCAGAGGCCGGCGCCGCGATCATCGCGGCGCACCCGAACGCGGATGAGCCCGCGCTCGTGAGGGGACGCCTCACGAAGCGCTTCTCACGCGACGCCGGGCTGCGCGGGCTCGCCCACCGGTTCGAGCTCTTCAACCGAACGCAGCTCTTCGGTTGGGTCGCGGATGCAGGGCTCCCCGCGGTTGCGTCCGGCGACTTCCACGTGCCGGAGCATCTCACGGGCTGGAAGACGCTCCTGCCGAGCTTCCACGACGAAGGCGCGGTGATCGACTACCTGCGTTCACCGCGCCCGGTCTACATCGTCCGCTTCGACGACGAGCTCTCACGCGTCGCCGCCTAGGAGGGCCTGGCGGAACGGGCCTCGTCGCCGGGGTGCCGCTGGTCGTGGCGAGGCAAGGACGCAGGGAGCGTCCTATCCGTGGATATGGACGCGACCGAAGACGCAGCATCGCGGCGATCCAGCGCTCCCCCGGCGGCACAGCGTGTGTTTTGCCACGCCTCCTCGGCCACCTCGCTAGCCTCCGTGGCCGTGAGCACGGTCGACGTCAGGAGCCTGCCGTGGAGCTGGTACACGGATCCGGCGGTGCTCCGGCTCGAGCGCGAGCGGATCTTCCGCCGCTCGTGGCAATACGTTGGCCACCTGGGCGATGTGCCGGAGCCTGGATCCTTCGCTGCCGCGGCCGTCGGCGACGTGCCAGTCGTCCTCGTCCGCGATCGGGACGACACGTTGCGCGCATTCCTGAACGTGTGCCGTCATCGCGGATCGATCGTCTGCACGGGCTCGGGCAAGCGTGAAACCTTGCAGTGCCCGTACCACGCGTGGACCTACGGGCTCGACGGCCGGCTGGTCGCCGCTCCGCGCGTCGCCAAGGAGGGTGGGATCGAGACGGACGAGCTCGGCCTCGTGCAGCTCCAGCTCGAGACCTGGGGGCCGCTCGTTTTTGTCAACCCGGATCGCGAGGCGGCGCCGCTCGCGGACTTCCTCGACGGCCTCCCGGAGTTGGTCGCCGGCGCGGGCATAGACCTCGACGCTCTGCGCTTCCTGCAGCGCTCGGAATCCGAGCTCGCCTGCAACTGGAAGATCTCCGCCGAGAACTTCCTCGAGTGCTACCACTGCCCGACCGCACATCCGGGATTCTCGGCAGTCATGGACGTCTCCCCGGACACGTACCTCCTCGAGACGAGCGCCGGCCGCATGTCGCAGCACAGCCCGCCGCGACCCGAGCCGCGCGGCACGTTCGACCCGACCGGAGAGATCGAGCGCGGGCAGTTCCACCTGCTCTTCCCCGGCACCGTGGTCAACGTCATGCCCGGGCGGGCGAATCTCTCGATCGGCCCGATCGTCCCGCAGGACGCGGAGCGGACCTACCGCTTCATCGACTACTTCGTCGCCGAAGACGCGGACGACGCCTGGATCGAGGAGTCGCTCGCGCTCGACGCGCAGGTCGGCGCCGAAGACAAGGCGCTGGTCGAGCGGGTGCAGGCGGGCGTTCGCGTGGGGCTGATCGAGGAGGGAAGGCTGCTTCCGGAGTCGGAGAAGCTCATCGCGCACTTCCAGGCGCTCGTGGTCGACGCCCTGGCGTAGTCGAGTTCGCACGCACGGCGCCGCGCGTTCACCAGACTGCGCGAAACGCGCACCCGGACATGAACGAGTTCCCAGGACCAACGTTTGCGCCGGACGGGAAGACGTTCTTCGTCAACGTCAATCCAGGCACGACGTTTGCCGTCGGGGGGCCCCGCCGAGATCGCGCACGCCGAGCCGCCCGCGGGGCTACGGGCCGTGATCTCCGGCGAGCTCGCCGAGGCGGCGCTACGCCACGGGCTCACGCCGCTCGAAGCCGCTGCGTACGACCGGCTGGGCGTCCCGATCGTCTGACCCTTTCTCCACCTGACAAGGGAGTCGAGCGGGGCCCGCCGAGGCCGGCCCCGCTCGACGCTTCACCGGATACTCACCCCACGGAGCGCGCTGCCGATAGAGAATGGTGCGATGGCAACGCAAGTCCGCACGCAGCCGGTCGAGAATCTACTCAACCGCGAGCTGTCCCACCTCGAGTTCCACGGACGCGTTCTCGAGCTGGCGGCGGACAAGGCGCTGCCCCTCCTCGAGCGCGTGAAGTTCTGCGCGATCTTCTCGTCCAACCTCGACGAGTTCTTCCAGGTCCGCGTCGCCGGCCTCCTCGGACAGGCGGAGTCGGGGATCGCGATGCGCTCGGCCGACGGCATGACGCCGCAGCAGGCCCTCGCGCGGATCCGTGAGCGAGTCCTCGAGCTGACCGCGCTGCAGTCGCGTCTCTGGAAACGTGAGCTCCGACCGGCGCTGGCCGCAGAAGGGATCACGGTCGGAGGCATGGAGGATCTTGACGTGAAGGAGCTCTCGCAGCTCGAGCAACGCTTCCAGCGGGAGATCTTCCCGGTGCTCACCCCGCTCGCGGTCGGCCCGGGTCAGCCGTTCCCCTACATCTCGGGCCTCTCGCTCTCTCTTGCGATCTTCGCCGAGGATCCCGAGGCGGGTGAGGAGCGCTTCGCACGCGTGAAGATCCCCGAGGGTCTCCCGCGCTTCTTCGAGCTGGGCGGCCGCGGGCTGTACGTGCCACTCGAGCAGATCATCGCCCACTTCCTGCCCGCACTGTTCCCAGGTGTCACGATCGTCGAGCGCGCCGTCTTTCGCGTGACGCGCGACGCCGACTTCGAGGTGTCCGACGATGCCGACGACCTCCTCGAGGCCGTCGAGAGCCAGCTTCGGCGACGGCGCTTCGGCGACGTCGTCCGGATCGAGGTGAGCTCGTCCGCCTCGTCGGAGATGGTCGCGCGGCTCCAGAGCGGGCTCGGGGCGGACGAGACGCAGATCTATCGCGTGGAGAGCCCTCTCGACCTCTCCGAGCTCCAGGAGCTCGCGGCGATCGACCGGCCCGACCTGAAGTACGAGCCCTGGATCCCGGTCGTCCCACCCAGGCTCGCCGCGGCCCAGAGCGACTTTCCGCGGATATTCGACGAGATCCGGCGCGGCGATGTACTCGTGCACCAGCCGTACGGCTCGTACCGCGGGAGCTTCGAGGTGTTCGCGCAGGCCGCCGTTCGCGATCCGAAGGTGATCGCCATGAAGACGGCCGTGTACCGCACGAGCGACGACAGCGTACTCGTGGGCTCGCTCATCCAGTGCGCCGAGGAGGGCAAGCAGTCCGTCTGTCTCGTCGAGCTCAAGGCCCGCTTCGACGAGCTGCGGAACATCGAGTGGTCGCGGGCGCTCGAGCAAGCTGGCGTCCACGTCGCCTACGGGTTCCCCGACCTCAAGATTCACGCGAAGATGACGCTCATCGTCCGCCGTGAGGGCGACACGCTCCGCCGATATGCCCACATCGGCACGGGCAACTACCACGCGGCGACCGCACGACTCTACGAGGACCTCGGGATCTTCACTGCCGACGAGGACATCACCGCCGACGTTGCGGACCTCTTCAACTACATCACGGGCTTCGGGCGGCCACAGAAGTTCCGCAAGCTGCTCGTCGCCCCGTTCACGCTCCGCAGCGGCCTCGTGGACGAGATCCGTAGAGTCGCCGTGGCCGCCTCAGAGGGCAAACACGCCCGCATCCGACTCAAGCTGAACCATCTCGTCGACCCGAAGATCGTGGAGGAGCTCTATGCCGCCTCCCGCGCGGGCGCGACCGTCGACATCATCGCGCGCTCGACATGCGCGCTACGCCCCGGCGTGGAGGGCCTCTCGGAGAACATCCACGTGCGCTCGATCGTCGGCCGCTTCCTCGAGCACAGCCGGGTCTACTCGTTCGAAGCCGACGAGCGCGTGTCGACCTACCTCGGCAGTCCCGACCTCATGCAGCGGAACCTCGACCACCGCATCGAGGTCCTCGTGCCTGTCGAGAACGCGCGCGTCCGCCAGGAGATCCACGCGATCCTCGACAGCGCGCTCGAGGACGACACGAACGCATGGGGGCTCGCCTCGGACGGCGAGTGGATGCGAGTCGTGCCTGCGAAGCCGGCGAGAACGCACCCGCATCACGCGAGGATGATGCGTCGTGCACTCAAGCGCGCGCGCCGCGGTGCCCGCGAGCGGCCTGCCAGCTAGCACGGCCGACCCGACCACGACAATCCCGCCCGTGCGAGTGGCCGTGATCGACGTCGGCTCGAACTCGGTTCGCGTCCTCATCGCGTCAGTGAAGCGCGGCGAGGTGCGCGAGCTCGAGCGTGACCGCGTCTACCTCCGGCTCGGTGACGACGCGTACACCCTCGGGCGAATCGGGGCGCGCAAGCTGAGCGAGCTCGAGGAGGTCGCCGAAGGCTACGCGCAGCGGGCGCGGAGGGCGCGAGTCGAGCGGATCGAGACGATCGTGACGGCGCCCGGACGGCAATCTTCGAATGTCGATGAGATCGTCGACGTCCTCGAGGACGCCACCCATGCTCCGGTCGTCGTCCTGACGGCCGAGGACGAAGGACGCCTGGCGTGGGCCGGAGCCGCGTCGTTCCTGAGCGACCCACCCAAGAGCGTTGCCGTCGTCGACCTCGGCGGCGGATCGTGCGAGGTCGCCGTCGGGAGCCCCGCCGAAGTGCCGACCTGGGTCTGCTCGCGAGACGTCGGCGCGCTTCGCGTGACGCGCGCGCTCCTTCCCGGCTCGAAGCCCAGCATGCACGACGTCGCACACGCCCGCGTCCGCGTTCGCGAGCTGCTCGACGGCATCTCGCCGCCGCGGTCGGACCTGGCACTCGCCGTCGGCGGCACGGCGCGAGCCGTCGGACGGGTCATCGGCCCGCGCTACGGCGCCGGCAAGCTCGATGCCCTCGCCGAGCGGCTCGTCGGCGACGGCCCGGCCGCCGTGACCGCCGGGCTCGACATCTCGCCCGGCCGCGTCGAGACGTTGCTCGGCGGAACGCTCGTCCTCTCGGAGATCGCGCGCCGGCTCGACGCCAAGCTCGAAGTAACGAGCGGCGGGCTCCGCGAGGGCGCTGCTCTCGCGCTGGCGCACGCGGCATCCGTCGCGGCGTAGCTCCGGCCGCGTGCCCTAGACGGCCTGGCGCTGGCCGACGCCGACGGACGCCGGCGGCGCGAGGTAGAGCGCCGGCATGAGCTCGGAGCCGCTCCGCTCGAGCACCCAGGCGCCGCCCTTCTCGATGGTCACGTCCCAGCCGAGGAGCTTCTCGAAGGCTTCACGGTGCGTGGACGCGAGGGTCGTATCGGGGAGATCGACGAGCAGCGCGAGCAGGTCCTCGACGGGGGCGTCGGGAGCGAGCTCCCAGTGCTCCTCGACCACGAGCCCGCGACTCTGGGCGAGCGGGATGACCGATTCGAGGCAGCGCACGAGTGGGCTCGAGACGACCTGGGTGAGCTCCCGGTCGGCGAGTGCCCAAACGAGCTGACGCGCAGTGACCCGCCCGACGTCGTCGAGGCGACGGAACCTGTCGATCCCCGGCGACGTCAACCGCTGCCCCGCACTCGCGTGTCTGAGTAACAGCATCGTGTCCCTCTCGAAATTCGAGCCTCTCCCGGCCCGATTGCGGGGATTCTCGGCAATCGACACACGCTGGTCAAGGGGGTGAAGAACGTCTCACCCATTCGTACGAGATCGCCCCGAGAGCGCCCCCTAAAATCGGCGCGACGAGGTAGATCCACAGCGATCCGAGCGAACCGGAAACGACTGCCGGCCCTACCGATCGCGCGGGGTTCAGAGAGGCTCCCGAGATCGGCCCGCCGACGAGAGACGCGAGGGCGATCGTCCCGCCGATGGCGAGCGCGGCGGCGCCCGCCGCCGCGCGAGCGTCTGTCGCGACCGCGAGAATCACGAAGAGCAGGACCGCTGTCATCGCGACCTCCCAGGCGAAGGACTGCGCGTCGGAGCCCGCCGGCGACGTCGCTCCGAGATCGGCTAAGTCGCCGAGCGACGCCCGCAGCGCGAGCGCCGCGAGGATCGCGCCGGCTACCTGCGCGAACCAGTACCCCGGAACAGCGCGCCACGGAAACCGCCGGCGGATCGCGAGGCCGAACGTCACCGCCGGGTTGATGTGCGCGCCCGAGACGTGGCCGAGGGCGAACACCATCGCCACGACGACGAGCCCGAAGGCCAGTGAGACCCCCACCTGACCCAGGTCGCCGCCGTCCGCGTCGACCATGATCGCCCCGCAGCCGAAGAAGACGAGCGCAAACGTGCCGGCCGCCTCCGCGGCAAGGAGCTGCGCTCGCGCGCCCGTCACCTGTTCACGCAGGAATCGCGACGCTCGGCTCTACGAGAAGCGCGCCCATGCGTTCGAGGGCGCCCGGTTTCAAGCTGTAGTACGCGAATGTCCCCCGTTTCTCGCGCTCGAGGAGACCCGCCTCGACGAGCTGCTTCAGGTGGTGGCTGACAGTCGGTTGCCGGATGCCGAGCAATGGCTGGAACTCGCAGACGCACACCGGCTGACCGCCTGCCTGGAGCAGGCAGTTGAGGATCTGCAGCCGACTCCGGTCGGCGAGCGCCTTGAAGAGCCGTTCGAGCTCGATCGCCTCGTCCGCGGACAGCGTCGAGCCCGCGAGCGGCGTGCAGCACTCGATGAGGTCGAGGTCACGCATGTGCGCGCGATCGTATCGACTATCGTCGATGTCTGGCCATGAACCGGCTTGCGCAATCGAGTTATATCGTATATCGTCGATGAACGATGAATACTCTCGAGCGCGAAAAGGCCGAGCTCTATGCCAGCTGGTTTCGGGCTCTCGCGGATCCGACTCGGATCCAGATCCTCAACCTGCTCGCGCGTGAGCGTCGCCCGCTGTCAGTGGGCGAGATCGTGGCTGTCGTCGACGTCGGCCAATCCACGGTCTCGGAGCATCTCCGTCGGTTGGCCGAGACGTGCTTCGTCCTCGTCGAGCATCAGGGGACGACCAGCCTGTTCCGGATCAACCAGAGCTGCATCTCGTGTTTTCCCTCGGCAGCCGAGCTCGTCATGGGTGAAGCCAGGGCCGACAGCCTTCCTCCCCCACGTCCAGGGGCGACCAGCCGCCGTGCCCGACGGGCGGCCCAACGACCGACCCCACGGCCGGTTCGACGCTGAAAGGAGCGTTCCAGCGATGACGACAACTGCCAACGAACTGCGCGAAGAGGTGCGACGCCGGTATGCGGAGTCCGCCGTTGCGGTGACCGAAGGCGTGAGTGGCATGGGATGCAGCACAGGTGGGTGCTGCTCCGGCGAGGTCGGGAACTTCGGCGAGGCGCTCTACGGGGCGGAGCAACTCGAGGACCTTCCGGATTGGGCGGCGCTGGCCTCGCTCGGCTGCGGCAATCCCACGGCCGTCGCCGAGCTGCGCGAAGGCCAGACCGTGCTCGACCTCGGCTCCGGGGGCGGGATCGACGTCATCCTGTCGGCGAAGCGCGTGGGGCCGACCGGCGTCGCCTACGGGCTCGACATGACCGACGAGATGCTCGCGCTCGCGCGCCAGAACGCCGCCGACGCCGGAGTCGCGAACACCCACTTCCTCAAGGGTGTCATCGAGCAGATCCCGCTGCCCTCCGATTCGGTGGACGTCGTGATCTCCAACTGTGTGATCAACCTCTCAGTAGACAAGCCGGCTGTCCTGACGGAGATAGCGCGCGTGCTCAAGCCCGGCGGACGGATCGGCATCAGCGATGTGGTTGCCGAGGACCGGCTTTCGACGGCCGAGCGGGCTGACCGCGGGAGCTACGTCGGCTGTATCGCCGGCGCGCTGTCGAAGGGCGAGTACGAAGCCGGGCTCGAGGCCGCCGGGTTCGACGAGATCTCGGTCGAGTTCACCCATCAGGTCGCCGACGGGATGCACGCGGCGATCGTCAAGGCGATCAAGACGCGCGAACCGCGGAGGGAACGGCCACTCATCCAGGCGTCCTCGAATGCCCGCTGCTGCTGACACTCAGCAAAGAGCACGCGTATATTGACGGTGATCGATTCACTGCGACAGGATGCCGGATAGACCGCCCGTTGACATGAGGAGCGACTCATGACCGAGGTGCTGCCCGAAGTGCTGTTCGTGTGCGTGCATAACGCCGGCCGCAGCCAGATGGCAGCCGGGCTCGTCGCGCTCCGCTCCGAGGGGCGAATCCACGTCAGGTCGGCCGGCAGCGACCCCGGCGACGAGATCAATCCAGCCGTGATCGAGGCAATGACCGAGCTCGGCGTCGACCTCGAGGAGGCGTTTCCCAAGCCGCTCACTGACGAGGTCGTGCGCGCTGCGGACGTCGTGATCACGATGGGCTGCGGCGACGCCTGCCCGATCTACCCCGGCAAGAGGTACGAGGACTGGGTGCTCGACGATCCCGCGGGTCAGAGCCTCGACACCATTCGCCGGATCAGGGATGAGCTCGACGACAAGGTTCAGCGGTTGGTCGACGAGCTGCTTCACGAGGGCGCGCCGTCAGGCTGACTCGACCCGAGAAGACGAGAAGCGGCCCGCAGGCCGCTTCTCGTCGGACAGGTGAGTGGGAGGAGAGTCTAGGGCTTGCTGCCAGCCTTCACGGCGAGGATGAAGTTCGTCCGCGCGCGCTTGAGCTGCACCGGCGTCAGGGAGATGAAGTCGGACCGGTTCGCGATCGCGACCTCGTTGTCGAAGATGTAGTCGATGAACGCCTGAACCTCCCGCCGCTTGAACGACGAGCCCTTCGCATAGATGAAGAGCGGCCGCGACAGAGGCTTGTAGCTGTTGTTGTGGACGGTCGTCTTCGATGGCCCAACGCAGTTGTTCGTCTTCGGATTCGTGACTTGGACGGCGTTCAGACGGTTCTGATTCTCGACGTAGTACGAGTACCCGAAGTACGCCATGCCACCGCGCTCCCCGGAGACGCCCTGGACGAGCACGTTGTCGTCCTCGGATGCCTGATAGTCCGTGCGGCTCGCACGAGCCCTGCCGTTGATCGCCTCGGTGAAGTACTCGAACGTTCCCGAGTCGGTGCCGGGACCGAACAGCTTGAGCGGCACGTCCGGGAATCCGGAGCGAACGTCCTTCCAGTTGTTCACCTTGGAGCCCGGCTCCCAGATCTTCTTGAGCTCGGCCACCGTGAGGCAGCGGGCCCACGTGTTCTGCTGGTTGGTCACGACGCTCAGAGCGTCGTTCGCGACCGTGAACGCACGCCAGGAGCCGACGTTGTTGGTCTTGCACGCGGCCGCCTCGGAGATTCTCATTGGACGCGACGCATCGGAGAGATCGGTCTCGCCCTTGCAGAACCGCTGGAATCCTCCGCCCGTTCCCGAGATGCCGACGGTCACGTTGACACCCGATGCGCCGGCACGCCGAAAGAGCTCCGCGGCGGCAGTCGTGTACGGGCCAACTGTCGACGACCCGTCCGCCGTGATCGAGCCCTTGAGCTTCTTCAGGTTGTACGTCGGGCCCGCGCTCGAGCCGGCGATCGCGGTCGACACGACCACCGTCGACACCACGACCCCGGCGACCATCGCGGCGCCGCGGCGCCCAAATCGAAATCTCATCGTGTTCCCATCTCCTCTTCTCGAATTTGGCCCTGCCAGCGCGATGCTCGCGACCGGTGCTCGGCTGGTGGGGCTACGAGGAGTGAACGTCGGGTAGCGAAGTGGTGAACGGCGCTAGGACAGCGGCGGAGCCGGGTGAGATGCGTCCGTGAACTCCGCAAACTCGCCCGTCACGAGAAACGCTGTCTGCTCGCCGATGTCGACGGCGTTGTCGCCGATCCGCTCGAAGCACCTGGCAACGGTGATCTGGCGCATGCCCCACTCGAGCGCCTCGGCGTCATGAACGAAGCTGAGGACCTCGCCGAAGACCTGTCGGTTGGCGCGGTCGACGAGCTCATCCAGGGCATGCAGCCCGCGCGCCTGTTCGACGTCACGCGAGGCAAAGGCGTCGAGCGCAACCTTGACCATGTGCTCACAGCGCTCGCCCATGTCGCCGAGGCCTTCGATGACGGCCTGCTGCGTCCCGAGATGGGCCGAGAGCTTCGTCAGCTTCGCGATCGTCACGCACTGGTCGCCGATGCGCTCGACATGCAAGCCGGAGTGCAAGAGCGCGAGAACGAGCCTCAGGTCGGTCGCGACCGGCGTTTGCCGCGCCAGGACGAGCTCGATCTGCTTCTCGAGCGCGTGATACCGGTCGTCGATCTCGTCGTCGAATGCGACGACCTCGTCGCAGAGCTCGACGTCCTGGGTCCGCAAGGCGTCCACCGCTCCCCTGATCGAGCGGACGGCGACTGCACCGGTCTCCTGGAAGCCCGCCTCGAGGGCGTCCAGCTCCTGCTGGAACTCGACTCTCATCCGAATCGCCCCGTCACGTAGTCCTCCGTGCGCTTGTCGGACGGCGCCGTGAAGATCTTCGTCGTCGCGTCGTACTCGACGAGGACGCCGCGGCGAGCTCTGCCCTCGTCGTCCACGATGACGCTGAAGAACGCGGTCATGTCAGCCACCCGTGCGGCCTGCTGCATGTTGTGGGTGACGATGATGATCGTGTACTCGCGCTTCAGCTCGTGCATGAGGTCCTCGATCCGCGTCGTTGAGATCGGATCGAGGGCCGAAGCGGGCTCGTCCATGAGGATCACGTCCGGCTCGACTGCGAGTGCCCGGGCGATGCACAGGCGTTGCTGCTGCCCGCCTGACAGCCCAAGGGCGCCGTCCTTCAGCCGGTCCTTCACCTCGTCCCAGAGGGCGGCGCGCCTGAGCGCCTGCTCGACGCGGTCGTCCATCGAGCCCTTCAGCCCGAGAACCTTCGGACCGAAAGCGATGTTCTCGTAGATCGACTTCGGGAAGGGGTTCGGCTTCTGGAACACCATGCCGATCCGGCGACGGATCTCTACCGCGTCGACGTCACGCCCATACAGGTCCTGGCCGTGGTAGAGGACCCTGCCTCCCACTTTCGCGCCCGGGATGAGATCGTTCATGCGGTTGAAGCAGCGGATGAAGGTGCTCTTTCCACATCCGGACGGACCGATGAACGCGACCACTGTGTTCTTGTGGACGTCCAGGTTGACGCCCAGGAGCGCAACGTTTCCGCTGTACGCCACGCTGAGATCGGAAACGGAGAAGACCTTCTCCCGGCTCTCGACCTCCGACCGCTCGAGCGCCTGTGACACCTCGGCGATCCGACCGCTGTCTATGCGCGGGGTTTCCATTTGAGTCATTTACCTCACCACTGCTTGCGATAGCGATTCCGAAGGAAGATTGCCACGGCGTTCATGCTGAGGACGATGAGGAGCAGGACGATTGCGCCGGCCGCGGCGAGCGTCTGGAAGTCCACGTCCGGCTGTCGTGTCCAGTTGTAGATCTGCACTGGGAGCGCCGTATACGCACCCGTGAGCGAGGGGTTGAAGGCGACGTATGTGATCGCACCGACCATGATGAGCGGCGCGGTCTCCCCCACTGCACGCGAGAGCGCAAGGATCGAGCCGGTGGCGATTCCCGGGATCGACGCCGGCAGGACCTGGCGCCACACGACCTGCCACTTGGTCGCGCCGAGGGCGAACGCACCCTGCCGGATCGAGTCGGGAACCGCACGAATGGCCTCGCGTGACGCGACGACGACAGTGGGCAAGACGACGAGGGTGAGGATCAATCCACCAGCGAGCACGACCCGGCCGACGCCGATTCCGCGCACGATGAACGCGAGCCCCAGGATCCCGTAGACGATCGCCGGAACCGCAGCGAGGTTCTGGATGTTGACCTCGATCGCGCGGTTCCACCAGCGTTCGCGGTTCGCATACTCCTCGAGATAGATGGCGGTGAGTACGCCGATCGGAACCGAGAAGAGCAGGACGAGCGCGCCGAGATAGAGCGTCGCCAGGATCGCGGGCCGTGCGCCCGCCTCGTCGGCCACCGTCGACGGGAGACCCGTCAGAAGCTGTGAGCCGAGCGCAGGCCAGCCGGTGATCAGCGTGTCGACGATGAGCACCGTGAGCGTGCCGAACGCGACGAACATGCAGAAGTACATGGCCAGGCGGAACAGCCGGTTTCGCCACACTCGGCGCTCGCGGCCCACCGGGATGGCAGCTTCGGCGCTGCTCATTCGTAGACCTCGCGGTACTTGCGCACGAGCCGGATGGAGATGAGGTTCATGATCAGCGTCATCACGAACAGCAGAAACCCGACTGCGAAGATCGTCTTGTACTCGATCGAGCCGGTGGGGACGTCCCCGTTCCCGGTTGCGCCGATGAACGCAGTGATCGTCTCGATCGACTCCCTGGGATCGAACGTGATCTGAGCGAGCTGGCCCGCCGCGATGAGGACGATCATCGTCTCGCCGACCGCGCGGGAGAAACCGAGGACGAACGCTGCGATGATTCCCGAGATGGCCGCCGGCACGACGATCCGAGTCGAGACCTGGAGCTTGTCGGCGCCGAGCGCATAGCCGCCGTCGCGGAGCTCGCGCGGCACCGCGGCCATCGCATCCTCGGAGAGCGTCGCGATCGTGGGGATGAGCATGATCCCGAGCACGAGGCTCGCCGAGAGAGCGTTGAAGACCTCGACCTGCAGCCCGACCTGGTCTCGCAGGAACGGAGTGACGAACGTCAGGGCGAAGTAGCCGAGCACGACCGTCGGAACGGCCGCGAGGATCTCGAGGATCGGCTTGAGGAAAGCGGTGGCGCGCGGTTTGGCGTACTCGCTCAGGTAGATGGCGACCCCGACCCCGAGCGGAAACGCGACGACCGCGGACCAGAACGAGATCAAGAAGGTGCCAGCAACGAGCGGGAGCACCCCGAACTCCCCATCCAGGAAGAGCGGGGTCCAGGTCGTCCCGGTCAGGAACGCCCACGGGCTCACCTCTCCGAAGAACTCGAAGGCCGGGAGGATGAGCGAGACGACGATGCCAATCGTCGTCAGGACCGAGATCGCCGCGGCGATGAACAGGAGCAGGTGGACGAGCTGCTCGCCCCAGCGGATCTTCTTGCGGGGAAGCGCGGTCGTAGCCGGACTGGCGTCCGTGAGGTCGGCAGTCGCCACTACGCCGTCGCGTCCTCGAGCGTTTGCAGTTGCTCGTCGATCTGCTCCTGGCTCAGCGGAACAACTTGCGACTCCTCGGCGATCGTCTGCTGGTTCTCAAGGGTGAAGGTCAGGAACTCCGGAAGCGCCGCGTTCTCGCTCAAAGCGCTCGTCTTCACGTACATGAACAGCGGGCGGGACAGCGGCGTGTAGGTGTCGTCCCGTGCGGTCTCGACGGTCGGAGCGACGCAGCCCTGTCCGCCGTCGACCTCGAGGGCCTTCAGGGTGTCCTGGTTCTCCTCGTAGTAGGAGAAGCCCAGGTAGCCCAGGCCACCCGTATCGCCCGACACACCTTGGACGATGACGTTGTCGTCCTCGCTCGCCGAGAAGTCCGTCCGGCTCGCGCCTTCCTCGCCGTTGATCACGTCGGTGAAGTAGTCGAACGTGCCCGAATCGGTGCCCGGCCCGTAGAGCTTCAACGGCTCGTCCGGGAAGGACGGGTCGACCTGGTTCCAGTTCGACACGTTCGAGTCCGGGCCCCAGATCGCCTTCAGCTGGTCCACGGTCAGACAGGTCGCCCAGTCGTTCGCGCTGTTCACGATGTTCGTGAGCGCGTCCGTCGCAACCCGAAGCTCGGTGTACTCGACGCCGTTTTCCTCGCACATCGCGGCTTCCTCGTCGTCGATCGGCCGCGATGCGTCGGAGATGTCGGTCTCGCCCGCGCAGAAGCGCTCGAAGCCTCCACCAGTGCCGGAGATCCCGACGGTCACCTGGACGTCGGAGTTCTCGCCGCGGAAGTCCTCCGCGGCTCGGGTCGCGAACGGCCCGACGGTGCTCGATCCGTCGATCGTGATCGTGCCGCTTGCGCCTCCGTTACCACCATCCTCGTCGTCTCCGCCACAGCCCGCAGCGAGACCGAGCACTGCGATGAATGCGAGCAGGGCAAGGAACGCGCGTGTAGTCATGCCGCCAGTCTCCTAGCCCGCCAGTGTGCCTCGGGACTCACGGTGGTGAAGATGTGGTGGAGATTCGGTGAACTGCCTGGCCCGGGGGAAAGCCGGCATCAATGACAACTCTAGGATGGAGCCATGGTCACCGCGGCATCCACGGTGAGCATCACAGGCATCGGCTTCTTAGCGATCGCCTTGATCGTCGTACTCGGCTCCGCGAGCTTCGCGCTACGCAGCCACAACCGCATGTTCCCGAAGGGCTGGGATCGAACGGGCTGGACTCCCGAGCCTGGCAAGGCACGCCGGTTCGAGACGATGTTCACATGGCTCTCAGGCGGCCGAGGGCCGTAGAGCACGAAACGCGATGACTGCGGTCGACGAGCTCAACCCGGTCGCACGCCAGCACGTCGTTCGGGCGATCGACGCTCTCGCCGACGAGTTCGGTGACGTTCACTCCCCGGCCACGATCGAGAAGGTGATGGACGAGTCCGTCGCGCTGCTGGTCGACCGCGCCGAAGTCGACGACTTCCTGCCCACGCTCGCGCACAGGTTTACCCGCGAGCGGCTGAAGGCGATGGCCCGCGCGCACGGCCCGGAAGCGGCTCATCCAGACGTCTTGTTCGTCGGGCTCGGCGACTCGGGTCGTGGCCAGATGGCTTCCGCGCTCGTGACCCTCCGCTCGGAGGGTCGAGTCGTCGCTCATTCTGCGGGCAGTCGGGCGGGTGTCGAGGTTGATCCGGCCGTCGTCGCGGCAATGGCGGAGCTCGCAGTCGATCTCACCGAGGCGTACGCGAAGCCGCTGTCCCTGGAGGTTCTCGGCGCGGCCGACGTCGTCGTGACCATGGGCCGAAGCGTGGGCTCCGTCGACGTCCCGAAGGGCACGCTCCACTTGGACTGGCGCGTCGGGGATCCGACCGGTGCGCCGGTCGAGGAGGTACGGCGTGTCCGCGACGACATCGACCGCCGCGTCCAGGAGCTTCTCGCGACGCTCGACCCGCAAGAGTCCGAAGCCGAGCCGGTCGAGCCGGCCGAGTAGTCAGGGGCCGGGACCCCCTCGACCGGAGAAGAAGGTCCACATCGTCTCGAATCGGCGCGTCGCCTGAGCGGCGTCCGGGTCCCGGGCGATGCGCTCTCGACCTTTCGGATACATCCCGCGGTGCCTTCGCCACGCCCAGATCCGTAGGGGGAAGACGCCTACGACCAACGCCAGGCCGAGCACCAGCACGAGAACCTCGACTATCGACCAACATGCTAGGGAGCTGGGAGCTCGCAGCGGATCTCGAGCCCTCTGCCGAGCCCGCCGTGCGCTTCGACGAGGCCCCCTGCCTGCGTGACGATGTGCTTCACGATCGCGAGACCGAGACCGGTCCCGCGCGACGCACGCGCGCGATCCGCGCGGTAGAAACGCTCGAACAGGCGCGGCAGCTCCGCCTCGTCGATGCCGATGCCGTCGTCTGTTCCCACGAGCGTGACGGTGTCTCCGGCCCGTTCGACGGCGAGCGTGAACGAGGCTCCCGTGCCGGCATAGCGGATCGCGTTCTCGGCGAGGTTTCGCGCGATGACGCGAAGCATTCGCGGACGTATCGCGAGCTCGACGTCGTCGTCGCACTCGATTCGAAGCTCGACGCCGGCACGCGCCGCCCGGTCCTCGAGCTCTTCGACCACGTCTTCGAGCACCGGCTTGATGGGCGTCGCGCCGAGCGCGACGACGCGAGCGCCCGACTCGAGCTCCGAGAGGAACAGCACTTCGTCGATGAGCTCGGTGATCTGGTCGACCTCCGTCCGGGCCAGCTCGACGAGCTCGGGGACGTTCTCCCCTGGAAGCGCGGTCGTCTCGAGGAGGGTGAGGAGGCGGGCGAGCGGTGTTCGCAGCTCGTGCGAGACCGCTGCCGTGAAGCCGGACCGGAGCTCCTCGTACGCGGCGAGATCGCCTTCGCGGGAGAGATAGACGAGGCGTTCGCGCCTGCCTCCGACCTCATAGGGGACGACGAGCGGGATGACGCCTCGCTCGCCCGTCAGGAGGTCCGAGGGAAGCCGCTCGCCTTCGCGCAGCCCTTCGATCGACTGGCGCGCTCTCCGGCTCGCGAGCAGGACGCGATCCTCGTGGTCGACGACCACGATCGCCTCACGGCTCTCCTCGACGAGCGTGCGGCCCCGGGTCGCGTCGGCGTCGGTCACGTCACACGGTTCTAACAGAAGGTTTTGCTGCGAAGGTTCGTACCGTGTCGGGGCGTCCGGGAACGGCCTGGTTGAGCCATTTCCTGTCCGGAGCGAGACGGCGAATCCGCCCTGTTTCGTACCGTTGGTTTGCAAACGGTTTGCATTCCGCTCAGCTCAGACGGGTTCGACGAGCGGCTCAACACGATGGGGGTCAAGGACCGACTAGGCACGGGCCATCGTGCGCGCCTAAGAGCCAGCCCGGTTCCGCCGTGCCGGGCAGCCGAGCGCCAGGCGCGTTTCCGAAGGACTGTTCGACCCCAGTGTCAGTGCGAGCGCGGAGGGGCGAAGGTGCCCGCCTCGACGCCGGTCGAAGTCGTACCCGTCGAGGCCTAGGGTCATCGAGCTTGGGATGCCGCCGTGCGCGAGCGGCGGCTCCCCAGCATCATGCGTTGCCGCAATGGAAACGCTTCTCGCGCCCGCAGCCCGGCCCGAGGGGAATCAGGCGCGCCAGCCCGGCGAGGCCGTCAGATCGCTTCTGAGCGCCGCGGGGCGGGATTCCGGAGCATGCGGGCGAGGGGGAGGGACGAGTCGCGGGCGGACGCGCAAAGTCGTAGAGTGTCGTTGCGCGGTGCCTTCTTGCGCCGCGGCCCACGGGGAAGGGGTGAGGGATGTATCTGCAACGTCTGCTGGTACCAGCTGGGCTGGTTGTGGTCGCATTTGCGGCGATCGTCTCTCCGGCAAGCGCCAAGCAGCCCGAGTGCCAAGCGATCAACCAGTCTCAGGATGTCGCGTACAACTCGAACAACACTGCGAGTCCCCTAGGCACCGCGATCGCGGAGGCTGCATCGGGCGACACGATCAAGGTGATGGGGACGTGTTACGGCAACTTCGCGATCACGAAGGATCTCACGCTCCGGGGCCGCTCCTCCGATCAGCACGAGGACGTGATTAACGGCGGTGGGAGCGGCACTGTCCTGGACACCTTCGCCTCTCGCCTCACCGTCGTCGATCTCACGATCACGGGCGGCGCGACGGGCGTGAGCAACTTCATGGCTCCCGTGACGCTAATACGAACGACGGTGACCGGGAACCAGGGCACGGGTATTCAGAACACCTTTTTCGGTTCCACGCTGACCGTCGAGGACTCAACGATCAGCGACAACACCGGTCTAGGGATCGGGAACGGGCGTGGCAGCGTATCGATCAGCAACTCGCGCCTGACCGGCAACTCCGGCGGCGGCTTCGGCGCAACCCACGGCGGCCTCCAGATCACGGGATCCGTCATCGCCTGGAACAGTGGTCTGGGTGGAGTCTCGACCGGAGACAGTGGTGGCGTCATCTCGAACTCCGTGATCGAGGGGAACACGAGCGATGGTCGCGGAGGCGGGATCAATGGCTACCAACACGTCGAGGTAACAGGGTCGACGATCCGCGGCAACACAGCAATCCAGGGCGGAGGAATCTACAACCCCCTAGGGAGCCGTCTGGTGATCACGGACTCGGCAATCACCGGCAACCATGCCATTGGCGGCCCGTCGTACCCGGGAAACGGCGGGGGCATCTACACCGAGGGCGTGGATGTTTCGTTGACGGACTCGTTCGTTACCGGGAACACGGCCACCGCCGCAGGAGGTGGGATCTTCCTGTACTCCGGAACCGTCACCACCAGCGGCACCAACTCTCTGTGTGGCAACACACCTGACGACTGGCCGGGCTGCTTGCCGTAGCAGCGAACCTAGCCGAGACAACAGGAGGCCCGCTCGCGCGGGCCTCCTCGTGTTCTCGATAGAGCGGGTCGCCGCAGCCCGGCCTCGGCCTCGGCCTCGGCCTCAAAGCAACGTCGTCGTACCGAAGCGACACCGCCGAGGAATTGACCCAATCGTGTCCTAGCGGGCGGTGTGGAGGCAGTACATCCTGAGTTCGATGGCGCGCTTGCTCGACACGCAAGAACGCAAGGCACTGAGCCTCGTTCGGCGGATCTTGAACGCTGAGCGCCTCCTCAAGAGAGAAGGGTCTAAATGCTTCGTCGTCTCGTCGTAATCGCCGCTTCGCTTGTCGGCGCAGCGCTCATTGTCCCCGCTATCGCCTCCGCGTCCGGCTCCCCAGAAGACGGGGCCGTCTTCTATACGGACGACTCCGTCATCACATTCACCAGTCCAACCCGCCACATGACCCAGCTGGGGACCTGCCACGTCAACGTGACGGGGCCAGATGGGTGGGGGGCGTTTGAGGAGAGTTCTGCGTATCCAGGCGAGTGGTGTCGTGTAAGCGTGACCCTCCCGACGCCCGCGCCCGCAGGCTCGTACTCGTGGATATTCACGTTCGCCGCGGGAGGCGGGTTGTGGCGATTTGATCCTAAGTCGTTCACGATCATCGAGCGCCCGACGCCGCCGCCTCCGCCGCCTACTCCTGAGCCTGCGCCACTCACCCCCGCTCCGGCCCCTACACCCACTCCTACTCCTACTCCTACACCTACCCCTGCTCCCGCTCCTGCCCCAGCTCCCGTTCCTGCCCCTGCTCCGCAGCCGATTGCACCGCCTGCCGCCAACCCCTCGGCCATGGTCTGGGCCTTCAAGAGCCAGGGGAACGTCGGCGGTGTCGCCCGGATCCGGGTCGCCACGGAAGTGGATGCGGACTACACCCGCTATGTCGTGACGGTTCTTGGCAAGCGCGGCACCGTCACCACTCTCAAGGCACCGGTTCGCACCCGAGCGTCTGGGCAGGTAATCGCATGGCGCGTGCCAAGGACGCTCACGCCCGGAACGCTCCGGTTCTGCGTCCGAGCGTTCGGCTCGGCGCGTGGTGCGAACGCGTGTGCGCCGCTCGTGATCAAGAAGGCACCCGTCTCTCGGGTCGCCTCTTCACGCCCATAGGTCACGTTCCCGGAGTCAGGCGCACCGCACCGGATCCAAGAGACAAACACACGGCAAGGAAAAGTGGGTCGAAGCTGGCCCGCTTTTCTTGCCGGGACTAGAGCACGTCGTCGTACCGAAGCGGCGAGTCGGACACGGTGTATGCGACCGGCTCGCGAATCACCGGCCGCTCCCACTCGACCACCGCCTTCCCCGCTCCGCTCCCGTGGCGGGCCTCGTATACCGCGATCGCCAGCGCCTGGGCAAGGTCGCCGTGCGATCCGCCTGAGCCGCCGACCCGCGGGTTCACGACGCTCGCGTTCCCGGCCGTGTACCGGGTGCGCAGCCGCCGTAGCTCAGCCAGCAGATCGGGGTGCTCGTACAACTCCAGCGTCTGCGTGTTCAGCCGGGCGCGAAGCTCGGAGAACGCGGCGGTCTTGCTCGTCGCGGTCATCGGCACCGTGCGCACCGACAGGCCCTCCCGGCGTAGCCGCTCGACCACGGCCGGGGCCGCAAACTGGTCGGTCACGACCCTCGCATCGAAGCCGCGGCAGACGCTCGCGACCTCGGCCAGCACGGCGTCCTCGACGTTCCTGCGCTCCTCAAAGGACACGCTCTTGCGCCGGGACGGCTTCCACGCATGCACCTTCCCGAGCACGAGCCGCCGCCGGTCGCTCGGGTCGCGCGCGACGAGCGCGAGGCCGAAGGGGTCGCTGCTGAACGCGGGGTCGAGTCCGGCGATCCACGCGATGGCCTGGTCGGGCGCAAGCTCGCCGCGATCAGCGACCGCGTCCGTGATCCGCTCGGGGTCGAGGAAGCTCGCCCCGCCGCCGACGAACTGGGCCTCGTACTCGGAGCGGAACGACTCGGGATCGCGTGCCTCCTCGCTCGCGAGAAAGTCGTGGTCGATCGTCGGGTTCGCCGACGCCGTCGTCGCCGTGTGAGCGAGCGCGTCACGAAGCTCGCCCGACGACGCCTGCTGGAAGAGGGAGGCGAACAGACCGTCCTGGCCCCACGGCGTGCTCGACACGATCACCTTCGCGTCCTTCCCGAACTGAGCCGTGCTCGGGACGAGCGCCCGCCACACCGTCTCGGCCGCGGAGTTGCCGTCGGTGTCGAGGAAGTGCGCCGCCTCATCGAGGACGAGCGTCGAGATCGGCCAGCCGCGTCCGCCTCGGCTCGTGCATGGGAACGCAGCGATCGCGGCCCCGGTCGCGAAGATGATCTCGTCGTCGGTCACGCTCGTGACCAGTCCCGAGAGGAGCGGCGATCGCTCCACGAGGGAGCGGGCAGCGCGCACGATCAGCCTCGCCTGGCGCAGGTTCGTCGCGACGGCGACCGCGTACCGGCGCTCCCCCGGACGCAGGCGCTCCGCGAGCTGCGGGCGCAGGAGCGCGTCCCACAGGCAGACGAGCGCGGCCATGGTCGTCTTGCCCGAGCGGCGGCCAAGCGCCCACACGTGCAGGCGGGGGCCGCCCTCGATGTCGCTCAGGAACGTGCGCTGGGTGGGCCAGAGCTTGAAACCGAAGAGCCGCGCGTCGTCGCAGGCCGCGACGAGGCCATCACGCCTCCGCCGCATCGTTCGTCTCGGCGAGGTACTGGGCGAGGACGGTCGCGGGGTCGCGCTTCTGCTTGCGGAGGTGATCCTCCAGGCGGACGAGCGCCAGCCGGGCGCTGTTCGCGAGGCTGACGTAGAGCTTCAACGCGGGCTGCGGCTCGCCGTCGGCGCGGAGGAGACCGTGCTCGGCGACGTAGCGGTCGATCAGATCGATCTTCGCCACGAGCCGGACGTACGAGTCGAGGTAGCCGCGCCCGATCGGGTCGAGGTCGCGTGGAGAGAGTCGAAGTTGGCGCAGAACCCGCCTTCGATGGTTCCGAGCTATGGGCACAATCTGGGCCTCGCTGGACGCCCCATGCCTAAGGGCGTTGCGGTTCCCGGGGCGGGCGTTTGATCGGCTCACATCGATTCGGAATCGAACTCGTCTGCGGCTGGGTCGGGGCCGGCGAGCTCAACCTCGTTCGAAATCGTGGCCGCCATGGTCAGTCCAGTTGGTATCGGCGCGGTGTCAAACACCGAGGTGGATAGCTTGCATCGTAGTTGCGGCACTCGAACCGCCGAAGGAGTGACTTAAGGCCATCGCAGCAAGTGCCTTCGAATCCCGTATGGGCCTTTCTGGGCTGCACAGCTAAGCGGATTTGGCTTGGCTATGCGGGTCGGGCGTGTCAGAAACACCGCCCCCGTGCAAACGGTGACACGCGGGTGACACGCATGGAGGACTGAAGACCGTGTCCAGTTCGGCCACTAGCCGCTGAGCCGTGGGGCGTGCCACGATTCCGTTGATGCACATCGGCGTGCCTGTTCGAGTCACAGCCGGACCGGTGATGATCTTGGGACCGCGCGTGTGCCCGCGTGGTGGCCGTGCGGCGGTTGGATCGGTTGACCAGGATGGTTCCGCCGCGGGATACTTGCCCTCTACACCGGGTCAAGCGAGGGGGAGATGCAAATGACCAGGATCTTTCGTCGCGCCTTCACGGCGTTGATGTCGCTTCTGCTAGTTGCCATGGTGGCCTTGTTGGCGATGCCTGCCGCCGCGGCCCCAGCCGAGGTCATCGTCCTACCGGGGGCCACCTCGGCTGAGGGCATCGCCAACGGCGGTGGCACCACTTTCTACGCCGGTGATCTATTCGCGGGCGACATCTTCCGCGGCGATGTCCAACGAGGCACCGCTCAATTGTTCATCGACGCCCCCGCGGGCCGCATGGCTGTGGGCATGAAAGTCGACATCAGCCACGACCTGCTGTTCGTGGCCGGTGGCTTTACCGGCCAGGGCTATGTCTACAACACCGTTACTGGTGCCACCGTGGCCACCTACCAGTTCGCCGCGGCCGGCACCTCGGTCATAAACGATGTGGCCCTCACCAACGAGGGTGCCTGGTTTACCGATTCGTTCCAGCCCAGGCTCTACTTCGTGCCGGTCAACGAGGCGGGGGTTCCGGGGTCTTTCCTCACACTGCAACTGGCCGGCCCGGCGGCCGAGATCAGCGGGGAGTTCAATCTCAACGGCATCCAGGCCACGCCCAACGGCAAGACACTCATCGTGGCGCACTCGACCAACGGCGAGCTTTATACGGTCGACCCGGTCAGCGGTGCCAGCGCAACTATCGAAGGGGTGAGCGTGCCGAATGTCGACGGCATCGTGCTTCTGGGCAGGCAGCTGTGGGCGGTGCAGAA
This sequence comes from uncultured Gaiellaceae bacterium, assembly GCA_963723695.1. Classification (GTDB taxonomy): domain Bacteria; phylum Actinomycetota; class Thermoleophilia; order Gaiellales; family Gaiellaceae; genus GMQP-bins7. Next base: position 189,569 of record CAVRRU010000010.1, on the reverse strand, counting down.
CAGCAACCAGGTGACAAGAGTTCAGCTAAGCCCGGACCTCACCTCCGGGGTGATTGAGGAGGTCATCACGAGCGACCTGTTCCAGGTGCCGGCCACGGCGGCTCGCTTTGGCAGTCGACTGGCGGTGGTCAACGCGAAGTTTGACACCGGCTTTCCTCCCACCGCCGACCAGTGGGAGGTCGTCCTGGTAGACCGGTGAGCCTGAAGCGGCTGCGGCGTTCCGCGTTCAAGCCAAAGTCGTGAACGTGCAGCGACCGTGAGGGTTTGGCCCGAGAGTGGCCCGCGAGATTCGGGCAAAACCTTAGAAACTCAGTCGGGGCGCCGAGATTCGAACTCGGGACCTCTAGTCCCCCAGCCTTGTCCAACGGCGGCGACGCTCGACGATCTGACGGCGACGAACGGCAGCAGCCATGCGGGTTTCCGCCCTGTCGCTGCGGCTCAAGCCCCCAGAGCTCCACGAATCGCTTTCGGGACGTTTGTGCCGAGAGTGTGCCGCGCCGAGGAGGGAACGTCACGTCGCCGTGAGCACGTCCACTTCGGCCACTAGCCGATGAGCCCTAGCGCGTGCCACGTTTCTGTCGATGAACGTCGGCCTTCCGGTTCGCGTCCAAAGCCGGACCGGTGACGACCTCGGGATCGCCCACGCTCCTCCGCCTGTCGAGCTCGGCGACGTGCTCGAGCTTGGCCATGGGCCGATGCTCCTGCTCTGCGTCGTAGACCTCGTCGAGACCGGGCCACACTCGCCGCTCGCCGCGCTCGTGAAGGTGTCGCCGGCGCCGATGGTCGTGCGCTAGTCGCTCGTTCGTTCCTGCCCATCCCGATACGCTGGGCCGACTCCTGCTACGCCGAGGCGAGCGTCGACGGATGACATTCCCGAAGCGCATCGAGTTCCTGTGGCTGGCCCGCACGCTGCCGAACGTCTTCAGAGGGTTCGTCCCGCACTTCCACAGAGGTTTCGTTGCCCCCTGTACGCGAGGGCTTTGACTCGGCGTACCCGCCGGGCGCGTGCGGAGCAGGCGGCCAACAGCACGAAGCCCGGCCGAATGGCCGGGCTTCGTTGGCTCCGCGACACGCCTCTAGCGGAGGCGCACGAAGAGACTGCGCTGACCCTCGGTCGCCTGCTGCCGCTGTGCCTGCGCCAGAACCGCAGAGCTCGGGACGCCGGGGAAGAGGTCGTCACCGATCGTCGGGATGAACGTCGGCGGGACACGGACCTCGGTCGCCTGCTCGTAGTCGTAGGCGAGGCCGATCAGGTCGGGTTCGTCCCAGCGGCCGCCGATGAAGGTGATCCCGACCGGGAGGCCCTCGATGTAAGCCGCCGGCACCGTGATGTCTGCGTAGCCCGATACGGCGGCCGCGCCCGACGAGCCCACGAAGAACTCGGCGAAGCGGCCGTCGAGATCGCCCTCGTCTGGGTCGTCGTTGGTGGGCCAGGCGGGACCGTTCGTCAGCGCGATGATCGCGTCGAGATCGTTGTCGGCCATGAGGGCGTCGATCTCCGCCTGCACCGGTGGCGTGACGCCGGCACGGATCTCGTCGCACTCCTCACCCCGCCCGTCGGTGTCTTCGGCGAGCTCGAAGACGAAGTCGTTCCACGGGCCCTCGAGCTCGGGATGATCCTGGTTGAACTCGATCAGCTCGCCGAGGGTCTGCGGATACGGCTGGCCCGTCACCGGGTTCGTGCCGTCGACATATGTCTTGAGATACGTCTCGATGTCCGTCTTGAACTCGCACAGGAGGGCGTCGAACTCGCCCGCCGTCGCCGACAGGTCGATGTCGGCGTCGATCACCTCCGCACCTTCGTCCTCGAGCGCCTCGATCACGTCGTCGAGGATCGGCTCGACGACCGAGCCCACCACCTCGTCGTTGTAAGTGCCGGCGCGCCAGACGCCGATTCGGGCGGGCTCGAGCGCCTCATCGTCGAGGAACCGGGTGTAGTCGGTGAAGGCGTTGCCGACCTGAGCGTCGGTTGCGTCGTCATCCGGGTCGACGCCGGTCGCCGCGCCGAGGAGTACCGCCGCGTCGGTCACGTTGCGGGCCATCGGGCCGGCCGTGTCCTGGTCGGCGCTGATCGGGACGACACCTGCGCGGCTCCACAATCCGAGGGTCGGCTTGATCCCGACGACGCCGTTCGCGCCTGACGGGCAGACGATCGAGCCGTCCGTCTCCGTGCCGACGGCCGCGACCGCGAGATCCGCAGCTGCGACGACGCCGGAGCCGGAGCTCGAGCCGCACGGGTTGCGATCGAGGACGTAGGGCATGTTCGTCTGGCCGCCGATACCGCTCCAGCCGCTCGACGACGGACCCGACCGGAAGTTGGCCCACTCGGACAGGTTGGCCTTGCCGATGATGATCGCGCCGGCGTCCTTCAGCCGATCCGCGATGAACGCGTCTTCGGGTGTGCTCCCGGCGAGTGCCCAGCTGCCGGCCGTCGTCGGCATGCCGGTGGTGTTGATGTTGTCCTTGACGATGATCGGGATGCCCAACAGCGGACGGTTGTCGCCGTCGCGCCGCGCCGCATCGGCTGCTCGGGCGTCGGCAAGGGCAGTCGGGCTGACCGTGATCACCGCGTTCAGCGTGGGGTTGAGCTGCCGGATGCGGTGCAGGTAGAACTGCGTCAGCTGGACGGACTTCATCCGGCGGGCCCCCATGAGCTCCTGGAGCTCCGGGATCGTCGTCGCGTCGACATCGATACCGGCGACCTTGGTGTCCGGCGGGTTGACCGCGGCGCCGGATACCGCATCCGGCTTGCCCGCAGCCGCGATCGATCCGCTCACGGCCAACATGAGCGCGACAGAACCGAGAAGGACAAGAATCCGTGTCATACAGCCTCCCCTCTTCCCCTGCCCAGCAGGGTTGCCGCCAGTAGCAGCGGCATCACAGCTGGCCATCATGTCATGTCGCGGTGTTAGCCGACAGCGTTCGAGAACCGGCGGCCAATGCACAGGCGACTGAGTCCTTCGCAGGCGAACTCGAACGCCTAGCTGATCTCCATGCGCGTGGCGCACTGAGCGACGAGCAGTTCGAAGCCGCGAAGGGCCGACTCTTGGGGCCAACGGGCTGAACTAGATCCTCGTCGACGAGCTAACGGCCAAGGTCGTAGTCTCCGCGACGTGGCGGAGTTGCACATCAGCGATGTCTTCGTCCCGGACGCGAAGGCGTATGACGTATTGCAGGATCTGACCTCGCGGCTTGCAGCGCGGAGTACGAGTAGAGCGACCCGCACCTGACACCCTCGTCGTTCACCACCGCTACGTTCCTGGCTGGGCGGTGATCCTGGGCATCATCGGCGTGATCCTCTTACCCCTCCTGCTCTTCTTCCTTGTGAAGACGACCGAGACCGCCACTGTCCTTGGCCGAGACGTAGATGGTGGAGCGAGATTCACGGCGACCGGCTCCTCCTCTGACGAAGTCGCTGAGACCCTCCGCACGCAATTCATTCCGTCGAGCCGACCATGCCCGAGATGCGGCACTTCGATGGGTCGCGCGGCGACCATCTGCCCGAGTTGCGGCTCGAATCCGTGGGTCGTCCACTCTGGCCTGCGCTGGACTCTGGGCAAGGTCGGAAAGTGGCAGTGGTTCGACGACGACATACAGGCGTGGCGCTGGTACGAGGACGGGACTCTGAGCAGCGACCTCGGCGAAGTTCCCCAAAAGCTTAGAACTCGGGCAATAAAGCCGAGCAAGAAGGTCGACCGGAGTTGATAAGCCCACCCTCCGCGTCGGAGTTGGAGCCTGAGCCGCATTCGATCCTAGAGGGGTTCGACCTGATAACCGTCGTCGCCGGAGACAACAAGAATGCCGGCTCCCTTCGACAGCGGCGCCACGACCTCGCCGGTGAGACCCAAGACGGCGGCTTCGTTTGTCGGGCTGTGCCCCACGACCAGGGCGCGGCCATCGTCGGGCAGGCGGTCGAGGACGCGGCGGAGTGCGGCGCCGAGCCGCTCCGAGTCCTCGGCGACGAGCTCAGGGTCGGCCTCGCGCAATGCCTCGAGCGTGCCGCTTCCCGCCTTCTGGTACGCGGCGCGCCAGCTGTCCTCGACTGGAGACCGCAGGCCCGGCTCGACCACGACGCCGGCCGGCACTTGCTGGTCGAGGGCGGCGAGGAAGCAGCACGGGTCAGACCCTGACTACGTACACCACCCGGTTACCTGACATTCACCATCGAGCCGCCCCCCGAACCCACTCAGGCGGACACTATGGTGTTGCCGAATGGCGAAAGTCCTGATCATCGAAGACGACGACGTCATCGCCCGCGGCATGGCGCGACACCTGGAGACGGCGGGATTCGACGCCGTCGGCGTCGCGAACGGCGAGACCGGGCTTGCCCGCCTGCGCTACGAGCGGCCCGACGTCTGCGTCCTCGACCTCATGCTTCCGGGGATCGACGGCTGGCGCGTGATCGAGCAGGCGCGGGACGAGGGCATCGGGACACCGATCATCGTCGTGTCGGCGCGCGGAACGGAGCACGACCGCGTCCACGCCCTCGAGATCGGCGCGGACGACTATCTCGTGAAGCCGTTCTCGATGAAGGAGCTCGCAGCTCGCGTCCGGGCGGCTGCGCGGCGTGGCGTGAGCGAAGCCGAGCCACGGCGTGGCGACGAGATCAAGATCGAGGAGCTCAGGCTCGACCCCGACAACGTCCAGGCGTACGTCGACGGGTCGAGCGCCGACCTGACACCGACGGAGTTCCGGCTCATCTACACGCTCGCCCGCGAGCAAGGGCGCGTGCTAACGCGCGACGAGCTCCTCCAGCGAGTGTGGGGTCGCCGAGCGACTCACCGCGACCGCACCGTGGACGTCTTCGTCCGCAAGCTGCGCGAGAAGGTGGACCGGCGCGCACCGCGCCATACCTTCATCCACACACGCTACGGCGTCGGCTACAAGCTCGAAGCCGAGCCGAAGTAGCTCCAGCTCACGCGGGCGCAGCGGGCACGGCCTCGATGAGCCTCTGCGCCATGCGGTCCTCGGGATTCGGGAGGACCGTCGCGACGATCCAGGCGATCGCGGCGGCGAGAACCGCGATGGGAGCGACATCGAAAGCCGACGCGCCCATGAGGAGCGACGCGAGCAGAACCGCGGTGAAGGGAACCCTCAGCACGGCAGTCGTCCCGGCGACTATCCCCGTCGCAACGGCCGGCGTCGTGTGCAGTCCCGGGAGAAGTTCAGCAGCGACCATCGCGGCGGCCACGCCGAGGGCAATCGCCGGAAACACCGGCCCACCTCGGAACCCGGCGCCTAGTGACAGCGCATAGGCGAGGCCCTTTGTGACAACGAGGAGGACCAGCACGCCCGCTGATCCCTCCGCGACGACAGCCGGCAACTCGACCTGACCCGAGAAGAGGACGAGGTCCACGGGCCGGTCGCCACCGGCACGAAAGACCACCGCCAGCGCGCCGACCGTGAGCCCGGCGACGACAAGCAATCCGGCAGGACCGAGAGTGGACTGCGCCGCGATGCCGTGCGCCAGGTGGCGAAGAGCCACCACGACAACCGCGATGACGACCGCCACGAGCAGGCACCAGGCAAGGTCGGTGAGACGGAGGCTTTCGTACGGCGGGAGCGGAGGAAGCGCCAGATTCGTCTGGTGTAGTCCGCTCCAGCCCCCGACTCCGGTGAACACGACCGCTCCGGTCCCGGCTGCCACGAAGCCGGGCAGGAGCGCGCGCCCGATCTGCTGGGCGGGGATCTTCCCGCTCGCGGCGGTCACTTCGAACAGGAGAAACGCTGCGATCAGCGGCCCGCCGAAGAGCGCAGCTATCGCCGCGAAGGCACCCGCGAGGACCAGGAGCTGAGCCCCGGTTCCCTCCATTCGAATCAGTCCGACCGCGAGCGCGCCGAGACCGAGCCCGAGCGCGATCAGCGGGGCCTCGGGGCCGAGAACGAGCCCTAGTCCGAGCGTCGCCAGTGACGCGGGGAGGATGCTCGCGAGCGCGATCGGAGGGATCGGATCCGTTCCCAGCCCTTCCAGAGGAGAGTGCCCGCCGTGGCCTGGCAGCCGAAGGGCCGCGGCGACGAGCAACCCTGCCAGCCCGGGTACGAGGACGACGTACCACCAGGCAGGCTCGCTCCAGCCGAGCTCCTCGGGGATCACGTCCCACACGAGGTGGATCACGTCGTGGATCGCGGTTTGGAACAGGACGGCCGCGAACGCGACCGGCACGCCGAGCAGCGCGGCGAACACGAGCGTTCGGACGTACGCCATCGCTTCCGAGTCGCGCATGGGCGGACACTACTGCGACCGCGCGGGCGGCGTCGTGGTATCGTTCACGACGTTAATGATTAGCGACGTTATGCTTGCGCCCGAGACCGTCGCGGCCCATCTCCGCCCCGTCCTCCTCCGGCTCGCCCGCGAGCTTCGCAAGGAGACGGAGCAGCTCGGGATCACAGCGCGCCAGGCGACGCTTCTGTGGCTCGTGAAGCGCCGTCCCGGGTTGTCGCTCGCTGCGCTCGCGGCCGAGGAGGGCATTTCGCCCCCGGCGATGTCCGGTCACGTCGACCGGCTCGAGCGCGTGGGGCTCATCGAACGCGTTCGCTCGAGCACCGACCGGCGGCGCGTGGGTCTTCGGCTCACCGACGACGGTGTGAAGCTCATGCGAAGCGTCCGCGCGCGACGCACGACCTGGCTCGCCGATCGGCTGGCCGCGCTCGACTCAACCGAGCTCGACGCGATCGCGGCTGCATTGCCGGCGCTCTCCCAGCTTCTCGGAGACGAGGCTTGACGACACTCGCCTTCGCGCTTCGCGCGCGGACGTTCCGCAGTCTCAGGCGCCACCGGAACTACCGGATCTTCTTCGCCGGGCAGCTGGTCTCGCTCGCGGGGAGCTGGATGCAGAACGTGGCGCTCGCCTGGCTCGTGCTCGAGCTCTCCGGGTCGCCTCTGGCCATCGGCGCCCTCGCCTTCTGGCGCTTCGTCCCGTTCACCGTCCTCGGGCTCGTCGCGGGAGTCGTGACCGACCGGATCGAGTCGCGCAAGCTCGTCATGGCGACGCAGGCGAGCGCGATGGCAATCTCGATCGTCCTCGCCGTGGTCACGCTCACGGGGACCGCAACGCTGCCGATCGTCTACGCGCTCGCGGCGTTGGGCGGCGTCGCGTTGGCGTTCGACGCACCGGGGCGGCAATCCCTGACGTTCCAGATGGTCGGCCCGCGCGAGCTGCCGAATGCGGTCGCGCTGAACTCCGGGCTCTTCAACGGCTCCCGCGTCATCGGGCCGGCGATCGCCGGCCTCTTGATCGCCGCCGTCGGCACCGGGCTGTGCTTCGTGCTCAACGCATTCAGCTTCCTCGCGGTCCTGGCGGCCCTGGCGATCGTGCGCGGCGACGAGCTGCATCCGGTCGAGCGCGACCCGTCCGCCCGCATCATCGACGGCCTGCGGCGGGCGTTCGCGTTCGCGTGGGACAAGCCCGAGCTTCGCCTCGTCCTCGGAGTCGTGACGGTGGTGAGTCTCATCGGCTTCAACTTCCACGTCCTCGTGCCGCTGCTCGCAGCCGACACGCTCCACGTCGGCCCGGAGGGCTTCGGGCTGCTCTCGGCTTCTTTCGGGCTCGGCGCACTCGCAGGCGCGCTCGCCACGGCGACGTTCCGTGCGGCGAGCTGGCGCATGTTCGCGATCGGCGCCGGTTTGTTCGGCGTCCTCGCACTCCTCCTCGCTCCCGTTCAGAACGCGGTGCTCGCCGGGGTGATCCTGTTCGGCATCGGAATCTCGTTCACGCTCTTCACGGCGAACGCGAACTCGCTCGTCCAGCTGGCGGCACCCGACCACCTGCGCGGACGCTTGATTGCCGTCTATCTGTTCGCGTTTGTCGGCACAGCGCCAGCGGGTGGGCTCATTGCCGGCTCGCTCGCCGACCTCGGCGGCACCTCGCTCGCCTTCGCCGTCGCCGGCGTGACATCGCTGGCGTCGATCGTCGTCGCGCACGCGTGGAAATCGCGTCTGACCGCGCCCGTGCTCTCACACACCGGGTAACTGCTGGGCGATACTCGCCGGCGTGGACGCGTTCCGCACGCCCGACGAGCAGTTCGACGGGCTTCCGGGCTACGCGTTCGAGCCGCGCTACGTCGAGCAGGACGGGCTCCGGATGCACTACGTCGAGGAAGGCGCGGGCGACCCGGTGCTCCTGCTTCACGGCGAGCCGACGTGGGCCTTCCTGTATCGCAAGATGATCCCCGGACTGATGAGCGCGGGTCGCGTGGTCGCGCCCGACTACTTCGGCTTCGGCCGCTCGGACAAGCCGACCCGGATCGAGGACTACTCGTACGACTTCCACTACGAGTCGATCGAGCGCTTCGCCGCCGAGCTCGACCTCCGCGAGACGACGGTCGTCGTTCAGGACTGGGGCGGGCCGATCGGGCTCCGCCTCGCCGTCGAGCGCCCCGACCGCGTCGCTCGTCTCGTGATCCTGAACACCGGGATCGGCGCCGGGCGCGCGCCATCGGGTGAATGGCTCCGTTTCCGCGACTTCGTCCGCCGGGTCGGTACCGACCTCGTTCCCGGACAGCTCATCCGGATCTCCGCCGTCACCGAGCTCGCCGACGAGGTCGTCGAGGCATACAACGCGCCCTTCCCGGCGTCCGAATCGAAGGCCGGCGTGCTCGCGTTCCCCGAGCTCGTACCGACCGAGATGAATCACCCGAGCGCTGCGAGGATGCTCGAGGTCCGGGCCGGGCTCGAGCGCTGGGAGAAGCCCGCGCTCGTCCTCTTCTCCGACTCCGACCCAGTTTTCTCGACCGCCGCCGCCGAGCACATGGCCTCACGCATCCCGGGCGCCGGACCTGCCGAGATCGTCGTCGGCGCCGGTCACTTCCTCCAGGAGGAGAAGGGCGAGGAGATCTCGGCGCGGATCGTGCGGTTTCTCGGGGAGACCCCGTAGTGGCGAGATGCGTCTCGCCCCTACGTCCCTAAGAGACCGTCCAGGTGTCGCCCGAGTGGAGAAGCGCCTCCAGCTCGCCGTCGCCGCGCTGCTCGCGAGCCGCATCGAGCTGCTCGCTCATGAGGTCGTCGTAGACAGGCTGCTCGACCGCCCGAAAGACGCCGAGCGGCACCGCGCCGTCCGTCTCGAACGTGATGCGCGAGAGCGCGAAGGCGAGGCTCGTCTGGGCGTGAGCCTGATCGTGCACGAGGAGCGAGTTCTCCCCCGCTTCCGCGACGTCGACCACCCTCAGCGAGCCGTCCGGGTACTGCTGGATTCCCCGCTCGCCCTCGAACCCGAAGCGGATCCGCTCGCCGTGCTGGAGGTAGATCCGGTTGCCCTTGTCCTCGCGGACGAAGTCGAATGCGCCGTCGTTGTAGATGTTGCAGTTCTGGAGGATCTCGACGAACGCCGACCCGCGATGACGAGCCGCCGCGCCCAGCACCTCGGTGAGGCCCTTCTTGTCCGTGTCGATCGCCCGCGCGACGAAGGACGCCTCCGCGCCGATCGCAACCGAGAGCGGATTGAACGGGTGGTCGAGCGACCCCATCGGCGTCGACTTCGTGACCATTCCGAGCTGTGAGGTCGGCGAGTACTGGCCCTTCGTGAGCCCGTAGATCCGGTTGTTGAAGACGAGGATCTTGAGGTTCACGTTCCGGCGCAGTGAGTGGATGAGGTGATTGCCGCCAATGGAGAGCGCATCCCCGTCACCGGTTACCACCCACACCGAGAGGTCGGGCCGCGTCACCGCCAGCCCCGTCGCGATAGCTGGCGCGCGGCCGTGAATCGAGTGCATTCCGTACGTCTGCATGTAGTACGGGAAACGCGCAGCGCACCCGATCCCGGAGACGAACACGATGCGCTCGCGCGAGAGGCCGAGCTCCGGCATGAACCCCTGGATGACGTTGAGGATCGCGTAGTCGCCACAGCCGGGGCACCAGCGGACCTCCTGATCGGACTTGAAGTCCTTGCCGGTCAGCTGAACGAGGTTGCCGTTGCCCTCGGCCATCACGAGTCCACCAGGGCCGTGATCGCGTCCGCGAGCTCCGCCGCGCGGAACGGGCGGCCGCGCACCTTGTTGTAACCGGCCGCGTCGACGAGGAACTGCGCGCGAATCAGCATCCGCAGCTGCCCGAGGTTCATCTCGGGGATGAGCACCTTGTCGTACGTGCGGACGACATCGCCGGTATTGCGGGGAAACGGATTGAGGTACCGGAGGTGAACCGTCGCGACCTTGCGGCCTGTCGCCCGCACTCGGCGCGCGGCCGCTCCGATCGCGCCGTACGTCGAGCCCCAGCCCAGGACGAGCGTGTCGGCGCCGTCGGGATCGTCCACCTCGAGCTCGGGGATGTCGGCCGCGATCCCGGCCACCTTCGCAGCGCGCAAGCGCACCATCAGGTCGTGGTTCTCCGGGTCGTACGAGACGTTGCCCGTCTCGTCTTCCTTCTCGAGCCCGCCGATACGGTGCTCGAGGCCCGGAGTGCCGGGGATCGCCCACGGTCGCGCCAGCGTTGCGGCGTCGCGCTTGTACGGGAGGAACCGCTCGCCATCGTTCGGCTCGCTCGCGAAGACGGTGTCGATCGTCGGCAGCGCCGCGACGTCGGGGATCAGCCATGGCTCCGAGCCGTTCGCGAGATACGCGTCCGAGAGAAGGAAGACCGGCGTGCGGTACTTGACCGCGATGCGCACCGCTTCGAGCGCGGCGTCGAAGCAGCCGGCGGGGGTGGCGGCCGCAACGACGGGCACCGGAGACTCGGAGTTCCGGCCGAAGAGCACCATCAGGAGATCCGCCTGCTCCGGTTTCGTCGGCATGCCGGTCGACGGGCCGGCGCGCTGGACGTCGACGATGACGAGCGGCAGCTCGAGCGTCACCGCCAGGCCGACGGTCTCGGACTTCAGGACGATTCCCGGTCCGGCCGACGTAGTCACGCCGAGCGCGCCCCCGAAGGCCGCGCCCAGCGCGGCTCCCGAAGCCGCGATCTCGTCCTCGGCCTGGAACGTGCGAACGCCGAAGTGCTTCAGCTGCGCGAGCTGCTCCAGAACATCGGACGCCGGCGTGATCGGGTACGCGCCGAGGAAGAGCGGAAGGCCCGAGAGCTTGCTCGCGGCCACGAGGCCGAACGTGAGCGCGGTGTTGCCCGAGACCTGGCGGTAGGTGCCCGGCACGCTCGGCGCGGGCGCGATCTCGTACGAGATCGCGAAGTCTTCGGAGGTCTCGCCGTAGTTCCAGCCCGCCTTGAACGCCTTCGTGTTCGCCTCGACGATCTCGGGGCGCTTCGCGAACTTCGTCTCGATGAACGCGAGCGTCCCGTCGATCGGGCGGTGGTAGAGCCACGACATGAGCCCGAGCGCGAAGAAGTTCTTCGAGCGCTCGGCTTCGCGCGAGGTCACGCCCTCGACTCCCTTGAGCGCCTCGACCGTCATCGACGAGAGCGCAACTGGGTGGATGTGGAAGTCGGCGAGCGAGCCGTCCTCGAGCGGATTCGATTCGTAGCCCGCCTTCTGGAGGTTCCGCTCGTTGAAGGCGTCGGTGTTGGCGATGACCGTCCCGCCCTTGGCGAGGTCGCCGATGTTGACCTTCAGCGCCGCCGGGTTCATCGCGACGAGGACGCCCGGTTGGTCACCGGGCGTGAGGATGTCGTGGTCGGCGAAATGCACCTGGAAGCCGGACACGCCTGGAAGCGAACCGGCCGGTGCGCGAATCTCGGCCGGGAAGTCGGGAAGTGTCGCGAGGTCGTTACCGAAGACTGCGGTCTCGCTCGTGAAGCGATCGCCGGTGAGCTGCATCCCGTCGCCGGAGTCGCCGGCGAACCGAATCACGACCCGCTCGAGGGGCTCGACGGCCTTGGCTGTGCTCACGACCGAGGTATAGCTGACACGGCGGCGTGGCCGCGAACAGCTACGTCCTCAACTCAAGCGATAGACGATGCGGCCGCGGGTCAGGTCGTACGAGGAGAGCTCGATGCGTACGCGATCGCCGGGGAAGACCCTGATGCGATAGCGCTTCATCCTGCCCCCCATGTATCCCAGCGCCTCGTGCCCGTTGTCGAGCCGAACGCGAAACATCCGGCTGCGGAGGGCCTCGATGACCTCACCCTCGACCTCGAGCTTCTCTTCCTTCTCCTTCATCGGAGCTCCTTGTCTCGGGGAGAGAAACCGTGGCCGCCGAAGCGGCCACGGTCTCGACTCGGTTTACGACGCGACGGGGATGACGTTCGTCGCCTCGGGGCCCTTCTGGCCCTCGCGCGGCTCGAACTCGACGCGCGAGCCTTCGGAAAGGCTCTTGAAGCCATCACCGGCGATGTTGCTGAAGTGAACGAAGAGATCCTTCGAGCCCTCATCCGGGGTGATGAAGCCGTACCCCTTGCTGTCGTTGAACCACTTCACGGTTCCAGTTGCCATAGAAAAACACCTCCTTACCAAACTCACGAACGGGTAAGGAAGGCGCAAACGCGCGAACCGGACTCGCTCTAGATTTAACGCGGAAACTCTAGCAGTAGCGCTCCTTTACTCGGCTTCGGCGAGCAATGCGCGCACGTCGAGCGGCTGCGTGAACATCCCGAGCGTGCCGTCCGGATTCATCGGCCACTCCTCGCGCGGACGGTCGCGGTAGAGCTCGAGCCCGTTGCCGTCGGGATCTCGCAGGTAGAGCGCCTCGCTCACGCCGTGATCCGAGGCGCCGTCGAGCGGGATTCCCGCCTCGATGAGCCGCCGCAGCGCGTCCGCGAGAGTCTTGCGGTCGGGGTAGCGAATCGCGGCGTGGTAGAGCCCGGTGTGTCCCGGAGTCGGCGGCGATCCACCCTGCGACTCCCACGTGTTGAGACCGATGTGGTGGTGGTACCCGCCCGCGGAGAGGAACACGGCCTGGTCGCCGTAGCGCGCCTGCTCCTCGAAGCCGAGGACGCCGGAGTAGAACGCGATCGCCCGGTCGATGTCGGCGACCTTGAGGTGCACGTGCCCGATGTCGACGCGCGCATCGATGCTCACTCCAGAACCGTAATGGTGAGCGCTGGGTCGCGCCTAGCCGACGACGTCGCTGTCCCTCAGCCCACGATGCCCGAGTAGAGCGCCTCCCTTCCGAGAGACCGTGTCAGTGAGCCGAGTCCGTCGCCCGGCTCACTGACTCGCCGCTGAGCTGCTACTTGGACTTGCCCTTGCCGTTCCCTTGACCGTTGCCGTTGCCGTTGCCGTTGCCTTGACCGTTGCCGTTGCCGTTCCCGTTGCTCCCGCCATTCGAGGCGGTGGAAGCGGCCTGCGTGCTCGTGGGGGCGGGACAAGGGCCGAGCGTGTCGCCATGACGATCGACGTGAGTACCCACTGCCCGCGAGCTCACCGTGATGGTGACCGTCGGGTTCTTGGCAGATGACGTGTGATGGCAGATGGTGACCTTGTACTGATACTGCGCAGCCGATGGCTTGGGCTTGCCGAACGCGCTCGCCCCAACCATGGCGAGAAACACGAGCATGACCGGCACGAGAACGAAGCCGGTTGCCATACGTTTCCTGGTGCCCCTCATCCGTCTCCTTTCGGAACACCTCCCCAGGCCGATCGTAACCCGGTCTCGGCGGCACGCACGAAGTTCCCCCGGCTGAGCTACTTCTAGTGGGTGACGGCCGCTGCTACGGCGAGGCCCGCCATGGCGAGCGCGGCCAGCGCGAGGCCCGTACGTCCACGAACGCCGAGGGTCACCTCGTTCACTTCAGTACGACTCGCAGCCAGGATTCCGATGCCACAGAGAAGCCCGGCAAGTGTCACTGCGGGCATCTCCCAGTCCCAGTCGAGACCCGCGTGGACGAGGTATGCCGTGTACGCACCCGCGCCGGCTCCCGTGAGCGGATGCCGCGGACGGCGCACCGCGGCGACAATCGGGACACTCAGGGCAGCTACGAGAAGCATCAGCCCTATGAGCCCGACTTCGGCCAGAGTCTCCACGTACAGGCTGTGGGCGTCGAGAACTGCGCTCTCGTTTTCCTCGCGCAGCCAGTAGAGCACGAACGTACCCGCTCCGGAGCCGAGCCAGATGTTCTCCCGCCACTGATCCAGAGCGACCGGCCAGTAGTCCATCCGTTGACCAAGCGGACGATCCCCGACGGCAACAGCTACCGCGACAACGAGTACGACGACTCCGGTGAGGACAGCTACCCGGACAGGCCTCGACACCGACGAAGCAAGAGCGGCGATCTGGCCAGCCTCGAACAACGCGAGAACGCAAAGACCCACGACGAAGGCGAACCAGGCCGCCCGACTTTCGGTCCGGATGAGCGCGGGAACGAGAACCAGGGACGGCGCACACCATCCCACGGACTCGACCCTCGACCGGGCGCTGGTTGCCAGGCCGAGCGAGACGAGCAGGCCCAGGGCGGCGAAGACTCCGAGCGCGTTGGCATACCCGAAGGGCTCACTCGGGAGCGTTCCCTGTGTGGGATCGATCCGCGCCGGGTACAGGAGCCGGTCTCCGAGGCCGTACGCGACGACGAACGTCGTGGCGGCCGCGATACCGGCGAAATACTCGCGAAGCGCCTCACGATCGACGACGAGCACGACTGCCAGAACGCCCGCGACGTAGATGAGACCGCGTTCGGCTTCGTCGAGGGTCGCTTCGGGCGTCGGCGACCTGGGCGCCGACAACGCAACCCACCCGACGAAAGATGCGAGCGCGGTGAGGGCGACGAGCTCGAGCCGTCCGATTGCGATTCGGTCGCGAAGGGCGAGCGCGGTCCAGGCGAGAGAAGCGAGTGCGAGGGTGGTCCACACCCATGTGTCGTGGAAGTAGCCGCCGTCGGCGAGAGAGACCGTCGCGAGAAGAACGAATCCGACGGCAAATGTCGCCGCGCGCGACCACGGCCCGACTCGCGCATCCATGGCTGCCTTCGAGCCCGATTCAGAATGAGCAGCCATGTCGCCGGGCCGCGCCGGGCGGCGCGATGCGGCGTCCTCGGTCGCGCCCATATCGCAGTGGATATGGGCGCTCCCTGCGTCCTTGCCTCGCACCACCCAGCACACCCTGTCGACGGGTAATCATTCTGAACCGAGCTCTAGGGTAGAAGAGCTACCTGTCGCCCGAGGCCGCCCGTGGTAGCCCGAGAGCGAGCCCTGCCGCCAGCCAGACGGCGAACGCGAGCCAGTGGATCCCGATGAGGTCGGTCTGGAGCGCGAGCAGAAGCACGGTCGCGAACGCCGCGGTGAGCCAAGCCTCGCGCCGCCACAGACCGATGAGCACGACGAGGCTCCAGAGGACGAAGGCGGTGAGCCCAGCGATGCCCGCGTCGACGCCGAGCTCGGTGTAGGTCGACTCGCCCGCGCGGATCTCGACACCCGTGCGCTTCGCGACGACGCCGGCATTCCCGAGTCCGTAGCCCTGCGGATGCTCGAGGACGACGCGAACGCCGTCGCGCAGGTTCCGCCAGTGGCTCTCGGTCGAAGAATCCGCGGTCGGGAAGGGATCGCGGCCCGTGGGTTCCCCCCGCGCGTTCTCACGGAGCCATTCGAGCTCGTCCTGCGTGTAGCTCGTCGACGGCCCGATGGACGGATAGGCGGCGAGGAAGGCTGCCCCGACTGCGACTGCTGCGACGGCGAGCACTGCGGGCGCGAGCCGGCGCTGTGCGAGGGCGAGCACGACGAGGCCGAATGCCAGGGCGGCGAGCGCAGCTCGAGTGTGCGTGAAGAGCAGGGCGATGTAGAGAAACACGGCGAGCAGCCCCCACCACCAGCGGAATGGACGGCTGACGGCGTAGATGAGCGCCACGACGAGCGCGTACGCGCTCGCAAGCGGCGAGAGGAACGTCGAGACGAGCCTCCGGATCGGGTTGTCCTCGTCTCCCGTGTTGTAGACCCAGTTCTCGGGGAGGCCCGAGAGGCCCTCGTAGTCGAGCCCCAGCTCACCGAACCACCCGGCGACGCCCGAGTCGCGCCACGCCTGCAGCGAGATGAACGCGAGGTCGGCCAGGCCCACGACGGCGACGACGACGGCCGAGAGCGCGATGAGCCCGCCGACGCGTCCTCGCTCCTGCCACGCGATCGCGACGAGCCTCCCGAGCGCATAGGCCGCGACCGGGAACAGATGGTGGCGCAGCGCCAGGAGCTCGCCGCGCGCCGTCGCTTCCCCGCCGAGGAGATCCTGCGGGATCGCCCAGTAGACGACGATCACGACTGCGTAGCTCGCTGCAAGGATGTCCGCGGCGCGGACAGCGGGAAGGTGGCGCACCTGCCAGGCGACGAAGACGAGCGCAACGAGGACAAGCGCCTCCTTCCACGCCGCGACCACGTCCAGCGTGTTCCCGCGTACGCCGAGATCCCAGAGCTGGGCCATCACGACGTTGTGCAACGCAAGGCCCACGACGAGGACTCCGATCGCGACTGCGGTGACGCGCTGGGCGCTAATCGACGATCGCCACCAGCGTCAGGCCGAGGCTGACGATGCGAACACGTCCCGGGAAGAGCGATTCGAAGCTACGCCGCGAGAGGAGGTGGAGTTCTGAAGCCCAGCCTTTCCCGGCCGCTCGATAAGTGCGGTGCGCGAGCGCATCGGGAAGCCAGTGGACGAGCGGCAGCCGCGTGTGCACCTCGACCGGGAAGCTGCGGTTCGGCGTCGTGATGAAGACGCGGCGTCCCACACGAAGCGCCTCGGACACGAGCTTCCGCTGCTGCGCGCGGGCTCCGACGTGCTCGATCACGGCGTTCGAGAAGACGACGTCGAAGGTGCCGTCATCGAAGGGGAGATCGCAGGCGTCCCCCTGGACGTAGGGGATGCCTGGGTAGCGCCCGCGGAAGCCTTCTCCGTCCTGGAGCCCCAGCGCCGTGATGCGCTCGGGCCACGGGTAGCGCTCCTCGAAGAAGTTCAGCGTTCCGCAGCCGTCTCTCTCCCCGAACCCGAGCTCGTCTACGCCGACGTCGAGGACGGACGTCTCCGGCGTGGGCTGCAGCTCGTCCATGAACAGCCTGAGCTTCCGCTCGCGAGAGCGGAGGGAGATGGCGTCGACCAGCCGCACGGGGGAAGTATGGAGTCACGCGCCCACGGGTCTGACCCCGGCAGTAGGGTGGCCGGATGGTCGAGGCGATCCTCCGTCCGCGCGGGATCTACTCGCTGCGATTGACGGCGGGCATAGAGGCGTTCGAGAAGCACCTTCCGGAGGGCCGCTGGACGGCGACGGTGCAGCTCGGCGACGGAAGGCTCATGGTGCGGGCGTCGTGCGACCAGGCGGTCGCCGAAACGCGCTTCCTCCTCGCACTGGACGACGATACGAGCGAATTCCATCGCTTGTTCGCCCGCGACCCGCTTCTCGGGCCGACGGTTCGACACCTCCGAGGCATGCGTACCCGCCGTAAGGCGACCGTCACGCACGCGGTCGTCCGGGCGGTGTGCGGCCAGCTCATCCAGGCGAGCCGTGCGCTCGAGATCGAGCGGTCGATCATCCGCGCCTGCGGCGCTGATCCGCCGACGCGCGAGGCGCTCGCCCGGCTCGCCCCGGCACGACTCACCGCATGCGGCCTGGCCGCCAGCCGCGCCGCGACGCTCACGCGGCTCGCGCGGTCACTCGACCTCGAGAGGCTTCGCGGGCAGCCGGACGCACTCGTGCGACTCGGTCGCGAACGGGGGGTCGGGCCGTGGACGGTCGGTGTCGTCGCCCTCCAGGGTCTCGGCCGCTACGACGTCGGGCTCGTCGACGACCTCGCGCTCGTGAAGCTCCTCGCCTCGCTCCGCCGGCGCTGGCCGGAGCCCGGCGAGACCGCCGAGCTCCTCGCCCCGTACGGCGAGTGGCAGGGCCTCGCCAGCGTCTTTCTCCTCCAGGGCTTCAAGCGCGGGCTCGTGCCGGGCGCGAGCATGGATCAGGCGCGCCTCGTGCGCTCGGCCGCGCGCCGCGCCGCATGAACGCGGCCGTACACTCCGCGGATGGCCGCCTCGCGCAAGATCGCGATCCTCGGCGCCGGCCGAATCGGCGAATCGCTGATCTCCGGGCTCCTGTCGTCGGGCTGGCGCGAGCCCGGTGAAGTGGCGGCCACGGCTCGCCGCGCCGAGCGCGTCGCCGAGCTGCGCGAGCGCTACGGCGTCGAGGCGACGCTCTCGAACCACGACGCCGCGGCCGGAGCGGCTCTCGTCGTGATCGCCGTGAAGCCCCAGGACATCGAGGGCCTCCTGGGCGAGATCGGGACGCTCGTCCTCCCCGAGCAGACGGTGCTCTCGGTCGCTGCGGCCATCCCGACCTCCCGCATCGAGAGCAGGCTCTCGGACGGAGTCCCGGTCGTGCGCGCGATGCCCAACACGCCTTCCACCGTGCACGAGGGAATCGCCGGCCTGAGCGCCGGTGCGCACGCGGGAGACGAGCACCTCGATCTCGCCGAGGAAGCGCTGTCCCACCTCGGAGGCGTCGTGCGCGTGCCGGAGCAAGCGCTCGATGCGATCACCGCGGTGTCCGGATCCGGGCCCGCGTACTTCGCCTTGCTGGCCGAAGCGATGATCGAGGCCGGCATCCTCCTCGGCCTCTCGCGAGAGATCTCGACGCAGCTCGTCGTGCAAACGATGTTCGGCACCGCGAAGCAGCTCCGCGACGAGAAGATGCATCCGGTGGAGCTCCGCGAGATGGTCACCTCCCCGGGGGGAACGACGATCGCGGCCATTCGCGAGCTGGAGATGGCCGGCGTGCGGGCGGCATTCCTGAACGCCATCCAGGCCGCGATGGTTCGCGCGCGCGAGCTCGCCGCGGGCGACCCCTAGGGCGCGAGAAGCGGAGAAGCGAGCGGGACAGACATCCCACGCGCTTCCGCCAGCGCTTGCAGCGCGAGGACCGTGTCGGCCACCGGGATGTCCTCGAGGAACTCCTCGCGCGCCTCGAAGTCGGCGACGAGCGCAGAGATCGCGAGCTCGTAGGCGGTCGCGTCCCGTGCGGCGAGCGCCGCGACCACTGCTGCGACGGCAGGCGGAATCGCCGGCTCGTCGCGGAGGTCCGTGGCGAGCGGCGCAGCCTCCGCGTCCTCTTCGCGTACGAGGTGCGCGAGCGCCGCGGCATAGCGGCCGATCGGGCTCTCCGACGTCGACGCACCTGCGTCGAGCGCCCACCCGGCGTCTTCGCCCGCGCCCTCGAGATCTCCGGCGATCAGGCGCGACTTCATCGCCCCGATCGGGCGACCCCAGCTTCCCGGCGGCGCGTCCGGCCAGCTCCTGCGATACGTCTCGGCGGCCCGGATGAGCCAATCCCTCGCCTCCGAGCGCCTGCCGAGCATGAGGAGCGAGAGCCCGGCCGCCCACGCTGCGTTCCCCATCCGCGTGAGCTGGCGCTGCCGCTCGTCCGCGTCGTCCGGGAGCCGCTCAGCGCCGTCGTCGTAGCGAGCTCGTGCTCGCGTCGCTCGTTCCTCCCAGTCGACCATCGCCTCGGAAGTATCGTCTCGGCCGTGGCGGAGCTTCGCGACGTGGTCTACGTGGACGGTGTGCGCACCGCGTTCGGCCGGGCGACGCCGGATGGATTCTTCGCCAAGACGCGCGCCGACGACATGGCCGTGAAGGCGGTGCGCGAGGTGCTGCGCCGGAACCCGCAGCTCCCGCTCGAGCGGATCGACGACGTCGTCTTCGCCGCGACGGCACAGGTAGGCGACCAGGGCCTCACGCTCGGACGCGACGTCGCACTCCTCGCGGGCCTGCCGACCTCGGTGCCCGGCTTCGCAGTCGACCGGATGTGCGCCGGCGCGCTGACGGCGACGACTGCCGGTGCAGGTGAGATCGCGATGGGAGCGGCCGAGATCGTCCTCGTCGGCGGTGTCGAGCACATGGGCCACCACCCGATGGGAGAGGACGTCGACTTCAACCCCCGCTTCGTCGCGGAGCGGATCGTCGACGACTCCGCAGCAGTCATGGGACAGACGGCGGAGAACCTCCACGACGCCTTCCCGCACCTGACGAAGGAGGCGGCCGACGCCTACGCGGTCGAGTCCCAACGACGCGCCGGCCAGGCCTGGGACGAGGGCGTCATGGAGGACATCGTCGTCCCGATGTCGGTGTTCACTGACGACGGCTGGACAGTCGCCGACCGCGACCAGTTCCTGCGACCGGACACGACGATGGAAGCGCTCGCGACCCTGCGAACGCCGTTCCGCGCCGGCGGGCGCGTCACGGCCGGCAACTCGGCCGGATTGACGGACGGCGCTACAGCGGCGCTCATCGCCTCCGAGCCGACCGCGGTAGAGCTCGGCCTCGAGCCGAAGATGCGCCTCGCCGGCTTCGCGTACGCGGGCGTCGAGCCGGAGCTCATGGGCCTAGGCCCGGTGCCGGCCACGAAGAAGGTGCTCGAGCGCGCGGAGCTCGGAATCGACGACATTGATCTCTTCGAGCTGAACGAGCCGTTCGCGGTACAGGTGCTCACCTGGTGCGACGGGGTCGGCGTCGCGCCCGACGATCCGCGGCTCAACCCGTACGGCGGCGCGATCGCAT
The DNA here is from genome assembly GCA_963723695.1 of uncultured Gaiellaceae bacterium. Taxonomy (GTDB): domain Bacteria; phylum Actinomycetota; class Thermoleophilia; order Gaiellales; family Gaiellaceae; genus GMQP-bins7. The sequence continues at coordinate 169,238 of CAVRRU010000010.1, read as the reverse complement.
GCGGCCACCCGCTGGCCGCGACGGGCGTCCGGCTCATGGCGCAGCTCGCCCGCGGCTTCCGCGACCGACCGGGCTCGCGCTACGGCCTGACGGCGCTCTGCATCGGGCTCGGCATGGGCGCCGCCGTCCTCTGGGAGAACGTCCAGAACGGTGCCTAGCAACCCGACGCAATTCAAGCTCCAGCGCCTCGAGACGCGCGTCGGCCCCGTCGCGCTCGTGACGATGGACAACGGCGAGGACTGGCAGAAGCCGAACACGTTCGGCGAGGCCGCGCTCCGCTCCCTGGAAGCAGTGCTCGACCAGCTCAGGTCGCGCGACTGGCGCGGGCTGCTGCTCACCGGGAAGCCGTTCGTCTTCGCCGTCGGTGCCGACATCGGCGAGTTCGGCGAGATCACGCCAGAGCGCGCGCGCCTCGGCGGCGAGGCAGGTCACGAGCTCTTCGGGCGGATCCGGAATCTCCCGTTCGTGACGGTTGCGGCGGTCAACGGCGCAGCGGTCGGCGGCGGTGTCGAGATCGCCCTCCACTGCGACTACCGCACGATCGCGTCCTCGGTGCGGCACTTCGCGTGCCCCGAGGTCTTTCTCGGGCTCATCCCCGGCTGGGGAGGCACACAGCTCGTCCCGCAGCTCGTCGGCGCCGAGCAGGCCGTGACTTTCGTCATCGAGAACCCGCTTCGCCAGAACCGGATGCTGAAGGCGCAGCAGGCATTCGAGGCCGGCTTCGCGGACGCACTTCTCGAGCCGGTCGAGTTCCTCGACGAGTCGCTCGCGTTCCTCCTCGCGAGGATCGAGGCAGGGGCGGGCAAGCGGAGACCAGCCGCGGATCTCTCCGATGTCGCCGAGGTCGTCCGGAAGGCCCGGGCGCGCCTCGACGGGCAGGTGCACGGCGCGACTCCGGCGCCGTACCGCGCGCTCGACCTGATCGAGGGTGCTGCGACGTGGTCGCTCGAGGAGGGCTATCGCGGGGAGGAGGACGCGCTCGCGGAGCTCCTCCCCGGCCCGCAGGCGCAGGCCGCCGTGTACGCGTTCGGCCTCGTCGAGCGTCGCGCGAAACGGGGCGTGGGCATGCCGGACGTGGAGCCACGCCGGGTCGGCCGGGTCGGCATCGTCGGTGCCGGCCTGATGGCGAGGCAGCTCGCGCTGCTCATGCTTCGGCGCCTCGAGGTACCGGTCGTGCTGCGCGACCTCACCCAGGAGCAGGTCGAGGAGGCCATCGCATGGATCTCGGACGAGCTCGCCGACCTCGCACGCCGCGGACGACTCGGCGAAGGCAAGGCGCGATTCCTCGGGTCGCTCGTCAGCGGGGGGACGGAGTGGGACGTCTTCGCAGGCAGCGATCTCGTCCTCGAAGCGGTCTTCGAGGAGATGGCCGTTAAGAAGGAGGTGTTCGCGGAGCTCGAGCGAGTCGTGTCGCCCGAGTGCGTCCTCGCCACGAACACGTCGTCGCTCTCGGTGACCGGGATGAGCTCCGAGCTCGAGCACCCCGAGCGCGTCGTCGGCATGCACTTCTTCAACCCGGTCGCAGTGCTGCCCCTCGTCGAGCTCGTACGCACGCCACACACGAACCACGTGTCACTCGCGACCGTGTGGGCCGTCACGACGAAGCTGCGCAAGACGGGTGTGCTCGTGCGAGATGCGCCTGCGTTCGTCGTCAATCGCCTGCTCGGGCGGCAGGGGTCGGTGGTCACCCAGGCTCTCGACCACGGCAACACGGTCGACGAGACCGACGAGGCGGTGCTGCGGCTCGGCGTGCCGATGGCGCCGTCCGTCCTCCTCCAGCTCGTCGGCCCAAAGGTTGCGAACCACGTCCGGCACACGCTCCACGATGCATGGCCCGACCGCTATCCGCTCTCGGCGACGCTCGAGAGCCTTGCTGAGGGAGGCGAGCCAGTCGTGGTCGAGCACGCCCCCCGCAGCGTCGACGAGCTTCACCAGGCGGTTCTCGAGGCACTCGCCGACGAGTCTCGACACATCCTCGAGGAGGGCGTCGTCGCCGAGGCGGCCGACATCGACACGTGCCTCATCCTCGGGGCGGGCTTCCCGTTCTGGCTGGGCGGGATCACGAAGCACCTCGACCAAACGGGCGTCTCGGAGCGAGTCATCGGGAGACCGCTTGCCGAAATCCGGGCCGCTGCTCCTGCCTGAGCTCAGGCCGGATCCGCCAGGACGTCGCTCAGTCAAGCCTGCTGCCAATCGGGCGCGCTCAGGGCCGAGTCTCGCCGAGCCGGGTCAAGCGCATTGTCCGTTCCGGAGGAGAGCACGGGCTCGATCGATAGCCCCGCCCAGTCCGGAAATTGCGAGCCAGCAAGCGACGCACGAGACTTGCGTCGGTGTCGACCTCGTCTGCATGCATCCTCGTGACGGACACCGCCGCATTCTGAGGTATGCTCCGATCAGTACCGCTCGCCGGTGAACGGGCGAGCGTCAACTCTTCGGAAGGAGCGGCACGGCTTCACGTGCTGCGTGAATGCACGAGGCAAAGACCATCCCGACGCTCACGTCGGACACATCCGAGAACCTGACCGCTTCGGCCTCTCGTGCCGGGTCGTGGTTCGGCGAGCCGTTCCTGGCGCCGGACGAGGACCCGGTGCAGGCGCTCGCCCCGGGCACCGCACGACGAGCCGCTCTCGACGACGCACTGGCCGAGATCGAGGCAGGACACGCGGAGCCCTCAGCGCGCTGGAAGGTCCGCTACGGGCTGATGCTCGGCCTCGAGCGGGTGCTGACGGAAGATCCCGCACGAACGGCCACAGGCACCGAGCTCCGGCGCCACCAGGTCGACGCGCTCGCCGGAATGCTCGCGGAGCTGATCGCGGCGACCCAACGGTCCGCTGACGAGAACGGCAACGGCCCGGGGAACGGAGCCGTCGCCGAGGCCGAGCTCGACGAGGAAGCCGACGACGACTACGACGCGGGCTACATCGACGAGGAGCAACTCGACGGCGATTTCAGGGGAGCCGACCTCGGCGCAGTGCGGCGCTATCGCTTCCGCCACCCGACGGCGTCCGGAAAGACGATCGCCGCGGCCGGGTTCGTCGAGGCCGCACGGCACCTCGGAATCCTGATCCTCACGCACCGCCGTCTCCTCGTCTCGCAGTTCAAGCGTGACCTCACGACCGAGGGCTACGGCGATCGCTTCACCGATGCGATTCTCGCCGGCTCGAAGCCACCGACCCCGTTCCCGATCACGATCCAGACCTACGCGTGGTTCGCACGCCACGGCACGGAGCTCGACGGCAAGGCGTACCACCTCGTGATCTGTGACGAGGCGCACACGGCGCTCGGGGAGAAGACGAGCGCGGCGATCCGTGCCTTCCACGAGCCCCTTTACATCGGGATGACCGCCACCGAGCAGCTCATCGCGAAGCAGGTCTCGGACGTCTTTCCCGCCTCGGTCGACGACCTACCGCTCGGCGACGCCGCGCGACGGGGCCTCATCGCCCCGCTCCGCTGCCTGCGCGTGCCGCCCGCGGCGGCGATCAACTCGGTGCCGATCGTCGGCGGCGACTTCGAGGAGCGCGCACTCGCTGCAGCGCTAGACCACCAGGCGCTCAACCAGGCCGCGTCGAGCCTCTATCGCGAGCGCTTCGGCGCAACGCCGGGCATCGTGTACGCAGCGGGCGTCGACCACGCCTACAACCTCGCGCAGGAGTTCCGTGCGGCCGGGCTCAAGGCCGAGGCCGTCTCGGGGAGAACCCCTCCCGCACGTCTGGCTGAGACGCTGGCCGCCTACGAGCGCGGCGAGATCAACGTGCTCATCAACGCGCAGCTCCTCGCTGAAGGCTGGAACTCGCCACGCGCCACGGTCTGCATGCACCTCGCTCCGACTGCATCGCGCCGCGTGTACCAGCAGCGCATCGGGCGGATCATGCGAATTCACCCGCGCAAAGAGGCCGGCGTCGTCGTCGACTTCGTGCCGAAGGGAGCGCCGCACTCGGAGCGCGTCGTGTCGCTCCATGCGCTGCTCGACTCCGACTTCTACCGCGAGGGCGCCCGCGTCACGCCCGCGCCGCGCCGCCGCCAGCAGCGGCGTGCCCGCCGCAAGCTCTCACCGGTCCCGTGGCTCGTCCCCGTGACGCCGGATGTCGCCCGGCGGCTGAACGTCATCCAACGCGAGTGGCAGCGGATCGACCCGAAGTACCTCGACGACGACGAGCAGCGCTTCTGGGCCACGATCGCGGGCCGCCAGATTCGCTTCGACCAGCGCGCCGAGTTCGCGAAGAAGTTCGCCGAAGGCCGCGCCGGCAAGGGCGCGCTCGAGCAGTTCCTGGCGACGTGTGCAGCGGAGAACCCGAATCGCCGCCTGCGCATGACTGCGCTCATGGATCGCGTGGCGACCCCCATCGACCGCGCGGACTTCGACGATCTCGTGACCCTCGTGACGCAGGCGCCGCCGTGGGAGAAGGATCGCGCTGCGGGCGTGAGGATCCTCCTCCGCGCCATCGGCGAGGCCAAGCCGCAGGCGCCCGACCAGATCCTCGCGCGCTGGACGTGGCGGCTCGCCCGTGCCACGCGGAAGGTTCAGGATCGGCGCGTCTCGACGGAGTTCCCGGAGGCGAAGCGGCTCCTCGGCGCCGCCGCCAACTCCCGTGGCTACCGCCACGAGGAGAACGTGAACCGTCTCGTCCAGGTCGCCCAGGCGATGCCGCTCCCCGTCGGAGCGGCCCTTCTCGCTTCGGCGGACGGGTACACGCCGCGCGCGAACTCCGCACTCGATCATGCGCGCGAGGAGCTCGGCACCACCGGCGAGATCGCCAACGCGCTCGCAGACAACCTGCCGGCGCCGAAGCTCACCGCGAGGAAGTCGCGGCGGCGGCGAAGGAAGCGGAAGGGAGCGCCGCAGCCGGCCGCACCCGCCGCAGAGGCCGGCACCGAGGCGCCCGCGGACGTCGTCCCGCTCGAGCTCGTAGATAGCCCGGAGGAACCGGCAGTCGCCGAGTCCTCCGAAGACGCCGCGTAGGCTCGATGCTGCGCAAGAGCAGAATCAGCTAGCGCAGATTCCGCTCGCGCGAAGATCCTGAAGCCGGCCGCTTCGCGGCCGGGTCGCAACCATCTAGCCAGCGCCGGGTGTGTCGGGCGTGTCGCCGTTCGCCTCGCGATCGCGCAGGAAGCGCGCGATCTCAGCCGCCAGCGCGTCGCCCGACGGGAGGTCACCCGACTCCTCGAGCCAGCCGAGCGAGTCGGCCCGCTGCTCGAGCTCTTCGACGTAGCTCGACGTTTCTGCATCCGTCGCGACGGCTTGCGAGACCTGGTCGACGTATTCCTCCGCGGCCTCGTCGAGCTCGCTGACGTCGATGTCGACGGCGAGCACGCCACCGAGGCGCTCGCAGAGCGCCTTCGCAGCCGGCGGGCTCGGCGCGAGCTGGACGTAATGCGGGACTGCCGCCCAGAGGCTCACGGAGGGAATCCCCGCTCGCCGGCACGCGTCGAGGAGCACCCCGACGATGCCCGTGGGACCTTCGTACCGCGAGAGCTGCAGACCGAGCTCGTCGACGAGCTGCGGGTCCGTCGCGGCACCCGTGACGGGCGAAGGGCGAGTATGCGGTACGTCGGCGACGAGCGCGCCGAGCGTCACCGCGAGCTCGACGCCGAGCTCGCGAGCAAGGTCTGTCACGAGCGCGCTGAAGGTCCGCCAGCGGTAGTTCGGCTCGACCCCGATGAGGATGATCGCGTCGCGGTTCGCCTCGGGAATGCGCGCGCGGAAGAGCGAGTTCTCGGGCCATTCGATCTTCCGCGTCTGGCCCTCCTCGAGCGAAACCATCGGTCGCGTCGCCTGAAAGTCGACGAAGAGCTCGGGATCGATGTCGGCGAACTTCGTCGCCCCCCACAGCCGCGCGAGATAGCCGGCCGCGAGGGTTGCGGCCTGGCCACCGTCGTTCCAGCCGCGAAATGCAGCGAGCAGCACCGGCCGGTCGAGACTCGAGGGACGGTCGTGAATCTTCAGCTCGTCAGCCACCCGAGAAGCCTACTGACGGGTCAGCGGGCTAGGCGGTCGCCACAGGGCATACGCGAGTGCGAGGCTGAACGCCCAGATCGACGCCGCGAGGATCACGTGCACCAGCACGAGCCCCCACGGCAGCGCGTTCCGGTACTGGACCTCGCCGAGGATCGCCTGCGCGACGAGAACGACGAGCAGCCCGACCCAGATCCGCAGCAGGCCGGGATACTCGGGACGAATCCTCCGCAGGAACCAGCCGACGAGCAGCACCCCGATGCCGAAGACCGCGGCGACGCGGACGTGGACGTACACGGTGTCCACGATCCCGATGCCGAGTCGCTCGACATCGTCGCTCGAGCCGGGGTGCGGCCCTGAAGCTGTGGCTACGGCACCGGTCACCACGAGCGCGACGCAGACGGGGAGACCGACCCAGGTAACGAGCGAGCGGAGCCAGCGCGGCCCGGCTGGAGCCGCGAGCCCGTCGCGAAGGCTCCACGCCTCGAGCACCGCGATGAGCGCTAGCCCGAACGCCGCGAGCCCGAGCAGGAAGTGGGTCATGACGGCGAGTGGATGCAAATCCACGGCGATCGTGACACCGCCCATCGGGATCTGCGCGATCGCCACGAGGAACGCGCCGAGAGCAGCCGAGCGACCCCACCGCGAGAGACCGGGTACGCGCCGTGAGGCGAGCCAGGCGAGGAGCGTGAGGACGATGCCGACGAGCGCGACGAGGCGGTTCCCGAACTCGACGAACGCATGGAATCCCTGCTCCGGGTACGGCTTGTCGCCGCAGCTAGGCCAGTTCTCGCAGCCAAGCCCGGACCCGGTCAGGCGCACGAACGCACCGGAGGCGATGACGATGAAGAGGGCGATGCACGAGGCCGTCGCGATCCGGAGAAAGGTCCGGGCCGTGACGGAACGAGCCTGGGCGATGGCAACGGCCACTAGCGCAGAATGACTCCGCTGCCTTCTTCGACGTAACCGACGTTCGAGGCGATGATCCCCTCGGCAGCGAAGGTCGCTTCGAGAACGGGCGCTCGCGCAGCCGGCACCGACAGCAGCAGGCCGCCTGCGGTCTGCGGGTCGAACGCGAGCGCCTCGAGCGGCGCGTCGGCGTGGCTGTCGACGTGCGCTCCCACGAATTCCCGGTTACGGCGATCGCCGCCGGTTCGGACGCCACCGGCTGCGAGCTCGAGCGCGGACGGGAGCGCCGCGAGCGCGTCGGCTTCGATGACGGCCCGCACGCCGCTGCGCATCGCGAGCTCGTGCGTGTGGCCCAAGAGCCCGAAGCCGGTCACGTCCGTCACCGCATTCGGCTCGTACGGGCGGAGCACGTCCGCGGCGGCCTTGTTCAGCTCGAGCATCGACTCGACGGCCGCCTCGACCGCCTCCGCCGGAGCGATGCCGTCCCGCTCCGCCTGCAGGACGATCCCGGTCCCGAGCCGCTTCGTCAGCAGTAGCACGTCGCCGGGCCTCGCGCCCGCCTTCGTCCAGATGCGCTTCGGATGCACCGTGCCGACGACGGCAAGGCCGTATTTCGGCTCGTCGTCACGAATCGTGTGACCTCCGGCGAGGATTGCTCCCGCTTCGCGGACTCGTTCGTCCGCGCCCGCCAGCACCTCACCGAGCACCTCGACCGGCAGGTCCTCGGGGAACGCGGCAACGGAGAGCGCGAGGAGCGGATTGCCTCCCATTGCGAAGACGTCGTTCAGCGCATTCGTCGCGGCGATCGCACCGAACGTGCGTGGATCGTCGACGAGCGGCGGAAAGAAGTCGACCGTGAAGACGATCGCACGGTCGTCGTCGAGCCGATAGACGGCGGCGTCGTCGGCCGGGTCGAGCCCGACCAGAAGATCTTCGGAATCGGCCGGAACGAGGCCCGCGAGCAGGGTCTCCAGTTGTCCGGCTGCGTACTTCGCGGCGCATCCCCCAGCACGCGCGAGCGAGGTGAGAGGGACGGTCTCCACGCCGCGCACTGTACGTCGCAGGAATTCGCCGGCGCGGGCCGAATGCCTGACACGAAGATCCGTCCCACTTCCCCTCTCCCCTGACGCAGCGGCCACCGCCCCCTCGGTGGCCGCTGGTTCGTTGGCTGCGGGATACTCCGCGGCGTGAAGTCGGCGCTCGTCACTGGAGGGTCCTCGGGAATCGGGCTCGCGATCGCTCGCGCGCTACGTGAGGACGGCTACGAGCTCACGCTCGCCGCGCGTCGGCCCGAGCCCCTCGATCAGGCTGCGAAAGAGCTCGGGGCGCTCGCCGTGCCGGCGAACCTCGCAGATGCCGACGAATGCGTGCGCGTCGTCGCTGCGCACGAAGAGCGCCACGGGGGGATGGACGTCCTCGTCAACTCCGCCGGCATCGGGATCGGAGGATCGTTTGCCGATCAGGACACGAAGCGAATCGCCCTCCAGCTCGATGTGAACCTGCGGGCGACGCTGATCGTCACCCGGGAGTCGCTGCCGCTGCTCCGTGCATCGCGGGGACAGGTCGTCACGCTCGCGTCGATCGCCGGGACGATCCCGACGCCCGGGCTCGCCGTCTACGGCGCCACCAAGGCCGCGCTCATCGCGTGGACGTCCTCGCTCAATCGCGAAGAGGCGGAGCACGGGATCCGCGCCACGGCGATCTCACCTGCCTTTGTCGCAACCCGGATGACCGAGTGGACGGGGCTTCCCGACGAGGAGCAGATCCAGCCGGAGGACATCGTCGCGCTCGTTCGCACCGTGCTCTCGCTCAGCCCGATGGCGCGCGTTCCGAACATCGTCGTGGAGCGCCTCGGCGACGCCGTCTAGGAGCTCAGCTCAGCAGCTTCTCGCGCACGGTGGTCTCGAGCTCGTCCACGGAGAGGGTGCCCTCGAACCGCTCGACGATGGTTCCGGTTCCGTCGACCACGAACGTCCAGGGCTCGGTGGGAAGGTCCCAGTCCTGCATCCACTCGTTGTAGCCCTTCGTCGGATCGTTGTCCGTGAACACCTCGACGTGAATGAAGCGGACGCTCTCACCCTCGAAGCGCCGCGAGACCTCCTCGACCACGTCGACGACCGGCCCGCACACTCGGCTCGAGCAGTACTTCGGCGTCGCAAACGTCACGACGAAAGGAACGTTCGCCTCGAGCGAATCGGCCACGGAATGACGAAGCAACGACTCGTCCGGTGGATTTCGAGTGGTGAGCGCCGCCGTGTCACCACGGGTCGAGGCGAGCGTCGGAGTCTGCGAGGCGATCGCCGGCTCCCCGACATCGGGGGGCGCGTCCTCCTTGACCACGATGACGTTCCCCAGCGCCTGCACCTTCGTCGCACCGCCCTCCGGCTCCGCCAGCATCCAGTACTTGCCGGGACGTGAGAGCGGGAGGTTCGCGACGTAGATGTGCGTCGCGTCCGCAACGTCTTCGCCAGGCAGCCCGATGCGTTCGAGCTTCGCCTCGGTCTCGAGGAACGGCTTGGCGTCGAGGGCCTCAGCGGCGAAGACGCGCGCGGTCGGCAGCAGCACCGGCTTGCCCTCACCGTCGACGACGAGGAACGAGACTCGCACCTGACCGGGCTCGTGGTTCGCGGTGCCCGGAATGACAGCGGTGTCGTCGCCGGGAGCGCGCCACAGCTCTTCCAGCGTGGAGCCGCCTCCGGGCTCGGTGGTCGTTGCGGCCTGATCACCGTCCGACCCTCCGCACGCGGCAAGGACCAGGCACGACAGCACGGTCAATGCCGCAACGGGGCGCATAGGCGCCCGAGTCTAGCCGTGGTGGAGTTAGCTCCCGTCGGGCCAGGAGCACTTGCACTTCCCGACCAACGCGGCCAGCAAGGCAAGGTTGACGAGCAGCAGTAGCAGCCTCGGCTTCATGGCGACCTCCTCTCTAGAAGCGGATTTCCTGGAGCGCCTCGGCGGCATTCCGGTACAGGCGTGCGGCCTCGCGGTCGTCACCCCGACGCTTCGCGAGATCCCCGAGTGCTACCCACGCCTCGGTCCGGTGGCTGATCGACGCCATCTGCTCGGCAGCCGCGTCAGCCTCCCGGAAACACTCTTCCGCCTCATCCAGTCGTCCGCGCTCCATCAACGCTCGTCCCAGTACGAGCTGCGACGGACTGACTTCGTGGAGGTAGTCGTCCCGACCCTGCAGAAGCTCCAGCGCTCTCCGCGCGAGATCGTCCGCCTGGTCGTAGTCGCCACGGTTCAGGTGCACCCTGGCGATCCCCTCGAGCGCTTGCGCAGCGTCCGCGGGGGAATCGGCGTCCAGCGCTCTCGAGTAGGACGCCTTCAGATGCTCGACGGCGCTGTCCTCGTCTCCCAGGAGGAGCGTGAGGCCGCCGAGCATGAGGTGCAGGCGACCGACGTTGCGCTCGTCGTTCACCTGCTGGTACAGCTCCTTCGCCCGCTGCGCGTAGCCGCGGGACAGGACGTAGTGGCCCTGACGCTGCGCGATCAGCGACGCCTGGAAGTACGCCCGCGCAATGGCGGCGCGATCTCCCGTGTCCTGGGCGAGCTCGAGCGCCCGCTCCACGTCGTCGTGAGCAGCAACATAGTCACGGAGCCGGCGCCGGCAGCGAGAGCGCCACTGAAGGATGTCCGAGCGAAGCACGCCGCATGGCAGCCCCGACCGCTCCGCGAGCCCGAACGCCTCGTCGAACAGCGCAACCGCCGTCGAGATGCTCGAGAGCTTGTAGCGGCAGACTCCGAGCGAGAAGAGCACATCGGCGCGATCGACGTCGGAGAAATCCGGCCGCTCGACGAGCACGCGCGCCTTCTGGAGCAGCTCCACCGCCTCGCGCACGTCACCACGCTCCTGCAGCGCCCACGCCTCACCGACCAGCAGGCGAGCCGCAAGCGCAGGCGAACCGGTCTCCTCGACAGCAGGTCGTGCTTCGCGGTACGCCTCGACTGCTTCCTCGTAGCTGTGTGCCGCCGCGAGCGCCTCGGCGCGCTCGAGCTGCGCTTCGAGCTTCGCTCGCTCCTCCGTCGACACACCGGACGAGAGAAACGCCGGCTCGACACGGAGCTGCTCGGCCAGCCACGCGATCGTCGCCTCCGTCGGACGCGTCTTCCCGCGCTCGATCTGGCTGATGTACTCCTTGGAGAAGCGGTCGCCGGCGAGCTGCGTCTGCGTGAGCCCGGCGGACACGCGCAGCAGCCGGAGGCGCTCGCCCAGGCGAGCACCCGCTGTCGGCGCAGACGACTTGGCGGTCGAGAGCATGCCTTGTTCAGTCAAGTCGGATCAGGGTTCCCTGGGCTCCCCCTTGCGGGGGAGGTGCGGCTACCGCTTTGGAGTGAACTAACCGTAGCCGAAATCACTTGACATGACCACTTGACTTTCCTGGACACGCCTCCTATAGTCAGCCCACACCGCAGACGATCGGACGCCAGATCGGATGCGCGGGCACCACCGCCGGGATTCGGCGGGCGCAGGATGAGCGTGGCTGGGCCGCAGAGCCACGATTCGCCGGCTCGCTTACCCCGGGAAGGGGTCGCCTCGAACGGGAAACGCCCCCGGAGCCGCAGCCGGGGGCGTTTTCAGTTGGGGGCGGGGGAAACCGACGGTTTCCCCCCGCCGCCCCCCTTTTCCCTTTGCGCTGCCACTGACGAGCCGCCGTTCCCTACGGCCAAGTGAATCGGCCTTCGGCCCTCTGGGTGAGCTACGGCTCAGTGTGTTAGGCGATGGGCTCGATCGCGGTGTCGCTCGGGGCGCGACCCGCACCCTCGTGTGGTCGAACGAGGATGTAGGCAACCGCTGCGCCGACGGCCGCGATGCCCGCCGCGACGAGGAGGGCTCTCTCGAAGCCGTGCATGAAGGCCTCGGGTGTTCGGACGTCACCGATCTCCGCGGCCATGATCGCGCCCATGATCGCGACGCCCATCGTCCCGCCCACCTGCCGCGCACTGTTCAGGACGGCCGAGCCGACGCCGGACTTCTCGACGGGGACGCTCCTCGTCGCGGCCGCGGCGCTCGGCGTCATCGTCAGCGCCATGCCGATCCCGCCGATGATGAGCGCCGGAAAGAGATTCCAGAACGTCGAGTCGATCCCGAGGCGGGAGAACATGACGAGCTGTGTAGCCACGAGGATCATCCCGGCCGTCATGAGGCCGCGGGAGCCGATGCGATCGCTCGTCTTCCCGGCGATCGGGGCGACGAGGATGATGATGATCGTCATCGGCAGGAACGCTGCGCCCGTCTGCACCGGCGAGTAGCCGAGGATGTTCTGCATGTAGAGCGAGACGAAGAAGAAGACGCCGAACATCGCGAGCGCCACCAGCAGCACGACGAGGTTCGCTCCTGTATACGTGCCGTTGCGGAAGAGCTCGAGCGGCAGCATCGCGTCCCGCCGGCGCCGCTCGATGACCACGAAAGAGACGAGGGAGACCACGGCGAGCACGAAAGCGCCGAGGATGCGCGGCGATGTCCAGCCATACGTGTTCGCCTCGATGAGGCCGTACGTCAGGGCGAAGAGTCCGATGGCCGAGGTCGCGAGGCCGGGGACGTCGAGGCTCGCATGCGTCTCGTCGCGCGACTCGTCGATGAAGAGGTAGCTCGCCACGATCGCGAGCACGCCAACCGGAATGTTCACGAAGAAGATCCAGCTCCACTCGAGATGCTCCGTGATGAGGCCGCCGACGAGCGGCCCGATCGCGAGCGCGAGCGCGGAGGTCCCGGCCCAGATCCCGATCGCCGTCCCGCGCTCGCGCGGCGGGAACGTCGCAGCGATGATCGACAGCGTCGCGGGATTCATGAGCGCCGCGCCTGCACCCTGCAGGACGCGGGCGCCGATGAGCATCTCCGACGAGCCCGCGATACCGCAGAGGAGCGACGCGAGCGTGAAGACGACGATCCCGATGACGAAGATGAGACGGCGCCCATAGGCATCCGCGACCTTCCCGCCGACGAGCATGAGCGAGGCGAAGGTCAGCGCGTAGCCGGTGACGATCCACTCGAGCTCGGAGAGATCCGAGCCGAGGTCGCGCTGGATCGACGGCAGCGCAACGTTCACCACAGTGTTGTCGAGCATGATCATGAAGAGCCCGAACGACACTGACGCGAGCGTCAGCCACTTCCGGTTCTCCTCTGCGAAGATCCGAGCCCGCATGCCGTCCCAGACTAGCCAGCGAGCATCGAGCGACTTCACGTGGACGCCGTCGCCCGAGCAGCTCGCAGCGGCGAACGTCGGGCGCCTCGCCCGTGCCCTCGGATGCTCGAGCTACGAGGAGCTCCATCGCGCCTCGATCGACGAGCCCGACCGGTTCTGGCGCGCGGTCGTCGACGACCTCGGCATCCCACTCGTGCGCCCGTGGGACGAGGTCTCGGACGACTCGCGCGGGATCGAGTGGACGACGTGGTTCGTCGGCGCGAGCCTCAACGTGGCCGATGCCTGCGTGCATCGCTGGGCTCGCGAGACGCCCGATCGGGAGGCCGCGGTGTGGGCGCCCGAGGAAGGCGCCAGGCGGGCGCTGACGTGGGCGGAGCTGTCGTTCGAGGTGCGCCGACTCGCAGAGGCGCTTCGCGAGCTCGGCGTCGCCGAGGGCGACGTCGTCGGGACCTTCCTGCCGATGTCGCCCGAGGCGGCGATCGCCTCGCATGCCTGCGCGCATGTCGGCGCGGTGCAGGTGCCCATCTTCTCGGGATTCGCAGGACCTGCGGTGTCGTCTCGCCTCGCCGACGCCGGAGCGAAGGTCGTGCTGACAGCGGACGCCTCGTTCCGCCGCGGAAAGGTCATCCCGATGAAGCAGGTGCTGGACGAGGCGCTTCGCGACGCGCCCAGCGTCGAGCGCGTCGTCGTCTGGCGGCGGGCCGGCGCGGAGTGCCGGATGTCGGCCGACCGCGATCTCTGGTGGGACGAAGCCGTGCGCGATCAGCCGGGCGTGCTCGAGCCCGTCGCAGTCGACAGCGAGGCCCCGTACCTCCTCGCATACACGTCGGGCACTACGGGCCGCCCGAAGGGAGCGCTACACGTCCAGGGTGGCTTCCTCCTCTCCATCGCACGGGAGACCGCATACCAGGCGGACCTTCGTGCGGGCGATCGCGTCCTCTTCGCGACGGACATGGGCTGGATCATGGGCCCATGGACCGTCACGGGCGGGATGGCATGCGGCGCGACGATCGTCTTCATGGAAGGCGCGCCCGACTGGCCGCCGGACCGGGTCTGGAGGCTCGTGGACGAGGAGCGTGTGACGATGCTCGGCGTCTCGCCGACGCTCGTGCGGGCGCTCATCCCGCATGGCGAGCCGGTGGCCGACCTTTCGTCGCTGCAGGCGGTCGTCACGACGGGCGAGCCGTGGAATCGCGGCCCCTACGAGTGGCTCGACGAGCACATTTGCGGCGACGGCCGCGTCCCGATCGTGAACTGCTCCGGCGGGACCGAGGTCGGCGCGTGCTTCCTCTCGGTGACGATGCTGCGTCCGACGAAGCCGTGCTCGGTGGGCTTCCCCGCGCTCGGCGAGGACGTCGACGTCTTCGACGACGAGGGCCACCCGGTGCGCGGCGAAGTGGGTGAGCTCGTCTGCAAGCGCGCGTGGCCCGGGATCACCCGCGGGATCTGGGGCGACCCCGAGCGGTACCTGGAGACATACTGGCGGCGCTTTCCCGGCGTGTGGACGCACGGCGACTGGGCCTCGATCGACGAGGACGGCTACTGGTTCCTCCACGGCCGCTCGGACGACACGCTGAACATCGCCGGAAAGCGGATCGGCCCGGCGGAGCTCGAGTCCGCCGCCGTCGGTCATCCGGCGGTCGTCGAGGCGGCCGCGATCGGCATCCCGCATGAGCTCAAGGGCGAGGTCGCGTGGCTGTATTGCGTGCTCGCGCCCGACGCGGAGGCGTCGGCCGATGAGATCGCAGCCGTGGTCGCCCACGAGCTCGGCAAGGCGTTCGCGCCGGATCGGGTGATCTTCGTCTCGGCGCTGCCCAAGACCCGCAGCGCGAAGGTCGTCAGGCGCGCGGTTCGCGCCCGCGCGCTCGGCCAGGATCCCGGTGACCTTTCGACGCTCGAGAACCCGGAGGCCCTCGAGGAGATCACCCGTGCCGTCTGACCGGCTCGAAGGCGTCGCTCTCGTCACGGGAGGGGGACGCGGGATCGGAGCGTCGATCGCGCGGGAGCTCGCGGACGCAGGGATGCGCCTGGCCGTCACCGGGCGCACGCGAGAACAGGTCGAGGCAGTGGCCGCGGAGATCGGCGGTCTCGCGCTCATCGGCGACGTCGCCCGGCAGGCGGACGTCGAGTCGTGGGTGAGCCGCACGCACGCCGAGCTGGGACCGATCGAGCTCCTCGTGGCGAATGCCGGCATCGGTAGCCCGGCCGGCGCGACCTGGGAGATGCCGGTTCCCGACTGGTGGCAGGTCCTCGAGGTGAACGTCCTCGGCGTTCATCTCAGCTGCTGCGCTGTCATCCCGGCGATGCTCGAGCGTGGCGGAGGCCGCATCGTGATCACAGGCAGTGGCGCGGCGTATCTCCCGAACACGCGGCGGACCGCGTATGCGACGAGCAAGTCCGCCGTCTGCCGATACGGCGAGACCCTCGCAGGCGAGCTCGAGGGCCGCATCCCGGTCTTCTTCTTCAGTCCGGGGCTCGTGCGGACCGATATGACCGACGCCTTCGGCGACGACGCTCCGTGGACGCCGCCCGACCTCGCGCCGCGACTCGTCCGTGTCCTCGCGTCGGGGCGCGCCGACGCCCTGGCCGGGCGGTATCTGCATGCCGAGCACGACGACATCGAGGACCTCATCCGTCGAGCAGAGGAGGTCGTCGCGAACGACCTGAACGCGATCCGACTTCGACGCTGACACGTAACGCTGTGTGAACGGCCTCGTGCCCTACCCTGCCCCGGCGTGCCCTATTTCATCTGCCCCAACTGCAAGGAGCGCTCGATCGACGGCGACGGTTACGAGGGCTTCTCGGCTCAAGCCGTCCAGTGCCGCAGCTGCGGGTTCGGCTTCCTCTACGAGCTGCTCGAGGACTACTACCCGGCGCCGGAGACCGGATTCGTCGTCTGCGACCGGGAGACGCGCGTGCTCGCAGCGGGGCGAGGTGTGTTCGAGCTCACCGGGTACCGGACGGCCGACCTGATCGGTCGCCACGTTGCAGACGCACTCGGGCTTTCGAACGTCGAGCCGATCGACGTCGTGCGCGAGTGGGGCGTCAGGAAGATGGGACAGGAGCTCGAGATCCGCACGAGCGCGGGAATCGAGAAGCGCGTCGTCGTGGACTTCTTCCCCGCGTACGACGACGACGGCGGGCTCCTGCTGGCACTGACCCCGCGTTAACCGCGCGGAACGATCCAGGTCTGCTTCGCGACGGCGAGGAGCTCGCCGTCCACTGCGTGGAGCGCCGTCCCTGCGAAGAGCTTCCGCCCGTCCTCGCCGCGTGGCCACGAGGTGACAACGCACTGCTCGCCGGCGTCCGGGACACGACGGACGCTGGCGGTCATGCGGCCGAGCACGACGTTGCCGCGCCCCTCACCGGCCACGGCGAACGCACCCGGGCAGTCGATGGCG
Source organism: uncultured Gaiellaceae bacterium (assembly GCA_963723695.1). GTDB lineage: Bacteria > Actinomycetota > Thermoleophilia > Gaiellales > Gaiellaceae > GMQP-bins7. The sequence goes on along the minus strand of CAVRRU010000010.1, from coordinate 152,829 downwards.
GCCCACACGATCTCGGGCGCAGGATCATTTAACACCAGCGGCGCAGCGTGGAGCGGCTCGCGACCGGCGACGACACCCACGCGGATCTCCAGCCCGTCATCGCGGACACCGCACACGTAGCACTCGCTGTAGTCAGGCGTCCAGTCACGCACGTGGGACTCCCGTGCGCCTTCCGCGGCAGCGAGCGACACGGGATCCGGCGCGCCGATCTCGACCGGTGCAGGACGCGCTTCGGCGACGATCGCGTCGCCGTCGAGGAGCGTCGCGCCGTCGCCATCTTGCTCGACCCGTAGTGGGCGGTCGAGAGGGGGCGGGAGGCGTAGCGTGACCTCGACCTCATCGGCGTCCACGAACGCGGCTAGCCGGCCGCAGGCGTAGCCGCCGTTGGCGGAGGCAAGCGGGCCCCGGAAGTGGTGCGGCAGGACGATTTCCACGTTGCTGAGCCTAGTTACGATAGGTTTGTGACTGTGAGGCGAAAACCTTGAGACTGGCGCTGGCGCAGATCAACACGGTCGTCGGCGACCTCGGCGGCAACCGCGAGAAGATCCTCGCGAGCATCGCCGACGCGAAGGCGGCGAGGGCCGATCTCATCGTGTTTCCCGAGCTCGCGGCGACCGGCTATCCGCCCGAGGATCTCCTGCTCCGGCCGGGGTTCCTGCGCGCAACGCGCGAGTCCCTCGACGAGATCGCTCGTGCCTCCGAGGGCATCGTCGCGCTCGTCGGTACGCCATGGTTCGATCGCGACCTCGCGAACGCGTGCGCCGTGTGCGCCGAGGGGGAAGTGCGCGCCGTGTACCGCAAGCACTTCCTCCCCAACTACGGCGTCTTCGACGAGCACCGGTACTTCGCCGAAGGCCGCGACCTCGTCGTCCTCCGCCTCGGAGACGCATCGGTGGGGATCACGATCTGCGAAGACGTCTGGCAACCTGGCCCGCCGGCGACGGACCTCTCGCTCGCGGGTGCGCAGCTCATCGTGAACCTCTCGGCGTCACCGTTCCACGTCGGCAAGGCGGAGGATCGGGAGGAGATGCTCGTCACGCGCGCGCGAGACTCGAGCTCGTACTTCGCGTTCTGCAACCTGGTCGGTGGCCAGGACGAGCTCGTGTTCGACGGGCACTCGGTCGTCCTCGACGATTCGGGAGAAGTCGTTGCGCGTGCGCCGGGGTTCGAGGAGCACCTCCTCGTGGTCGACCTCGATCCGTCCGAGGCAATCGGGCGCCGGCTCCGCGACGCGCGGGGTAGAGCGCTCGATCGCTCGCGCGAGCACCAGCCCGTAGTCGAGCTCCTGGACCTCGGTCCGCCAGCCGGCCACGAGGGCCGGATCGAAGGATCGATCGACCCCTTCGAGCCGCACCTCGAGCAAATGCGCCTCGCCTTGAGACTGGGCCTGCGCGACTACGTCGAGAAGAACGGCTTCACGGACGTGGTTGTCGGCGTCTCGGGCGGGATCGACTCGGCCGTCACAGCCGCACTGTGTGCTGAGGCGCTTGGCCCCGCTTGCGTGCACTGCGTCTCCATGCCGTCGCGGTTCAGCTCCGAGGGGACGCGGAGCGACGCGCGTGCGCTGGCAGATTCGCTCGGCTGCGAGTTCCGCGAGCTACCGATCGAGATCGTCCTCGCAGCGTTTCACGAGGTCCTGGACGGCGAGATCGAGGGCGGGCTTGCAGGGCTCGCCGCCGAGAACCTGCAGGCACGCGTCCGCGGTGTGCTGCTCATGGCGCTCTCGAACACGAACGGCTGGCTCGTCGTCTCCACCGGGAACAAGTCCGAGCTGGCGGTCGGGTACTCGACGCTCTACGGCGACATGGTCGGAGGCTTCGCGCTCCTCAAGGACGTATTGAAGACCGATGTTTACCGGCTCGCACACCACTTGAACGCTCAGGCTGGCCGAGAAGTAATCCCGCGAACCACGATCGAGCGACCGCCGACTGCCGAGCTGCGCGACGACCAGCGCGACTCGGACTCGATCCCCGAGTACGAGGCGCTCGACCCGGTGCTCGAGGCGTATGTCGAGGAGGACCGCACGCGCGAGGAGCTCGTCAGCGAGTTCGATCCCGAAGTCGTCGAACGCGCAGTCTCACTCGTCGACCGCGCCGAGTACAAGAGACGACAGGCGCCGCCAGGCGTGAAGCTGCGGACGAAAGCCTTCGGGCGAGACTGGCGCCCGCCGATCACGAATCGCTGGACGGGTTGACGCTCCTTACCGTAAGTAGTAACTTACGGTAAGTGTTGGCTAACGGACATCCCCTCGACGCGCTCGGCGACCCGACGCGACGGCAGATCTTCGAGCTGCTACGCGGCGGACCTCGCTCGGTCGGAGAACTGGCGGCGAACCTGCCGGTGAGCAGGCCGGCCGTCTCGCAGCACCTGCGAGTCCTCGAGGACGTCGGCCTGGTCACCCATCGGCGGAACGGAACCCGGCATCTGTACGAGCTCGACTCGTCCGGTGTCCGCGTCCTCCGCGACTGGGTCGACGGGTTCTGGAGCGAGGCCCTCGCCCGGTTCAAGACAGTGGCGGATACGAAAGGAGATCCCAGATGAGCGATTCGCTTGTCATCGAAGTCATCAAGAAGACGGTGACCGTCGACTGTGCGGTCGAGGAGGCGTTCCGAGTGTTCACCTCGGACGCGCTCAGCTGGTGGCCCGTCGAGGGCCACTCCATCGCGGGGAAGGTCTCCGAGATCGTCTTCGAGCCGCGTGTCGGCGGCGAGGTCTACGAGGTCGCGGAGTCCGGCGGGCGAGGTCACTGGGCGAACGTGCTCGAGTGGGACCCTCCGCGTCGTCTCCTCCTCGCCTGGAACGTTCTGAACCGCGAGGGACAGCTCACCGAGGTCGAGGTTCGTTTTTCCCCCGAGGACGGGGGGACGCGCGTCGAGCTCGAGCACCGCGGGTGGGAGCGTGTGGCGGACAACGCCGAAGGCAAGCGCGACAGCTACGACGGCGGCTGGAGCTACGTGCTCGGGAAGTACGTCGAGCGCATCGCTTAGACACCGGCGTCGATGGGCTCCGCGGGCGCCCCGTGCATGCTGAGCTCGCGGACGAGGAGCGGGAGACGGCGGGGCGCGAACCGTACGTCCGCCGTCTCCAGCTCGGTCGGCGCCCACCACTGCGCCGCGGTGACATATTCCGCGTTCAGCTGCTCCCGGGTAAGTCGCAGCGTCGGGTCGAACGCCTCGTAATGGGCCAGGTAGTAACGCTCGACCTGCCCATCCCAGTCACCGAGCTCGAGGAGAACCGCATCGCGGAGCCGGAGCTCACTCATCGAACAGTCTCGCAGCGCCCGGAACACCGACGACGTCGAGAACCTGCGGGATCGCCGTCACGCGGAGCCCGCTCCAGTCGCGCACGCTCGGCCAGGGCGGTTCGACGCCGCCCAGCTCAGCGAGGACCGGGGTCATGCCGACGTCGCGGGCGCCGCGCAGTTCGTCGTTCGCACCGTCGCCGACGAACAGAGATTCGGCGCCCGAGACGCCGAGCTCCTCGAGGGCGAGCTCGTATATCCGGCGATCCGGCTTCATACACCCGGCAGTGGCGGAGAAGACGGCGGCGTCGAACAAGGTGGCGAAGGGTGTTTCGCCCCAGACGAGCGCGACGTCCTCGGTGCAGTTCGAGATCAGGCCCGTCCTCAGACCTCGCCGGCGCAACTCGAGGAAGGTGTCGACGGCTCCATCGACGGGGACGAGTGCGCGACGCGTCAGGTCGAGGCGCGACTGGAGAACGAGCTCGGCGTCGGCCTCGACGCCGAGCTCGGCGTAGAGCGCCTCGATCGCGTCACGGATGGGACCGGTCTCGCGCCGCGCGTACACGGAGTACCCGTACCAGTGCTCGTCGAGACGCTCGGCCCGAACGCCGATGCTCTCCGCCCAGGCGTTCCGGAACTCGGCCGATGCGTCCTCCGGAAACACGGCCAGCGTCTGCCAAAGGTCGAAGACGACGGCGCGGTACACCGCCGCATCGTGCCTCAGCTGGACTACGCGGCTTCGGGCTCGCGCGCGTCGAGGCGACGCTCGAACAGCACTCGTATGCGCTCACCGAAGTCGATCTCCTCGGGGGAGCGCGGTTTCCGGCGGGGGAGTACCTTCACCGTGTCCTCGTCGTAGCGCCAGCCGTAGCAGCGCTCGTAGCACTCCGCCTCGCTGAGCGTCCGGAGCCGCTCCATTCGCTCGCAGGCTAGGTCACCGTCCGGACGACGGACTGCGCCCCGCGCTCACGGTGACCTTCAGGTTCGCGAGCACGGTCGTCGTCAGCCCGACCTTCGCGGCGGTCGCGGTCGCGGTGACAGCGGCCTTCGAAGACGCACTGGACCGAGCAACCCTGGGCCGCAGTCAGCGTCGGCGGGCTCTCGGCGGAGGCGGTTCCCGCCGCGATCGAGAGCGCAGCGACTGCGGCTGCGGCAAGTGAGCCGAGGAGCGTCTTCGTGGTTGTCATCGGAATCTCCCTTCGTGTCGCGGCGGTCGAGTTCCGCCGTTCTGAGAGGAGAACCCGGCAGGGCACGTTTCCTTACTGTCTTGGTACTGCCACTAGGCTTGCGGCGTGCCGACCCGCCCGCGCGTCCTCCAGTTCGACGTCGCCGTGGACCGGGAACGAGTCGCTACGAGCGCGCTCGGAGGCTCAGCGCTCGCACCGGAGGCCGAGTGGTGGGCCGAGCACCTCGTACTGGCGGGCCTTCTCCGCTGCACGCTGACGAGCCTCGACTACTCGGCCCGGCTCGCGGGCCTGAGCGCGACCGGATCCGGCAAGGCGCACGGGAAGGTCACGAAGCGCGACGAGGACGGCCTCCATGCGTTCGTCGAGATCGAAACGAGCTTCGAGATCGATCTCGAGCCCACGCCGGCCCGCGACGGGATCAAGGAGCTGCTCGCGCACACCGAGCGCGGGTGCTTCGTCTCGAACTCCCTCACCGCAAGGCCGCGGCACCGCTGGACCGTCAACGGCGAGGCGTTCGAGTGAGCACGGCGGCTCTCGACATCACGTCGGTGCGCGCCCGCTTTTCCGCGCTCGATCGGCGGCTCGCGTTCTTCGACGGGCCAGGAGGGACCCAATGCCCGGACGAGGTGATCGAAGCGATCTCGCGTTACCTCCGGGAGTCGAACGCCAACATCGGCGCGCCATACGAGACGAGCCGTCGAACGGACGAGCTCGTCGAGCTCGCGCACGAGCGCGCAGCCACGTTCCTCGGTTGCTCGCCGGCGGAGACCGCGTTCGGCCAGAGCATGACGGCGCTCAACTTCCTGCTCACGCGCGCCTTCGCCCGGACGCTGCGCGAAGGAGACGAGGTCGTCGTTACGGCGCTCGACCACGACGCGAGCGTCTCGCCGTGGCTCGAGCTCGCACACGATCTCGGGATCGTCGTTCGCGTCGCCGGTCTCACCGACGAGCTCGAGCTGGACTACGACGACCTCGCAGCCCAGCTTTCGGAGCGGACGCGAATCGTCGCTTTCCCGGTCGCCGCGAACTCGGTCGGCACGGCTCCGGACGTCAGGCGCGTCGCCGAGCTCGCACACGGCGCGGGAGCGCTCGCGTGGGCCGACGCCGTCCACTACGCGCCGCACGGCCCCATCGACGTCCCTGCGTGGGACGTGGACGTCCTCATCTGCTCGCCCTACAAGTTTTTTGGCCCGCACATGGGGCTCGCGTTCGGCAAGCGTGAGCTGCTCGAGTCCTGGCGGCCGTACAAGGTCCGTCCCGCGGCGAACGAGCCCGTCGGCCACCGCTTCGAGCTCGGGACGAGCCAGCACGAGCTCCTCGCCGGCTTCGTCGCGGCGGTCGACTACGTCGACTCGCTCGGGTGGGACGCGATCCTTGCGCACGAGCGCGCACTGGGCGAGCGCTTCCTCGGCGGCCTTCCGGCGAGCGTGTACCTGTACGGCCTCCGCGGGATGGATGGCCGGGTTCCGACGTTCTGCTTCAACATTCCCGGACAGACGCCGGAGGAGGTCGCCACCTTCCTCGCCGAACGCGACCTCGCCGTCTGGCACGGCGACTACTACGCCGTCGAGACGATGAAGCATCTCGGGCTCGCGGAGGGCGCAGTGCGAGCGGGAATCGTCCACTACAACACGGAGGACGAGGTCGACCGCCTTCTCGAAGGGCTCGCCGCCTCCGCGTGAGCCATGCCGGAGAGGGACTACTCGGGAACGCCGCTCTCGCAGAAGCTCGGCGCGAAGCCGGACGCCGGAGTCGTCGTCTACTTCACGACGAGCCGCGAAGAGCTCGGGCGGCGCTTCGAGTCGCTGAAGGCGACGCTCGATCCGGCGGACGGGCTCTGGATCGCATGGCCGAAGAAGGCGGCGAAGATCGAGGGCGACCTCACCTTCGAGGCGGTACAGGAGATCGGCCTCGCGCACGGCCTCGTCGACAACAAGTCGTGCTCGATCGACGAGCGTTGGCAGGCGCTGCGGTTCGTCTACCGGCTCACGGATCGGAAGTGAAGTGCAAGACTGCGCACAACCGGAATCTGCGAGTGCTGATTCCGGTCGCACGAGATCTCCAAGAGCGTCGGCCATCAGGGATCGGCCGCAAAGTCTTGGGCCTGCCGCGCCCGGTTCCAGGGCTCCTCGTCCCAGCGAATCACGTCCGGGTCGATCCCGCGCGCGTCGGCAAGATCGCACGTCAGCCGCTGAAAGCGGACGATGTCGATGACCGGATGTGTGGTCGGCACGAGGAGCGCGTCGCATCCGAGCTCACCGAGCGCTCGCATGAGGTCGACAGCCCGCTCCGCGGCTCTTCCCGCTCCCTCGAGGACGAAGCAGCGCACCGACGAGTCGATCGCTGCCAGATGTCCGTGAAGGATCTGCTCGGTGTGGTGTGCCTCGGCGGCGACGTGTGCGCCCTCGCGGAGCTTCAGGACGGCTTCGAGGGCAGTGGCCGTATCTCGTCCGGCCCCCGCAACGACGAACCGGTCGTGCTCCGAGACGTCGAGCGGCTCCATGTCGAGCTCGCTGAAGACCTCGGCGGCGAGCCCGCTCACGTCCTCGCCCTGCAGGGCGCGGCCGGCGGCGACCGCTGACGTGTAGCTCGCCGTATGGCAGTAGCTCTCCTCGATCTCCGGCACAGCGACGACGACATGGTCCACAGCCGTCGCGATCGCGCTGTCCGCCGCACCCGTGATCAGCCAGGTCTGGCCCGGAAAGGACTGCACGGCTTCGAGCGTCAGCCTCGTCCCGCCCTCATGCGAGATCGCGACGAGCACGTCGGCCTCCGGGGCGTTCCCGAGGACGACCTCGAGCGACTGCACGGCATCGCCAGATGCCAGCGCGGCGTGAAACGACGTGCCGCAGCCGGTGAAGAGCACGCGCGCACCCTCGGGAAGCCGCCCTTCGCCGACACGCTCCGGCACCTGCCGCAGCCACTCGGGCTGGGCCGCGATGGCCTTTCGGGTCAGCTGTCCCGGCACGAATGGTGTCTATAGCATCGAATGCGCCATGGCGATCTTCGACAAGTCCGAGCTCGGCAACGGCGTCCGTGTCGTCACCGCGCCGAACGATCAGGTCGGCTCGGTGTCGTGCTTCGTGATGCTCGCCGCCGGCTCCCGGTACGAGACGCGCGAGTCGCAGGGGATCGCACATTTCGCCGAGCACATGTTCTTCAAGGGCACCGAGCGGCGCGCGACTGCGCGCACGATCTCGACGGAGATCGACGCGATCGGCGGTGAGTTCAACGCGTTCACGGGGAAGGAGCTCACCGGCTACTACGTGCGTTGCGGGTCGGAAACCCGCGACATCGCGCTCGACGTCCTCGCCGACATGCTGCTCGCGTCTCGCTTCGACGAAGAGGAGATCGCGAAGGAGAAGGGCGTGATCCTCGAGGAGATGAACGTCTACCTCGACACTCCACAGCGCTACGTCGGGAACGTCTACGACCGCCTGCTGTTCGCGGATCAGCCGCTCGGCTGGGACATACTCGGGACACGCGAGTCGATCGAGGGCACAACGCGCGAGACGTTCACGTCGTACCTCGACACCTGGTACCGACCGGAGCGCATGGTGGTCGGCATCGGCGGGAGAATCGGCGACGGTCTGACCGAACGCCTCGAGGAGCTCTTCGGGAACGTCGACCACCGGCCGACGGGGCAGCCCGCGGAGGTCGAACTCCCGCCCGAGACGTCACCGGTTCTCGTGCACACGAAGGCTTCCGAGCAGGCCCACCTCATCCTGGGCGTGCGCGGGTATCCCATCGGCCACCCGAACCGCTACGCGCTGCAGCTCCTCGCCGTCGTCCTCGGCGGCGGCATGTCGTCGCGCCTGTTCACCGAGGTGCGCGAGAAGCGCGGGCTCGGCTACTACGTGCACGCGGGGAACACGGCCTATACGGACACCGGAACCTTCTACTCGAGCGCCGGCGTGGACGTCGAGCGCGTCGACGAGGCGATCACGACGATCCTCGGCGAGATCCGGAAGATCGCAGCCGACCCGGTCCCGACGGACGAGCTCGAGAAGGCGCGAGGCTATACCAAGGGACGCTTCGTCCTCCGCCTCGAGAGCCCGCAAGGGACGATCCAGTACGGCCTCCGGCGCGAGGTGCTCGAGGGCGAGATCGAGGATCCCGACGAGCTCCTCCGGCAACTCGATGCCGTGACCGTGGAGGACGTCCAGCGTGTTGCGAAGGACCTCTTCGAGGACAAGCGCCTCTACCTCGCGCTCGTCGGCCCGTTCGACGACCCTGCTCGCTTCGAGAAGCTCCTCGTGTGAGCGACGAGCGCGAGCTCCTGCGGCGGACTGCCGAGCTCGCCGCCGACTTCGTCGAGTCGCTCGATGAGCGGCCCGTCTTCCCGACGACCCCGGTCGAGGACATGGCGGCCGCTCTCGGGGGCACGCTTCCGGACGAGCCGTCGGACCCGCTCGAGGTGGTCGAGTTCCTCGCACGAGAAGCCGAGCGCGGAGTCGTGGCCACGGCAGGACCACGGTATTTCGGCTACGTCACCGGTGGCGCGCTCCCCGCGACCGTGGGCGCCGACTGGCTGACGACCGTGTGGGATCAGTGCGCAGGTCTCGGCGTCCTCGGCCCGTCGGCGGCGGTCGTGGAGGAGATCGTCGGCGACTGGCTCATCGAACTCCTCGGCCTGCCGGCGGATGCGTCCTTCGCGATCACAACCGGCTGCCAGATGGCCCACGTGACGGCACTCGCCGCCGCACGCCATCACGTCCTCGCAGCTCGTGGCTGGGACGTTCGCGACCGCGGGCTCGCACAATCGCCCCCGATCACCGTCGTCGTCGGCCGCCTGCGGCATGTCACCGTCGACCGCGCGTTGCGGCTCCTGGGGATCGGAGGCGCACAACTCGCCGTCGTCGACGCCGACGAGCGCGGCCGCATGCGACCCCAGGCTCTGCGCGAGACGCTCGCCGGGATCGAGGGACCGGCGATCGTCTGCGCCCAGGCGGGCGAGGTGAACACCGGCTCGTACGACCCGTTTACCGAGATCGCCGAGATCGTGCGCGAGACCGATGCCTGGCTACACGTCGACGGCGCTTTCGGGCTGTGGGCTGCGGTGAGCCCCAGCCGGCGGCACCTGCTCGACGGAGTCGGTGAGGCCGACTCGTGGGCAACCGACGGCCACAAATGGCTCAACGTTCCCTATGACTGTGGCCTCGCGTTCTGTGCGAACACCGCGGCGCACAACGCCTCCATGACCATGAAGGCCTCCTACTTCGAGGGCCAGGGCAAATGGCTGCGCGACGCGGTCGACTGGACGCCGGAGTCCTCGCGTCGCGCGCGTGCCTTCACCGTGTACGCGGCCCTTCGCTCGCTCGGCCGCGAGGGCCTTGCGGACCTCGTCGATCGCTGCTGCGACCTCGCGCAGCGTTTCGCGACCTCGATCGCCGCGATTCCGGGCTGCGAGGTCCTCAACGACGTCGTCATCAACCAGGTGCTCTTCCGCTTCGCCGACGACGAGGCGACGAACGCGGTGCTCGCCGATGTCCAGGCGGGCGGCGAGGCGTGGATGGGAGGAACGACGTGGGAGGGGCGCTCGGCGATCCGCGTCTCGGTCTCGGGGTGGCGGACGAGTGCAGCCGACATCGATCGCACGGTCGCCGCGTTCGAGACCACGGTTGTCGCGGTCTAGACCGGGGGGCACACGGGCCGGATCAGCTGGAATGCGAATGCGTCTGGTCGACGTTCTGTCGAGCGTGCGATGAGTTCGTCGAGATTCGGAGGTCTCGATCACGATGACGAGTGAAGCGGCCGCACGAGCAGGACGCCGAGAGTGGGTCGGACTGTCAGTCCTCGCGCTCGCGTGCGTCGTCTACGCGATGGATTTGACCGTGCTGCACCTCGCAGTGCCGTCGCTGAGCGAAGACCTCCAGCCGACCAGCACTCAGCTCCTGTGGATCATCGACATCTACGGGTTCATGGTCGCGGGGGCACTCATCACGATGGGCACCCTCGGCGACCGGATCGGGCGCCGCCGGCTGCTCCTCATCGGCGCCGTCGCGTTCGGCCTCTCGTCGCTGCTCGCCGCTTTCTCGACAAGCTCGGAGATGCTCATCGCCTCGCGCGCCCTGCTCGGAATCGCCGGGGCGACCATCGCTCCCTCGACGTTGTCGCTGATCCGCAACATGTTCCTGGACGAAGGTCAGCGAACAGTCGCGATCGGGGTCTGGATCACGGCTTTCTCGCTCGGGGGAGCGATCGGGCCTCTGGCCGGCGGTGTGCTCCTCGAGTTCTTCTGGTGGGGCTCGGTCTTCCTGCTGGCCGTGCCCGTCATGGCGCTGCTGCTCGTCCTCGGGCCGCTCCTCCTCCCCGAGTACCGTGATCCCGGCGCAGGTCGTCTCGACCTGTTGAGTGCCGCCCTTTCTCTCGTGTCGATCCTCGCGATCGTGTACGGCCTCAAGCAGGTCGCGCAGGACGGCCTGGGCTCGGCGCCTCCGATCGTGTCCATCGCACTCGGGCTCGTGGTGGGGCTCGTATTCGTGCAGAGGCAGATGAAGCTCACCGACCCACTGATCGACCTGAGGCTCTTCCGACAACGCGCGTTCAGCGCCTCGCTCGCGGTCTACACGCTCGGGATCCTCGTCGTGTTCGGCGCATTCTTCTTCATCTTCCAGTACCTGCAACTCGTGGCCGGCCTCTCTCCGTTCAAGGCCGGCCTCGTGACACTGCCGTCATTCGCGGCATTCATCGTCGGCTCCATGCTCGCGCCCGCGCTTGCAAAGCGGATTCACCCGGCGTACGTGATGGCCGGTGGGCTCGTGGTCGGCGCACTCGGGTTCGCGCTCATGACCCAGGTCGGAGCCGATTCCAGCCTGGGCGTGATCGTCACCTCGTCTGTCGTCTTCTCGCTCGGCCTGGCCCCGGTCTTCACGCTCACCAACGACCTGATCATCGGTACGGCGCCACCCGAGAAGGCAGGCGCCGCCTCGGCGATCTCCGAGACCGGCGCGGAGCTCGGTGGTGCGCTCAGTATCGCGATCCTGGGAACGATCGGAGTTGCCGTGTACCGAAAACAGGTCACGGACAACGTTCCCGCGGAGGTACCAGGCGAGCAGACGGATGCTGCTCGAGACAGTCTCGGCGGGGCCGTCACGACCGCAGAGGATCTCCCGGAGCCTCTCGGCACGGAGCTCTTGGATGTCGCCCGCGACGCGTTCACCCAGAGCCTGCAGGTGGCGGCCGTCGTCAGTGCCGTCCTCGCCGCGGCCACCGCCGTCGTTGCGGCGGTCTTCCTCAGGCAGGTACGGAGAGGTGCCGAGGCGGAGGTCGAGCCTGCGCGGGCAATCGCCGCAGCCTCCGGCACCGAGCCCGTCGCCTGATCGAAGTCGGTCTACTCCTCCGTCGGCTGGGCGACCGCACGGTCGGCGATCTCGGCGACGACGGTCGGGTCGGCGAGCGTCGTCGTGTCGCCCAGCGGCCGGTTCTCCGCGACATCACGCAGAAGACGCCGCATGATCTTGCCCGAGCGCGTCTTCGGAAGCTCGGGGGTGAAGACGATATTCGCGGGCTTTGCGATCGGGCCGATCTTCGTGGCCACGTGGTTACGAAGCTCCTCCAGCCGCTCGACGGAGCCTTCCTCCCCGCCCTTGAGCGTCACGAACGCCACGATCGCCTGTCCGGTGAGCGGGTCGGAGCGGCCGCAGACGGCCGCCTCCGCGACGCTCTGGTGATCCACCAACGCCGACTCGACCTCGATCGTCGAGATGCGATGCCCCGACACGTTCATGACGTCGTCGACGCGGCCGAGGAGCCAGAAGTCGCCGTCCTCGTCGATGCGCGCGCCGTCCCCGGCGAAGTACATCCCCGGAAAGCGCTCCCAGTAGGTCGCGCGGTAGCGCGCATCGTCGCCGTAGATCCCTCGGAGCATCGCCGGCCACGGCCGCTTGAGGACGAGGTAGCCGCCACCTCCCGGACCGACCTCCTCCCCCTGGTCGTTCACGACCGCGGCGTCGATCCCAGGGAACGGCTTCGTCGCCGAGCCCGGCTTCGTCGTCGTGACGCCGGGCAGCGGCGTGATGAGGATCATCCCGGTCTCCGTCTGCCACCAGGTGTCGACGATCGGCGTGCGGTTGGAGCCGATGTGCTCGCGGTACCACATCCACGCCTCGGGGTTGATCGGCTCGCCGACCGAGCCGAGCAGCCGCAGCGACGAGAGGTCGTGCTTCGCCGCGTGCTCCGGCCCCCACTTCATGTGCGCGCGAATCGCGGTCGGAGCCGTGTAGAGGATCGTCACCTTGTAGCGCTCGACGATCTCCCACCAGCGGTCCTTGTCCGGGAAGTCGGGCGTGCCCTCGTAGAGGACGCTCGTCGCCCCGTTGCAGAGTGGCCCGTAGACGATGTAGCTGTGCCCCGTCACCCAGCCGATGTCGGCGGCGCACCAGTAGACGTCTGTGCCCGGCTTCAGGTCGAAGATGTAGCGGTGGGTCGTCGCCACGCCCACGAGGTAGCCCGCGGTCGTGTGGGCGATCCCCTTCGGCTTCGCGGTCGTCCCGCTCGTGTAGAGGAGGTACAGGAGGTCCTCCGGGTCCATCGGCTCGCACGGACACGACGCGGGATCGGTCGACTGTCCCTCGACGAGCTCGTTCCACGTCAGGTCGCGGCCGGGCGTCATCGGCACGTCTCCGCGCGTTCGCTGGCCGACCACGACCTTGCGCACGCCCGGGCACGACTCGAGTGCCTCGTCGGCGTTGCGCTTGAGCGGGACGACCGCTCCGCGCCGGTAGCTCTCGTCCTGGGTGAGAAGCACGTCGCAGCCCATGTCGTTCAGGCGATCGGCGAGCGACTCGGCCGAGAAGCCGCCGAAGACGACCGTGTGCGGCGCGCCGAGACGCGCGCACGCGAGCATCGCGACGGGTAGCCCGGGGCCCATTCCCATGTAGATCCCGACCGGCGTGCCCTTGCCCACACCCAGCGCCTTCAGCCCGTTGGCCGCCCTGACGACCTCGTCGAGGAGCTGCCCGTACGTGATGGACGCGCGCTCCTCCACCGGCTCACCCTCGTAGTAGAACGCGACGCGATCGCCGAGGCCCGCCTCGACGTGGCGGTCGAGGCAGTTGTAGGTCACGTTCAGCCTGCCGCCGCCGTACCACTTCGCGTACGGCGCCTCCCATTCGAGCAGCGAGGTGAACGGCTCGAACCACGTCACCCGCTGGCGCCCCTCCCGCTCCCAGAACTCCTCGAACGGGATGTCGTAGATGTCGGCCTTCGCGCTCGCCTGCGCAGCGAACTCCGGGGGAGGTGGATACCGGCGCTCCTCCGCGAGGAGCGTCTCGATTGCGGTCTCGGTCAGCGACTCCGACACTGGACGCGGATCCTAACGCCGTGGGTAGAGTCCGCCTCGGTGGACGGGGACCTGCGCACGCTTCGTGAGCGGCTGGCCGAGATCTCCGATCTCGCGCGCGCGCTCTACGTTCTCGCCTGGGATCAAAAGGTCGCGATGCCGCCTGGTGGACACCCCGCGCGGGCCGAGGCGCTCGCGACGCTGAGTCGCGTCGCGCACGAGAAGCTCGTGGACGACGAGATCGGCCGGTTGCTCGAACGCCTCCGGCCGCTCGAGGAGTCGCTCGAGTACGACTCGGACGACGCGAGTCTCATCCGCGTCACCCGCCGCGACTGGGAGAAGGAGCGCCGCGTCCCTACCGAGCTTCGCACCGAGATGACTCGCGCGGCGGGTCTCGGCAACCAGGTCTGGATCGAGGCGCGCGCGAACGACGACTTCGCCAGCTTCCTCCCGGTGCTCGAACGGAACCTCGAGCTGAAGCGCCGCTACGTCGAGTGCTTCGAGTGGGACGACTCGCCGTACACGCCGCTCCTCGACGACTTCGAGCCGTTCATGAAGACGACCGAGGTCGCCGAGATCTTCGGAACGATCAGACCGGTCCTGTCCGAGCTCGTGAAAGAGGCCCCGCCCGTCGACGCGCCCTTCCTCGACCTCTCGTACGACCCCGATCGCCAGCGCGAGTTCTGCAACCGCCTCCTCGAGACCCTCGGATTCGAGGAAGGCTCGGTGCGGTTGGATCCGACCGTCCACCCGTTCTGCACGTCGTTCTCGAACCGCGACGTCCGCCTCACGACACGCTTCAACGCGACCGGGCTCGACTCGATTGCATCGACGATGCACGAGGCCGGTCACGGACACTACGCGCACGGCATCGCGCAGTCGCTGCAGCGCACGCCGCTCGCAAGCTCGCCCTCGCTCGGTCTGAACGAGTCGCAGAGCCGCACCTGGGAGAACCTCGTCGGCCGGAGCCACGCGTTCTGGTCGCACTGGTACGAGCCACTGCAGGACACCTTCCCCGAGCAGCTCGGCGACGTCGATCTCGGGAGCTTCCTCGCCGGGATCAACCGCGCCGAGCCCGGCCTCATCCGCACGGAGGCGGACGAGACGACGTACAGCCTGCACATCATCCTGCGCTTCGAGCTCGAGCGGCAGCTCATCGAAGGGACGCTCGAGCCGAAGGACGTGCCCGAAGCGTGGAACGCGGGCATGCACGATCTCCTCGGCGTCGAGGTGCCCGACGACGCACACGGAGCCCTCCAGGACATCCACTGGTCACAGATGGGAATCGGCTACTTCCCGACCTACGCGCTCGGGAACGTCATCTCGCTCCAGATCTGGGCCACGGTGCTTGATGCTCTGCCCGACCTCGACGAGCAGATGGCGGCGGGCGAGCTCGTGCCGCTCGCGGAGTGGCTCCGTGACAACCTCTACTCGCTCGGGCGAAAGTTGACGCCGAAGGAGACCATCGAGCGCCTCACGGGCTCACCCACGATCGACCCGCAGCCGTACCTCGGTTACCTCCGCGAGAAGCTCGCAGCGCTTCCTGCCGGTGCCTGACACCACCACGTTGGTCGTGAACGGCGAGCGGCGCTCGCTCGAGGTGGAAGGCCGAACCTTGCTCGTCCATGCGCTGCGCGACGGGCTCGGGCTGACCGGAGCGCACATCGGGTGCGATACGAGCCAGTGCGGCGCATGCACCGTGCTCCTCGACGGTCGCGCCGTGAAGAGCTGCACGGTGCTCGCACAGCAGGCGGAGGGCCGCGAGATCACGACCATCGAAGGGCTCGCACGCGACGGCGAGCTGCATCCGATCCAGCAGGCGTTCGTCGAGCATCACGGGCTTCAGTGCGGCTTCTGTACGCCAGGAATGATCCTGACCGCCGCCGACCTGCTGTCGCGCGACGGGTCGCCGGGCGACGACGAGATCCGCCACGCGCTGCGCGGCAATCTCTGCCGCTGCACCGGGTACCAGGGCATCGTCGAGTCGGTGCGCGCCGCGGTGGCGAGCTCGTGATACCCGCCGCGACGCGCTACGAGCGGGCGTCCGATCTCGACCACGCGCTCCGGCTGCTCGCCGAGCCCGACGCGAAGGCGATCGCCGGTGGGCAGTCGCTGATCCCTGTGATGAAGCTCCGCATCGCGCGCCCCTCGCTCGTCGTCGACATCACACGGCTCGAGCTACGCGGCGTCGAGGACCGCGACGGCGCTCTACACATCGGCCCGCTCACCACCTGGAACGACCTGATCGGCGCCCAGGCGCTCGCACATCCCGGCCTTGTGGCGATCGCCGAGTGTGCGCGTGGGATCGGCGACCTCCAGGTTCGCAATCTGGGAACGATCGGCGGCAGCCTCGTGCACGCCGATCCGGCGTCGGACATGCCGGCAGTCCTGCTCGCCCTGGGCGCGACGCTCCAGAGTCGCTCGCCGGCCGGCGTGCGGGAGCTCGCCCTCGCCGATCTGCTCGTCGGCCCGTTCATGACCGCGCTCGAGCCCCAGGAGCTCGTGACGGACATCGTCGTCCCGTTGCCCGCGCCGGGCTCCGGCTCGGCGTACGCGTGCGTCGAGCATCCCGCCTCCGGTTTCGCGCTCGCGGGTGCCGCAGCGGTCGCGGGCCCTGGCGGCGAACGCGTGGCCGTCACCGGGGTCGGCGCGACGCCCTTCGTGCTACCCGCCGGAGGTCCGCAAGCGGCGATTGCAGACGCCGAGATCTTCGGCGATCGCTTCGCGTCGGAGGAGTACCGGCGGGAGCTCGCCGTCGTCCTCGCCGAGCGCGCCCTTGCGACCGCGCGAGAGAGGACGAGAGGATGAGCGAGCTGATCGGCGTCCCGCGGCCGCGGATCGACGCGCCGGACAAGGTCACGGGCGCGACGCGTTACGCGGCCGACGGCTACGTCCACGGCCTCCTGCACGCGCGGCCCATCCTCGCCACGGAGGCACATGCGCGGATTCGCAGCGTCGACAAGGACTCGGCGCTGGCCGTCCCCGGTGTCGTCGCCGTCCTGGTCGCGTCCGACCTCCCAATCGCCACGAGCGGAACAGATCGCACGTCCGAGCCACTCGCCCGCGAAGAGGTCGTCTTCGCCGGACAGCCGGTCGCGCTCGTCGTGGCCGAGACGGAGGGAGCCGCCGAGGACGGAGCCGAAGCCGTGGTCGTCGAGTACGAGCCGCTCGCGGCGGTCATCGACGTGGAGGCGGCGATGCGGCCCGGCGCGCCTCTCGCTCGCATGGCCGAGGAGTCGGAGGACGGCGGCGATCTCGAGTCCATCCACGCAGGAGTGGACCACGGTCAGGAGGACGACCCCGGCGAGGAGCTCTCGGGCAACGTGCTCGATCGCGTCACTCGCGAGCGGGGCGACGTCGCAGCCGCATTCGCGGCGAGCGACGTGACCGTCGAGGGCACGTTCCGGACGCCCTGGATCTACCAGGCCTACATCGAGCCGCAGGTGTGCACGGCCTGGCTGGAGCCGTCCCGCACGCTTGTCGTCTCGACGAGCACACAGGGATCATTCGTGACGAGGAACGAGCTCGCGCGCGCGTTCGACCTGCCGCTCGACCGCATACGGGTGATCGCCGAGCCGCTCGGGGGCGCCTTTGGCGGCAAGTTCGGGCTCGTCGAGCCGCTCGCCGCCGGCGCAGCGCTCGCGCTTCGGCGCCCCGTTCGGCTCGTGCTCACGCGCCGCGAGGACTTCCAGTCGACGAACCCCGTCTCCGGGCAGATCTCGCACCTCAAGGTTGGTGCCCGCAGCGATGGGACCTTCACGGCCGTCGAGGGCCGCATGATCGTCGATCGCGGTTCGAACGCCGGTTGGGGGGTCGAGGGGATCACGTCGCTGCTCGTCGCCGGGCCGTATCGCTGGGACGCTCATGACATCCGGGGCTATGGCGTGCAGACGAACCGCTTCACCTTCGGCGCCTACCGCGCGCCGGGTGCGCCGACGGCTGCGTTCGCGCTCGAGTCGCTCCTCGACGAGCTCGCGACGAAGCTCGGACTCGACCCGATCGAGATGCGCCTGAAGAACGCCGTCGTCGAGGGGGACGTCGGCGTCAGCGGCAATCCGTTTCCCACGATCGGCGCCATCGAGGTCCTCGAGCGCATCCGCGAGCACCCGCTCTGGGCCGCCCGCGACTCGCTTCCCGAAGGCGAGGGGATCGGCATGGCCGCCGGCCACTGGCCGGGCGGCAACGAGCCCGCCGCGGCGGTCTGCCGCGTGAACGTCGACGGGACCATGACCGTCGTCACCTCGGCCGCCGACATGAGCGGCGTGAACTCGGGCTTCGCAGTCATCGCCGCGGCCGCGTTCGGCCTGTCGCCCGACAACGTCCACGTCGTCACCGCCGACACATCTTCGGGCCCGTACTCGGGCGCAAGTGGCGGCTCGAAGATCACCTATACCGTGGGCACGGCCGTGCTGCGCGCGGCGGAGGCGGCGCGCCAGAAAGTGCTCGCCGCGGCATCCCAGGAGCTCGAAATCGCCTCCGACGACCTCGAGGTCGTGGACGGAGTCGTGCGCGCCGTGGGGGCACCGGACCGGTCCATCACGGTCGAGGAGCTGGCGAAGAAGGCGCTTCGCTTCGGCGGCCGCTACGAGCCGATCGAGGGCCACGGCGGGTCGGCGCAGACGAGCGGCGCTCCCTCGGTCGCGGCGCACCTCTCCCACGTCCGCGTCGACAGGGAGACCGGCGAGGTCGAGGTCCTGCGGCACGTCATCGCACAGGACGTCGGCCGGGCGCTCAACCCCGCCCTCGTCGAGGGCCAGATGCGCGGTGGGGCGACGCAGGGCATCGGCTGGGCGCTCTTCGAGCAGCTCGACCACGACGAGGACGGGCGCCTCCTCACGGGCTCGTTCCTCGACTATGCGATTCCGAACGCCGAGCGCGTCCCGGAGATCGACACGCTCATCGTCGAGGTGCCTGCGCCCGACGGGCCTTTCGGGGCAAAGGGCATCGGCGAGGCTCCTGTCGTCGCCGCACCGGCCGCGGTCGCAAATGCCGTCGCGGCCGCAGCAGGAGTCCGTCTCTACGAGCTACCAATGACGCCACCGCGCATCTGGGAGGCGTTGCGGTCGTGATCGCCATCGAGCGGGCGCGGACGATCGTCGACGCCTGGAACGACGAGCTCCGACGCGAGCTCCCGGAGAACGTGCGGCTCTTCGACGCCCACACACACCTCGGAAACGACATCGACGGGATGGTCGGCGCTTACGACGAGCTCACCGGTGTGCTCGACCGCTACGGGATCGAGGGGGCGTTCATGTTCTGCATGGACGAGCGCGATCGCGAGCCGGCCTTCACGGCGCCAAACGACCGGACCCTTGCGCACGCCGAGCGCTCCGACGGCAGACTCATCCCGTTCGTCCGCCTCGACCTCACGACGCAGCCGATCGAGGAGGCTAGGCGCTGCCTCGACCGGGGAGCTCGCGGAATCAAGCTCCATCCCCGCGCGCAGGCATTCGCGCTCAACGACGAGCGTCTCCAGCCGATCTTCGAGCTGGCTGTGGAACGCGAGGTCCCCATCCTCATCCACGGCGGCCGGGGCCTGCCGCCGATCGCCGAGGACCTCGAAGCGCTCGTCCGCCGCAACGAGCGCGTTCGGCTGATCGTCGCGCATGCGGGAATCGCGGACATGGCCGGCCTGGCCGGTCGACTGCGCGGAATCCCGGGCGTGTTCTTCGACACTTCGGTGTGGAGCGGGCTCGACTTGCTCGATCTTTACCGCCAGGTCCCCCCCGAGCAGGTGCTCTATGCGTCGGACTATCCGTACGGGCGCCAGCCGAACTCGCTGCTCGTCTCGGTCATGACGGCGAAGCTCGCGGGGTTCGACGACAAGCAGCTGCGGCTGATGCTCGGGGGCAGCGCGCGCCGGATCGCCGAGCGTGAGGCGCTGGAGCCGCTCTCCGCTCCGAAGGGGCCGACCTCACTCGTGCAGCCGCTGACGTTCGCCCGGATCCACCAGTACATCTCGATGGCAGTGCCGATGCTCTGGCTCCGCCAGAAGGACGCGATCGGTGCGATCGGGCTCGCCGTGAACGCCTCCCGCGAGCGGAGCAACGGCCACCCCGAAGCGTCGGAGCGAATTCAGGAGCTGCTGATGACTGCTGAGGAGCTCTGGCGGCACTGCGCCGAGATCGAGGGCGACGAGCGCGCGCGGACCTTCCGTGCCGCGATCCAGCTCGTCAACCTCGCCGACATGGTCTCGCTCACGACGCGCGCATAGCTCAGGCGAGCGCCGCGAAGACACGCCGCTTGCCTTCGATCCCTTTCAATTCGTGCTCGCCGCGGTCTCCGAACTCGAGGCCCGAGCCGGCCACGAGGTCGCGCGTCGTCGAGCTCACGAGCACTTCGCCCCCGCTCCCGAGCGACATGATCCTGGCACCGACGTGGACGGCGATCCCGTGTGGCTTGTCGCCCGCGGCTCGCTCCACTTCGCCCGTATGGACACCGGCGCGTACCTCGAGTCCGAGCGGGTGCAGCGCGTCGCGGATCGCCAGGCCGCAACGGATCGCGCGGGCGGGACCGTCGAACAGGGCGAGGAAGCCGTCGCCGGCGGTATCGATCTCCTCGCCGCTGAATCGCGTGAGCTCGCGCCGAACGGCGGCGTGATGCGCGTCGAGCACCGCAGTCCACGCTGCGTCTCCGAGTGTGCGCGCCTTCTCGGTCGAGCCCACGAGATCGGTGAAGAGGACGGTTGCGAGCACCCGGTCGCTCACAACGGTCGGGGGCGCTCCCGTGAGGAACTCCTCGATCTCGTCAAGGATCCTGTCCGGTTCGTGCCACGGCACGTGGTCGTTACCCGGGAGCTCGACAAAGCGGGCGTCGGGAATGCGCTCCGCGATGTAGCGCCCTTCTTCAGCCCGTGAGTCACCATCGCCTGTGCGGTGGAGGACGAGCGTCGGGCATTGCACGGTCGGAAGCAGTTCGCGCACGTCCGCCTTCGAGTTCATGAGGATGAGGTCGCGAGCGCCCGCCGGGCTCAATGCCGCGCGTCCGTGTCGCCGCGCCCAGGCTGCGGACGCGGCATCAGCGCTCGGCCACATCGTCGACAGGTCCACGTCCTCGCCCCAGGTCGCCTCGAGCGCATAGGCGATTCGCTCGCGTTCCTCTTGCGTCGGCGCCCACGGGTACTCCTCGTCGGGATGCAGGCGCTTCGCATATGTCCCGTACAGGACGAGAGCACGCACGCGCTCGGGGTACGTCGCCGCAAAGAGGACGCACATCGGCCCTCCCTCGGAGTAGCCGAAGAGCGCGGCCTGGTCGGTGCCGACCGCATCCATGACGGCCCGGACGTCGTCCATGCGCGTCTCGAAGTCGGGAAGTCCCGACAGATCGGTCCGAGAGCCCGGTGCCACGCTTGTCGAAGCGGATGAGCCTGGAGAAGGACGCGAGGCGGTCGTACATGTGGGCGACGCCCGGATGTTCGATGTCGACCTCGAGGTGCGAGAAGAAACCAGCGACGACGACGAGGTCGAACGGTCCTTCGCCCCGCACCTCATAAGCGATGTTGACGTCGCCGCTCTTCGCGTACTTGATCGGCGCCGTCACCGCGACACGCCGTAGCGGAAGCAGTCGACCGTGTGGTCGTCCACCATCCCGACCGTCTGCATGAACGCGTAGCAGACCGTCGGCCCGACGAAGCGGAAGCCTCGGCGCTTCAAGTCCTTCGAGAGCGTGCGAGAGGTCTCGGTCTCCGCGGGTAGCTCGGAGAGCGTGCGCCAGCGGTTGACGATCGGCTGTCCGTCCACGAACGACCAGAGGTACGCGTCGAGGCTGCCGAGCTCCTCCTGCACTTCGAGGACGCGGCCGGCGTTGGCGACGGTCGACTCGACCTTGAGGCGGTTCCGGACGATTCCGGGATCGGCGAGCAGACGTTCGACGTCCTTCGCCTCGAAGCTGGCGACGACGTGGGGATCGAAGTCGGCGAAGGCGCGTCGGTATCCCTCGCGCTTGCGCAGGATCGTCGACCACGAGAGTCCCGCCTGCGCGCCTTCCAGAGTGAGCATCTCGAACAGATGACGGTCGTCGTGCGAGGGAGCGCCCCACTCCTCGTCGTGGTACGCGACCATGAGCTCGTCGCTTCCAGTGGCCCATTCACACCGTTTCACGTTGGACACAGGTGGATAGGATCGCACGCGATGCGTGCCGTCCTCATCGCGCTGCTGTTAGCCGCATTCGTGGTCGGCTGCGGTGGTGACGACGAGTCGACGACCGGCGGCGCCGAATGCGAGAGCGTCGAGGCGCCCGAGCCACGAGAGCCGGGAGCGCTCGCAGCCCCGTCGGAGCCACTCGACGCCTCGACGACGCACACGCTCACCTTCGAGACGAACTGCGGCGCGTTCACGGTCAGGCTGGATCCCGAGATCGCACCCGAGACGAGCGCATCGCTCGTTTCACTCGCCAGCGACGAGTACTTCGACGACACGATCTTCCACCGCGTCGTGCCAGAGTTCGTCATTCAGGGCGGCGACCCGACCCAGCGGGGCGACGGTGGCCCCGGGTACTCGACGGTCGATGTTCCACCCTCGAACGCCGCCTACAAGAAGGGCGTGGTCGCGATGGCGAAGTCTGGTGTCGAGCCGCCGGGCACCGCGGGCAGCCAGTTCTTCGTGGTCACCGGGGCCGACGCCGGCCTTCCGCCCGAGTACGCGATCGTCGGCGAGGTAACGGAGGGCATCGACACGGTGGAGCGCATCGGCGCCCTCGGAGTGAGCGACGGGCCACCGTCGCAGCCGGTCGTCGTCACGAGCGTCACCGTCGGCGAGAGCTGATGGGCCGCGTGGCCGCGGTCGTCCTCGCCGCGGGCGAGGCGTCGCGGTTCGGGAGCCCAAAGCAGCGCATCCTGCTGCCGCGCGTGCTCGCGCGGCTGAGCGAGACCTCGGTGGACGAGATCGTCGTCGTCGAAGGCGCCTACGAGCTCGAGCTGCCAAGTGACACAGTGTCACAAGGGGTCTCCGCCCGTATCGTCGAGTGCGCCAAGTGGGAGCAAGGCCCGGGGGCGTCGCTGCGCTGCGGCCTCACTGCCCTCGGGCCAGAGACAGAAGCTGCCGTCGTCATCCTCGCCGACGGCCCGAACCTCTCGCCCGCGGCGGTCGAACGGGTGCTCTCCGAGTGGCGGAGGCACGGCGGCATCGTCGCGGCGTCCTACAACGGCGGACGCGGCCACCCGCTCGTCCTCGGACGAGCCGACTGGTCCGAGGTTCCGGATGAAGGCCTGCACGAAAGCCCCGTCACGCTCGTCCCGTGCGACGACCTCGGCGCGCCGGGCGACGTCGACACAGAAGAAGATTTGCGAGCGCTCTAAGCCGTAGCGTCGAGCCCGCGCAGCTGGGCGAGCTTCTCCATGAGGCCCGGCGGCATCCGCTCGACCGCAGTCGTCCTCACGTACCGGCGCAGGCTCTCCTCGAAGCGATAGCGCCGGCGGCAGTAGTCGCAGCCGGTGAGATGCGACTCGGCCTCGCGCCACTCTGCATCGGTCAGCGTGCGATCGAGGAAGTCCTGGAGAAGTTCCTCACAGCGATCGCACGGGGCTCCCATCAGGAAAGCCCCTCTTCCGCGATGTGCTGCTTGAGCGCGCGGCGACCGCGGTGAAGTCGTGACATGACCGTTCCGATCGGGACGTCGAGGATCTGTGCGGCATCAGCGTACGAGAAGTCCCCGATGTCGACCAGTACGACGACGTCGCGGAACTGCGGCGGGATGTCCGCGAGCGCGTTGACGATCGAGTCCTGCGAGAGTCGCTCGACCACATCGTCCGACTCGAGCGCTTCCTCGCCGGCCGCCGATGCCATCTTGTTGGCGAGGTAGTAGTCCGTCTCTTCGAGCGGCTGTGTCTGCGGTGTGCGCTGAACCTTGCGGCCGCGGTCGACGTTCAGGTTGGTGAGGATGCGGAGGAGCCACGCGCGCAGGTTCGTTCCCGGTGTGAACGACCTCCAGCTGCGGAAAGCTCTTGCGTACGTCTCCTGCACGAGATCCTCTGCCTCCTCACGCGAGCCGACGAGTCGCCTCGCAACCCGGTACACCTGATCTGCGAGAGCGAGCGCCTCCTCCTCGAAGCGTGCGCGGTCGCGTGCTTCGGTCGCGATCCGCCGTGCTTCGGTCTCGGGACGAGCCTCGCTCACCGGCGTACCGTACCGCTGTCCTGTACCGGAGCCTGAAACGCTCCGCGTCCGGGTGCTATTCCCGCTCATCGTCAGCCTCGGGAAACCCGGAGCGCCTGAGCGCCGCGACGATCGCGCTCTTGGACGTCTTCTCGTCGTCCCACGAGAGCGCAACATCGCCCATCAGATTCGCGTTCGCGTACTCGATGCCGTCGTGCCCACGCAGCGCAACCGCAAGCCGTCCGATACACCGCTCGCAGCGGACCCCGCTCACCCTGACCGTCGCGCTCGCCATCACGCCGATGGTATCGCCACTCCCTCACCCAGCCGCGCCTCGCGGTCCGCCACTCTTGCCGGTGTCTCCAACACCGTCGAATGCTTACAAAGGTTTCAGCGCTGGACGCCGTGCACGGGGCGCCCCGAGGCCTCCCACGCGTAATACGACGCGCTCGGCCCGAACTCCGGCTCGTAGCCGACGATCCGCGGGTTCCGTCCGACCTCTTTGGCGCGCTGCGCGTGCCAGAGCAGGTTCGGGTCGTCGCGCTCCTCCCACACGAGCACGAGGTGAGCGGCGGTCATGAAGTCGGCGACGAACGAGCAACCATTCGCCGGGCACGGGAACGGATCGGTGCGAACACAGAACCAACCGCTGTGGTCGCCGTCGTCGTCCCCTTCCCAGAGCTCGACGTCCGACTCGAGGTCGACGTCTGAGAGCACGGAGGTCCCGCGGCGCTGCTCCGACTCCACAGCGGCACAATAGCCTCGTGCCCGACCCCGGCAGTCGCGACGTCGCGATCGTTCTCTCGGGCGGCGGCATCAACGGGGTCCTGCTCGAGCTGGGGTTCTTGCGGCGGCTCGCCGAGACGCCTCTGTGGCCGCGCGTCGGGTGGATCTACGGCACGTCCGCCGGCGCGCTCGCAGGGACGATGGCCGCGCTCGACCGGCTCGCCGACCTCGAGGAGTTCCTGCTCGGCCTCCAGCCGGATGACGCATTCAGGCCGCGCGCGGTCTGGCAGTTCCCCGGCGGGCTCCATGACTACACGCTCCCCGACACCATCGCCGATCGAATCGGGGCTCCCGCGGAGCTGGGGGCAGCACTCGCCGCGTCCAAGATCGAGCTCGTCGTCTATGCGACCGACGTCAGCGAGTACCCGGAGGGCGGCGAGGGCCGCGACTTCGAGCTCGAGTACTCGTCGCGCGCGACCGAACCCGAGGTGATGGTACGAGCGATCCTCGCGTCAGCAGCGATCAGCGGTCTCGTGCTTCCGATTGCGCTCGACGGCAGGATCGCAACAGACGGCGGCTGGGTCCGCAACTTCCCGTTCGAGCACGCGTACCGCAACCCGTCGGTTGCCGCGATCGCCGCGTTTCGGTACCTCCCCAGCTACCCGCCCACGGACGCGGCTTTCCTCGAGCGCGCACGCGAGCGGCTGGAGCGCTTTCGAGCGGTCCCGCCGGTGCGCGCGCTACTCGCCGAGGTGCGGCTCGCACAGGAGCGATCGTCCCGCGGTGAGCCCGCGCATTACGGCGAGCTGATGGTGCGTCTCATGCGCGTCGCGTTCGCCAGGAACGCAGTAGTCGAGGAGCGCCTGGCCCTGGAGCGCGAGACGTCGGTCGACGAGCTCCGCCTCCTGCGTGAGGACGTGACGCGCGCTGCCGTCGCCGCGGCGCCTCCGTGGCGCAGGCGCCGGCTCCGCGCCGAGCTGGACGCTCGCTTCGCGGCCGCACGGTTCCCGTTCCGCCACGACCGGCACGTTCCGACGCTCATCGTCCGCGGGACGCCGGGCGACGACAGCCTCGATCCGACGTTTCGGAGCGAGCTCCCCTGGCCGCCCGAGCTCAAGCAGGCGCTCGTCGCCCGAGGCTATGCGCTGGCCGACGAGGCGCTCGCGGCAGCGCCGAGTTTTCCGACCGAGTTGAGGTCGGCTGGGGTCCGGGCAGGCGGTCGGACCCCATGCCGATGAGAGTGAGCAGGCCCCGGTACACCGGGGCCGTGCTCTCGGCTAGCCCTGGGGGGAAGGGGGCTGCCGTCCGAGCGTGACGGTCACGCTCGACTTGTCGCCGTCGCGATAGATCACGACCGTGACCTTGTCGCCGGGCTTGTAGCCGGCAATCGCGTCGCGAAGCTCTTCGATGGAGGAGATCCTCTGGCCGCCGAGGCCGACGATGATGTCGCCGCCGAGCACGTAGGTCTCGCCCGCGACGACGACTTCCCTCGCGCCGCCCTGGAGCCCTGCCTTGTCAGCCCCGCTGCCGTCCGTGACGGACCCGACGAGCACGCCCGCCTTGACGGGGAGGTTGTAAGTCTCTGCGAGGTCGGAGTTCACCGCCTGGCCGCTGATACCGAGATAGGCGTGCTCCACACGGCCGGTTCGCAGGATCTGCGCAACGACGTCCTTGACGGTGTTGGAGGGAACGGAGAAGCCGATGCCGACGTTGCCGGTGGCGCTGCTGCCCGTGCCGGTCTCGATCTGCGTGTTCACGCCGATGACCTGGCCGCGTGCGTTGAGCAACGGGCCGCCCGAGTTGCCGGGATTGATAGGCGCGTCGGTCTGGATGACGTGGTCGATCGTGAAGCGGTTCGGGGCGGTGATGAGGCGCTGAAGCGCGCTGACGATCCCGGACGTGACCGTGCGGTCGAGCCCGAACGGATTGCCGATGGCGACGACCGGATCGCCGACGCGGACCTTGTCGGAGTTGCCGAGAGGGAGAGGCGTGAGCGCGTTCGCGGAAGTCTCGACGCGAAGAACCGCGAGGTCGGTGGACGGATCGGTGCCGACGATCTCTGCCCTTACCGTGTCGCGGTTCGAGAAGCTGACATTCACCTCGCTGGCGCCCTCGACGACGTGGTAGTTCGTGACGATGTGGCCGGTCTTGTCGATGACGAACCCCGATCCGAGACCCGAGCCCTGTGGGTCGAAGGTCGTCGAATTGCTCGTCCTGTTGACCCGCACGACGCCCGGAGCGGCGCGCTCGTAGATCTCGTTGACGCTCATCGCGGTGCCCGAAGACGGCGCGAGGCCGGGTGTGGGGCTCGCCTCGGTCTCGGTCACGACCGTCGTGTCAGCGTCGAGGCCGCCGAGGACCGCAACCCCGGCGACGGCCACGGCGCCACCGACGACGGCGGCGGCGATCAGGACGGCGACGGACCGCACAGAGGCAAGGGACATGCTCCGACCCTTATAGCCCTGACCCCGTGAACTGCGGGTTAGCGGCCGTTAAGTCGGTGTTGCTTGCTCCGCCGGCCGATTATGCGACCAGCACGCCGGTGACGTACATCGTCGCGATGCCGGCAATGAAGCCGACGATGGCGTGCCCCGACCGAAGCCCGCCGGGAGCGGTTCGCGCCACGTAGCGGCCCACCTCTACGACCACCTGGAAGGCGGCACCCGCGGCGATCGCGAAGAACAGCGCGCCGAGCACTTCGCTCGTGGTGTAGCCGCCGATCCAGGCGCCGAGGATGGTCGGCGCACCGGCGACGACGGCCAGTGCCGCGAGTGCGAGCAGGGTGACGCGCGTCTTCGCGACCGGCGTCGCGATCCCGAGCCCCTCCGTGACGTTGTGGATCATGAAGCCGACGATCAAGAAGGCGCCGAGCTGGAGCTCGCCGATCGCGAACGAAGCCCCGATGGCGAGCCCCTCGCCGAGGTTGTGCAATCCGATCCCGAGAGCGACGAGCAGCGCGAGCGTCAGCCCCGTCGCCGCCGAGCCGCCGGTCAGCCGACCCGCGAGTGCGGTCATTCCGAGGAAGCTCAGCGCGACGCCGAGAAGGACCAGCCCTGCGCCGCCGAGTGCGGACGGCAGCACCGCCTGCAGTTCGAACGCCTCCGTTAGCGCCTCGACGCCGAGGAACGAGAGCAGCCCCGCCGTGAAGGCCATGAACGCCGCGAGCCACACGGCGCTCGCCTGGCGCAGCGCCGGCAGCCAGAGGAGGCCGAGGGCGACCGGGAGCACGCCAACGAGTAGCCCGATGAGCGTGTACCCGAGGAAGCCTTCGACCGAGGGCTGCGGCGTCTCGATCGCCGCCGGGATCTCCTTCACGGTCTCGATGCCCGTCGAGCTCGTGACGCCGACCGTGATCGGGTCCTCGTCGACCCAGTCGAAGGGGACGATGATCGTGGCCGACCGGAGCCGGCCGAGAGTCGTTGGGCCGTCGACCGTGTACGGGACGATCGCGTCGTCGACGTTGACGTTCGCGATCGTCAGGTCGTCACGCTGCGGATTGCGTACGACGATGCGAATCTCACCCGGGGAGAACTCGACGCGCCGGATGTCGAACTCGTCCGCCGGCGGCGGGTTCGTCCCGACGAGGTCGACGAGCGACGAGCCGGCCGTGACGACACCGCCGACTGCGACCGCCAGCAGCAGGACCGGCACGACCGCCCACAGCCGCCAGTTGAGGCCGCCCGGATCGGTCGTTGCCGACTGGGCCTCCATTACTCCACGACCTCGAAGAAGCCCATCCAACCGAGCTCGGCGAACTCCGACTGATGGGCGTGGAACATGAACCGACCGGTGTTCGCAAAGTCGATCTCGAGGACGCCGCGCTGGCCCTGGCACTGCATCACCGTGTCGGTGTACTCCCAATAGTCGCCGGTCCCGGTCGGCTGGTAGCGGAAGAAGTCGGCGTGCAGATGGAGCGAGTTGACGAGGTCGAACTCGGTGAGGTTCGCGAGGTAGATCCGGACGAGCTCCGATCGCTTCACCCGGATCGGGTAGCGCGCGTAGTAGAACGAGCGTCCGTTGACCGTGTAGAAGTTGTTCCCGCCGTCGGCGTCGGTGTCGAAGCCGTTCATCACCATCACGAGCTCCTGGGCCGGCGGACGCGGCTCCTTTGGGTCGATGATGAAGGCGCCGTAGAGGCCTCGGTGGATGTGCTTCTTCAGCGGCGTCGCATGACAGTGGTAGAGGTGGAAACCGGCCGGCTGCGCCTCGAACTCGTACCGGAAGCGCTCGCCCGGCTCGACGACCTCGAAAACGCCGTCCATGTTCGTTGGGTGAATCCCGTGGAAGTGGATCGTGTGCGGATGGGAGCCCGCGTTCGTGAAGTTCACGCGCAGGCGATCGCCTTCGGTCGCACGGATGACCGGCCCCGGCGCAGTCCCGTTGTAGACCCACGCGGGGAAGAAGACGCCGGGCGCCACCTCGAGGTCGACGTCCGTCGCCGTGAGCGAGTACTCGCGGATGCGACCTGGCTGGTACGGGAGGCGCTCCGGTGGATACAGGAGCGCGTCGAGGTCGTTCGGGCCGCCAACGGCCGGCACCTCCGCTCCGTACATCGCGGCATGCCCCATCGCGCCGCGCACATGACTCACAGGGGTAGCGCCATGGCTATGACTCGCGTGGTCGTGCCCACCCGCCGCCGCGTCGCCGTCGAGCGCGAACTTGGCCACGAGCGGCGCAGCCGCAAGTGGCGCTGCGGCCGCGAGGAGCTTTCCTCTCGTGATGCGCGTTTTAGCCATAGCTAATTCCGACTCGGAGTGTAACCTAAGATGCTCGCGATGCGAACCCCGTCTCCCGATCTCACCGTCGCCGTGCAGGACTACCTCAAGGCGATCTACGTCCTCGAGTCGTACGGCGAGCGCGTCACGACGTCCGCGCTCGCACAGCGCATGGGTGTGAGCGCGCCCTCGGCGACGGCGATGACGAAGCGGCTGGCCGAGCTGGGTCTCGTCGAGCGCCTCCCCTACCGCGGAGTCGCGCTCACGGAGACCGGCCGGCTCGGCGCGCTCGAGGTCGTCCGTCATCACCGGCTACTCGAGCGGTATCTCGTCGACCGGCTCGGGCTCGCACTCGACGAGGTGCATGCCGAGGCGGAGCTCCTCGAGCACGTTCTCTCCGAGGAGCTCGAGGCGAAGATCGACGAGGAGCTCGGGTATCCGACGCACGACCCGCACGGAGACCCGATTCCGGACCGCGACCTCCGTGTCGTGCACGGAGAGGCACGGACGCTGCTCGACCTCGAGCCCGGCGCGCGTGCGTCGATCGCGCGAGTTCCCGACGGCGACTCGGAGCTTCTGCGATACCTGGGCGAGCTCGGCCTCGTACCCGGCTCGAATCTCGAGCTCGTGGCCTACGCGCCCTTCGGTGGCCCCGTCACCGTACGCACCGCGCGCGGCGAGAACGCGATCTCACGCGAGCTCGCCGACCGGATAGCTGCCGCTTAGGCCGCGCTCAGCTCGAGCTGGACGACCTTGACGTCCTGCGGGCGATCGGCGCCCAGGGCAGCGTCGAGCTTCTGCGCGAGCTCACCCGAGGCCGCGAGCTCCTCGGTGATGTCTGCGCCGCCGATGAGCTCACCCTTGACGAAGACCTGCGGGATGGTCGGCCAGCCCGAGATCGCCGACAGCTCCTGGCGGATCTGCGGGTCGGGGAGGACGTCGACGGTCGTGATCGGCGCGCCGGCGGCGTGCAGCGCCTGCAGCGCCCGCTGCGAGTTGCCGCACATCACCATCTGCGGCGTGCCTTTCATGAAGAGCGCGACGGGCTCCTTCTCGATGACGTCCTCGATCTGATCCTTGAGCGTGCTCATGCAGTTCCTTTCGTCCGAGTTCGAATCCGAAGCTCGTGGATGGAGCCGTCGCCGAGCGGCGCGGCTAGCGCGTCGTTGACGCGTCGGTGCTGATCGATGAGCGGCAGGCCGTCGAACGTGGCCGTCACGACGGTGACCTGGAAGTGATCCCCGGTGCCGGTCCGATCCTCGACGTCGAGCTCGGCCTCGGGAAATGCCTGCACGAGGAGCGCGCGGATGGCCTCGGTCTCCACGCGCCCCATGCTAGACGTGCAGGGGTACCCTGGAGGCATGCGGTTCCTGCGCGCCCTGCTTCTCTTCAAGCTCGGCTTCTGGGCGGGGATCGTCGCCTCGGGCGTCCTCTTGAAGCGTGTGCTTCCGTCGCGGGGTGACGCGGACAGCGACGAGATCGCACTCGTCGCGAGCCTGGGCGGCGTCGAGCTCGCAAGTCGCGCACAAGCGTTTCGCGGGGGCACGATGCTCTCGTGGCTCGGTGGGATCGCCGTGGACCTGCGCGAGGCGCGGCTCGCTCCGGATGCGCATCTCGACGTGCGCTCCGTGTTCGGCGGGATCGCGATCCGCGTGCCGCCCGGCTGGCGAGTCGAGTCCGACGTGAAGTCGCTCGCCGGGGGGGTCGCGGTCGACGTAGCCCGGCCCGAGGCGGACGACGCGCCAACTCTGACGCTCGACGGGTTCACGGCCTTCGGCGGTGTCGCAGTGGCCGCAAAGCCCGCCGACGGCGAGTTCTAGAGCGTGCGCCGCATCACGCAGTACCTCGTCTCGATCCCCGAGCGGATCGTTCGTGCCGTTGCAGCGGCGCTGGGGGGCACGATCCACGAGACCGCCGAGGTCCTCCTCCCGAGGCTGGTGCGCAAGTCGCGCTTCTACGAGGCCACGGCCAAGAACCTGCTCCGGATCACGGTCGAGCTCGTCGGCGGGGTCGAGCGAGCACCGGACGCGAATGCGGGCGAGTTCGAAACGTCGCCGAAGAAGCTCGCCGTGCGCAAAGCCGGCGGGAACGTCGTCGAGCTCGGATCGATCCTCGCCTTCGGCTTCTCGCCTCTCTGGCTCCTTGCAGCCGCCGCCGACGTCTCGCGCGGGACGCGCGTCTACCTCGACGCGCTCGTGGGCGAGCTGAAGGCAGCAGGCGTGCTTGCGGAGGAAGCCGAGTTCGGGTCGGTCGACGACCTGCTCGCCGCGCTCGAGGGTGCAAGCGGGACGACCGCGCGACTGATCGACATCCCGCCGCTCGAGGTGGAAGGGCTCAAGCGCACGCTCACCGACTTGCGCGACGACGCGAAGGGGCTTCCGACTCCGCCCGAGCTCGCCGCCGTCTACCAGGGGCTCGTCGCGGAAGCAGACCGCGAGCAGCGGTCGCTCCTCGAGGTCTCGGTCGGTGTGGGGCTTGCCTTCTTCAACTCGGCTCGCAAGGTCGGACGCCAGCATCTCCTCGACCCGTACTCGGAGGACCTCGAGCCGGTTCGCGACGAAGGGTTCGCGACCTACGCCCGCCGCGTCGGTAAGCCCTACGCGCAGGCAGTCGCGCGGCACTTCGATCCGAGCCGGCAGACCCTCACCGAACGAGGGCTCGCGAAGGCACGGGCAGGTGACACAGTGTCACAAGGTCGAGAGAGCGAGACGTCTGGTTGAATCGAGACGTGGCTCACCCGAATAGCTTCGGCGCGCGCTCGACGCTCGACGTCGGAGGAGTGAGCCACGACGTCTTCCGGCTCGACGCGCTCCAGGCGAGCCACGACGTCCTCCGGCTTCCGTACACGCTGCGGATCCTTCTCGAGAACGTCCTGCGGATGGAGGACGGCGTCAATGTGACCGCGGACGACGTCGAGGCAGTCGCGGGCTGGGTCGCGACGGCGGCGCCGTCGCAGGAGATCTCGTTCACGCCGGGACGCGTGCTCCTGCAGGACTTCACCGGCGTCCCGGCCGTCGTCGATCTCGCCGCGATGCGGAACGCGATGCAGGACCTCGGCGGCGACCCGAGGAAGATCAACCCGCTGCTCCCGGTCGAGCTCGTCATCGACCACTCGGTGCAGGTCGACGAGTTCGCGACGCGACGCGCCATCTTCAGGAATGCGGAGCTCGAGTTCCAGCGGAATCTCGAGCGCTACGCGTTTCTCCGCTGGGGGCAGAGCGCGTTCGACAACTTCAAGGTAGTGCCGCCGAGCACAGGCATAGTCCACCAGGTCAACCTGGAGTTTCTCGCACGGGTCGTGGATGAGCGAGACGGCGTCGCGTCGCCGGACACCCTCGTCGGGACTGACTCGCACACGACGATGATCAACGGCCTCGGCGTGCTCGGGTGGGGCGTCGGCGGGATCGAGGCGGAGGCCGCGATGCTCGGCGAGGCGATCTCGATGCTCGTCCCGCAGGTGGTCGGGTTCCGGCTGACGGGGGCACTTCCCGAGGGCTCGACCGCGACCGACCTCGTCCTCACGGTGACGCAGATCCTGCGCGAGACGGGCGTCGTCGGGAAGTTCGTCGAGTACTTCGGGCACGGCCTTGCATCCCTCCCCCTCGCGGACCGCGCGACCATCGGGAACATGTCCCCAGAGTACGGGGCGACGTGCGGGTTCTTCCCCGTCGACGCCGAGACGCTGCGCTACCTGCGACTGACAGGCCGTCCGGAGCAGCGCATCGCGCTCGTCGAGGCGTACTGCAAGGAGAACCTGCTCTGGCACGACCCGGACGAGCCGGCGACGTACTCGCAGGTCGTCGAGCTCGACCTGTCCTCGGTCGAGCCGTCGCTGGCGGGTCCGCGCCGCCCGCAAGATCGCGTGCCTCTGCGCGAGGCGAAGCACGCGTTCATCGACGCGCTCCCGACGTTCGGCGTCGACTACGGGAACGCGCACGACGAGGCCGTCGCCGAGACGTTCCCGGCGAGCGACCCGCTCGCTTCGGGCTCGCCAGGCCATGAGCCCGAGAACGGGGACGCGTTGATCTCCACGCGCCCACGCGTCGTGCTCGCCGAGCGTTCTGCCGTCGAGGTCACGCTCGACGACAAGACGTTCCACCTCGATCACGGCTCAGTCGTGATCGCGGCGATCACGTCCTGCACGAACACGTCGAATCCGGCGGTCATGGTCGGCGCGGGGCTGCTGGCGAAGAAGGCGGTCGAGCGCGGACTCGACCGCAAGCCGTGGGTCAAATCGAGCCTCGCTCCCGGGTCGAAGGTCGTCACCGAGTACTACGAGAAGGCCGGGCTCACCCCCTTCCTCGAAGAGCTCGGCTTCCACACCGTCGGCTACGGCTGCACGACCTGCATCGGGAACTCCGGCCCGCTGCCGGAAGACATCTCGCGCGGAGTCTCGCAGGGCGACCTCGTCGTCTGCGCCGTGCTCTCGGGGAACCGCAACTTCGAGGCGCGGATCCACCCCGAGGTGAAGGCGAACTACCTCGCCTCGCCGCCGCTCGTCGTCGCCTATGCGATCGCCGGGCGGATGGACATCGACCTCGCCACCGAGCCGATCGGCGTCGGCTCCGACGGCGAGGACGTGTTCCTCGCGGACATCTGGCCGTCGCCGGAGGAGGTGAGCGACACAGTCGCGGCCGCGGTCGGCGAGGAGATGTTCCGCTCGACCTACGCGGACGTCTTCACCGGGGACGACACGTGGCGTGGGTTGCCGGTGCCCGAGGGCGAGCTCTTCGCGTGGGACCCGGGGTCGACGTACGTGCGCCTGCCGACGTACTTCGAGGGAATGCCACCGGAGCCCGGAGCGGTGGAGGATGTCGTCGGCGCCCGCTGTCTCGTCGCGATCGGCGACTCCGTGACGACCGACCACATTTCGCCCGCGGGGGCGATCAAGCCCGACTCACCCGCAGGCCGCTACCTCATCGAGCACGGCGTCGAGCGCAAGGACTTCAACTCCTACGGGTCGCGGCGGGGCAATCACGAGGTGATGGTGCGCGGGACGTTCGCGAACGTCCGGCTCAAGAACCTGCTCGTCCCCGGCTCCGAGGGAACCTGGACGGTGCACGTGCCCTCCGGCGAGGAGATGACGATCTACGACGCCGCCGGGCGCTACCGGGCCGAGGGCACTCCGCTCGTCGTCCTCGCCGGCAAGGAGTACGGGTCCGGCTCGTCGCGTGACTGGGCCGCGAAGGGTCCGAAGCTCCTCGGCGTCCGCGCAGTGATCGCCGAGAGCTTCGAGCGGATCCATCGCTCGAACCTGCTCATGATGGGCGTGCTTCCGCTCCAGTACATGCCTGGCGAGAACCGCGAGTCACTCGACCTCACCGGCCGGGAGGAGTTCTCGATCGACGGGCTCGAGAACGGCGAGGCGCACGAGGTGACCGTACGCGCCGACGACGTCGAGTTCCGCGCGACTGTGCGCCTCGACACGCCTCGCGAGCGGGAGTACCTGCGCCACGGCGGGATCCTTCCCTACGTGCTGCGCCGCCTGCTTGCGGCCTAGGAGGGCTTGGCGGAACGGGGCCTCGTCGTCGGGGTGCCGCTGGTCGTCGCGAGGCAAGGACGCAGGGAGCGTCCATATCAGTGGATATGGACGAGACCGAGGACGTAGCATCGCGGCGATCCAGCTCGGCGACGACGAAGTAGCGAGGGATCACAGCGGCATCATCTAGCCTCGCTGTCCGATGGCGAAGCACGAGGCGGTCGAGGGCAGCTGGGGTATCGACCCCGTTCCTCCACGGCTTCGCGTCCTGAGCGGCCTCGAGACCGGACTCCTCTGGGGGAACCTCGGCGTTTCGCTCCTTGTCATCGTCGCCGGCGCCGTGCTCGTTCCGGCGCTCTCGCTCCCGAGCGCTCTCGTCGCGATCGTCCTCGGCTGCCTCATCGGGAACGCGATGCTCGCCGTCGCGGGGATGATCGGCGCCGACGCGCGCGTCCCTGGAATGGCGCTCATGCGGGCGCCGCTCGGCCAGCGCGGCTCGCTCCTGCCGACCGGGATCAACGTGCTGCAGGGAGTCGGCTGGACGATCTTCGAGCTGCTCGTGATCGCGACCGCTGCGGCCGCGCTCTCCGACGAGCTCTTCGGGTTTCGGGCGCAGTGGCTCTGGACCATGGTGTTCGGTGCCTGCGCGCTCGTGCTCGCGCTCCTCGGGCCGATCGGCTTCGTCCGCCGGTTCATCCGGCGGTTCGCCGTCTGGGCGGTGCCGCTCGCGCTCCTCTACCTCACGTGGTGGGCGCTCGACGGCGCCGACCTCGGTGCGATCTGGGACGCCGAGGGCGAGGGCGGGCTCACGGTGTGGCAAGGCGCGGACGTCGTGGTCGGGATCACGGTCTCGTGGGTGCCGTACGCGGCCGACTACACCCGGTTCTCGACGACCCGGCGCGGCGCGCTGACGGGGACGGGGCTCGGCTATCTCGTGCCCGATGCCTGGCTGCTCGCCCTCGGCGCCGTCCTGGTCCTGTCGCGAGACCTCGGCGACCCCGCAGCGCTCCCGGCGGCTGTCGTCGCGGGAGGCTTCGCGGCGATCGTCGCTCTGTTCGCGCTGCTCGTCACGGAGACCGACGAGGCGTTCGCGAACGCGTACTCGGCCGCCGTCTCGCTGCAGAACGCGGTTCCCCGCGCGCCCCAGGAGCTGCTCATCGTCCTCGTCACTGGAGTCGCGACCGCAGGCGCCCTCGTCATTGACTTCGTGAGCTACCAGAGCTTCCTGCTCCTGCTCGGCTCGGTCTTCGTCCCCCTCTTCGCGGTGCTGCTGGCCGACTGGCTCACCGCCGGCGCGCATTACGCGACGGACGACGTGTTCGCGTCGCCCGCCTGGCGCCCGGGCTTGATCGGCGCGTGGGTGGGCGGATTCGCGCTCTACCAGTGGCTCTTCCCGACCGGCCCCGCGTGGTGGGTGGACGCCGTCGACACACTCAATCCGCCGGACTGGGGCATCGGAGCTACGGTGCCGAGCTTCCTCGTCTCGTTCGCGATCGCGAGCGCCGTCGCCCTCGTCACACGACGTGCAAGCGCGGGAGCCGCCCCGGCATGAGCTCGGTCGCGGCGATGGGGCACATCACGCGCGACGTCGTCGAGGGCGCGCCACCCAGGCCAGGTGGCGGCGTCTTCTACGCGGCGCGAGCTCTGGCACGCCTCGGCGCCGACGCGCACGTCCACGCATCATGCAGCGCGGAGGATCGCCCGGAACTCCTTCCGCCGCTCGAAGCGTTCGGCCTGCCGGTCACCTGGCAGGAGTCGTCGACGACGACCGCGTACAGCTTCCACTACGAGGGCGACCGGCGCATCATGCGGCAGGACGCGGTCGGCGATCCGTGGACGCCGGAGCAGGTACTCGAGGCAGCGGCCGACGCGATCTGGATCGACGTATGCGCGCTGACCCGTACCGACTTCCCGTCTGGGACGCTCGCCGCGCTCGATCCCGGCGGCCGGCAGCTGCTCGTTGATCTGCAAGGACTTGTCCGCATCGCCAACGTCGGGCCGCTCCAGACCGATGCGAACGTCGGCGACGTGCTGAAGTACGTCGAGATCCTCAAGCTGAACGACGAGGAGGCGACGACGCTCGTCGGCGGTGCCGAGCCCGAGCTCTTGCACTCGCTCGGGGTGCCGGAGGTGATCCTCACGCTCGGCTCGCAAGGTGCGTGGGTCGTCACGCCGGGCCTCGTCGAGTACGTGCCCGCTGCCCCCGTCGACGGCTCGGTGGATCCCACGGGAGCCGGTGACACGTACTCGGTCACGTACCTCGTGCAGCGTGCCGCGGGCGCCGAGCCCGTCGAGGCGGCGCGAGTCGCCGCCGCGACGGTGTCGGCGTTCCTGGCCGAGCCCTAGAGGCGAAACTCGCCGCGTGCGACGACGACCGCGCGGCCACCGCAGAACACGCGGAGTATTTCGCCACCCGCGCCGTCTGCGCGCGCGAAGAGCGTCGAGGGACGGCCGATCTCGACACCTTGTGAGATCTCGATCCACTCGCCCCACTCGACGAGCCCGTGACGGCACAGATGACACGCGAGCGGACCGGCGCCGGAGCCTGTCGCGGCATCCTCCGCCACACCAACGGAGGGCGCGAACATCCGCGTCTTCCAGGTAGCGCCGCTTCCGGCGAAGCAGTTCGCCTTCACTGCCAGGTCAGCGAGCTCCGGCATGTTCGGTCGGAGTCTGGCGACCGACTTCGGGAGACTCGAGTGCCACGAACGTGTGCAGGACGCCGTTGTCGTACCGCTCGATCGGCAGGAGCGACTCCTTGATGCCGAGCGCGTTGAGGAGCGCATCGGCGTCCCGGTAGGTCTCGATGGTCGGAACGGGTTGCGTCATCCGCCCAAACACGATCGCGCCCGACTCGTCGCGGTCGAGCTCGACCGGAACGAGCCCGACGCCCGTCTCTAGCTCGATCACCCCGCGTTGGAGAGGCTGGGCCAGCACCCAGGCCGTGCCGAGAACCGGATGGCCTGCGAATGCCATCTCCTCCCGCGGGTTGAAGATCCGAATGCGGACCTGCCCGTCCGCCTCTCCCGGCAGCACGAACGCCGTCTCCGAGAAACCCAGCTCGAGCGCGAGCGCCTGCATCAACCCGGCGTCGAGCTCACGCGCGTCCGTGAAGACGGCGAGCTGGTTCCCGGCGAGCGCGGCGTCGGTGAACACGTCGACGACGACGTAGCGCAGCGTCGGCACGGGACGGACCCTAGCGGCGAGCCTCAGCCGTTTGCATCGAGGCGTTCCTCGAGATCTCGCCACCACTCGGCGTTCCAGTCCATGAGCTCGATCCCGTACCGCAGCACCTCCCCGCTCGGGTCGTCGATTTCCCCCAGCTCCGCCTCGATCTCGCGGAAGAGCTCAGCGGACGTCATGAACCAGTCACGACGACGGCGGACGAGCGCACGGAGATCTTCGGCCGGCATGAGCTCTCCGAAGAAGAGCCGCAGAAGACCCTCGTCCCGCAACTCGTAGGCGTCGTGCTCCCCGCCGCGGAGCCATGTAGCCAGAGCGCTCTCTCCCTCAGCCGTCAGCTCGTAGACGCGCCGCGGCCTGCGGCCTCGCGGCTCGTCCCGGGCACGTACGAGGCCGGCCTGCTCGAGCGCGCGCAGCTCCGGGTATATCTGTCCGTAGCTCGCGCCCCAGAAGAACCGCGTCGAGAAGTCGGTGACGCGCTTCACGTCGTATCCGGTGCGCGGGCTGAACTTCAGCAGTCCGAGGATGACGCGGGCGGTCGCGCTGAGCCTTGACATATCTTGGCGATATATTCTAATGTATCTGTCAGATATGTCCAGCGCGATCGCGGTGCACGATCTGCGGAAGTCCTACGGCAGCGTCGAAGCGCTCCGCGGTGTCACCTTCGAGGTGGCCGAGGGCGAGGTCTTCGGGCTGCTCGGGCCGAACGGCGCGGGGAAGACCACGACTGTCGAAATCCTCGAGGGGTACCGGCGCCGCGACGGGGGCGACGCCGTCGTACTCGGACACGACCCCGGTGACGCTCCGCGCGCTCTGCGCGAGCGAATCGGAGTCGTCCTCCAGAAGTCCGAGCTCACGCCCCTGCTCACGGTTCGCGAGACGCACGAGTTGTTCGCCGGCTACTACGCGCACCCGCGCGACGTCGACCAGGTCATCGAGCTCGTCGGGCTCGGCGAGAAGCGCGACGCACGGCTGAACACGTTGTCCGGCGGACAGAAACGCCGCCTCGACCTGGGCGTGGCGCTCGTCGGCAACCCCGAGCTCGTGTTCCTCGACGAGCCAACCACCGGCTTCGACCCGGCCGCACGGCGCGCAGCGTGGGACATGATCCGCTCACTCCGTTCGCTCGGCACGACGATCCTCCTGACCACGCATTACCTCGACGAGGCCCAGCAGCTCGCCAACCGCGTGGCGGTGCTTCGCGACGGCGCGATCGTGCGCCAGGGAACGCCCGCTGAGCTCATAGGTGACGCGCGGCTGACGGAGATCAGGCACCGGCGCGACGGCCAGCTCGTCGTGGTCGAGACGAGCGACCCCACGCGCGTGCTCCACGAGCTGACCTCGGAAGCGCTCGCCGAAGGGCGGACGCTCGAGCAGCTCGAGGTGCGTCGCCCAACGCTCGAAGACGTCTACCTCGAGCTGGTGGGCGTCGACGAGTCGGAGGACGCGGAGTGACGACTCTGCTTCATCAGCTGCGGTTCGAGCAGAGGATCTTCTGGCGAAGCAGGGAGGCGGCAGTCTTCGTGTTCATCTTCCCACTCCTTCTCTACGCGCTCCTCGGGTCGGTATACGGCGACGAGATCGACGGCGTCCCGGCGGCCGACGTGCTCCTTGCCGGGCTGTTCGGATACGGCGCTGCAACGACGGCGTTCGGAGGGCTCGCAATCACACTCGTCATCCGCCGCGAGATGGGCCTGCTCAAGCGACTCCGGTCGACTCCGCTTCCACCTCGGCTCTACCTCGTCGTGGTCGTGCTCTCCACACTCGTCATCTTCGCGCTCCAGTCGGTTGCTCTCCTGGGTCTCGGAGGGCTCGCCTTCGGCGCGCGCATGCCGGAGAACCCGCTCGGATTCGCGGGCGCCGTCGTTCTCGGCGTCGCCTGCTTCGCCGGGCTCGGGTTTGGAGCGGCCTCGCTGATCCGCTCGGCCGACGGCGTCTCCGCCGTCGTCAACGTCGTCATCCTTCCGATGGCGTTCCTCTCCGGCTCGTTCGGCCCCACGCAAGACTTCCCGTCGGCCCTGCAGGCGATCGCCGACGTCCTTCCGCTCACGTACTTCCTCGACGTCGTCAACGGCGTGTATCTCGACGGCGACTCCTTCTTCGCCGACCCGACAGCGCTTGCGATCGTGCTCGCGTGGGGCGCAGCAGGCTTCGTCGTCGCCCTACGCCGCTTCGGCTGGATGCCGCGGTCGGGGTACTGACGCAGCCGGTTAGCTAGCGGTTGCTCAGCAGCGAGAGGTAGTAGAGGAGCACGGCGACCGCGGCGAGTGCGGCGGCAACGTACGTCCACGCGGCAGCCTTGAGCGTGGCCTGCACACCGGTCGCCTCGTTGGAGGCGACGAGCCCGAGGTCGTTCAGCTGCTGCTTCGCTCGACGCGAGGCGTCGAACTCGACGGGCAGCGTGACGAACTGGAAGAGGACGGCGACCGCGTAGAGCGCGATCGCGACATAGATGAAGCCGAGGATGTTGAGGAAGATCCCGCCGAGCAGGAAGAGCATCCAGATGTTCGACGCGAACTGGACTGCGGGGAACATCGCGCTGCGGAACCGGAAGAACGCGTACGCCTGCGCATGCTGGATCGCGTGACCGACTTCGTGTGCGCCGACTGCAGTGGAGGCGACCGAGACCTGCCCATAGACCTCCGGCGAGAGATGTACGGAACGGCTGCGCGGGTCGTAGTGGTCGGAGAGCGTCCCGGGTGTCTCCTCGACCGGCACCTCGTTCAGGCCGTTCGCGTCGAGGACGCGCCGAGCGATCTGAGCGCCCGTCATGCCGTTCGCGACCGGTACTTCGAGGTTCTTCGCGAACGTCGACTTCACTTTGTGCTGGGCCCAGAAGCCGAGCACCATCGGGATGATGAAAGCGATAAGAAATGCGGCCACGGCAAGATGGTATCCGCCGGCCGTGGTGCCCCCGCAAGGGCCGCGTCGCGAGTACGCGTTCTCTTAACCCGGCGCGCTCAGCTAAGGCGCATCGCGATCGCCGCGATGACGATCGAGGCGACGCCCACGACGAGCGCGGCGATGAACCAGTTCGTGCGCATCACGACGAGTCTAGTGTTCGCTTCGTGGCGAACGACCAGATCAGCCGAGTTTCCGAGCTCCTCCACGAAGCGGCAGAGACCCACCACACGGTCTACCGCATCACCGACGCGACGATCCGGGCTGGGCGTCCTGGTATGCGGACTGGTTGCTCGAGCTGTCCGAGCCTCCCGATCTGTTGACCGCACCTCCCGTCCGTAGCCACCTCGTGCACCGCTCGTAGAGCTCGACCGCGACTACACCTCCAGCTCGCCCTCGGAGCGGTGGGAGGACTGGTACGCGGCGAGGCTTGTCGAGCGGTTCGGCTCGTGAGTGCCCCCGGCATGAATCGAACATGCGCACGCGGTTTAGGAAACAGGCAGTGCTCCGCAAACCTCTATGAACACAGGGAACACGAGCGTGTGGGACAGCGTTGCGGCAGAGCTGACCCCGCAGCATTCTCCTGGCGCTTCGGGACGTGACACTCGGCCCTACCGAGGCAGCTCTAGGCGCCCTGCGACGCTCCGGACCTCAGAGGTGAACTGCGCGCGAAGGAGCATCAGGAAGTGCTGAGATCCGGGGTGACCGATGGGTGCCAAGTGACCGTGATGTCCGCACCCTGCTCCTGCGGAGTCTTCACTTCGACCTTCTCAAGGAGGAGCCGGAACACCCACGTGTCGTTCACCCCGGGGAGAAGCACGCCGGTGAGTCTCGAGACGTTCTGCGAGGTGAAGAGTGTGTCGAGGACAGGCTTTGCGAAGTTGTCGAGGTCGAAGGCCGGTCTAGCCAGATCCTCTGGAGTCATTCGGAAGATCACCTCGACGGTGAACTTGGTTCCCATGGGCGGCGAAGTGAATGGTGCCTGCGGATAGGTGTCCGTCACGGCGTCGCGTATGGCCTCCCTCCAGCTGATGGACTCGCGGCGCGCTGGGTGTCCACGCACCTGAATCCGCCACGGGTTCGGGTAGTCATCGCGACGTTGGTGAATCGTCATCCTTCACTCCCGGGCGAGTCCGCCTCGAAGGTCGCGATGATCGGACCCCATCGGGCTTCTGGCTTTGGCGACTCTTTACCCGCGTCTTGCCGCCGTCTAAGCGCACTGCGGTCAAGTAGGGCGAACGACCGCAAAGAGGACGGTCGAGACGACGGAGGTACGAGATGACCACTTCTACCCACATCAAGCGGCGGCTCGCGACGCTGGCGGTGATCGGAGGCGTGGCGGCCACGCTCGCGCCGCTCGCGCAGGCGCAGGCTGGCTACGGGCGTGACCGCGTGGCGGACTCGGTCGACGCTGCGCGCGCGGCGCAGCAGCGGGCGAGCTCCGACCTCTCCCCGCAGCAGGGGTATGGGATCCACCGTGTAGCCGATTCCGTCGATACCGCCCGCGCGGCGAGCGCGCGCGACATCACGTCGTCCTACCGGCTGTTCCGCTCCCTCGAGTCGCAGGCCGCACCGGCAGTGGAGCAACCGAAGCCGAGGATCGACGCCAACGGCTTCGACTGGGGTGACTTCACGCTCGGCGCCGGGACGGGGATCGGCCTGATGCTCCTGCTCGGCGGGCTGGGAGCAGGCCTGCTCATGCGCCGCAGCCGCGAGCAAGTGAAGACGGCGTAAATCGACGCGACAATC
The DNA here is from genome assembly GCA_963723695.1 of uncultured Gaiellaceae bacterium. Classification (GTDB taxonomy): domain Bacteria; phylum Actinomycetota; class Thermoleophilia; order Gaiellales; family Gaiellaceae; genus GMQP-bins7. The sequence goes on along the minus strand of CAVRRU010000010.1, from coordinate 110,274 downwards.
GAAATCGAGCGGGCGGGCCTCAGGCCCGTCCGCTCGCTTGTTCGGCTTGTGCTCGCTCGAGGAGTGCGAGTTGCGCCCGTGCCCGCTCGACCGAGACGGTATCGCCCTTCCGAGCATAAAGGGCCATTGCATCTTCGATCGCGGTAGCCGCCTCCTGCGCGCGGTGCGAGATCCGCAAGACCTCCGCCAGGTCGCATAGCGCGTCTCCGTGACAGGAAAGGAAGTCGCTCTGTTCGGCGAACGCAACGGCCTCACGAGCCAGGTGCTCTGCTGCCAGCAGGTCACCTCGCCGGCTCAACACCTTGGCGCGCGTTCCACGCCAGTGGATCTGGCACTCGACGTCGTTCGGGCGGGATGCATCTTCCGACTCCCTCGTGAGCTCCTCGGCCTCGTCGTATCGCCCCTGCGCGTACACGACTCGCGCGAGCAACGTCGCGACCGTACAGAAGTGGGCCCTCTCGCCGATCCGCTTGAGCACGTTGTACCCAAGCCGGAGCTCTCGCTCGGCTGCGGGCGGGTCCTCTCCCCACAACGCCAGCAACGCCACTGCCGCAGGGAAATGCCATCCCTCGCCGAGTTGCTTCATCACGCTGAGCGAGCGGGCGGAGAGCCGCTCGGCTTCGGCACTCCGGCCCTGTATCGCAACCAGATAGGCCAGAGCACCGAGGACATACACCTCGAGAGACGCGTCCCCCTGGACCTCCCCGAGCAGCCGCTCGCAACGTTCCGATGCCTCCGTCGCCGGATGCGGTCCGAGGAAGAGTGCGATTGCGAGCCACTGCACGGTCTCCCCCTCCTCGAAACGATCACCGGCGAGGAGGGCATGCGCCCGTGCCTTCTCAGACGCCTCCACGCTTGGACCCGCATGCCGGCCGAGGTAATGCGCCTGGGCGACGAGGCGCCACGCACGCGCGAGGCCGAGCTCGTCGTTGAGCTCGTCGAAGACGCCAATCGCCCGGTTCGCGACACCGATCAGCTCTTGAGGCGTTACCTCGGGGTCGGTGAACAGGCGGAGCAATCCGCGCTGTACGAGAGCATGAGAGGCCAGCCGCCGGTCGCCGGTCGTGGAGGCTGCCTCGACGGCCTCGGTCAAGACACGGTCGGCCCAGCTCAGGTCGCTCATACCCTGGACGACGCGAACGTTCGGCACGAGCTCCACGCGGTGCGGGTCGTCCGGGGGAAGCAGCGCGACCGCCCGCGAGATCAGGTTGGTTCCGGCTGGGGCATCGCCGCGCATGAAGGCGCGGCGACCGGCCGTTCCGAGCCGCTCTGCCGCGTGTCGACCGAGCACACGACTGTGGTCGTCGGCCTGTCCGAGCTCGGCTCGGTAGCGAACTGCTTGCTCGAGGTGGTATCCGACGATCTCGTCGAACTCGACGGAGTGCCCACCCGTCCTCTGCACGAGCCATTCAACGTGTTGCTCGTGGTAAGCCGCGCGCGCTTCTTTCGAGATCGCTTCGTACGCGGCGTCTCGGATCATCAGGTGACGGAAGCGGAATGCACGCTCACCCGCGAAGATTGTCTTCTCGGGCCGGATCAGCTCCTTGCGAACGAGTGCGGCGAGAGCGCCGGAAATCGCTGCGCCCTGCGGGACGAGCTGGACGACCGAGCTCTCGTGAAACACTTTGCCTTCCACGGCCGCCGGCTCGATTGCCATGCGCTCGTCCACGCTCAGCTGATCCAGTCGCGCAGCGAGGAGCGCTTGAATGGTCGGAGGTACAGGAAACGCGGTGAGGTCGCCAGCTGCCGTCCAGCGATCGTTCACGCGCACGAGAAGCCCGTCGTCGATGAGCATCGAGAGCACCTCCTCGACAAACAACGGGTTGCCCTCCGCCGCCTCGACGATCCGTGCCTCGACCTCTTCGGCTAGGTGGGCCTCACCGACCAGGTTCACCACGAGCTGCATGCACTCGTCGTCGGAGAGAGGCTCGAGGAGGACCGAGGTCGCGTTCAGTTTGCCGCCGCCCCAGCTGGGCCGCACGTCCAGCAGCTCGGGCCGCGCCATGCAGAGGAGCAGGAGTGGCGCCCCTCGTGACCAGCCGGCGAGGTGCTCCACGAGTTCGAGGAACGTCTCCTCTCCCCAGTGCACATCGTCGAAGACGAGCACGACCGGCTGATGGAGGGCGAGCGCCTCGAAGAACGTGCGGACAGCCCGGAAACCGTCTTCGACGCCTGCGGTCGCATCCGTCAGGCCGATCACCTCGGTCACGCGCTGCGCGACGAGCGCCGCATCGTCCTCGTCCGGCAGCAGCGCCGCCAACCGCGACTGAGCATCGTCACGAGTATCGGTGTCGTCCAGACCGGTGACGTCTTTGACCGCCTCCAGCACGGGCCAGAACGTGATGCCCTCGCCGTAAGGGAGGCAGCGGCCTCGCGCCACGAGCGCCCGCCCGGCGAGGTCGCGAAGCAATTCCTGCACCAGTCGCGACTTCCCGACACCGGCAACACCGAGAACCGTGAACAGTTGGCACGAGCGGTCGCCGACCGCCTGCTCGAACGCATCGTGCATTCGGCGCCGCTCTCGCTCGCGGCCGACCATGGGGGACGTGAAGCGGCGTGCGTCCCTTCGCGCTGCGACCGCTCTGCGCGTCGCTTCGTCGAGAACCACCTCCTCCTGCTCGGCGCGCTGAGCCAGCCGTGCCGCGGTCGTCAGTGGCTCACCGGTTGCACCGAGTCGAGATCCTGCAGCTCCTCCGGTCATAACCTCGCCGGTGCTGATGCCGATCCGGACCTCGAGGCGCCTCGTTGACTCGCTGTCGACCTGCTCCGCGAGAGCTGTGAGGCGTCTGCGGATCTCATCGGCGGCGCGCACGGCGCGCGAAGGGTCGTCCTCGTGAACGATCGGCAGCCCGAAGATGCCGCTGATCGAGTCGCCGGTGACCGCGTCGATCGTCCCCTCGTGCGCCTCGACGGCAGTTGTGACATCACTTATCGCGCCTGACACGACGCGTCGCAAGATCTCGGGGTCGACGTGGTCGTCAGTCCCCGACGTGACCGCCACACGTACGTGCACGACGGTGACGGTCTTCCGCTCGGGCCGGGTGCCCTGCTCCGCATGGGCCGAGGCCACCGGAGTGCTCGCTTGGGGACGAGCCTCCGGAGCGGCCTCCACCGAGGTCTCGAGGTCCAGCGCCGAACGTTGTTCCAGGATTGCTTGCTGGAGGTCTCGCAGCGGCTTCCCGGGCTCGATCCCGAGCTCGTCGGTCAGCGCCCGCCGCGCGTCCTGGTAGACGTCGAGTGCCTCCGCCTGCCTGCCCGCGCGGTAGAGCGCGAGCATGAGCTGGCCGCGCAGGCGCTCGCGCAGCGGATGCTCCCTGACGAGCGCCTCCAACTCGCCCACGAGCTGAGCGTGCCCTCCGGCTGCCAGCTCGGCCTCGATCTGGTCCTCAAGACAGGCGAGGCGCAGCTCCTCGAGGCGCGCGATCTCCGTCTGGGCGAAGCGCTGGTAGGCGAACTCCGAAAGCGGTGGACCCCGCCACAGAGACAAGGCTTTGCGGATGTCGCCTTCGCCGACCAGCCGCTGGAAGCGCCCGAGATCGAGCTCGTCCTGCTCCACCCGCAGTCGGTAGCCCGGAGGCTTGGTCTGCAGGCGCTCTTTGCCGAACACCTTGCGCAGCTGGGAGACATAGACTTGGAGCGCTTTCCGGCCGGTCTCAGGCGCTTCCTCTTCCCAAAGAGCGTCGATCAGGCGATCCGTCGAGACGACCTCGTTCGCATGCACGAGCAGGATCGCGAGCAGTGCGCGCTGCTTCGCGCCGCCGAGGTCGATCTGCTGCCCGTTCTCGAACACTTCGAGCGGGCCCAGGATCCTGAACTCCATGGCCGCTCCCTTGCTCGTCCGGCCCTGCCGATCGCCACGTTATCGCCCGGCCGCGTGTTTGACTACGCCCGCCAATGGCCGTCCCGTTTCGGATCGGGCTGATGCAGCTCACGATTCGCCGTCACCCTTGAGGTCGTCCCACCGATGAGCACGCTTGCCCGAGGATCGCGCTGAAGGTTGAGCCACCAAGCGGGCGGCAGGCCCGAGCCGCCGAAGGAGCCGATCACGACGAGGTCTGCGCCGTCGCGGAAGTACGTGAGCGCGGCCGTTCGCGGTTTGCCTGATTCCCGCCCGGTCGTCGTCAGGAGGAGCACCGGCATCCCGGCCACGCGGCCTAGGAGGCGGCCTCCGCTGGCACGGTAGACGCCGCTGTGCATGCGCGACATGGCACGTATCAGGGATCGGCGCAGTCGTTCGCGCGTGTAGGACATATCAGCGATACCAGATCCTTGGGCTATTCGAATCCTGGGCTATCCGAAGGGCGACCGGCGAGTCCGGTCAGCAAAGCCCCACCGCCCGAGCACCTCACGAGGGGGAGGGTGGGTGGCGAGCTAGACGCGAGCTCCGCTGCGGCGGATGATCACACCGCGTGCGATCCGAACTCCCGACCGGCACCGTCACCTTCCTCTTCACCGACGTTGAGGGATCGACCAAGCTCTTGCGTACGCTCGGGGCAGAGGCATACGCGGACGCGCTCGCCGAGCACCGCCGGGTCGTACGCGAGGCATGCGCTGCCACGGGCGGCGTCGAAGTAGACACTCAGGGCGACGCCTTCTTCTTCGCCTTCCCGACCGCTCCGGGAGCGCTCGCAGCGGCGGGGGAGATGACGCAAACACTTGCCTCCGGTCCGATCCGGGTTCGCGTCGGCCTGCACACGGGAACGCCCCTCGTCACCGACGAGGGCTACATCGGGGGTGACGTCCATCGGGCGGCGAGGATCGCCGCGGTCGCGCACGGCGGACAGGTGCTTGTGTCCGCTTCCACCGCCCAGCTCGTCGAGCTCGAGCTCAGCGACCTCGGCGAGCACCGGCTGAAGGATCTCTCGGCGCCCGAGCGCGTGTTCCAGCTCGGAGACAGCGAGTTCCCGGCGCTCAAGAGTCTCTACCGGACCAATTTGCCTATCCCCTCCACACCCTTCCTGGGAAGGGAGCGCGAACTGCGGGAGGTCGTCGAGCTCCTCTCCGAGAAGGACGCGCGCCTGCTCACGCTCACAGGTCCCGGTGGCACAGGCAAGACCCGTCTCGCCGCCCAGGCGGCAGGTGCTGTCGCTGAGCGCTTCCCGGAAGGAGTCTTCTGGGTGCCGCTCGCCGCTCTTCGCGACTCCGAGCTCGTGCTCGAAAGTGCGAGCCAGGTCCTGGGTGCGAAGAACGGTCTCGCTTCGCACATCGCCGACAAGCGGATGCTGCTTCTCTTCGACAACTTCGAGCAGGTGGTCGAGGCCGCCCGCGGCGTCTCGGCGCTGCTCGGCGAGTGTCCACAGCTCGAGGTCATCGTGACGAGTCGGGAGCCACTGCACCTTGCCGGAGAGCAGGAGTACCCGGTCCCGCCCTTTATCGCGGAGGAGGGTGTCGACTTCTTTACGGCGAGGGCACGCGCGGTCAAGCCCGACTTCGCGGTCGACGAAGCGGTCCCCGAGATCTGTCGGCGCCTCGATGAGCTCCCGCTCGCGCTCGAGCTTGCTGCCTCACGGGTGAAGGCGCTTTCGACTGAGCAGATCCTCTCGCGGCTCGAACGAAGGTTGCCGCTCCTGACCGGCGGCAACCGTGACGCTCCCGAGCGGCAGCGCACGCTTACGGCGACGATCGAGTGGAGCTATGACCTCCTATCATCCGAGGAGCAGCGGCTCTTTGCTGGTCTCTCTGCCTTCGCAGGCGGCTGCACGCTGGACGCTGCCGAGACGGTGTGTGGCGCCGAACTCGACACCCTGCAGTCGCTCGTGGAGAAGAGTCTCCTCCGCTTCACGAGCGAGCGCTACTGGATGCTCGAGACCATCAGCGAGTACTCGGCGCAGTGCCTGGAGGCCTCGGGCGAAGCGTCGAGCATCAGGAGGCGACACGCAGAGCACTTCCTCACTCTCGCGGTAGAGGCTGAGCCGCACCTACGCGAAGCGCACTACACGGACTGGCTCGATCGACTCGACGCCGAGGTGGGAAACCTCCGTGACACGCGCGCCTACTTCCGTGCTACCGAGGACCCGGCCGCGGAGCTCCAGCTGGCTGCCAGCCTCGCGCGGTACTGGGTCATGCGAGGTCACCTGAGCGAGGGCCAACGCGCCCTGGACGACGCGCTCGCCGAAGCTCCAGACGATCTCGTCGAGTTGCGCCTGCGTGCACTCCTCGGTGCCGCGCACATTGCGCAGCTGCACGGGGACAACGAGAGCGCCAAGTCGCAGAGCGCGGAAGCGCTTGAGCTCGCCCGAGGGTGTCGCGACCTGTTTCGTACAGGTGCCGCGCTTAACTCGTTGGCGACGCTCGCCTTGAAAGACGAGGACTTCGATCTGGCCTCCCAGCTGCTCGACGAGTCGATCGCCGTTATCCGGGAGACGAACGACGACCGCGCGCTCGCGATCGGAACGAGCACTCGCGCGTACATCGCCCTGACACGCGGGGACTACGCCCTGGCCATTGCGCTCTGCGAAGAGACTCTCGCCCTCGGTCGTGCGATGGAAAGCCCGGAGGTGATCGCGCTTGCCTCGCTCAACATCGGAGCCGCCCTGCTGGCGCTCGGCGAAGTGGACGAGGCGTCGTCGGCGTATGTCGACGCGCTTCGGCTGTCCGCCGAGCTCGGGTCCCGGGTCTGGATCTCGTACGCGCAGGAGGGGCTCGCGGCCGTCGGCGCCGCCAGGGGACACATGGTTGGGGCCCTCCAGCTGGCGGCGTCCGCGGAAGCCATGCGCGAGGAGCTCGAGACGCCGCTCGACCCCGCAGAGCAGCGGATCCACGAAGCGACGCTCATGGCGATCCGTGGAGCCTTTCCGGAGCAGGTGGTGGCAGACGCACTCGGGGCTGCACGGCAGCTCAGCACCGAGGAAGCTCTGGCGCTCGCGCTCGAGAGCGCCGACTGACCCGGCGCCATCTCCGTAACAGCGCCCGGAGGGGGAAGTGCTCCTGGTGGTTCTGAGTACCTACTTCGAGAGTAGAAGGTCAGCCGAGATCCAGCATCCGCTGCTTCCTCGTATGTGGGCAGTTGCGGTTCTTGACTCACCGCGCCTACGAGTGTCCACGCGCGGCGTCGTTTACAGCAGGGGCATGCTCCAAACCTTCCTTCATGAGGATCCCCCGTAACAGCTCAAGGCGGCGCTCGAGGGGGACGGTCTCCAGGAGCGCGATCCTCTCCCTGAATGCCCGGCCGGTCTCGACCAGCCGCTCGCGTGCCGCCAAGTCGTCGAGAGCGCGGGCGGCGGAGACCCGGGCGGCGTGGGGTGCGCGCCGGTCTCGAAGGACGCGGCGTAGCTCGCTCCTGGCGAGCAGCCTGTCTCCGTCCAGCTGTTCCAGCGATGGGACCCGTCGCGCCGATCGCTGCGCGGGGGTGCCCCGGTCCCGAGCACCGATCGGCCTGCCAGACCGCTCTACTGCACGCCTGATGCCGAGTGCGACACCTTGTCGCACCACGCCACACGCGCACTCTTCACCGCCACCACACCACCGCTTTCGGGGTCGGCATCGATGCGTACTGCGTACGGAACTCGCTGGTCAGGGAGTACAGGGCTCGAGGGGCGTGCGCGATCCTATGCCCAGTTGCCCGCTTCCGTGAATCATCACCTTGGCGAGCGCGTGTCGCGATCACGTAAAGTCGCTGCTCGGAAAGGCCCGCGCTGGCGAGGAGGAACCGATGAGCCAGTTGCAATTCGACGCCGACACCGCCAGGCGGGTCGAGGCCCTCTACAAGATCCACGATGCGGCGCGTCGCCGCGAGCTGGTTCGCGAGGCACTCGGGGCAGTCCTCGGTGGCCGGATCCTCGACGTTGGATGCGGGCCTGGCTTCTACTGTCTTGAGCTCTCGGAGATCGTTGGTTCGTCCGGCTCCGTAGTGGGCATGGACAACAGCCCTGCAATGCTTCAGCTCGCACGCGCCCGCTGCGCCGGTCGCGACAACGTCGAACTCTTCGAAGGAGAGGCCACCGCGCTCCCGTTCGAGAGCGAGACATTCGACGGCGCGGTCTGCGTGCAGGTTCTCGAGTACGTCTCGGACGTGGATGCAGCTCTCGCCGAACTGCACCGCGCGCTTCGACCCGGCGGACGCGCAGTCGTCTGGGACGTGGACTGGGCGACGGTGTCGATCCACTCACAAGACGCGGCTCTGACCACGCGCGTGCTGCGAGCCTGGGACGAGCACCTCGTTGACCCGTCGCTGCCGCGAACGCTCGGCGCGCACCTACGCTCGACCGGATTCGAGGACGTTCGCGTGGAGGCGCATGCGTTCGCTGCGAGCGGAGGTGACCCGGAGAAATACGGAGCGGCGCTCGTCCCGTTCATCGCGACGTTCGTCGCGGGCAGGCAGGGCATAGGCGAGGCGGAAGCCGAAGCGTGGGGCGCGGAGCAGCGCGAACTGATGGAACGAGACGAGTTCTACTTCGCGAGCACGCAGGTCTGCTTCACAGCCACGAGATCGGCCTAACAAACCCTCTCGTAGCGCACGTAGGGCTCCAATCAAGGGCCCATCACCGTCGACGCGGAGCTTGCGGAGCGGCGTGTTCATCGTTCTCCCTCCGTGGTCATGGCCGCGCAGGCGAGCCGCGAAACACCGGCACATGCCTCGGGAACTTTGGTGACCGTTTCACCGCGGTTCCTCCCGGTTACGATCGACGATTCCAGCGACCCGCGCTACCAGGAGGAGATTCGATGAGCGACAAGCCGAAGTGGCAGGTCGCGCGTCTCGACGAGATCGAGCGGCGCGGCAGAGACATCCCGGTGCGCGAGCACCTCGGGATCCACGCATTCGGAATCAACGCCTACACGCCCAGCGAGGATGGCACGCTGATCAGCGAGCACGCCGAGTCCGGCTCTGGCCAGGAGGAGCTGTACATCGTGCTCGACGGGAACGCGACCTTCGAGCTCGACGGCGACACGGTCGACGCGCCCGCAGGGACGTTCGTGTTCGTCGGGCCGGAGTCGCGGCGGAAGGCCACCGGGGACGGAACCGTCCTTGCCGTCGGCGCCACACCCGGCGAGGCGTACCAGGGGATCGACTGGGGTGAGGCGTGGCCATTCCACAGCGAGTCCTGGAAGGCTTATGGCGAACAGCGCTACGCCGACGCGCTCGAGGCAGTCCGAAGTGCCCTCGAGCGCGTGCCGGACCACGCGGGCTTGCATTACAACTACGCGTGCTTCGCAACGCTCGCGGGCGACACCGGCGACGACACGTTCGCCCACCTCCGCCGGTCCGTCGAGCTGTTACCGCGGTTCCGGGAAGACGCGCGCAGAGACGACGACTTTGCCGCCGTACGCGACGACCCGCGGTTCGAGGAGGCTCTTCGCTAAGAGCCAGGTTCCACCTTCGACAAGCTGAGAACCAACGGCCGCCCACCTGTCCTGGGGTGCCGCTAGTCGTTTTCTGGCGCATTCCCGAACGCTGGCCCCAGGCGGGGATCCTGCGCCCGATCGCCTCGGGAACGAAAGCGTCTGGATCTCCATCGACCGTGGAATGGGCTGCCTAGAGCTCTCCCGTCTACGACGTCGACGACGATCCGAGCAGCTCGGCATCGAGCAAGCTGGTCAGCCAGTTCCGGTGACGCGAAGCCGTCCAGCCGAACTCGACGGTGAGAAGGTGGCAGAGCTCGGGACTCGTGAGCGCGCAGTACCGTTCGCCCGCCTCGGAGACCGACAGTCCCGGTCGGAGCGCGGAGCCCAGATAGCGCTCGATCCGCTCCGTCTGAATTGTCAGCCGGTCGTGCAGCAACCGGCTGCCAAGGGCGGCAGCGAACGGCTCCTTGTCCGCCGCACCCCGGATGACGGCGTGGACGGGTCTCGTGCGAGCGAGGATCGCGCAGCTGTACTCGACCATCGCCTCCAGGCGGTCGCGCGCATCGGAGACCTGTGCGAGCTCCTTCCAGAGCTCGTCTTCCTGCGTCGACGGGTCGGCCTCGGGAGCGATGGCCATCTCGATCACGCCTTCGAGCAGGCCGCGCTTGCCGCCGAATGTCAGGTAGATGGTTTCCGGAGAGACACCGGCCGCATCCGCCACCGCCGCGATCGTCGTCCTCGCGTAGCCGTCGTCGGCGAAGAGCCGATAGGCGGCGTCGAGTATCCGGTCTCTCGTCTGCCGGGCCTGGTCGGCCCGGAGCGGAGAGTTGTACTTGCGTCGTGACGGCTTGACCTGAGTCGACATATCCACTACTGTACCGATCAATTCACTCCAGTAGCTATTAATCCATTTTACTGGGCGAAGGGGGCTGTCATGAACGTGATGGAACGAGCAGCCGTCGACGGTCTCGAGCTTGAGTACAAGCTCCGAGGATCGGGAGAGCCGGTCGTGCTCATCCACTGGGGCGTGAGCGCCTTCTGGGCGGAGCCGCTACTGGACGAGCCTTCGCTCTGCGACCGCTACCGCCTTCTCAGCTACCACCGGGCGGGCTTCGGAGGCAGCAGCGCCATCGAGGGGCCGGTGACGATAGCCGACCACGCCAGGCACTGCCGACTCCTCATGCGCGAGCTCGGGATCGAGCGCGCGCACGTGGTCGGTCACTCGTCAAGCGTCGCGGTCGCACTCCAGTTGGCCCTCGATGCCCCGGACGCTGTGCACACCGTCGTGTCGATGGACGCCGCGCGACCGTCTCCGCCGACCGAGCTGCAAGTCGCCTTCCGCCGCGAGTTCGTGGAGCCCGCAGTCGAGCGCTACCGCGCCGGAGACAAGGAAGGTGCGGTCGACACATTCTTCCGCGGCGTCTTCGGTCCCGACTACCGTGACCCGCTCGAGCAAGGACTCCCGGGAGCGTTCGAGCAAGCAGTCTCCGGCGCGGAAACGTTCTTCACGCAGGAGCTGCCCGCACTCTGGGAGCGCTGGTCGTTCACAGAGGAGGACGCGAGACGCATCACGCAGCCCGTGCTCGGTGTCGTTGGCGAGAACAGTGCTCCCACGTTTCCCGAGCGACGCGAGCTCCTCAGCTCCTGGCTTCCTGAGGTCGAGCTGTTCGAGCTTCCCGGCGCAACACACCTGCTTCACCTGGAAAACGCTCAGGGGATGGCGGAGGGCATGGCCTCGTTCTTCGCGCAGCACCCGATCCCAGCCTCTCGCTGAATCGAGTGGATAGCGAGACGCGGGTCCCGTGGGAGTCCAATTAGGGCTTGCTTGCGGTCACGATGTGCGCGTCCATCGGCATGACAATTTCGCCTGAAGGGGCCACGAACTCCGCAAGTGCACGCCCCGATTCCGCAGCGAGAGTCTCCATCGCATCGTCGCCGACCATGTCAGCCAGGGGCGACCCTTTGACCTCGATGCGTATGAATTCCTGTACCGACGGAAACCGGATCGAACCCTCATGGAGAGTGACGTCGGCTGCCGCGATGCCGCCGTCGACAAAGAGCTTGGCAAGCTCTGCTCGATCGCCGAGGGCGAAAGGCGCTGCCAGCACGTCTGCGGCCTCACCTCCGCACTTTTCGGTCGCGATGTCCACGAGGATCTCGTAGCCACGGGCGCGACCAAGAGGCGCCCAGGCGGCGATCGCCAGGCGTCCCCCTGGCGCGAGAGTACGCCACATCTCGCTCAGAGAGGTGACGCGTTCGGGAAAGTACATGAGCGCGAACTGGCTGACTACGACGTCGAAACTCGCATCCCCGAAGGGAAGAGATGCCGCATCGCCTTGTCGCCATTCTACTTTGGGCTCAGTTCGCGCCGCGACCGCCAGCATCCCCTCGTTGAGATCAAGGCCGACGACTTGACCCTCTCGCCCGACCCGGCTAACGGCCTCGCGTGCGAGCACGCCTGTCCCGCAGCCGACGTCGAGCAGTCTGTCACCCGCCTTGATTCCAGCAGCGTCAGCGACCCGACTCGCCCAAGCGCCGAAGATCGCAGGTACGAAGCAGGACTCGTAGACCTCGGCAGCGTCCGTGGAGACCTGCCAGCGCTCGGGCTCGGTCATAGCATCACTCCAGCTGTCTCGCGGAAGTGATGGTAGAGGGGCGGCGGCAATGTCTCGGTTGGAAATATGAATACTCCTCAACTGCATCAGTCCTCCTGTTCCAGTCAGGGGCCCCGTCGCCGTCATCGCCGCGCGGGGGTGCCTCGGGCAGGAGGTGCCGTCGAATGCCGTCCATCGTGCGGCGCGACGTCACGCACGTGCAGCGTGCGCGGTGCGTGTGCCAGGGCAGCGTCTACACCCGTTCTCGACCAACCGCTGCCGTGCCGCCATCTCGTCGAGAGCGCGGGCGGCAGAGACCCGGGCGGCGTGTGATGCACGCCGGTCGCGGAGGATGCGCCGTAACTTCGTGTCGAGCGAGCGCCCTGTCTCCGTCTTGCTCCCGCCGCAGTCAAATCTGGTCACGGTTCTCGCCGTAACCGCGGCCGATGCGCGTCGGGGTTGAACAGACCCGCCGGAGCGTGGCCATATCGCGTCGTGCGCCGCGTACTGCTCCTCCCAGACCTCGCCCGACGGCCGCTCCCCGAGGGAGGGCTCACACTCGTGTCTCGCCGGCCGAACGTAGGACCCGAGAGATGGGACCCGCTAGCGCGGGGGGTGCCGGGTGCCGCCGCCGGTTCCTGACGGTTGAGGAAAGTGCCGGTTCATCACCCGTCATAGAGCCGAATCCCCGCATCAGCGCACGGAAACCGGCTTCCGGTGTTTCCTCTACCGTTCCGAAGATGCCCCGATAGCTCAGCGGATAGAGCGACCGCCTCCTAAGCGGTAGGCCGCAGGTTCGACTCCTGCTCGGGGCACTGCCCCATGGGACAGAGATGGGACAGTCAGCCTCTGACTCCACAGGATTCGACCGTACTCGACAGGACTGTTCTCCGCATGGCTCTGCGGAATCCCAGTGGTGGTGCGGCGTTTCTCCGGCTTAGGAAGCGGCCGAGGGCGGTCTGTCGAGATGGCGCGCGCTTCGGCTAGGCGCTGAGCGTGAACACGTGCGCGTCGAGGGGGGCGTAGTGCTCGTGGCTTTCCACGATCGGCGCGCAGTTGTCGAGCGGAATCGCGAGCTGCTCCGCGGCGGCGCTCGTCACGAGAGCGAAGCCGCTGCGTTCCGCGAGCTCGGGCGCACTCGACTTGAGGAGACGGTGTGCGATCACGACTTCGGGCCCGACGAGCTCGCGCTGGCCCGCGATCTCCTGCAGCACGAACGGGCCTGCGTGGAGGATGAACTTCAGGTCGAGCGTCTCGATGTTGGCGCACGCGTCGCACCAGCACGGCCAGATCTCCTTCGCGGACCCGACCTGCTGGCGGAAGCCCGAATAGCAGCCGGCGAAGCATGCGAGGACGTTGCTCCCCTTGGGCACTGCGTCGCGATCCGTGGCGAACGCGAAGACGGCGTCGCCCTCGAGCTTGGACAGCGTGAACGGCGGCACGAGCCCGCCCACGATCCCGTCCAGGAGACGCGTGAGGATCGCGTACGCGTCCGGAACCGCTCCGTCCGCGAATGCGTCGTCGCGATGCTCAAAGGCGACCGACTGGAGGAATGCGGTGTACCCGCTGATGTCGGCGAGAACGAGTGGCCCGCTCGCCGCAGTCGGGGCGCCGGAGCTCGTCTTGGCGTCGAGGGTCACGATCGAACGCTACTACGAGAGCTCCATCGCCAAGGAGGCCTCAGAGCACGAGCTCGGCGCGAACCGTGCCTGCGCGCTCGTGGCGAGCGACGACCCCGACCTTCGTGCCCGCCGGCGCTTCGACGACCCACTCGAAGTTGGTCCGCTCGGCCGTCGAGTGGTCGGTGCCCACCACATGATGTCGCCCCGCTCGACGCGTCCGCCGAGCTGCCCGGCTTCCTCACGCTCCTTCCCAGTCGCGACGCGGGCGCCGTCGGGAAGCTCGAGCACGACCTCGATCGGCCGCACGGCGCGCCTCTCGAGCGCCTTCTCGGTGACGTTCGTGAGTAGCCAGCCGGCGTTCTCGACGACGAGACGGAGGCGATGGGCGCCGTCGGCAACGGGGTTGAACCAGAAGTACACGCAGTCCCACCCCGCCGAGCTCGACCGGGCCGAACTGCGGGTGGTCGAACGGATACCAGTCGACGTATCCCTCGCCGCGCTCGTCGGCCACCTTTGAGGCGGTAGCCGGGGGTGGAACTCCACCCGCTACGCTCGTCCCGCGCCCTCGTAGCTCAGTCGATAGAGCGACCGCCTCCTAAGCGGTAGGCCGCACGTTCGATTCGTGCCGGGGGCATGTCCCGTGGGACAGAAATGGGACAGTGGGACACTGATTCCACCAGATTCCACCGGATTCCAGAGTGCTGTTCTCCGCACGGTTGAGCGGAATCCCAGTATTCGTGCGGCCTTTCGCAGGCTTAGGAAACCGCTGCTCTATCCACTGAGCTACGGGGGCGCGGGGGCAAGGGTAGCTCCGGTCTCGAGCGAGCTACGCGGCGCCGTCGACCCGAAGCCCGGTCTCGGGATCGAAAAAGTGGAGCCGAGTCACGTCGACCTCGAGCTCGAGCGGCTCACGCTCTCGAGCCGACGTCGTCCGCTCGAGCCTCGCGACGAAGGTGACGCCGCCGCCACGTGCGCGCTCGGCCGCCATCCGCGTCTCCTCGTCCTCCGCGTCCTCGACCACGAGAGCCTCGACCACCTCCTTCGTCGCCACGGGCTCCGCAGGGAGATTGAAGTGCACGTAGACCTCCGAGCCCATGTCCTCACGGATGTCACAGACGACGGACAGGCGCCGGTCGGGGCTCGTCTCGTGGAGGACGGCAGCGTCTTCCATGTCCTCCGGCCGGATCCCGACCACGACCTTGCCACCGTCGTACGCGGGGAGGCCCGGATGCGCCTCGAGCGTCGCGGGCTCGAGGCGCAGGCGCTGCACACCGAACGAGACCCAGACGTCGCCGTCGGCGCGCTCGACATCGGCCATGACGACGTTCATCGCCGGTGACCCGATGAACTCCGCGACGAAGAGGTTGCGAGGCCGGTCGTAGAGCTCCTTCGGGCCGGCGACCTGCTGGAGGAATCCGTTTCGCATCACCGCGACGCGATCGCCCATGGTCATCGCCTCGGTCTGGTCGTGGGTGACGTAGATCGTCGTCACGCCGAGATCGCGCTGGATGCGCGCGATCTCCGCACGCATCTCCACGCGGAGCTTCGCGTCGAGGTTCGAGAGCGGCTCGTCCATGAGGAAGGCCTGCGGGTTCCGGACGATCGCCCGTCCCATGGCCACGCGCTGCCGCTGCCCGCCCGAGAGCGTCCGCGGCTTCTTCTCGAGCGAGTCCGAGAGGCCGAGGATGCGGGCCGCCTCCCTGACCCGCCGGTCGATCTCGTCCTTCGGAACCCCGCGCATCTTCAGCGCGAACCCCATGTTCCGGGCGGCGTTCATGTGCGGATAGAGCGCGTAGTTCTGGAACACCATCGCGATGTCGCGATCCTTGGGAGGAAGGTCGTTGACGACCCGGCCGTCGATCTTCACGTCCCCGGACGTGATCGTCTCCAGCCCGGCAATCATCCGCAGTGCAGTCGTCTTCCCGCAGCCGGAGGGCCCGACGAAGACGACGAACTCTCCGGCGCCGATCTCGAGGTCGAGGTCGGTGACGGCCTCCGTACCGTCGGAATAGACCTTCGTCAGGCTGTCGAGCTCGATCTCTGCCACTTCGGCCTCCGGGCCCAATCTAATAGCATCGAGCGTTGTCCATGGAGGCGCAGGCTGCGCGGTCCAGACCCGCACCGGGGCGCTGGCGGCATTCTCTCGAGAACCGCCGCATTCTCGCCCCTCTGCTCATCGCCCCTGCGGTCATCTTCATGGCGCTCGTCGTCGGCGTGCCGTTCGTCTGGGCGATCTACCTCAGCTTCACGGACGCAATCGGTGGCTCGCTGACCGGCAGCTGGGTCGGCTTCGACAACTTCACGAACGCATGGGAGGACGAGAACTTCCGACGCGCACTCCGGAACACGCTCATCTTCACGCTCGCCTCGCAGGCGGTCGTCCTCGTCGGAGCGGCGGTGCTTTCGAACTTCCTCGTCCGCGACTTCCGCGGCAAGTGGCTCATCCGCTTCTTCGTCGTCCTCCCGTGGGCCGCTCCGGTCGTCCTCTCGACGATCGGGTGGCTCTGGCTCCTCGACTCGCTCTACAGCGTCGTCAACTGGACGCTCGCGAAGCTCCACCTCGACAACGGCCTCGTCTGGCTACTGAGCGCCGTGAATATCGAGGAAGACGCGCAGGTGCCGCTGCAGTGGCTCGGCCGGCCGAACCTCGCGCTCATCGCGATCACGCTCGTCCACGCGTGGCGGATCCTCCCGTTCGCGGTCGTCATCTTCATAGCCGGGCGCGCGTCGATCCCGAACGAAGTCGAGGACGCGTCGAGGATCGACGGCGCGACGGGGATCAAGAAGCTCTGGTACGTCGACATCCCGCTACAGCTCCCGATCGCACTCGTGGCCGTTCTCTTCGGGATCGTGTTCACCGCCGTCGACTTCGCGGTCGTCTACATCCTCACCCGCGGCGGGCCGTTCAACTCGACGCAGGTGCTTCCCACGTGGGCCTACTTCGTCGGGATCGACGGCGGCTCGCTCGGCGAGGGCGCGGCCATATCGCTCTTCCTCTTCCCGCTCCTCATCGTGGTCACCGTGGCGATGTTGTTCTTCGCTCGCAGGGCGCAGGTGACGTGAGATGACGCGAC
This sequence comes from uncultured Gaiellaceae bacterium, assembly GCA_963723695.1. Taxonomy (GTDB): domain Bacteria; phylum Actinomycetota; class Thermoleophilia; order Gaiellales; family Gaiellaceae; genus GMQP-bins7. The sequence goes on along the minus strand of CAVRRU010000010.1, from coordinate 93,702 downwards.
GCCAGACCATCACCACGTACCTGGTCGTCGTGCCGTTCGCGATCCTGCTCGCGTTCCCCTTCTACTTCGCGCTCGTGACGATGTTCAAGACGAACCTCGACCTCGCGAACGTCGAGCACTCGCCCTACCTCTACAACGACCTCGAGGGCAACTTCCACTGGGACTTCTGGAACGACGCGACGCTCGAGCACGTGAGGTTCCTCTTCGAGGACACGAACTACCCAACCTGGCTGTGGAACACGCTGCTCGTCGGAGTAGCGGTAGTCGCCATCACGCTGCTGCTCGCGATGCCCGCCGGCTACTCGCTCGCGCGGCTAGCAAGCGGATGGGGCCAGAGCGCAGGAGTGGCGATCTTCCTCGTCTACCTCATCCCGCCGACGTTGCTCTTCTTGCCGCTCTCCCGGCTCATCACCCAGCTCGACCTGAAGGACTCGCTCTGGGCGCTGATCCTCGTCTATCCGTCCTTCACCGTTCCTTTCGCGACTTGGCTACTGATGGGGTTCTTCAAGACGATCCCGCAGGAGCTTGAGGACGCGGCTCTGATCGACGGAGCATCGCGACTGAAGGCGTTCTACCTGATCGTCCTCCCCGTCTCTCTCCCTGGGATCCTGACGGTCGTCATTTTCTCCTTCTCGCTGTGCGTGAACGAGTTCATCTATGCGTTCACCTTCATCTCGAGTACCGAGCAGCGCACGGTGTCCTCGGGAGTGCCCAACGAATTGATCCGCGGCGACATCTTCTTCTGGCAATCGCTCCTGGCCGCGGCACTGATTCCAGCGATCCCGCTCGCGCTGCTCTACAACGCGTTCCTCGACCGGTTCATAAAGGGGTTTACAGGTGGCGCTTTCAGGTAGAGAATCGAGTCGAAAGGAGGTACCTGTGGCAGATGTAGCCGACAAGCTCGTGCGCCCGAGCTCGGCACTGACTCGAGGTGGCCTGCTCAAGAGGGGCACCGCCGCAGCCTTCACGGTAGGCATGTTCGGCGGCCTCTCCGAAAAGGCCTTCGGGTTCTACGGGCCGCTGCAGTTCGCGAAGAAGCAGCTCGCAGGCGAGCTCAGAATCATGCAATGGATTCACTTCGTCCCCGACTACGACACATGGCTGGACAACACGTACGTCAAGCGGTGGGGCGAGGCGAACGACGTCGAGGTCAAGGTCGACCACATCAACAACGCCCTGCTCTACGGCACAGGGGCATCGGAGGTCGCAGCCCAGAGCGGCCATGACCTCTTCTGGTTCATCTCCCCGCCGTCGTCGTTCCAGAAGCAGGTCATCCCCGTGAACGACCTCGTCCAGGAGGTGACGAGGAAGCTGGGACCGATGTCGAGGGTCGCGAGGAAGAGCACCTACAACCCGAAGACGAAGCAGTTCTACGGCTTCCCGGACGACTACGCACCCGATCCGGTTCAGTACCGGCGCAGCATTTTGCAGCAGGCCGGCGTGAGCTTGAACACGTGGGAGGACCTGCGGAAGGGCGCTCCCAAGCTGAAGGCGGCGGGCCATCCGGTCGGCCTCGGCATGTCGAACGAGATCGACTCGAACATGCTCCTCACGTCGCTCCTCTACTGCTACGGCGGCTTCATCCAGAACGAGGAGAACCGCATCGTCATCGGCCAGGGCGCGAATCGAAAGGGTGCCATCGAGGCGCTGAAGGTCATGCGCGACATCTACAAGAACGGCATGTCCGACGAGGTCTTCGCCTGGACAGCGCAGTCGAACAACCAGGCGTTCGTCGGAGGGCGCCTGTCGGTAGCGCTGAATGCCATATCGATCGCGCGCACTGCGGAGGACCAGGGAAACCAGCCGTTGTCGGACGACACCTGGCTCGCGTCGATCCCACGGGGACCGCACATGCGCATGGGCAACGAGCACGTCATGGGCGTCTTCGTCATCTGGAAGTTCGCGAAGAACAAGGAAGCGGCGAAGAAGTACCTCGTGGATCAGCAGCTCGGCTACCGCGAGCACTTCCTTCGCAGCAAGTACTACAACTTCCCGGCGTGGACGGGGGCGATCAAGGGCGGCTTCAAGGAGATCCGCAAGATTACGGCCCAGGACACGCACAAACCGAAGGGCAAGTACACGGTCTTGACGACCATCGCCGAGAGGTACACCACGAACCCGGGCCACCCCGGCAACACGACCCCGGTGATGGACGAGGTCTTCAACACCTTCCTGATCCCGCAGATGTTCGCCCAGGTTGCGCAGGGAAAGGAGACGCCAGCGGAGGCGGTCTCGGCCTTCGCGCGCAAGACGCAGGGCATCTACCGCAAGTGGAAGAACCAAGGGCTCGTGTAACCCGGCTGACGGCCGCCGACTCACGAGGGCCCCGGCAACGGGGCCCTCGACGTGTCGGTGGTAGCGTGCCGCCGTGGCAACGGCGCTCGACGGGCGGGTGATCGCGGTGTCCGGCGGAGCCGGGAACCTCGGCCCGACGGTGGTGCGGCGGCTCGCGGAGGAAGGCGCGCTCGCCTGCGTCTGCGGGCGTCATCAGAGCGCCCTCGACGAGCTTGCAGCCGAGATCGAGCCGGCGATCGAGACGGAGATCGTCGACCTCCTCGACGCCGCCGACACGAAGGCATGGGCTGCCGGTATCGCGGAGCGGCACGGGCACGTCGACGGCCTTGCCCACCTCGTCGGGGGCTGGCGCGGCGGCATGCCGATCGAGGAAGCACCCCTCAAGGACTGGGACGACCTGAGCGCGCTACTCGTCCGCACGCTCGTGCACGCGACGCAGGCGTTCGCGCCCCACCTCATCGCGAGCGACCACGGGCGCTTCGTGGACATCTCGACGGGCCAGGCGCAGGCACCGACGCACAAGAACGCCGTCTACGCCGCGGCCAAAGCGTCTGCCGAAACGTGGACGCTAGCCCTCGCCGACCGCTTCAAGGGAACGGGCGCGACGGCGAACATCGTCGTCGTCGGGGCGATCGTGACCCCCGCGATGCGCGCGGAAGAACCGGAGAAGGACTTCTCGACCTTCACGCCAGCCGAGGAGATCGCCGAGGCGGTCGTCTACCTGAGCTCGGACGCCGCGCCGGCGATGAACGGCCAGCGCCTCACGCTTCGCGGCGCCGTCTAGCGGCGAGAGCCGCGACGGGCACCAGGCTCGCGAGAACGATCCAGAGGTACGCCTCGGGCACTCCGAGCACGAGGCAGACCCCGAGCACGACGAGCTGCGTGGAGAGCCCGAGGTTCGCGAGGATCGTCGTCGCGACGCTGTCCACCTCGGCCCGTTTCCAGAGGCGGCGGACGCAGCGATCGAGCGGCCCGAAGACGAGCTCGTAGCTCCTTTCCAGCGCGTGCTCGATGCCTGTACCGGTGGCGAGCGGGGGCGAGGGCTGGGTGCCGCGAGCCTCGCGATGAAGCTCGGTGACGTTGAAATCCACTGCGAGCACGATCGTGAGCGCGACGAACGCCGCGGCGGCGAGCACGGGCTCGCCGGTCACGTAGCCGAGCGCGGCGAAGATCGCAGCGTTGACGACGAGGTCGGCCTCGGTGTCGAGATACCGCCCGGTGAGGGTCACGCGACCGGAGACGCGTGCGAGCTGGCCGTCGGAATTGTCGAGGAGGGTCTTCAGCTGCAGGAGGACTGCGCCTGCGACGAGCTCGCCGCGCACGATCGCCAGCGCCGCGACGATCCCGACCGCCGCGTTCGCCAACACCACCGCAGCAGGCGCGACACGGAGGCGCGCAAGCAGAGAGACGAGTGCGTTCGAGAGTGGCCGGAAGACGAAGTCGAGTACAAGCTCTCGCCCAGCGCGTCTCGAATCCGCCTCGACCCTGACGGGGGCGTCCTCGGTCGAAGCCGTCATCCGACAGCGATCGTAGATACTGCCGTCGTGAGCATCGAAGGCTGGAACGAGGTCGACGGTGCGCTCGAGCGCACGTTCGAGCTCCCCTCCTTCCCCGACGCGCTGGCGTTCGTGAACCGCGTCGGGGAGCTCGCGGAAGCCGAGAATCACCATCCCGACATCGCGATCCACTACCGGCAGGTGACCCTTCGCTGGTGGACGCACACCGCGGGCGGCATCACCGACCGCGACCGCGAGCTCGCTCAGAGAACGAACGGCCTCGTCTAGTCCGAGGTTTTCACGACGACCACGGCGCATGTCGCGTGGTCGACGACGTGCCGGCTCACCGATCCGAGCAGAGCGGCCTTCAAGCCCGTGCGGCCGTGCGAGCCCACGACGACGAGATCCGCTTTCGCCGCCTCGTCCACGAGCACCTCACCCGCGTCACCTTCGACAACCCGACGGTCGACCTCGATGTCCGGGTTCCCGGCCAAGGCGTCGTCGAGGGCAGCCTCGAGCGTTGCCGTCGCCGCCTCGCTCTCGGCACTCAGCTGACCAGGGAGATCTCCGGCCGGCATCGCGAGCACGCCTGCGTCACCGAGCGGCGCGACCGGGATGAACGACCACGCATGAACCGCGACCAGCTGTGCGTCCCGCAGTCGCGCTTCCTCCACAGCCCACCGAACGGCCTCGCGAGAGGCATCGGACCCGTCGACCCCAACGACGATCGTTCCGGCCATCTCGGCCAGCCTATCTTGAGCGGAGAACCGACCTTGTGACACCGTGTCACTTGGATAGGGTGGCCGCGCCATGGCTGCAGCGCGCGTGACCGTCTACGAGGTGGGCCCGCGCGACGGGCTCCAGAACGAGCCCGAGGTCCTCGACGTCGACGTGCGGGTCGAGCTCATCAGGCGACTTGCCGCGGCCGGGTTGCCGGGCATCGAGGTCGCGAGCTTCGTCGATCCGCGTCGTGTCCCGCAGATGGCCGGCGCCGAAGAGGTCATCGAGGCGGTCGGGCCCATTGAGGGAGCCGTCCGGGCAGGGCTCGCTCTGAACGAGCGGGGCTATGACCGCCTGCTTGCGACCGGGCTCGACGAGGTGCGCTTCGCGTTCGGAGTCACCGAGTCGTTCAACGAGCGGAACCAGGGCGCGTCGGTCGAGGACTCCATCGCTGCCGCGCGCCGCACCGTCGCGCGAGCGCGAGGGGACGGCGTCCACTCGGCCGTGACGCTGAGCGTGGCCTTCGGGTGCCCGTTCGAAGGCGAGGTCGATCCCGGCCGGGTGCTCGAGATCGCCGGACAGGTCGCCGAGGTCGAGCCGGACACGCTGCTCCTCGCGGACACGATCGGCGTCGCCGCCCCGCGGGCGGTGCGAACACTGATCGCAGACGTCACTGCGCTCGGGCGACCGGTCGGCGGCCACTTCCACAACACGCGCAACTCCGGGTATGCGAACGCGCTCGCCGCGTTGGAGGCGGGAGCGAAGGTCCTCGATGCGTCGATCGGCGGCCTTGGCGGCTGCCCGTTCGCCCCCGATGCGACAGGCAACATCGCCACCGAGGACCTCCTCTACCTGCTGCAGCGGGAAGGGATCGAGACCGGCATCGATATCGGCCTGCTCATCGAGACGAGCGAGTGGCTCGCCGGTGTGCTCGGACGGCCGCTCGAGGGCCAGCTCTATCGCGCAGGGGTCTTCCCCGGCCCCTGATCAGAGCGGAACCGCGGGACAGGATCGTTCCCCGGACCTCGCCGAGCTCGAGCTCTCCGGCGCGCCCGCGCAGCACGACCTCGTCGTCGTCCTCCAGGAACGTCCGAGTCGATCCGTCACCGAGCCCGATCGGATGCTCGCCGTTCGACGTGAGCTCGATGAGCGACCCTTGACTGCCGTGATCCGGCCCCGAGATCGTCCCGGACGCGAAGAGATCGCCGGTCCGGACCGTCGCGCCGTTGACGGTTGCGTGCGCCAGCTGCTGCGGCATCGTCCAGTAGAGCCCGCGCGCGTTCGTCCGGGAGACGATCGTGCCGGAGAGCTCCACCTCGAGCTCGATGTCGAGCGCCCAGTCGCCGTCCACGCGGAGGTAGGGGAGCGGCTCGGGCTCCTGACGCGGCGCCGGCACGAAGCGCTCGTCGAGGAGGGCCAGCGGCGTCACCCAGGCCGCGATCGAAGTCGCGAACGACTTCCCGAGGAACGGCCCGAGGGGCTGGTACTCCCACGCCTGAATGTCGCGTGCGCTCCAGTCGTTGACGAGGACGACCCCGAAGACGTGGTCGCGGAACGCCGACGCGCTGACCGGCTCGCCGAGCCCGCTCCCTGCGCCGACGACGAAGCCGAGCTCGAGCTCGATGTCGAGTCGTCGGCTCGGCCCGAAGCGCGGAGCGTCGTCCGAGGGCGACTTGAACTGGCCCGACGGCCGCACCACGCGCGTTCCACTTACGACGACGGTGCCGGCACGGCCGTGGTACCCGACCGGCAGGTGGCGCCAGTTCGGGAGCAGCGGATCGGAATCAGGCCGAAAGAGGCGGCCGAGATTCGTCGCGTGCTCGAGCGAGGAGTAGAAGTCGACGTAGTCCGCGACCTCGATGGGCAGCCGGATCTCGGCGTCCTCGAGCGGCACGTACTCGGCGCCCGCGGCAATCAGCTCGCCGATGCGGACGATCGTGTCTTCCCAGGACGACCTCCCGAGCGCAAGGAACGGGTTGAGGCTGGACGCCTCGAAGATCTCGCCCAGCCCACTCGCAGCGAGATCGAGGATCCCGTGACCGACGCGGAAGCCCACCCTCGGCGCTTCGCCCCCGACGGAGAAGACGCCGAATCCGACCCCGCCGGTCACGCCTGCCGCATACCCATCGCCCTGGATCTTGGCAGAGCGGCTATCAAGGCGGCTCCACCGATGTCCGATTAGGACAGGGAAGAGGGCATGCCCGAGCCCGCGCCAACCCACCCGACGCCACGACCCCGGATGAGCCTCGTTTCGGCAGGGTCTGCCGAGCCGTACCGGAGACTCGCCGAGATCTTCCACGACGTCCTCTCCGAGCAGAGCCTCGATGCGCTGCTCGAGCGAATCGCGGACACGCTCGCCGAGCTGATCCCATACGAGGACGTCCACATCTACGAGGCGGACGAGGCGAAGCGCGAGCTCATCCCCGTGCTCGCGCGCAGCCAGTGGGCGCACGAGGTGATGAGCGAGTCCTTCTCGTTCGGCGAGGGCATCACGGGCTGGGCGGTCGACCATCGCGAGGCCGTGCTCACGAACCAGGCGCACCTCGACCCCCGCGTGCGCTTCGTCCCGGGCACTCCACTCGATCCCGAGGCGCTCATCGCGGTCCCGCTCATCGCGCGAGGCCGCCTGAAGGGAACGCTCAACATCTATCGCGTCGGGGAGCACGCGGCCTTCACGGACGAGGAGTTCCTGCTCGCCAAGCGGTTCGGGGACGCCGCCGCCCTGGCGCTCGACAACGCCCACATCCGCGCACGGCTCGAGCACCAGGCCGAGACGGACGCGCTGACGGGCCTCTACAACCACCGGGCTTTCCACGACCGCCTTCGCAGGGAGCTGTTGCGGGCGTCAGCCGCGCACGACACCGTCGCCCTCGTGATGCTCGACCTCGACGACTTCAAGAAGGTGAATGACGTGTACGGGCACGGGATCGGGGACCAGCTCCTCCATCAGGTCGCCGACGTCCTGCGGGCGTCCGTGCGCTCGACGGACATCGTCTGCCGCGTCGGAGGAGAGGAATTCGCCGTCATCGTCCCGTCCGGAGACGTGCAGAGCTCGATCGCGCTCGGAGCTCGCGTCGGCGAGCAGCTGGCGAAGCTCGAAGCGGACGCGGTCGGCAGGCTCACCGCCTCCACCGGAGTCGCGGTCGGACCGGAGAACGCCGCCAACCCGCGTGAGCTCGTCGCCTGCGCGGAGGTCGCGATGATGACCGCCAAGTCGCGTGGGAAGGGCCTCGTCGTGCCATTCGACGAGAGCGAGCGCGAGCGTCCTTCCGTGGAGGCGATCCGCCGTGACGACGTGCGCTCGATCGCCCACCTGAAGATGCTCCAGAGCCTGTCCGGAAAGCTCTCGCGCCTGAACGACGTCACTCAGATCGGGCTCACGATCTCCGACGAGCTGCGGCTGCTCATCGACTACCACAACTGCCGCGTCTTCCTGCGCTCGGACGACGACCTGCTCCCTGTCGCATTCCGCGGCGATCTCACCGCCACGGGCGCCGGCGATCCGAAGACGCTGCTGCCGACCACGGTCGGCCGCGGGATCACGGGCCGCGTGGCCGAGACGGGAGCCTCGCTCCTGATCGGCGACGCAGCCCAACACGAGCTCGGCGAGCAGATCGAGGGAACGGCGGAGATCGAGGAGTCGCTCCTCGCCGTTCCGCTCAAGTACGGGACACGAGTGACCGGTGTGATCGTCATCTCGAAGCTCGGGCTCCATCAGTTCGACGCGGACGATCTCCGACTACTCGAGGTCATGGCGGGACACGCGTCGGTCGCACTCGAGAACGCTCGCCTGTACGAAGCGCAGCGGCGCGAGGCAGAGAGCGCGAAGGCGCTGCTCGAGTTCTCGCGCGACCTCGCCGAGGCGGCGGGCATCGCCGACGTCGCCGAGCGGGCAACTGCGGGGACGGTGCGCATCCTCGAGAGCCCGAGCACCTCAGTTTGGCTCCAGAGCGCAGCGGATGGAGCGCTCGAGCGGCTCGCTGTGCACCCCGCCGACGAGCGGGACGTTCGCATCCGCGCCGAGCACCTCGAGCCGTGGCTCGCCCGCCGTGAGCCATACCTCGTGGAGGCGGAGGACTACGCAGCGATCACCGGCGTCCCGGAAGGAACGGACGGTCGCTACGCAGTCGCGCCGTTCGTGGTCGACGGCCGCTGGGGCGTCATCGCCGTGGCGCTCCCGGTCAGGTCGAGTCACGACGACCGCGACCTCGAGCTTCTCGCGAGCATCGCGCTCCAGACGCGCCTCGCGCTGCAAACGGCAGCGAGCTACGAAAGCCTCGAGCGGACCTTCCTCTCGACCGTGGAGGCGCTGGCGAACGCGCTCGAGGCCAACGACGAGTACACGTCGAGCCACGCGCGCTGGATCACCGACCTCTCGTTGAAGGTAGGCGTCGAGCTCGGCCTCGAGCCGGCGGCGCTGAAGCGCCTCGAGCTCGGCGCGCTGTTCCACGACATCGGGAAGATCGGGATCCCGGCCCGCATCCTGGCGAAGGCCGGCCCCCTGACAGCATCCGAGCGCGGGCTCGTCGAAACCCACCCGATCATGGGCGAGCGGATCCTCGCACCGATCGAACAGCTCGGCGAGGTACGCCACATCGTCCGCTGCGCCCACGAGCACTACGACGGCACGGGGTATCCGGACCGACTCGTCGGAGAGCAGATCCCGCTCGAGTCGCGGATCATCCTCGCCTGCGACGCCTTCGACGCGATGACGACCGAACGCCCGTACCGCAAGTCGCTGCGCAAGGAGGAGGCGAAGCGGCGTCTCATCGAGGGGTCGCGAACGCAGTTCGACCCGAACGTGGTCGAGGCGCTCATGCGAGTGCTCGCTTAAGCGCCGGCGGCTTCGGCGCTGCGCAACCCTCGGAACGCCCAGACCCAAAAGGCGAGGCCGAGCCCGATCGCAATCGCAAACGCCCCGGCAATGTGCGGCGCATCGCCCGCGACAAACCCGCGACCGGTTTCGAGTAGGTACGTGACGGGGTTGACCGTCGCTACGCCCTCGATCCACCCGTCGAGCAGCTCCAGCGGGACGTACACGGGCGCGAAGAAAAGGATCAGAAACACCGGCATCTGCATCAGCGGCGCGGACTGGATCGTGCGGAAGCGCATCGCGATCCCCCCGGCCCAGAAGAAGCCGCAGAAGTTGACGAGCGCGGCGAGTGTGTAGAGGCCGACGAGGTCGAGGGCGCCACCGCCCAGGTTCATCCCGACGGCGAACGCAAGCACGGTCAGCATCACCGCGACGAGCAACCACCGCACGAAAGCGGCGAGCGCATAGCCTACGACGATTGCGCTCCGCCTGGGCGCCGCCAGCATGAGCCGTTTCGCGAAGCCGCCCTCGAAGTCCCGCGCGACGCCGAAGCCGGTGAACACGCCGCCGAACGCGGCCGACTGCAAGAGCACGAAGACGAACTGGAAGGCGGTGTAGCCGGGCGGGAAGTCGAATCCGGGCACATCCGCGACCTGCGACAGGCCGCCGGCGAACGCGGTGAAGAAGAAGAGGGGGAACATCATCGTCGGCAGCAGGATCTGCGGGTTCGTGAGAGCGTTCTTCAGCGTCCGCCGCGCCACGCCCGAGATGACGTTCCACGTCGTCATGTGCGCGTCATCCTCGTGCGCAGTGCGTTCGACGCGAGCACGAACGAGACGATCCCGAGCAGGATGACGAAGCCGAAGCCGAGCGCGAGTGCCTGCCAGTCCCAGCCGGTGATTATGAGACTCCGGACGCACTCGATCATGTACGAGACCGGGTTCAGCGTCGCCGCGGTGCGGAACCAGTCGACGCCGATGAGATTGCGGGGCGCGTTCATGGACGAGATGAACAGGAACACGAAGAGGACGGGAAAGAGCGCCTGGATCGTCTCGCCCGACCCCGTGCGGTATGCAAGCCAGGCACCGAGCGCTCCGAAACAGAGCGCGACGATCGCGCCGTAGAACAACAGCACTGCGATCCCGGCCGGCCCTGACTCGAAGTGGACGCCCGCGACGAGCCCGACCGCGATGTAGAAGACGACCTGAACGACGCCGAGCACGACGATCCCCGCGAGCTGCCCCGCGAGGAGCGCCCAGTCGCGTAGGCCCGTGAGCGCAAGCCGGTTGACGAAGCCGGTCTGCACGTCGCGGGCGATGTCGCTCCCCGCGTTCATCGTCGAGAACAGCGCCCCCTGGATGAAAGGCACCGCGAGCGCGAAGGCGAGGAACGATTCGGTTGGAAAGCCAGGGAGGTCCGTGGAGGACGCAAGCCCTCCCGCGTTGACCGCCATGAGCGCAACGGGGAAGACGAGCGGCGGGATGATGCTCGCCGGCTGACGCGACGTTCGCACGACCGAACGACGCGCGATCGCACCGGCCTGCGTCGTCGCCGTGCTCACCTCCGCTGCTCCTGCTTCGCCTCGTCCGCCTCCTCCGTCGCGCCCTCGAGCGTCCGCCCGGTCTTTGCGAGGAACACGTCGTCGAGTGTCGGCGCGTGCAGCTCGAGGTCGGCGATGTCGACGCCGTTCGCGTCGACCGCGCGCACGATGTCGGTCAGCCCGAGGCCGTCGCTCAGGCGCACGGCGACGTCGCGCGTCGAAGCGAGCGGCTCGCCGAACTGGGCGAGGAACGCTGCGATCTCCGGCCGGTCGTCCTCCGTCCGGGGAATAGCGTGCACGCTTGGCCGTCCGATCTCCGCCTTGAGATCGGCCGGGGTGCCTTCGGCGACGATCCTGCCCTGGTCGATGATCCCGACGCGATCTGCGAGGACGTCTGCCTCCTCGAGGTACTGCGTGGTCAGGAAGACCGTCACGCCCGACTCGCGCCGCATGAGGGCGACCTCGTTCCAGATGTCCGTGCGGCTCTGCGGGTCGAGGCCGGTGGTCGGCTCGTCGAGGAAGAGGATTCGCGGCGTGTGGACCAGGGCGAGCGCGAGGTCGAGGCGGCGTTTCATACCGCCCGAATACCCGGACACCTTCCGATCTGCGGCATCCATGAGTCCGACGCGGTGGAGGAGCTCGTCCGCACGAGAGTTCCGCTGTCCCTTCGGGACACTCTGCAGCGTCGCTTGCAGACGGAGGTGATCCCGCGCCGTGAGCAGTGGATCGAGCGCCGCCTCCTGCAGGGCGACGCCGATCAGAGCGCGGATCCTCGGCCCGTCCCTCACCACGTCGTAGCCGCCCACGAGTGCCGTGCCTGCCGTCGGCGGCAGCAGTGTCGTCAGGACGTGGACGGTGGTGGACTTCCCGGCGCCATTCGGGCCCAGGAAGCCGTAGATCTCACCGGGAGCGACCGAGAGATCGATCCCGTCGACCGCGCGTGGCCCTTTCTTGTACTCGCGAACGAGCCCGCGGACCTCGATCCCGTTCTCGGCCTTCACCGTCCAACACTAGCCAGAGGGTGCCGACCCTCAGAGCTCAGCTCAGCGGCTCGAGTGGAAGCCGCGCGGCGACGACGGGCTTCCCGCCACGTCGGTAGGCGACGTCCACCGAGTCGTTCTGGCGATACGTGCCGGCGATTCCGATCCAGAGTGAGAGCCAGCGCCAGAAGCCGAGCTTGCCCTCCGTCTTCAGCACGCGGTCGAAGACGAGCGTCCGGCCCTCGACGTGGAAGTCCTTCCCCTCCTCCTGCGCCACCCCATTGAGGTAGACCTCGAAGGGCCGCACGACATCAGCCGGGAGGCGTACGCGGGTTCCCCGATACGGGCTCTCCGGCACGTTCATAGAATGGCAGCCGGTGGCCGTCCTCTCCCTCCTGGGCCAGTTCGCGCCGGTGACGCCCGAGTCGCCGAACGCCGAGGGGATTCGCCAGAGCTACCTCTTCGTCTCGATCTTCACCTTCGCAATCTTCCTGCTCGTCGAAGGGCTGTTGATCGCGTTCATCTACCGCTACCGCCGCCAGAAGCGACCTCGCTTCGAGGACGGCGCGCAGGTGCACGGCGCAACGAGGCTCGAGCTCGCGTGGACGGCGTTCCCGGTCATCGTGCTCTTCCTCATCGGAGCCTTCGTGTTCATCGAGCTCCCCGGCATCAAGGACGTCCCGGAGGCAACCGCCGGCGAGGAGCAGCTCGAGATCGAGGTGACCGGCCGGCAGTTCTACTGGCAGTACGAGTACACGAACGGGGTCGTCGCGATCGACCACATGCGGGCTCCGGCGGGCGTCCCGGTCAACCTCGAGGTGACGGCACCCGACTCGGATGTCGTCCACTCCTGGTGGATCCCCTCGCTCGGCGGGAAGATCGACGCGATACCGGGAGTCACGACGCACACCTGGTTCGAGACCGAGAACGAGGGGGTGTACACCGGCCAGTGCGCCGAGCTGTGCGGCCTCGAGCACGCGAACATGCTCGCCTCCGTCGAGGTGATGTCCGCCGACGAGTTCGACGCCTGGCTCGAGCAGCAGCGTCAGGAGCAGGACGACGCATCGGTCGCTCTCGGCCAGGAAGAGTGGGAAGGCGTGTGCGCCAAGTGCCACGGCCTGAACGGCCAGGGCGGAATCGCACCGCGCATCGCCGGCTCCCCCACGCTCACCGACGAAGAGGCGCTCGACACGCTCCTCCGCAACGGCAAGGACCAGATGCCGGCGGTCGGCTCCGGCTGGAGTAACGAGCAGGTCGCCTCGCTCGCCGCGTACTTAAGAGAGGACCCGCCCAGTGGCAGCTAGAGCCGAAGCAGTCGTCCCAGCCTGGCAGCGCGGCAAAGTAGCGAGCTGGCTCGTCACGACTGACCACAAGCGGATCGGGATCCTCTACATCCTGACCTCGGTCGTGTTCCTCGTCCTGGCCGGGCTGATGGCGCTCGTCATGCGCCTCCAACTCGCGCAGGCGAACGCAGACGTCATTGGCCCGGAGCGCTACAACGAGCTCGTCACGATCCACGGGACCTCGATGGTGTTCCTCGTCGGCGTTCCCATTCTCGCGGGCTTCGGGAATTACCTCGTGCCGCTGATGATCGGCGCCTCGGACGTCGCGTTCCCCCGGTTGAACGCGCTCTCGTACTGGCTGTTCCTCTTCGGCGGCGTCGTACTCATGCTGAGCTTCTTCGCCGACGGCGGCGCGGGACAGGCAGGCTGGACGCTCTATCCGCCGCTGTCCGAGCAGCAGCCCGGGAACGGGATCGACCTCCAGATCCTGTCGCTCCACATCCTCACGGCGTCCACCGTCGCCGGCGCGATCAACTTCATCGTGACGATCCACAACATGCGCACGCGCGGGATGACCTGGACGCGACTGCCGCTGTTCGTCTGGTCGATCGAGCTCTACTCCTGGCTGATCATGGCCGTCTATCCGGTGTTCTCGGCGGCGCTCACGATGCTCCTCCTCGACCGTGGCGTCTCGGTCGGGCCTGTGGACGTCCAGACGGACTTCTTCAACCCAGCCGAGGGAGGGTCCGCGCTCCTCTACCAGCACGCGTTCTGGTTCTTCGGGCATCCCGAGGTCTACGTCATCGTGCTGCCCGCGTTCGGGATCATCTCCGAGGTCCTCCCCGTTTTCGCCCGAAAGCCGGTCTTCGGCTACAAGGCGATCGTCGCGTCAACCGTGGCGATCGGCTTCTTCTCGATGCTGGTCTGGGCGCACCACATGTTCACAGTCGGGCTCCCGATCTCCCTGCAGGCGTGGTTCATGATCGCCTCGATGGTCATCGCCGTCCCGACCGGGATCAAGATCTTCAACTGGCTCGCGACCCTCTGGCGCGGGAATCTGCACTTCGACACGCCGATGCTGTACGCACTCGGGTTCCTCTCCCTCTTCGTCATCGGCGGCTTGACGGGGATCTACCTCGCAGCGTTCCCGATCGACTGGCAGGTGCACGACAGCTACTTCGTCGTCGCGCACTTCCACTACACGCTGATCGGCGGCGTCGTGTTCGCAATCTTCGCGGGACTCTTCTACTGGTGGCCGAAGATGTTCGGCCGGAAGCTCGACGAGAAGCTCGGCAAGTGGCAGTTCTGGCTCCTCTTCATCGGGTTCAACGTCGCGTTCATGCCGCAGCACTTCGCCGGGCTCGAGGGCATGCCGCGCCGGGTCTACACCTATGCGGATGAGAGCTGGGAGGGATACAACCTCGCGTCGACGATCGGCTCGTATGTGATGGGAATCGCGATTCTCCTGTTCGCCGTGAACGTCTGGCGGACGAAGAGCCGCGGCGCGCGCGTGGGCAACGACCCGTGGCAGGCGGATACGCTCGAGTGGTACACGACCTCTCCGCCGCCACCCCACAACTTCGACGACATTCCGTACGTGACGAGTGCCCGACCGCTCTACGACCTGCGAAGGAGGCTGCGTGAGCAGCGTGGCGAGCGCGAACCGGTCGCGTGACGTGAGGGTGACGCCGGGCGTGTTGTTCCGACTGTCGGCAATCGCGAGTGCGGTCGCGGTCGGCCTCGTCGTCGTGAGCGCCGTGCTCGACCTCGGGGCGACGCATTGGGGCATCGCACTCGTCGCGCTCCCGTTGCTCGTCGCGAACGTCGTGCTCGCTCGGCTGGCGCATTCGGCCTCCGAGTTGCTGACGTTCGCGGCGACGATCGCCATCCTCGTGGCGATCGGGCTCGGCGGAGTGGTCGCCTGGAGCGGTGACGCGGCATGGGCGGTCGCGCTCCACGTGGGAGCGGCTGCGGTCGCCCTCGGTTTCGCGCTGGTGATCGGAGCCCGCGCCTTCCGCGGAGAGGCGACGCCACTCGCCTCGGCGCATGACTACCTCACGCTGACGAAGCCACGGATCATGACCCTGCTCCTCCTCACCGGGGCGGCCGGGATGTTCGTCGGCGCCCAGGGCGTGCCGCCGCTCGGGCTCTTCGCCGTGACGATGCTCGGGCTCGCGCTCGCCTGCGGCGGCGCGTCGGCGCTCAACCACGTCCTCGACCGCGACATCGACGCACTCATGGGCAGCCGCACCGAGAAGCGCCCCGTCGCCTCTGGCCGCGTCTCGCCTGAGCAGGCGCTCGAGTTCGGAATCGTCCTGTCAGCTGTCTCGTTCGCGCTCCTCGCCTCGGCGGTGAACGTCCTGACGGCGGTGCTCGCCCTCGTCGGCAACCTCTTCTACGTCCTCGTCTACACCCGCTGGTTGAAGCGTTCGACGCCTCAGAACATCGTCATCGGCGGCGCTGCTGGCGCCGTGCCTCCCCTCGTCGGCTACGCGGCGGCGACCGGATCGCTCGCGCTGCCGGCGCTCTGGCTCTTCCTCATCGTCTTCCTCTGGACGCCGCCGCACTTCTGGGCGCTCGCGCTGATGATCAAAAACGCGTACGCGGCCGCGGGAGTGCCGATGCTCCCGGTCGTGCGCGGCGACCGCGAGACGGCGCGCCAGATCGTCCTCTACTCGATCGCGATGGTCGTGTTCACCGTGGCCGTCGGGCTCTGGCTCGGACCGCTGTACACCGTCGCGGCGATCGTCCTGGGCGGCGTGTTCGTCGGGCTCGCCGCGCTGCTTCGGCGCAGCCTCTCGCGGGGCCACGCGAAACTCCTGTTCCACTACTCGCTCCTCTATCTCGCCCTGCTCTTCACGGCGGCGGCGCTCGACCCGGTGCTCCTGTGAACGAGCTGGACCTCGCGCGACGCAACCTCCGCTTCGGCTGGGCGCTGTTCCTGCTGTTCTGGCTGCTCTTCGCAGGCACCATCGTCGTCGCGGTGCTGTACCTGCAGCTGGACTAATGCTCTGCACGAAGCGGGTATCCGCTCGCGCGGACACCCGCCGTGCGTAGATCCCTAAAGGCGGCGGCTACGCCGCCGCGTCGTATCTACTGCCGAGCTGGCCGCTCGTTAGGCTCTGCACGAAGCGGGTATCCGCTCGCGCGGACACCCGCCGTGCGTAGATCCCTAAAGGCGGCGGCTACGCCGCCGCGTCGTATCTACTGCCGAGCTGGCCGCTCGTTAGGCTCTGCACGAAGCGGGTATCCGCTCGCGCGGACACCCGCCGTGCGTAGATCCCTAAAGGCGGCGGCTACGCCGCCGCGTCGTATCTACTGCCGAGCTGGCCGCTCGTTAGGCTCTGCACGAAGCGGGTATCCGCTCGCGCGGACACCCGCCGTGCGTAGATCCCTAAAGGCGGCGGCTACGCCGCCGCGTCGTATCTACTGCCGAGCTGGCCGCTCGTTAGGGTCGAGGCGTGAGCCACGACCTGCAATTCGCGCTTCGGCTCGCCGACGCGGCCGATTCGATCTCGTCCGCGCACTACCGCACGGGGCTCGCGATCGAGACGAAGCCGGATCTCACGCCCGTGACCGAGGCGGATCGTGCGGTCGAAACCGAGCTACGAAGACTCCTCGCGGCCGACCGCCCGAACGATGCGATCCTCGGCGAGGAGGAGGGCGCGGTCGGAGCCGGCTCGCGGCGCTGGATCCTCGACCCGATCGACGGCACGCGGAACTACGCGCGTGGGGTCCCGATCTGGGCGACACTCATCGCGCTCGAGGAGGACGGGGCCGTGCGGCTCGGAGTCGCGTCGGCGCCTGCCATCGGCCGGCGCTGGTGGGCCGAGCGGGGCGCCGGTGCGTACGCGAGCGGCGAGCCGATTCACGTCTCCGCCGTCTCGACGGTCGAGGAAGCGGTTCTCTCGTTTTCGATCGAGAACGGCGTCCCGCCGCTCGCAAGGCGTGCCTGGCATGCGCGAGGGCTCGGCGACTTCTGGGCGCACATGCTCGTTGCCGAGGGTGCCGTCGACGGGGCGGTGGACGCGATCGGCGTTGGCGAGTGGGACGTCGCGTCGGTCCAAGTCATCGTCGAGGAGGCGGGCGGCCGTTTCTCCGACTTCGCCGGAGAGACGCGCATCGACAGCGGTAGCGCCGTCACCTCCAACGGCCTGCTCCACGACGAGCTCCTCGCCGCCGTCTACCGGTAGCCGCTAGATCGACGGCGCCGGCTCGGCCGGCGTCGTCGTGCCCTCCTCACGCAGCCGTCGCAGGAGGTCGTGGATGTCGGCGATCTCCTCTTCGAGGTCCTTCTGACGCTCCTCGAGCGCCTTCAGGAGCTCCTCACGATTCGGAGCGCGCCACTCCCACCTACGCCTGTGGTGATGCCTTCCGCACATGGTCACCTCCTTTCTGCGCGATCTCGAGAAACCCGGTGAGGCCGTCGCGCAGCTGCTCGACGGCAAGGAGCCACGAGGCAAGCACCGCATGCCCCTCGTCTGTCAGCGTGTACGTGCGCTTCGTCGGGCCCGGCAGGTCGGCGCTCCACTCCGAGGAGACGAGGCCTTCCTCCTCGAGCGAGCGCAGCGCCCTGTAGAGGTTCCCGACGTCCACGCGTTCATCCCCGGACAGCTCGGGCAGCCGCTCGATGAGCTCGTACCCGTGCGTCGGCCTGCTGGCGAGCAACACGAGGAGCGCCGGCTCGCCGAAGCGCTCGACTCGAGCACGCACGGCCCACTCGCCCCGATCGTTGCGAGAGCGGTTCCGAGCGCGCTGCCGTCGGCGGCCGTGCACGCGGCTCAGTATATGTGACTTACATATGTTCGTGACGGATAGCCGTCAGACGAGCGCGGCACGCTTCGCGTCGATCCCCCCGAGCAACGAGGCGAACGAGTCGGAGAACTTCTGCACGCCTTCGGCCTCGAGCGTCGCGGTCACGACCTCGTAGTCGACGCCTGCGTCGGCGAGCTCCTGCAGGAGCGCGCGCGCCTCGTCCACGCCCTCGGACAGCGTCTCGCGGACGACGCCGTGGTCCTGGAATGCCTCGATCGTCTCGAACGGCATCGTGTTCACCGTGTCGCGCCCGATCAGCTCCTCGACGTAGAGGACGTCGCGATACGCCGGGTTCTTCGTCGAGGTGGATGCCCAGAGGCACCGCTGCGGCCGGGCACCGGCTGCGGCGAGGGCATCCCAGCGCTCGCCCGAGAAGACGTCGAGGTAGTGCTGGTACGCGAGTTTCGCGTTGTCGACAGCCAGCCGGCCCTGCAGATCCTTCCGCCCGATCTCCCCCAGCCGGCGGTCGGCTTCGGTGTCGACACGTGAGACGAAGAAGCTCGCGACAGATACGACATTCGTCGGATCGCGCCCCTCGGCGACGAGCCGCTCGAGGCCGCGCACGTACGCCTCGGCGACGGCGGCATGCCTATCGAGCGAGAAGATGAGGGTGACGTTGATCGAGCGTCCCGCAGCGATCGAGTCCTCGATGGCGCCGACGCCCGGAACCGTGGCCGGGATCTTCACGTAGACATTCGGCCGGTCGACGAGCTCGTGCAGCCGTTTCGCCTGCTCGAACGTCTCGTCCCGCTCGTACGCGAGATCGGGATCGACCTCGATCGAGACGAAACCGTCGACCCCGTCGCTTCGCTCCCACGCCGGCCGCAGCAAGTCGCAGGCGCGCTTGATGTCCTCCATGGCGAGTGCGAAGAAGACCTCCTTCGTGTCGTCCGAACGCTCGAGCTCCGCGCGAAGCTGCTCGTCGTACCAGTCGCCCCCGGAGAGCGCCTTCTGGAAGATCGTCGGGTTCGACGTCACGCCGACGACTGCGTCCTCATCGATGAGCCGGGCAAGATGTCCCGTCTCGAGCATCTCGCGAGAGAGCGAGTCGACCCACACGCTGACACCGTGTTCCGACAGCTCGTGCAACCGGCTGCGTGCCATACGCGCACGTTAGCGCGTCCGCTCCGCCATAGAATGATCGGCGTGACTCCGGCCGAACGACGGAGGGAGCTCGGGCAGCAGCTCCGGGTCGACTCGATTCGGACGAATGCTGCCGCCAACTCGGGCCATCCGACATCAGCCATGTCCGCAGCCGACCTGATGGCGGTCCTGATCGACGGCTACCTGCGCTACGACTTCTCGAGCCCGAAGAGTCCCGCGAACGACCGCTTGGTCTTCTCGAAGGGCCACGCGTCCACCCTCCTGTACTCGATCTATCGTGCGGTCGGCGTCGTCTCGGACGACGAGCTCATGACCTACCGCCGGCTCGGCAGCAAGCTCGAGGGTCACCCGACTCCGGTGCTGCCATGGGTCGACGTCGCAACGGGATCGCTGGGCCAGGGCTTTCCCATCGGCGTCGGGATGGCTCTCGCCGCCAAGTACCTCGAACGCCTCGGAAGCCGCGTCTGGGTGCTCTGCGGAGACAGCGAGATGGCCGAAGGCTCGATGTGGGAGGCCTTCGAGCACGCCGCGCATTACGAGCTCGACAATCTCACGGCGATCATCGACGTGAACCGGCTCGGGCAGCGCGGCGAGACGATGATCGGCTGGGAAACGGGCGTCTACGTCGCTCGCGCGGAAGCGTTCGGCTGGCACGCGATCGAGGTGGACGGCCACGACGTCGAGGCGATCGACAACGCCTTCGGTCTCGCGGTGGCTATGAGCGGCAAGCCGACCGTCGTCATCGCACGCACCGTGAAGGGAAAGGGCGTTGCAGCCGTCGAGAACGTGAACGGGTGGCACGGCAAGCCGCTCGACGACCCAGAGGCCGCCATCGCCGAGCTCGGCGGTGAGCGCGACATCCGCGTCGAGGTCGCGAAGCCGGACGCCGAGGCCGCCGAACGGCCCGCGAGCGGGAAGCTCGAGCTTCCCCGCTACGAGCTCGGCGAGGAGGTCGCGACCAGGAAGGCCTACGGCGAGGCCCTCGCCGCGCTCGGATCGGCGCGCCCGGATGTCGTCGCGCTCGACGGCGAGGTGTCCAACTCGACCTTCGCGGAGATCTTCGCGAAGGCTTACCCCGAGCGTTACTTCGAGATGTACATCGCGGAGCAGCAGCTCATCGCAGCGGCGGTCGGATTGCAGGCCGTCGGGTGGCGACCCTTCGCTTCGACGTTCGCCGCCTTCCTTTCGCGCGCCTACGACTTCGTGCGGATGGCGGCGGTGAGCCGTGCGACGTTCTCCGTCAGCGGCTCGCACGCCGGCGTGTCCATCGGCGAGGACGGACCTTCGCAGATGGCGCTCGAGGACATCGCTGAATTCCGGGCGATCCACGGCTCCACTGTGCTGCACCCCTGTGACGGGAACCAGACCGCCCGCCTCGTCGCGGCCATGGCGGACACCGAGGGGATCTCGTATCTCCGGACGCTCCGACCCGCGACACCGGTCATCTACTCGCCCGATGAAGAGTTCGAGATCGGCGGCTCCCGTGTCCTCCGCTCGAGCGAAAGCGACGAGGTCGCGCTGATCGGAGCAGGGGTCACCGTGCACGAGGCGCTGAAGGCCGCCGACACGCTGGCCGAGGACGGTATCGCTGTGCGCGTCATCGACCTCTACTCGATCAAGCCGCTCGACGAGGAGACGCTACGGGCAGCTGCCGAGGCGACGGGGGGCCGGCTCGTGACCGCCGAGGATCACTGGTCGGAGGGCGGCCTGGGCGACGCAGTGCTCGCCGCGCTCGCCGACACGGAGGAGCCGCCACGCGTGGTGAAGCTCGCAGTGCGCGACATGCCGACGTCGGGCAAACCGGACGAGCTTCTCGCCCGAGCGGGCATCGACGCGGCACACATCGCCGATGCCGCGCGGCGCCTCGTCGCGCAAGCGGTCCAAACCGCCTAGCCGCCGCCGGGCCATCGCCGACCGTGAGTCGGCTCTACCCTTGCGCCGATGGCCGTCCTCATCGCATCCGAGCTGCGCAAGGAGTTCGCCGGAGACCCGCTCTTCGAGAACGTCTCGTTCACCGTGGGCCGCCGAGATCGGCTCTCGCTGGCGGGTGCGAACGGCGCCGGCAAGACGACGCTCCTGCGCGCGATCGCGGGCGAGACCTCGCTCCAGGGCGGGAAGCTCGCGTTCGCGAAGGGAACGCGCATCGCGCTCCACGACCAGCGGCCGCCGCTCGAATTCGACATCACCCTGCGCGACTACGCGCTCTCCGGCGCGCGCGACATCCTCGACGTCGAAGCCGAGCTCCGGCGCCTCGAGGAGGTGATGGCGCAGGGCGCGCACGACACGGCGACGTTGCGGCGGTACGCGGAGGCGCAGGCGGAGCTGGAGCATGCGGGGGGCTGGGCCTGGCGCGACCGCGCAGCCGCGGCCGTTCGCGGCCTCGGCTTCTCCGAGGACGACCTCGACCGACCGCTCGGCTCGTTCTCCGGTGGGGAGCTGACGCGAGCGTCGCTCGCGCGCGCTCTCGCGGGCAGCCCCGATCTGCTCCTGCTCGACGAGCCGACGAATCACCTCGACGTCCAGAATCTCGAGTGGCTCGAGCGCGAGCTCGAGACGATCGACGCCGCGGTCATCCTCGTTGCGCACGACCGCTGGTTCCTAGAGGCCGTCACGACGTCGGTGCTCGAGCTGGCGCCAGGTGGCGCCCACTACTTCGCTGGCCCCTGGCACGAGTGGCGACAGGAGAAGGCAGCGCGCGCGGCGGCTGCGGGGAAGACGGCCGACCGCGTCTCCGTCGACATCGCGCGGCTCGAGCGCTTCGTCGAGCGCTTCCGGTACAAGAAGTCGAAGGCGAAGCAGGCGCAAGCGAAGCTCACGCAGATCGCGCGGCTCCAGAAGGAGCGCTCGGAGGCTCGCGACGAGGTCGACTCGCTCACGAAGAAGCGCCGGTCTCTCGGGTTCGACTTCCTCGACCCGCCACGAAGCGGGCGGGTCGTCCTCGAGGCCGAGAACGTCAAGCTCTCGGCCGGAGAGAAGCTCCTTCTGGACGGAGCGACCATCGTCCTCGAACGCGGCGAGAAGGTCGGGCTCGTGGGGCCGAACGGCGCCGGGAAGACCACGCTGCTCGCAGCCATCCTCGACGGGCATCCGCTGGAGCACGGGACGATCCGACTCGGGCACGGCGTGGTGCCGGCGTACTTCTCGCAGCACGCACTCGAGCTACCGAGCAGCGGGACGGTGCTCGACGCGACCGCTGCCGCCACAGGCCTGCCCCGCCCGCGCGCCCAGAACCTGCTCGGTCGCTTCCTCTTCTCGGGCTGGGAGACGCACGAGCGCTCGGTGACGGCGCTCTCGGGCGGCGAGCGGCGACGGCTCGCGCTCGCCCTGCTCGTGGCGTCGGGATCGAACTTCCTCGTCCTCGACGAGCCGACCAACCACCTGGACGTCGAATCGCGTGAGGCGCTCGAGGCCGCACTGGAAGCATTCCCGGGCACGATCCTGCTCGTCTCGCACGACCGAGCGCTGCTCGACGCGGTGCCCGACCGGCTCGTCGCCTTCGAGGACCGCGCCCTCCGATCGTACGACGGCGGCTGGGCGGATCTCGAACGGGAGCGCAGCGTCGAAGCGCAGCAGGAAGAACCGCCGGAGCCGAAGGCCGAGCGGCCTGCCAAGGCGCGTCGGCGAGCGGTAAGACGCGCTCCGACCGAGCTAGAGCTGCTCGAGGGCGAGATCGCCACGGTCGAAGCACGTATCGCCGATCTCGAGCGCTCACTCGCAGACGACTGGACGAACATGGACGTCCTCGGCGCGCACCGCGCCGCTCGCGACGAGCTCGTCGGGCTCCTCGAACGCTGGGAGGCGCTGTTCGACGAGGCGCAGGCGTGACGCGAGCGGCACTCGGCGGCGTACAGAGGGCGTGCATGCAGTGACGATCGATGCGTCGCGCCCTGTTCGCGCGACGACGCCCTCGTTCGCGGCGGTCGCCGAGGAGCTTCTCGACGACGTGTACGGCTACCTGCTGTACCTGACGAAGAACTGGGCTGTCGCCGAGGACCTGACGAACGACACGTTCGAGGCTGCGTATCGCAATTGGCGCCGATTCGATCCGACTCGCGGAACCCCGCGTGCCTGGCTGCTCGCGATCGCTCGCTCGACCGCGCTCGACTGGTTCCGGGCAGACGCGCGACGCCGCAAGCGCGAGGAGCGCGCCGGGGTCGCCGAGCTGCGAGTCGAGATGAGCTCGTTCGGCGAAGGCTTCTCGCCCGAGCTCGCCGAGAGCCTGCAGGCTCTCTCGGCCGGAGAGCGCGAGGTCGTCGCACTGCGCATCGTTCTGGATCTCGAAGGCGAGGAGACCGCCCGCCTGCTCGGTATCTCCACCACGGCTGTCTCGACTCGACTGAGCCGTGCACTGACGAAGCTCGAAGAGAGGATGAGAGACCATGACGTCGTCGCCTGACCTGATCCACGAGCTGCGCGCGTCGCGTCCCTCCGCCCCGCCCGAGCTGCGGGCCCGCGTCCGCGAGATCGCCGCCGAGCAGCCGCCCGCTGCCTCACCGTGGACGCCGTGGCGGTTCCCGATCCGTCGCGGGATGCTCGTCGCCGTGCCGGCCGCCGCCGCGCTCGCCCTCGCGAGCGCCGGCGTGCTCGGGCTCGCCCGTTCCGATGGCCCCACGACCGAGTCGCTTCGCCAAGATGCCGTGACGGGCGAGCTGGCCCCGGTCGCGCCGACAACCGAGGCGCAGAGGTCGACGCTGCCGTTGCAGGGTGCCGCGGACTCGGCGGCACCGAACAGAGCGCAGCGCCTGAGCGCGACGCTGACGCTCGAGGTCTCCGACTCCGACGCAGTCTCGCGCGCAGCCCAGGATGCGCTCGACCTCACCCACTCGCTCGGCGGCTACGTCGTCTCATCGTCGGTCGCGACCGGCGAGGACGGCAGCGCCTCGCTCACCGTCCGCGTTCCAGTCGCGAGAGTGCAAGAAGCGATCGCCGGGCTCTCCGGGCTCGGACGCATCGTCTCCCAGCAGGTCACCATCGACGACCTCCAGGCGACGCTCGACGAGCTCGTGAAGCGCGAGGCGAGCGTCCGCGGTCGGATTGCGCGGATCCTCGCCCGGCTGAGGACGGAGGATCTGGATCCGCAGACGGAGGCTGTCCTTCGCTCCCGCTTGCAGACGCTCCGCAGTGAGTTGCGCGAGCTCCGAAGCGGAATCGGCGCGACGAACGCCGAGGCGCGCATGTCGACCATCCAGGTGACGGTCGTCACGCCCGGCGCGTTCGGGGCGGTCGCTTCCCCGTCGCGCATCGACCGCACGGTCGACGAGGCACTCAACGTGCTCGCCTGGGAGGGCGTCGTCGCCCTCGGCATCGCGATCGTCCTCGCGCCGTTCGCTCTCGTGGCGTTCCTCGCCTGGGTCGGACGCAGACTGTACCGCCGGCACGAGGAAGAGCGGCTGCTGGCAACGTAGGGCTGGTCGAGCACCTGTGAGTTGCCCTCGAAGTCGTACGAGTACCGCGTCGACATCGCCAGCAGACGGCGCGGTCGAGGTCGCGGTCGACGCGAACGTGGCGATCACCTTCAGCGAGCTCGTGACCGTCACGGGCAGATCCTCGTGAGCCGGAACCTCGGACGCTTCCCGATCGTCTACGACGTCGTGCACGTCAATTCGGAGTTGGTCGACGAAGCCTCCGACCCCGAACCGCAGGTCGACCGCGCCGGACGTAGCCAAACGGGGTTGATTCAGTGTCGGCGTGGAGAAGGTGCGCTCTCGCCGAGGGTCGCGATGAGCGCCTCCGCGACGACCTTCAGCGGGCGGCCCGAGATCTGGCTCGCCTTGCGAAGCCGTGCGAAAGCCTCGTCCTCCGAGAGCCCCTCACGCGTCATGAGGATCCCTTTGGCCCGCTCGATCGCCTTGCGTGCGGCGAGCGCCTCGGCGAGCGAGTCGGCCTCCTCACGCAACGCACGCAGCTCCTCGTGCCTCGCGGTCGCCGTCGCGATGGCCGGGAGCAGGTCCGTCTCGCGAAAGGGCTTTACGAGGTAGCCGAACACCCCGGCCTCGACGGCGCGCGAGACGAGCTCACGTTCCCCGTAGGCGGTCACCATCACGATCGGGATCGGCCGCTCGTCGAGGATGCGTCGCGCCGCCTCGATCCCGTCGAGGCGCGGCATCTTGACGTCCAGGAGCGCGACGTCGGGCTCGGTCTCCCGCGCGAGTGCAACCGCCTCCTCGCCGTCGCGAGCCTCGGCGCAGACGTCGAATCCGGCGGCTTCGAGCAGACCCTTGAGGTCGAGTCTGATCAGCGTCTCGTCTTCGGCGACGAGGACACGAGTCACGCGGGGAACACCACCTCGGCCCTGAGCCCGCGGTCGTTCTCGAGGGCGAGCTCGCCGCGCAGCTCGTCGTGGACGAGCGCACGGACGATCGAGAGCCCCGTCCCGGATCCCTCGCCGTCGATGCCCGTCCCGTCGTCTGCGATCGTCAGCACCACCTCGCCGTCCCGCTGAGCCAGTGCGATGGCGACGTGTTCGCCGCCGTGCTCGAGCGCGTTCTGGAAGAGCTCCGTGAACACGAGTGCGAGGGCGGTCGCACGCTGGCCTGCAAGCGAGACGGACTCGAGCTCCGCGGACACGTCCTTTCCGGCCACGAGACCCTGAACCAACATCGCGCGCAGCCGATCGACGAGCTCGCCGAGATCGACATCGTCCTCGCGATGCTCGGTGAGGACTTCGTGCACGGCCGCAATGGCGAGGATCCGGTTGACGGAGTCGTTCAGCGACTTCCGCGGGTCGACGTGGTCGGCGCGAGCCTGAAGGCGGAGAAGGGATGCGACCGACTGCAGGTTGTTCTTGACGCGGTGGTGTATCTCCTGGGCGAGCACACCGCGCATGACCGCCCGGCCGTGCTCGAGCGCGACCGCTGCATGGTGCGCGATCGCTTCGAGCAACGCCTCCTCGTCGGCGGAGAACGGCGTGTCGCGATCGCATACCAGCTCTCCGATCTGCCGGCGCTTCCAGCGAAGCGGAAGACGCACGTTGTACGCGCCGGCCCGGCCCTCGGGCCACGCGATCTTCCCGTCCTCGAGCACGAGCGCCGCGCCGGTCGCGTGCAGTGACTCCATCGTCGTCTTCACGATCGCCTCGAGTGACTCCTCGAGGTACAGCGACTCCGAAACGGCCTCGGAGATGCGCGCGAGCGCCTCGAGTTCGGCGACGCGCCGCTGCGCGCGCTCGTAGAGCTTCGCGTGCTCGATCGTCTGCGCCACCTGCGACGCGATCGCGACGAGGAGCTCGACCTCGGCTTCCGTGAATGCGCGGGGCTCGCGCGTCCGGACGTTGAGCGCGCCCTCGAGCGCTTCGCGGGCAACGATGGGGACTGCGAGGATCGACTCGTACTCGTCCTCGGGCAGGTTCGGGAACTGCTTGAAGCGAGGATCGAGGTGCGCCTGCTCGGCGATCATGACCGGCGCACGGTCGGCGGCAGCGACGCCCGTGATCCCCTCTCCGGGCCGCATGCGCGGCGTGCGGGTCAGTTCCTCGACGCGCGTGCCGTGGGTTGCGCGCAGGACGAGCTCGTCGGCGCCCTCGTCGTACAGGTAGACGAAGCACGCGTCCGTTCCGAGCGCGTCGGCGACCTTGCTCGCGACGAGCTCGAGCACCTCCTGCAGGTCGAGCGAAGAGTTGACCGCCGCGATCGTCTCCGTCAGGAGCCGCAGATGCTTGGAGGTGGACTCCACGCTGCCCATTGTCATAGGATCGACCGTGTCGTGAGTCTCGACGACTGGATCCTTGCGCTCCACGTCCTGAGCGCGTTCGCGTACGTGGCCGGGATCGTCCTCTTCTGGGTCCTGGTGGTCGCCATTCGCAAAACGGACACGCCCGACGGCACGATTCGCATGGGGCCAGTGGTCAAGATCGGCAACGCCAGCGTCGGAATCGGCGTCGGCGGCACGATCATCCTCGGTATCTGGCTCGCCTTCTCCGTCGGTGGATACGACATCTGGGATCCGTGGATCATCGCCGCGCTCGTCCTCTGGGTACTCGCCGCCGCGACCGGGCAGCGCACAGGAGCCGAGTACATGGCGGGGATGACGAAGGCGCAGGAGCTGCGAGCGGCTAGCCAGGAGGGAGCGAGTGCGGAGCTGCTGGCCATCAACCGCACCCAGCGAGGTGTGCAGATGCATGCGCTTTCCAGTGTGATCGTGCTCCTCATCCTCATCGTCATGATCTGGAAGCCGGGCGCATGAGCACTCTGCTCGCGGTAAGTCGCCCCACCGAGTGGAACTTTCCGCTGTTCCTCCACGTCCTCGGTGCGATGGTCCTCGTCGGCGGCTTGCTGACGGGGGCAAGCCTGCTCGCGCTCGCACGCGGAGACGTGCGGAGCCTGCGCCTCGGCTACTGGACGCTCCTGCTGGTCGCCTTCCCCGGATACATCGTCATGAGGATCGGCGCGGAGTGGATCTACTCGAAGGAAGGCTGGGACGACCTGCCGGACGACGCGATCCCAGCCTGGATCGACATCGGCTACATCGTCGCCGACGTCGGTGCCCTTCTGACCCTGATCGCGCTGATCCTCGGAGGGATCGGCGTTCGTCGTCTTCGCGACGGCAAGGGGGGCGGTCTCCTCAAGGCCGCGATGATCATCGCGTGGGTCGTGCTGGCTGCGGCGCTCGTGGCCGTGTGGGCCATGTCCGGCAAGCCGGACTGACCCCGCTCTCGGTCGCTCGACATCTGAGGCCGGAGGCCGGCTGAGCCGGCCGGGAGGCCAAGCGCGGTCGAGTGCACGCAGCCGCAAGGGAGGGGGGCTCGTGGGGGGAACCGTAGGTTCCACCCACGCAGAACGACCACGGGCTCCACACCAGGGAGCCCGCGATCGGCCGTCAGATACAGGGCACACCGCTCGCCTTGCGGCGTTCCCTGCAGCGCGCATCATCCGTCTTCCGGCGAATGTCTGCAAGTCGAACTTACAAAGCTGCGAGGTACTTCTCCTTCTCCCACTCCGTGACCTGGACGCGGTACTCGTCCCACTCGCGCCGCTTCAGCTCGACATAGCGCGGGAAGATGTGCTCGCCGAGCGCCCGCGCCATGAGGTCGGAGCCGGCGAGCTCGTCGATCGCCTCGCCGAGTGACTCCGGGAGGGACACGATTCCCTGCTCGCGCCGCTCGGTCGCCGTGAGCCGGTAGAGGTTCCGCTCCATGGGATCGGGCAGCTCGTAGCCCTTTTCGATCCCCTCGAGGCCCGCATGCAGCAATGCCGCGAACGCGAGGTACGGGTTGCAGGCAGGGTCGGGGCAGCGGATCTCGGCGCGGGTCGCCTGCTCCGAGCCCGGCTTGTACAGCGGAATACGGATGAGAGCGGAGCGGTTGCGCTGCGACCAGGCGACGTACACCGGAGCCTCGTACCCGGGCACGAGCCGCTTGTACGAGTTCACCCACTGCGCGAGCACCGCGGACATCTCGCGCGCGTGCACGAGGAGGCCTGCGATGAAGCTCTTCGCGACCTTCGAGAGGTGATGCTCGTCGCGGCGGTCGAAGAACTGGTTTCGCCCGCCCTTGAAGAGCGACATGTGCGTGTGCATGCCCGAGCCGTTCTCGCCGAACAGTGGCTTGGGCATGAAAGTCGCGTAGTAGCCGTGCCAGGCGGCGACCTCCTTCACGATGAGCCGGTAGGTCATCGTGTAGTCCGCCATCGCCAGCGCGTCCGCATAGCGCATGTCGATCTCATGCTGCGACGGCCCCACCTCGTGGTGGTGGTACTCGATCGGGATGCCGACGGCCTCGAGCGCATGGATGGTGTCGTTGCGCACCTCCGTGGCAGCGTCCTGAGCCGTCATCGTGAAGTATCCGCCTTCGTCGATCGTCTCCGTGCCCTTGTCGTCCTCGAACAGGAAGTACTCGAGTTCGGGACCGACATTGAATGCGTCGAAACCCATCCCCTGCATGCGCCCGAGCGCGCGCCGGAGGACGTAGCGCGGGTCGCCCTCGTATGGCGCGCCGTCGGGCGTCACGACGTCGCACATCATGCGTGCGACGTTCGCGCCGATCGCGTGGCCGTGTTCGTCGAGCGGGCGTGGCATGAGCTGGAAGCTCGCTGGGTCGGGGATCGCCACCATGTCCGACTCCTCGATCGCGTTGAAGCCGGTGATCGACGAGCCGTCGAAGCCCATGCCGTCGTTCAGCGCCTCGCCCATCTCGGACGGCGTAATCGCGAACGACTTGAGGTGTCCTTCGAGATCGGTGAACCAGAACAGGACGTGCTCGACGCCCTCGTCGGAGATCCGCCTGAGCACCGTCCGCCGCGCCGCGACGCTCGACGTCGCCCGATCGCGGCTCTTGACCATCGTTGCCTTCGACTGCGTCCTCGGTCGTGCCATGAAACCTCCCTCGAAAACGGAAAAGCCCCGGACGGCGAAGCCGCCCGAGGCCACGTCGCCTCACACAGACCGCGCGACTCTAGCAGGGCCCTCTAGGCGGAGGCGCCGCTGTAACGACGCAGCCCGAACCGCCAGAACCAGCGAGTACCTGCGAAGAGCACGACCGCGAAGGCCGCCGCGAGCAGGAGCGTCTGCCAGTCCAGACGCGAGGTCAGCGCCTCTGCGGGAACGGTCACCGCGAACGCGACCGGAACGAGGAAGGTCACGCTGATCCGGAGCCAGCCGGGATAGATGCCCACGGGCCAGCGTCCCGTCTGGAAGAGGCCATCGAAGAGCTCCGCGACGTGCCACATGTTCACGACCCAGAACGCCCCCGTCGCGACGATGAGCCAGAAGCAGTAGATCATCATGCCTCCGAGCAGAAAGGCAATCCCGAACCCGAGGGCGTCGAGCAGCCCGACCTCGGTCGTGATCCGCGAGAGCCCGAAGCCGAGCACGATCAGGCCGGAGACGACGTCGACGATCTGCCAGATGCGGATCTCGCGCACGCTGGCGAGCACCTGTGCGTCCTCGGGCTTCGTCAGCGCATAGTCGAGCGTGCCCTCCCGCACCTCGTCGATCACGCGGGACATATTGGGCTCGACGAACATCCTGATCACGCCGAGCATCAGGATCTGGATGCCGGTCAGGCAGAGGAGCTCCGACTGCGACCAGCCGTTCAGCTCGTCGGTCTGCGAGTAGACGAGCGCGAGCACTGCGAGGGCGGCCACGAGTGTGATCGCGGACTGGAGGAGCTGGACGACGAAGTTCACGCGGTACTGGAGCTCGTTCATGACGCCGACCTTCAGGAACAGCCACGACACGCGGACGGCGTTCATCAGTTGCCCACCGACGAGAAGCGCCTGATGGCGAAGCGCCAGGCGACCTTGAACATCGCCAGCCCGATCAGGATCCAGAGCGCCTGCGCAGCCAGCCCGCCGAGGAGCTCAGGGGTCGAGAGATCTCCGACCAGGCTCTCGATTGGGAAGTAGAACGCCCACTGGAAGGGAAGGAACCTGGCGATGTCCTGCACCCAGTCGGGCATAAGCGGGAGCGGGACGAGCCGGCCGGAGAGCAGCAACTCTGCGGTCATGTAGAGGTTGAAGACCGCGGCGCCTTTGGTCGTCCAGAAGCAGAGCATGCCGAGAGTCGACTGGAGCATCGTGCGCAGGAGGTAGGCGCCCCAGATCGCGATCGAGAAGACGACCACCTCGACCCCTGTCGGGTCGAGCGCGGGATCGAAGAGCCAGACGAGCGCCGCTGCGATCGGGAGCCAGAGCAGGATCCAGATCACCTTCGATCCGGCGAAGTAGGCGACGTCGTGATGGATCGGGTGCAGTGGCCGCAGGAGGTCGCCGGCGAGGCGGCCCTCGCGGATGCGGTACTCCCAGAAGGGAGCGCCGTACACGATGTTCATGTTCCGGACGAGAGTCCAGACGATGTAGTAGGCGGCGAAGTACCCGACCGAGAGCCCCTGGATCTCGCCGCCCTGCTGCTCCGCGATCGTCGTCCAGACGACGAGGTAGATGACGGGCTCCGCCACCATCCCGAACATGTAGAAGTAGGTCGCGACGCGGTACTGGAACTGCTGCTGCACCGCCGTCCGCATGGTGGTCAGGTAGAAGTCGACCACCGAGCGGAGACGGCCGGCCTCCGGCAGCGCCGCGGTCTGCGGCATCGCGCTCACTCTTCCGGCAGCTCCTGCGCGAACACGAGCTCGATGACGTCCTCGATCGGCGGGTCCTCGACATTCAGGTCGAGCACCTCCTGCTCGGCGAGCAGACGCGCGGTGACGCGCGCGGTGTCCGCCTTCGGCACCCGGAGCGTGACGACGCCTTCCTCGCGATGCACCACCTCGCCGTACCCCGACAGGTCGCCGTCGCCGTTCTCGAGTGCTGCCACGATCGTCTTGTGCGCCGTGAACGTCCGGGCGAGCTCGGCGAGCCTGCCGTCGAAGAGGATCCGACCGTGGTGGATGACGATGACGCGCTCGCACAGCGCCTCCACGTCCGCCATGTAGTGGCTCGTGAGCAGCACCGTAGCGCCGTGACGTTCGTTGTACTCGGCGATGAACGACCGGATTCGCTTCTGCATCGTCACGTCGAGCCCGATGGTCGGCTCGTCCAGGAAGAGCACTTGCGGGCGGTGCAGCAGCGCGCCGACGATCTCGACCTTCATCCGCTCGCCGAGCGACAGCTGGCGCACAGGCTTGCGGACGAGATCGCCGACATCGAGGAGCTCGATCAGCTCGTCGCGGAGCGGTGTGAAGTCCGGGCGCGGCACGCGGTAGATCGCGCGGTTCAGCTCGAACGAGTCGAGCGCGGGCAGGTCCCACTGCAGCTGGTTCCGGTTCCCCATGACGAGCGTGATCTGCCGCAGGAAGCTCTTCTCCCGCTTCGAGGGCACGTGGCCGAGCACGCGCGCCTCGCCCCCGCTCGGGTAGAGAAGCCCCGACAGCATCTTGAGCGTCGTCGTCTTCCCCGCGCCGTTCGGACCGAGGAAGCCCACGACCTCGCCCGGCTCGATGTCGAACGAGATCGCGTCCACCGCCTTGACCTCGCGCATCGTGCGCCGGACGAGGCTCTTCGTGGCAGCCTTCAGCCCCGCCTCCCGCTCCGGGACGTCGAAGGTCTTCCTGAGCTCGGCGACGTGGACGACGGACTGGCTCATCCAGACCTCTTCAGCTTCCCGTGCTTCTTCGCGTACTGCTCACCCCGTGAGAAGACCCACAGCCCGAGCGGGATCGAGACCGCGCCGATGACCATGAGCGGCCAGATCTCGTCCCACATCGCAGTGAGCCCCTGTCCCTCGAGTATCGCCTCGCGGATCCCGTCGAGCGCGTACGTCGCCGGCGAGATGGTCGCGATCCACTGCATCCACTGCGGGAGCACCTCCACCGGGTAGTAGACGCCCGAGACCACGAGCAGCGTGCCCTGCGCGACGAACCCGAGCTGCGTGCCCTTCTCCGGAGAGATCAGCGGAAGGACGGACATCATCATCCCGATCCCGATGAACGAGACCGACGCGACGAGCAGGACGGCGAGCGCCGCGACGTAGTTCGCGTCCGGGATCACCAGGTCGAAGAACAGGAACGCGCAGATAACGAACAGGAACGTCGCCCGCAGGAGCCCGTACATGATCGCGAATACGCCCTGGCCCGCAAGGTGCATCGCGCGCGACAGCGGAGCCATGAACGTGTACTCGATCGTCCCCTCCCAGCGCTCCCACGCGACCGTCTCCATCAGGAACTCGAAGAGGATCCCGAGGTACGCCCAGACGACGGCGCCGATGAGGAGCGTCGTCATCGTCGCGTTGACGTCGAGCGTGCCGCCCGTCGCTTCGATGCCCTTGGCGATGAAGACGATCGTGAGGGTGTTCGCGACGGTCCAGACGAACCAGGCCACGTCCCACCAGATGTAGCGCTTGGTGAGGTACGCGTTGCGCTCGACGACGCCGCCGGCGCCGACGAGCTCGGCACGCATCGTCCCGAGCATGGCTCTCATGCCATCACCTCCCTGTCGTCCTCCTCGTCCTCCTCGGCCTCGAACTCCCGCCCGGTCGCCTTGAAGAACGCCTCCTCGAGCGTGCCGCAGCCGTAGCGCAGCTTCAGCTCCTCGGCCGGCTCGAGCGTGAGTAGCCGACCCCGGTCGAGGATGCCGACGCGCTCGGCGAGGATCTCGGCCTCGGCGAGGTCGTGCGTGCACAGCAGGATCGTCGAGTCGTGCGAGACACGGATCTCGCGGATGAAGTCCTGCACCTCGAGCTTCGACCGTGGGTCGAGTCCCGTCGTGGGCTCGTCGAGCAGGAGGACCACCGGTGAGGTGAGCAGCGCCCTGCGCGAGCGCGACCTTCTGCTGCATCCCGCGCGAGAGATTCTCCATCGGCTCGTCGCGGCGATCCGACGGGAAGCCCGACCCGCTGGAGGATCTCGGGGATCTTGTCGCGGGTCTGACCGCCGGTCATGCCGTAGTAGCGCGCCGCGTAGCTCAGGTTCTCGGCGGCCGACATCTTCTTGAAGAACGATGCCTCCACCGACACGCGGTTCACGACCCGGCGCACGGCGCGATGCTCGGCGACGACGTCGTGGCCGAGGATGCGGGCGCGTGCCGCCGTCCGGCAGGAGGAGCGTCGACAGCAAGCGGACGAGCGTCGACTTCCCCGAGCCGTTCTGGCCGAGGATGGCGACGGTCTCGCCCCGCTCCATCGAGAACGTGACACCGTCGAGGGCCGTCCGCGTGCGCTTGCCGAAGCGCCCCTTCTTGCGGTCGCGCATGGTGAACACCTTGCGCAGCTCGTGGACCTCGACGGCGGCGTCCCTTCGAATGGGGACGGCCTCCATGACTGCTTCCTGTGTGTCGATCACGTGATGCTCCTTCGGTTTCGAACGTAACGAGAAACGTGCAAGCCAGTGGCCGGCCCTATCGGTGGGCCCCGGCAACCGGTGTCTCAGATACGTGCGAGGAGCTTCACAGCCCGGCCACCTTAGCGGCCGAGGCAGACGTGGTCAACACTGGATTCCGTCCGCGTCCTTGGCTAGGGTGAGGTTCAGGACGGAGCCGGCGGAAGGCTCCGCCCGAGGCGATGTGGCCTCAGGACTCGCGGAGTCCTGGGGTCTTTTTGTTGGTCCAACCGAATGGAGGTGGCACGGATGTCGGAGATCGTGGAGCGGCATTACCTGCGAAACGGCAGCGAAGCGCTGCCCGACGCGCGCGAGGCGCTCGAGTGGGCGACCGAGACGCGGGCGGCGATGGTCGACCTCAAGTTCTGCGACCTGCTCGGGACGTGGCAGCACGTCTCGCTGCCGATCTTCGGCATTCGAGGAGTCGGCGTTCGACGACGGGCTCGGCTTCGACGGCTCGTCGATTCGCGGCTGGCAGGCGATCCAGAACTCCGACATGCTCCTCATGCCGGATCCGTCGAGCGCGATCCTCGACCCGGCGACCGAGGCGCCGACGCTCTCGCTCGTCTGCGAGATCGCCGATCCGATCACGCGCGAGCCGTACGCGAAGGACCCGCGCGGCGTCGCCCGGCGGGCGGAGGAGCACCTCCGCGCGAGCGGAATCGCGGACACCGCCTACTTCGGTCCCGAGTGCGAGTTCTTCGTCTTCGACGAGGTCCACTACGACCTCGCGCCGAACCGCTCCCACTACTCGGTCGACTCGCCCGAGGGCTACTGGAACTCGGGCACGCCCGGGCCTCGGCTACACGGCTCGGCCGAAGGAGGGCTACTTCCCAGCGGCGCCGTCGGACTCGCTCCACGACCTCCGCACGGAGATGGTGCTGACGCTCGAGCGGATCGGGATCCCGTGCGAGTTCCACCACCACGAGGTCGCGTCCGGAGGCCAGTGCGAGATCGACCTCCGCTTCACGACGCTCACCCGCATGGCCGACCAGGTCATGACCTACAAGTACGTCGTCAAGAACACCGCCCGCCGGCACGGCAAGAGCGTCACGTTCATGCCGAAGCCGATCTACGGCGACAACGGCTCCGGGAATGCACACGCACCAGTCCCTGTGGATGGAGGGGACGCCGCTCATGGCCGACAAGTCCGGGCTACGCGGGCCTGTCGCAGCTCGGCCGGGCATACGTCGGCGGGTTGCTCGCGCACGCGCCGGCGCTTGCTGGCTTTCTGCGCTCCGACGACGAACTCGTACCGGCGGCTCGTGCCCGGCTTCGAGGCGCCGGTGAACCTCGTCTACTCCCAGCGCAACCGCTCGGCCTGCATCCGCATTCCGATGTACTCCGACTCGGCGAAGGCCAAGCGGATCGAGTTCCGCCCGCCCGACTCGGCCGCGAACCCGTACCTCGCGTTCTCGGCGATGCTCATGGCCGGCCTCGACGGGATCAGGAAGGGCCTCGATCCGGGCCAGCCCGCCGACTTCGATCTCTTCGAGCACGCGACTGGAAACATCGCGCAGGTCCCGGGCTCGCTGTCCGAGGCGCTCGACGCGCTCGAGGTCGACCACGAGTTCCTGCTCGAGGGCGACGTCTTCTCGAAGGAGCTCATCGAGACGTGGATCGCGTGGAAGCGAGAGAACGAGGTCGACGTCGTGCGGCTGCGCCCGCACCCGGCGGAGTTCGCGCTCTACTACGACTGCTAGGAGTCAGGGGTCAGACCCTTGGGTCTGACCCCTGCGTCCCTCGACCGCAAGGGCCGCCGCGACGATCGCGACGAGCGCACCGACCTGCGCCTTCGCGTCGAGCTCGGTTCCGAGCGGGATCGTCGCCAGGGTCGCTGCGGCCGCGGCGAGCCTGGCGCCGCTCCGCCTAATCCCGAGAGTTCGTCGGAAGCCGACCTCGCACGCGAGGAACAACGCGACACCGACCGCGAGCTCGACGGCGCTCAGCCCGCCTAGCGGGTCGTACGGGTCGGTGACCGCCTTCTTCAAGCCGGCGGCCATGAGAACGATCCCGAGAAGCAGTCCGTAGTGCCAGTAGCCGAACCCGACGAGTGCCAGCCGATTGCGCGCCTCGGCAGGGGCAGCGTGCATCGCGCGCTCGACCGCACCCTCATCCGAGAAGTACACCCACCAGAGCGAGGCGGACAGCCCGAGTGCGAGCAGTACGACGAGCACGAGGCCTGCGTCCAGCTCGAGTGATGCGGCCGCGCCGATGACGACGATCGACTCGCCGAGCGCAACGATGATCACGAGCCCGTGACGCTCGACGAAGTGCTCCGCAGCGACAACGAAGCCCTCCACTGACGTGAGCCAGGGCGTGATCCAGAGGAGCGCCGCCGCCGTTGTCCACAAGACCCACTGCGCGTCGCCGCCGAGAGCTCCTCCGACGAGGAGGAGGGCAGACGCTACGAAGTTGAACGGGACGATTCGCAAGATCGCCCTGACCTCCGAGAACGACGTTCCCCGCACGTACATCGCCGCGTGCAGAAGCACGGCAGCGAAGTACCCGGCCGCGAATGCAAGGCCGGTGCTCGTGTACGCGTTCGGGATCGCGAGCGCACCGACGAGGAACGCGCCCATCCCGCCGATCAGGAGCAGACGGTGCCGGAGGTGATCGGTCGCAATCGCATTCGTCAACCAGGCGTAGCCGTCGTACATCCACCAGATCACGAGCAGCATCACGGCGACCTGTGCGATCGCGACGAGGTCGCCACCTGCCACGAGCACTCCTGTCAGCTGCGTGATCGTGAAGACGAAAACGAGGTCGAAGAAGAGCTCGAGCGTGGAAACGCGAGCAGTCCGATCCGGCTCGAGCTGAGACACGGCTGGACATCATCCCCGAGCCATCCGCTGGACGGGGCGCCGCGGGCCAGAACCGCGGCGCCCCGTACGCGTCACTCAGCGGAGGGAGAAGGTGACGCTGACCGTCGCGGACGTCTCCTGCTCGCCCGGGACGATCGGAGTGGAGGCATCGGCGGCCTGCGCTTCCGCGCGGTACAGCGGCTCGGGGCCGCCAACGGAGCCGCCCTCGACGATCGTCGTGATCTCGCCGAGCGAGCGGCCGGCGGCCTTCGCAAGCACCTCGGCGCGGAGGCGCGCCTCGGTAACTGCCTTGGTGAGCGCCTGCCGGTAGAGCGCTTCGGCATTGCTCGAGCTCATGCCAGGCCCGGAGACGTTGTTCGCGCCTGCGTCGGTAGCTGCATCGATGAGCGTGGGCGCATCGCCGACGTCGCTCACGGCCGAGACGCTGTTCGACGCCGAGTAGCCGGTCGCCGCCCCGGTCTCGTCGATGAACGGGTAGACGCTCACCCATTGCGTCGCGAGCTCGCGGCCCCCGGCCTGCCGCAACGCATTGATGACCTTGCGCATGGCGTCCGCGTTGGACGCGACAGCGGCCTTGGCGGTGTCCCGGCGCGTCTCGACGCCGAACGACATCTGAGCCTCGTTCGGAACCGCGTCGACCGAGCCGACACCGCTGACCGTGATCGAGTCGTCGGCAGACGCGGCATCCTGGGCGCCGGCGAGATCGGGCAGCCCGACCGCGCCGGCAAGCGCAACCACGGTGAGTCCGGCAGCGGTGAGGAGAAGCAGGCGTTTCATCGAGAACCTCCGCAAGTCGAAGTGACGAAGCGAATACGCCGCCGCAGCGCCGTTACGTCACAAGCGAGCGCTCGAACGCGATGCGCTCCGCCTCGGTGAGCGGGCGTGACCGGCGGAGCTCGTGGTCTCGTCGCGACACTCCTCCAGTTACGTCGCGTAGACCGCGTTGTTCACGTGCTGATACGCGTCGATGTCGCTCCACCGGATCTCGACCCGCTTCTCGTGGGTCATGGGCGAGATGTATCTCGCCCCTACAGGTTGTCGACGAAACGACGGCGAGCTTCCTCGAGCGCCGATTGAATCCCTCCGGGACCGGGGGAGGCGCGCTTCGCGCCCTTGCGCGGCTTCTTGAACGAGCCGTCGCGCACGCTCTCGGCAACCTGCTCGTGGGCGTCGCGGAAGGGAACCCCCTCCCGCACGAGCGCCTCGGCGGCGTCCGTCGCCAAGAGCAGCGGGTCGGAGGCAGCCTTCGCGAGCCGCGCGCGGTCCACCTCGAGCCCACTCGCGAGGACGGTCAGCGCTTCGAGCGCGAGCCTCGTCTCCCGTCTGGTCGAGAAGACCGGCGACTTGTCCTCCTGGAGATCTCGGTCATACGCGAGCGGCAGTCCTTTGATGGTCGCGAGCAGCCCTGCGAGTCGCCCGATCGCGGTTCCCGCCTTGCCGCGCACGAGCTCGGCGACGTCCGGGTTGAGCTTCTGCGGCATCATCGACGAGCCGGTCGCCGCCGACTCCGGCAGCCGCACGAAGCCGAACTCCGACGTTGCCCACAGCACGATCTCCTCACCGATCCGCGAGAGGTGCGTGAACAGCACGGCCGCCGCGTACAGGTAGTCGAGCGCGAAGTCGCGATCCGCAACGGCGTCGATCGAGTTGCGCATCTGACGCGGCGGGGGAGGGAGCTCGAGCGTCGAGCCGGCCAACGCGCCGGCGCCCAGCGGGCTTTCTGATGCCGCCTCCGCTGCCGCCGCGAACCGAGTGCGGTCGCGGTCGAGCATCTCGACCCAGGCCAACAGGTGATGACCGAGCGTGACGGGCTGAGCCCGCTGCATGTGCGTGTAGCCGGGCATCACCGTCCCGGCCTCCGACTCGGCGAACGAGAGGACGACGAGCGCGAGCGCGTCGATCGCCTCCCGTGCCTCGGCGCACGCGTCGAACACGTACGCGCGGAACGCGGCCGCGACCTGGTCGTTGCGGGACCGGCCCGCGTGGATCTTCCGCCCGACGTCTCCGAGTAGCCGCTCGATCGCGCTGTGCACGTCCTCGTCGGAGTCGAGATATGCCTCGGGGTCCTGCGCGATCTCCGCCAGGCGTGACTCGACGTCGTCCAGCTCGTCGTCGGTCAGTAGGCCTGCCGCAGCAAGTCGCCGGGCGTGCGCCGCCGTCGCCTCGCAGTCGTACGGGAGCAGCTCGGCGTCCTCGACCCGGAGGAACCGCCATACGTCGGGGTCGAGGGCGCCCTCGACCCGGCCCGCCCACGTCGTCCGCGATCCTCGGGCGGCATCGGCTCCCGCCGGGCGAAGCCCGGCTCCGCCGCTGCCTGCCGCCGCTCCGGGCACGCGGCTCTCCGGGCCCGTATTACGCATATTGTTCCCTCCGGCCGCGCACCCGGAGCGACGACCCGAGAATCGCGCAGATCACGCGGCGGATTATGCCCTGCTCGTGGCCCGCTCTCTCGCGGCGTGGAGCTCGGTCTCGAGCGAGGCAATGCGGATGAAGCCCTCCGCGGCGTCATGCGGGAACGTCTCGCCAACGCCGTACGAGGCGAGCTGGGCGGCGTAGAGCAGGTGCGGTGAGCGGCGGCCGGTGACGACAGCGGCATTCGGCCGCAACTCGACGCGAACGTCTCCCGTGACGAGCTCCTGCGTCGAGTCGACGAACGCGTCGATCGCCTCCCGAGCCGGGCTGAACCAGCGGCCCTCGTACACGATCTCCGTCCAGCGCTGCTCGAGCGGCCGCTTGAGACGTGCCTCGTCCTTCGTGAGCACGACGTCCTCGAGCGCCGAGTGCGCCGCGATGAGGGTCATCGCGCCCGGCGCCTCGTACACCTCGCGGCTCTTGATGCCCACGGCGCGGTTCTCGATCATGTCGATCCGCCCGATCCCGTACGCGCCCGCAAGGCGATTCACCTGCGCGATGAGCTCGGCCAGGGAGAGCTCCTCGCCGTCGAGAGAGACGGGGACGCCCTTCTCGAAGCCCACCACGATCTCCATCGGTGCGGGCGCGCTCGACGGGTCCGACGTGAGCGCGTAGGGCTCCTCCGGCGGCGCGTTCCAGGGATCCTCGAGGATGCCTGCCTCGATCGCGCGGCCGAAGAGGTTCTCGTCGATCGAGTACGGCGACGACGCCGACTGCACCACTGGGATCCCCTTCGCGAGCGCGTACTCGATCTCCTCGTCGCGCGTCCAGATGCGGTCGCGCAGCGGCGCGATCACCTTCACATCGGGGTAGTGGGCCTTGAACGCGAGCTCGAAGCGGAGCTGATCGTTTCCCTTGCCGGTGCAGCCGTGGACGACGGCCTCGGCGCCGAGGTCGAGAGCGATCTCGGCGACGGCCCGGGCGATGACCGGGCGCGAGAGCGCGGAGACGAGCGGGTACTTCCCTTCGTAGAGCGCGTTCGTGACGATCGCCCGGGCGCACTGCTCCTCGGCGAACGCATCCTCGCGATCGACGAGGAGGACGTCGTCGGCATCGGCCGCATTCGCTCGTGTGATCGACTCGTCGAGGTCGAACTCCTGCCCGACGTCGACCAGCACCGCGACGACCTCGTCGAAGCCGTACCAGTCCTCCTTGAGCCAGGCGAGGATGCAGCTCGTGTCGAGCCCGCCCGAGTAGGCGACGACCGCGGTCCCGCTCATCACGCGGCGCCTTGCAGCAGGTAGCCGGCCAGCTCCTCGCGGAGCGTCTGGGCCGAGATGCCGTCGCGGGCCGCGACGAAGATCGTGTTGTCTCCGGCGATCGTCCCGGCGATGGAGGCGTGATGAGCCTCGTCGACCGCCTGCGCGAGCGCGTTCGCATAGCCCGACGGAGTCGTAACGACGACGAGCGAACCCGCGGCCTCGACGGTGATCGCGTACCGCCGCATCGCGGCACCCAGCGCACGCAGGCGGTCGCCGTCCGTGCTTCCGGGAGGCGCATAGATCAGCCTGCCACTCGGGGCCCGCACCTTGACGAGCCCGAGATCGGCTATGTCGCGGGAGACCGTCGTCTGGACGACGTCGAAGCCGCTCTCACCGAGCGCGGAGGCGACCTCGGCTTGCGTCGAGAGCGCTCGTTCGCGGACGAGCTCGAGGATCGCGTTCTGTCGCTCCCTGCGGTTCATAGTATGCGTGAAATTAGCACAGTATGCGGCCGAGGATCGAGAGAGCCTCGCCCGCGTCGTTCGAGCTGATCGTGAGCGGGGGCGCGAGTCGCACGACGTTCTCGCCCGCGGAGAGGACGAGGAGTCCCTGTTCGCGGGCCTCCTCCACGACGGTGGCCGCGGGATCGGCCGTCTCGGCACCGATGAGGAGCCCGCGGCCACGCACCGACCTCACGCCTGCCAACGCTTCGAGTCCCGCGGCCAGTACCGCGCCCTGCCTTCGAATCGAGTCGAGCAGCTCGTCGTCGATCGCCTCCATCACGGCACACGCCGCCGCGCAGGAGACCGGGTTGCCGCCGAACGT
Organism: uncultured Gaiellaceae bacterium; assembly: GCA_963723695.1. Lineage (GTDB taxonomy): Bacteria > Actinomycetota > Thermoleophilia > Gaiellales > Gaiellaceae > GMQP-bins7. Next base: position 52,646 of record CAVRRU010000010.1, on the reverse strand, counting down.
GGATCCATGGTCGCCTGGGCCGAATGCTCCGGCCGCATCGTCGGCGACGAGTAGCGCGCCGATTGGGAGGCCGTTCGCGAGCCCTTTCGCGAGCGTGACGAGGTCGGGCCGAACACCGAACTGCTCGAAAGCGAAGAACGACCCGGTGCGGCCCACTCCGGTCTGCACCTCGTCGACGCAGAGAAGCTGTGGGAGCGCGGCTGCCGCCTCGACGAATTCGGTGTCGAGCGGAAGGACGCCACCCTCTCCCAGGATCGGCTCCAGCAGGATGAGCCCGATCTCGTCATCGACTGCCGCTCCTAGAGCATCGACGTCGTTCGGCGGCACGAACCGCACGCCCTCGACGAGCGGCTCGAAGGGCGCTCGTTTCGCGGGCTGTCCGGTCGCCGAGAGCGCGCCGATCGTACGTCCGTGGAAGGCGCCCTCGAGCGCCACGACCCCCGCCCTGCCGGTCGCCTTCCGTGCGTACTTGAGCGCGGCCTCGATCGCCTCGGCGCCCGAGTTGCAGAAGAACGACTGGGCGCCTCGAAAACGGTCTGAGAGCAGGCCGGCGAGCTCCTCCGCGGGCTCGGTCCGGTAGAGGTTGGACGCGTGCCAGAGCCGTTCGAGCTGAGCCTGGGCAGCCGCAAGCGGCCCGGGGTGGCAGTGGCCGAGCGAGACGACAGCGATGCCGCCTCCGAAGATCGAGGTACTCGCGTCCATCGACGCCCCACACGCGGCACCCCTCGCCGCGGACGATCGTGACGTCCGCGCGGGCGTACGTGGGAAGGAGCCGCTCGAGCCCTTGTGACATCGTGTCACTTGGCGTCGCGGTCATACGACCACCGCGGTCTCGCCGATCTCGACGGCGAGCCCGAGTCGCGCGGCGCGGACGGCGGAGAGAAGCTTCGGCACGATGCCGCCCTCGAACGTGCCGGCGTCGAGCAGCTCGGTCGCGCGGTCCGCGTGTAGAACCGACAGCACCGTCCCTTCGAACAGGACTCCCGGTACGTCCGAGACGAAGACGACTCGCTCAGCGCCGAGGCCGGAGGCCAGCGCGGTTGCCGCCTCGTCGGCGTTGACGTTGAGAGGGCCTACTGCAAGCGGCGTCACGACGGGGATCCGGCAGGCGGCGAGCGCCTCTTCGATCGCCGACGGCCGGCATGGCAGAGGCTCACCGACGTGGCCGAGTGCCGGCAGCGGCACGGCCTCGAGCCCGATCATGTCCCCCACGAGATGCAGGGCCGCCGGGCCGAGCGCACCGGTCAGCTCAACGCCTACGCCGTGCAGTGACTCGTGCACGACTGCGAGCGTCGCCGAGTCGGTGAAGCGGCGGCCTCCGACGAATCTCACTGCGACTCCGCGTGCCTGGAGCTCGGCCGTGATCTGAGAGCCCGCGCCGTGGACGACAACGACCTCCTCGCCGGCGGCATGGCGCTCCCGCACGAGCTGAAGCGAGTCGGCCGCCACTCGGCCACCGAGCTTCATGACTACACGGGTCATGTCGTGTACTCCGCGTTCAGCCGCACGTAGTCGTAGGTGAGATCGGAGGCGAGATACGAGGCGCTCCCCGAGCCGAGCCCGAGATCCAGGTCGATGGCAACCGCCGTGCCGCCGAGCTCGGGCGACTCGCCGGTCGGCTCACCGCGGGCGAACACCGGAGTACCGTCGAAGGCCACGGTGAGGCGGTCGGGGTCGAGGTGCGCGAAGCCGCCGTTCCAGGGCGCAGAGCCGGCGGCCGCGAGGACGCGTCCCCAGTTGGGGTCCCGTCCGAATGCCGCGGTCTTGACGAGAGGCGAGGTCGCGATCCTGCGGGCGACGGCCGCGGCTTCGTCACCAGACGCCGCGCCGGAGACGGTGATCTCGAGCAGGACCGTCGAGCCCTCGCCGTCGGCGACGATATCGCGAGCCAGCGCGGCGCACACCTCGCCGAGCGCATCCGCCAACTGCGCGTCGCGCGTCGAGGTGCGCTCGACACCGCTCGCCCCGTTCGCGAGGAGCACGACCGCGTCGTTCGTCGAACACTCGCCGTCGACCGAGATCCGGTTGAAGCTCGCGTCGGCGGCGGCTCGAAGAAGCTCGGCGGGCTCACCGGGCTCGAGCGGGTAGTCCGTCGTCACGACCGCGAGCATCGTCGCGAGGCGCGGATGGATCATCCCGGCGCCCTTGGCCATCCCGCCGACGGCGAATCCGTCGCCGCTTGCCTGCGCCTGCTTCGGCCAGCGGTCAGTCGTGAGGATCGCGCGCGCAGCATCATCGCCGCCAGCGGGGCCGAGCGCCACGCACGCCTGACGCACACCAATGAGCAGGCGCTCCATCGGCAGCGGGACACCGATCACCCCGGTCGAGAGCACCACGACCTCCTGCGGCTCGATGCCGAGCTGACTCGCGACCTCGGTCGCCGTCCGCTCGGCATCGGCGATACCCGCGCTCCCGGTCGCGGCGTTGGCGACGCCGGCGTTCACCACCACCGCCTGCGGCTCGGTCGTCTCGAGGTGGCGCTTGGAAACGACGACGGGCGCCGCGAGCACGCGGTTCGTCGTCCATACCGCCGCACCGACAGCGGGCGCAATCGAACGCACCACTGCGAGATCCGGGCCGGAGCGCCTGATGCCGGCGTGCACGCCGCTGGCCACGAACCCGGAGGCAGCGGTGACCGACATCTAGACCAGCACCCCGGAGAGGCGGAGCCCGCGCGTTTCGTCGAAGCCATAGAGGTGGTTCACGTTCTGGATCGCCTGACCTGCCGCACCCTTCCCGAGGTTGTCGAGCGCGCAGATGACGATCACGTCGCCCGTCAGCCGATCCTCGAAGACCCCGATCTCCGCGCCGTCCGTCTGCTGCACGCGCGCGAGCTCTGGCACGACACCCGCGGGCAGCACGTCGACGACGTGACTCTCCGCGTAGTGCTCCTCGAGCAGATCGCGGAGGTCCGAGCCGCGGGAGCGCACGACGCACGTCGCGAGGAGCCCACGCCGGACGGGGAGCAGGTGCGGGACGAACGTCACGGGGAAGCCGAGCTGCGCGGCGATCTCGGGCGCGTGCTGGTGCGTGCCGACCCGATACGGCGCGACGTTCTCGAGCACGACTCCGGCGTGCGACGACGCCTGCGGCGAGCGGCCTGCTCCCGTCATTCCCGACTTCGCATCGACCACCACGCCGACCGGCTCGATCTCAGCTGCGACGGGACCGAGCGCAAGTAGTACGGCCGTCGCGTAGCAGCCAGGGTTCGCTACCAGCCGGCCGCTCGGCGGGCGGAGCTCGGGGAGCCCGTACGACCAGGCCGCGAGCCCGTCCGGTCGCGGATGCTCGAACCCGTACCAGTTCGCGTATGCCTCGGCTGCAGCGAATCGGTGTGCCCCGGAGAGGTCGACCACGACTCCGCGTCCCGGCGGCTCGATCTCGGCCGCCGCGCTATGCGGAAGGCAGAGGAGGGTGACGTCCGCGCCACTCGACAGGGCCGCTTCGTTCGTGATGAAGCGCGGCATGCGGCTCCACCCGTTGCGTCCGAGCCGCGGGTCGAGATCGGCCGCTGCCCGACCCGCGAGCGAGTCGGAGCCGAGCGCGTACAGCTCGAGCCCCGGATGCGCGAGCACCCGGTCGAGCGTCTCCTGACCGGCATAGCCGGAGGCGCCGACGATCGCGACGGTGGCCACGATTCCTATTATGCATATCTCATGCGTATCATGCATAGACTACGCAAAGGTACCTGCAATTGCGGGTGCTACATTGCGCGCGCGGTGGAGCGCGTCCTCGTCCTCAATGCGAGCTACGAGCCGTTGAACGTCTGCTCGCTGCGCCGTGCGCACGTGCTCGTCTGGAAGGGCAAGGCCGAGGTACTGGAGCACCACGGCCCACCGCTCCGCTCCTCGTCGTCGACCTTCGAGCGCCCGCACGTGATTCGCCTCGTCACGTACGTGCGCGTACCGCGCGGCGTCACGAAGCGCATCTCACGCCGCGTCCTCTTCGCACGCGACGGCTGGAAGTGCGTCTACTGCGGCACCGGAGGACATCGGCTCACGCTCGACCATGTCGTCCCGCGTTCACGGGGCGGAACCTCCGTCTGGGAGAACGTGGTCACGTCGTGTGCCCCCTGCAATCACCGCAAGGGCGACCGGCTGCTCGAGGAGACGAGCATGAAGCTACGCGCTCCTCCGCGGCCACCGACTCCCGTGCTCTTCATCCGGCTCGCGACCGACCACGTCCCCGACGTGTGGCGACGCTACCTCCCCGGGCTCGAGAAGACCGCCGCCGCGGCGGCGTAGCTAGCGCGCCATCGCGCGGTCCACGGCCTCCTGCTCCTCGGGCGAGAGAGCGACGGATGAGCGCCCGCGATCGACGTCCTTGACGTAGATCCGCGCGTAGTCGCGGCCTTGGATCGCCGTGGCGACGATGCCGGTGCGCGTGGCGTCGAGGAGCGCGAGCGACGCCGACTGCTGGCCGCCGGTTCCCTCGTAGGCGTCGTAGCGGACGACGGCCGTGTTGGTGACTGACCCGTCGACACGACGGTCTACGCGCGAAAGCCCGGCCGCGACCTCGTCCACGGCTCGATGCACGTCGTCGATACGGCCCTGAAGCGACACGACGAACTCGAGCAGGTCCGCCGTGCCGCTTCCCAGCAGCACGGACTGCGCCGCCTTCAAGCGCGACACGCGACGCCACAGGACGAGCGCGACCACGAGCGCCAGCCCTGCCGCCACACAGGCCGCAATCGCAACCGCGAGCGAGGTGGTCACACCTTGAGGCTGAAGATGACGGGGTACTCGGCCGTGTTGTTCGTCGTGTTCGTCTCGCCGTCCACCGGGTCGACGTCGACCTTCACCGACGTCTGCTCGCCGAACGGCACGAGAGCGCCCACCCTGAACACCACTGTCTTCGTCTCACCCGGGTCGATGATCGGGATGGTCGCCGTCTTCACGATCGGGTCCGGCTGCTTCGGGATGGTGAGCGTGACCTTGATCCCCACTTCCGTTGCCTCGCCGGTGTCCTCCACGCCGACCTCGAACCTCAGGTCCTCGGTGACGAGGACCGTCGTCTCGGTCGTCGTCGAGAGGATCTGCTCGCTCGGAAGCGCCCTGACCGAGGCGATCCCGCTTCCGTGGAGGCCGGACGGCGTGCCACCGTCCGACGCGCCCTGGATTCGCTGCCAGATCGCGGCGAGGTCGCCCTGGCTGACCAGATCGTCCGAGGTGATGAACTCGGAAGAGGGCACGTCGAGCCCTTCGATCCCCTCCTCTTCCAGGACGGCCGTCGCGGGCGCCTGGAAGGAGTCTGTCCAGATGACGTCGCTCGCGAGCAGACGTCGCGTCTCCACGAGCAGCATCTCGCCGGCGATGCTCGCGTCCGTCTCGTCCGCGGACTCCTGGAACGCAGCCTGGAGGCCGCGCAGCCCGTTCGCCCGGTAGCGCAGTGCCTCGACTGCGCCGGAGTTGGGGCCGACCATCGGGCCGGGCGCGTTCAGATCCTGTGCGCGCTGCACCTGCGTCTCCGCCGTCTGGGCGTAGCCGCCGAGCTTCGCGTCGAGCTCCTCCTCGTTCAGACCGGGAGTCGTCAGCAGAGTGCTGAGCTGTTGGCCGAGCCGGGCAGAGGCGTTCCCGATCGCGCCGATCTCCGCCAGATACGTGCTGTTGCGATCGCGCTTCGCCTCAGTGGTGCAGCCCTCGACCCAGACGACGAGGAGCACGACGACGAGAATCGCGAGCGCGATGAGGCCGATGAGCCGGAGCAGCGGTGTCAGGTTCCGAGGCGCGCTGAACCGAGAGCCGCCGCCACGGCCTCCCCGGCCACGGTCGGGCGGAGGCTCCGACTCGAACCCCTCCGGCTCCTCCCACGAGGGCGCATCCTCCTCGTCGAAGAAGTCGAAGTCGAGAATGTCTTCGTCGCGCGTGCTCATGGCGCAGCGACCGCCACTTTAGAGGCTTGGTCGGCCAAGGAGTCCGCATGGCGGCGGCAAAGAGTGTCACGCGGTGTCGTCGGTCGCCTACGCCCCATCCACCCAGGAGCTCGTTCTCGGGCGCTATCGGCCCATGCGTCCCCTAGGAACCGGAGGTTCCGGATCGGTCTGGCTGGCGCTCGACGAGCACAACGGCCTCGACGTCGCGCTGAAGATCATTCCTCGCGAGGGAAAGGCGGCTGCGCGCGCGGAACGCGAGGCCCTCGCCGCGCGACGTCTGCGGCACGACCGCTGCGTCCGGGCCTACGACGTCGGCCACGACGCGAGCCATGTCTACATCGCCTACGAGTACGTCCCCGGCAGGACGTTGCGGGAGGCGATTCGCGCAGGCGAGATCGCCGACGAGGATGCCGTCGAGGTGGCAGCACAGGTCCTCGACGCGCTTGCGCACGCCCACCGCGCCGGGATCGTCCACCGGGACGTGAAGCCGGCGAACATCCTCCTCGAGGATCGAGACGAGCTCGCGGTGAAGCTTCTCGACTTCGGGCTCGCGCAGTTCGACGGCGCCGATACGCTCACCGCGGTCGGCGACGTACCCGGAACGCTCGCCTACATCGCGCCGGAGCGACTCGACGGAGGCGAGGCCACGCCCGAGAGCGACGTGTGGTCCGTCGGCGTCCTGCTCTGGGAGACACTCAGCGACCGCCATCCGTTCTGGGGCGTTCCGATCCAGCAGGTGGCGCGAGCGATCCAGAGCGGCGCGCCCCCGCTCGCCACCGAGCGTCGTGGGCTCCCGCGGCGGCTCACGACCGCGGTCGACGCCGCGCTGGCGCTCGATCCCGCTGCTCGACCTGCTGCCTCGACGCTCGCCGCAGAGCTCAGGAACTCCCTGCGCACCTCGCCGAGCCGTCCTGCACGCAAGCTGCGGCCCACGGAGAACGAGGAGGCCATCGCGCCGGCCCAGCGGCACGCGCGACGCGTCATGCCGGTCGTGCTCGCGGTGGTCACGGCAGCTCTCGGTGCGACGTTCCTCCCGTTCTGGCCGCCGGAGCTCGTCGCCGCAATCGTTCTCGCCGCCGGTCTGGCCGCCTGGCTCGACCCCAGGGCCGGGCTTGCCGTGGCCCTTGCCGCGCCGGTCTTCCCGCTCGGAAACGTCTCGTCGAGCGCGGCGACGCTCTACGGCGCATTCGCGCTCGGCTGGCTCGTTCTCAGCTGGCGAGACGGGCGCCACGGGCTCCTGTTCGTCACGGGCCCACTTCTCGCTGGCGTCGGTCTCCTGCCGCTCGTACCGCTCGTCCTGCAGCGCGTGCACGGCACAGTGCGGCGTGCTGCGCAGGGCGCCCTGGCCGTGCTCTCGGCAGCGTTGCTCGCCGGCATCGCCGGGGACGCGTTGCCGTTCACCGGCGAACGCGCGGAGCCGCTCGGAATCGGCCCATTGACGACGTTCGGCGAGGCCGGGACGGCGATCTGGACGTCACTCATGACCAGCACGGCCGTGACCGTCGCCGCCGTCCTCGCGGCCGTCGCGACGGCCGTTCTGCCGTGGGCACGGCAGCGCTCGCGGTACGGCGTGGCGGTCGTCGGAGTTGCCCTGACGGCTGCTTCGGTCGTCGCCGGCGCCGGGATCGCGAGCACGATCGTCGTGACCGCCGTCTGGGCCGCAGCAGTCACGTTTGCAGCGGTATTGCGGCGCGGCTAACGCCCTGATAGCACCGAGGCGACCACTACACTCGTCGCGACGCACCCCTCCTCCATGTCCGTCCTGCGCAGCATCGAATCGAAGATCGAAGGCCTGTTCGAAGGCGTGTTCGGGCGCGCCTTCCGAACGCACGTACAGCCGATCGAGCTCGCGCGGAAGCTCGTCAAGGAGATGGATGACCACCGGAACGTGTCGGTGTCGCGCGTCTACGTCCCGAACGAGTACACCGTCTATCTCTCGCCAGAAGACCGGAAGCAGTTCGACGGCTACGAGGAGGCGCTGGTCGGCGAGCTCCAGGAGTACCTCGCCGAGCACGCCCGGCGTGAGCGCTACGCGCTGCTGGACCCGCCAAGTGTCCTCGTGACGACCGACGACGACCTCGCCGTGGGTGAGTTCGGCATCGCAACCCGTCTCGTCGCCGGAGAGGGCTCCCCCGAGCCGCCGCCGGCGGAGCTGCCCCTGGCGGAGCCTGCACAGACGATGATCTACCGCACTCCCGAACCGGAGGTTCCCGACGCGCCCCCGCCGGAGCCGAGGCGCGAGGCCATCAGCCTGACAGTGGCCGGTGAACGGCACGAGGTGACGAAGCCGAGCGTCGTCCTCGGCCGTTCGCGTGAAGCTGACGTGCGGGTCGCGGATCTGAACGTCTCGCGGCGGCATGCGGAGCTGCGCCAGGAGGGAACTGCGTACTGGATCGTCGATCTCGGCTCCACGAACGGCCTCGCGGTCAACGGCAAGCAGGTCGAGCGCAAGCGTCTGCGGGACGGAGATCGCATCACGCTCGGCTCGACGGAGGTCGTCTTCGGTCGCTCCGTGCCGTCGTGACGCTCCTCGCCCTCGAGACCGACGAGACGCTCCTGATCCTGAAGATCGCGTTTCTCGTCCTGCTGTACGGGTTCATCCTGCTCGTCGTGCGATCCGCCACCAGAGGGATGGAACAGGCGCCGCAGGAGAGCATCATCCTCGGCGCCGCGGAAGCGGCTGCTCTCCGCGAGGAGCACGGCCTCCCGCCGACCCGGCTCCTCGTCATCGCAAGCCCGGTGCTCCGCGAAGGGCAGACGATCGCCGTATCCGTGCCGACGATCGTCGGACGGGACGAGCAGAGCGGAATCCGGCTCGGTCGCGACGAGTTCGCGTCAGGCCGTCACGCTCGCATCGAGCCACGCCCCGACGGCGCGTGGATCGACGACCTCGGCTCCACCAACGGCACGTTCGTGAACGGCACGAAGCTGAAGCGCGCGCAGCTCGCGCGCGCCGGCGACGTGATCAAGATCGGAGCGACCGAGCTCCAGGTGCAGCAATGAGGATCGGGCGTGCCGCGGCGACGACGGACACGGGGCGCAGGCGCCGTGCGAACGAGGACGCCTACGTCTTCCGGCCGCCGCTCTTCGCCGTCGCGGACGGGATGGGCGGCGCACGGGCCGGCGAGGTCGCGGCACAGCTCGCCGCCGCCGCCCTCGAGGAAGCCGGCACGGAGACCAAGGGCGAAGACGGCATCGTGGCGCTCATCGAGGAGGCGAACCGCCGGATCTGGGAGCGCGCAGTCACCGATCCGGCGACGAGCGGCATGGGAACGACCGTGACCGCCGCGCTCGTGGACGAGACGACGGGACGGGTGGCGATCGGCCATGTCGGCGACTCGCGCGCATACCTCCTGCGGGGCGGCTCGCTCGAACAGCTCACGACCGACCATTCGCTCGTGGCCGAGCTCGTGCAGAGTGGCGTGCTCACGCCGGAGGAAGCCGAGCGCCACCCACAGCGCTCCGCGATCACCCGCGCGCTCGGCACCGAGCCGTCGGTGCGCGTCGAGACGTTCACGGTGGCGGCAGAGGTCGGCGATCTCTTCCTTCTCTGCTCCGACGGGCTGTCGGCGATGCTGGACGACGACGAGGTCGCCGCCGCCATCGAGCAGGCGGGCGGAGAGCCTTCCGAGGCCGGAGCCGCGCTCGTCTCCGCTGCGAACGACCACGGGGGCGAGGACAACATCACGGTCGTGCTGTTCGAACTCGTGGAGGGCGAGCCCGAGCCCCGACCGGAGCCGGCTCCGAGCGCTGACGCCGCCACCGACACGGTCGAAGAGCCAGCTGGAGATGTTCGCACGCACGGCGCGGGCCCAGGTGGGCGAGCCGCGGCGATCGCGCTCGTCGCCGCCTTCGTCGCCGTGGGCCTCCTGGCCGTGTACTGGGGCATCACGCGGTGAGCGCTCGCAGCCGCGAGCTCACCGGGCTCGTCGTCGCGGGGCTCCTGGGAGGCATCGCGCTCGCGAGCGTCACGATCGCCCGCGATGCAGAGGTCGCGGCGGAAGCGCTGACCTGGGGTGCGTTGCTCCTCGCGCTCTACCTCGTGGCCCACGTCGTGGTGCGGAGAACCGTCCCCTACGCTGACGGCGCGCTCCTCCCGCTCACAGCGGTGCTGACGGCGTTCGGGCTCGCCTCGATCTACCGTCTCGACGCAGACGACGGCGGACGACAGGCGCTATGGGTCGCGGTCGGCGTTGCGGCGCTCTGTGGGACGCTCATCTGGCTCCGCCACGACTACCGCATCCTCGAGTCGTATCGGTACCTGTTCGGCGTCGCAGCGATCGGGCTGCTGCTGCTTCCATCGGTTCCGGGGATCGGCGAGCGCGTGAACGGTGTGCGCCTGTGGGTCGACGTCGGACCGCTCCAGTTCCAGCCCGGCGAGCTCGCGAAGATCTGCCTCATCCTCTTTCTCGCGGGGTACCTGCGCGAGAAGCGCGAGGTGCTCGCGCAGGGACGCCTCAAGGACTTCGGGCCACTCGTCGTGATCTGGGGCGCCGCGATGCTCGTGATCGTCCAGACGAACGACCTCGGAAGCGCGCTCCTCAACTTCGGGATCTTCCTCGCGATGCTGTACGCAGCGACCGGCCGCGCTCTGTTCGTCGCCGCAGGGCTGGCCCTGTTCGTGGGTGGCGCCGCAGCGCTCTACAACGCGCTCCAGCACGTCCAGGATCGCGTCACGATCTGGCTCCATCCCTGGACGGACGAGCCCGTCTACTGCGCACTGAACGGCGAGCTCGAGCTCCGCCAGGACTGCGCGTCGTACCAGCTCGTGAAGAGCCTCTACTCGATCGGAAACGGAGGCTTCGGGGGCACCGGCCTCGGCGAGGGGACGTTCAGGTCGGTGGACGGCACGGAGCTCATTCCGTACCTCCGCACGGACTTCATCTTCTCGGCGATCGCGCAGGAGCTCGGTCTCATCGGTGCAGCGGGCCTCCTGCTCGTGTTCATGGTCTTCGTCGTGCGCGGCATGCGCGTCGCGCTGCAGGCGCAGGACGGCTTCTCGAAGCTCGTCGCGACGGGCCTGACGTTCGGGTTCGCCCTGCAGACGTTCATCATCGTCGGCGGCGTGCTTCGCGTCGTGCCGCTGACGGGGATCACGCTGCCGTTCGTCTCGTACGGCGGGACGAGCATCGTCGCCAACTTCCTCCTGCTGGCGCTGCTCCTGCTGGTCTCCAACCGGGCGAACCATCCCCGATGAACGGCCAGATCGTCCGCCTGACGTATGTCGCCCTCACGCTCGTCGGGGTGCTCGTCGTCATGACGACGTACTGGCAGACGTGGGCCGCTTCCGGCCTCGCGGCGCGGCAGGACAACGCCATCAAACGTGTCGCGGAGTTCTCGATCGACCGCGGGCTCATCTTCTCGTTCGAGCCGCGAAGGCGGCTCGCGCGGAACCGTGAGCGACAGGTCGACGGCAGGACGCTCTTCTTCCGCCGCTACCCGTACGGCCCGCTCGCGGCGCACGTCGTCGGCTACTCGACGGCTGGGCGCTCCCGCACCGGGCTCGAGCGCTCGCTGAACGACTTCCTCACCTCGTCCAACGCGAACCTCTCCACGCTCGTAGACAAGGCGCTCGACGAGATCCACGGCAGGCCGGTACAGGGGAACGACGTCGTCACGACGCTCGACCTCGATGCGCAGGCGGTCGCGCAGGATGAGCTCGGGCAGAACTGCGGCGCGGTCGTCGCGCTCGACCCGCGGACGGGGAAGGTGCGCGTCATGGCAGCATCGCCGAGCTTCGACCCGAATCTCGCCGAGGAGAACTTCGGCGAGATCGAGAAGATCACAGCCGACTGCACGCCCGCCGCTCCGCTGCTCAACCGGGCGAGCGCGGGCCTCTACGTCCCCGGGTCGACCTTCAAGGTCATCACCGCGTCCGCGGCGCTCGAGTCGAAGAAGTACACGCCCGAGTCGCGCTTCTACGACCCGGGGTACTGCACCGTCTATGGGAAGCGCGTGAACAACTTCGACACGTCGAGCCCGTTCGGCACCCTCAGCCTCCACGACGCGCTCACGTACTCCGTGAACTCCGTCTTCTGCAACATCGGGAAGAAGCTCGGCGCGAAGCGGATCCTCGACACGGCGAAGCGCTTCGGCTTCTACGAGCGACCGCCGCTCGAGACTCCGACGGACGAGCGATTTGCCAGCGGCCTGTACCGAAACGGGCAGCTCTTCTATCCGAAGGTCGACGCGAACGTCGACGCCGGACGGATGGCGTTCGGCCAGGAGCGCATGCTCGTCACCGCGCTGCAGAACGCCATGGTGGCGGGTGCGATCGGCTTCGAGGGCAGGCTGATGGAGCCGCACGTCGTCGACCGGATCGTCGGCCCGGGCGGGAAGGTGATCGAGAAGCAGGAGCCGCGACTCATCCGGCGCGCGGTCAGCGAGAAGACGGCCGACGCTGTCGCCGAGATGATGCGCTCGGCGGTCGAGCGGGGCACGGGCACCGCCGCCCAGCTCTCCGGCTACTCCGTCGGCGGCAAGACCGGGACAGGAGAGACAGGCGTCCCCGGGTCGAACATCACGTGGTTCATCGCGTTCGCCGGCTCCGACGAGGACAAGGCACCTGAGCTCGCCATCGCAGTCGTGCTCCAGAACCAGAGCGGTACGGGTGGCACGACGGCCGCACCGATCGCCCGGGCGGTCATGCAGGCAATCCTGCAAGGGACGACGAATCCCTAACCTCTAGGCACTCTTCCAGCAGCCATGGCAACCCAAGACACCCTTTCCGGAACGCTCTTCGCGGGGCGTTACCGCATCTCGCGCAAGCTCGGCGGCGGCGGCATGGCCGACGTCTACCTCGCGGAGGACCAGGAGCTCGGGCGCAGGGTTGCCATCAAGATGCTCCACGGGCGCTACGCGAACGACGAGCAGTTCGTCGAGCGTTTCCGGCGGGAGGCGACGCACGCCGCGGGGCTCTCGCACCCGAACATCGTCTCGATCTTCGACCGCGGCGAGTTCGACGGCTCCTACTACATCGTCATGGAGTACGTCGAGGGGAGGACGCTCAAGGAGCTGATCCGCTCGCGTGGTCTCTGCCCGGTGCCCGTGGCAATCGCGTACACGCGCCAGATCCTCGCTGCGCTCCGCTATGCCCACCGCAACGGTGTTGTCCATCGCGACATCAAGCCGCACAACGTCATCGTCGACTCCGAGGGCGTCGTGAAGGTGACGGACTTCGGCATCGCACGCGCAGGCGCGAGCACGATGACGGAGGAGGGCGCGATCATCGGAACGGCGCAGTACCTCTCGCCGGAGCAGGCCCGCGGCGCTCCGGTCGACCAGACCTCTGACCTCTACTCGACGGGGATCGTCCTCTTCGAGCTGCTCACGGGCGAGGTGCCGTTCACGGGCGACAGCCCGGTGGAGATCGCGATGAAGCACCTCGGCGAGGTGCCGCCGCTCGCGTCCGATCTCCGACCCGACGTCCCGGACGATCTCGACCTCGTCATCGTGCGAGCCCTCGCCAAGGAACCGGCGGATCGGTACCAGTCCGCGGCCGCCATGGATGCCGACCTCGAGACGGTCGCGCGCGGCGGCAAGGTCCCCGCGGACACGGCGGAAGCCGCGACGATGGTGCTCGCCGGCGGTCACGCGGGCGACTCGACTGCTGTGACCCAGATCGCACGGCGTCCCCTGCCACCGCAGTACCAGCCGCCCAAACGGGGTCGACCGCTATGGGCGTGGCTGGTCGGGATCGGGGCGTTGCTCGCGTTGCTCCTCGCGGGCTGGCTCCTCTACGAGCCGATCAAGGATCAGCTGGAAGGCGCCGAGACCGTCGCCGTCCCGTACGTCGTCGGAATCCCGCAAGCGCTCGCTGAGAGCAACATCGAGGACGCGGGGCTCGTCCCTCGGGTCAATCGGGTTTCCAACTCGGACGTCGAGGAAGGCGTGGTCTTCGCCCAGAGCCCGACCGAAGGCACCCGGGTGGACAAGGGGGAAACCGTGCGCATCGACGTCTCGTCCGGAAAGCCGGAGGTGACGATCCCGAGCGTCGTCGGCCAGTCCGTCGAGGACGCCGTCGCCGAGCTGACGCGGGCGGGGCTGAACGCGCAGGTCGTCGAGATCAACTCCGACCGAGACGAGGGCACGGTGACAGCACAGTCGCCGGGCGCCGGTCTCGTCGTGGTCGAAGGGACGCAGGTCCGGATCAACGTCTCGAAGGGCCCGCGACCGGTCACCGTGCCGTCCGTGGTCGGGCTGCCGTACGACCAGGCCGCCGCGGAGCTGCAACAGGCGGGATTCGGTGTTTCCCGCATCGACGTCGACTCGGATCAAGCGGCAGGGATCGTCACGAATCAGGACCCGAGCGGCGGGTCGGAAGGCTCGAGGGGCTCGACGGTGACGCTCTCGGTCTCGAAGGGGCCCTCGACGGCTGCGGTGCCGGACGTCACGTCGCAGGACGTCGCGATCGCGCAGACGACGCTCGAGGCCGCGGGCTTCCGCACACGCGTCGTGCTCGAGGACACGGACGATCCCTCGTTCGACGGAATCGTCATCTCGCAGGACCCGGTCGGAGGATCGCAGGCGAAGCCGAACGCGCTCGTCAACCTCTTCGTCGGGCGCTTCGTCGAGACGACCGACACGACCGAGACCGAAACGACTCCGTGAGCGCACGGGTTCGCGTGGCCGTGCTCGCCGGTGGCCGCTCGAGCGAGCACGACATCTCGGTCGCGTCCGCACAGTCGGTGATCGCCGCGCTCGACCCGGAGCGCTACGAGACCGTCGTCGTCGAGATCGACCGGCGCGGCCGCTGGGAGCTCGCCGGCGCGGAACGTCCTGCGCTGGGGTCTGACCCCACGGGTCGGACCCCGGTCTCCGAGACGCTGCCAGTCGTGGCCAACTCGTCCCCTGCCACGACACTCGGACAGGTCGACGTGGTGCTGCCGATCCTCCACGGCCCGTTCGGCGAGGACGGGACCGTACAGGGCCTCCTCGAGCTCGCGGATGTGCCGTACGTTGGCGCCGGGGTCGCCGCCTCGGCGCTGTGCATGGACAAGGACCTGTTCAAGGCGGTGCTCCGCGACCGCGGCATCCCCGTCGCGCGAAACGTCACGCTTCGGAACGGCGATGCCGCCGAGCACCCGTTCGAGTACCCCGTCTTCGTGAAACCTGCACGCCTCGGCTCGTCGGTGGGCATCTCGAAGGTGCGCGACTCCAGCGAGCTCGGTCCCGCCGTCGACCTGGCTCGTCGCCACGACGACAAGGTGCTGATCGAGGAGAGCGTGAACGGCGTCGAGGTCGAGTGCGGAGTGCTCGGGAATCGAGACCCGATCGCCTCGGTCGTGGGCGAGATCGTCGCTCACGCTGACTGGTACGACTACTCGGCGAAATACGACGAGGGTGGCATGGACCTCGTGATCCCGGCACGCATCTCTCCCGAAGCCGACGAGCGAGTCCGGGAGCTGGCGGTCGAGTCCTTCGTCGCGACGGAGTGCGAGGGGATGGCTCGCATCGACCTCTTCGTGCGCCCCGACGGAGAGGTCGTCGTGAACGAGATCAACACGATCCCGGGCTTCACCTCGACGAGCGTGTACGCGAAGCTCTTCGAGGCGGCGGGCGTCTCGTACGCCCAGCTGCTCGACCGCCTCATCGCGCTGGCGCTCGAGCGCCACGGCAGACGGAGCCGCCTCGAATATTGAGACGTAGGGGGCGAGATGTAGCTCGCCCCTACAACCCGACGAGCAGGCTCGGCGAAGAGAACCGTTACGAGCTTGCGCTCCTCCCCTGCGTGCACGGCAGGAGTCTTAGCGAAGGACTGCGGTGAGCGCTTCTTCCCAGGCGCGGAGCCCGTCGTCGAGCTCCGCGTCCGAGGTCGTCAACGGACACAGCACGCGAATGCAGTTGCCGTGGACGCCCGCCTTCAGGAGCAACACGCCTCGCTGCAGCGCCTCGTCGATGACGGCCTTTGCAAGCTCGGGCGCAGGCTCCTTCGTCGCGGGATCGCGAACGAGCTCGATCGCGAGCATCGCTCCGAGCCCACGCACGTCTCCGACCTGCGACCACCGTGCCTGCCAGTCGAGCATCCGGGCGCGGAGCGCTTCACCGAGCAACTCAGCGCGCGCGACGAGCTGTTCCTCCGCAAAGACGTCGAGAACGGCGCCTGCTGCCGCGAGCGCGACCGGATTGCCGATGAACGTGCCACCGATGGCGCCCGCGTGCGGTGCGTCCATGATCGAGGCACGACCCACGACTCCCGAGAGCGGGAGCCCGCCTGCGATCGACTTCGCGAGCACGACGAGGTCCGGCTCGATGTCGAAGTGCTCCATCGCGAACATTCGACCGGTCCGCCCGAACCCCGTCTGCACCTCGTCGGCCACGAGGACGATCCCGTGCTCGTCGCAGATCGCCCTCAGGCCGGCGACGAACTCGGGAGGCGCCGGCAGGAATCCTCCCTCGCCCTGCTGCGGCTCGAAGACGATCGCGGCGACGTGTTCTGGTGACACGTGGGTCGTGAACATCCGCTGCAGTGCCGCGAGCGCCGTCTCGGTGTCCGGCCCCCGGTAGGCGCTCGGAAACGGCGCGCGATACACCTCGGGCGCGAACGGCCCGAGCCCCGCCTTGAACGGGTGGGTGCGGGACGTCATGGTCAAAGCCATCCACGTTCGGCCGTGAAAAGCGCCCTCGAACGCGATGACGGCCTGCCGCTTCGTGTACAGGCGCGCGAGCTTGACCGCGTTCTCCACCGCCTCGGCCCCCGCGTTGAAGAACGCGGCGCGGGTCTCGCCGGAGATCGGCACCAGCGCGCCGAGGCGCTCCGCCAGCGTGACGTAGCCCTCGTATGGAACGACCGTGTAGTCCGTGTGCAGGAATCGCTCGACCTGCTCGGCGATCGCCTCGACCACACGCGGGTGGTTGTGACCGACGTTCGCTACCCCGACGCCACCGACGAAATCGACGAACGTGTTGCCGTCGACGTCCGTGATCGTGGAGCCACGCGCTCGCTCGGCGACGATCGGCGCATGCACGACGAGCGGGCTCGCCACGGCGTGGCGCTCGCGCTCGCGGATCTCGCGACTCCGCGGGCCGGGGATCTCGGACCGGATCTCGATCACGCGGATCGCCACCACGCGCGGCAATGTATAGGTCAGACCGGCGCGGTCAGAGGTCAGGACGCGGGCTCGAGCGCGCCGTCCGTGTACATGCCCTCCGCGTTCCAGAGCATGTACCCCTTGGCGCCCGAGAGCCGCGCCGCTTCGACCTGCGCCTTGACCTCGTCGAGGCCGTACGGGACGGTGAAGCTGAAGTCCTGCACCCACGGCACGATCAACGCGTCCTGCCCATCCAGGGCGAGCTCGAACCGACGAAGCGCTCGCGCAACGGTGGCGCCCGGAGACGTGCTCGGATCCCGTAGTCCGAGCTCACCCGGGGCGAACAGGGACGGGTACGTCATCGCGTAGACGGTGTCGAGATGCGGCGCCATGCGCTTCGGAAGCTGCCCGATCCCGAGGTCCCGCGAGCCCGAGAGACCGAACACCGCCGCAGCGATCCTCACGTCGAACGGCGCAAGGCGGCGCTTCGCGTACTTCAGGAACGCAGGGATGGCCTCGCGCTTCGCGAGCGAGCCCTGGTTGCGGTAGACGGCCGCGTCCACGTCGCCGTCGGACGGGAAGCGGACGTAGTCGAACATGATCTCGTCGAACCCTGCTCGCGCGGCGGCGATGGCGATGTCGACGTTGTACTTCCAGACCCGCCGGTCGTAGGGATTGGTCCAGCCCAGGCCGGCTGCATCGCGCCAGACCGAGCCGTCGGACCTACTGATCGCGAGATCCGGCCGGCCACGCGAGAGAACGGGGTCCTCGAACACGACGATTCGCCCGATGAGATAGACGCCGCGCTCGTGCGTGCGTCGCGCGACCTCGCGCGCGGCGTAGTAGTCGCGGGCAGCGCCCACCGACGAGGCGAGCGGAACGGACGACGGCACGAAGGCGACGTCGCCGTGCTCGTCCTTGACGTCGAGCTCGAGCGCGGTAAGCCCGTCCTGCTCGAGTTCGAGGTACTCATCCAGCTTCCCAGGAAGCGACGCGAGCGCCATCGTGACGTGCACTCCCCGCAACTCGATGGGGAGCGTCTTCGGGCCCTCCGCCGGGGCGGTCGCCAGAGTGGCGAGCTCTGCAACCGACGGCTGTCCGTCATCCGACCCGACGAAGCGAGCTCCGACGCCGAGGAGCGCGACCAGAACGAGCGTCGCTCCGAGAGCGCCGCTCCGTCTCAGGCGCTTCCTTCGCCGTATCTTCGCCCGACGCTCGCGAAATCGCTCGTTCGGGTCGATGGGTGGGAACAGCATCGACACCGCGCGTGGACCTTATCGCAGCCCTCGTAGAATCGCCTCGTGGTCCTCTCCGATCGCACCATCCGGCGCCTTCTCGCGGAGGGCCGAATCGGCATCGATCCGTATGCCCCGGAGCTGATGCAGCCGTCGAGCCTCGACGTCCGCGTCGACCGCTATTTCCGGGTCTTTCGTAACTCCCGCTACCCGTTCATCGACGTGAAAGCGCAGCAGGAGGACCTCACGGAGCTCGTCGAGGTCGAGGGCGACGAGGCGTTCATCCTCCACCCTGGCGAGTTCGTGCTCGGCTCCACGCTCGAGCGCGTGACGCTACCGGACGATCTCGTGGCAAGGCTGGAGGGAAAATCGAGTTTGGGCCGCCTGGGATTGCTCATCCACTCGACGGCGGGGTTCATCGACCCGGGCTGGGACGGCCATGTGACCCTTGAGCTCTCGAACGTCGCGAACCTCCCGATCACGATCTACCCCGGCATGAAGATCGGCCAGCTTTCGTTCGTCCAGCTCTCGGAGGCCGCTGAGCGGCCGTACGGCTCCGAAGGCATCGGCTCGAAGTACCAGGGGCAGCGCGGCCCGACGCCGAGCCGCTACTGGCAGAACTTCAACGACAGCTGACTACGCCTGAGGCGGTGAGCAGTCGAGGTTCTCGCCCTCGCCGATTCGCGTCAGCAAGGTCGTGAGCCCGTCCAGCTCCTCGTCGTCGAGTCCCGCCCGAAAGAGCGCGTCGATCTGGTCGACATGGCTTCGGGATGCTTCACGCAGCTTGTCGAGGCCGGCCCTCGTGAGTACGGCGTAGACGACACGCCTATCCTCCGAACACGCCGCGCGCTCTACGAAGCCGCTCTGCTCGAGCCCGTCGAGCAGCCGAGTGATGCCCGACGCGGTGAGGAGCACCTGCTCGGCGAGGTCGACCCGCCGCATGCGCCGGTCTGGCGCGTGAGCAAGGCGCAGCAGGACCTCGTAGTCGCTGAGCGTCAACCCGTGATCCGCGGAGAGTTGCGCGCTCAAGCGCCTCGTGGCCGCCGCATGCGCACGGATGAGCGCCGCGAACGCGCGACCCGACGCTTGATCGATCAATACTTGACTACTCATTCTTCTCTCGGCTATAGTCATTGCGTACTCAATAGTATCGAACGCAAGGGAGTTCGGCACATGTCCATCATCGCAGAGACTTCGGCCACGCAGATCCCCTCCGGAACATGGGCGATCGACCCCGTATGGTCGTCACTCGAGTTCGAGGTGCGGAAGATCGGGCTCGTTCCGATCAAAGGCCGCGTACCCGGCTTCAGCGGGACGATCGAAGGCGGCGTGCAGGCCACCATCGAGGGCACCGTGGACGCCGCGAGCATCACGACCTTCGACGACACGCGCGACGGGCACCTCCACTCTCCCGACTTCTTCGACGTCGAGCGGTACCCCGAGCTCCGCTTCGAGTCGACCGTCATTCGGCTCGACGGCGACGAGCTCGTCGTCGCCGGCGATCTCACGATAAAGGGAACGACGAAGCCGGTCGAGCTCAGGGGCACGTACCTCGGCGCCGGCCCGGATCTCTCCGGGAACGAGCGTATCGCCCTCGAGCTCGAGGCCACCGTCGACCGTACGGACTTCGGCCTCGTGTGGAACGCGCCCCTGCCGGGCGGCGGCTTCCTGCTGCCCAACGACGTGAAGCTGCGGGCGACCTTCGCGGCAGTCCGAGAGGCCTAGCAATGCACGTCCTCGCAATCTCCGGCAGCCTCAGGGCCGACTCGTACAACACCGCGCTCGCAAGTGCGGCACGCGAGCTCGCCCCGAATGGCGTCGAGGTCGAGGTCTTCGACGGGCTCGGCCTCATTCCCCACTACGACCAGGACCTCGATCAGGAGGACGTCGAGACACCGGAAGCCGTCGCCGAACTCCGGCGACGGATCGAAGAGCGCTGACGCAGTCCTCTTCGTGACGCCGGAGTACAACGGCTCGATCACGGGAGTCCTGAAGAACGCGATCGACTGGGCGTCTGCGCGGCACCGCGGGAGCTGCCTCCGCAACAAGACGGTGGCAGTCGCGGGTGCGACCACCGGCCAGTACGGTGCGATCTGGGCCCAGCAGGATCTGAAGCGGGTGCTCGGAATCGCCGGAGCCCGCGTCGTCCCCGGCGAGCTCCCTGTGTCCACGGCACACGAGAAGTTCGACGATGAGGGCAAGCTCGTGGATCCCTTCGTCGCGGAGCGGCTGCAGAGCCACCTCGCGGCGCTCGTCGACGAAGCCAGCCCGCTCACCGTCGCTGCATAGAACGCCGAGGGGCCGCGTGAGCGGCCCCTCGAGACGGATACCAGCGTTGGATTAGTAGAGGCGCTTCCGGCACAGGACCTTCCCGACAGGCACGTCCTGAGACGCGAACGTCTTGAAGGTCATAGAGCGGCGCGAATCGCGAGCCCCCTACGCTGGCTAGGCGGTTCCCGGTGGTCCCGGGGGCACGCCTCTACCCGCTGGTACCTCCACTGCCCGTACTGTCATCGCTCAAGCCGGACCACCTCCTTTCCGCGGTAGCTTCAGCATACGCACTCCGAGCGGATGGAGGGAGCGCGAATGTGCGGCGGTTCGCTAGGAGAGCTCGCTGAGGACGACAGAGAGCTCGAGGCCACGGTCGAGCGACACGGTGACGCTCGACAGCGTCGCATCCGCCTGGCGCGCCGCGGAGTAGGCGCCGAGCGCCTCGACGTGGGAGAGAACGTTGTCGGCCACGACGAGGCCGCCGGGCTCGAGCAGGGGTCGCGCGAGCGCGAAGAGCGCCTCGTAGTCGCCCTTCTCGGCGTCGAGGAACACGAGGTCGAAGGTGTCCTCCGTCGCCCGCAGGATCTCGAACGCATCGCCCTCCACCAGCTCCGCCCACTCGTCGAGGCCAGCGTCGGCGACGTTCGCGCGCCACGCCTCGCACTTCACCGGATCGTGCTCGAGCGACGTGAGCTGGCCGCCGAGCACTCGCACCCCCGCGGCAAGCCAGATCGACGAGTACCCGCGCGAGGCTCCGATCTCCAGCACCGCGATGCCCGCCTGGCACGCCGCAAGCGCGAAGAGCAAGCGTCCGGTCGTCGGCGCGACCTGGCGCGAGCGCTGCATCGCCGGCAGCCCGGCCTCGCGCTCCGCGGCATCCTCGGTCTCCAGCCGCTCGAGGACACCCAGAACGCGCTCGTCGATCACGAGTCGGGCACCTCGACGACGACCATGCCGTCGTCACGTACCGAGACCGGAAAGATCGGCACCGCCTCGAAGGCCGGCAAGGACATCGGAATCCCGGACTCGAGATCGAAGCGCGACCCGTGCCGCGGGCACACGACGACGCACCCATCCGGCTCCCAGTCGCCCTCGCAGAGAGGGCCGTCGTCGTGCGAGCAGCGGTCCTCGATCGCGTAGTAGCCGCCGTTGCAGTTGTAGACGCCGATCGTCAGCAAGCCCGCGGGCACCAGCCGCATCGTGCCCGGCGGGAGCTCCTCGGCCGGCGCGACCTCGATCTCCGCCACGCTATTCCAAGACCAATCTTGCGCAAGATCGGAATCTGCGAGCGCAGATTCCGATCGCGCGAAGACCCCTAAAGGCGGCCGCTTCGCGGCCGCTGCGCTCGTCGCTCACCAGCCGCAGCTCACTCAAGGACAAGGTCTCTACTGGAAGTGCCCCACTCCTCGGGCAGCGGAGTCCCACGCGCCTTGTGCAGCGCGAGCTTCAGCACGCCGAGGCCGAGGATCGCGCACTTCAGGCGCACGGGCGTCAGCGGGATCCCGAGCTCGTCGAGGAGCTCCTCCTTCGGCATCTCCGCAACCTCGGCCGCCGTCTTCCCCTTCACGAGGTCGCTGAGCATCGAGGTTGCCGCCTGGCTGATCGCGCAGCCGCGTCCGTCGAAGCCGACCTCCTCGATCACGTCACCGTCGCCGAGACGCACCGTGACCGAGACCTCGTCGCCGCAGAGCGGGTTCTGCCCTTCGGCATGGGCATCCGCAGGATCCAGAAGCCCGTGATTCCGCGGGTTCTTGTAGTGGTCCAGGATGAGCTCCCGGTAGAGCTGATCGAATTCGGACATGGCTAGCCGAGTGACTCTCTTGGCCTTGTGCAGGCCGTCGACGAGGCGGTCGACCTCTTCCGGGATCGAGTAGAGGTAGAAGCTCGCGCGAACGGTCGCGGCAACTCCGAGCTTCGCCATGAGCGGCTGCGTGCAGTGGTGCCCGGCGCGGACGGCGACCCCTTCCCAGTCGAGGACCTGGGCGACGTCGTGCGGGTGCACGCCTTCGATGTTCAGGGAGACGATTCCCGCCCGATGCTCCGGCGACGGGCCGTAGGTCTCGACGAACGGGAGCTCGGCCAGGCGGCCGAGCGTGTACTCGACGAGCTCGTGCTCGTGTCGCTCGATCGCGGCGAGCCCGGCGTCGAGCACGTAATCGACGGCCGCGCCGAACCCGACCGCCTCGGCGATTGCTGGAGTGCCGGCCTCGAACTTGTACGGGAGCTCGTTCCAGGTCGTCCGCTCCATCGACACCGAGCGGATCATCTCGCCGCCGAGATTGAACGGCGCCATCGTCTCGAGGAGCTCTCGACGCCCCCAGAGGGCGCCGACCCCGCTCGGCCCGCACATCTTGTGCGACGAGATCGCGAGGAACTCGCAGTCGAGCGCCTGGACGTCGATCGGCCGGTGTGGAGCGGCCTGCGCGGCGTCGACGACCATGATCGCGCCGCGCTCGTGGGCCCAGGTCGCGATGTCGTGAACCGGGTTCACGGTGCCGAGCGTGTTCGACACGAGATTCGAGGCAACGACCTTCACCGTGCCCTCGCGCTCGATCTCGTCGAGCGCGTCGAGACGAAGCTCGCCCGACTCGTCGATCGGGATCGCCTTGAACGCAGCGCCAGTGCGGCCGGCGACGTACTGCCACGGCACGAAACTCGAGTGGTGCTCGAGGTCCGTGACGACGACGACATCGCCGGGGCCGAGATTGTCGAGGCCCCACGCATACGCGACGAGGTTCAGGGCCTCAGTCGCGCTGCGCGTGAAGACGACCTCGCGCTCCGACGGCGCGTTGACGAACGAGCCACCTTCCCACGCGCGGTCTCGTAGCCGGTTGTCGCCCGCTCGGCGAGGCGGTACACGCCGCGATGGACATTTGCGTACGAGTGCTCGTAGAAGTCGCGCATCGTGTCCAGGACCTGCCGCGGCTTCTGCGACGAGGCGGCCGAGTCGAGGAAGGCGACGGGCTTGCCGTTGACGAGCTCGTCGAAGACGGCGAAGTCCGCCCGAAGCCGGTTCGCGTCGAGCTTCGGCTGGGCGGTTACGGCCACACAGCCATCGTACCCCTGAGGCTGTCTGCGCTACCCGAGATCGACGCGGCCGTTGGTCGCGGCACGCTCGGCGGCTTTGCGGCACTCGCTGGGCGGTGAGCACCGCGGTCTCGAGAAGGTCCTGCACGAGCTCGATGCGCCGTCGCTCCGAGACCTCCCGCAGCAGCCCGAGCTTCGCGTCGGCCGGGAGCTCGACCTTGGCAGCGAGGGCGAACGAGAGCTGTGTTTCGGCGCCTTCGGGGACGTCCACGTCGCTGCCGGTCAGCTCGCGGAGCCTCCCGAAGAGCTGGAGCGCCTCGTCGATGGCAGCTACGTCAGGCGGATCGTCCGCGTCCTCGAGAGGCGCGACTTGACCCGTGTGGAACGACCGCCCGCGCGTCAGCTCCTCGAGGCGAAAGCGATCGCCTCCTTCGATCAGGATGTTGAGCCGGCCGTCCTCGAATCGCGTGAGGACCTCGACGACGCGTGCCCGTGTGCCGACGTCGCGTATCCCGTCGTCGTCGGCGTATAGGAGACCGAACTCACCTTCGGATTCGAGGCACTCCTCGATGAGGTCCTTGTAGCGATCCTCGAAGATGTGAAGCGGCAGCTGCTCGGTCGGCAGGAGAACGAGGCCGAGTGGGAACAGGCCGAGCTCGTCCATCGCGACAGCGTACGCCGTGGAGGCAAGGCTTCGAGTTCTTAAGCGGACGGCTCGAGATCGAGCGCGCAGGAGTTGATGCAGTAGCGAAGCCCCGTCGGCGCCGGACCGTCTTCGAACACATGGCCGAGGTGCCCGCCGCACGACGCGCACTTGACCTCGGTGCGTGTCATCCCATAGCTCGTGTCTGTCTCCGTGACGACGCTTTCGAGCGCCGCCGGCTCGAAGAAGCTTGGCCAGCCCGTTCCGGAGTCGAACTTCGTGTCGGAGCGGAAGAGCTCGCCGGCGCAGCCGGCGCACCTGTACACGCCGGGCGAATGTTCGTCCCAGTAGGCGCCCGTGAACGCTCGCTCCGTGCCCTTGTTTCTGAGGATCTCGTACTGCTCTGGCGTCAGGCGCTCGCGCCAGTCCGCGTCCGTGAGCTCTGTCTTCGGTTCCATGAGACGAGGGTAGCGGTCAGAGCACGACCAACGAGAGCGCGACGAACTGGGTGACCGCTGCGGCAATCACGAGCAGGTGGAAGACCTCGTGGAAACCGAACGTCGATCGGGAACGGATCCGGCCAGGCGCTCGCGTACGTCAAGGCGCCGACGCTGTACAGAGCCCCTCCGACGATGACGAGCACCGCAGCAGCCACGCCGAGCGCGGGGAAGAGCTGCGGGAACAGGATGAGCCCGACCCACCCGACTCCGAGGTACGCGACCGCCGAGAGCCAGCGCGGGGCGTCGATCCAAACGAGGTTCAGGAAGACGCCGAACGCCGCCCCGGCCCAGACGGTGACGAGGCCCACGATCCGCGCGGTCCCCGTGAAAGCGACGAGCGCGAACGCCGTGTACGTGCCGGCGATGAAGACGAAGATCATCGCGTGGTCGAGCCGTCGCGCGCGCAGCGCGGGCCGTCGTGCTGCGCCACGGGAAGCGATGGTAGAGCGCGCTCGCTCCGAACATCGCAGCAAGAGCGACGGCGTACACCCACACGGCAAAGCGCTCCAGGAAGCCGTCCGCCAGGGCGACCAGGACCGTGCCGGCAACGACCGCGGCGACGAACGCGTACAGGTGGAACACGCCACGCAGCCGGGGAACCGAGACGTCCATCGGCGGATTGTGCCGATTCAGCCGCGGCGAATGCGCTCGCAGTCGACGCCGACGAGATCGACCCGGTCGGCTACCACCTCGTCGCGACCCGAGCCGCAGCCAACGACGTCGAAGCTGCCGTCGCGGGCGCGGATTGCGTCGCCTCCGCCGCCGCCGTAGAGGCCGTCCCGACCCGCTCCGCCGACGATGCGTCGGGCCCGGTGAAGCCGCAGAGCCGATCGTCGACGCAGCGTCCCGCGCAAGTCGTCACGGCCGGACGTCCCCATGTGGCTGCAGAGCGGCTGCCATGCCGGGTCGATGTCCTGCGAACGAGTTTGCGGCGTGAGGTCCGTCTTGTCCTGCCCGTCGGGGCGGACGATGAAGACGTTGTCGGGATAGAACGTCTCGTTCGTCACGTAGACGATCCAGTTCCCGTCGGGCGACCACGCTGGGGCTCGTCTCGGACCACGACGGTATCCCGCTCGGATCGGACGTGCGCTGGACGAGCCGCTCGTCGCGATCCGTCACTCCGCATCGTCCACAGAGCGGGACTCAACCGCGCTGGATCCCGGCCGCTCTCGAACACGATGCGCGACCCATCCGGCGACCAGGCCGGAGCTCGATCCTGGAAGACGTCGTTGGCGGTCAGCTTGCGAACCCCCGTCCCGTCGGGACGCACGGCGACGATCTCACGGTCGTCGCGCAGCCGGACCGGACGGTCCGACGAGAACGCGATCAGCGACCCGGTCGGCGACCACGCACGGCTCCACGTCGTCGTGCCTCGTGCGCGTGATGCGACGCAGCGAGGAGCCGTCGACCGCAGCGACGACGAGATCTCCCCGGAACCGAAGGCGACCGGACTGGCTGAAGACGATGCGGCTGCCGTCCGGAGACCACGACGGATGCTGCGCCGGGTACCTGCCGCTCGTGAGAACCCTGACGACCTGCCCGTTGCTCCGAGCGACGACCAGGCGCCAACGCAAGTCCACGAATGCGAGCAGCGAGCCGTCGGGTGACCAGGCGGGCTGGCGTCCGCGGAGTTGCCCGACCGGATCGACGCGGCCGCCAATCGGCTCGAGCCGGTAAAGGCGGAATGGCGCGACCGAATTGATGTCACGATCGCTCGAGAACACGATCCAGCCGTTGCTCGCAGGGGTCTGCGGCCGAGACGATGCCGCGGGAGCGCTCGCCAGCACCACGACGAGCAGGAGTGCGAGCGAGATCCGGCGCACCCCCGCAGCGTAGACCTGCTTGGTTAGCGAGGCGTGAGGGCTAAGCCTGCGGAATGCGCGCCTCGAGCGCAGCCGCGAACGCGTCGCGGACCGGCTCGAGCTCGACGCGGTCGAGCACGTCCTGGAAGAAGCCGCGGACGATGAGGCGCTCGGCCTCTACACGCGTCAAGCCACGCGTCATGAGGTAGAAGAGCTGGTCGCGATCGACCTGGCCGAGCGTCGCGCCGTGCGTGCAGCGGACGTCGTTGGCCATGATCTCGAGCCCCGGGATCGAGTCGGCGTGTGCGGACTTCGAGAGGAGCAGGTTTCGGTTCTCCTGGTACGCGTTCGTCTTCTGCGCGCCCTCCTCGACGCGGATCATCCCGCGCCAGACGGCCCGTGCCGTGTCCCGGAGAGCCCCCTTGAACGCGAAGTCCGAGGTGGTCGACGGGGCGATGTGCTCCTGGAACGTGTCGTAGTCGAGGTGCTGCGTGCCGTCGGCGAAGTACGCCCCGGTCACGCGCGACGTCGCTCCGGGGCCGGCGAGATCGTTCTGGATCCGCACCTTCCCCTTCGCCGATCCGAAGCCGCCCGTGACCCAGTCGAGCTCGGCGTCGCGCTCGACGCGCGCGTGGTGCGACGCGAAGTGCCACGTCCCGCGCGAGAGGTTCTGCACCGACACGTATTCGACCTTCGCTGCCTGCTGCACGACGATCTCGACGGCGGCGTTCGTGTACGCGGGGAGTTCGGGCGTGGAGGAGGCGTACTCCTCGATGAGCGTGAACCTGCTCTCGGGCTCGGCCACGACCAGGAGCCGCCAGAACAGGGAGCCTTTCTCGACCGAGTTCGCGATGCGGACGTAGAGCGGCTGCTCGAGCACGACCCCGCGCGGGACGTGCACGAGGAGGCCGTTCTGCCACATCGCCGCGTTGTGCGCGGCAAACTTCTCGTCCCAACCGACGAGCGAGTAGAGGAGCTCGTGGTCCTCCGGCAGCGGCTCGAAGCGAATGCCCTCGGGCGCCGAGACGATCTCGATGCCCGCCTCCCCGACGTACGCGACTCCGGTGGCGTCGAGCTCGAGCAGCGAGGGCGCCGGTGCGATCTCCGTGGCGCCGTCCGCGACCCAGGCGTCCGGGTCGAACCCCGCGAGGTCGGTGAAGCGCCAGTGCTCGTCCTTCGTCGTCGGAAGCGGTAGCGCCCGGTAGCGCTCGAGGAGCTCAGATCTGCCACGACGCACCTTCGGGCGTAGCGACGGTGGAGGATGAGCACGTTCCCGTCCAGATCCTTGACGAAGCCCATGTGACAGACGCCCGTGTCCTCGATCCCGATGACCTCCGCGCCCGCCGCTCGCACTTCCTCGACCGCTGCCCGCACGTCCGGGACGCGAAGCCCAACTCCCGCCGTGTTCGGCACGAACTCCTCGCCATCGGCTTCCGGGTTCCAGAAGCCGAACGTCACGTTCGGCGTCTCGACCTCACCCTCCGAGTACTCGCTCTCGGGCAGCCCGAGCACGTCGCGATACCAGGCGACGGCGCGCGCGACGTCGCGCGTCGGTACCGAGACGAAGTCCACCTGCTCGACGTTCATCATACGTCGTAGCGCCGGTGGAGCATGAGCGCGTTCCCGTCGGGGTCCTTGAACCACGCCTGCTTGCAAACGCTCGTCTCGATCGTCTCGCCGTCGAACTGGACGCCTTTCGCCTCGAGCTCGGCACGTGCGGCCTCGACGTCGGGAACGCGCAGCGCCAACCCGGCCGAGGAGGACGCAAATGGCTGGCCGATGCTCGACGGGTCGAAGATGTCGAGCGTCACCTGACCGCAGCGGAACTCCATGTCCGACTCGCCTTCGGTCTCGATCTCGAGCCCGAGAATCTGCGAGTAGAACTGCCTCGCCCTCGAGATGTCCTGGGTGAGAAACGAGACGAAGTCGACGCGCTCGACCTGCATCACGGCATCGTCCCGTCGGCATAGGCCGCGTAGCGCCGGTGGAGGAGGATGCGATTCCCGGCCGGATCGCTGACTCCCGCGCCTCGGCAGACACCCGAGTCCCACATCTCGCCGACGTCGAGCCCCGCAGCTTCGAGCTTGGACGTCGCCGCGGCGACATCAGCCACACGAAGCGCAATCGTGGATGGCGGGAGCGCCGCGAACTCGTAGTCGTGCGTGTGAGGCGTCATGACTGCGAGCGTGACGTTGCCGGCCTCGTACTCGACCCAGTCCTCGCCGGGCGAGTTCGGGTTCCGCCGAAGTCCCAGCAGCTCACCGTAGAAGCGGTTTGCCTCATCGATGTCCGTCACCGGGACACGGATGTAATCGACGCGCTCTGCGTCGATCATGCTGCAGTGCTCTCCGCGTACGGCGCGTACCGCTTGTGGAGTGTGAGTGGGTTACCGTCCGGGTCGGTGAAGTTCGCCATGTGGCAGACGCCCGTATCGAATGTCTCACCACCGAACTGAACGCCTTTCGCCTCGAGCTCGGAACGAGCCGCAGCCACATCGTCGACGTGGAGCAGCACGATCGAGTTCGGCTGTGGCTGGAACTCGGCACCGAACCGAGCGGGCTCCCAGATCGCGAAGCACGTCTCGCCCACCCAGAACTCGTTCCACGAGTGCTCGTCTGGCCGAAGGCCGAGTGTTCCGACGTAGAACTCGCGCGAGCGCTTGGTATCGCTGGAGGGAATGCCGATCGTGTCGACGCCGCT
Source organism: uncultured Gaiellaceae bacterium (assembly GCA_963723695.1). Taxonomy (GTDB): domain Bacteria; phylum Actinomycetota; class Thermoleophilia; order Gaiellales; family Gaiellaceae; genus GMQP-bins7. Next base: position 23,566 of record CAVRRU010000010.1, on the reverse strand, counting down.
GATCGCGCTAGCCAACACGCGCTCTATCCAACAGAGCCTTCCATCTGCAGCTGGATGAGGCGGTTCATCTCGACCGCGTACTCGAGCGGGAGCTCCTTCGTGATCGGCTCGACGAAGCCCGAGACGATCATCGCCGAGGCCTCCGCCTCGGAGAGCCCGCGGGTCATGAGATAGAAGAGCTGCTCCTCGCCGATCTTCGAGACCGTCGCCTCGTGGCCGAGCTCGACGTCGTTCTCGTCGACCTGGATGTACGGGTACGTGTCCGAGCGGGACTCCTCGTCGAGGATGAGCGCGTCGCAGACGACCTTCGACTTCGAGCCGACCGCGCCTTTCGCGACCTGCAGCAGCCCGCGGTACCCCGCACGACCGCCGTCCTTCGAGATCGACTTCGACGTGATCACGGACGACGTGCGTGGCGCGACGTGGACGACCTTGCCGCCCGCGTCCTGGTGCTGGCCCTTGCCGCCGAATGCGATCGAGAGCACCTCGCCGTGGGCACGCTCGCCCATCAGCCAGATCGCCGGGTACTTCATCGTCACCTTCGAGCCGAGGTTCCCGTCTACCCACTCCATGGTCGCGCCCTCGTAGGCGACTGCGCGCTTCGTGACGAGGTTGTAGACGTTGTTCGACCAGTTCTGGATGGTCGTGTACCGGCAGCGCCCACCCGGCTTGACGATGATCTCGACGACCGCGGAGTGGAGCGAGTCGGACGAGTAGATCGGCGCGGTGCAGCCCTCGACGTAGTGCACGTAGGCGCCCTCGTCGACGATGATCAACGTACGCTCGAACTGACCCATGTTCTCCGCGTTGATGCGGAAGTAGGCCTGGAGCGGCATCTCGATCGAAACGCCCGGCGGTACGTAGATGAAGGAGCCACCCGACCAGACGGCCGAGTTCAGCGCGGCAAACTTGTTGTCGTTCTGGGGAATGATCGTCCCCAGGTACTGCTTGACGATGTCCTCGTGCTCGCGGAGCCCCGAGTCCATGTCGAGGAAGAGAACGCCCTTCGCCTCGAGATCGGCCTGGAGCTTGTGGTACACGACCTCGGACTCGTACTGCGCTCCGACACCCGCGAGGTACTTCTTCTCCGCCTCGGGGATGCCGAGCTTGTCCCACGTGTCCTTGATGTCCGCCGGCAGGTCCTCCCAGGAGTCGGCCTGGTTCTCGGTCGGCTTGATGTAGTAGAAGATGTTCTCGAAGTCGATTCCCGAGAGGTCGGCGCCCCAGCTCGGCATCGGCCGGGCGAGGAAGTAGTCGAGGCTCTTGTGCCGGAACTGGCGCATCCAGTCGGGCTCGGACTTGTGGTCCGAGATCGCGTCGATGAGCTCGTGCGAAAGCCCGCGCGCGGACTTGAAGAAGTAGTCCTCGGTATCCGACCAGCCGAACTGGTAGTCGGAGCGAATATCCCTGACGACCTCGGTCTCGTGCGTGCTCATGAGTCCCCTCCCACGCCGGCGGGCGCGAATGTCTCGTAGCCTTCGGCCTCCAGTGTATGTGCGAGCTCCGGCCCGCCCTCGGCGACGATGCGGCCGTCCATGAAGACGTGCACGAAATCGGGCTGGACGTACTGGAGGATTCGCTGGTAATGAGTTATGAGGAGCGCGCCCATGTCCGGTCCGACGAGCGTGTTGACGCCGCCCGCGACGATGCGCAGGGCGTCGATGTCCAGCCCGGTGTCGGTCTCGTCGAGCACCGCGATCTTCGGCTTCAGCATCGCGAGCTGAAGCACCTCGATCCGCTTTCGCTCGCCGCCCGAGAAACCGTCGTTGACGTACCTCGAGGCGAGCTCTCGCGAGACCTTGAGCTCCTCCATCGCCTCGGTGAGCTCCTTGCGGAACTCGGGAATCGGGATCGGATCGTCCTCACCGCCGGCGCGCGCCTTGCGGATCGCGTTCATGGCGCTGCGCAGGAAGCTCGTCACCGTGACGCCCGGGAATCGTGTGCGGGTACTGGAAGGCGAGGAAGAGGCCGCGCTGCGCGCGCTCGTCCGCGCCGAGCTCGGTGAGGTCCTCGCCGTCGAAGAGGATCTGACCCTCGGTGACCTCGTAGGCCGGATGGCCCATGAGCGCGTACGCGAGCGTCGACTTCCCCGACCCGTTCGGGCCCATGATGGCGTGCATCTGCCCGAGGTCGACCTCGAGGTCAACACCCTTGACGATCTCGGTGCCGTCGTCCAGGGCGACGTGCAGATTCTTGATCTCGAGCTGTGCCATGCGGAAAAGGTGACCTCCTCGGAGGCGGACCGCCAAGCCGACCGCCCACCTGTTCCCCATGGTACCCGGAACCTTTGCGACCAAGACACGGTGCTAATGTGAGCGCATGCCTTTCGGCATCTCGATCTGGGAGCTCATGATTCTGCTGATCGTGCTCCTGCTCATCTTCGGCGCCAAGCGGTTGCCGGAGATGGGCCGCTCGCTCGGCAAGGGCATGCGCGAGTTCAAGGACTCGGTCACGGGCGTCGAGGAGGCCGTCACGACGACGACACCGACTCCGAAGCGCGTCGAGCTCCCGTCCGCGCCAGCCGCGCCCGACACGCCCTCCAGCGAGGCCGAGACGCGGACCGAGCGGGAAACCGTCAGCTAGGAGTTTCTCCTGATGGTCCGCAGGTGGGTCCCGCGGCGTCTCCAGCACGGTGAGGAGGCAACGCTCGTCGAGCACCTGGACGAGCTCCGCTCACGCCTGATCATCTCTCTCGTCGCGATCGTCCCGATCTTCCTCCTCACGTTCGCCTTCCACGAGCAGATCATGGAGTGGCTGACCGGGCCGTTGCCCGACGACCGGAAGCTCGTGACGCTGGGCGTGACCGAGCCGTTCACGACGTCGGTCAAGGTGAGCTTGATCGCAGCGCTCGCGATTGCCCTGCCGATCCTTCTCTGGCAAGCATGGGCGTTCCTCGCGCCTGCCGTCCAGCCTCACTTCGAGCGCGTCGTGCTCGTGTTCGTGCTGCTCGCGAGCGGGCTCTTCGTCACCGGAGTCGCCTTCATGTACTACGTCGTCCTCCCGCGTGCCCTCGACTTCCTGACCTCGTACGACGCCGAGCTGTACGACATCCAGATCCGCGCGAGCTACTACTACACCTTCGCCGCGATGACGCTGCTGGCAGGCGGGCTGGCGTTCCTCATGCCGATCTTCGTCCTCGCACTCGTGCGGCTGCGGGTACTCACCTCGGACCGGCTCCGGCAGAACCGCCGCATCGCGTTCGTCGTGCTGCTCGTCTTCGCGATCCTGCTGCCGACGGTGGATCCCGTCTCGCTCGCATTCGAGGTGGTGCCGCTCGTCATCCTGTTCGAGATGTCGATCTGGCTCTCCGTGTACATGGAGCGGCGCTGGAACCGCGGCTGGGACGAGGACTTCGCCGAAGTCACGTGACGGTTCTCTCTGCGGACTGGGTAGTCCCCGTCGAGGGGGCTCCGATCAGGGACGGCGCCGTCGAGATCGACGACGAGACGGGCACGATCGCGGCAGTCGGACGGCGCAACGAGCTCGGCGACTCCGTTCACTACGAGGACGCGGTCATTCTTCCCGGCTTCGTGAACGCGCACACGCACCTCGAGTACGACGTGTACGCGGGGTTCGGCGACGGGCTCGGGTTCGCCGACTGGATCGGGCTGCACGTCGAGCGCAAGGCGAGAATCGACCTCGAGGACATGGAGGCCATCGCCCGGCTCGGTGCGCTCGAGTGCCTTCGCTCGGGTGTCACCACGATCGGCGACTGCAGCTTCAGCGGCGCTGCCGCGACCGCGTGCGCCAACCTCGGCCTCCGCGGGACGATCTACCTGGAGGTCTTCGGCTCCACCATCGAGGCGCTCCGCGAGCGCTTCGAGCCGATGCGGGAGCGGATCTCGGAGGCGCTTTCCGACGAGGTTCGGCTCGGCATCTCCCCACACGCCCCGTACACATGCACCATCGAGCTGTACCGCGCTGCCGACGAGCTCGGCCTGCCGGTCGCGACACATCTCGCCGAGAGCGACGCCGAGACGCAGTTCCTCCGCACGGGGAAAGGCACGTGGGAGTCCTTTGCGGAGATGCTCGTGCCTCCACCGGGAACCACCGGCATTCGTGCGCTCGCGGGCGCCGGACTACTCCACTCGAACGTGATCGCGGCTCACTGCGTCAAGGCCGACGAGGAGGAGATCGCGCTGCTCGCCGAGCACGACGTCGCGGTCGCGCACTGCCCTCGGTCGAACGGGATCCTCGGCTCTGGCGTGGCGCCGCTCAGCGCACTCCGCGAAGCGGGGATCCGGGTCTGCATCGCCACGGACAGCCCAGCGTCCGCGCCGTCGTTCGACATGTTCGACGAGCTGCGCGCGGCGATCGTCGGCGCGCGGGCGCGCGAGGGCCGCCCCGACGCGCTCTCCGCCGCCGATGCGCTCGAGCTGTCCACGCTCGGCGGCGCGCGTGCGCTCGGGCTCGGCGACGAGCTCGGCTCGCTCGTACCGGGGAAGCAGGCCGACCTGACCGTCCTCTCCCTCGCCGACACGGCCTACATCCCGTGGGAAGATCCCGTTACGGGAGCAGTTCTCGGCGGATCTCCACATCGCGTCGTCGCTACTCTCGTGTCCGGAAAACCGCGGTATGAGAAGGGAGGGAAGACATGGCTCGAGCTGATCGACGCCGCGCGCAGCGCGCGAGGCCGGCTGCTGCAGCACGCAGATCCGAAGTCGTAATCGAGGACACCATGTTCTTCCCGAGGCTTCGCCGGCATGCGAAGTGGATGTTCCTGTTCCTCGCCCTCGCGTTCGGGCTCGGCTTCGTCGGGTTCGGCGTCGGCGCCGGCGGAATCGGAATCGGCGACGTGTTCCGCGACGCCGCTGGCGGGGCCGGGGTCCCGTCGATCTCCGACTCCGAGCAGCGCGTGCTCGAAAATCCCAAGGACGCCGCGGCGTTCCGGGATCTCGCGACCGCGCACCAGGCGGCGGGTAACACTGCAGAGGCAGTCGAGGCTCTGCAGAGCTTCATCCAGCTGCGGCCGAGGAACACCGACGCCCTCCGCGAGCTCGCGGCCCTGTACCTACAGCAGGCGTCCGCCGCTCAGGAGCGTGCGCAGATCTACCAGACTCGCGCCGCGTACCTTGCGCCGGGAACCATCCGCGACACCGTCTTTCAGCTCGGTGACAGCCCACTCGACCCCGATCCCATCACGAGCGCTGTGAGCTCGACCTACGAACAGGAGATCCAGGCGGCGGCATCCGAGATCCAGACGGCGTCGGCTCAGGCGGTCGAGCAGTACAAGAAGATCGCAGCGGCCCTGCCGAACGACCCGACCGTGCAGCTCGAGCTCGCGCAGGCCGCGCAGTCGGCGAACGACACGGTGACGATAGTCGCGGCCTACGAGAGGTTCCTGAAGCTCGCGCCCAACGACCCGACCGCACCCGAGGTTCGCCGCATCCTCAAGCAGTACAAGCAGTTCAGCCAGAGCGGTTAGTGCGCAAGACCGGAGATTCGCCGAGCGCGAAGTCTCCGGTCGCGCGAAGACCCCTCAACCCGGTCGCTGCGCGACCGGGTCGCTGCGCACATTAGACTCGGCCCCCGTGAGGCCGGTCGTACTCGTCGCTTCGGTGTGCGCGGCCGTGCTGGCAACCGCGCTCTCCGCGTGCGGCACGGGCGGATACACGAGCGAGGGCAGCCAGGGTGCCGGGAAGGACCTTTTCATCCCGAGGTGCGGCGGCTGTCACACCCTGGCGGACGCGGGGACGAACGGCACCATCGGGCCCGATCTCGACGATGCGTTCGCCCAGGCGCGCGAAGCGGGGATGACCTCCGAGACGTTCACACAGGTCGTCGCGAGCCAGATCCGCTTCCCGATCGAGGAGACATCGACGGGGGCACCGGGCATGCCCGGCCCGGACGGACCCGCCGGGACGTTGCCAAGCTGCGACGACGTCGAGGGCGATGGCTTCTGCGTCGACGATCAGGATCAGGCGATCCAGGACGTCGCCGTCTATGTCGGCGCGGTGGCCGGCACCGGCATCGTCGCGGAGAAGCCGACCGACGGGAAGCTCGATCTTCGCTGCGAACTGCGGCTCGTGCCACACGCTCGCGGACGCGGGGACGACCGGCACCGTCGGGCCGAACCTTGACGAGTCCAAGCCGCCGAAGGACCTCGTCGTCGACCGCGTGACGAACGGCCAGGGAGCGATGCCGTCGTTCAAGGGCGCTCTCGACCCCGCTCAGATCGAGGCCGTCGCGGACTACGTGGCGACGACCGCCGGCTCGTAGGGGAGAGGCTCGCGCCCAGGCGAGGCAAGCGACGCCCCTACGATCGCTGCTGAGCCTCGAGATCGACGACGACGTGCGTTACCGGCACGTCGTAGCGGGAGCGCACAGACTCGACGACGCCTCGTTCGAGCCAGTTCGACCGGCCCGGAGGGTGCGTCGAGATGACGATCTCACTCGGACCGAAGGTTCTCACGGCGTCGTCGATGGCAACGAGCGGATCGCCGTCTCCGACCTCGCCGTGCGCGTCGATCCCCACACTCGCAAGCCGCGCGAGCGTATCGTCGAGCCGCTGCTGCGCGGCCTCGCGTGCAGGATCCTCGTCCGAGGTGTAGGTCTTGAGCCGCGAGTTCAGAGCGGGACACACCACTTGGAACTGCGTCTTCTGGGTCAGCGCGAGGGTGCTGATCGTCGAGAGGAGCTCCTCGCCCTCGACCGTCTCGTTCGCGACGACGAGCACGCGCCGCTCATCGGGCCCTCCGCGAGGCTCGACGCGCGTCCGCTCCGGCGCAGGCCCGCGCTGTCGGAGGTAGAGCACCACCGCCACGGCCGAGAGCCCGAGGAAGGTGAGGAACCCGAGCACGTTGGACACAAACGACGCGAGCACGATCAGCGCAAACGCGCCGATCGTCATCAGCAGAAAGCGGAAAGCCGCAGCCTCACTCCGGAATGGGCTCTCCATCCGTCCTCCTCAGATCAGGTAGACCGCCGAGTACACGACGATCCACATGACGTCGACGAAGTGCCAATAGATGCCGGGCAGCTCCACGCCGTGGTGGTGCTCCGGTGAGTAGTGGCCGCGGAAGCCGCGAATGATCACGACGAGGAGCAGGCTGAGCCCGACGGCGACGTGGGCGCCGTGAAGCCCCGTAAGGCCGAAGAAGACGGACGCGAAGGCCCCGTCGCCCGTGTTGAAGCCGACGTTCAGATACTCGACGACCTGCGTGAGCAGGAACGCGAGGCCCATGAGGAACGTGAGCACCATGCCCGCCAGGAATCCCTTCCGCTCCCCGCGCTTGATCGACTGCAACGCCCAGTGCATCGTGAAGCTCGAGGTCACGAGGATCGCCGTGTTGACGCCGGCGACGAATACGGGGAAGTGGTACGGCTCCGGCGGCCAGTGGTCGGGCGCGCTCGGATTGACGACGCGGACGAAGAAGTAGGCGGCGAAGAACGACCCGAAGAGCATGATCTCCGAGCCGATGAACAGGAGCATTCCGAGGGTCCTCGCATCGACGCGGGAGCTCTGGTTCGCGAGCGGTGGGCCGTGATGCTCGTCGTGCCCGTGCAGTGCCTCGACGTGTGAGGTCATACGCCCGCCTCCACGAGCTCCTCGACGACGACGTGCTGAACTGGCAGCCCGCTCTCCGAGCGAAGCCGGCCGACGAGATCTCTGCGCAGCCAGCCGGAGCGCTCGCCAGGGAACGTCGAGACGATGATCTCGTCGGTGCGGTCGTCCTCGATCGCCTCGACGGCCGCGACGAACGGGTCGGGATGGGCGATCTGGCCGTGTGCGTCGATGCCTTCGGAGCGCAGGATCGAGAGCGCCTTCCGCAGCCGCCGCTCGGCCTCCGGATGCTCACCGCGAGACGGATCGCTCTGCGGGCAGACGATGAGAAAGCTTGCAGTGCCTTCCCGTGCACGATCTCTGATCTGATCGAGGAGAGGCTCGCCGAGCACGGTCTCGTTCGCGACCACGAGGACGTTCGCGCCGGCACGGCCGGTGACGTCGGACACGATGTGCTCCACCGGGCGGTCTCCGGCAACCTTGCGAATCTCCTCGACGAGATTCTTCCGCAGCCAGCCCGACTTCACCTCTGGATGCGTGCTGACGACGATTTCGTCGAGCTCCTCGTAGGAGAGCACGTCCTTGACGGCGGCGAGCGGCTCGTCGTCGAACACCTCTCCGTGCGCCGGGATGCCGGCCCCGCGGAGCACGCCGAGCACGCGGTTGAGCCGGCGGCTCGCTGCAGCCCGCCGCGAGTCTCGGTAGACAACGTACCCCTCGCGCGGTTGTGTGATCGGCGCGACGACGGTGACGCGGATCGGACCTCGCTCGGCACGCCGTCGAAGCGCTTCGACGAGCTCGTCCCCGACGAGCGTCTCGTTCGCGACGATGAGAACGGAGGTCGCCGCCATCAGGCGTGCACCTCCTCGGCTTCCTTGGCCTCCTTGGCGGGGCTCAGCACCGCGTGCCTCGCGCCGGGCACGCCGTACTCGTACGGTCCGCCGACGACCTGCGGGATCTCGTCGAAGTTGAAGATCGGCGGCGGCGACGAGACCTGCCACTCGAGGGTGCGCGCCTGCCAGGGGTTTGCGTCCGCAATCGCTCCGCGCGTCCAGCTCGTGATCATGTTGTAGACGAAGAGGACGAACGAAGCCCCCAGCACGAAGGACGCGATCGAGATGAACAGGTTGAGGTTGCCGAACGCCTCGTCGTAGTCGAAGACGCGGCGCGGCATTCCGCGTAGGCCGACGTAGTGCATCGGGAAGAAGGTCGCGTTGAAGCTCAGGAAGGTGAGCCAGAAGTGCCACTTGCCGAGCCGCTCGTCGTACATGCGCCCGGTCATCTTCGGGAACCAGTAGTAGACGCCCGCGTAGATCGTGAACACGGAGCCGCCGAAGAGGACGTAGTGGATGTGGGCGACGATGAAGTACGTGTCGGAGGCGGCGATGTCGATCGGCACCGACCCGAGGTAGATGCCGGAGAGGCCGCCGATGACGAACATCGTCACGAAGCCGAGGGCGAACAGCATCGGCGTCGTGAGGTGAATGCGTCCGCGCCAGAGCGTCGCAATCCACGAGAACACCTTGATTCCGGTCGGGATCGCAATGAGGAGCGTCGTGATCATCATCGGGACGCGCAGCCAGTCGGCCATGCCCGCGACGAACATGTGGTGCGCCCACACGGAGAAGCCGAGGACGAGAATCCCGATGAGCGAGAGCGCCATCAGCCGGTAGCCGAAGATCGGCTTCCGCGACATCGACGAGATGACCTCGGAGACGATCCCGAAGCCGGGCAGCATCATGATGTACACGGCCGGGTGGCTGTAGAACCAGAAGATGTGCTGGTAGCCGAGCACGTAGCCGCCGCCCTCGGGTATGAAGAAGCTCGTGTGCATGATCCGGTCGAACAGCACGAAGAACTGCGAGCCGGCGATGAACGGCGTCGCCAGGACGACGAGCAGTGAGGTCGTGAAGTTCGCCCAGACGAGGAGCGGCATGCGCCAGAACGTCATGCCCGGCGCGCGCATCGTGATGATCGTCACGAGGAAGTTGAGCGCCGTCATGATGCTCGACGCGCCCGCCCACTGGACGCCCATGTTGAAGAACGTCTGGCCGAGCGGCTGTCCCTCGGCCAGCGGCGCGTAGCCGGTCCAGCCCGCGCCGAACGCCCCGCCGGGGGCGAGGAAGCTCGCGACGAACATGAGGCCGGCGATGGGCAGCAGCCAGAACGAGAGCGCGTTCAGCCTCGGGAACGCCATGTCGGGCGCGCCCAGCATCAGCGGGACGGCGAAGTTCGCGAGCCCGGCGAACGCGGGGATGATGAAAAGGAAGATCATCAGCGTCGCGTGCACCGAGACGAGGCCGTTGAACGTCTGCGAGTCGACGAACTGGAGCCCCGGCTGAGCAAGCTCGGCGCGGAAGAACATCGCCATGAGCCCGCCGATCGTGAAGAACACGAACGTCGTGACCAGGTACTGGATCCCGATCACCTTGTGATCGGTGTTGACGCGGAAGTAGTCCTTCCACGTACGGGCGCCGTGCCCCGAGTGGTCCTCGGGCAGGGTCGGACGGCCCGAGATGTAGTAGAGCCAGTAGTCGAAGGAGCCGATCCCTGCGAGGAAGCCGATGGGCGCCAGGACCATCCCACCGACGACGAGGATCACCTCGGTGTTCCAGAGCGGGTCCCAGCCCCACCAGGCGCGCAGGACGATCACGAGGAGCATTCCGAGGACGAAGCCGAGGGCGGCCATCCACGCCCCGCGCACGAGACCAGGCCCGAAGATCAAGCGCCACGTCGAGCCGTGCGGCGGCTCGAAGTGCGCCGGGTACTGCTGGACGTCGTGCTCCGGATGCGTCGCGGTCACGCCTGCTGCTCCTCGATCCACTGGTCGAACTCGGCCTGGGACACCACGCGCGCCTTCGCGCGCATGGTCGCGTGCCCGAAACCGCAGAGCTCGGCGCAGACGACCTCATACTCGCCGACGCGCGTCGGAGTCACGTTGATCTCCGTCTCGATGCCGGGAACGGCATCCATCTTCTGGCCGAAGTTCGGCACCCAGAACGAGTGGAGAACGTCAACTGCCTCCATGGTGAAGTGCGCTTGCCGGCCCACGGGAAGAACGAGCTCGCCCGAGGAGAACTCTCCGTGCTCCGGATACTCGAACTTCCATGCGAACTGCTGCCCGATGGCTTTGACCTGAAGCGCATCGTCTCGTGCCTCCCCGTTCTCGGACAGGACGAACGCACTGACGATGCCGAGTGCGATGACGAGGATCGCGGGTACAGCCGTCCACACGATCTCGAGGCCGGTGTGGCCGTGTATCGGCGGGCCCTCGGCGTCGTCGTCGGGCGGTACTCGCCACTTCCACACGGAGTAGACGACCACGGCCGCGACCAGCGCGAAGATGACGATCGACATCACGGTTGCGAACCAGTAGATGTCCTGGATCCGGTCGAACTCCTCGCTCGCTGAGGTCGGCAGCCATTGCAAGAGAACGGCGACCAGCGTGACGCCGATGGCGATCACGATGCCGATCGCGACCAGCTGCACGATCCCCTTGCGCACCGGCTCCGAGCCTACTTCAACCGCTGGCTATCGTGGAGCGCAACCCACAGCCTCCGCCACTCTCGCTCGTGCCGCGAATCGCAAAGCTCACAGTCGCCCTCATCGGTCTCGCTCTGACCGTCGGCATCCTCGTCGGCGCGGTCGTCGACGGCAGCGGGCGCACGGCGCCGGAGGCACGCGCCGCAACGCAAGAGGCGGCCCGCCCGGCCGGCAAGACGGTCGTGCTCGCCTTCGGCGGAGACGTGCACTTCGAGGACAACATCCGCGCGGAGCTCCGCGCCGGACCGAGCGTCGTGCTCGCCTCGATCGGCCCGGTCCTTCGGCGTGCCGACCTTGCCGTGGTCAACCTCGAGACGGCCGTCACGGGCGGCGGCGCGCCCGCGCCGAAGGAATTCGTGTTCCGGGCGCCGTCGAGTGCGTTCGCCGCGCTCGCGGCGGGCGGCGTGGACGTCGCGTCGATGGCGAACAACCACGGCATGGACTACGGCGAGGAGGGTCTTCGCGACTCGCTCACGGCCGCCAAGCGCAGCCGGTTCCCGGTGATCGGGATCGGCCTGAGCGACGCGCAGGCGTACCGGCCGTATCGAGCCACGCTGAAGGGCCACAGGATCGCGGTGATCGGGGCGACGCAGGTTCTCGACGATCACCTCATCTCCGCCTGGACTGCCGCGCCCGGCAAGCCGGGGCTCGCGTCCGCCAAGGACGTGCCGAGGCTGGTGCGCGCCGTTCGCGAGGCGAGAGCCACCTCTGACACCGTCGTCGTCTTCCTCCACTGGGGGATCGAGCTCCAGGAGTGCCCGTCGCCGGATCAACGGCGACTCGCGAAGCAGCTGGTCGCCGCCGGTGCCGACGTCATCGTCGGCGGCCACGCGCACCGGCTCCAGGGTGGGGGACGGATGGGCAAGGCGCTCGTCGGCTACGGCCTCGGCAACTTCGTCTGGTACGGGACGAGCGAGCTCTCGACGCAGACGGGCGTTCTGCTCGTGACGATGGACGGGCGGCGTGTCGTCGGGTATCGCTGGGAGCCGGCACGCATCGTGGACGGGACGCCACGCCCGCTGACGGGCGCGGAACGCAGGTCGGCGGTCGCGTCGTGGCGCTCACTTCGCGGCTGCACCGGGCTCCGGCCCTAGTTCTCCTCGAATTCCCGGTCGCCTCGAACGAGTGATTCGGGGATTCGGCGCGCACGAAATGAGCATGCGCGGCTTCATAGAGAGCGACGAAAGGAAACCTGTGGCGACTGCGGCACTGGTCATGTGGGGCTACCGAGACCCTGAGCTGTGGCCGTCGCTCGCCAAGGCCTCGGCTCTTCTGCTTTCGGTCGAGGCACGTGGAGGAGTACGCGAGCACCTGCTGATCGTGGACGACGAGCCGCCGCTGCCCTCCTCGAGTCGCCGGTCTGCAACAGGAGCTCCGCCGCCCGATGCCGCCTACGCCACGCCACCGGGGTCTTTGGCTCCATTGGTAGAGGATGCACGACCCGCGGCTAAACTTTCGCGCTCGCGGGCCGTTAGCTCAGTTGGTAGAGCAGGGGACTCTTAATCCCAAGGTCGAAGGTTCGAATCCTTCACGGCCCATTCGGCACGTAGGCGTCATGCGGATTTGGCTCAACAGAGCCATGCGAGACGTGCGATTCGTGCTCGGTGTGCGGTCCCGTGCAGACCCCGGTGCAGACCTTGAGGTGGAATGATCCGAGGCGTGCCGCGCACGCTCGAGACCGTCGCCGCGGAGCTCCTCGAGCGTCACACGCCGCGGACTTAGTCCTCTCCCTCCCAGTAGTCGAGCTCTGGCCCCGGGCGAGCGAACATGATCCGCTCACCCGCGATACTGCGCGCGCCGACCTTGCCGGTGTCGAGGTACTCGACGATGTCCGGCGCGATTGTGGTCGACAGCATGAGGACGCGGATCGGTGCGTCCGTGTCGTTGCGGATCTGGTGTGCGCCCTCCTTGCCGCGGGGGAAGGCGACCACGTCCCCCACGCGCAGCACTTGCTCACCCTGGTGCGTGCGAAGCGTGGGCTCTCCGCGGAGGACGATCACCCACTCCTCGTTCGCGTGGTGCGTGTGGAACGGCCCCTGCTTGTTGCCCGGCTCGACCTCGTACATGCTCCCGCCGATCAGCTCGGCGCCGACGTGGTAGCCGACCCAAGCGTCCTTGATCTTCCAACCCTCGCGGTCCTCGGTGCGATCCCACTCCGGGTCGCTGTTGAGGTTGAAGATCTTCATGCTGCAAGCCTAGGCGCGAACCGGGGATCATACTTCCGAGCGGAGACTCATCGACCCTGGCGGCATCGGGCGGCCCTCGAGTCGGCGTGCGATTCGTGCGACGGCGTGCAGACCTCGGTGCAGACCTCGACGCCGAAAAGGTGCCGATTTGCAGGGCGCTTCGAATCCTTCACGGCCCATCACGAAGCGCCCGCAAATCGCTGCTTTCTCTCTCTGACGTGGCAGTTTCGTATGTCCGGGGGCAACAGACGGGGCAACAGACGCCCTCTCAGCGAGCCCTACTGGGAGCGCGCGCCCGAGCGGCGAAGAAACTCGACTGCTACCGCAGAGGGGGCGGGGTGCTTCTTAGGCGCAAACCCGCAGCCTGCATACATCAATTTTCAGGATTCGGACGACGAGATTCGCTCTCGGTTACTCACCCGCGCGAGTGTGCGGGAATGGAGGTCAGAAGCGCGCGCTTGGCTCCACGACTGAGTTTCCGGCGATCACGAAGGCCGATGGGCAAGCAATGGGCAAGTTTCGCTTCGCCCTCGGGATCGCGAGAGCGCCGGACGCCAACTCGCGCCTAGCTGCTCATCCATTCCGTGGTTTCCCACATCACGGTAGAGCGCCTCGATGTTGTTGCCATCTGGGCACTGCAAGAAGGAAGTCGCTGCCCTCCCGAGCCACAATCCGACCCTCGACGATCTCGCTCGACCAGACCATGTGGGCCGCGCACGGTCGCTGGCAGTGCTTGGTAGGCGCTCGAGTGGACTGCCCTGCCTACACGAGCATGGCTACACGGATGCCCACGGAGGCCCCACTCGCTTCTCGTGTGCCTATTCGCCGGAAGCGCTTGGAACTGCACGCTCAGCGGGCGAGAGTGATCTCGGCCTCGAGGTAGGGGGAGGCGAGGAAACGCTCTCGGCGCGTCTCGGAAAGACCGCCCGCGAACTGGTCGAGCGCGCGCCGCGCCAGCCCGAGCGCTTCGTCGGCACCGTCGTCGTCATCCGCATCCGCGCGAACACGCGCGAGGGCGACCGCAGTGCTCCAGATGGTCGGAGGATGAGCGAGCGCTTGGGCGCCCGGGAGAGCGCGGCCGAGCTCGGCCAAGGCCTCCTCAACCCGACCCAGGTTGTGCAGGGCGCGACCGAGCGAGAGCCGCGAGGCCTGCACGTACTTCCGCCGCCGGTAGCGCTCGGCCGTCGCCAGGGCTTCCAGCGCAGCGTCGAGAGCCTGCTCCGCACGTCCCGCACCGAGCGCGATTTCCGCCTTTGCATGAAGCAGACGCGTCGTCCACAGCCACTGATGCCATCCTTTCGTCTGCGCCGCCGCGTCCCAAAGCGACGGCCAAGCGGACTCCGCGCGGCCCACCTCCCCGGCGATCACGTCCAGCAGGAGCAGGTCGATCTTGCCGCTCACCTGCGACCCAGGGAAGCGTGCCTCCTCCCCGAGCGCGATCGCGTGCTCGTTTAGGCGGCGCGCCTCGTCGATCTCGAAGAGCTCGCGCAGCACGCCCGCCCACATCGCGGTAGCACGGCTAGTGAAGCGGGGCTCCACCTCGAACGTCGCTCCTTGCGTGACCGCTTGCTCGAATGTGGCTAGTGCCTCTTCATGCCGGCCAACGCCAGCGAGTCCGAGACCGAGGTGGGCGGGCCCGCTGATCATGGCCTCGACGTACGCGGCGTCCTCGCCAAGCTCGGCCCCCCGGCGCGCGGGCGCGAGCACCCGCTCGTAGTCGCCGCGCCAGTAGTACTGGATGCTGCTCCACAGGTGCGCCTCCGCGAACTCACGTGGCCGCCTCCCCGGACGCCAACGCGCGAGGGCGCGCTCGTTCATCTCTACGGCCTCGTCGATCGACCCGTCCATGGCTGCGGCCGTGCTGAGGAGCGACTGCGTGACTACCTCCAGTTCCTCATCTCCGAGTTGATCCGCGAGCTCACGCGCCTCCTCCCAGTAGCGGTGAGCGCCCTGCGCGTCGCCGAGCCAGAATGACGCACGTCCGCGCGCACTCAGCGCATCGAAACGCTGGCGGCCCTGGAGCTGAGGAAACAGCTCCTCGAGCTCCTCGATCGCCGGAGCGAACACGCCCGCCTGCACGTGGGCGACCGCGCTCGCGAGCCGGACGTCCAGGCGGCGCTCATCCGAGACGGCGGGGACGAGATCGAGCGCTCGCTCGTACAGCGCGAGGGCGTCGGTCGCCCAGCCCCGTTCCGCGGCCGTCAAGACCCAGTGCAGCTCGCGCTCGGGATCTCCCGCCTCACGCCAGTGGTTTGCGAGTACGGCCGCCCACTCGCCGATGCGGTCGCCGACGGCGTCTTCGAGGTACTGCGCGATCTCCGCGTGCCGCTGTCGGCGCACCGAGCGCGGGAGCGTCGCATACGCCACCTCCCGGATCAGCATGTGCTTGAAGACGAACTGCGGATCGCCCTGCAGACGGGATCCCGGCTCGCGCCGAACGAGATCCCGCTGCTCGAGACGATCGAGGAGGTCGTCCACGGCGTCGCTGCCGCTGGCTGCGACTGCACCGCGCCAGAACACCTTTCCAACAACCGCGGCATGCAGCAAAAGCGAACGCTCTTCTGTCGGGAGCGTGTCCAGGCGCGCGGCGATGATGCCGCGCACGTTCGTCGGGAGCTCGTTCGCGGCGGTGGCACCTTCTCGCAGCGAAGCGGCGAGCTCCTCGAGGAACAGTGGGTTGCCCTCGGCGGTCTCGGTCAGCCGGTCCGCTGAGCCCAAGTCCTCGCCGAGGAGCAGCCGCGCGAGCGCGAGCGAGTCACCCGGTGCCAGCGGCTCGAGTGGCAGCGCGCTATAGGCCGTGAGACCACCTCCCCAGCTGTTGCGGCTCGTGAGGAGCTCGGGCCGTGCCAGAGTGACGAGGAATACGGGTACGTCGCGCAGCCGCGAGGCGAACGATTCGAGTAGGTCGAGCAAGCCCGGCTCGGCCCAGTGAATGTCTTCGAACACTAGGAGCGTCGGCCGGTCGTGCCCGAGTGCCTCGACGAAGCTTCGCGCGGCGAAGAAAGCGACCGGACGGTCGGCCGCCGCACGCCCGCCCTCAAGCCCTACGAGTATCGCGAGCTGGGACGCAACCTCGGCCGCATCGTCCCTGTGCAATAGGGCGGCGAGCGTCTGATCCAGTTTCTCCCGCGCTGCAGGCGCCGGATCTGTGTCGAAGATGCCCGCGATCTGCTTCACCTGCGCACCGAAAGCCCCGTACGGCGAGCTTCCCCCGTATGGGAGCGAGCGCCCGCGGACGACGCGCGCCCCGGAGGCCGCGACGTCCTCGCAGAACTCTGTAGTCAGGCGGGTCTTGCCGATTCCGGGTGGGGCGAGAATGGTCACCAGGTGCGGCCGCTTGTCGCTGACGACGCGCTCCCACATCTGATGCAGGGCCGCCAGTTCACGGTCGCGGCCGATCAACGGTGTTCGCGACGTCGTCCGCTCGGCGGGCGCAGCAGTCGCCTGGAGCACGAGCCATGCGGCAACTGGCTGGCTCTTGCCCTTGGCGTCGACCGGCTCGATCGCCTCGTAGGCGATGACAGAGTGCGTCGCCCGGTACGTCCCCTCGCCGACGAGAATCCCGTTCGTGGGGGCCGCCGTTTGCAGACGAGCGGCAGTGTTCACGACGTCACCGGCGAGCATGCCCTCACCCTCGGGCGTCGACCAGTCGAGTCCGACGATCGCCTCCCCTGTATTGACCGCGACCCGAACCTCCAGATCGAGCCCCGGCTTCCCGTCGTTCAGGTCGGCGATCGCGTCGCGGATGGCGAGTGCGGCACGCACGCCGCGCTCCGGGTCGTCGCCGTGCGCTACCGGCGCGCCGAACACCGCGACGACGGCGTCGCCGATGAACTTCTCCACGATGCCGCCATGCGCCTCAACTACCTGCTTCAGGCGTGCGTAATACGGAGAGAGGATCGAGCGCACATCCTCCGGATCCATGCGCTCGGCGCGCGAGGTGAACCCGACCAGGTCCGCAAAAAGCACCGTGACGATACGGCGTTCGGCGGCCGGCTCGGCGACGGGCGCCTCCGTGCGAGGCGGTCGCGTGAGCGAGCTACCGCAGGCGCGGCAGAAGCGCGAGTCGGAAGAGTTGGAGACGCCGCAGGTTCCGCAGGTCAGGGCGAGCGCGGTGCCGCACGCTCCGCAGAAGCGATCCCCGGGCGCGTTTTCGCCCCCGCAATTCGCGCATACGACGGCGTCCGGCACGTCTCGCGAGTGTACGCCGCGCTTGGCGCAACCGGGGAGAGCGGCGGTGCGCTGCTACGACTGACTGACATCGGCCGGTGTGCTCTCCGCGAGTTCATCGTCACCAAAGAGTCCCAGTCGTTGAAGGCAGGACCCGTCTGGAGGCGGAACGACGCGCCGAATCTGACCGTCGCGCTGGGGATCCTCGCTGACTTACGCAGGTAAAGCTGCTCGGCGCCGAGGAACATTGCCTCGACCACTGGCCCTTGCGCTGCACCTCACAGCGATCCACGCGCTCGCGGGCTCCGCGAAGATCCGGCTCTCGTGCCACGCTTTCGAATCGGCACACGTCTGCCAGCGGTGCGAGAGTACGGAGTTCCCGTGCATTCGGCCGCAGTAATGCGGCCTGCTACTTGCAGTCAACTTCCGATTGCAGCACCCACCTGCGGACGTCTCGCCAAGACTTTAATCCCAAGGTCGCAGGTTCGATCCCTGCCCGGCCCATCGCAAGAATCGCTAGCAAGAGAGCCAATCGAGTCCCAGGTTCTGGTTCGATCCCAACCCAGGCATCAGAGGATCGCTAGCAATAGAGCCAATCGCTGATACTCCCGCCAGCCGGATCGCCATCGATGGCGGGCAACGTGACCGAGTCACGCTTACGATCGAGGCGCCAGCGATCCGTGCATTTAGTCACGGAATGAGGGAGAAGTGCGACTCCCTGACGCTCAAGCGAGAGACGCTCGCGCAGTCGATGGATGCGTCTCCTCGGTCGCCGGAGTCCTATGCTCGCCGCATGTCCGGCGTTCCGTACGACCCCGAGCACATCGCACGCTTCTACAACGAGTACGGCGTGCGCGAGTGGGAGCGATTCGACGTCAGCGCCATGGACCGCGTAGGACTCGAGGTGCATCTGCGGCTTCTCCGCGAGCACATTCGCGACGGTGATCGTGTGCTGGATGCCGGGGCGGGCCCTGGCGCTTCACGCTGGAGCTTGCTCGGATTGGAGCGCGAGTGGTGGTTGGTGACATCTCGCCGGCCCAGCTCGAGCTGCATGCCGAGAAGACCGCCTCCGTCGAGGACTCGATTGAGTGCCGCGAGCTCCTGGACATCACCGACCTTGGCAGGTTCCCGAACGGTTCGTTCGACGCAGTGGTGTGCTTCGGCGGCCCGCTGAGCTATGTCCTCGGTGAAGCCGATCGCGCTCTCGCCGAGCTCCTGCGTGTGACGAAGCACGGTGGGAGAGTCCTGCTCACCGTCATGTCGCTGCTCGGCACGGCGCGCGCCTTCTTCGAACAGCTCTCAGGACTCGTCGATGAGTTCGGATGGCAGCGAGCTGTCGTCGACGTCTTCGACACAGGTGATCTCGACGGCGAACTGAACAAGGGCCACGTCCTCCGCCTGTATCGCTGGAGCAGCCTCGAGCAGTTGCTCGGACGACACCCATGTCGGGTCATCGCCGCGTCGGCTGCGAACTTCCTCTCCGCCCGCAACGATGCGTGGGACGAGCGCTTCCTCGAGATCGAGATCCAGGCGTGTCGCGAGCCGGGAGCCCTCGACGGTGGCACGCACATCGTCGTCGCTCTCGAGCGATCCTAAGCACTGACGCCTCCGTGCCCACTGGCTCGTCACGGCTTAACCCGCAGCATGCATACATCAATCTTCAGATTTTCGGTGACGACCCGGCGGGATGAGTTCTGTGTCGGGCCGCCGACGGCGACGTCGGGCGGCCGGAAACCGAATCTGTCCGCCCCGCGTAGTGCTCGATGACAAGTCTGCCGCTCCAGTGAGAAGGAGGATCTCTTGAGACCCACCACACTCATTCCGGCGATTGCGCTCGGCATCGCGCTCGGAGCCACCGTGGGTGCCTCCGCGCGGCCCCAGGCGACAGCGATCCAGGTGCGCACGGTGATGAACGCTGCTCAGGAGGTACCGGCGCCGTCCGGCGACGTGGCTAATGCGCGCGGAACGTTCGCCGCCAGCATTACGAAGTCAGACTCGGGCGGCGCGTCGATCTCATGGCAACTTGCTTTCACCGGCCTCACAGGCAACGCCGGTGCCGCTCACATCCATACAGGCGCACCTGGGTCGCCTGGACCGGTGGTGCTGGCGCTATGCGGACCGTGCCAGAGCCCGCTCAGCGGCACAGGCAACCTCACGGACGCTGTGCTGGACGCAATCGAAGGTGGGACCGCCTACGTCAACGTCCATACGGCGACGAACGGTCCGGGCGAGATTCGCGGCCAGCTCGCAACGACGGCGGCCATCGCAACGAACCTCACGTCGCGACAGGAGGTGCCGAAGCCCAAAGGCAACGTCCGCCGCGCGACGGGGAGCTTCAACGCCACGATCGCGAAGCTCGGGACCGGCGGAACAATTGCCTGGCGCCTGAGATTCTCGAGGCTCACGGGTGCAGCGGGTGCGGCGCACATCCACATCGGGCGGGTCGGGCGAGCTGGGCCAGTAGCGGTGCTGCTGTGCGGCCCGTGCCGAAACGGGCAGCGGGGAACCGCCAACGTCACGGCTGCCGCACTGGTCGCGCTCGCGGCGGGGCGCGCGTACGTGAACGTCCATACCGCGAAGAATTCAGGCGGCGAGATTCGCGGGCAAATCCGCGCGGTGCCGCTAACTATCGATTGACGGAAAGCGGTCGTCGGGCGCCCGCGGGACTCTGCCGGCGCCTTCCATTTTGAACATTCGACGCTAGACCCGCGGCAGCCCGTACATCAAATCTTGGGATTTCGGAGTGTGTGCTACACCCGCGACGCGGGGTCTACTTGGCGGACGCGCGGGCGATCTGAGCGAACAGGTGGTCCAGATCGGTCTCGGCCGGCAATCCGACGCGGCGCTCAGGCGAGTGCGTAGTTCGCACCTGCGTGACCGTGCTTACCCGGATGGCGCGCGATCGAGGCAGCGACACAGTGGTCCGCAGACGTGCGGCCAGCCGGCTGCGCGGAGGAGGTGATCGAGATGACAGCAACGCTCATCCTCGAGACCCCCGTCGAGCGTGCGACCCGCGAGCCCCTGATCGAGCTCGAGTCGGTCGTGAAGATCTACCGGACGGGGAAGCTCGAGTACCCGGCGCTTCGCGGCGTCGACCTCACGATCGACGCCGGCGAGATGGTCGCCGTCGTCGGCCCGTCGGGGAGCGGCAAGACGACGATCATGAACATGATCACCGGCATCGACCGTCCGACGGCGGGCTCGGTGTCGGTCGACGGCCAGCAGATCGACGAGCTCGAGCGAGGAGCAGCTCGCGGTCTGGCGCGGCCGGAACGTCGGCATCGTCTTCCAGTTCTTCCAGCTCTTGCCGACGCTGACCGCGCTCGAGAACGCCATGCTGCCGCTCGACTTCGCCCGCAAGGGCTCGAAGCGAGAGCGGCTCGAACGGGCCAAGCACAACCTCGAGCCTCGTCGGGCTCGGCGACAAGCTCGACCATCTGCCGGCCGAGCTCTCGGGCGGCGAGCAGCAGCGGGTCGCGATCGCACGCGCGCTCGCGTCCGACCCGAAGCTGATCATCGGCGACGAGCCGACCGGCAACCTCGACACGCAGACGGCGGCCGAGATGTTCGAGCTGCTGCAGCGCCTGAACGCCGAGGGCAAGACCGTCCTCTACGTGACCCACGATCTGGAGCTGGCGGCGCGCGCCGGCCGCGTGGTGACGATCCGCGACGGCCTCGTCGTCGGCGAGTGAGGAGGCGGCAGAGATGGCTTCCACGCTCCTCAAGAAGTCGCTCACCGACCTGACCCGGCGCAAGGCCCGCGCAGTCTTCGCCGTGCTCACGCTCGCGATCGCAGTCGCGAGCATCGGCATCTTCGCCGCCTCGCCGCTGATGGACCGAGCAATGCAGGACGAAGTGCCGGGCGAGCCGCCTCGCCGACCTGACTCTGCAGACGAAGCCGCTCGTCGTGACGCCGGCGCAGCTCGCCGAGCTTCGGCCGGCTGCCGAACGTCACGGGCGTGCAGGCGCTGAGCGTCGTCCAGACGCGGGTTTGGATCGGCGAGCGACGACAGAAGGCGATCGTCGTCGGCGTCCCGACTACGCCCGCCAGCCGGTCGACCGCGTCACGATCACGTCGGGGACGGCGCCGGGTGCGGGGACCGTCCTGACGGACGTCCAGAACTCGAGCGGCGGGCGCTTACGACGGCGCGATCGGGGACACGGTCCGCGTCGTCGGTGTCGGCGACCGCATCCACACACTGCGCGTCAGCGGCGTCGGCCGGAACCTCGAGTGGAGCCAACTCGGCGTCAACGGCGACTTCGTCGTCCTCTACGCGACGCCCGAGACGGCGGCGCTCGTCGCCGGCGAGCCGGGATACAGCATGCTCGCCTTCCGGCTCGCCGACACGTCCACGGCGGCCGCGAACCGAACGGCCGACGACGTGCGCGGCTACCTGCGCGCAGAGACGTCCTTCACGCGCTTCTCCGACCTGCCGACCATCCGCGAGCCCGGCTCATACCCGGGCAAGGAGCTGTTCGAGCAGCTCGCCTCGCTGATGAACGTGTTCACGGTCCTCGCCCTGCTGGCGGCGGGCGTGCTCGTCGCGAACACGATGGGCACGCTGATCGGCGAGCAGCGCCGGGAGATCGGGATGATGAAGGCGATCGGCGGCACGCGCCGACAGATCCGCCGCGTCTACCTCCGCACGGCGCTCCTGCTCGGAGCAATCGGCGCCGTGCTCGGAGTCGGTCCTCGGAGTCGTGATCGCGAACCTGATCGTGCGGTTCTTCGGATCGACCTTCTTCGCCATCTCGCCCGGCTGGTCGGTCAGCGCGCCTGTGCGTCGTCGCAGCCTCGTGCTCGGGATGGTCGGACCGCCGCTCATGGCGCTGCCCGCGATCCGCCGCGGCACGCGCGTGCCGGTGCGGGAAGCGCTCGAGGAGGTGCCGGCGCTCGAGGGCGGCGTGCGCATCGCTCGACCGGCTCCTGCGCCGACTCACCTTCCTGCCGCGCACGGCGCAGATCGGCGTCCGCAGCGTCACGCGCCGCACACGTCGCACGATCGCGACCGTCGTCCAGATCGCGCTCGCCGTGGGGACGCTCGTCGGCGTGCTCGCGCTGATGAACAGCGTCACCTCCACGACCGAGGCCGCCTGGAACCAGCTCCATTACGACCTCGACCTCAACACGGTCGTAGGGAAGCAGCTCGACGCTGAGGCCGAGCGACTGATCCGCACGACCCCCGGCGTCGCGGTCGGCGCAGCCGGTGCTCATGAACACGGTGAAGGCAGACGGCAAGGACGCCGTCCGTCTGGGGTCTCCCGCCGCAGCCGATGTTCGACCAGAAGGTCGTCGCGGGGCGATGGTTCACCGCCCGCGAGGAGGCGGCCGGCGCGCCGGTCACCGTGATCGCGAAAAACATCGCGAGGGCGCTCGGCGCGAACGTCGGAGACACGGTCCCGATCCGGACCGCATCCGGCCCGGCGCAGCTTCGCATCGTCGGCATGACCGGGACGCAGATGCAGAACGGCTTCCTCTTCCTGACGCCGCTCTCGACCCTCCGGGCGATCCTCGACAGCCCCGACACGGTCAACGCCTACTGGGTCCGCACGCGCTCGCCCGACCACGGCCTGATCGACCGGACGACCACCGCACTCGAGGATCGCCTCGCCGCGGCCGGGCTACTCGATCGGCACGAACATCCGATACGTCGACCAGGCACGCAACGTCGACGCGAACCGTCAGATCAGCACGGCCATCGGCATCCTCGGCTTCCTGATCGTCGCGATCAGCATGGTCGGGCTCGTCAACGCGATCACGATGAACGTGCTCGAGCGGACGCGGGAAATCGGCGTGCTCCGCTGCATCGGCGCGCGCGCCCGCGACATCCGGCGGATCTTCGCCGCCGAAGGCCTGGTTGTCTCGCTCGTCGGCTGGCTGCTCGGCATCCCAGTCGGCTACGCGCTCGCGCGGCTCCTCAACTGGCTGCTCCTCGAGGTCGTGAAGATCGAGTTCACCTTCACCTTCCCGCCGCTGAACGTCCTGATCGCGCTCGTCGGAACGGTCGTGCTCGCGCTGCGATCATGCGGATCCCGCTCCGGCGGGCGGTCCGCTTCAAGCCTGGAGAGGCGCTCCGCTATGCATGACTCCGCACTCCACCTCCCGCGCTCGGACTCGTGGCCGCGGCTCCCGGTCGCGATCGGGGGTGCGGCCCGGCTCGAC
>CAVRRU010000009.1:0-195458 GCA_963723695.1 uncultured Gaiellaceae bacterium | reverse complement strand
TGGGCGGTACTGGGCTCGAACCAGTGACCCCCAGCTTGTCGAGCTGGTGCTCTCCCAACTGAGCTAACCGCCCCGGAAGGGCCGATGATAGCGGCTGCTCTCAGAAGATCTCCGGACACCACGGGGCGCGCTCGGTCGCGAACATGGCGTCCGCGCGAGCCGCCGCACCGCGGCGGAGCTCCGCGATCCGGCCACTGCGCGCGAGCTGCGAGAAGGTGAAGCCACCGAGGTACACCGAGCCGAGCGCGCTGACGTCGCACCGGATCTGCGATGCGGATGTCGTCCGCTTCGCCCGACCGCCCGCAAGCCGCCAGCGTCCCGCGTTCCACGGGCAGAACTCGTCGATCACGTCGAAGACGACGGCGCCGTCAGTCGCGTAGCTCCGCGCAGAAAGAGCCTCGCCGACGTCGACGAGGCGCACCCACAGGCCGTCGCCGATCCGCAGCCGCAAGCGCCGCGGACTTGCGAGCAGCCACCAGAGCGGATGGTCGGTGGGGAGAAGATGGGCGGTCGTCTTCGCCGACCAGTCGATGTCGAGAAGGTAGCGCCAGAGCTCGGCCGTGGGCCGGCCGTCGAGCGCGACGGCTTCGACGACCTGGAGCTCCGAATTCGAGACTCCCTCCTCCCACTTCGGCTTGTGCCGGTAGACCGCATACCCCTCTGGGCGACCGTCCTTCTCGACGACGACGAAGCGCTTCGGCCCCTCCTCGCCGCCGCCGGGCGGCTCGAAGAGGATGCGGAGCTCCCACCAGTTCCGCGAGCGCGCGTACATGCCGGGCGTGTAGCGGCGAACCTTGTCCCACACGCGCGGGAACAGCGTGAGCGCTTCCTGCGCGTCGACGATCCGTGTCCTCGCTTCATGCTCGAGCGGGCGCGCGAAGGCCGAATACTCCTTCGGGATCGAGACCTCGCCCACGGCCGATGCCATCCCGTAACCGAAGCGCTCGTAGATCGTGTCCTCAGACGCCCACAGGAGGGCGAGCGGCTCCCCGCGCTCGTGCACGTCATCGAGCTGGACGCGCATCATCGAACGGAGCACGCCTCGCCGCCGATGGGTCGGGAACGTCCCGACTACCGTCACTCCGGCCGTGGGCACCCCAGCGCCACCGGGCACTGTCAGCTCGAACGGAAACGCACCCGCGCCGCCGACGATCACGCCGTCCTCTCGGGCCGCGTGCATCCGCTCGATCGGCAGGTTCTTCGAGAAGCGCTCCATCCGCTCATCGGTCGGCTCCATGCCGAAGTACTGCCCGATCGCGAAGACCGCCTGTCCGAACTCCCCGAGGTTCTTGCACGGCCTGACGGAGAAGCTCATGCGATCTTCTCCAGCGGTGCGTACTCGACCATCAGCCTGCGTTCCGTCCCGTCCTGCGCGAAGCGCACCGTAACGACTCCGCCCGGTTCCATCCCGGTGACGATGCCCTCCCCGAGCGAGCCGTGCCGGACAGCATCGCCGGTCGAAAGCGCGATGCCGGGACGCGGCTCGATCACGGCCGCCGCCGGCGAGCCGTAGCCGCTCCACGACGCCGGGCGCAGGCGGTCGCGCTCGACCTCGGACGGAAGCTCGTCGAGGAAGCGCGAGGCGAGGTTGTACTCCCGCCGCCCGAAGAGGGAGCGCGCGAGCGTGTGCGTGAGCGTCAGGCGCTCCATCGCGCGCGTCATTCCCACGTAGCAGAGGCGGCGCTCCTCCTCGACCCCCTGCTCCTCGATCGAGCGCGCGTGGGGGAAGATGCCCTCCTCCATCCCGATCATGAAGACCGCGCGGAACTCGAGACCCTTCGCGTTGTGCAGCGTCATGAGGGTCACGAGGCCGCGCTCATCGCGGATCGTGTCCTGGTCGGAGACGAGCGAGATGTCCTGGAGGAAGCCGGCGAGCGACGGCTCCTCGGCCTGCTGGCGGTGCTCGCGCGCAACACCTACGAGCTCCTGGAGGTTCTCGATCCGGCCACGCGCCTCGATCGTCCGCTCCGCTTCGAGTGCGTCCAGCGTCCCCGTCTTCTCGAGCACGCGCTCGAGGAGCTCGTCCACGGGCAGCTCCTGCGAGAGCGCCATGAGCGACTCCATCGTCGAGTGGAATGAGCGAATGGCCCGGCACGAGGCGGCGGTGACCCCCGCAGCCTCGGGATCCGCCATCGCCTGGAACAGCGTGCGGCCGCTGGCCTCGGCGTGCGTGACGAGCCGCTGGATCGACGTGTCGCCGATGCCGCGGCGCGGCCGGTTGGCGATGCGGAGGAGCGACGTGGCGTCCTGGGGATTCACGAGCACGCTCAGGTACGCCGTCGCGTCGCGGATCTCGGCCCGCTCGTAGAAGCGCGGCCCGCCGATGACCTGGTACGGCACGTCCTGCCGCACGAGCACGTCCTCGAGCACGCGCGACTGCGCGTTCATGCGGTAGAAGACCGCGATCTCGCTCGCGGAGTCGCCACCTCCGATGAGGGACGCGATCTCTGCGGCGACGAACCTCGCCTCTGCGTGCTCGTCCTCGACCTCGATCACGCGGACCGGATCGCCCTCGCCCAGGTCGGAGAAGAGGCGCTTCGGCTTGCGCTCGCGATTCTGCTCGATCAGCGAGTTGGCGCCGCGAAGGATGCTGTTCGTCGAGCGGTAGTTCTGCTCCAGTGCGATGACCTGCGTCCCCGGGAAGTCGCGCTCGAATTCCATGATGTTTCGAATGTCGGCGCCGCGGAAGGCGTAGATGCTCTGGTCCGGGTCTCCCACCGCGCACACGTTCCCGTGCTCGCCGCCGAGGAGTTGGAGAAGCCGGTACTGCGAATGGTTCGTGTCCTGGTACTCGTCGACGAGGACGTAGCGGAACGTCTTTCGCCAGCGCTCGAGCGCCTCCGGGAAGCGCTCGAAGACCTGCACGGTGAGCATGAGGAGGTCGTCGAAGTCGACGGCATTCGACGCGTGCAGCCGGCGCTGGTACAGGTCGTACGTCTCGGCGACCGTTTGGTCCCAGAAGGAGGCGACCCGTCCGAGGTATTCGTCCGGCGTGACGAGCTCGTTCTTCATCCGTGAGATCTGCGAGTGGATGCCCCGCGGCGAGAACCGCTTCGTGTCCTTGCCGAGCTCCTCGAGGCATGCCTTCACGAGCCGCACCTGGTCCTGGTCGTCGTAGATCGTGAAGCTCGACGTGTAGCCCAGCCGCTGCGCTTCGCGGCGCAGCATGCGGCCGCAGGCGGCATGGAAGGTGAGGATCCATATCGCGCGCGCCGTCTGCCCGAGCATCCGCTCGAGCCGCTCGCGCATCTCTCCCGCCGCCTTGTTCGTGAACGTGATCGCGAGAATCTCGTTCGGCTTCACGCCGCAGGCGCGGATGAGGTGCGCGACGCGATACGTGAGGACACGCGTCTTGCCCGAGCCTGCGCCGGCGACGACGAGAAGCGGACCCTCCGTCGCCAGCACGGCCTCGCGTTGCGCCTCGTTCAGGTCTGCGAGGTAGCTCTCGGGGGTCGCGACGGCCACGCGCCGATGCTAGCCGTCGCCTACGATCGCTCAGAAGTGATCGAGGCTATGCACACTCTGATCTACTCGGACGACCCGGTGGCGACGCGGGAGTTCTTCCGCGACGTCCTGGGCTGGCCGTACCTCGATCATCCCGAGTCGGCGCCCGGCTGGCTCATCTTCAAGACCGGCCCGAGCGAGCTCGGCGTCCATCCCACCTCATACAACTGGGAGGGCAAGGAGTACTCACACCCGCGACACCACTCGATCTCGCTCATGTGCGACGACATCACCGCTACGGTCGCCGAGCTCGAGGCGAAGGGCGCGCGCTTCACCAGTCCTGTCGAGGACATGGGCTTCGGGCTCGGGACGAACCTCGAGCTCCCGGGAGCGGGCGAGATCCTCGTCTACGAGCCGCGCCACCCGATCGCGCACAGTCTCTAGATCGCTACCAGCGCAGCCTAGGTATTCGGATCTCAGACCTCGGCAAGCCGGGCGATCTCGTCCATGTCGAGTCGCTCCTCGACGAGATCGGCGAGCTCCTCGAAGACGCTCTCCAGCGGCCGCGACGGCTTCCGTCCGAACAACGCGACGACGACCTCGGGATGCTCGAACGCACCATGGACGGTGAGCCCGAGCACGGACCCATGGGCAAACCCACGCCCGCCGACGATGACCTCGGTGCTGCTCTCTGCAGCTTTCGTGACTCCGTGCCGGATCTCGTAGCCGCGGAAGCTCAATCCGGACAGAACGTCCCAGCGCGGTGGCATGCGCCGGAACGACACGTCGACCACTCCGACCTGCTTCGCGTTCTCGAACGTCGTCGTCACGGGAAGGAGTCCCAGACCGACCGCGTCTCCGTCCACGCCCGCCGCATCGACGATCTCACGGCCCAGCATCTGCATCCCGCCGCAGATGCCCAGGACGCGTGTGCCACGACTCGCAGCGGCTCGAACCGCCTGGTCGAGCTCGTGGCTGCGAAGCCAGCTGAGATCGGCTGCGACGTGCTTCGATCCGGGCAGAATCACGAGATCGGCGCCTTCGATGTCCTCGGCGCGCCGAGCCCAGACGAGGTCGGCCACCTGCTCGAGCGGCTTGAGCTCGTCGAGGTTGGATGCTGTCGGGTAGCGCAGCGCGGCGATGCGAACGCCCCCGTCTACGCGCGCGGGAGGTGCCGCGGCGCCGTCTTCGTCCGGAAGGCCGTGGTCGACGAATGGGAGCACGCCGAGCTGCATCATCCCGGTCGCTCGTTCGAGGTCGTCCGGAGCCGGAGCAAGAAGGCGCTCGCTTCCACGGAACTTGTTCAGCACGAACCCGCGGAGAAGCCGGCGGTCTTCCTCGTCCACGAGCGCCCACGTTCCGTAGAGGTGAGCAAAGGCTCCTCCCCTGTCGATGTCGGCGACGAGGATCACTGGCGCTTCGGCAGCACGTGCCGCGCGCATGTTCGACAGATCCGTCGACCTGAGATTCGTCTCCGCCGGGCTCCCGGCCCCTTCGAGCAGGACGAGGTCATACTCGGCAAGCAGCTGATCGAGAGCGTCGGACGCAACCGGCCAGAGTGACGGTGCGCGCCGCCGCCATGATCGACGGCTCAGCTCCTGATCGACTCGGCCGAGCAGAACGACTTGGCTGCGATCGTCACCCTCCGGCTTGACGAGAATCGGGTTCATGCGCACGTCCGGCTCGACCCTGGCTGCGAGCGCTTGAAGATACTGCGCGACGCCGATCTCGCCGCCGCGGACGACACGGGCGTTGTTGGACATGTTTTGTGCTTTGAACGGCGCCACCCGCACGCCGCGGCGCCGAAAGGCGCGAGCCAGCGCGGTGACGAGAACGCTCTTGCCCGAGAAGCTCGAGACACCCTGAACCGAGAGCGCGCCCACGGCCGGTTTCAGGGCCGCTCTGCGGACCGCGACGGGACGATCGCAAGCGTGCCGTCCACGCTCACTACCCGGGTCGACGCGCCGTAGTGTCTGGCGATCGCCTCCTCTGTGAGGACGTCACGCGGAATCCCGTCCGCTGCGACACGCCCACCGTCGAGCAGCAGCATGCGGTCGGCATATTGCGAGGCGAGGGTGAGGTCGTGCATCGCCGCGACGAGCGTCAGGCCGGACTCCTCGCGAAGCGAGTCGAGAAGCTCGAGCGCCTGTTGTTGGTGGCCGATGTCGAGTGCCGCCGTCGGCTCGTCGAGAAGGACGATAGGCGCTTCCTGGGCGAGTGCGCGGGCCACCACGACGCGCTGCTTCTCCCCACCGGAGAGCGTTCCGAGCCGTCGCTGGGCAAAGGGAAGCAGGTCGAGGCGTGCGAGAGACCGCGCTGCCGCCTCCCGATCCCGTACGCCCTCTTTCGCGAGCGGGCCGAGGTGTGGCGTCCGGCCCAGCAGCACGTACTCGGCAACGGTCATCCACGGCGGCGTCGAAGGCTCCTGCGGCACGACGGCGACAAGGCGCCCGAGCGCCGAGCGAGACAGCCTGGCGAGCGGCCGCGAGTCGAGGACGATGTCACCGGCGAACGGGACGAGCCGCGCGATCGCCCGCAGGAGCGTGGTCTTTCCGGCGCCGTTCGGTCCGATCAGCGCGAGCCATTCGCCACTCGCGATCTCGGTGTCGACGCCGTCGACGACGGGTCGCCCGCCCAGCTCCACGGTGACCTTGCGGAGGGCGATCACGCCGCGCCACCGCGGGTCGTTCGGAGCACGAGAGCGAAGAACGGCGCACCGAAGAAGGCTGTGACGACGCCGAGTGGGATCTCGGCGGGCGCGAGCGCGGTGCGCGCGATCACGTCCGCGAGGACGAGGAAGCCCGCGCCGATGATGACGGACAGCGGTAGCAGTGCGCGGTAGCCGACGCCGGTCAGCAGACGGATCGCGTGCGGCACGATGATCCCGACGAAGCCGATGAGCCCGGTCACCGCGACGGCCGCGGCGGTTCCGAGCGTCGCTGCTGCAACGAGCGCGAGCCTGACCCGGCGCACGTCCACCCCAAGGCTCGCTGCCTCGTCGTCGCCGAGGTTGAGCACGTCGACGACGCGTCGCAGAGCGATGACCACGACGGTGGCGACCGCGACATACGGCAGGATCAGCACGACGTCGGTCCACCCCGTGCTCGGGATGTTCCCGAGGATCCACGAGTAGACCTCCTGGAGCGTCTCGGAGTTCTGCTGCTGGACGAACGTCTGCCAGGCCGTGAAGAACGTCGTCACCGTGACACCGGCGAGCACGAGGGTGGCAGCGTCTCGTTCGCGACGCGCCGATCGGCCGACGGCGTACGTGAGCATCACCGCGATCGCACCGCCGACGAACGCCGCCACCGGGAGCAGGCGCTGGCCGCGGAGGCCGTCAGGCATGTACGCGATCGCGATGGTCGCGCCCAGCCCGGCCCCGGCGGCGACACCGAGCAGGTATGGATCGGCGAGCGGATTCCGAAACACGCCCTGGTACGTGGCCCCCGCGAGCGCCAGCATCGCACCGACGAGCGCGGCCAGGATCACCCGAGGGACGCGGATCTCCCACAGGATCGCCTCCTCGGTCGGCGAGAGCGAGGACGAGAAGCCGGGAACGTGCAGCTTGGCCGCCGCGGATTCGAACACTGCCTGGACACCGAGGTCGATCGGCCCGGCGAGGACGCCGACCGCGAGAGAGGCGACGAGAAAGGCGACCGCGGAGCACGCCCACAACGGCGTCAGGCCACGGGCCCGGACGTCGGAGGCGTGCTCCGCGACGACGGTCACATGCCCTACCGGCGCAATCGTGCCAGTGCGACGGACATGGCCCGGAAGAAGTTCACGAGCCGAGGCCCCCAGCGCGACGCGATCGAGTCGTGAATCCGCACGATCGAGCCGGTACGGACCGCGTTGATCCGATCCCAGCCGGGACGAGCGGCAACCGTCGAGGGCTTCTCGCCGCAGCACACGGTATCCGCGAGCACGATCAGGTCCGGGCTCGCCGACACGACGTATTCGGCGGAGAGCTGCGGATAGCCGGTGCCGAACGGGTCGGCAGCCTGATCGGCGACATTTCGGAGTCCAAGCGCCGAGTACACCTGGCCGACGAACGTCTTCGAGGACGCCGAGTAGAGGTCCGGCGTCAGCTCGTGGTACACGGACAGATCGCCTCCGGCGCTTCGTGCCCTGCGCACGATCGCGCCGATCTTCGCCTTCATTCCAGTGACGAGCCTGGTCGCGGCCGCTTCACGGCCGGTGACCAGTCCGAGCTGCCGAATCTGCTGGTACGCGCCCTTGAAGCTCTTGGCGCCGTCCTGGTGGAGCACGGTGATACCGAGGCGTTGCAGGGCGCCCGAGAGACCCTTCGGGTCGTAGGCGATGACCACGAGGTCGGGGCGGTAGCCGGCGATGGCCTCGACGTTTGGAGTGAATCCCGACAGCGACGTGGAGGGCGCGCTCTTCGGGAAGTCGGACTGATCGTCGACGGCGACAACCAAGGAGCCGGCGCCGATCGCGAAGAACGTCTCCGTCGCAGTCGGTGAGAGCGAGACGATGCGAGCCGGCTTCTTCGCGACGGTCACCTTGCCGTTGGACGCGACGACGGTGACGGGGAACGCCGACGGTGCCGAAGCGCCACCGGACGCGCCTGCCACGGCGACGGCGAGCGCAACGAGCGCCGTTGCGGCGAGAAGAAAGAACGAGCGAAGCACCTGAAGCCTCCCTTCCTCGAGGGGTTCTGGATGTGAGGAGCGCGACAGGTCTTCTGACTCGGGGCTCCCTCCTCCGCCGCCTTCCCGGCTCGCGCCAGTGGCTTCGTGGCGGGGGAGCATCTCCCCTCACAGCGGCGGGACCGTCCCGGATTCGCACCGGGTTCCCTCACCGTGCTCCTGGTTTCGGGCCGAGCCTATCATCGGACGGTGCCCGGTCACATCGTCCGCGCCTGGCTTCCCGTGCTCGCGTGGGCGGCCGTCATCTTCGCGTTCTCGTCCGTTCCGGACCTCGGCACTGGCCTCGGCGGCTGGGATCTCGTGCTGCGCAAGATCGCCCATGCCGCCGAGTTCGCGCTGCTCGGAGCGCTGCTTCTTCGCGCAACGGGCAAGGCCGGATCCGCGTTCGCAATCGGAGTGCTCTACGCGATCTCCGATGAGGTTCATCAGAGCTTCGTCCCGGGCCGCCTCGGGTCGCCGATCGACGTCGCGATCGATGCCGCCGGCGTCGCGGTGGGCGTTCTGCTCTGGCAGTCGATACGAACGCGCCGGCTCGCATGACGGACTCGAAGGCGCTTGCCGTCGACCTGGATGCAATCGGAGACACGCGGCCCCTGTGGGCAGCCTGGCTCGAGTCCGCGCGCGCAGTCCTCGAGATCGATCCCGAGTCGCTGCCCGCCGACCGCGGACAAGCAGCAGAGGTGCTGGATCGCGCAGGCGCCGGAAACTGGCGAGTGCTCCTCGAGCGCTTCGCGGAGGATCACGCTCCGGCGTACCTCCGCCGCGACGCGGCGACGAGTGCCGCGCTGCAGTCACTCGCCTCCAGAGGAATCGCCATCGGGGTCTTCACGGACGCGCCCGAGGAGCTCGCGCGAGTCGCGCTCGCGCAGCTCGGTGCGACACGCCGCGTCTCGGTGCTGGAGTCCGGCGCCCACGCGCTCGAGCGGCTGCTCGGCCACGCTCGGCGACGAAGCGGAGATCGTCCGTTCGCGCGACGCCCTCCTGAGTCGTCCTTAGAATCAGACCCGTGGAGAAGCACGACGTCGCAGACCGCCAGCTCGACGCGCTGCTCGAGCGGCTCGACAGGATCGCTGGGGAGCTCGAGCGCCTCAACCGCACGGTGGAGCGGCAGGAGGGCTTCACCCTCGTCGCGCGGGAGCTGCGCGACCTGCACGAGTCGCTGAACACCCTCGCGTACGCCGCGCTCGGCCACGCGCCGCCGCGCGTCCGGCGGCGCGCGAGCTAGCGCCTCAGGTCACGCGGTAGATCGTCCCGTCCTGGGACACGGCGAAGATCTCGCCTGCCGAGTTCTCGCCGAAGGAGCTGAGGCTGTCGACTCTGAACGGCTCCACGCGCAGGCCGGTCGCAGCGCCTTCCGAGATCCGGAAGCTCCAGACGATCCCGCTGCAGTAGTCGCCGTAGATGTAGCGGCCGCGCTCAGAGGTGCGCGTGGGGCCGCGATACACGAAGCCGCCCGTGATGCTGCAACCCCGGCCGTGGTTGTACTCCGCGACGGGAAACACGAGCTTGCCCGGCCCCGCATTGCCCTCCTCGAAGCGCTCCGACCCCTCGTACAGATCCCAGCCGTAGTTCTCGAGCCCAGGGCTCTGCCTTGGCGTGAAGCTCACCTCTTCGATGTCCCCCTGGCCGACGTCGGCGATGTACAGATCGCCCGTCGCGCGATCGAAGGAGAACCGCCACGCGTTCCGGAGGCCGAGCGCCGCAATCGTCCAGCCCGCGGCGGGTCGCGCGGGATCGAGGGTCAGGAGCTTCCCGAACTGGGACTGCATGTCCTGCGCCCGGTCCTCGGGGTCGCCTCCTGCTCCCCCGTCGCCGATCGTCGTGTACAGGAGGCCGTCCGGGCCAAAAACGAGATGGCCGCCGTTGTGGTTCCCGTAGGGATCGGGGACGGCGAGCAGTATTTTGCGGCTCGGGGTGACCGCCTTCGCGCCGTTGGAGCGGTATCGCACCACCGTGTTGCGGCCCGAGACGGATGTGTACGCGACGTAGAAGAAGCGGTTCCGCGCGTAACCCGGGTCGAACGCCAGGCCGAGGAGCCCCTGCTCACCGCCGTACGCGACCCGGTCGACGATGTCCAGGAAGACGGTTCGCCGTCCGGCGCGAACGCGAATCACACGTCCCGGCTGTTCGACGACGTAGTAGGTGCGCGGCTCGCCTGGCGCATGCGTGAGCAGCACGGGCGTGTCGAATCCCCGCGCGAAGACGACCTTGCGAAACGCCTGCTCGGCCCCGAGCGCCGAGCCAGAGGCGGTGGCGAGCACGACGACGGAGAGAGCTGCCGCGGCGAGCGGGACGAGCCGCATGGCGCGCACGGTAGCCGACGAGTGTAAGAGGGCCGTGAGCGGAAGTACGCTACGCACTCGTGCGGGTCTTCCTCATCGGCGCTGGCCAGGTGGGCTCGACCGTCGTGGAGGCGCTTGCACGAGGATCACGAGATCACCGTGCTCGACACGGAGGCCTCGCGCCTGACGGCTCTCGCCGCGCGCTTCGACGTCGCGGTGTTCGAGGGAGACGGCACGAGCCGCAAGGACCTCGCGGCTGCGGGCGTGAGCGACGTCGACCTCGTTATCGCATGCACGTCCCGAGACGAGGTGAACATCGTCGCGGGAATGTTCGCGCGGCGCGAGGCGGAGAGCGCGACCACGGTCATCCGCACCTCGAGCATCGAGTACGTCGAGCTGTGGCGTGAGGGCCAGCTCGACGTGGACTTCGTGGTCTCGTCCGAGCTCGAGACCGCATACGCGATCAGCCGCATCCTCGGCGTCCCTGCCGCCCGGCAGACCGACGTATTCGCCGATGGGCAGGTGCAGGTGGGCGAGTTCGACGTCGACGAGGACGCGTCCGCCGACGTCGTCGGCGTTCCGCTCCGCGACGCACCGATGCCAGAGGACTCGAAGGTCGCGGCGATCATCCGTGCGGACGAGACGATCCTCCCCGGAGGCGGCCACGACATCCGCCGTGGCGACCGGATCGTCGTGATCGGCTCCCCGCGAGCGATCAAGGCCTGGAGTGCCCTACTCTGGCCCGCGGGCGGGGACGTGCTGGACGTGGTCATCTACGGCGCGGGCCGCGTCGGTACGGCGATCGCCCGCGTACTCCTCTCGCAGGGCATCAACGTGCGGCTGATCGATGCCTCTCGCGGAGCAGGCTCTTCGAGCAGCCGAGGCGCTTCCGAAGGCGCGCGTGTTCAACGCAACGGGCCTCGACCCGGACTTCCTCGAGCGCGAGCGCATCGGGCAGGCGCAGGCCGGGATCTTCGCGATGCGCGACGACGCGAAGAACCAGTATGCGGCGACGCTCGCGCGCGTGCACGGGATCCCGTTCACGGTCGCCATCGCGCACGAGCCCGTGTCCGTGAGCGCGTTCGACCAGGCCGGGATCGACGTGTCGATCAACCCGCGCGCGGTCACGGCGGAGGAGATCGTCCGCTTCGCGCACGATCCGCGGACGCAGCAGGTGGCGATGCTCGAAGGGAACCGCTACGAGGTGCTGGACGTGACGACGAGGGAGTCCAGCAAGTACATCGGGATGGCGTTCCGCGACATGCCCGTACGGAACTCGATCATCGGAGCGATCGTCCGCAATGGCGACGCGATCTTCCCCCACGGCGACGACGTCCTCCAGGCTGGCGATCGGGTGATCATCTTCACCGAGGCCGCGAACGCGCCGTGGGTCGTCGAGGCGCTGTGAGTTGACCCCGACGGCCGCGCGGATCGGCCGCCCTCGGCGGCTGGCGATCGACGTGCCAGCTGTCCTCAACCTCGTGGGGATCCTCGGGAAGTATCTCGGGGTCGCAGCGCTCTTCCCGATTCCGCTTCGCGCTCGGGTACGGGGAGCCGGTCATCCCGTTCATCGTCGCGGGAGCTGCCACGAGTGGACTCGGATATCTGCTCGAGCGCGTGACCGCAGACGCCGCGGGCCGCGTCGGCATCCGCGAGGGCTTCCTCGTCGTGGCGCTCACGTGGGCTGCTCGCGGCGGCATTCGCGGCCATCCCCTACCTCTTCGAGGGCGGGGACCAGCTGTCACACCCGCTCGACGCGTACTTCGAGGGCATGTCGGGCTTCACGACGACGGGAGCGAGCGTCGTCACGGACTACGACGAGATCAACCGCTCGCTCGGGATCTGGCGCCAGTTCACGCAGTGGCTCGGGGGGATGGGGATCATCGTGCTCGCGATCGCCGTCCTCCCGCGACTTCGGGTGGGCGGGCGCCAGCTCATGGAGTCGGAGCTGCCCGGCCCCGAGATCGCGGCGCTGGGGGAGCGCATCCGCTCGACCGCCCGCAAGCTCTGGGTCCTGTACGTCGGGCTCACGGCGATCCAGGCGCTGCTGCTCGCGTCGCTCTGGGTGCGTCGGCATCGACGACCTGATGACGCCGTACGAGGCGCTCGCGCACGCGTTCTCGACCATGCCCACCGGCGGCTTCTCGACGCAGCCAACGTCGGCCGCGGCCTTCTCGGCGGAGGCGCAGTGGATCTTCGTCGTGTTCATGGCAATCGCGGGCGCGAACTTCGCGCTCATGTATCGAGCACTCGTGCGCCGGCGGCCGCGCGTGCTTGTACGCGACGAGGAGTTCCGGCTCTACGTCGCGCTCGTCGTGATCGCCGCGGCTGCGCTGACGGCGATGCTGTGGGGGTACGGGATCGCCGAGGGCGAGGGGGCGGTCCGGACAGCCGCCTTCCAGGCCGTTTCGATCATGACGACGACGGGAATGGCGAGCGCCGACTTCGCGCTCTGGCCGCCGCTTCTCCTGCTTGCGCTCTTTGCGCTGATGTTCGTCGGCGGCTCGGCGGGCTCGACGCGGTGGCTCGATCAAGGTCGTTCGCCACCTCCTGCTCGGCAAGGTGCTCCGTCGCGAGATCGACCAGACCGTAAGCCCCGAGTTCGTCATGCCGATTCGGCTCAACGGGTCACCCGTCGACGAGCGGACCGTTCGCGCCATCGCGGCCTTCGTCCTCCTCTACGTCGGGTTCTGGGCTGTCGGCGCGTCGATCATCGCCATCGACTCGGCGATCAGCGGCGTCGGACGTCGGAACGCTCGACTCGCTCGCCGCATCGGCAACCACGCTCGGGAACGTCGGTCCTGGATTCGGCATCGCCGGGCCGTACGGGTCGTTCGCCGAGCTCGGCGACGTCTCGAAGCTCACGATGATCGGCCTCATGTGGGTGGGCCGGCTCGAGATCGTCCCAGTGGTCGTGCTCCTCACGCGCCACTACTGGCGCCTGCTAGCTACTTCGGATGCGCCGATGAGCGCGCGGCGGAGTTCCGCGGTCGCGTCGCCGGCACGACGGCGAGCACCTGGTCGCCCGGCCGCACGACGGTCGACGGCTCGACGAGCTCGGTCCTTCCCTGCCGGAAGACGGAGATGAGTCGCGAGCCCGCGGGCAGCCCCAGCCCGCCCGCCTTCTTGCCGGCCGCGGGCGAGCCGCCCTCGACCTGCACCTCGACGACGACGAGCCCCTCCTTCTGCAGCTCGAGGAGCCGGACGAGCCCGTGCTCGGGTACCTCGTGCTCGACGAGGCCGAGGATGCTCGTGGTCGCGCACAGGGTCTGCGTGATGCCTAGGAGGTCGAAGTGCTGCTGATTGCGAGGATCGTTGACGCGTGCGATCGCCTTGCGAACTCCGTACGTCTCCTTCGCGATCTGGGAGATCACGAGATTGTCCTCGTCGTCTCCCGTCACCGCGAGCACGAGCTCGGGAGGGCGAGCGATGCCGCCCCGCTCGAGGACCGCGATCTCCGTCGCGTCCCCGCGGATCACCACCGGCCCGAACTCCTCCTCCAGCCGCGCGAACCGATCCGGGCGCTGCTCGATCATGGTCACCTCGTGGCCCAGCGCGAGCAGTGAACGGGTGACGTTCGAGCCGACCTTCCCACCGCCTGCGACGAGGACGTACATCAGGCAGAGCTCGGCTGCGGAGTGGCGGCGCGGACCGTTTCGAGCAGCTGAGAGATCGCGATCTGCGTCGGGGAAACGATGCTCATGCCGCGATCGGCATAGAGCTTCGCGCGGGCAGGGTCGAGCACGCGAACGACAACAGTCTCGACGTCGTACCGCTGCTGCAGGACCTGGCCGATCACGAGGTTCGTGTTGTCGCCGTCGGTGGCGACGACCGCGGCGTCGGCGCTCTCCACGCCTGCTCGCTCGAGCACCGTGACGTCCATCCCGTGACCGACGACGAACCCGCCACGCCAATCCTGGCCGAGACGACCGAGCGCGTCCTCGTTCTCGTCGACGACCGTAACTTCCCAGCCGTCCGCAGCCAAGCCCTTGGCAACTGCCGAGCCGACCCGGCCACACCCGATCACGAGCGCGTTCACGGCGAGTCAGCCTACTCCTCGAACACTCCGTCGGGGAACGCGACGACGAGGACTTCACACGGAGAGTTCCGGAGCACGAAGTCGACCGTCGGCGAGAAGAAGCGCGACTGCCGCCGCCAGCGCGGCGAGGAGCCGAGGACGATGAGATCGGAGCCTCGGCGTTGCGCCTCCTCGACGATCGCGTGGCCGATGGAACGCGCGCGCACGACGTCCCCATGCACCTCGACGCCATGGTCCGTGCCGAGCGCGCGCGCCTCGTCGAGCGAGGCCTCGACACGAGCCGCGACGTCCGGAGGCAGGTCCCCCTCGAGCTCGAACCGCCTCGGCACGCGCACCACCGTGATGGCTTCGATCTCGGCGTTGCTCTCTCTCGCGAGCGCGATCGCCGTGGCCACCATCTCCTCTCCGATGTCGCCGAGCTTCATCGGCACGAGGATGCGCTCGAGCTCCTTGTCCGCCGGCCGCACCTCGACCCGTTCGATGTGCTCGAGCAGGCCACGGCGACGTGTCCGGCGAACCGCTACGAAGACGACGAGCCCGGCGAGGAGCCACGCTGGGCCCGCATAGCGCGCGCCGGGGTGAGTGACCATGGCCAGCACCCAGATCACGAGCGTCAGGGGTGCTCCGACGAGCGCCGCCAGCGGCAGCGAGTGCCCGCCGATCGACAGGTTCGGCCGCGCGCGGAACGGACGCGCGAGCTCCGGCGCCCGCATGCGTAGCCGGATCACGGCGAGCTGTGCGGCCGTGAACGCGATGAGGACGCCGAACGAGTAGAGGCTCGCGAGGAAGACGGGGTCTCCGTCCGCCGCGAGCTCGGTCAGGAGCAGCAGTGCGACGGCGATTGCGGCGGCGATGCCGACCGCCTCGCTCGACATGACGGCCCGACGCTCGAGTCTCGTGAACTCGCGTGGCAGCGACCCGTGCTCGGCGAGCGAGTAGGTGAGCCGAGTGACTCCGGAGAACGACGTCGCAACGGCACCGACGAGGATCAGAACGCCGGTGATCCCGACGGCCACCTCGATGGCGTCGACGAGCACGGACGGCAAGGACCCGTCGAATGCCGCTGCGATACCGACGAGCGGCGCCTCGAGCCACTCGTCGCCGAGGTCGGTCTCCCCGCCCGACACCGGGTACGCGGAGAGACCGATCGCGCCGATGAGAACGGTCACGATCACGACGAGCCCGATCGCGGAGAAGAGCGACCGCGGCAGCGTGCGACCGGGCTCGGTCGCCTCCTCGGCGAGGTTGGCCACGGTTTCGAGGCCCGTGTACGCGAGCATCGCGAGCGGCAACGCGTACGCGAGGTCGCTCCAGTCCTGGCCGCTCGCGAAGCCGAGCCCCTCGCGCAGGACGTCGGGCGAAAGCAGGAACGCAAGCCCGAGAACTACGAGGACGCCCTGAACGAGGAGATCGAGGAGCGCGATGGCGAGCGAGCCGAGGTGGAGGCGGGTCCGCCGTGCGATGCGCACTCCTGCGACGACGGCGACGAGCGCACAGCCGACGACGGTGTCCCAGGGCGATTCGCGAAGCGATTCCATCCCGAATGCAGCTGCGAGGTAGTGCGGCGCGAAGAGCGCGGAGAGCGCCATGACGATGAGGAAGTCGAGGAAGAGCACCCAGCCGGTCGCGAACCCCGCGAGGTCGTTGAACGCCCGGCGGACGAACGTCGCGGCGCCACCGGTCTCAGGGATCGCGGAGGTGCCTTCCGCGTACGAGAGCGAGACGAGGACGAAGACCGCGCCTGCCGTGAGGAGGACGAGAGGCGTCAGCCCGAGCGCGACCGCGGCGACGATGCCGAGCGCGATGTACAGCGACGATGCAATCTCGCCGTACGCGACGGCGAAGAGCGACGGCGCGTCGAGAACGCGCTCGAACGCACGGAGCTTGCGGGCCATCAGGAATTTCGCTTCCGCTCGAGTGTGAACCGCGCTACCCCGAGGACGATGAAGAGACTCCCGAGGACGTAGCCCACGACGCCTCCTCCGGCCGCCGCAGTTCGGGCGAGCAGTGCGACTCCGATCGCGACGAACAGCACCGAGAACACGAGCACCGTGACGGAATACGGCCTCACGAGCGCCCCGCGGCCGTGACGAGGACACGACAGTTGGCGTGCTTGAGGACGTAGTCGACCGTGTTCCCGAAGACGGCCGACTGCCTTGCCGTGAGCAGCCGCCGGGGAGACCCGAGCACGATGATCTCGGCGTTCCGGGCGTCTGCCTCGGCGACGATCGCCGGTCCTGCGGCGTGCGCGCGCTCGAGCCGCGTGAGGACGCGAACACCGTACGAGTCGCCGACCGCGACGGCCTCGTCGAGCTCGTCGTTCGCATCCGCCTCCAGATCCGGGAACCTGTCCGTCAACGCTCTGTCCAGCGGGACTTCGAGCACGCTCAACGCGACGATCCGCGAGCGCCGCTCGGACGCGAGGCGGCACGCGACGTCCATCGCCGCCTCCGACGACCTGCCCGCGATGACCGGCACGAGCAGATCCCGATACTCGAGCGCGAGCGCCGGCCCGAGCGCCGGCGGCGCCTTCTCGATCTCCCGCAGAGGCACGTCGAGGAACCGCCGCCGGTAGACGAAGTAGCCGACGAGCCCGGCGCCATCCAGCCGAGCCCGCCCAGCGCGTGAGGGGGTTCTGGACGACGAGGACGAGAAACGCGACGCCCGTCGCGATCCCGCCGACGAAGGCGAAGACCGGCCAGGATCACGACGCCGAAACCGCAGGTTCGGCCTCGCGCGATACGCGATCTCGGCTTCGGCCCCGTCCTGCATAACGCAGCCGCACGATCGAGGCGTGCGCGATCGTGAACGAGAGCGTCGCGCCGAGCGAGTAGAGCGTTCCGACGAAGTTGACGTCGCCCGGGCAGGATCACGAGGATCGGCACGATCCCCGCGAAGAGCACGAGCGAGAGCCACGGCGTCTTCAAGCGCGGATGCAGGCGCCGCAAAGCCTCCGGCAGCTGGCGGTAGCTCGCCATCGCGTACGTGATGCGCGACGCGCCGATGACGCCGGCGTTCGTCGCGATGAAGAGGATCGTCGCGGCGAGTATCGCCGACGTAGATCTCGGCCGCGTCGAGCAGGAGCCCCTCGAGGCCGATGTTCTCGACCACGCCGAGGATCGGGTCGTTCGCGAAGCCGCCCTCCTCGGGCGGGAGCGCGAGCAGCGTCGTCTAGCTCGCCGCCGACCCTCTCGACGGGAAGCGCCGAGAGCGCGACGAGCGGGAGCGTGAAGTAGATGGCGAAGACCGCGACCGCCGACGAGCTTGTACGAGTTCGGGACGGTGCGGACCGGATCGCGGGCCTCCTCCGCGAGGTTCGAGACGGTCTCCACCCCCGTGTACGCGAGCATCGCGACGGGGATCGCGATCGCGAGGTTCGACCAGCGTCGGCGCAACTCCCCAGTGACGTTCGTCGACCAGCGACCTCGGGGCTGAAGACGAGCGCGAAGCCGATGATCACGAGCAGCACCTGTGTGGAGAAGTCGATGACCGCGAGCGAGATGTGACGCCTCGCGGCCTCCTGCACGCCGACGACGTTGAGCGCGACGAGGAAGACGATGACGATGGCGCCGACGACGATGTCCCAGGGGTTCGTGCGAAGCGGCTCCCAGAAGATCGAGAGGTAGTGCGGCACGAAGAACGCCGAGACCGCGACGGTGATGACGTAGTTGAGCATCTGCGCCCAGCCGGCCGTGAAGCTCAGTACCTCGTCGAACGCGTGGCGGGAGAAGCTCGCCGAGCCGCCGGCCTCCGGGAAGCGGACCGTCCCTTCCGCGTAGGTCAGCGGTCGTCGCAGCGAAGATCGATGCCGGCGACGACGAAAACGAGCGGCGTCAGCCCGAGCGCGTACGACCGCCGTGAGGCCGAGCGCGTAGTAGATCGAGGAGCCGACGTTCCCGTAGACGGTGGCGAAGAGCGCGGGCGTGCCGAGCACGCGCTCCATCTCCACCTCGCGCCTGCGGTATCGCCGCCCGGGCACGGCGGCGAAGCCTACTCCTGGCGCACGAGAGAGGGGCCGGCTATCGCCGGCCCCTCGATTGGGTCTTAGCTCAGGTCCGCCGACCTAGCCGCCGACGGCATTCGCTGCGTTGACGCGGCCCGCACCGTAGAAGTCGTCGTTCCCGGGCTTCCCGAGATCGTCGGCCGAGGCGCGCAAAGCCGCCTCGACGTGCGCCGGGCTCATCGACCCGCCGTTCTCACCGACGATGATCGCAGCCACTCCCGCGACGTGCGGCGCGGCCATGCTCGTGCCGACGCTCCAGTAGTAGGTCGCGATCGCCGGATTTAGGTTGCTTCCCGTCGAGAACACGAAGTCGAATGCGAAGCACACGTTGGTCACGATCCCGACCGTGCAGAGCCCTGGGAGCGTGAGGACCGCGCTGCCGCCCGGAGCGGCGAAGTCGATCGCCGACTGCCCGAAGTTCGTGTAGACGCCGCCCGGAAGGACCGATCCTGGCAGGTCGAGGTCGGTGGTCGGGTCGATCCCCCAGCCCTGCGGCGCCGTGGCCGCGACGGAGATGACACCCGGCGTGTCGGCGGGCAGGTGGATCGCGTTGTTCGAATGATCCTTGTCCTCGCCGTCGTTCCCGGCCGCGGCGATCACGGTCGCTCCTTGCCCCATAGCGAAGCCGACCACCCGTGCCCAGGCCTTCCGGACCTCGGTGACCTCGCTGGCGGTCACGAAGACGTCGTCCGCTGGCCCTGGGTCGCAGCCCACCTCGAGGTAGCCGCTTTTCTCCAGCCGCGCGCCGAGGCTCATGTTGATGACGTCAGCGTCCGCGACACCCGCGGCATGCACGATGCCCTGCAGGACCGGCGCGTCCGACCCGCAGCCTGCGTCCGGAAGCCCCTTCACGAGCACGAGCTCGGCCTCCGGCGCGACGCCGATGGTGCCGAAGCCGTTGTCGGCCGCAGCGACCGTTCCGGCCGTGTGCGAGCCGTGGCTGAACGGATCGTTGATCGCGTACGTCAACGTCTCCCCGGGGACGAAGTTGGCGCTGAGGCCGAAGTTCACGTTCGGCGCGAGGTCAGGGTGATCCGTGTCGAACCCCGTGTCGATGACGGCGACGCGCGCGCCGTCGCCGCGC
Source organism: uncultured Gaiellaceae bacterium (assembly GCA_963723695.1). GTDB lineage: Bacteria > Actinomycetota > Thermoleophilia > Gaiellales > Gaiellaceae > GMQP-bins7. The sequence continues at coordinate 175,936 of CAVRRU010000009.1, read as the reverse complement.
GCGCCGGCGTCCCAGGCCTCGGGCGCGTCGATCGCGTCGTGCCCCCACTGAAGGTCGAAGAACTCGTCATCGTCGCCACTCGCCGGCGGGCTGCCGAAGTTCACGGACGGGCCGGCGACGGCCTGAACGGGCGAAACCCATTGCGTGGTGATGCTGTGGTTCACGGACGCGAGCCCCGCGATCTTCCCCGCTTTCCCGCGGAAGTCGGCCGAGTTCGAAGTCGCGAACGCGATGCCGACCTCGGGCAAGCTCGAGGTAAGCGAGCCCCCGGCCGCTTGAACCTGCTGTGCGAGGCCCTCGGGCAAGGAATTGCCGTTCGCAAGCAGCAGGTACGACTGGGGTGCGGGACTTCCTGTCGCGGTCGCGCTAGCGACGAGCAGGGTTCCGACAGCACCGACTGCGACTGCCGCACGCGTGAGCCATAGGGCACGCGAAGGCCGTTCAGACATTCGTCTCCCCTTTCGACTGCTTCGACCTGACGACCGTCAGGCCCCCTCTAAGCGCCCGCATCTTAGTGAGGCGGTCACCACCCTGCAATAACAAAGAGGCGGTCGGTCCTCAAACCGACCGCCCCCTTGCTGTGTCATCTCTCAGGCCCTAGCCGTGGATCGAGACGAGGAGCGGGATGATGAGGATCGCGACGATGTTCGCGATCTTGATCATCGGGTTGATTGCCGGGCCGGCAGTGTCCTTGTACGGATCGCCCACCGTGTCGCCGGTGACAGCCGCGGCGTGGGCGTCTGATCCCTTCCCTCCGTAGAGCCCGTCCTCGATCGTCTTCTTCGCGTTGTCCCAGGCGCCTCCGCCCGATGTCATCGCGATCGCGAGGAAGAGCCCGGTGACGATCGTCCCGATGAGGAGGCCGCCGAGCATCTCGACGCTGATGATCCCGACGGCGATCGGGATGAGCACCGGGATGAGCGCCGGCGCCATCATCTCCTTGATCGCGGAGCCGGTGACGATGCCGATGGCCTTCGAGTAGTCGGGCCGCGACGTCCGCTCCATGATCCCGGGGTTCTCGCGGAACTGACGGCGCACCTCCTCGACGACCTGACCGCCGACGCGTCCGACCGCCTGCATCGCGAGCGAGGCGAAGAGGAACGGCATGAGGCCGCCGATGAAGAGCCCGGCGATGACCCAGGGGTTGTCGAGCGAGAAGACCGTCTCGAGGCCCTCCTCGCCGAGGCTACGTCCATACTCGTCGAAGAGGACGAGCGCAGCGAGACCGGCCGAGCCGATCGCATAGCCCTTCGTGACCGCCTTCGTCGTGTTGCCGACCGCGTCGAGCGGATCTGTGATGCCGCGCACGGACTCGGGCAGGTCGGCCATCTCTGCGATCCCGCCGGCGTTGTCCGTCACCGGCCCGTAGGCGTCGAGCGCGACGATGAGCCCTGCCATGGAGAGCTGCGCCATGACGGCGACGCCGATGCCGTAGAGGCTCTCCCCCGCCGCGTAGTACGCACCGACGACGCCGGCCGCGATGACGATCACCGGCAGCGCCGTCGCCTGCATCCCGACCGCGAGGCCCGAGATGATGTTCGTCGCGTGCCCCGTCTGCGACGCGGACGCGATGTCCTTCACCGGCTTCCAGCGCGTGCCGGTGTAGTACTCGGTGATCGCGACGAGCAGGAACGTGACCGCGAGGCCGATGAGCGCCGCGCCGTAGAGGTTCCAGAAGTCGAAGTCCCCGCCGTCGTACGCCATCGTCACCGGGATGAAGCCGAGCGCGGAGAGGATCGTCGCGACGATCACGGCGCGGTAGAGCGCGTTGATGATCGCGTTCTGGCCGCTCCCCACGCGCGTGAAGAACGTCCCGATCACCGACGAGAGGATCGAGATGCCGCCGAGCGCGAGCGGGTACAGCCACAGCTCGCTCCCACTCCCCTCGAAGCCGATCCCGAGCAGCATCACAGCGACGGCGGTGACCGCGTACGTCTCGAAGAGGTCTGCGGCCATACCGGCGCAGTCGCCGACGTTGTCGCCGACGTTGTCCGCGATGACGGCAGGGTTGCGCGGGTCGTCCTCCGGGATGCCTGCCTCGATCTTCCCGACGAGGTCTGCGCCGACGTCGGCGGCCTTCGTGTAGATACCGCCGCCGAGTCGTGCGAAGACGGAGATGAGCGAGCCTCCGAACGCGAGACCGATGAGGTCGTCGACCGCCGACTCCGGGCTGTTGCCGATCCAGTCGGTGAGCACCCAGTAGTAGCCCGCGACGCCGAGGAGGCCGAGGCCGACGACGAGCAACCCCGTCACGGAGCCCGCGCGGAACGCGACCTTGAACGCAGGCTGCAGGCCCTCGCGAGCCGCCTCCGCCGTGCGGACGTTCGAGCGCACGGCAACGTTCATGCCGATGAAGCCGGCGGCCGCCGAAAACACCGCGCCGATGAGGAACCCGAAGGCGGCGCCCCACCCGAGCTCGTCGTAGAAGCCGAGCAGGAAGAACGGCACGATCGCGACGACCGCGACCGTCGTGTACTGCTTGCGCAGGTACGCCGCGGCGCCCTCCTGGATGGCGGCCGCGATCTCCCGCATCCGCTCGTTCCCGGCCGGCTGCTTCAGCAGCCACCAGGTGAGGTACAGCCCGTACAGAACCGCCACGGCTGCGCAGGCGAGCGCGAACCCGACGGCGTGATCTACGAAGAATTCCATGGTCCTCCGGTTCTCCTGCCCGTTACAAAGTGAGCGCCGAGGTGACTCGGCGCGGCGGATTATGTATCACAAGCGGCGCGGTCGCCTCGGTCGAGCGGTCAGCTCAGGGCCGCGACCACGTACGCCACGAAGCCGAGCACCAGCACGAGGGCGCCGATCACCACCGCGGCGCCGGCCTCGGTGCGCCTCGTCCCACCTCGTCCTTCCAGGCCGAGTGCCAGGCCCGCCCCGGCCACGACGAACGGGAACCCGACCCAGACGAAGGCGAGGCCGGGAATGACGCTCGCGATGCTGCAGACCAGGCCGCTCCTCGCCGCTCGTTCAGGCCCATTGCGGCGCTCACGGGGCACGAGCCAGCCGAACAGGACAGCAGCGACTGACAGCGAGAGTACGAGGCTGATCGCGAACATGGTCGGGTCGACGAGGCCGTCGTCGTCCGTGCGTTCCGTGCCGATCAAATGGTCGACCGCCATCGCCCCGACCGCTACAAGAATTGCGACGAGGCCGACGAGAGGCACGTTCGAGTCGCCACGGGCGGGCGGGCCCTCCACCGGCCGAGAATACTGGGCCGACTCCCTTCGGTGGGGGGCTACGTCTCGGCTTCCGAAGCAGGCTGTGCGGGCGACTCGGAGACCGCCTTCGCGTACGCGAGCTGGAGGTTCGTCCGCGCCTGCTCGAGGTCGCGGACGATCGCATCGTCCACACCACCTTCCCGCAAGACGGGCTCGAGGGCGCGGAGGGACTCGATCGCAAGCCGCACCTGCTCGAGGTCGCGTGCCTCGGGCGAGAGTCGCCGAAAGCCGATCGACGCGGCTGCAGCGAGCGCGTTCACGAGGATGTCCGCGACGCCGATCCTGTCGAGCGCATCGAGGAGCTCCGCCTCCGAAGGGACCTGCTCGTCAGCCACCGATCGTCTCCGCCGCGCCGACCTCCTCGGCGTAGATCTCCTCGAGCGACGCGCCGTTTTCGAACCGCTCGATCTGCCGCTCGGCCGCGTTCTGCTCGGGGACCGCGAGGTACGGCGCGGCGCCGATCTCCTCGGCGACGGGCAGAACCCAGTCGACGAGGTTCTCGAGCCGCTGCCTCGCCGGGATCGCCTCGCCGCGCGCGAAGTCGATGAGCTCGCCGGAGAGCCCGTAGCGAATCGCACGCCAGAAGTTCTCCTCGATGAACCTGTGCGACAGCGGCTCGACCGGCTCGCCGTCGTCGTACGCGCGCGCGACGCGGGCGGTGAGCGACGCCGCGAAAGCTGCGAGTGCCTGGGCATCGGCGACCTCGGGCTGCCCGTCGCAGATCCTGATCTCGACCGTCGGGAACGCGAGGTGCGGCCGCACGCTCCACCACATCTGCGTGTGCTCCGTGATCGAGCCCGTCTGGTAGAGGAAGCGCACGAAGCTCTCGTACTCAGCCCACGACGAGAACGCGTCCGGCACGCCGCAGCGCGGAAAGAAGCGCGTGAAGATCTGCGTGCGGGCCGAGTGGAGCCCCGTGTTCACGCTCTCCACGAACGGCGAGCTCGCCGAGAGCGCCAGGAGCTCTGGGAGGAAGTTCCGCATCCCGCCGACGACCGCGATCGCCCGGTCGGGCCCGTTGATCGCAACGTGGACGTGGAGCCCGAACGTGTTGTTGCGCCAGACGACGTAGCGGAGGAGCTCGTCGTTGCGCCGGTAGTGGGGCGTGTCGATGATGCGCTGGTTCTTCCAGTCCGCCCAGGGGTGCGTGCCGGTCGCGCCGAGGAGGAGCTCCATCGGCTCGACCAGCGACCGGAGCTGCGCGCGCCGCTCGGCCAACGCGGCCGGAATGTCGGCGAACGTCTCCTGCCGGCCGGTCCGAATCTCGACCTCGGAGGCGATGAGCTCGCCGACAAGGTGCTCCTCGAGGGCGGTCCCGCGAGCAGCCGCATGGACGTCCTCGAAGCGATTCGTCAGGTCGAGTGACTCGGGATCGAGGATCGCGAACTCCTCCTCCACGGCGATCGTGAAGTCCTTTGCCGACTCGAACTGAGCACGCGCCTGCGCGATCAGCTCGTCCGGCGAGACGCGCTGCTCGTCTCCCATCGGCGCACTACAGTAGTTGAAGCATTGGGCCGGCTAGTTGCCTAGCCGGAGCAGCCGATCGGCCACGCTCGCCCAGCTCCAGCGCTCGACGGCTGCTCGCCGTGCAGCCTCCTTGACCTCCGCGCGCTCGACCGGTGGAAGCGTCAGTAACGCCGTCAGCTTCCTGCGGAGCTCCCCCGCGTCCCCCGAGGTGAAAGACGCGAGCTCGCGCCGCGCCAGCGGGTACTCCTCCTCGAGGCCCTCGGCGACTTCGGCCAGGCCTGAATGCCGCGCGACGAGCGGCGGGCAGCCGGCTGCTGCCGCCTCCGCGGCGACCATCCCGAACGCCTCGGGGAAGATCGATGGGACGACACAGGCATCGGCGAGCGCGAGCAGGTGGACGAGGTGGCGATGCTCGAGCGGACCCGTGAAGAGCGTGTTCACCGGTTCAGCCTGAGCTTCGAGCTCTGCCCGGTAGTCGCCGAAGCCGACGATGACGGCGCGCGCGTCTACGGCTTCGAGCGCCTCGAGCAGGACGTGCACGCCCTTGTTGAGGAGGAGCTTTCCGAAGTAGACGACGGTCGGCCTGTGGCCGTCGAGAAACGCTGCGAGCCGCTCGGCGTTGCCCTCGTCGGGAAGACGCTCGTTCGCGTTTTCGGGATTCGGTGGATCGCGACGAGCCTCGGAGAGGAGTGCTGCGAGCGCCTCCTCCCGCGGGCGCGGAACCCACTCCTCCACGTCGACGCCGGGCGGCACCTCGTGGACGCGCTCGACATGTCCGCAGACCTCCTCGACGACGTCACGGATGTGAGCCGATCCCACGAACACGGCATCGGCCGCACCCAACACCTCTCGCCCCCAGTCCTCGAGCTCCGGACGTCCGCGCATCGAGTACTCGAGCTCGGATCCGTGCGCCTTCAGGGCGTACGGGGCGCCGCTCGCCCGGCCGACGGCGCCACCGAGCAGAACGTGGTTGCAGAAGACGAGATCGACAGGCAGGCGCTCACGCACGGCCGAAGCGTTGGCCTCGACCCAGCCGTCGAGCTCCTCGCGCGTGCAGTCCTGCAGCAGCTTCACGTCGTAGCCCTCGTAGTGGTCGAGCACGAAGACCGGCAGGAGACCGCCGACGTCTGGCCGGACGACCTCCGCGCCGCCCAGGTCGTAGCGCTCCGGGTGCGGTTCCTGACAGAGGACCGTGACCTCGTGACCCGCCCGCGCCCACTCGCGCGCGAGCTGTCGCGTGTAGACGTTCGAGCCCGTCCCGCCCAGCAAGTACCCGTGCCAGATGAGGATCTTCATGCCAAGTGACACTGTGTCACTCGTGTCTCGGCGACTACGCGAGGTGGAAGTACAAGGCGTAGAGCAGATCGACGGCCGGATTCGACGTGTGCACGTTGACGTCCGCCGGGACGTCGAGCAACGCTTCCGAATAGTTGAAGATGATCTTCGCGCCGGCGCCGATGAGGGCGTCGGCAGCGTCCTGCGCCGAGTCCGCCGGAACGGCGATGACCCCCACGATGATGTTCCGCTCGCGCGCGATCGCGCGGATGTCGCCGATCGGGCTGACCGTGAGGTCGCCCACGCGGCTGCCGACCTTCTCTGGATCGTTGTCGAGGACGGCCGCGATCGTAATACCGTGCTCGGCGAAGATCGGAGAGCTCGCGATAGCGCTTCCGAGCCGGCCCGCGCCGACGAGCGCGATGTTGTGCTGGCCCTGCGTCCGGAGGATCTGGCGGATCTCGTCGAGGAGCGCGTCCGTGCGGTAGCCGACTCCGCGTTTGCCGAAACGCCCGAAGGCCGACAGGTCGCGGCGAATCTGCGTCGCGTTGATGTTCGTGTACTCGGCGATCTCCTGAGACGAGATCCGCTCCTTACCCATCTTTCGTGCCTGCGTGAGCACCTGGAGGTAGCGGCTCAGACGGGCCGCGACGCCGACGGTCAGCCGTTCGGCCACTCACTCCCCTTTGTGATCGCTTGTGACAAAGCGTCACGATTCTGCCAGCGCCCTTTCCGCCGCCGTCGCAACAACCGTCGGGGTCAGTGCTGGAGCCGGCTCCGGAGCGCTTCGCGGTCCACGAAGTAGGAGAACGCGTGCTCACCGTCGATCTCGACGACCGGAAGGAGCTCGCGGTAGCGCGACTCGAGCTCGGGCTGCCCCCGGACGTCGACGATGTCGAGCTCGAAGCCCAGCTCCTCTCGCAACCCCTCGATCACCTCGAGCGCTCGCGAGCAGAGGCTGCAGTCGGAGCTGCTGTAGACCGTGACCCGGCGCGTTACGGGTACAGGCCCCTCGTCGTCGTCGCCTCGGCCACACGCTGAACGGCGATCCCGTACGAGGCCATCCGCAGGGTCGTCCCGTAGCTGTCCCGAGTCTGCCAAGCGTCCTCGAACGCGCGAGCGACGATGTCGTGCAGCTTCGCGTTCACCTCGTCCTCACGCCAGAAGTACTCCTGAAGGCCCTGCACCCACTCGAAGTAGGAGACGACGACTCCGCCCGCGTTCGCGAGCACGTCCGGAAGGACGAGCACGCCGCGGTCTTCGAGAATCGCATCCGCAGTGGGTGTCACAGGCCCGTTCGCGCCCTCGCAGATCACTGTCGCCTTCACGCGATCGGCGTTCGACTCGGTGACGACCTGCTCGAGGGCGCACGGCGCGAAGATGTCGCAGGGAAGCTCGACGAGCTCCTTGTTCGTCACGGCGTCGGCGTTCGCAAGTCCCGCAAGCACACCGTGCTCCTGCTTGTGCGCGACCGCCGTAGGGACGTCGAGCCCGTCGGGGTTGTACACGCCGCCCTGCGAGTCCGACACCGCGACGACCGTGGCCCCCTCCGAGTGGAGGAGCCGCGCGAGATGGGACCCGACATTGCCGAACCCCTGGATCGCGACCGAGTACTCGCTCATCCGCTTGGCCTGCTTCACGGAGAGCGCCTGAATGCAGTTGAGCGCTCCGCGGGCCGTCGCCTCCTCGCGTCCGAGTGAGCCTCCGACCGAGAGTGGCTTCCCGGTGACGACGCCGAGCACCGAGTGCCCCTTGTTCATCGAGTACGTGTCGAAGATCCACGCCATGACGCGACCGTCCGTACCGACGTCAGGCGCCGGGATGTCTCGCTCCGGGCCGATGTCGTTGATGATCTCGCTCGTATAGCGGCGGGTCATCCGCTCGAGCTCGCCGGTGGAGAGCACCTTCGGGTCGCACACGACGCCGCCCTTCGCGCCGCCGAACGGGAGACCCATCAGCGCGCACTTCCACGTCATCCACATCGCCAGCGCCTTCACTTCGTCCTCGGTGACGTCGGGGTGGTAGCGGATCCCTCCCTTCGAGGGCCCGCGCGCGATGTTGTGTGTCACACGGAAGCCCCTGAAGACCTCGATCGACCCGTCGTCCATCGACACGGGAATCGAGACCTCGACGGCTTTCTTGCATTGCGAGAGAACCCGGATCAGGTTCGGGTCGAGAGCGAAGATCTCACCTACCTGGCGCAGCTGTGTCTTCGCCAGCTCGTAGGGGTTCTCGCGGAGATGGGACTCCGCCACGGCGGATGACATCGACCTTTCGCCTCCCTGGCTCGACTGGACGGTGGCGAGTATATGACCGACGTCAGCGCACGCGATACTCGATCGTGTCCGACTGCCTGCGGGTGCCGTCTCCGGGGTGCGCGACGAGCCGAACCGCGTAGGTCCCGCGAGGGAGCCGCTCGCCCGTCGGGCCGCGGCCGGTGAGGCCGAACGTGTAGCGGCCGGGGAGAAGCTCGCGCCGCCGAGCGAGCAACCCGAGGCGCTCTCCTCCGCGCCAGAGCTCCACCTCGAGCAGCTCGACCGCGCGGACCTGTGGATCCGGTGTCGCGGTCACCGAGCCGGCGACGAACGAGAGCGCAGCGGGCGTCGCGTCCGAGAGCCGCGTTCCCGTGGCCCGGAGCCTGACCTGCGAGACGAGGTCCACGCTGCCGGGCACGGCGACGGCCCACGGAACGTGGACTTCCGGGGAGTCGCCGACGCGGAGGACGAGCTCGCCGGTCGCGGCGCCCGCTTCCTGCGAGAGGTCAGACGTGTCCGCCCTGACCACGACCTGAGCGCTCCGGCCCGGCCGGATGCGGACCCGGGCCGGGTCGACCGTTATCTGGACGCCCTTCGGCGCGATCGCCGCCGTTCCCACCGAGACCGACAACCGTCGGGTGGAGACGTTCGTGACCTTGACGACACGCTCGGTCCCCGACGGCCCGACGACGCCGAACGAGAGGAGCGAGGGCGCGGCGAACACCTCGAGCTGGACCGCGGTCCGGAGGTCGACGACTCCCGCCCCCGACGCCGTGGGGTCGAGATCGGCTCGCTGGGCAGATCCGACGAGCAAGCCGTGGAGTGCACGGGCTCCGAGAGCCGGTCGCCCCTGCGCGAGAACTGCCGCAACCCCCGCCGTGACGGCCGCCGCCGCGCTCGTACCGCTGATCGTCCCGAAGCGAACGTCCCCGTCGTCACCGCGTCCGGGCTCGGAGGTCGGGACGGAAACGCCCGGCGCGGCGAGGCTCGGCTTCAGAGCGCCGTCGAGCACGAGGCCGCGTGACGAGAAGGCTGCGATCGACCCTTCGGCCTCTCGTGTCGCCACCTCGACGTTGCCGATCGCCACCGTGACCGGCACCCCGGCCGCGATCATCGCTCGCATCTCGTCGACCACTTGCCCTGCGAGCCCGACAACCGGAACTCCAGCCGGCACGTCGAGACTGAAGGCTCCCGCAGGGAGTGGGCCGTCGACGACCACGCCCAGCGCGCCGGCCGAAGTCGCCTCCTCGACCGTGTCGTCCGAGAGCGCTGCTCGGGGCAGGAGCACGACACGACCCGCGACCGTGCTGACGCCCTCGTCGGAGAAGAGCCCGGTGATGCCGCGCGCCGCGGTCCGTCGGTCGACGAGCACGACGCCACCCGTGATGGTTCGCGAAGGTGCGCCGCCGAGCGGCACGTCCTCCTCGTAGAAGACGCGTAGCCCGGCCCGCACGTGCACTCGAACCGTAGGCGCGGCGAGCCGGCCGTCGGCAGCCGCGACGGTGATCGCGGACTCCGCGGCGCCCGGCCCGGCGATGCTCCCGTAACCGGGCCCGGCGCTGCCGTCGTTCCCTGCGGGGACGATCGTGAGCGTGTCGAGCTCGGCGGCGCCCGCGATTCCGCGCGGAACCGGTCCGTCGACGAACGCTGCGTACGGCTCGACCATGCCGATGAGGGCTACTCGCGCCGCATCGTGGGTGTCACCGTCGTCGTTCGGGTCGACCGCCGCCTCGAGGCCGGCGAGGATCTGATCGGTGCGTGAGTAGATGCTGTACCCGCCCTCCGAGTTCGGCTGCCAGCCGCCTACACGAACGGGCAAGATCGACGCGCCGGGCGCGATCCCGTGCAGGCCGTCGGGGCCTTCCGTGCCGGCGACGATCCCCGCGAGCTCGGTCGCGTGACGCTCGGGGCGGCCCGGGATCGTCGGATGAGGCTGCGCGATGCCACCGCTGCCCGGGTTGACCACGTCGACGCCGGAGAGGACGCGCCGCCGGAGGAACGGGTGCGACGGGTCCACGCCGGTATCGAGCAGCGCCACGGTGACGCCCGAGCCGTCGAGGCCGGCGATCTCGAGATCGGCCACAGCCGACGGCAGGACTCCGCCGGGCTCGTCCGTCTGGGCCGGATACGCGATGCGAACGGGGTAGATGCCCGTGACCTCGCGGTCGCCGTCGAGTAGCGCGAGTGACGTGGGGTCGAGCCGCGCCGAGAAGCCGTTCACGACGCGGGTGTAGCGGTACTCGGGGGCGATACGCGCGCCCACGGCCGCGAGCCGCGCGAGGAACTGCTCCTGCTGCCCGACCGCGGCCGCCGACCACGCCATCATCTCCGCCTCTGTGACACGCCCCCCGGCGGCCTTGACGCGCGCCGCGAGCGACGGAGGCTTCAGGAGGACGATGTAGCGCTGCGCCGTCGAGACCGGCGCGCGTACGCCGAGCACTCCCTGCCAGCCGGCCTCGTCGACCGGCTGCGCGGGCTGCTCCTGCGCGCGGCTCCCCCCTGCGGCGAGCAGGAGCACCAGCACCGCGGCCGGAGCGAGTCTACGAGAGAGACGCGTACGCATCGAGATCGAGGTAGTGAGGGTACGGGACGGCTTCGACGAACCGGGCGCCGGACGCGATCATCGCGGCGTTGTCCGTGCACAGATCCAGCGGCGCAAAGGTCGCTTCGGATAGTGCCGCCCGTAGTTCCGAGTTCGCGGCGACACCGCCGACGACCGCGAGACGCTCGAAGCCTGTCACGTCCGCCGCCTCGCGCAGGCGCTGGACGAGCGCACGGACGATCGCGCGTTGGTACGAGGCTGCGAGATCGGCCCTCCGGCGCTCGACTTCGGCCTCTCCGAGATCGCGGACGGCGTAGAGCAATGCGGTCTTCAGACCCGAGAATGAGAAGTCGAGGCCCGGAACTCTGGCGACCGGGAAATCGAAGGCGTCTGCGTCGCCGTCCCGCGCGAGCCGGTCGATCGCCGCGCCTCCCGGATAGCCGAGGCCGAGCAGCCGAGCGCCCTTGTCGAACGCCTCGCCCGCCGCGTCGTCGAGGGTCGTTCCCAGCCGCTCTGAGCCCCCGCGCTCCGAGACGCCGAGGAGGAGCGTGTGCCCACCGCTCGCAAGCAGGCACGTGAACGGCGGCTCGAGCGGGTTGGGCTCGAGGTAGAGCGACGCGAGATGCCCCTCGAGGTGATCGACGGGTGTGAGCGGCAGCCGGCGCGCCCAGGCGAGCGCCTTCGCGGCGGAGATGCCGACGAGCAGCGCGCCAACGAGCCCCGGGCCCTGCGTGACGGCGATCCGATCGACACGCTCGAGAGGTACCTCCGCGGACTCGAGCGCTGCGCTGACGACCGGCCCGACGAGCTCGAGGTGCCGCCGCGAAGCGACCTCGGGCACGACGCCGCCGAACCGCGCGTGGAGCTCTGCCTGGGACGACACGATGGACGAGAGCACACGGCCGTCCTCCGTGACGACGGCTGCGGCGGTCTCGTCGCAGGAGGTCTCGATCCCGAGGATCACGACGCCTGCTCGGAGGGCGACGGCTCGCGCCACATGATCAGCGCGTCCTCGCGGTTGTCCGTGTAGTAGCCGCGGCGCACACCGCGCGGCTCGAACCCGAGCCGCTCGTACAGCTTGATCGCCCCGGTGTTCGACATCCGGACCTCCAGCGTGTAGCCGCGCCGCGGATCGGTGGAGGTCACGGCGAAGAGTCGTTCGAGCAGAGCCGAGGCGATTCCGCGGCGACGGAAGTCGGGGACGACCGCGACGTTCATCACGTGCCAGGCATCCACGTAGCGCGAGATGAACGCGTAGCCGACGAGCCCGTTCTCCTCGCTGAACGCACCGAGCGCGAGCGAGCTCGGCTTGCGCATCTCGGCGTCGAACATCGACCGCGACCAAGGAGTCGGATACGAGTCGCGCTCGATCGCCTCGACGTCGTCGAGATCTCCTGCCTCGAGCCGCCGGAGCTCGACGTTCACGCCCGCGCGGCCTCGGCGTCGGACAGCCTCACGTAGATCGGCTCGATCGCGTCCACCTGGCCGTATTCCGTCGCGAGCGCCGCGTGCAACCGCGCGTGAGGCAGGTGGAGCGGATCGTCGTCGGGCGGGACGACCCCGCCCATCCGCTCGAGCGCCGGCCGGTACCGGACGGCACCGTTACCGATGCAGAGCGTTCCCGGCTCGAGGTCGAGATCGTCCGGTGAGACGGCGCGGGGCCCCGTGACGAAGACTTCGCGGCGCCTCGCGTCCACGACCGGGTACGCCCCGGGATGCGCAGTCGCGAGCGCGTCGAGCGTCGGGATCCCAGCGCCGGGTACGTCGAGCGCAAGCGCCAGCCCCCGTGCGACCGCCAGGCCGATCCGTGTGCTCGTGAAGCTGCCGGGACCCGTGCCGACGACGATGGCGTCGAGGTCCGTCGGTGCGGCGCCGGCAGCGGAGAGGAGCTCGTCGGCGTCCTCGAGCAGCGTGCGAGCGACTCCCGTTCGCTCGCCGAGCATGAGCCCCTCGCGGAGGAGCGCGCTCGTCGCGACGTCCGTCGCGGTGTCGAAAGCCAGGACCAGCATCTAGGAAATGCCTTCTAGCAGCGCCCTGTCGATGGAGGTCAGCGTGATGCTGCGCTCGTCGGCGCCTGCATGCTCCAGCATGACCTCGACGCGCGCGGACGGAAGCACGCCGGCGCCCGCTTGCGGCCACTCGACGAAGATGACGGCGTCATCGAAGTACGGCTCGAGGTCAGCCCACTCGGCCGGGGACACCGTGGCGAAGCGGTAGAGATCGAGGTGGGAGACCGCGACCTCGCCGTCGTAGCGATGCCCGATCGTGAAGGTCGGGCTCGTCACGGGGGATGACACCCCGAGCGCACGACAGGCGCCGCGTACGAACGTCGTCTTGCCCGCGCCGAGCTCCCCCGCCACGGTCACGACGTCGCCGGGCTCGAGACGCGCCGCCAGCGCACCCGCTATCCGCTCGGTCTCGCCCGCCGAGGCGCTGGCGAGCTCCAAGCGCACGTCGTCAGAAGAGGCCGAGCTGTACCGACTCGGGGTCTGGCTCGTCCGCGTGCGCCGACGCCTCGATCTCCGCGTCCGGCTCCGCGAAGACGCGCTCGAGGATTCCGGGGATGAGCGCGAAGTCCTCCTCGAGCACCTTCAGCATCGACGGCGTATAGAGCGCAGCCGCCGGGTGGTAGAGCGGGTAGAGGAGAACCGTCCGGGCTCCCAGCGTCACCTCCTGCTCGTACCCGTGCACGCGCGTGATGCCGGCCGGCTTCCCCGACAGGAGCTTCGTCGCGAAGTTGCCGAGCGTCGCGACGAGCTTCGGCTCGATCAACTCGATCTGGCGGAAGAGGTGCGGCTCGCAAGCCGAGATCTCCTCGGGCTGCGGGTCGCGGTTCCCGGGAGGCCTGCATTTGAGGACGTTTACGACAAAGACGTCGGCTCGCGTGAGCCCGATGCCGCCGAGCAGCTTGTCGAGCAGCTTCCCGGCCTGACCCACGAACGGAACGCCCTGCTGATCCTCGTGGAATCCTGGTGCTTCGCCGACGAACATGAGGTCGGCGTTCGGGCTCCCGGATCCGAACACGACCTGCGTTCGCCCCTGCGCGAGCGCACACCTCGTGCAGGTCGAAGTCTCCTCGGAGTACTTGCGAAGCGCCGCTGCGCGCTCGACCGCGTCCATCGGACCGCCAGTTTACGCCGCCGCCCGGATGCGTCCGAGCGCGTCGCGCGTGTCCTCTATCGGTGGCGAAACCGAGTCAGTGGCTCGGTCGCGGAGAGGTTGCCTCGCCCCGCTTCCAGAATATGGCAGCGAGCCCGAGCACCAGCGCTCCCGCGCCGATGACGACACCGAGCGTCTGCAGCCAGCCGAACCCCTCGTCCCCGTAACCGAACGAATCGGCAAACGCCGAGAGGACCAGGAGGATCGCGCCTGCTGCGCCGACGACGGCGCCTACGCGATTCTTGTCCATGCCTCGGTTATAGCTCGCCGCCGCGAGTCTGAGCAACGTGGATGTTGCTCAGTGGCCGCAGCCGCACGAGCCGCCGCAACAGCCCCCGCCGCCACCCGCGGGACCGCTGAACGCGGGCTTCGACGAGGCGCCGTGAACAGCGAAGCTCGAGAGCTGCTTGAGGACCTTCGCCGCACCGCACTCCGGGCACGTCACCGCCTGCTCCGAGGAGCGCACGAGCTCCTCGAAGTGCGACTCGCACTCCATGCATGCGTACTCGTAGATCGGCACATCCCGAGTGTACTGTCGGGCGGTGGCGGAGTGGAGCGCACCGACGCTCGAGGGTCGAATCGTGCGGCTGGAACCCCTTCGCCTCGAGCACGAGGAAGGGCTCTGGCGCGCGTCACGCGACCCGCGGACCTGGCGGTGGCTGAGCGTCGTCCAGCCGCAGACCCGCGAGGAGTGGAATGCGTTCGTCGCGCAAGCCGTCACAGCGGCTGACGAGGGTCGCGAGATCCCCCTTGTGACACTGAGTCACGACGAGGTCGTCGGCTCGACGCGGTTTCTCGCGCTCCGGCCGGAGCACGGGTCCGTCGAGATCGGCTGGACCTGGCTTCACCCCTCCGCGTGGGGCATCGGAGCGAACATCGAGGCGAAGCTCCTCCAGCTGCAGCACGCATTCGACGTGTGGGCCTGCCGCCGCGTCGAGCTGAAGACCGACGCGCTGAACGAGCGCTCGCGTGGGGCTCTCGATGCGCTGGGCGCGACCTTCGAGGGAGTCCATCGCAAGCACATGCTCGTTCGCGGGGGCGAGAACCGCGACAGCGCCTGGTACGCCGTCACGGACGACGAGTGGCCCTCCGTTCGCGCGCGCCTTGAAGCGCGGCTTGCCCAGAAGTAGCCGCGCAAGGCACACTTCCGCTGCCCGGTATCCCGAACGGGAACTGGAGCTACGAGATGATCGAGACAATCCGGATCGTTGGTGAGCGCGGGCGTGTCGGCTCGGCGCTGAGCGCCCGGCTCGTCCAGCGGGGCATCGCTCTCGACTCCGCCGATCCGGAGATCGTCGTCCTCTGCGTACCGGATCGCGCGATCGCCGAGGTCGCGGCGGAGACGCCGCCGGGGCCGTGGATCGCGCATGTCAGCGGCGCGACTCCGCTCGACGCGCTCGACCCGCACATGCGCCGCTTCGGACTGCATCCTCTGCAGACGTTCTCCAAGGCGCTCGGCCCGGAGCAGCTCGATGGCGCGTGGGCAGCGGTCACCGCGGAGTCGGAGGAGGCCCGCGCGGTCGGCCGCCGGCTCGCCGAGACGCTCGGGCTTCGCCCGTTCGACCTGGACGATGACAAGCGCGCCGCCTACCACGCAGGCGCCGCGATGGCCTCGAACTACCTCGTGACCCTGCGCGCGGCCGCCGGCTCGCTGCTGGAAACCGCCGGCGCACCTGCGGAGGCGCTCGATCCGCTCATCCGCGGCGTCATGGACACCGGATTCGAGCTGACCGGGCCGATCGCTCGCGGGGACTGGGAGACGGTCGAGCGGCACCTCGCCCTGATCCGCGCCGAACGGCCGGAGCTCGAGGAGCTGTACGTCGTGCTCGCCGAGGCGACCGCCCGTCTCGCAGGACGCGACCCGCACGAGGTCCCTGCATGAACGTCAGCCGGACGATCGCTGAGGTGCGCGAGACGCTCGAACCGCTTCGCACGGGGACGATCGGCTTGGTGCCGACCATGGGCGCCCTCCACGAGGGCCACCTGGCGCTCCTTCGTTCAGCGCGCGAGGAGAACGACTCGGTCGTGATGAGCCTGTTCGTCAACCCGGCTCAGTTCGCCGGCGGCGGGGATCTCGCGCGCTACCCGCGCGACGAGGAGCGGGACGTCGCGCTCGCTCGCGATGAGGGTGTCGACCTCGTCTTCGCTCCGTCCGCGGAGGAGATGTACCCGGAGGGCTTCCAGACCTGGGTCGAGGTGACCGAGCTCGGCTCGATCCTCGAGGGCCGGTTTCGACCGGGCCACTTCCGCGGCGTCGCGACCGTCGTCCTCAAGCTGTTCTGCGTCGTCGACCCGAACCGGGCGTACTTCGGCCAGAAGGACGCACAGCAGGTGGAGGTGATTCGCCGCATGATCCGCGACCTCGCGCTCGAGGTCGAGCTGCGCGTCGTTCCGACCGTGCGCGACGCCGACGGGCTCGCTCTGTCGTCGCGTAACGCCCTCCTGTCGTCGGAGCAGCGCGCCCGAGCACTCGCTCTCTCACGTGCGCTTGCGCTTCGCGACCGCGACGCCGCCCTCGAAGAGCTACGCGCATCCAACGGCCTCGCAGTCGACTACGTCGAAGTCGCCGACTTCGACCCACCCGTCCTCGCCGGCGCAATCCGTGTCGGCTCGACGCGACTCATCGACAACGTTCCCCTGGAAGGAGACGAGACATGAGCATCCGCCCGCAGAAGCCCGCGCCGGCCACTCCAGCGCCGGGGAAGCTCCCGATCACGGAGCTCGCCGAGATGAAGACCCGCCACCAGCCGATCGTCATGGTCACCGCGTACGACGCCCCTGGCGGCCGGCTGGCAGACGAGGGCGGAGCCGACCTCGTCCTCGTCGGCGACTCCGCAGCGATGACCGTCCTCGGCCACGACTCGACGGTGCCGGCGACGATGGATGAGATGCTGGTCCTCACGCGCGCGGTCACCCGTGGCGCGGAGCGGCCACTCGTCATCGCCGACATGCCGTTCGGCTCGTTCCAGGTCTCGGACGAGGACGCCGTGCGCAACGCGATCCGGTTCGTGAAGGAGGCCGGAGCGGACGCCGTCAAGCTCGAGGGCGCGGGCGTGATGCTGTCGCGCGTCCGCGCCATCGTCGGCGCGGGGATCCCGGTCATGGGCCACCTCGGGCTCACGCCGCAGTCCGCGACGATGCTCGGCGGCTACAAGGCACAGGGGCGTTCCGCAGAGAAGGCGATCGGGCTCTACGACGACGCGCGCGCGCTCGAGGCCGCCGGTTGCTTCTCGCTGGTGCTCGAGGCGGTTCCCGCCTCCGTCGCCGCGCGGATCACGAGCGCGCTCACCATCCCGACGATCGGCATCGGGGCCGGCGTCGACTGCGACGGGCAGGTGCTCGTCTGGCACGACCTCCTCGGCCTCTACGCCGGGCACACCGCTCGCTTCGTGAAGCGGTACGCGGAGATCGGCGAGGCGATACGTGCTGCGTTGTCCGAGTACGCCGAAGACGTTCGCGAGCGGCGCTTCCCCGAGGAGCAGCACACGTACGCGATGCCCGAGGACGAACTCGCGCTGTTCGAGGGGGCGGTCTCAGAGCATCGCGAACACGCCGACGATCGCCGCTAACAGCGCTGCGGCGCCGCCGATCGCAGCGAGCGAGCGCTCCCCGCTCCAGCCATGCGTGACCTGCACGCCGATTGCGAGCAGCGCAAGCGACCACGCGGCGAAGCCGAGCTGAAGACCGAGCAGTGCGGTCTCCCCCGCTCCCTCGTCGGCGCCACCCGCACGGAACGTGTCGCCGCCGTAGACCGCGAGGCGAAGCGGGAGCAGCAGGAGGAGCGAGGCCGCAAGCGGGACGAGCGCAAAGCCCACGGTCTGGCGTGCGCGCCGGAAGCTGCCGAGGCTCCCGAGAAGCCGTACGCCGAAGAACAGCGCGAAGCCGACGAGGAAGTACCCCACGGAGCCGTAGATGCCCCCGGCGATGAACGTCCAGATCGTGAGCAGGACGGTGTCGTACTCGGGATTGTCGAGGATGTCCGCCGCGGTCGGCGTTGCAAGCACTGCGGCCATCCCGGCGATCCAGATCACGAGCAAGAGCGGCTCGGATCGCGCGGCGACGTCGTCCTCGTCGTCCTCGCGGAGAGCGAAGAAGACCGAGCGCGGGCTCAGCAGCGTCGCGGGAATTCGGAGCCACCAGGCCCTCTCCGGAGAGAGTCCCTCACGCGGCTCAGCGCTCTCGAGGAACACGATGGGAGCGTAGCGCGCTCGATTGCGCGGACCAGAGTGCGCAGGTGTCTACGAAGAGCATTTGCGGCTCGGAGCGCCAACGATGCGGGACGAAAGTTCTGCGGCGAGTGCGGGTCACCGCTGGCGGTCACCTGCCCGTCGTGTGGCGCAGCGAACTCGCCTGCGGTCAAGTTCTGCGGCGAGTGCGGGACGGCGCTCGCGCAAGCGCGCCCGCGACACCCCGAGCTCCGGCTGCCGCCCCGGCGGCGGAGCGCCGCCTCGTGTCGGTCCTCTTCGCCGACCTCGTCGGCTACACCGCGCTCTCCGAGGGCCGCGACTTCGAGGACGTGCGCGACCTGCAGACGCGCTACTTCGACACCGCTCGCACCGTCATCGAGCGCTACGGCGGCACGGTCGAGAAGTTCATCGGCGACGCGGTCATGGCCGTCTGGGGCGCCCCCGTCGCGCGCGAGGACGACGCCGAGCGGGCCGTGCGAGCGGCGCTCGAGCTCGTCGACGCCGTCGCCACGATGGCCGGAAGTGGATCGCTGCCGACCTTCGGCTCCGCGCCGGAGTGCTCACCGGCGAAGCGGCGGTCACGGTCGGAGCCGAGGGCCAGGGCATGGTCACCGGCGACCTCGTCAACACCGCGTCGCGCATCCAGGCGGCCGCGGCGCCCGGCACGGTCCTCGTCGGCGACTCGACGCACCGGGCAACCGAGGCCGCGATCGCGTACACGGCCGCCGGCGAGCGCGAGCTCAAGGGGAAGGCCGAGCCCGTCCAGCTGTGGCAGGCCCTGCGGGTCATCGCCAACCGCGGTGGCGAAGGACGCTCCGTCGGCCTCGAGTCCCCGTTCGTCGGACGCGAGCGCGAGCTCCGCCTGGCGAAGGAGCTCTTCCACGCCACGGTCGACGAGGCAGCGCCCGGCTCCTGTCCATCGTCGGCGCCGCCGGCTTGGGCAAGTCGCGCCTCTCGTGGGAGTTCGAGAAGTACCTCGACGGGCTCCTCGACAACGTGTACTGGCATCGCGGCCGCTGCCTCGCGTACGGCGAGGGCGTCGCCTACTGGGCGCTCGCGGACATGGTCCGCATGCGCGCGCGAATCACGGAGGACGAGCCGCGGAGACCGCGATCACGAAGCTCTCGGAAGCGATCGCCGAAGCCGTGGACGATCCCGAGGAGCGAGCGTTCATCGAGCCTCGGCTCCAGCACCTGCTCGGGCTCACAGAGCGAGTGGCGCCGGACCGAGAAGACCTCTTCTCCGCCTGGCGCCTCTTCGTCGAGCGAATGGCCCAGCAGGACCCGGTCGTCATGGTGTTCGAGGACATCCACTGGGCGGATGCCGCGCTGCTCGAGTTCGTCGAAGCTCTGCTCGAGCGGTCACGGTCGCATCCGATCTTCGTGCTCACGCTCGCGCGGCCAGACCTCGTCGATCGCCACCCCGGTTGGGGAGCCCGCGTCCGATCGTTCACCTCGGTGACGCTCGATCCGCTCGACGACGACGCGATCGACGCGCTCCTGCGGGGTCTCGTCCCCGGTATCGACGACGACGCGATCGAGCGCATCCGCGAGCGTGCCGAGGGCGTGCCGTTCTACGCAGTCGAGACCGTACGCATGCTGCTCGACCGCGGGCTGCTCGAGCCCGGCGAGGCGGGCTACCGCGTGACCGGCGATCTCTCGTCGCTTCAAGTTCCCGAAACGCTGCAGACGCTGATCGCAGCCCGGCTCGACGCCCTCGAAGCCGACGAGAGAGCGCTCCTCCAGGACGCGAGCGTCCTCGGGCGCACGTTCACCGCACGCGGCCTCGCCGCGCTCGCAGGCGGCGACGAGGCTTCGCTGCGCCCGCTGCTCGACGACCTCGCCCGCAAGGAACTCCTCTATCTCGACAGCGATCCGTTCTCGCCCGAGCGCGGCCAGTACGGGTTCCTGCAGGCGCTCGTCCAGCGAGTCGCCTACGAGACGCTCTCGCGGAGGGATCGGAAGGCCAAGCATCTCGCCGCCGCGGCCTACCTCGCAGAGCACGCCGGGATCGATCCCGACGAGATCGCCGAGGTCGTCGCCGCCCACTACCTCGACGCGTTCCGCGCCGACGAAGACGCGGAGGATGCTGCGGACATCCGGGCGAACGCACGCGGCTGGCTCGAGCGAGCGGCCGAGCGGGCGACCTCGCTGGCGGCAGCCGAGGAGGCACAGCGCGCCTTCCAGGCTGCGGCCGAGCTCGCCGACGACCCGTTGGAGCGCGCGGGTCTGATCGAACGCGCAGGCGACATGGCGCGGATGGGGAACCGCATGAACGACGCCGAGGGGCTCCTCACGCAGGCGCGCGATCTGTACACGCAGGCGGGCGACCCACACGGATCGGCCCGGACCGCGGCAAGCATCTCACGCGCGCTCGTTTCCTACGGCCGAACCGAGGACGCCATCCGGCTCGCCGAAGAAGCCTATGAAGTTCTCGGCGCGGACGAGCTCGACCGCGACGGCGCGGCGCTCGCGGCGGAGCTGGCACGTCTGCATTACTTCGTCGGCGACCTCGACACCGCGATGGCGCGGATCGAGAGCGCCATCCCTGTCGCCGAGCGGACGAAGGACATGGCGCTGCTCGCTAGCACGCTGAACACGAAGTCGTTGCTCTACAGCATCGATCGCCCGCACGAGGCGTACGCGCTCGTGCACGCCGCGCTTCGTATCGCCCTCGACCACGACCTCGTCTTCGAAGCGCTGCGCGCCTACAACAACAGCATGGTTCAGCTCGAGCAGCTGGACCGGAGCGAAGACATGCTTCCGCTGTTGGAGGAGGCACTCGCTCTCGCGCGGCGTCGCGGCGACCGTCAGTGGCTCGACAGACTCACCGCCGCCGCCATCACCGAGTCTATCGTGAGGGGTCGCTGGGACGAGGCCGAGGCGCACGCCCAGGAGTACGAACCGGCTACGACGGACATCGGGTCTCTGCAGGCGTACGCCGAGCTCGCCGAAATCGCATGGGAGCGCGGTGACGCGAGCGAGAGCCGGACTCGACTCGATCGCATCGCCACTGCATCGGCGGACCCGGGCGACCGGCAGTGGCGACAGGCGCTCCTCATGGCACGCCGAACGCGCTACATCCTCGACCGGAGCTTCGACGGGGCTCTCGAGACGGCGCTGGAGGAGGTCGCCGCTCCAGCTCGAAAGCCGGGAGCAGGACCTGTTCATCGCGCTCGCGCTTCGCCCCGCCGCTTCGCTCGTGCCGCTCGTCGCGGATCGCTCGCCCGCGGAACGCACACTCGCGGCCGTCAAGGATGCCTTCGCCGGGGACGCGCCGCGCACCGTGACCGCGACGACCGCGAGGCTCGAGGGCGTGCTGGCGGCTCTGCGTGGCGATCACGACGCCGCCGTCGAGCAGTTCGGGGTTGCGCTCGCCGCAGCCCGCAGCCTCGACTACGTCCCATGGGTGGCCGAGATCCTCGTCGACTACGCGGCTTCGCTCATCGCGGACGAGCGACGCGAGGACGCCGAACCGCTTCTCGCCGAGGCCCGGGAGATCGCCGAGCGGCTGCGCTGGGTGCGCCTCCGCGAGCGCATCGAAGCGATCGAAGCGACGGGTTCGCGCGAGAGAGCGCTCATGAGCTGACCAAGGCTCGCTCGCCGGACTCCGCGAAGCGCCTGATCAGCTCCGCGCGCGAGCTCATGTCGAGCTTGCGGTAGATCCGCGAGAGGTGGAACTCGACCGTCTTGTGGCTCAGGAAGAGCGCGGCGCCGACCTCCTTGTTCGTCTTTCCTTCCGCGACCTGAAGCGCGATCTGGAGCTCCTGCGGCGTGAGCTGCTCGGCCTCGATCGCCTCCCGCCGACGCAGTCGTTCACCGCTGGCACGTAGCTCCGAGCGAGCCCGCTCGGACCACGGAGCGGCACCCAGGCTCTCGAAGACGTCCAGTGCGGCTCGCAGGTGCTCGCGCGCCTCGACGCGGCGACCCGCACGCCTCAGCCGCTCTCCGTAGCAGAGTCGGGTGCGCGCGAGCGCGAACGGGCTCGAAACCGCCGCGTGCAGCGAGAGAGCGTCCTCGAACCGCGATGCGAACTCGTCCTCGTCGGCGAGCAGAGCCTGCAACCGCTTCGAGACGACCGTCAGGTACGGCCCAGCCCCGAGCTCTGAGCGTTCGTACGCGGCGACGAGGTCCCTCGCGTCCTCGACCCTGCCGGCGCGGACGTACGCCTCGGCGAGCTCGAGCTGCGGGGCGACGCCCGGGATCATCAGCCGCCGCTCCTCGGCATAGCTCGCGATCTCCTCGAGCTCGGAAATCGCCTCGTCGACGCGGCCCGCTCCCAGGTGGAGCAGGCCGAAGCACACCGAGACGAGCAGCCCGTCGAGCCGGAATCCGTGCGCGTCCGCTCGCCCGCGGGTCTCGTCACCGTAGGAACGGCACGCGGACTCGTCCCCCCGAAGCGCGTGTACCCACGTAAGGATGCCGAGCGCGAGTACTCCCGTTGCGGGATGGCCGAACTCGCCGGCGAGCTCGACCGCCTCGCCGGCGTCGGCCTGCGCCTCGTTCCAGCGGCCGGCGTGAAGCCCCTGCCAGCCCGACCCGGCAAGGAGGAGCGGAAGCGATCCCACGGCGCCGACCGCACGAGCATGGTCGACCGCGCGCGACAGGAGCTCGCGCGCATCGTCGAAGCGCCCGAGCCAGGCGAGGGCGGTAGCGAGTCGCACCGCCTCGAGCGGGCTCGACATGGTCGTTGTCGTCTCGGCGAGCTCGACCGCCCGTTGCAGGTGCGGCTCCGCTTCCGCGTAGCGACCGTTGAAGCACAGTGCGTACCCCAGGGCCGTGGTTGCGGCGACGTCCGTCTCACCTCCGTCTTGTGGCGCCAGCAACTTCCCTCGTTGCGCGGTCTCGAGAGCAAGCTCGGGTTTCCGAATCCGCACCAAGGCGTTGACAGCGTCCGCCGCGGCCGCTACGGCCCCGTCCCGGTCGAAGCCTTCGAGCAGCTCGATGGCTTCGAGCAAGGCCTCTGAGGCCGTGTCCCCCCTTCCTCTGAAGTAGTCGATGGCGCCGCGGAGGCGCAACACGGTCGCCCGCAGCTCCGGATCCTTCACGGAGACGAGCGTCTCGTCGACGAGCGCCTCAGCTGCTTCCGAGCGTCCTGCCAGCCATGCGGCGTTGGCGGCCGCAGCGAGCCGCCGGGTCTTCGCCTCCGGCTCGAGCGTCAGTCGCGCGGCTCGCTCGAGGGCCGTCGCAGCAGCTGCGAAGCCCGAGCGACGTCGCGCTTCTTCCGCCGCCTGTTCGAGCGCCGCGGCGACGCCGTCGTCCGGGCCGACGGCGGCAGCGGCCAAGTGCCACGCGCGCTCCTCCGGCCCGCTGTCTCGGCACGCGTCCGCCATCGCTCTGTGCGCCGCCCGGCGCTCGGACGGCGGAGCGGCGTGGTACACAGCCGACCGCACGAGTGGATGCCGGAACTCGACTTTCCCGTTGACGACCTCGAGGAGGCCGGCGTCCTCGGCGGGCTCGAGGGCACGCACGTCGATGCCGAGGCTCGCGAGCGCGTCGACGATCACTTCGGCAGCATTCGAGATCGAGACCGCGGCGACAAGCAGCGCCCTTCGTGTGTCGTCCGGCAGTGCCTCGGCCCTCCGCGCGAACGCTTGCTCGACGCCTGTTCCCGCCGGTACGAGTTCCTCGAGGGGATCGACTCCAGAGAGTTGGCCGGCCGAGAGAAGGCGTGGAAGCTCGACGAGCGCAAGCGGGTTCCCTCCAGTCGCCGCGTAGAGACGGTCTGCGACGCTGCTCGAGACTTCCGCCTGGCTCGCAAGGAGGCGCGAGGCGTCACCTTGCTCGAGTCCCTCGAGCGACACCGTCTCGATTCCGGGAGCCTCGAACGACCGCCCGTCGCCGTCGCGCGCCGCGAAGAGCAGGATCGCTCGATCGGCGTGCAGGCGCCTCGTCGCGAAGAGCAGCGCATCCGCCGACGACTGGTCGACCCATTGCGCGTCGTCGACGAGCACCAGGAGCGGGAGCTCCTCGGCTGCAGCCGCCAACAGACCGAGCGTCGCAGCGCCGATCGCGAACCTGTCGAGTGCGAGCGGAGGGCCGAGCCCAAGAGCTCCCCGGAGTACCTCCGCCTGCTGCTCAGGTATCTCGCCGAGGCCGTCGAGGAGCGGCCTGCAGACGTCGAGCAAAGCAGAGAACTCGAGCTCGGCCTCAGACTCGACGCCGAGCGTCCGGACGACTGTCATGTCGGCGGCGCGCTCGGCCGCGTAGTCGAGGAGCACGGTCTTGCCGATTCCCGGCTCGCCACGTAGCACGAGCGCGCCGCTTCGGCCCATACGAGCCCGGTCGAGCAGTTCATCGAGTCGCTCGCACTCGCTCTCGCGTCCGATCAGCACAGGGTCAACCTAGACGGGGACTCACCTGCCGACAACAACGCAACCCGAGCAGCTTAGGGATGTCCCTGGCGCGATCCGAGCCCTGGCGCAAGCACCCTCCGAGCAGTCATGAGGCCGATGACGTACTCACTGCAGTTCCGAGGCCAGATCGCCGAGCTCGACGGCGGCCTACGGAAGGAAGGACGCGCACCTGGCTGTGCGCTCGTCACCAGCCTGACGTCGGACGGCCCAGAAGGCCGTTACGTGTGGTTGCCGGACGACGACGAGGCGCTCTTCGAGTCGTTGGTCACCTTCACGGGCGACGCGAGCTTCGAGGAGCTGGGGACGATCGTGTTCGCTCGCGGGCATGAGCTGCATCTCCGGGGCGCCGGCGAGCTTGCGGCAAGTCCCGACCCGAACCTTCGTCACGGAACGGCGGTATGGGAGGTGGCGGATGGCATGGGAGCGTTCGAGAGCGCACGCGGCCGTGTGACATCGAACTTCTTTCTGAGCGACACGGGTGATCTGACGGAGAGCCAGCTCGGCGTCGTCTTCACGACCAAACGAAGCAAAGGAGGGAACGAAACATGACCCCATCGATCGTCATCCAACGTCTACTTCCAGTTGTCGTCGCACTCCTCGCGGTCGCTGTCGCTGGTGCGCCGGAGGCACGCTCGCCGCCCCAGCAGGACCGCGGTCGTCAGCGTCCACTTGATCGGAGCCGGTAGCGGACGCGTCGCCGACCATCACCCGAACACGATCGACTGTCCTGGCCGATGTTCGTGGGATTACGTCAACACCTACGATGGCTCGTTTCCCTGGGAGGTGGTTCTCGACGCCTCGCCTGGCCGCGACGTCCTCTGCGGGCTCGGCGGTAACGACACGCTGATCGCTGGTACGGGCGACGACATTCTCCAGGGTGCCGGCGGCGCCGACTTGCTCGTCGGGGGGCGCGGGAGCGACACGCTCGTTGGCGGCCGAGGGATCGACGTGCTCTACGCACGCGACCGAATCCGGGATCGCGTTGACGGCGGGCTCGGCCTCGACCGCGCGCGTATCGACCGGGCGACGGACGTCCGCAGGCGAGTCGAGACGCTCTTCTGAGACCCGATGCGGGGGCGAGCGCCCACTCGCCCCCGCCCGCTCGTCGGGGGTTGGACCAGGGATATCCCTGGCGCGAGTGAGACGCCCTCCGCGAGACCATCGAGCCATAGCCCCGCACCTGGGCAACCGACTCAAAGGAGGAGGAAAATGAAGGTCAAGAAGCTCGTCGTCGCTGCGATCGCGGTCGCAGCGCTCGCCTCGAGCAGCCTGGCCGCAGGCGCCACCGCCGAAGTGCCGAAGCTCAAGATCGGGCCGTCCGTCGTCAAGGTCAAGAACGGCAAGCTCGTCTTGAACGCGACGTGCATCGGGGACGCGGAGTGCCAGAGCGTGCTCACCGCGCGCATCGACGTCAAGAACGGCGGACTCGGCGGCCAGATCTTCAAGGTCGCCCAAGGTCAGTCGGAGAAGCTCGTCTTCAACCTCGAGCCGAACGTCCGCTATTGGCTCAAGTCGCATCGGCGCTCGACGCTCGTCATCGAGGCGAGGACGAGCAACGAGGACTACGAGGTCGTCTGGAGAGGCACGTTCCGGCTCAAGCTCGTCGCTTGAGGTCTTGCGCACAACGAGATCGACAACACGAAAGAGGAGAGAGACGATGAAGCTCAGGTTTCACACACTCATCACATTGCTGCTGTTTGCGGCACTCGCAATCAGCGCATCGGCGGCGCAGTCGACGCCGAAGCCGGGCTTTCCGGCGGGCACGTGGATAGGAGGCGGATACGGGGAAGCAGAGATCGCTCTCGACGGGGACCTGATCACGCTCCTGAGCA
The DNA here is from genome assembly GCA_963723695.1 of uncultured Gaiellaceae bacterium. Taxonomy (GTDB): domain Bacteria; phylum Actinomycetota; class Thermoleophilia; order Gaiellales; family Gaiellaceae; genus GMQP-bins7. Next base: position 149,643 of record CAVRRU010000009.1, on the reverse strand, counting down.
CGAACCTCACGTTCACGCTCAACGTGTCGAGGAACGGCAGGGTCACCGGCGAGGGCACGTTGAGGACCCTTCAGACCGGATCAGGCAGCGTCGGCTCGAGGATCACCGGAGTCGCCAATGTCACGTTCTCGGGCACGCCGATCAACGTCCGCTACTCGGGCTCGCAGGTCGTGACGACGAAGTTCATCGATGCGGAGCACGTGCAAGGGACGAAGTTCACGCGTGACATCAGCGGAGGCCTGGCGATCAAGAAGGCTCGAAGCTGCCGGGTCACGGGTGGCCACATCGCCCGTGGCGATGGGCCGACGGTCAGGTTCAACTGGCAGGCGCGTCTCAAAGGCGTGAGCTGCAGATAGTCGAGCCTCAGTGAACGAAGCGAAGGCCGGGTGAACGCCCGGCCTTCTGCGTCCTCAGGCTGCCGCGGCCGCGCGCTCCGCAAGAACGCCGCGCAGGTACTGCCCCGTCGCCGACTCCTCGACCTCCGCTACGTCCTCCGGTGTTCCGGTCGCGATCACCTCGCCCCCCTCGTCCCCGCCCTCCGGGCCGAGGTCGACGATCCAGTCCGCCTGTTTGATCACGTCGAGGTTGTGCTCGATGACTAGCACCGTGTTCCCGTTGTCGACGAGCCGCTGCAGCACTTCGAGCAGCTTCTCGATGTCGGCGAAGTGGAGACCCGTCGTGGGCTCGTCGAGCATGTACAGCGTCTTGCCGGTCGCGACCTTCGAGAGCTCCGCCGCGAGCTTCACCCGCTGCGCCTCGCCTCCGGAGAGCGTCGTCGCCGGCTGGCCGAGCTTGATGTAGTCGAGCCCGACGTCGTGCAGCGTCTGCAGGCGCCGGCGGATCTTCGGGATCTTCGCGAAGAACTCGAGCGCCTCCTCGACCGACATTTCGAGCACGTCGGCGATCGACTTCCCCTTGAAGCGCACCTCGAGCGTCTCGCGGTTGTAGCGCCGCCCGTGGCACGTTTCGCAGGGCACGTAGACGTCGGGCAGGAAGTGCATCTCGATCTTGATCGTCCCGTCGCCTTTGCACGCCTCGCAGCGACCGCCGCGCACGTTGAAGGAGAACCGCCCCGGCTTGTAGCCGCGCACCTTCGCCTCCGGCGTGAGCGAGTACAGCTCGCGCACGTGCGTGAACAGGTCGGTGTAGGTCGCCGGGTTCGAGCGGGGCGTGCGGCCGATCGGGCTCTGGTCGATGTCGATGACCTTGTCGAAGCAGTCGATGCCATCGACGCCCTCGTGCTCGCCCGGCTTCACTCGCATCCGGTTGAGCCGGTTCGCGAGCGACTTGTAGAGGATCTCGTTCACGAGCGTGGACTTGCCGGAGCCCGACACACCGGTGACGGCGATGAAGCGGCCCACCGGGAAGTCGACGTCGATGCCCTTGAGGTTGTGCATCGACGCGCCGCGCACCGAGAACGAGCCACGGTCCTCGTCGCCGCGCCGCGGAGGCACGAGAATCCGCCGCTCACCGCTCAGGAACTGACCGGTGACCGAGCCCGGCGTCTCCGCGATCGTGTCTGCGACGCCCTCTGCGACCACCTCTCCCCCGTGCTCGCCGGCTCCAGGCCCGAGATCGACCACCCAGTCCGCCGAGCGCATCATCTGCTCGTCGTGCTCGACGACGAGCACGGTGTTCCCCACATCGCGCAGGCGCTCGAGCGTTGCGATGAGCCGGCCGTTGTCGCGCTGGTGGAGCCCGATCGACGGCTCGTCGAGGATGTAGAGGACGCCGACGAGTTGCGAGCCGATCTGGGTCGCGAGCCGCAGCCGCTGCGCCTCGCCGCCCGAGAGCGTCTTCGCCGCCCGGTCGAGCTGGAGGTAGCCGACGCCGACGTTCTCGAGAAACATCAACCGCTCGCGCACCTCCTTGAGGATGCGCCGACCGATGAGCTCCTCCGTCTTCGTGAGCTCGAGCTCGTCGACGAAGCGCAGCGCCGCCGTCACGGACATCTGCGTGAACCCGTGGATCGAGAGCCCACCGATCGTTACGGCGAGCACCTCGGGCTTTAGCCGTGCGCCCCCACACTCGGGACACGGCCGGAAGCTCATGTACTCCTCGATCCGGTCGCGCTGTTGCGACGAGTCGGTCTCCCGGTAACGCCGCTGCAGGTTGTTCAGGAGCCCCTCGAACGCCATCGTGTACTGGCGCTTGCGGCCCATCCGGTTCCGGTACGTCACGAAGATGCGCTCCCCGCCGGTGCCGGTCAGGAACTTGTCCTGCTGCTCTGTCGTGAGCTCGCGCCACGGCACGTCGAGCGGGATCTCGTACCGCTCGGCGATCGCCTCTATGACCGAGTCGTAGAAACTCTGGCTGCCGACCGTCCAGGGAACGAGCGCGCCCTCCTCGATCGAGAGCGACGTGTCCGGGACGAGGAGATCCGGGTCGATCTCGAGCTGCGCGCCCAGCCCGGTGCAGCGAGGGCACGCGCCGTGTGGCGAGTTGAAGGAGAAGACGCGAGGCTCGAGCTCCGCGAGTGACACACCGTGGTCCGGACAGGCGAGGTTCTCCGAGAACGTCAGCTCGTCACCGTCGACCACGTCGATCACGACGAGGCCTTCGGCGAGCGACGTCGCCGTCTCGATCGACTGCGTGAGCCGCTGCCGGAGGTCCGGCTTCATCACGAGCCGGTCGACGACGACCTCGATCGTGTGCTTGAACTTCTTGTCGAGGACGATGTCCTCTTCGAGCAGTCGCTGCTCGCCGTCGACCTTCACGCGCGTGAAGCCGTCACGGCGGAGCTCCTCGAGGACGTCCTTGTACTCGCCCTTGCGGTCGCGCACGACCGGCGCGTTCACCGTGAACTTCACGCCCTCGTCGAGGCGCAGGACCTGCTCGACGATCTGGTCGAGCGACTGGCCCGCGATCGGGCGCCCGCAGACCGGGCAGTGGGGCCGGCCGATGCGCGCGTACAGGAGGCGCAGGTAGTCGTAGATCTCGGTGACCGTGCCGACCGTCGAGCGAGGGTTCCGCGAGGTCGTCTTCTGGTCGATCGAGATCGCCGGCGAGAGCCCGTCGATCGAGTCCACGTCGGGCTTTTCCATCATCTGCAGGAACTGGCGCGCGTAGGCGGAGAGCGACTCGACATACCGGCGCTGCCCCTCGGCGTAGATCGTGTCGAACGCGAGCGACGATTTCCCCGACCCGGACAGGCCCGTGATGCACACGAGCGCGTCGCGCGGAATGCGGACGGTGACGTTCTTCAGGTTGTGCTCGCGGGCGCCGTGGACGACGAGCGCTTCGGTCTGGCTCATAGGCGCGCCATTGTACCGAGGCGAACAGACGTTCGGTAGCGCGCGGGCGACGGACTTGGAATGCTCGGCCTGTCAGCTTCCAGAAGGAGGTGGGAATGGCGGACGCAGGTCTCTTCATCGGGTGGGGCGAGGTCGTCCGGGGACGCGAGACCGAAGCGGTCGAGATCTTCAACGAGACTCTCGGCTACTACACGCGGCTTCAGGAAGAGGGGACGATCGAAAGCTTCGAGCCCGTGTTCCTCGAGCCGCACGGCGGCGATCTCAACGGCTTCGTCCTCGTTCGCGGCAATGCCGAGAAGCTCGCCGCGCTGCGCGTGAGCGAGGAGTTCACGCAGTTGACGCTCAAGGCGACCTTGATCGTCGACGGCTTCGGAGTCGTCGGCGCCGACCTGGCCGAGAGGCTCCAACGCCAGATGGAGTTCTACGTCGAGCAGGTCGCCGCATTCGCCTAGGTAATTGATCCCACAAGCTGGGGGAACCTCCCGGTTCCCCCAGGCCATCTCGCTCCTAGGGGTCGTACGGCGGATACGGCGGCGGCTCCGGCGTCGTCGGGGGCGGCGGGTCCTCACCCGAGCTCGACGTCTTGGTCGCTTTCACCTGGCCGCGAATCTCTCCGGCGGCGTTCTTCGCCGTGTGGACGTTCACATAGGTTGCACCCGCTCGAATCGTCCGCAGCTGCGCGTGCGTGATGCTCGACGTGCCGCGCTGACCGCTCCTGCAGGGCCCACACAACGGCACGAGGACTCGTCCAGCCTTCCCGGCCTTGCCAGCGTGGATGTGCGCCGCGGCCGCCTTGCCCGACATCTTCGAGAAGGTCAGGCGCCACGTGAGACGCGCTCGGTCGTTTTCCACCTCCACCGCAGTGCCCGTAAAGGTGCCGGTCGCCCCCGTAGGCACGCCCTGCGGCTTCGGGACCTCGAAGCCGGCCTTGAGGTTGGCGGTGAGCTTGTAGGCGTCCTTGGGAGCGGCAATCGCGAAGCCCGCGACAACGAGTGCCGCACCGGCCGCCACCGCCGCAAGTGGCTTCAGCATCTGTCCTCCTGGGTCATTCGACACCAGGTACTACGTACCGGGTCCGGCCCCGGTTTCCCGAGTCAGCGACGCGCCGCGCGCCAGCGGCCGAAGACGAGACCGCCGACCGTGAACCCGAGCCCGAACGTCCCGAGGGCGAACGCCCCGATCGCGATGAGCTTCCGCCAGAAATGGAGTCGCTGCCAGCGGCCGATCGCCTCTTTCTCCTCGGCCGAGAGGGGCTCGCCTCGCCGCTGCTTCCGCGCGGCGCCTCCGGCCCGGAGGCCGAGGTAGATGTCGTCGAACAGCTCCGCCGACTCGTCAGCCACGGCGCGAGTGTAGCTCGTGCCCCGGCGGTGACAAGGGCTGACACGGCCGCTGCAGGAATGCGTTGCGTGGGTAGAGTCCGCCGCCATGGACCAGGCCCTCACCGAGCTGAAGGAGCGCCTCGGCAAGCTCACGGACCTCCGCCGGACCGAGGGTGTGCTCGTCTGGGACATGACCGTGTTCATGCCGCCCGGCGGCGCACCCACGCGTGCAGCGCAAGTCGCGACGCTCGAGGAGATCGTCCACGAGCGTGTCGTCGATGAGCGCTTCGGCGAGCTCTTCGAGGAGCTCGTGCCGTACGCAGCCGAGCTGCCGCACGACTCCGACGACGCCTCGCTCATCCGCGTCGCGCGCCGCGACTGGGACCGCGCGCGGCGGGTCCCGGTCGCGCTCGCCGCGGAAATCGCGCTCGTCGGCGCGCAGTCGTACGAGGCGTGGGTCAAGGCACGCGAGGAGTCGGATTTCGCAGCCTTTGCTCCGTGGCTCGAGCGCGTCCTCGAGCTTCGCAAACGCTACATCGAGTGCTTCGCGCCTTACGACGACGCGTACGACGTGCTCCTCGAGGACTACGAGCCCGGCATGAGGACCTCAGAGATCCGTGAGATCTTCGCCGTCCTGACACCGGAGCTCCAGGCGCTCGTGGCAGAGCACGCCACAGATGAAGACGACGAGTTCATGCGCGGGCCGTTCCCGGTCGACCGCCAGGAGGCGCTCTCGCGAGAGCTCGTGGAGGCGATCGGGGCGACGTGGGACCAGTTCCGACTCGACAAGACCGTGCATCCGTTCCAGATCACGTTCGGGCTCGGCGACATCCGGCTCACGAGCCGGTACACGGAGGGCGATCTGAACGCACTCTTCACCGCGCTCCACGAGGGAGGGCACGGCCTGTACGAATGGGGCGTCAGCCCGTCGCTCGAGCGGACGCCGCTCTCGATGGGCGCGTCGATGACCTTGCACGAGTCTCAGAGCCGGCTCTGGGAGAACATCGTCGGACGCTCGCTCCCGTTCTGGCACTGGTTCTACCCGCGCGTGCAGGAGACGTTCCCGGACAGGCTCGGCGATGTACCGGTCGAGGATTTCCACCGGGCGGTGAACCGCGCGCAGCGCACGTTCATCCGCGTCGACGCGGACGAGACGAGCTACGGCTTGCACATCATCCTCCGCTTCGAGCTCGAGCAGGAGCTCATATCGGGACGGCTGGCCGTGAAGGACCTGCCGGAGGCCTGGAACACCCGTTTCGAGGAGCTCGTCGGCCTCGCGGTGCCGTCGGACGCGCTCGGCGTGCTCCAGGACGCGCACTGGTCGACCGGCAGCCTCGGCTACTTTCCGACCTACCTCCTCGGGTCCGTTCTCTCCGTCCAGATCTGGGAGAAGGCGAGCGCGGCGATCCCCGACATCGAGGAGCAGATCGAGCGCGGAGAGTTCGCCGACCTGCACTCGTGGCTCCGCGAGAACCTCTACTCGCTCGGTCGGAAGCTCACGCCGGCGGAGACGATCGAGCGCGTCGTCGGCGGGCGGATCGACCCCCAGCCGTACCTCGCCTACCTCGGCGACAAGCTAGAGCCCTTCGCGCCGCGAGTAGCCCCGCCGTGGAGCGCATCGACACGATCGTCATCGGCGCTGGACAGGCCGGTCTCTCCGCGAGCTACTTCCTGACGCAGCACGGCCGTGAGCACGTCGTGCTCGAGCGGGGCGAGGTCGGCGAGACGTGGCGCTCGCAGCGCTGGGACGGGTTCTTCCTCAATACGCCGAACTGGTTCCTGCAGCTTCCGGGCGGTGAGTACGACGGCAACGACCCCGACGCGTTCGCGCCACTCGCCGAGGTGATCGAGTACCTGGAGGACTACGCACGATCGTTCGCCGCTCCAGTCCGGGGGAACGTCGAGGTGGCCGCGCTCCGCCCCGCCGATGACGGCTACCTCGTCCAGACGGCCGGAGAGACGTTGTCAGCGACGAACGTCGTCGTGGCCAGCGGGGCTTTCCAGCAGCCGCGACCGCGAGTGTCCGGGGTCGACTCCGCGCCGGTCGAGCTCCAGCTGACGACGAGCGAGTACCGCTGGCCGGATCAGCTCCCCGAGGGAGCCGTTCTCGTCGTCGGGAGCGGGCAGTCCGGGTGCCAGATCTCGGACGAGCTGCTCGGCGCGGGTCGCTCCGTCTACCTCTCCGCGGGCGGCTGCGCCTGGTTCCCGCGCAGGCACCGAGGTCACGACTGGGTTCACTGGGTTGTGAAGGCTGGAATTCTCGACGACACCGTCGACTCGCTCCCCGGCCCGGCTGCACGGCTCGCGTGCAACCCGCCCATCTCGGGGAACGACGGCGGCCACGACTGTCACCCGCGCTGGCTCGCTGCGCGCGGCGCCGTAGTTGTCGGCCGACTCGAAGGCGTGCGCGACGGCGCGGCTCACTTCGCGCCCGGGATCGAGGAGACGCTCGCGGCCGGCGATCAGTTCGCGTACTCGGTGATCGCTCGGATCGACGAATACATCGCCGAGCACGGTCTCGAGGCCGCCGCGCAGGAAGAGCGCGAGAGCCTTCCGTCACCGATTGCCGACGTCACGCGCATCGACCTTCGCGACGCTGGGATCACGACCATCCTCTGGGCGAGTGGCTTTCTGCCGGACTACGCCTGGATCGAGCTCGAGGTCACCGACGAATTCGGCTGGCCCGTTCAGGAACGTGGCGTCTCCAAGCATCCGGGCCTGTACTTCGTCGGCGTGAACTGGCTCCACAAGCGGAAGTCGGCGCTCTTCGGCGGCGTCGGCGAGGACGCCGAGCACGTCGTCTCACACCTCGTCGCGCGCTAGACGGCGGCGGGCGAGCTCGGAGCGGCGCTTGCGTGACGCGCGGCGTGATCTCTAAGCGGCGGCGGCGCCGAACCGCTTCTCGGCGCGAGCGCGGGCACGGGCGGCCTCGACCTCGCGGTCGCGCGGGGGCGCCGTCGTCACGAGCTCGGCGAGCAGGTGCCGCGTCACGTGGGCGACCTCGTCCACGGCGCGTTCGAAAGCGGCTTCGTTGGCCTTCGACGGCTTCGCCGAGCCGCTCACCTTCCGCACGTACTGGAGCGCAGCAGCCTGGACCTCGTCGTCCGTCGCCGGCGGCTCGAAGTTGTGGAGTGTTCTGATGTTCCTGCACATGCCACGACCTTAGCGCTCAGGCCGCAGTCAGCGCGTCGAGCTCGCGTCGCAGGTCCTTGATCTCGTCGCGAAGCTTGGCTGCGTACTCGAAGCGAAGCTCCTCGGCCGCGAGGTACATCTCCTCCTCGAGCGTGATCACGAGCTTCTCGAGCTCCTCACGCGACATCCCCTCGACCTCGGCCTTGCCGCGGCGACGTCGCGAAGCCGGGACGTGCGGCGCCTCCATCGAGAGGAGCTCGGAGATGTCGGAGACGCCCTTCACGATCGACTCCGGCGTGATCCCGTGCTCCTCGTTGTAGGCGGCCTGGTACTCGCGCCGGCGCCGAGTCTCCTCCATCGCGCCGACGATCGCCTCCGTGCGCTTGTCGGCGTAGAGCAACACCTTGCCCGCCGTGTTTCGGGCTGCGCGCCCAGTCGTCTGGATGAGGGCGGTCTTGCCGCGAAGGAAGCCCTCCTTGTCGGCATCGAGCACCGCCACCAGAGACACCTCCGGGAGATCGAGGCCCTCGCGCAAGAGGTTGACGCCGACGAGGACGTCGAAGTCGCCGAGGCGCAGCTCGCGGATGATCGCGATCCGGTCGAGCGTGTCGATCTCGGAGTGCAGGTAGCGCGCGCGGACTCCAGCCTCGAGGAGATAGTCGGTCAGGTCCTCGGCCATCTTCTTCGTCAGCGTCGTGACGAGCACGCGCTCGCCCACTTCTTCGCGGTGGCGAATCTCGTTCAGCAGGTCGTCGATCTGGTTCTTCGTCGGGCGCAGCTCGACCTCCGGGTCGACGACGCCGGTCGGCCGGATGAGCTGCTCGGCAACGACCTTCGACCGCGACAGCTCGAACGGGCCGGGCGTCGCCGACACGAACACGAGCTGCTGCACCTTCCCGAGGAACTCGTCGAACCGCAGAGGGCGGTTGTCGAGCGCCGACGGGAGCCGGAACCCGAAGTCGATGAGGGTTTGCTTGCGCGAGCGGTCGCCCTCGTACATGCCGCCGAGCTGCGGCACCGTCTGATGCGACTCGTCGACGAAGCAGACGAAGTCGTCGTGGAAGTAGTCGATGAGCGTGAACGGATGCGAGCCGACAGGGCGGCCTTCGAGCGCGCGTGAGTAGTTCTCGATGCCGTTGCAGAACCCGAGCTCCTTCAGCATCTCGAGGTCGTACTCCGTGCGCTGCCGGATTCGGTGTGCCTCGAGCATGCGGCCCTCGGTCTCGAACTTCGCCACCTGCTGCTCCAGCTCGGCCCGAAGCTGGTCGATCGCGCGCTCGACCGTCGGCCGCGAGGTGACGTACTCCGTCGCGGGCCAGATGACGAGGTTGTCGAGCCGCGCATAGACCTCGCCCGTCAGCGGGTCGAAGTGCGTGACCTGCTCCACCTCGTCGCCGAAGAACGAGACGCGGTACGCAGTCTCCACGTTCGCGGGCTGGATCTCGACGATGTCGCCTTTCACACGGAAGCGCCCGCGCCCGAGCACCGTGTCATTGCGGACGTACTGGCTCTCGATGAGCTTGCGAAGCACCTCGTCGCGGTCGTGGGTCTCCCCCACGTCGAGAATGAGGACGCGCTCGCGCCACTCCTCCGGCGAGCCGATGCCGTAGATGCACGACACCGAGGCGACGACGACGACATCCCGCCGGGTGAGGAGCGACGAGGTCGCGGAGAGCCGCAGCCGGGCGATGTCGTCGTTCTGGGACGAGTCCTTCTCGATGTAGAGGTCGGCCTGCGGGATGTACGCCTCGGGCTGGAAGTAGTCGTAGTACGAGACGAAGTACTCGACGGCGTTCTCCGGGAAGAACTCGCGGAACTCGTTACAGAGCTGCGCGGCGAGCGTCTTGTTGTGCGCGATGACGAGCGCGGGCCGCTGGAGCTTCTCGATGGTCCACGCCATCGTGGCCGTCTTCCCGGTCCCGGTCGCGCCGAGAATCGTCTGAAAACGGTTGCCGGCAGCCACCGATTCGGCGATCTCGTCGATCGCTCGCGGCTGGTCGCCAAGGGGCGCGTACAGGTCCGAAGCCTTGAACGGGCGCACCGGCGCAGCGTAGCCGTCCACGTCTTGAGCATTCCTTGAGGATCGGCGCGGAAGATCCGCTGCGACAAGGAGGCTCGCGTGAAGCGCATCTCGCTCAGCTCGTTCGCGGATCGTGGTAGGTCGGTACTCAGGATCGCCGTGCTCGTTCCAACGACGGTCGCGGTCGTCGGCGTTGTCGGCCCCACCCCGGCTGCCTCGGCGCCCGTGTCGGCAGACGGCATCACCGCGCTCAGATCGACCAGGACGACCGTGACGTGCAACCAAGAGACGCTGACGCCAGGAGCATCGGCTCTCTGCACCGCGAAGGTCGCCGATACCGGCTCCGGCAAGAAGGCCGCTCCGGCCGGAACGGTGGGCTTGGCAAGCACCGGGCCCGGGTCGTTCGACCCCGAAAGCTGCACACTTGCGGCCAGCGCCGCGGCGGCTGCGACTTGCTCGATGGCGTACCAGCCCGAAGCGATCGGCAACGGGACACACACGATCACCGCGTCGTACTCCGGAAGCGAAACGCATGCTGCCGGCGTGGGACGCACCGAGGTCTATGTCACGCCTACGAACGACGCGCGCCGAAACGCGGCCATGCTCCACACTCCCCCGTCGTCGATCGATGGGACGACGATCGGTGCAACCTCCGACTACTCGGACCCCGAGCTCGGCTGCGGGGCGTCAGGCTCGACGGTGTGGTACAGCCTCACGACGCGCCTGCGTGGACGGATCGCCGTCCGGATTCGTGCTCGCGGAAGGCTCGATGCAGTCGTGGCAGTCTTCCGGCGTGTGCGCTCGCAGTACAAGCCGCTCGGCTGCGTGCCGACGGACGAGAACGGAATCGGCGGAGTGGCCTTCCAGGCGGAGCGGGGACGCCAGCACCTCATCGTCGTCGGCGAGCGGTCAGACTCGGCGTCGAGCACATTTCGGCTCGAGCTCTTCGCACCTCCGCTCGCGAAGGCGCCCGGAGCGCGCCTTCCCACCGGCGGGGCGAGGTCGAGCGTGGACCCGCTGAGCCGGCCGGAAGCTGCATGGTCGGTCGCACTGACAGCCGGACGGACATACCGATTGAACCTCGCGCCGGATCGCGGCCGCTGTCTCCCGCTGTCCCTGTTCAGGCCCGGGACCTCCTCGTTCGACGATCGCCGCGTTGTGGATCGACGTCCCTGCGGCGGGTACCTCGTCTTCACGCCGGGCCCCGACGAGGGCGGACGCTACAGCCTGCTCGTCAGGTCGGAGGGGCACCGGGGCGGAGCACAGCGCTATCGGCTGCAGGTCGCTCGAGCCGGGCGCGACGACTTGGCTCCCGGTCTTCTCATCCGCAACGGTCAGACACGCCGAGGTTCCTTGTCAGCGCGCTCAATCGACGTGCTCGATCTCTATCGCTTCGATGTGACCCACCGGACCGAGGTGACGGCACGACTCCGGACTCCTCGGAAGGCGACCTTCGAACTTTTCTTGCTGTCGAGCGAGGGCAACTACGTCAAGTGCGTCTGCGGGGCGGCACGGAGGCCCGAGCTTCGCGCGAAACTCGAGGAGGGTCAGTATTTCGTCGCAATTCGCGCGCGCGGCCAGAACGCAGGTGAGTACCGAGTCTCGCTGCTGATTCGCGAGATCTCGACGACGATCGCACTCGTCGAAGGAGTGCCAACCGCGACGGCGGAATACAGTCGCGACGTCCAACTCTCGTCTGGCGTGACGCCTGACGCCGCCGTAGGAGGACACGTGCGATTCCGCATCGATCACTTCGATCCGATCGAAGGCTGGCAGTTCTCGCGGATCCTCGTCGCGCGCGTCGGAAGCGGTGGCCTCGCAACCGTGTCGTGGTCGCCGCCTGCGGTGGGACGTTGGCGTGTCCGCGCTTTCTTCGTCGGCACGCGAGCGGCCAGCCCGAGCGCAAGCGCGCATGCGTTACTCCTCGTCAGAGGCTGAACGGAGCGAGTCTTGCGCCGATGTGCCGATGGTTATCAAGTGAGTACACGTGCGATCGGGGCAGTCGTCGGTGCCGCGGTCGCGATCGCGCTAGGTGCGATCGTAGGTGAGGCACGTACAGCTGTGCCTCCACTCCTCGTCTGCACGCTCCCACAAGGCAGCGAAGAGCTCCCGCCCACCGCTCGTCGCGGCCTCATCAACCACCTCCCGCAGTATCCGGTCGTGGCCATTGCCACGCCGCGCCAGCGCGCGCGAGCGACGCTCGTACTAACCCGACTCGTCGCTGCCGCGAAGCGTGGGAGGTGGGATGACCTGCGCGCCGCGGCTCGCGCGGGCTACGACACACGTTCGCGTCCTCGCAAGCGCGGAGACCGAAGCGTCTTCTTCTTCCACGCCGAGCGGCGCCAGGAGCCGCGCGGTCGGTCCATCTTCGACTTCACGCGGCCGAAGGCGCTCATATACGCGAACGCACCGGGACGACCGCTCGTCCTCGTCGGCGCCATGTGGAGCACGCGAGACGGCGAGCTCGGGCCGACGCCGGCTGGGCCGATCCTGCGCTGGCACTCGCACGTCGTCTGCAAGCAAGGCAAGAAGCGTGGTCTGAAGCCTCTCGCCGGCGGCGGGTGCCCGCCGGGCGCGCGACTCCGGCAGGGGGCAAGCGAGATGCTCCACGTCTGGTTCACCGATGATCTCCGCAGCGCGTTCGCCGTCAGCGCGCCGCGTCCGGAGCTGTGCGCCGCAGGCTTCCTGCCTCCCGGCCGCTGTTAGCGAGCATGGTCGGACCGAGAATCGGTCAGCCGAAGTAGAGCGCGCGCTCCTCGGCCGTTAGCTCCCTCTCGCTCGCGCGCAGGCGTTCGTCTGCGAGTGCGAGCAGCTCCGGAATGCCGGCGCAGATCCGGCAGTCGTACGCGCTGATCACGTCGCCGGCCGATCGCGCGACGATCGTGCGTGAGTCGGCTTCGAACCCGGCGGCGAGAAACGGGCCTTCCGGCCCCGCGAGCAGGCGGATCAGGCGACCATCGGATGCGCGCCACAGGCCGACCGATCTCGGGCCGGCGGTGACGATCCAACGACCGTCAGGGCTGAAACGCGCGTCGTTCACCGTGCCGAAGTGACCACGGAGTACGCGCAGCGATCCGCCGGTCGCCACATCCCAGAGCCGCACCTCGTGATCTCGAGCCGCCGTGAGCAGGCGCGTGCCGTCCGGCGAGAAGGCGACGCTCGTAACGGCCAGGCGATGACCCTCGAGGTCGATTGCCTCGCCATCGCGCTCGAGACGGACGACGTGGTCGTCGATCGTCGCCTTCGCGTCGCCGGTGGAGCTCTCTGCCGTCGTCTGGGGAGCGGGGGGCGGTTGGGCGCGGCGCGAGCGCACCAGGTCCGGTCGCGTGGCAGCGTCCCACAGCCGTACCGTGCCGTCCTCTCCGGCCGTGACGACGTCGAATCCGTCCGAAGTCAGAAGTGCGTCCACCACCGCGCCGGAGTGACGTGCGAGCGTGGCGAGCCGGCGCCCGTTGAGAGCCCATGTTCGCCCGGTCCCGTCGTCGCTCCCTGTGACGACCGTCTGGCCGTCGGCGCTGAAGTCGACGGAGCGAACGAAGTTCGTGTGCCCGAAGAGGGGCGCGAGCAGGAGGCCGGTCGACACGTCCCAGACGCGTGCCGTGCCGTCTGTGCTGGCAGTCGCGACCTCGGTTCCCGGAGGCCCGATCGCGACGTCCAGCACCTGACCCGAGTGCCCACTCAGCTCGTGAACCAGCCTTCCGGTGCGACCGTTCCAAATGCGTGCGAGCCGATCACGCCCGCCCGTCACGATGCGATTGCCGTCCGTGCTGAACGCGACGCTCGTGATGTCGCCCGGGTGCCTCAGGCGGAAGAGAAGCCGTCCGCGTACGGGGTCCGCGACTCGCGCTTCACGCCCAGACAGGAACGCGACACGCATGCCATCCGGGCTCGCGACGACGCGTACCGCGGTCCTACCCACCCGCCCGAGGGTGTGGACGAGCCGGCACGTGCGCGTATTCCAGACGTATGCGACCCCGTTGCGGACCGCAACCGCACGGTTCGCGAGCAAAACCGCGTCCGCCGACGGCGCGCTCGCCCGGTCGCCCAGCCTGCACACGGCCCGGCCCTTCGCGACGTCGAGCACTCGCGGCGGGCCTGCGCCGCCGGAGACGAGAACCGTCGAGCCACTCGGAGAGAATGAGACTCGCCCGCCCGTGCCGACCTTCGTCGTGAAGCGTCGAGTACCGGTGCGCAGGTCGACGACCCGCGCGACGCCGTCGTCACTGGCGTAAGCGACGAGCTTGCTCCCTCCCCCAGTGGAGTCCATCGACGTGATGGCGCCGGCCGTCGATCGGACGTCTCGCAGGTGCGACGTGAGGAGCGACTGGAGGAGTGCGTCCTCCGCAGTCGGTCCAGGAGCCATCCGCGCCGACTCGCGCGCCAGGAGAACGCTCAACTCGGGATCCTCGGGCAGGAGGGCGATAGCCGACGCATCAAGCGTGCGCGCCTGCGCGTCACGCGACTGCTCGTCGGCGTTGCGCTGCTGCAGGACGCCGAACGCGGCGACGGCGAGCAGGAGGGCGAGTAGCCCGAGCGCGAGTCCGATGAGGCGCTGCATGCGCGTTCGGCGTCTCGCCTGCTCCTCGACCTGTCGCTCGATCTCCCGCTCCGTGCGGTGTCGGGTTCGCCACGCGAGCACCGGCTCTCCGAGGACGTCGTGGAAGATCTCGTACCGGACACCGCGACCCTCGTCGATCGACCGCAGGATGCGCCGGTCCGTGAGCGTCGTCAGAACCGGGGTAAGCTCGGGCTCACTGACACGGCCGAAATCGGCGAGGTCGGCGACTTCGTGGGCGATCTTCGTCCCCGACGGCGTGACGAGGTGGTTGAAGATCCGCGCGGCTAGGTCGCTCTGCGCGATGGTGAGCTCGGCCATCGCACCCTCGAGGTGCTCCTCCACGATGTGTTGCGCGCCGCCCAGTCGCTCGAAGGTCTCAGCTCTGAGCTCCGTCGAGCCGGATGCGCGCTCCTCGTCCCACAGGCGCTGCATGACGAGCTGGAGGTAGGGCGCTTCGATCCGTCCGCCCGCGTCGAGTGCTTCGACTGTGCCGAGGCCCCCGAGGGCAGGCTCGATCCGCCCCGCACCGACCTCGTCGAGGACACGCTCGACGAGCGCCGGCTCGATGATCACCGATTCGCCGGTCAGCTCCGCATAGCGCTCGGCCGGTCGGAGCACAGCCTTGCGCGCGGCGCCGCGATCGAGCCGATCGAGTCGAAGTGTGTTCGCAAACAACCCCGGAATCCGGCCCGTGAAGCGGTCGAGCTTCGCAAGCGAATCCTCGCGCAGGGAGACCAGCACGTTCACGCGGGTCGGGGCGGCGAGGATGGCCGGTAGCGCCTCCGCGAACGACCCGGGGCCACCGTCGTCGGCGTGGTACAGGAAGTACTCCTCGGCCTGGTCGAGGATGAGGTACACGTCGCGCTCGGACTGCGCCAGCTCGAGCGCCCCGACCGCGGAGCCGTCAGTCGTGAGCCCGGCCGCTTTCCCGACCGCCTCGGCGAGAGCGGGGTTCGGATCGTCGCTCCAGCTCGAGAACACGACGACGAGCGGTCCCTCGGCGAGCGCGCGCAGCGAACGGGCCACGGCCGCGCTCAGAAGTGAGGACTTCCCGACACCGCTCGGGCCGTAAAGCACCGTCAGCCGAGCGGCGATCAGGTTCGCTACGACGATCGCCGTCTCTCGCTCCCGCCCGAAGAAGAGAAGCGCGTCGACCTCCGAGTCGTCGAACGGATTCAGGCCCTTGTACGGCGACTCGGGCTTCGCGCTCATGCTGCCTCGAGCCGTCGCTCGAGGAGCTCGACGTACGAGCGCGGATCGACGTCCAATGCGGCGACGTCGAACCGTCGCCAGAACGCCTGCGCGAGCGGGCTCGGAGAATGCTGAACGGCCCATGAGCGGTACGCGACGGGCCGCTCGCCCCAGATCCTGTTGAGGATGAGGCGAAGGTTCCAGTCGGCCATCTCGTAGCCGAGGAAGAGGAAGTGGCTGCGCCGGAGCCTGGCGGCGAGAGCCACGGGGACGACCGCAGTCAGCTCTGCGCGACCGAGATAGTCGATGTAGTCGTCCTCAGTGATCACGAAGCTCTCCCACTCGCGCTCGGGGAGCGGGTCGACCGCACCGTGCAGCTTCAGGAGGATCGTACGACGATCGAGGCTGAGCTCCGTCGCATACGTGTTGGGAACGTCGATTGGTCGAGGCGGCTCCCCGGGTGGCCGATGCCAGAAGCGGCCGCGATGCGGCCCCGTCGCGACGTAGGAGACGATGTCGAGCTCTTCACCGGTCTCCTCGAAGGCGCGCTCGAGCGCGAGGTCGTAGTTGGTGGTGACGATGAGCTGGTGAGGAGCACCTCGTTCGCGTAGCAGTGCCGGCAAACGCGCAAGGAAGCGATGAAGCGGGCTCGGCTCGACAGCCGCCTCGAACCGCGTATGGAGCTCGTCGTACAGTGGCCCCGATCCCTGCATCGTCGCCACGTACTGGGAAACGCGCGCGAGGTCGACGGGTCGGTCGTCGGGAACCGAGAACGCCTTGGCGAGATGTTCGGCGAGGTCGCCGGCACCGTCGAGACCGATCACGGGGACCACCCGGCCCGCGAGAAGGGCCCGGATGATCTCGCCCTCCTCGTCCGTTGGGGCCGGCTGATCGGACACGGCCAGGCCGGCCTCGTGGCGAAGGATCTCCGACTGGAGCCGCTTGAGCTCCGGTCCGGGCTCGATTCCGAGCTCGTCGATGAAACGTGAGCGCGCGTCCTGGTAGACATCGAGGGCTTCCGCTTGCCGGCCCGCCCGGTAGAACGCCAGCATCAACTGCGTCCGGAAGGTCTCCCGCAGCGGATGCTCGCTGACGAGCGCCTCGAGCTCGCCGATGACGTCGCCATGCCGCCCAAGCTCGAGGTCCGCGTCGATCCGCTCCCCATGAGCAACGAGCCGTAGCTCCTCGAGCCTGCGGATCTCCGGCTGGGCGAAGTCGTCGAAGGCGAACTCCGCGAGCGCCGGGCCACGCCAGAGCGCGAGCGCTGCCTGCAAGCGCGCACGGCGCTCTTCGGCGGGCGACCGCCTCGCATCCCCCAGCGCCCGCTCGAAGCGCCGTGCGTCGATCTGGGCCGGGTCGGCGTTCAACACGTAACCGGGCGATCGAGTCTTGAGAACCTCGGTGCCCAGGGCTCGGCGCAGACGGCCCACCGAATTCTGGAGCGATGCGTTGGCCGTCTTGGGCGCCTCTCGACCCCACAGCTGGTCGATCAGCCGATCGGTCGGGACGACCCGGCCGACATCGAGCACGAGAATCGCGAGCAGCGCGCGCTGCTTGGGACCGCCCAGCGCGACGGGCCCGGTCTCGTCGGAGACCTCGAGAGGGCCGAGTATCCGGAAGTCGAGCGTCACGGGCGACCTTAGATCGTCCGGCTGTGCTGTGTCCAGCATCCGGGACACAGATCACTCGAATGCGCTCAAGACCCGCTCAAGACGCGGTTAGCGAGCCGTTGTCAGGCGGTGGCCGGCCGGTTGGAGACCCCTCCGACCGTGCCGGTCATGACTACCTCACGCATCACTCAAGCCGCGGTGGCAATCACCGCACTCGCCCTCGCAGCTGCGAGCGCAGGCGTCGGGGGCAACGCAGCCAATGCGTCGAGCCGGCAGATCTCAACAGGCACTGTGCTGCCAGCTCCGAGAACGCGAGCGTCGACCGAGAAGTACGCGTATGCATGGCCCGTCAAGCCGTTCCGTCGACAGCACCCCGTCCGCGGCTTTTTCGGCGATCCGCGGGTCGCCAACCACGGCGAGTCCCGCCAGTTCCACTTCGGCGTCGACATCTCCGCTCCCAACGGCGCGCCCGTCTACGCAACTCTGACGGGGCGGGCGTACATCCATCCACTGCATCCGACGACGATCCTGGTCGTCGCCGACTCAGGTGTCGAGTTCAGCTACTGGCACGTCGTCCCCGTCATCCGGGGAGGCCAGCGCGTGGTCGCGTACAAGACAGTCGTCGGCCACATCGAGGCGCCCTACGGACACGTCCACTTCTCCGAGCGTCGCCACGGCCGGTACCTGAACCCGCTCCGAGGCGGCGCGCTCGGCCCGTATGCCGACAACACCTCGCCAAGCGTGCGATCGCTCTCAATCGAGGACACGATGCTGGTGGCCGAGGCGTACGACGAAACCCCGCTGGCCGTCCCGCGCCCCTGGCACGACCTGCCGGTCATGCCCGCGCTCGTCCGCTGGCGGCTCCTGAGCAAAGACCGCAGGCCGCTCCTTCCGTGGAGGAACGCTGTCGACTTCCGCCAGACGATCCCTTCCGCGTCCGAGTTCGACTCGATCTGGGCGGACGGAACCACGCAGAACCACGTACGCGAGCCCGGCCGTTACCGGCTCCACCTGAACCGCGCCGGCGAGCTGAGCGAGCTCCGCCGCAGCTCGTACGTCATCGAGATCGTCGCACTCGACACCCGAAACAACACCACCCGCGCGTACTTCCCACTCGACCTGTAGTGGCAGTTAGCGAGACGTTGGCAGCCCGTTGCCGGCCGGTTGGAGGCCCCTCCGACCGTGCGGGCCATGACTACCTCACGCATCACCTCAGCCGCGGCGCTCGTCGCCGCCCTCGTCTTCGCCGCATGCGGCCAGTCCGCAACCAACGCGTCCCACTCCGCCACCCCGGTCCCGATCCTCATGTACCACGTAATCGCCGATGCGCCGGCGGGCGCTCCGTACCCGGACCTCTATGTCAGTGAGCCCGACTTCGCAGGTCAGATGAAATGGCTTGCGCGCCACGGATACACGGCAGTGACGCAACGCGACCTCTGGAATCACTGGCACCGGGGCAGCGCGTTGCCTGCGAAGCCCATCGTCATCTCGTTCGACGACGGATACCGCAGCGTCGCCGAGGCAGCGCTGCCCCACATGCAGAAGAGATCGTGGCCGGGAGTCCTCAACCTGACGGTCAAGAATCTTCGCGTTTCGGGCGGGCTGAGCCAATACAGAGTGCGGATGCTCATTGCAGCAGGCTGGGAGCTCGCGTCGCACACGCTCACTCACCCGGATCTCACAAGCCTCGATGAACCCACACTCAGGCGCGAAGTGACGCGCTCGAGAGCGATACTCCGGTCCCGCTTCGGAGTGCCTGTCGACTTCATCTGCTATCCGGCTGGCAGGTACGACTCGAGCGTAATCCGCGCAGTCCGCCGCGCCGGCTATCTCGGCGCGACGACGACTGTGGAGGGACTCGCGAGGCCGGACGAGCCGTACGAGCTGCGCCGCGTTCGCGTTGGCGGAAGTGATGGCGTCGACGGCCTTGCGGACAAGCTCGATAGCTAGCTGCTGACTTGAGCGGATCTTGAGAAACACGGACGACCATGACGCCATGGAACGTCTAGCCAACATCGACCCAATGCGACTGATCCAGGAGGTCGAGCGATACCTCGCCGTCGTCGAGGCCTTCCGGGCAGAGGAGTGCCCGCCGAAGTGGCGTCGCGAGCTCGTTCCGCGCGATGCTCCTGCAGCGGCAGCCGCGTAGACCACGGCACCGAAATCGCACGTGAATTGTCGAGCGTATTGGCGCGCGCACCTTTTCCGTCTGTCTCGACCAATTGCTGTTTGCAGCTGGTTAGCGAATTGTGGCTATGCGATTAGCGCCCTCCCCGAGCGTGATCGGAGGAACTCGATCACCTCGGAAGGGAGGGAACGATGCGCCAGGTCACCTCACTGCACCGCACGCTCGTCGTGCTCGCAGTCGGTCTGCTCGCGCTCGCGGCACCGCTCGTCGCATATGCGGACGGCGGCAGCCCTGGAGTCGGCTAGATACGGCCCTATCTCGATGCGCAAGGCTCGTCGCGAGGCGGGCCTTGCTCGTTCGTCAGACCCGAGCGAGCTTCGCGTCGAGCATGCGGAGCTGCTCAACGCCGGCCACGTTCCCCTTCTGCTCGTAGAGATGGATCGCCTGCCGATAGGCGCTCTCGGCTGCCCCCTGTCGCCCAGTTGCACGGAGAACCGTTCCGAGCGCGGCATATGCCTTGGCACGCCGGTTGAGATCGTCGGTCGTATTGGCTACGGACAGACCCTCTCGCGCGAGTCGATCGGCAAGATCGACGGCGCCTTTGCGCAGCTCGATCCTCGCCTGTACGGGACGCCACATCATCTGCGCCTGGACATCGTCGTGCGCCGCGTACCTTCGAGCGACGCCGGTCCACTTCTCCGCTTCGTCGATGCGGTCGAGCAAGAACAGAGTCTCGGCGAGATCGCTCGCCCTACTAGCAAGGTGACTGAACTCTCCGTACCTCTCGAGGTCCGCGCAGAGTTCATGAAGGACTGCCTCTGCACTTGCCGCGTTGCCGGCGAGGAGCTCGATCTCTCCGAGAACGGTGACCGGGTATGTGAGGGCCTGCGCTCGCAGTCCGAGACTCTCGAAAACTGATCGCGCTCCGCCGACCACCTCGCGGGCCCGCTCGAAGTCGCCGAGCTGGGCAACGAGCCCGCCCAGGAACGTGTCCAGGTTCGCGGTGCCCTGAAGATCGGTTTCTACCCGATCGCGAAGGGTCTCGATGCGCGTCATGGCGTCCGCGACGGGTGTAGGGCCCCAGTAGAGCGAGATCGCGATCTGGCCCAAACAAAGCGAGAGCGGCCAGCCGGCCGATTCGTAGTGCTCCAGTGCTCTTTCTGCATCGGCTGTCCAAGCGGCATTTCTTCCTCGGCGGCCGCCATGGACCCAACCGGACAGCAGCAACGCTCTACCAAGCGCTCGATCGTCGCGGAGACGCTCGAAGATGGGAATGCCGCTTTCGATCGCTTCGAGCAGGGCGTCAGCCGTCCGACCGACTTCATTGCGAAGACGAATGAACTCGAGCTCGGTACGTGCGCGGGCTCGCGTGTTCGCAGTCGCTGGTGAGACAGGTTCCTCGAGCAAGCTCTCGAGCAGAGCGATCGCACGTTCCGTCTCGTGCTGCGCGTAGTACGAGAGCGCGAGATCGCACACGACCTCGCGCCGTGCCGCGTCGTCAGCGGGAAGAAGCTGTGATGACCGCCTGAGCACGGCACTCGCCGCGGGCATGTCACCGCGGCGAAGTGCCCGCATTCCCGCCGATCGCAGCCGTTTTCCCCCATCCTCAGCCAGCCGCTGGGTGCGTCGATCTGACCCGGATAGCTCAGTCCGGAGGAAGTACGCTCCCTCGAGGTGGTAGCCGACGAACTCGTCGAGATCGGGGAGATCCGGCGATTCGGTATCAAGTCGATCCGCGTAGCGCTCGTGCAGCTCAGCGCGCAATCGCTTAGGGGCGGCGCGATACACGGCTTGCTGGACGAGGACATGCCGAAAACGGAACTCTCCCGGCGCAGCCGGCCGGAGGAAGCCCCGAGCGGCGAGCGCGTTCATGTGCACCTCGGTCGTCGGCGCAGCGTCAGGCTCGAGGAGGGCGACGACGTCGTCGAGCCTGAACTCCTTCCCGATCACGGCCCCTCGCTCGAGCACCGCGCGCTCGCCGGGGCCGAGCCGGTCGAGGCGGGCTGCTAGGAGCGCCTGCACGGTCTCGGGGATCGTCCCCGTGCCGAGCCCACCTTCGAGCGCGAGGGCGAGCAGCTGTTCGAGGAAGAAGGGATTACCCTCCGCCGCCGACGCGACCCGCGCGCGTTGATCGGACTCGAGGACTGTGCCACCAAGGCCGTCGATGAGCGCATCCGCTTCCTCGCCGGAGAGCGCGTCGAGACCGATCCGGGCGACGTTGCTCTGCCCGTCGAGGAACCCCGTCCGCTCGTCGAGGAGCTCTTCGCGGGCGACGCATACGACGAGCGCCGGCCCGGTGCCCTTAGCGGCGAGCTGCTCGACCAACTCGAGCAGCGTGGGCTCGGCCCAGTGGACGTCGTCGAGGGCGAGAACGAGCGGCTTCTCGTGCGCAAGAGCGCTGCAGAACTGCCGGAACAGGAGCGCGATCTCTGGCGCAGGCGGAGGCGTCCCGGCATCCAGCGCAGCGATGAATGCGTCGCGCGCACCGCTTTCGGGCGCCTGGGCAACGACCTCGCGAAGGGGCCAGTAGGTGATGCCTTCGCCGTACGAGAGACACCGGCCCCAGAGTGTCGTCACGCCCTTCGCGCGGCGGGTGAGCTCGGCAGCGAGGCGCGACTTTCCGACGCCGGGCGGCCCCGTGACCAGGGCGACATGAACGCTGCCCGCGTCGGTCGCACGCTTGAGCGCCTTACGCAGGGCCGCAAGCTCTCGCTTGCGACCGACGAGCGGCGCCTCGTTCCGCGCTTCGAATGCGGGCGCAACAGGCGTGAGCTCCAGCAGCCGGTACGCACGGACGGGCTGGCGCCTCCCTTTGATGTCGAGCTCGCCGAGGGGGTCGAGCACCGCTGCGTGGTCGATCAGTCGACCGGCGAGCTCGCCGACGAGGATCTCGTGGGAGCCCGCCGCCTGCTCGAGCCGTGAGGCGATCCCGACCGCCTCGCCGGCGACGAGCCGCTGCCGCGCTTCTGTGGGCGTGGCGACGACCTCCCCCGCCTCGAACCCGATCCGAACATCGAGTCCCATCCCGTACTCGCGCATGAGTTGTTCGTTCAGTGCGGCAACCCCGGCCCGGATGTCGAGCGCACTGCGGGCGGCGCGGAGCGCGTCGTCCTCGTGCGAAACCGGAATACCGAAGGCCGCCATGACGGAGTCTCCGGCGTACTTCTCGATCGCTCCTCCGTGTCGCGTAATCGCCGCAGAGACGGTCTCGAAGTACCGGCGCAGGACGAGACTGAGGGCCTCGGCGTCGAGCGCCTCCGCAATCGACATCGACTCGACGACGTCAACGAAGAGAATCGTGACGAGCCGTCGGAACTGCATCGCCGACTTCGCGAGCGGGACCTCCTCGAGCAGCAGCGACTCGTCCTGCCGCAGGATCGCGGCCTCGAGCCCCCTGAGCTCGTGGCCCGGCTCGATGCCGAGCTCGTCGACGAGCGTCTCGCGCGCATCGCGATACGCGGCGAGCGCATCGGCCTGCCGGCCGGACCGGTAAAGCGCAAGCATGAGCTGCGCTCGCGGACGCTCGCGAAGCCGCTCCGCCTGAACGAGCGCCTCGAGCTCGGCGACGAGCTCGGCGTGACGCCCGAGGGCCAGGTCTGCCTCGATCCGCTCCTCGACGACGACTGTGCGTAGCTCCTCGAGACGAGCGATGTGCGTCTGGGCGAACGGCTCGTAGAGGAAGTCCGCGAGTGCAGGCCCGCGCCACAAGGCCAGCGCTTCGCGGAGCGCGACTTCGGCCGCTGCCGCCTCGCCCGACTCGAGGGCCGCGCTTCCTTCCTGGGCAAGGCGCAAGAAGCGATGGACGTCGACGCCGTCGGCCTGGAGCTCGAGGACGTAGCCCGGCGCTTGCGTGACGAGCGTTTTCGGGCCGAGCGCCTTGCGCAGCTGGGAGACGTAGACCTGGACGGCATGCGAGGCCGTCTCCGGCGGCTCGCCCGGCCAAAGCGACTCGACGAGCCGGTCGACCGACACGACGCGACCCGGCTCGAGTGCGAGAACAGTCAGGAGCGCACGCGGCTTCTGGCCTCCGAGCGCCGCAGGAACGCCGCCTCGCTCGACCTCGATTGGGCCGAGAAGGCGTACGTCGAGCGCTTGGGTGCCTGCCCGACTCGCTCCGTCCATCCGACTTCCCCTCGGTGCTTGTGCGGTTCGCACTTTCTCACGGGGCACGCCGAATTTCCATCCCCGCTTTGAGCCGAGCTTGAGCTATCGCGGGCACGCTGCGGCGATGGGTAACCCACCAAGGAGGTCGTCATGGCTGCACTCGTGGTCTTCACCGTCTCGCCGTCGGACGGAATGGCGGAGAAGGAGGGACGGATCGGGATCTTCCCCGGAGGAGCGACGCCGACGATGCACGCCGCCGAGACGAGCTTCTGGGTCGGCTACGGGTTCGCGGCCGAGCCCGACGACGGCGTGCGTCTGGACGATGCCAGCACACGGTTCGAGCTCGACGTGGACGGCAAGGCCATCTCGATGCTCACCGATGTGCAGACCGAGGCCGGTGTGCCGGTACGGAAGTCAAACATTGCGGAGTTTCCCAACGGCCTTGCTGCGGGCTGGCATGACTTCTCCGGACGCTGGTACGACGGCGGCCGCCTGATCATCTCGAGCCGAGCAGCGATCCAGTTCGTCGAGGCTTGAGCGATTCTTGAGGGAGGACGAGCACGCTGTCCTCCATGGTCAGGAGAAGCTTTGTCGTAGCGGTGATCGCGGTCGCCGTCGCAAGCGCTGGAGGCGAGCAACTGCCCGACCGCGGGTGGAGCGTCCACTCCCTTACGCGCGCGACACGAGCCCCGGGGATCGCCGGCGCGTCCGAGCCCGCACGCTCGAGGACGTCCGTTGCATGGTGCGGCACGCCGTCGCAGGTCGACGTGACGCCGAATGCCATTGCCGGCTACGCCGCTCACTGGATCTACGTGACACCGTTCGACGGTGCAGACAGCTTCGTAACGTACGCGAGCGCGATGCAGACCGACGCGGAGTCGATCGACGCGTGGTGGCGGTCGCAGGATGGGACTCGGACACCGCGGAACGACCTCACGCAGCTCTCCTGTGGTCCCCAGCTGGACCTCACGCAGATTCGACTCTCACAGAGCGGAGCCGAGCTCGCCGATGACGACACGCGCTTCGTGCGGATCGCAGAAGCGCTCGTCGCGCTCGGCTTCTCGTCCCGTCATACGAAGTACGTCGTGTACTACGACGGACCGAGCCACCCGGACATCTGCGGGCAAGGCGGCAGCCACGAGGACGGATACGGATACGCGATCGTGTACGTCCGCGCGTGCGCCGGCGTTCCACCGACCACGACCTCGACTCATGAGTTACTGCACACGCTCGGCGCCGTGCCAGTCGGCGCACCCCACGACTGCCCGCTACCGCACGACGGCCACGTGTGCGACGACTCCTACGACATGATGTATCCGTTCGGGGACGAGACGCCCATCAGCGGCCTGAGCCTCGACTCCGCTCGCGACGACTACTACGCCCACGCGGGCTCGCAACTCGACGTGCGGGACTCGCCATGGCTCGTGCAGCTCGATCGGCAGGTGCCACTGCAACTCGCGCTCACCGGGCGGGGAACGGTCACCGCCGACCTCCCGGGCCTGCGGTGCACCGAAAGCTGCACCACCGCGTGGAACGCGAACACCAGCGTCAAGCTCACCGGAGAACCCGCGCCGGACGCGAAGCTCATCTCGTGGGGAGCGGGCTGCGGAGCAGTGTTCGAATGCTCGGTGAGCCTGTCCCGTGCAACGAACGTGTCCGTGCTCTTCGCGCCGATCAACGTGCGGCTGAAGCTTGCGGTTGCCGGACGCGGCACCGTACGCGCGTCTCGGCTCGCGCTCGCGTGCCCCAGGCGGTGCTCGACGCTCGTGCCGTCCTACGTGCCGTTGCGACTCACCGCGAAGGCCACCAAGGGCTGGCGCTTCAAGGGCTGGTCGGGTGCGTGTCGGGGTCGCGTGGTTGCATGCACGCTGCCCATGAAGGCGGACGCGGCCGCCCGCGCGCTCTTCGTACGGTCAGCTTGAGCGTTTCTTGAGCAGCAGCACCGACGCTGCCTCCAACACAGTGCGCCGACGAGGCGCAGGAGGGAGTACCCACGATGTCACTCAAGAGGCGCACGAGCATCATCCCGATCCTCGTCTGCGGCGCACTGATCGCAGCCGCGACGGTGGGTGCAACGACGATCAAGGGAACAGCGGGGAACGACACACTGCGGGGAGGCGCCAAGGCCGACGCGCTCAACGGCAAGGGCGGCAACGACAAGCTCTACGGCGCTGCGGGGAACGATGTCCTGAACGGCGGCCCGGGAGACGACTTGCTGGTCGGAGGCCGAGGTGCCGACAAGCTGTCTTGTGGCGGCGGACAGGACATTGCGCGCGGAGACCGCCTGGACAAGATCGGCGGCGACTGCGAGGTCGTCATGGGTGTACAGACGACGGTGCCTGTGCCGGTCCCTCCGCCTCCGACTGCACCGCCTCCGCCTCCTGTCACTCCGATCACGGCTGGTTCGTACCAGGGCCTGTTGGACGGCAACTTCGTCTTCTTCCAGATCCTGGCGGATCGAACGATCACTGGGTTCCGGTCGAACTACCTACGCGAGGACTGCAACGACAACCTCTACGTCTACGGGACGCTCGAGTGGGGAGCGAGCAGGTTCCGGATCGCCACCGACGGAACGTTCTCTGCGTCGAGCTCCGGGACAGGGACCGTCGACGACAAGCCGGCAACCTTCACCGACACGGTCACAGGGAAGATCGAGGGCGCGACGGTCACCGGCACCGTGACGGGAACCGCGGAGTTCGATCTCGAGGGTACGCACTACAAGTGCTCGAGCGGCCTGAAGACCTACACGGCAACGCTCCAGTCCTGACGGCAGGGGAGGGGCTCGACCGCCGGCGCGCAGTCCGTCCCGCGCCGGCGGTCGTCCTACGTCGCGGCGAGTTCGGGTATGGGCTCGCCGTCGTCGTGCCGCCAGACGATCGCGGCGAAGACGATCGCCATCCACGTGATCCCGAGAACGACCGCGGTGAACAGCGGCACGACGCCCCAGTGCTCGAGCACCTGCCCCGCGATGAGGAAGCCCAGTGGCGCGGCGAGCGTGTTCGCCGTGATCACGGCAGTCATGACCTTCGGCCGCAGGCTCTCCGGAGTTCGGGCTGTCAGGACGCCCAGCGTAGGCCCGTTGACGAGCGGTGTGAAGAGCATGGCGGCGAACAGCGCGACGAAGACGACAGGCCATGGCGGGAGAAACGGCAGCACCCACATGCGGAATCGAGAACGCGAGGATGCCGACCGCAGCGAGTCGGAGGGGAGGGATCCGCTTCACCGCGAAGACCGCCAGCACGCTCCCGACGACGGCTCCGGCGCCGAGCGCAGAGTAGAAGAGGCCGGCGATCCAGGAGCTTCCGCCGAACTCGTCGTATGCATAAACCGGAAGACCCGCCGACAGCCCTGCCCCGAGGAAGCCGAACGCAACCACCGTGGCCGCCATCGGGGCGAGGAGCCGATCCCGCGCGAGGAAGCGAAGTCCGGCGAGCACGCCGTGCTGCACCGAGGCCGCGAGCGGCTTGCGCCGCGGGACGAAGACGAGGACGAGAAGGAACGCGATCAGGTAGGTCGCCGCGTCCACGTACAGGACGTTCGGCGCTCCGATGAACGGGATGAGCAGCCCGGCGATCGCGGGACCGAGCATCGCGGCCAGTGCGCTGCCGCCCTCGATCGAGCTGTTCGCCTGCGACATCCGCCGCTCGTCCTCTCCGACGAGCTCCGGGAGAATCGTCCGCTGCGACGCGAAGTACGGCGGCATGAAGCAGCCGAGCAACGCGACGAGACCGAGCAGGAGGCCGAAGCTGAGCACTCCGGCCGAGTGCAGGAGCGGGATCGACGCGAGGATCGGTGCCCGCGCGAGGTCGGAGACGAGCATCGTCGTACGCGAACCGAGCCGCTGGACGACGACACCGCTCGGGATGCCGAGCACGGCCATCGGCAGGATCTCCGCGGCGAGGACGAGCGTCATCTTGCTCGGCGAGCCCGTCGTCACGAGGACGAACCACGGCAAAGCGAGATACGTCATGCGCGTGCCGAGCACCGAGATCGTCTCGGCGGCGACGAGCGCCGACACAGCGGTCTTCTTCACGTCCGTCGCCGCCGAGGTGATCATGCGGCCGAGATAATAAAACGTCTGTACGGTTTTGTAAAGTACGATCCGTCGAAATGCCCAAGATCTCCGAAGAGCGAAAGGAAGCACGACGCGAGCAGATCCTCGAGGGAGCTCGCCGCTGCTTCGCCGAGCACGGCTACGAAGGCGCGACGGTGGCGAAGCTCGAGCGCGAGATCGGCCTCTCGCGCGGCGCAATCTTCAACTACTTCCCGTCGAAGGAGGACCTCTTCATCGAGCTCGCCGTCCGGGACAGCGCGCGCATGTCGGAGCTGTGGATCGGCGACGGGCTCGAAGCCGTGGTGCACGAGGTCATGGAACTCGATCCCGCCTGGCTCTCCGTCTACCTCGAGCTGTTCCGGCGCATTCGCACAGATCCCGAGTTCCACGCGCGAATCGACGCGAGGCAGAGCGAGATCGTTCCGGCGAACCGAGCGCGCCTCGAGGAGGCGCAGCGACGCGGGGAGTTTCGCGATGACCTCTCGTCGAAGGAGATCGGCACGTTCGTGAACCTCGTGCTGAACGGGCTCGCGCTCATGCGGGCCGGCGGCGAGGAGCTCCCGAAGACCGAGCTCGTTCTCGGCCTGCTGCGCGACGCTATCGGAGCCCGAGCTCCTCGGGGTACGCGGACGCGTACACCCGCCTGACGCGCTCGACCTCCTCGACGTAGGCCCGCGTCTCCGGGAACTCGATCCCACCACCACCCCCGTTCCGCTGCCAGCGGTCGACGTTCCCCTGCCCGGCGTGGTAGGCGGCCAGCGCCAGCGTCATGTCGCCGTCGTAGCGCTCGCGCAGGTGGTCGAGATACCAGCAGCCGTAGCGCACGTTGATCTCGGGGTCGCGCAGGTCGGCGACGACGAAGCGGTCGCCACCGGTGCGGAGCGCGATGCCCTTCGCGGTGTCGGGAAGGAGCTGCATGAGCCCAACGGCGCCGGCGGCGGACTCGACATTCGGGTCGAACCTGCTCTCCGAGTACACGACGGCAGCGAGCAGCGCCGGGTCGAGGTCGTAGTTCCGCGAGTGCGCTCGCAGGATGTGCTCGTACTCGAGCTGATAGCGAGCACGGAGGTACCAGTCGGGCTCCGACTCGACGACCCACGCTGCGGCGCCCGCGAACGCGAGCACGGCGAGCGCTGAGGCGACCAGGTACCGCACGAGAAGGTGAGCGTCAGGACGAGCTCGGTCAGGGTAGCCATCACCTCGGCAACCCACGCGTCCAGCTGCTCGGGTGTCCCGGTGTTCACGTATGTGAAGTCCGCCCGCTTCGCCTTCTCGCGATCGGAGATGAGCCGATCTTCGCGGTCGTCCTTCCGTCCGCCCCGACGGGCGTCGCGCAGCTTCGGCGGCGCGGTGATGACGACCACCTTGTCGAATCGGCTCTCCGCGCCGACCTCGTAGAGGAGCGGCACCTCGGTGACACACACCTCGGGGGGGTTCGGAAGTGCAGCGAGCTGCTCTCGCCAAGCCATGTACTCGCGGGACACGAGTGGATGGAGCAGCTTCTCGAGGAAGTCGAGCGCTTCGCGGTCCTTGAAGACGCGCACTGCGATCCGCTCGCGATCGGGCGCTCCGTCCTCTCCGAGGATCTCCTCGCCGAGACGATCGACGAGGGCACTCCTCACCTCCGGGTCCGTCGCGAGCAGGTGGTGGACGATCTCGTCGCTCGACACGGTCGCCGCACCGTGCCGCCGGAAGGCGTCGAGCGCCGTCGACTTGCCGGCGCCGATCCCTCCGGTGATCGCGACCGCGAGTGGGCGGGGCAAGTCGCGCTAGTCGGGGTCTTGCTGCTCGGAGCCGACTTCCGAGAGCTCCTCGGCGCCTCGGCCTCGGCCTCTGCTTCGGGCTCGGCCTCTGTCTCGGCCTCGGCTGCTCCGGCTCCGCAGATCGCTTCCGGCGGCTCCGCCTCCGACACCTCGGCCTCGGGAAGCTCTACTTCCGACCCGACCTCCTCGGCGATCTCCTCCGCCGGCCCGGCCTCGACATCGACCTCGGGCGGCCGCAGCAGACGTCGGGAACGCCTCTTCCGAAAGCTTGAGGTCGGGCATCGTGTGCACGGACTCCGCGCCGTCCGCGCGTGGAACGGGCTCGTCGCCCTCCTCGACGCGCTTCAGCGAGAGGGAGAGGCGCCTGCGCTCGCCGTCGATCTCGAGGATGCGGACGTTCACCGCGTCACCCTGCGAGACGACCTCGCGCGGATTCTCGACATGGTGCGGGGCGAGCTCGGAGATGTGCACGAGGCCTTCGACTCCGGGGAGGATCTCGACGAAGGCGCCGAACGTGACGACCTTCGCCACGCGGCCCTCGACGACGTCGTCCTCGCGGTAGCTCTCGACGACCTGCTGCCACGGGTCCGTCTGGGTCTGCTTGAGCCCGAGCGAGATCCGCTGGCGCTCGCGGTCGATGTCCAGAACCTTGACCTTCACCGTCTGTCCGATGTCGAGCACCTCGGACGGATGGTTCACGTGGCTCCAGCTGAGCTCGGAGATGTGGATGAGACCGTCCATGCCGTCGAGGTCGACGAAGGCGCCGAAGTCGACGATGTTCGAGATCTGGCCTTCGATGACGTCGCCGGGGCTCAATCGGTCGAGGATCGCCTGCCGCATCTCCTTGCGCTCGTCCTCGAGCACCGCGCGGCGCGAGAGGACGACGTTGTTGCGGGAGCGGTTCAGCTCGATGACCTTGCAGCGGAGCTCCTTGCCGAGGAACTCGTCGAGGTCCTGCACGCGCCGGATGTCGACGAGCGAGGCAGGCAGGAAGCCGCGCACCCCGAGGTCGAGGATGAGGCCTCCCTTGACGACCTCGATCACCTTCCCGTTGACCGGCTCGCCCGACTCGGCCGCCCCCTCGATGCGCTTCCACGCGAGCTCGAAGCGGGCGCGCTTCTTCGAGAGGATGAGGCGGCCGTCGGCGTCCTCCTTCGTGAGGACGAGCGCGTCGATCTCCTCGCCGACCGCGACCTCGTCGGCCGGGTTGACCGACCGGCGAATCGTCAGCTCGGCGACCGGGATGACCCCTTCGGACTTGTAGCCGATGTCGACGAGCACCTCGTCCTTGTCCACACGAACGACCGTTCCGTGCACGACCTCGCCCTCGTTTATCTCCGGGAAGGCGGAGTCGTAGTCAGGCACGAGCTCCCCGTCGGGACCTGTCGTCCAGACCCCTTCTTCGGCGGCAGCGGGCTTTTCGGCGATGTCGTTCGCCATCGGAGCGCGGAGTATAGCCAGATGCAGCGTAAATTCAGGTCTACCGTCCGAACGGTCGGAAAGGGCTCGGGCATCGGCTAGAAACCCTGCATGCGCCTCACGCTCGTCCGCAGCGCGACCCTCATCCTCGAGCTCGACGGCAAGCGGATCCTGGTCGATCCGATGCTGGACGACGTCGGCGCCCGTCCCCCGATCGGGGGCACCGCGAACCCGGTGCCCAACCCGACAGTGCCGCTCCCGTTTCCAGCCGAGGAGGTCGTGCGCGGCCTCGACGCGGTGATCGTCACTCACCGGCACAGGGATCACCTCGACGCTCGCGCAGAAGAGCTCCTGCCGCGCGACATCCCGGTCTTCTGCCAGCCCGAGGACGAAGACGCACTTCGGGAGCTCGGTCTCGACGCGCGCGCAGTCGTCTCCGAGCTCGAGTGGGAAGGGCTCGGCATCACGCGAACGCCGGCACGGCACGGGTCGGGAGCGATCGCGGAGGCGCTCGCGCCGGTCAGCGGGTTCGTGCTCGACGACCTCTATCTCGCCGGCGACACCGTCTGGTACGAAGGCGTGGCAGAGACGATCGAGCGCCACCGTCCTCGTGTCGCGATCGTCAACGCGGGCGGCGCAGAGTTCACGGAGGGCGGCCCCATCGTGATGGGCGTCGAGGACGTGCGGGAGGTCGCAGCGCGCGTGCCGACAGTCGTTGCCGTGCACCTCGAGGCGCTCAACCACTGCTTCCTCACGCGCGCGGAGCTGCGCGCGTCGGTCCCGGGCGTGCTCGTCCCGAACGACGGCGAGACACTCGAGCTGTAGGGCCGAGCGCGAGGCAAGCCTCGCCCCTAGGACTTCGCCTCCGCCCAGTCGTCGCCGACGCCGACGTCGACGGCCAGCGGCGGATCGAGCGGGTAGGCGCCGACCATCTCCTCGCGGACGAGCTCGCGGACCTTCGTCACCTCGGTCTCGGGCACCTCGAGCAGGAGCTCGTCGTGCACCTGCAGGACGAGGCGCGCGCCTCTCCCCTCCGCTCGCAGCCGGTCGTGGATCGCTGACCATCGCGACCTTGATGATGTCCGCGTTCGAGCCCTGCATGACGAAGTTCACGGCGACGCGCTCGCCGAAGCCGCGTGTCTGCCGGTTCGAAGCGCGCAGCTCGGGCACGGGTCGCCGCCGTCCGAGCAGGCTCGTGGCGTAGCCGTCCTCCGACGCCTGCACGATCGTCCGGGCGATGAACGCCTGCACGAGCGGGAAACGGGCCAGGTAGGCGTCGATGTACGCCTGCGCCTGCTCCTTCGGGATGTCGAGGTTCTCCGACAGCCCGAACGCGGAGATCCCGTAGACGATCCCGAAGTTGATCATCTTCGCGACGTTCCGCTCGTCCTTCGTCAGCGTCGCCGGGTCCTTCCCGAGCACCTCGGCGGCGGTCGCCGTGTGGATGTCCTCGCCGCGAGCGAAGGCATCTCGGAGCTTCGGCTCGCCGGAGACGTGCGCGAGGATGCGCAGCTCGATCTGCGAGTAGTCCGCAGAGAGCAGCCGGTGCCCCGGCTCCGCGACGAACGCCGAGCGGATCTCGCGCCCGAGCTCGGTACGAATCGGGATCGCCTGCAGGTTCGGGCTCGTCGTCGAGAGGCGCCCGGTCGCCGCGACCGTCTGGTTGATCGTCGTGTGCAGCCGGCCGTCCTCGCCGATGAGCGTCGGCAGCGGGCCGAGGTACGTGTTCACGAGCTTCGTGAGCTCGCGCCACTCCTCGATCGCCGGGACGATCTCGTGGTCGTCGCGGATCGCGCGAAGCACCTTGCCGTCCGTCGAGTAGCCGGTCTTCCCCTTGCGGCCGGGCGTGAGCTCGAGCTTCTCGAACAGGATCCGGCCGAGCTGCAGCGGCGAGCCGATGACGAACTCCTCGCCGGCGAGCTCGTACGCACGAGCCTCGAGCTCCTCGATGCGGTCCGAGAGCCGCGCGGTGATCTCGCCCATCCGGTACGTGTCGATGCGATACGCCTGAGTCCTCCATCGCTGCCAGGACGACGGTGAGCGGCAGCTCCGTGTCGCGGTAGAGCCGTTCGGAGCCACGCTCGGCGACCTTCGCGACGAGCGGCCGAGCGAGGCGTCGGGCAGCCTCCGCGTGGCGGACGAGCTCCGCGGTCTCCTCCTCCGCGGGCGGATCCGGCTCGAGCTCGATGCCGTACTCGGCCATGAGGTCGTCGAGCTCGTACTCCGCGCGACCCGGGTCGATCGAGATAGGCCGCGATCATCGTGTCCTCCGCGGCAGGCTCGCCGAGCCGGAGCTGCTTCGCGTCGTGCGCGATCAACTGGAGATCGCCTTGTGACACTGTGTCACTCGGCCCGGGTGCGACGATCACCTCGCCGGCTTCGGTCGCGACCGCGATTCGCTCGGCGTCGGCGGCGACGCCGACTCGGCCCCGCAGGCCCTTCAGCTCGCCCTCGCGCCAGGGCACCTTCTCGGTCTCGACGTGCGGCCGCTCGGCGGCCGGGCAGCGCCTCGTCGAGCGTGTCGACGCGGCTGAGCAGCCCGCGGAACTCGAAACGGCGGAAGATCTCCTTCAGCTCGGAGCGGTCGGGAGGCTGCAGGACGAGATCGGCCGAGTCGACGTCGAGCTCGAGGTCGCGCCGCATCGTGGCGAGCAGCTTCGACGCTCTCGGCCTGCTCCGCGTTCTCGGCGATCGCCTTCGACCGCGCCGGCGAGAGCTCGGACGCATGCTCGATCACGCCCTCGACCGATCCGTACTGCGAGATCAGCTGTCCAGCGGTCTTGTCGCCGATACCCGGGATACCCGGGATGTTGTCGCTCGAGTCGCCTTTCAGGCCGATGAAGTCGGGGATCTGGTCGGGCCGGATCCCGTAGCGGGCCTCTACGCGCTCGGGCGTGTAGACCTGGACGTCGGCGACCCCGCGCGGCGTCATCATCAGGCAGACGTTCTCCGACACGAGCTGGAACGCGTCACGGTCGGTCGAGACGACGCACGTCTTCACTCCTGCCTCGTCCGCCTGCGTCGCGAGCGTCGCGATGACGTCGTCGGCCTCCCAGCCTTCGAACTCGAGGTTCTGATAGCCGAACGCCTCGACGATCGGGCGGAAATGCGGGAACTGCTCGCGAAGAAGGTCCGGCATCGAGCGGCGGTCGGCCTTGTACTCGGCGTCGATCTCCTTGCGGTGGACAGGCTTGCGTGTCCCACGCCACCGCGACCCCGCGCGGCTTGTAGTCGGAGAGCAGCTTGAAGAGCATGTTCGTGAAGCCGAGGAGCGCGTTCGTCGGCTGCCCTTCGGTCGTCTGGAGCTCCTCCGGGAGGGCAAAGAACGCGCGGTAAGCGAGGTTGTTGCCGTCGACGAGGAAAAGCTCGGCGTCGTGCGCCGGCCCGTCGTCGAGGACGAGCTCCTCGCCCGTGAGCGTCTTCGGGGCCATGCCGAGACTCTACGTCCGTGAGACGCTCCCGCAGCGGCCGCGAAGCGGCCGCCTTCAGGGGTCTTCGTGCGTCGGCGGATCTCCGCCGGAGATCCGCCGCCTTGCGCAAGACTGAGGGCCGTGCATCGCGTCCCGCTCCTCTCGGGCTCGCGGGTCGTCCACATCCCGATCGGCGACGACGACGTCGTTCTCCGGCCGCCTCCCCCGCCCTCGGCTGTCATCGACGTCGCAGCGGCCGTTCGGGATGCATTGCAGTTCCCGCTCGACGGCGACCCCGTGGCAGACCTGTCGCTCCGACGCGGCCGCGCGACGATCGTCGTGGAGCCGCCGTCACTTCCGGTCCCGGGCGCCCAGACCGACCCGAGGCAGGCGGCGCTGGCAACAGTTCTCCAGCACCTGGTGGAGCTCGGCATTCCGGACGAGCGGCAGACGATCCTCGTCGCTGGTGGCCTCTCCCGTCGTCTCGGGCCACAGGACCTCGAGTGGCTGCTGCCACCGCCGCAGGCGCGCGAGTTTCACGGACGCGTGCTCGTCCACGACGCCACCGATGCGGATCTCGCGGCGCTTCCCGGGGACGGGACCGGGGCGCGTGCCAGCCGTGCGCTCGTCGAGACCGACCTCGTGGTCGTCGTGTCGTCGGCCGAGACGGTGCTCCACGGCGGCGCAGCCGCCCTGCTCGCCGCGTGCGACGCCTCCACTGTGCGCCGTTCGGCTCCAGCCGAATCGCTTGTTCAGGCGGCCGGAGAACCCGCCTGGGGTCTCGTATTGGCCCTCGAGCGAGCGGTTGCGGCCGACGTCCCGCTGACGGGCGTCTCGCTCGTGCTGGACCACCCCCGTCTCACCGGCCGCTTCCGCGACTACCCGCACGATCCCGAATCGCTCGCGCACGTCTCGCGGTCACCGCTCCGGCGCCTGTACTCGCGACTGCCCGCGGGATTGCGCCGGAGGATCCTTCGTGACCAGAGCCGGGTGCTCAGGGCGACGGCGGCGTTCGCTGGGACGCCATCCGTCGCTCATGCCGAGGCCCTCGTGCGCAGTGTCGACCTTCGCGGCCTTCCGCTCGACGAACCGGTCGACGCCCTCGTCGTCGGTGTGCCGTGGGTCGGGCCGCACCTCCCGCGCGAGCCGCTCAACCCGGTCACATCCGCGGCGATGTCCCTCGGGCACGCGCTCCGGCTCTGGCGGGACGACTTCCCCATTCGGCCCGACGGTACGCTCGTGCTCGTCCACTCGCTGACGCGCACGTTCGCGCACGGGACTCAGGCGCCCTACCGCCGGCTCTTCGACGCGCTCCTCGCCGGCGGTGACGAGGCGCTCGTGAGCTCGGAGCGGGCAGCAGCGGACGACGCGCGGGCGCTTGCGGCGTACCACTCCGGCCGTGCCTGCCACCCGCTGCTTCCCTACGCCGACTGGGCCGGGTGCGGGCCGGCGCTGTCGCGGCTCGGTCGCGTCATCGTCGCGGGCAGCAGGGACGCCGCCGCAGCACGGGCCCTCGGGTTCGTTCCCAGCCACTCGATCGCAAGCGCGCTCGAGATGGCACACGGGCTGGCGGGCGGACGCGCGCGCGTCGGCGTCCTGCTCGCTCCGCCCTACGCGCCGCTCCTCGTCGGAACGGCGGCCTAGCCCTCGCCGAGATACGTCTTGCGGACCTGCTCGTTCGTCTTCAGCTCACTCGCCGGCCCCTCGAGCGCGATGCGGCCCGTTTCCATGACGTAGCCGCGTCTGGCGACATCGAGCGCCATGAGCGCGTTCTGCTCGACGAGCAGGATCGGAGTCCCCTCGTTGTTGATCTCGACCACCGTCTCGAAGATCCGCTCGACGAAGATCGGCGCGAGGCCCATCGACGGCTCGTCGAGCATGAGCAGCTTCGGCCGCGCCATCATCGCGCGCCCGATCGCGCACATCTGCTGCTCGCCGCCGGACAGCGTCCCGGCCTTCTGGGTCCTGCGCTCCTCGAGCCGCGGAAAGAGCGTGAACACGTGGTCCATGTCCTCCTTGATCTCCGCGCGGTCGGTCCGCTGGAAGGCCCCCATCTCGAGGTTCTCGACGACCGTCATGCGCGGGAAGAGCTTTCGGCCCTCGGGCGACTGGGAGATGCCCATGCGGACGATCTCGTGCGCCGGCTTGCTCGTGATGTCCTCGCCCATGAATGTGATCGTTCCCGTGCGCGGGTGGTTGAGCCCGTTGACCGAGCGAAGCGTCGTCGACTTACCCGCGCCGTTGGCACCGATCAACGTCACGATCTCGCCGTCGTGCACTTCGATCGAGACGCCCTTGAGCGCCTCGATCGTCCCGTAGAAGGTGTGGACGTTCGCGACCGAGAGAATCGCACCGCGTCCGTCGGTCAAGAGACGGCCGCCTTTCCCAGGTACGCCTCGATGACACGCGGGTCGGCCTGGACGTCCGCCGGCGTCCCCTCCGCGATCTTCTCGCCGTAGTCGAGCACCGTGATCCGCTCCGAGACGCCCATGACCAGCTTCATGTCGTGCTCGATGAGCAGGATGGTGAGCTCCCGCTCGTCGCGCACCTTGCGAACGAAGCCGACGAACTCCAGGGTCTCCTGCGGGTTCATCCCCGCCGTGGGCTCGTCGAGAAGGAGGAGCTTCGGTTGTGTCGCGAGCGCGCGGGCGACCTCGAGGCGCCGCTGATCACCGTACGGGAGGCTGCGCGCGTAGTCGTCGTGACGGCGGGAGAGCCCACAGTAGTCGAGGAGTTCCGCCGCTCGCTCGTGGGCCTCGCGCTCCTCACGCCTGACCCTCGGCGTGCCCAGGATGCTCCCGAGAATCCCGCCCTTGAGGCGGCTGTGCATCCCGACGAGGACGTTTTCGAGCGACGTCATCTGCTGAAACAGGCGGATGTTCTGGAATGTCCTGCCGATGCCGCGTTCCGTGGCAGTGTGCGGAGGCGAGCCGGCGATGTCCCTGCCGTCGAACACGATGCGACCTGAAGTCGGCTTGTAGACGCCGGTGATCATGTTGAAGAACGTCGTCTTGCCCGCTCCGTTCGGCCCGATCAGGCTCACGATGGCGCCCCTGGAAATCGTAAGGTCGACGTCGTTGACGGCGACCAGACCGCCGAACTCCTTGCGCAGGCGGTCGACCTCGAGCAGCAGATCGGTCATCCTGGCCCCGCTTCGGGGGCATGGCGAACGTCCATCAGCGGCTCGTCGTGAACGCCCTCCTCGATTTCGCGCTGCCGGCGCTGCTCGGGGATCAGGCCCTGCGGCCGGAAGAGCATGGCTAGGACGAGAATGGAGCCGTAGATGCCTGTTGCGAGGAGGGGCGCGTTCAGGCAGCCCGCACTGATCGGCCTCGACGGATCCTGCGCGACGGGCTCGCACTGGAACAGGATGAAGTCCTTCTCGTTGAACCA
This sequence comes from uncultured Gaiellaceae bacterium, assembly GCA_963723695.1. Taxonomy (GTDB): domain Bacteria; phylum Actinomycetota; class Thermoleophilia; order Gaiellales; family Gaiellaceae; genus GMQP-bins7. The sequence continues at coordinate 112,288 of CAVRRU010000009.1, read as the reverse complement.
CCCCGCCACGTTCGACAGCCCTTCCTTGTCGAGGTAGGTGAGGAGGGCGGCACCGGCGATCGCGCCCCAGACGTTTCCCATCCCGCCGAGAATGACCATGCAGAGGATGAAGATCGAGAAGTTGAAGAGGAAGTCGTCGGGAAAGACGCCCTGCTTGAACGAGCCGTACCAGGCGCCCGCCACACCGCCGAAGAAGGCACCGCTCGCATAGGACCAGGTCTTCGTCCGCATCAGCGGAATCCCCATCGCGGCGGCCGCGACCTCGTCCTCGCGAATCGCGATCCACGCACGCCCGAGCCGTGAGTCCCGTAGCCGGATGCTGCAGAAGAGCGTGATCAGCAGGAGCCCGATCGCCGACCAGTAGACGAGGCTGACGAAGTTCACGTACGAGCCGTTCTCGACGATGAAGTTGGCCGGCAGCCCGAGGTGGTCCGACAGCCAGCCTCCGAACCCCGGCGGGTCGACGGGGTTGATCCCGAACGCACCGTTCGTGAGGTTGAAGTCCGTCGGTGAGCCGATCAGCGCGCTGATCCCGTCGGCGTTCCCCTGCACGGCCGCCTGGTGGATGATCTCCCCGAAGCCCAGCGTGACGATGGCGAGGTAGTCGCCCCGCAGGCGCAGCGTCGGCAGGCCGATGAGCACGCCCGCGATCGCCGTCGTGATCGCCGCGGCGACGAGAACGATCCAGATAGAGATGTGGATGCCGCCGACGTCCTGCGGGACGCCGATCCCTCCGAACTCGAAGTCGATGCCTTCCGAAGCGAAGTGCGGCGAGGCGAGCCAGGCGGCGATATAGGCGCCGATCGCGTAGAAGGCGACATAGCCGAGGTCGAGCAGGCCCGCGTAACCCACGACGATGTTCAGCCCGATCGCCATCATCGCGAAGATCACGATCGCGACCATGGTGTCCATGTTCGGGAATGCTTTGAAGATCGGAATCTCGAACAAGGTGTTGGTCCCGGTCAGCTCGTTCGCCCACAGGACCGGGTAGGCGATGGCGACGGCCAACACGGTCAGCGGCACCGCGATCCTTCGGATGCGTGTGCGGCAGCAGGTAGAGGACGTAGACGATCACGAGCAGCGCGACGAACGTCGGATGCGGCGGCACACCCGCCAGCCACGCGAGCCCGAGCACGAGGACGGCGATCACGAGTGGCGGCACGGCCCGCTGCAGGAACGGGGACTGCCTCTCCCAGCGCATGCGCGCGTCCCTGACCCCGACAGCTTCGAGCGCCCGCCAGAAGCCTGCCTGGACACGACCCCGCGCGTTCAACTTCGCCACGTCAGCCCCCCTCGGGCGTCCGCTCGCCGAGGAGCCCCTCGGGACGGAACACGAGGATGAGGATCAGGATCGTGAAGACGACCGTCGTCGTCCAGCCGGCGCCGGGCGAGTGCCAGGACAGACCCTCCACGAAGGCCTGGGTCAAGCCGATGAGCAATGCGCCGAGAACGGCCCCGGACAGGTTGCCGATCCCTCCCAGCACCGCGGCGGTGAACGCGATGAGCCCGATCGTGAAACCGGTGTCGTAGCGGATCGTCTGGAAGTAGAAGGCGAAGAGGACGCCGGCCGCTCCGGCGAGGGCGCCCGCCAGCAGGAAGACGAACCCGATCGTGCGATTGACGTCGATACCCATCATCGCGGCGGCATCCTTGTCCTGCGCGGTGGCGCGCATCGCCTTCCCGCGCCTCGTGTAGCGGACGAGCCAGACGAGGCCGACGAGGACCGGAACGGTGATCAGGATGGGAAAGAGGCGGTCCCAGCGATAGACGACGCAGTCCGGGCACGTCCCCACCGTGAAGATCGCTCCGTCCGGCAGCGACTTCGGCATCGCGACCGGAGCGGAGCCCTTCCACAGCAGAGCGACGTTCTGGAGGATGAACGAAACGCCGATCGCCGTTATCAGCGGCACGAGACGCGGGGCCCGCCGTAGCGGCCTGTACGCAACACGCTCGATCGTCGAATTGAGCAGGGCACAGCCGGCCATGGCGATCAGGAGGGCAACGAGGATCGCAGGAATGAGGGTGCCGAGAGCCGGGTTCTCCGTCAGGCTGAACATGCTCAGCGCCACCGTCGCCGCGATCATCCCGCCGATCATGAACACGTCGCCGTGGGCGAAGTTGATCAGCTCGAGGATGCCGTAGACGAGCGTGTAGCCGAGCGCGATGAGCGCATACAGGGACCCGTTCGTCAGCCCGATGAGGAAGATCCTGAAGAACAGGTCCCAGTCCCTCGCCAGATTGACGCCCAGCCAGACGACGACGAGACCGACAAGGATCAGCCCGAGCGCAGGGACGACGACCGAGGAAGACCGAACCCGCCTTCTGAGCGCGACGGCCTGCGCCTGAGCGTCGGTCGCGATGTCGGCCCCCAGTTATTAGGGAAGAGCCCCGAAAGGGGCTCTTCCCTGGTCTTCCCGCGGGCGGGCCGGCCCTGCTATTTCCCCACCTTCTCGACGACCGCGTACACGGGGACGCCAGCCTTGCCTCGCAACTGGTCAAAGCTGATCCACTTGTTCGGGACGATGTCGCCGTTCCTGTCGAAGCGGAACGTGCCCATGATCCCGTTCTGGACTCGCGTCTTGAACATCTCCTTGACCACCGAAGCACGCGTGCCGTCCGATCGCGCGATCGCGCCGAGCATGATCTGTGCCGCCTGGGCCTGGTAGACCGCGTACGGAGGCATGTTGCCCTTGATCTTCGCGTAGGCCCTGAACTCCCGCTGGAACCTCTTTCCCGCCGGCCCGAGTTTTTCGAGCGGCTGGCCCGCGTAGCTGATGTACATGCTCTGGGCCGCCGAGCCTGCGCCGAGGGTGGCCGAGTACGGCGTCCAGCCGTCGGGGCCTACGAAGACGACATCGGGCCCGACAACGGCGCGGAGGTCCTTGAGTAGCTTCACGCCGTTGTTGCAGACGATGCCGCCGAGGTACACGGACTGCGCTCCCGTCGACTTGATCTGCTCACCGATCGCCTCGTAGCTCGTCGCCTTCGCGTCCCACGGTACGAAGCCCAACACCTTGAGGCCTCGGGCCTTGGCCCGGGCCTGGAACGCCTGGGCGACGCCCTTTCCGAACGTCTGATTGTCGTGAAGGATGAACACGTTCCGGATCGCCTTGAACCTCCTACCCTGCGCAAGCCTGAATGCCTTGCTCTGGAGCAGAGCCACGGCTGCAGGTCCCTGGTAGTCGTCGCTCGCGGCCACACGCGCGTAGTTCCTCACACCCGTGGGGTAGAAGACCTTGGGCTCCCCGGGGCTGTTCCACGGCGCGTTGTGCGTGAGCCCCACGTTCGTGTTCGCCGAACTGAGCATCGCAACCGCTCCACCCGGAGCCCGGTTCAGGATCGGAAGGACGAGCTTCGCGCAGCCGGAGTTGAACGTCCCGAGGACGCCAAGCACTGACTTGTCCGCTGCATACGCCCGCGCGTTCGACGAGCATTTGGCCGGATCCCATGCGCCGGTCTGCGCGGTCGAGTCGTCGCAGCCCTGGTATCCGACCGTGAACTTCCCTGCCTTGAAGTTGAACTGCTTCTCGAGCACGAACTGAACCGCCTGTTGCATCGCCAGCAGCTGCGCACGGCCTGCTCCTTGCAGCGGCAAGTCCGAAGCGATGAGGTACTGCGGGCTCCCCGAGCCCTTGTAGAACACGGGCCCGCACGAAGACGACGGAAGCGTCGACGAGCCGCTGCTCGAGAGAGGCCCGGCAGCTGCGGCAGCACCCAGCGCGAGCCCGATGACGGCAACGATCGCTCCGCCGATCATGATCCTTGATTTCACTCATTCCCTCCTCGGTTACCGATCGATGGCGTCTGAGGGTGCGTGCCGCACCCGTCGTACGCCGTGAGTATCGCTCCTTCGGCACGCGTGTTCAACTCTCATAACACGCGTCAGCCGCGAAGGTCCGAGAGGGGGAACGAGCGATGAGCGCGCGGGGGCACGAGGAAGTTCTGCCGGTGTGTCGTGGCGAGGATCGAGTTGAAGCCACGGCCCGTACTTCCGGTCTCGAACGCTAGAGTCGTGCCGTCGGGCATGACGCCGTCCATGGCGAGGCGAGTGCGACGGAAGTCGTCGCTCGACGGATTGAAGACGACGAAGTGGAGTCCGGCACGCGGCTCCTCGGAGAACGTGTCGCGGCCCTCGTACGCCGTCCAGAAGAAGGGATTGTCGAGCGTGTTGAAATCAGCACGCTGGGGGACCGCGGTCCCCTTCGAATAGCGAGTCCCGTCGACGCCCACCACGTCGCGCTCGAGACGAGAGGCGGGCTGGATCGAACCCGAGTGACCGATCTGCCGGTAGCGAGCGTAGTCATGGCGCACCTCGCGCCCGGTCTGCGCGTCGTCGGGGCCTTGCGCGACGGTCTGCGTCGCCGAGGGGACGTCGAGTCCCGGTCGGAACGTCGTGTCGAGGCGGCTCTGGAAGTCGAAGGTCAGATACCAGGCCGCGATGTCCTCGAACAGGTGCGAGAGATGCATGTGCGTCCCGTGCGTGAAGTAGCCACCGGGGCCGAGGTCCGCATAGCCGAGTGTCTCCAGGTTCGCGATCCTCGACGGGCCGAGCCCCGCCTTCTGCGTGGAGGTGAACCCGAGGAACAGCTCCGCACCGTCGGGGATGAGGTCGGCACCTTCGATGCGCGCTGCGAGCGCCATCTGCTTCGGGAGCCCCGCGCCGCCGTCGAATCCGCCCCCGACGAAGCCTTTGCGGACGCTCGTCACCCGGAACAGGCCACCCAGATCGTCGAAGATCGCTGCGGATCCCGCAGCGATGTGGTCGAGGATGTCACTTCGGAGCAGCACCGCGACGTCGTTCTGCTCGAGGAGCGTCGTCTCCGGATCGCTCGGAAACCGGATTGCGTCCTCGAGCACGCGCACAGGCGTCTTCCGCGTCTCCGACGCCCGGCGGTCGAGCGGGAGATGCCGATCCGCTTGCGTGGGCACGAAGCGCTGGAAGTAGGGAAGCCCCCAGGCCACGGTCACGCCGAGACCCGCCGGGGTGGGCTCGAAGCGCTGGTCGAGCCGGCGAAGAGCATTCTCCAGTTCCTCGCGGGCATCCCCGAGCTCGAACGGGGACTCGCCGACACGGAGCGTCGCCGTCACGACCTGATGGTGGAGCGGCGGCACGAGCACTTCGACGGCGTTGTCGAGCGCGACCTGAATTCCGTCCAGAAGGTGCTGCTCGGGAACGGTCGCGCCCGCCGTCACCCGCGCAGGCGGTGCGGTCAGCTGGTCGACCAGCTTGTAGATGCCCGTTGCGGCGAGCGCCGACGCAGCGGCGGCCCCGCCGATGAGCTCCTTCCGGGTCAGCCGCACGTCTAGGTCTGGGGCTGCAGACGCACGAGCGTGCGCGTCATTCGATCGAGGTGCGCGCTGACCTGCTCGTACGTGTAGGGAGGCGCGACATGCTCGGAGATCGTGTACAGCGAGCCGCGATCTCGCCAGGCGTAGAGGACGTGCCACATGTCGGCGCCCTGGTTCGCCGTGTAGACCGTGACGGTCTCTCCTCCGAGTCGCTTCCGTCCCTGGTTGTCGCTGAAGCAGGGGATCTTCTTGCGAACGGTCGTCCCGTCCACCGTCAAGGTGTCCTCGCAGGTCGGGATCCGCGTGGAGCCCGGATAGCCGCGGAGATTCACGTGCACCTCCTGGATGATTCCTCCCCCCGTCTCGAACCACGCCCAGCTGACGAGATACGAGCGATCCGGATCCACGGAGCGGCCGTTGAAGAACCTCCCCTCGAACTTCCCGACGAGGGGCTGCGGGAGCCAGGAGGGACAGTAGACGGGCGCCTGGATCTCGTTCGCGAGCTTCTGCCAACTCACGCGCTGCGCCCGCGGACAGACGGGCGGCTTCGGCGTCACCTGCGCGGAGCCCGAGTCCCCACCCGCGCAGCCGGATGCGACCAGCGGCGCTGCGAACGCGAGCACCCCAAAGAATACAAAGGCGGTTAGCTTCCTCAGTTTCACGCTTCTCTCCCGCCACCAGCGCACCGGCGGTGTCCGCGCCGCAAGGTAGCAGGAGGCAGCTAGAGGACGGCCTCCAGGAAACGGCGCGTCTCGGGTCGCTGCGGGTCGCTGAGGACGTGGGCTGGGGCGCCCTCCTCGATGATCTGTCCGTCGTGAACGAACATCATGCGGGACGCGACCTCCCGCGCGAAGCCCATCTCGTGCGTCACGACGAGCATGGTCATGCCCAGCTCGAGCGCGAGTCTGCGCATCACTCCGAGAACCTCCCCGATGAGCTCGGGATCGAGCGCGGAGGTCGGCTCGTCGAAGAGCATCACCCTCGGGTTCATCGCGAGCGCACGGGCGATGGCGACGCGCTGCTGCTGGCCTCCGGAGAGCTGGATGGGAAACGCGTCGGCCTTGTCCGCGAGGCCTACGAGCGCGAGCAGCTCGACACCCGTCAGCTGCGCGTCGCGTCTCGTGCGACCGAGAACGGTCAGCGGCCCTTCGATGACGTTGTCGAGCGCTGAGCGGTGCGGGAAGAGGTTGAAGTCCTGGAAGACCATCCCGGTCTTGATCCGCAGCTGCCGAATCTGCTCACGCTTCGCGCGGGTGCGATGCCCACCGCCCTCGATGCGAACGCCGGCGACCTCGATCGATCCGTACGTGGGCTCCTCGAGGAAGTTGAGGCAACGGAGCAGCGTGCTCTTTCCGGATCCCGAACGACCGAAGATCACCACGACCTCGCCGTGCTCGACATCGAAGTCGATTCCCCGCAGCACCTCGTGCCCGTGGAACGACTTCCTCAGGCCCTGCACGCGAATCGCCTGCGTCACGTCCTGGCTCGCGCTCATGCGTGGTGGCTCGATCCGCCTCGTTGCTGACCCTGGACGGCCGTGCCTGCCGTGCCGCGTACGTAGCCCTTGCTCAGCCTTTGCTCGAGCCGGAGCTGGAAGTACTGGAACACACTCGTCAGCGCCCAGTACATGAGCGCGGCGATGATGAGCGCCTCGAGGTTACGGAAGTCCGCTCGTCCGGCCAGCTGCGCGCGGCGGAAGATCTCCATCTGCGCAACGGTCGTGCCCAGGAAGCTCACGAGCGCCGTGTCCTTCATCATCGCGATGAACTCGTTGCCGGTCGGCGGGATGATCACGCGCAACGCCTGCGGCAGGACGACGCGTCGCATCTTTTGGGGATACGTCATGCCGAGCGCCTCGGCCGCCTCCGACTGGCCGTGACCGACCGACTGGATCCCGGCGCGAAAGATCTCGGTCATGTACGCGCCGTAGTTCAGCCCGAGCGCAAGAACGCCGGCAGTGAGCACGTCGAGCGTCAGGAGATCGATCCACGGATCGCCGAGCGCGAGGCCGATCTGCGGGAGCGCGAGGTAGATCAGGAAAAGCTGGACGATGAGCGGCGTGCCGCGAAAGAACGACGTGTAGAAGCCGGTCACGCCGACGGCGATCGCGCTGCCGCTCAACCTCCCGAGCGCGCCGAGAAGCGCCATTACGCACGCAAGCGCGATGGACAGGACCGCGATGATGACCGTCCACGTGAGCCCGCGCGCGATGAAGCCCGCATTTTCCCGCATCCACTCCGTGTCGAAGTCGGCTGCCGCAAACAGGGCCACGAGGAGCGCCAGGATCGTGCTCCAGACCGCGACGAGCTTCAGCCTGAACGGGATGCGCGCCGAGAAGAGCTCGAAGCGCTCGCGCCGGCTGCGGTGATGGACCGGGGAGCCTGGGGGCGGTGCCGACTGCCGACCGCCCCCCTCGTAGCTCGTCGCCACGAGTGACTCCCGTCTCAGTTCACGACGTCGGACGCGGGGCGACCGACAGGTTCGTGCCGTACCACTTGGCCGAGAGCTCCTCCAGCGTCCCGTCCTCGTGCATCTCGTCGACGATCTCCGAGATCCGGTCGACGAGGCTGGACGGATCGAGCTCGGAGCTCCGGTCGATCGCGACCGCCAGCGGCTCGTAGTAGAGATCCTGGCCGACGATCTTGATCGGCGTGCCCGCGTCGATCGCCGCCTGGAGGGTCGGCAGCGCCGAGATGACAGCGTCCAGCCGGCGGCCGTCGCCCAGTGCGAGATCCTGGATCGCGGTCGAATCGGTGTCGTAGGTCTTGATCGTTGGATCGGTGATCGCAGACTCGATCAGCTCCGGCTCGCCGGACTCGTCCTGGGCGATCTCCAGCGTTCCCTGGAGATACGTGTCGTAGGTGCATCCGCCGCACACGCCGACGCTCTTGCCGTCGAGGTCGCTCGCGCTCGACACGGTCGTGTTGTCCTTGTGCACAGCGATCGCGGCAGGCGTGTAGTAGTAGGGCGGCGTGAAGTTCAGGACCTCGGCGCGCTCGGGCGTGATCGTCATCGAGCCGACCGAGGCGTCCCAGCGTCCGGCCCAGTTCCCGGAGATGATCGTCTCCCACGCGGGTGCCTGCCAGGCGATGTCGACCCCCATCCGCTCGGCGATCTCCTTTGCGACGTCGATGTCGAAGCCCTCGTACTCGTTCGTCTCCTTGTTCAGCTCGGACTGCGGCGGGTAGGCCGGGTCCGTCGAGACGGTGAGGACACCCTTCTCCTCGATCGAGGCGAGCAGGTCGTCTCCGCCACCGTCGTCGCCTCCGCCGCACGCGGCGAAGCCGAGGGCGAGCGTGAGTGCCGCCACGCTCAGCACCGCAATCAATCGCTTCGACATCCTTCCTCCTTGGACCGGGCCGCAGAGACCTCAGGGTGGTCGGCTGCGACCATCTCGTTTTCGGTGCCGGACAGCGTAGCGCGCCTCGGATCCGCGGTCCGGAGCGTCTCGCCCGATGCCGGAGGTGGGGGTCGAACCCACACGTCCCTGAGGACACGGGATTTTGAGTTGGGCCAGTGGTCTCGTGTCCATTTCCCAGCTTCCGATTAGCCATCCATACAGGTCCATGTCTTTCGCTCGGTCGGCTGGGGGACCTTCGGATCCGAGAGCAGTGAGAAACGGGGAAATCGTCATGGTCATAGCGGCAGTCCGACCAGTCCAAGAGCGAGGACGAACACAACCACTTCTGCCGGGACAAGCGAGGCGATCGCGGCCAGGATCAGCCAGGTCACAGTCCCCCGGGCGAGCCAAGCAATCTTCACCCAAGCCATCGCATCACTCCTCGGTCAGCAGCCCGAAGACCGCGAACGCGACGAGCGCGCCCGCGAGCACGAGGGGCGTGACCTGCATCCCCGGCCACGCGATCGCGAACGCCCAGAAGGCGAGGCCGATCGCGATCATCGCCCAGCGGGTCGTCCTCACGGCCGGAGGGTAGCCGGGCGACAGGCGCTATCGCCGATCGGCCCAGCCAGGATCCCAGGCCCGCGAGGAGTCGTCCTCAACTGCTGTCGTGCAGTCCGACATGCTGGTCGCAGCGCGAACGCGCTTCATGCGAAGCGCCAATGCCCGCAGAACTCGTCGGATCACATCTCCATTCTCCACCCCCCGCACCGGCATCGGGGATTCGCATCGTGAATCGAACCCATTAGCTGAAGTCGACCAGGCACCTCAGCGGGTCGTCCTCACGGCTTCTCAGCCTCAGCACGTTCGACAGGCTGGTTGACGCCGGGGTGCTCGAAACAGTGCGGTTCACCCCGAAGGCGCACCGGTCGCCCGAGGAGCGGTGGACAGCGCGGAACCTCGCGCGGCCGATGTCGGACGGCTTCACGCAGGCGGAGCTGCGACTCGGGCGCGCTGCAGCCGGTGATGCCCTCCGAGCGCATTCCGCATTGCTACAGGGCTTGCGCTTCATGCCGGAGGTGGGGGTCGAACCCACACGTCCCGAAGGACACGGGATTTTGAGTCCCGCGCGTCTGCCAGTTCCGCCACTCCGGCGAGGGTGTGGCGATCGTAGCGGCGTGCTATCCGAAGAAAGCGCGCGCGACCTCGTACCACTCGGGTGGCACCGTCTTCAGCTCCCGGGTGGCCTCCTCGAGCGAGACGTCCACGACCGAGTCGCCGTGAAGTGCCGCCATGCGTCCGAACCGGGCCTCGTGGACGAGATCGGCAGCCTCGAGGCCGAAACGCGTGGCGAGGACGCGGTCGCGTGGGGTCGGGATCCCGCCGCGCTGCACGTGGCCGAGCACGGTGACACGGGTCTCGAACCCCGTTCGCTGCTCGATCTCCCGGGCAAGGGCGTCGCCGACCCCTCCGAGGACGACGTGGCCGAACTGATCGGTCTCCCGCGCCTCCCCGGCGACGAGCTGCCGCTCGCCCGACTCGTACGTCAGCTCATAACCCTCGCTGACGACGACGATCGAGAAGTCCTTCCCGCCGTCGTGCCGCTTGACGAGCTCCTTGCACGCCTCCTCCACGGTGATCGGCTGCTCCGGGATGAGGATGACGTCGGCGCCGCCGGCGATCCCGCTCATGACCGCGATCCAGCCCGTGTGTCGCCCCATGACCTCGACGACCATCACGCGGTTGTGCGACTCGGCGGTCGTGTGGAGCCGGTCGATCGCCTCGGTCGCAATCGTGACCGCGGTGTCGAAGCCGAACGTGTAGTCGGTCCCGGAGAGATCGTTGTCGATCGTTTTGGGAACGCCGACGACCGGGAGCTCGTGCTCGCGATGGAGACGTGCGGCGACCCCGAGTGTGTCCTCGCCGCCGATCGCGACGAGCGCGTCGAGTCGTGCCTCGGCGAAGTTGCGCAGCACCGCCTCGACTCCCCCGTCTACCTTGTACGGATTGGTTCGCGTCGTCCCGAGGATGGTGCCGCCGCGCGGGAGGATCCCCGAGACCTCGCGCCGGCCGAGCGGAGCGAAGATCCCCTCGGTCAGCCCTTTCCACCCGTCACGGACCGCGACCATCTCGTGACCGCGGTCGGTCGACCTCCGGACGACGGCCCGGATCACGGCATTCAGCCCTGGGCAGTCGCCGCCGCCGGTCAGGATCCCGATGCGCACGACTGCCTCGTCCTAGACCTCGGGCGGCTCCGCCGGGACGAGAGTCGTGAGCCCGTCTATCGACACGAGCACCGCGTCGACGCCGGATCGCTCGAGCTCGGAGACGTCCTCCGCCGTCGCGTCACGAAGATCCGCGATCGCGAGCTTCCCGGCCGGTACATCGTGGAGCAGGTCGAGCAGGCCGGTCAGCGGATCGTCGTCGGAGCCCTCCGCGACCGTGAGGAGGAACACCTCCGGATCGAAGTGGTGGAGCGCACGCTCGAGGTCCTCCGACTCGGAGACGCGGACGACGCACTCGAGGCCCAACGCGTGCGCCGCGTCCCACATCGCGAGGTCGGGCCTGATGACCACGGCGTCGGCGGCTGCGCCGCTCTCGTCGTACATCAGGCCGAGCTGGAGCAGCGGAAGCTGCGACGACACGCGAACGGCGTTGACACCCGTGTGCGCTGCGAGCCCATCGGCGCCTTGCGACTCTGCCGAGCGGGCGCTCGCCGCGTCGGCCACCTCGACGATGAAGGAGATGCCGTCGCCCTCGGCGATCGCCTGACTGAGCCGACTCACGAGACGGGATCGTAGTCGGCGTCGTGGAAACCGGGAGGCACAGCCTGCGTCCTACCCCTTCGATGCGACTCGTCGCCCTTGCCGCCACCGCATTCGTGGTCGCGGGCGCCGCCGCCGCGAGCGCGCGGGTCGTGACGGGAACGCCGGGAAACGACCGTCTCGCAGGGACTCCGCGGGCGGACGCGATGCGCGGGCTCGCCGGCAAGGACCGGCTGCTCGGCGGAGGCGGCGCCGACTTCCTGCAGGGAGGCGCCGGGCGCGACACCGTCGACGCCGGGCCTGGTAGCGACCTCGTCGCGATCTCGTACGACGGCTCGCGCGATTCCGTGCGCTGCGGGCCGGGCGCGGACGTCGTGAACGCCGACCTGACCGATTCGGTCGCGACCGACTGCGAGCTCCTCGGACGACGTCTCTCGCGCGATCCGTACACGACAGCGGACGCGCAGCACGAGACGGAGGTCGAGCCGGACAGCTTCACCTTCGGGCGGACCACCGTCGCGACCTTCCAGGTCGCGCGACGCTTCGACGGCGCCGCCACGAACGTGGGCTACGCGGTCACGAGGAACGGGGGGACGACGTGGAGCAGCGGGCTCCTCCCCGGCCTCACCGCCGCGAGCAGGCCGGCCGGCCCGAACCAGCGCGCGAGCGATCCCGTCGTCGCGTACGACGCCGCCCACGCCACCTGGCTCATCTCGACGCTCGCCCTGGACGGTCAGATGACGCGCCTCGCGATCAACCGCTCGGCGGACGGCTCCACATGGAGCACTGCGATCGTCGCCGCGGAGGAACGAGTGGACGAGGGCATCGCGTTCGACAAGAACTGGATCGAGTGCGACACCACCGTCACGTCGACGTTCTACGGGCGTTGCTACGTCGTCTACACGCACGCATCCGACCGCGAGATGCTCGCCGTCACCTGGTCGGACGACGGCGGGCTCACCTGGTCCCTTCCCGTCGACATCGGCGCAAGGCCGGCCGTGGGCATCTTCCCCGCGATTCGCCCGACTGGCGAGCTCGTCGTCGTCTACCTCTGGGAAACGGGGCAGTTCGGAATCGCAGCCTCCCGCTCGATCGACGGGGGGGCCACGTGGGGCCCTCCCGTTCGGATCGCGGACGTCGACTCCTCGTGTGCCATCCGCGGTTTCCGGGCGTTCCCGCTGCCCTCCGCCGAATCGGAGACATCGGGGCGGGTCTGGGCCGCCTGGCATTCCTGCGAGCCGGGTGGCCCGGGGAACGCCGTTTTCGTCGCGACCTCGCCTGACGGCGCGGTGTGGTCGGCGCCGAGGGTCGTAACGCGCGGGCGAGATGCCGTGCTGCCGGCGATCGGGATCGAGGCCGCCACGGGCCGAGTGGCGATCGCGTACATGCGGTCGCGCACGGCGGGTATCGACGTCGAGCTGGTCCAGTCCACTCCGGGCGGGTCCCGCTTCGGCGGTGCGCGCAGGCTCTCGGCCCAGTCGATGCCCCTCGAGTGGATGCCGCGAACGACGTCGGGGCGCATGCTCGCGGACTACATCTCGGTGGACTACTCGGGCGGCCGCCCGCTCGTCGTCTGGGTGCTCGCGACCGAGCCCGTCGGCTCGAGCTTTCGCCAGGCGGTCTACGCGACGCGCGGCTGAACGCTGCTCAGAGGCCGATGGGGTGCCAGACCGTCTTCAACTCGAGGAAAGCCTCGATCTCGTACGGGCTCTGTGCGTCAGCGTGGGAGCGGACGACGCGTTTCACGTTCTCCGCCGCAGCACGCTCGAGCTCGACCGTCGGCCCCTCGGTGCCGGTGAGGTCGATCGCGTTCACGTCCATGTGGCCGGCCAGCCACGGTGCGAGCTCGTCTTGGAAGCCGGTGAGGACGTTGACCGCGCCGGCCGGGAAGTCCGAGGTCGCGAGCGCCTCGGCAAGCTCGACGGCGGCGACCGGGTGTGACTGTGACGCGACCGCGACGACCGCGTTTCCACCCACCAACGCGGGAAGCAATCTCGAGACGAGACCGAGGAGCGGCGGTTCCGCCGGAGCGAAGGTCGCGACGACGCCCGCCGGCTCAGGGACCGTGAAGTCGAAGTACGGCCCGGCGACCGGGTTCGCGCCGCCGAGCACCTGGGGGAGCTTGTCGGCCCAGCCCGCGTACCAGACCGTGCGATCGATCGCGGCTTCGACCTCCTCGCGGCCGCCGCAGGCGCGCTCGAGGTCGGTGGCGCGGGCCTCCATCATCTCGGCGAGCCGATAGAGGACCTGGCCGCGGTTGTAGGCGGTCATGCCCGACCACGCGGGGAACGCACCGCGTGCGGCGCGAACGGCGTCGCGGGCGTCCTTGCGCGAGGCGCGGGCGACGTTGTGCCCCTCGGCCTCGAACGTCCTGCCGGACTCGGAGCGCGGGAACGCGCCGCCGAGGTACAGCTTGTACGTCTTCTGGACCGCGAGCCTCGTCACTCGTCGAACCTCAGGTACGGCTCGAGGCCGTGGCGGCCCCCCTCGCGCCCGAAGCCGGACTCCTTGTAGCCGCCGAACGGCGAGGTCGGGTCGAAGCGGTTGAACGTGTTCGCCCACACGACGCCGGCCCGGAGGCGCTCGACCATCCAGAGGATGCGCGAGCCCTTCTCGGTCCACACGCCTGCGGAGAGGCCGTACGGCGTGTTGTTGGCCTTCTCGACCGCCTCCTCGGGCGTCCGGAACGTCAGCACGGAGAGGACCGGCCCGAAGATCTCCTCCTGCGCGATCCGGTAGCTCTGCGCGACGTTCGTGAAGAGCGTCGGGACGAACCAGTAGCCGCGCTCCGGCAGCCGGCACTCGGGCTGGAAGATCTCCGCGCCCTCGTCCTCGCCGGCGGCTACGAGCTCCTGGATCTTCTGGAGCTGTGCTCTCGAGTTGATCGCGCCGACGTCGGTGTTCTTGTCGAGCGGGTCGCCCACGCGCAACGTCGTCAAGCGCAGCTTGAGCTTCTCGATGAGCGGCTCGTAGATCGACTCCTGCACGAGAAGCCGCGAGCCAGCGCAGCACACGTGGCCCTGGTTGAAGTAGATGCCGTTCACGATCCCCTCGACCGCCTGGTCGAGGGCCGCATCGTCGAACACGATGTTCGCCGCCTTGCCCCCGAGCTCGAGCGTCATCCGGACGTTCCGTCCCGCGAGCTCGCGCATGATCAGCTTGCCGACCTCCGTCGAACCGGTGAACGCCAGCTTGTCGATCCCCTCGTTCTGCACGAGGTGCGCGCCTGTCGAGCCGTCTCCCGTCACGAGGTTGACGACTCCAGGGGGAAGCTCCGCCTGCCGGCAAATGTCGGCGAAGATCATCGCCGTGAGCGGGGTCGTCTCGGCCGGCTTCAGGACGACGGTGTTCCCACAGGCGAGCGCGGGGGCGATCTTCCACGCGAGCATGAGCAGCGGGAAGTTCCAGGGGATGATCTGTGCGGCGACGCCCAGCGGCTTGGGACGCCGGCCCGGGTAGGCGTACTCGAGCTTGTCGGCCCAGCCCGCGTAGTAGAAGAAGTGCGCCGCAGCGAGCGGGATGTCGACGTCCCGCGACTCCCGGATCGGCTTGCCACCGTCGAGGGACTCGGCCACGGCGAGCTCGCGCGAGCGCTCCTGGATCAGGCGCGCGATCCGGAACAGGTACTTCGCGCGCTCCGAGGCCGCGAGCGCCGACCAGCCGTTTTCGAACGCGTCACGCGCGGTCTGGACGGCGCCCGCCACGTCCGACTCCCCTGCGAGCGCCACCTCGAAGAGCTGCTCCTCCGTGGAGGGCGAGATCGACGGGAACCACTCGCCCGTCCTCGGCTCGACCTCCTCGCCGCCGATGAAGAGGCCGTAGCGTTCGCGGATCTGGACGATGTCGCGCGCCTCGGGCGCCGGCGCGTACTCCCACTCGAAGGTCGCCGGTGCGCTCGACGAGCGTTTCTCGACCTGGGCCATCAGTCGATCGTGAAGTAGTCGGCGGACTGATAGCGCCCCGTCTTCTCCTTGCGGAGCTGCATGAGGACATCGTTCAGGAGCGAAGACGCGCCGAAGCGGAAGAGGTCGGGCGTCATCCACTGGCGCCCGAGCGTCTCGTAGAGCGTGACGAGGTACTGGATCGCCTGCTTCGACGCCCGGATGCCGCCGGCCGGCTTGATCCCGACGACGTGCCCGGTCTCGGCGTGGACGTCGCGAACGACCTCCATCATGCACAGCGTCACGGGCAGCGTCGCCGCGGGGCTCACCTTGCCCGTCGAGGTCTTGATGAAGTCCGCCCCGGCCGCGATCGCTATCAGCGAGGCGCGGCGGACGTTGTCGTAGGTACCGAGCTCGCCGGTCTCGAGGATGACCTTCAGGTGCGCGTCGCCGCACGCCTCCTTTACTCGGACGATCTCGTCGTACACCTTCGCGTACCGGCCCGAGAGGAAGGCGCCGCGATCGATGACCATGTCCACCTCGTCGGCGCCGAACTCGACGACAGCGCGCGTCTCGGCCACTTTGATCTCCGTGGGCGACTGGCCCGAGGGGAAGGCGGTTGCGACCGAGGCAACCTTCACGCCGCTTCCCGCGAGCCGCTCCTTCGCGACGCGGACGAGGCTCGGGTACACGCAGACCGCGGCGACGGAAGGCACCGAGAGATCGGCGGGGTCGGGACGCAGCGCCTTCGAGCAGATCGCGGCGACCTTGCCCGGCGTGTCCTGCCCTTCGAGCGTCGTCAGATCCATCATCCGAACCGCGAGCTGAAGCGCCAGCACCTTGGACTCGCGCTTGATCGAGCGCTTGGTGAGCGTCGCGGCGCGTTCCTCGAGCGCGACCGCGTCGACCGAGCCGATCCGCGGGAGCCGCGGCCCGGACGGAAGCTCGAAGCCACCGACCCGCGCAGGTGCCTGGGCCATCTTCCGAGTCTAGTGCGGCGCGGCCGCGCCCCGATGGTCGCCGGCACGCGATAGAGCAGCAGCTCGCACACGGCCGCGCCCACTTCGGCACACATCTTCGATACACCCCGTCAGGGCTTCGTCGTCACCATCGACGACGTGACGATTCGGGCCCTCGTCCTGCTGCTGGTAGCGCTGGCCATCTGCACGTCGAGCGCGTCGGCGAACGGTGCGGGTCTCGTACGACTCGCGCCGACGCAGGACGTCTCAGCGCCGTTCTGGTGCGATTGGGGCTACGACTGGGACGAGCGCTGCTATCGAGACGACGGCGTTCGACTGCCGGTCGGCTCTGTGATGCGGGCACCTACGGGCTCACCGCGCATCCGATTCTGAGCTTGGACTGGTTCGACGAGCGCGAGCTCGCGTTCTGCCCTGCGCTTTCGGACGCCGAGATCGGCTCCGCGGACAGGCCGCAGCGAGTCTCGCTCGACGTCACGGATCTCGTTGCGGAATGGGTCGATGGGAGCTGACGAAACTCAGGCGTGCTGCTGAAGCTCTGCGAAGACCACGAGGATTACGGCGTCAGCGGACCGAGCCTCCCCTCCTCGAGCTTCGCGCAGCCCGCGCTCCGGCCACAGCTCGAGATCACGTTCGTGATCGGTCGCGGCTAGTGCTCTCAGAGACCGAGACGCTCGAGCATGCGCGGGTCGCGGCGCCACTTCGGCCGCACCTTGACCTTCAGCTCCAGGAACACGGGATGGCCGAGCATCGACTCCACCTCCGGCCGCGCGCGCGTGCCGATCTCCCGCACCATCGCGCCCTTCTTGCCGACGAGGATCCCCTTTTGCGACTCGGTCTCGCAGTAGACGACCGCTCGAAGCCGTTTCTCCTCGATCTCTTCCACCTCCACCGACACGGCATGCGGGACCTCCTCCCGCGTCAAGTGCAGCGCCTTTTCGCGAATCACCTCGGCGATGCGCTCCTCCAGCGCGAGGTCGGTCGTCTGGCCGCCCGGGAAGTACGTCGGCCCATCCGGAAGCAGGAAGACGAGGTCGCTCCGGAGCTCGCCAACGCCTTCCTTCGTCTTCGCGCTCACCGGGTGGAGCGCGTGGAAGTCGCCGAGCGCCGCGGCCGCCTGCATCTGCGTGGCGATGTGAGCCGGCTTCAGGCGGTCGACCTTGTTGAGCGCGATGATCACGGGCGTCTCGAGCGAGAACACGCGTCGCGCAACGAAGCGGTCGCCGGAGCCGATGTGTGCGCGCGCGTCGACGACGAGTAGCACCGCGTCCACGTCGGCGAATGCGCCGTCGACCGTCTGCTGCATGCGCTCGGTGAGCGGGTCGAACGGGCGTTGGAAGCCGGGGAGGTCGACGAGCGCGAGCTGGTAGTCGTCGCCGTTGGCGATCCCGAAGATCCGTCGCCGCGTCGTGTTCGGGACGGTCGAGGTGATGGCGATCTTCTCGCCGCAGAGGGCGTTGACGAGAGTCGACTTCCCGACGTTAGGTCTTCCTGCGACCGAGACGAAGCCGCTCTTCATGGGCGACTTCCTGTGGGGCACCCCGGCCCACCACCCACTGCGAGCATATCGCCGAAGCGCTCAACCATGGGAAACGGAACAGCGCCGAGTGTGCGGCGATCCGTCCACAGCGGGCTCACCGAAAGTCCGTGCTGTCGAACGACTCGGGCAAGAGCTCGTCCGTCGTCATCGTCACCACCCGGCCGCCGTTGCGAAACACGACGCGGTCGACACCCATCTCGTGCAGCCACTGTCGGCACCCGCCGCAGGGCGACGCGGTGATCGCCACGACCTCGAAGTCGCCGGGCCGGTACCCCTCGGCGACCGCACGCGAGAACGCCGTGCGCTCTGCGCACACACCCAGTGGATACGCCGCGTTTTCGACGTTCACCCCCTCGATCACCCGGCCGTCCCGCGCGAGCACGGCGCAGCCGACGTCGAAGCCCGAGTACGGCGCATAAGCCCGTGCGGAAACCGCATCCGCGGCCGCCAGCAGCGCCTCGTCCGAAAGAGGGCGCTCGGCGCTCACCCGAACGCCTGAAAGAGGAAGAGGGTCACGACCGCGCCGAGCGCAGCACCGCTCGCAACCTCGGAGGCGGAGTGAACACCGGTCTCGACGCGCGTCTGGGCCACGAGCAGAGCCATGATGAAGGTCACCGACGAGATGAGGAAGCGGTGCGTCGAGTCTTCGAGCACGAGCGTCACCGCCATCCAGCCCGCGAAGGCGACCGCCGCATGCCCGGACGGGATCCCTCCGCGGAGCGGTGTCCCTCGCCCGGTGTAGGCCTTCACGGCGATCACGAGGATCACGGTCACCGCGAGCGCCACGAGCGTGAGCTCGGCCGGCGCATCCGAAAGACGCGTCAGGAAGCGCGAGGATCGCGTGGCGACCTCACCCGAGAACACGAGGTACCCCACCGCGACCGCGTTCAACGCCGCGACGAGCACCGCGCCCGCGGCGATGTCCTTGGCGATCTTCGCCATCGGGTCGAACGACGTCGAGGCGACGTCGACGGCTGCCTCGACCGCGCTGTTTACGAGCTCGGCAACGAGCACGAAAGTGATGGCGAGGAGGAGGACCGCGAGCTCGAGCTTCGTCGCGCCGAACCCGACGGCCGCGACGAGCACCGCCGCCGCCACGGCAAAGTGGATCCAGAGGTTCCGTTGCGTGCGGACCGCATGGATAACCCCCTCGGCTGCGAAGTTGAAGCTCTGGAAGAGGGACTGGCTCCGCTGGCGGGTCATGGCGCCGCGTACACCTCCTCGCGCGCTTCCATCTCCCCGCCGTGCTCGTAGCCGAGGAGGTGCAGAAGACCGTGGACGAGGGGTCCGCGCCAGTCCGATCCCACGACCTGCGGGCACAACACGACGTCGCCCAGGGCGCGGGGAACACCCTCAGGCAGCTCCGCCCGGCCGTCGAGCGGGAAGGAGAGGACGTCCGTCGCCTCGTCGATCCCGAGATGGTCGCGCTTCAGCTGCCGCATCTCGTCCGCGCCGACGAACGTGATGCCGACCTCGCCGTCGGCCACGCCCTCCCCTGCGAGCACGTCCCGCGCCAGGACCTCGGCTGCACGCTCGTCAGCGGCCACCCCACTCCGATTCGTCGTCTCGACGACGATCACCGTCGCCGCGCCGTGCCGGTCTCCTCGGCGTGGCGCTTGTACGCCTCGACGATCCGCTGCACGAGCTTGTGCCGAACGACGTCCTCGTTGCCGAACTCGACGAAGCCGATTGCGTCGATCCCGGCGAGGATCTCGCGAACCTGGATCAAGCCCGACGCCTGCTCGCGCGGAAGGTCGATCTGCGTGACGTCCCCGGTGACGACCATCTTCGATCCGAACCCGAGCCGCGTCAGGAACATCTGCATCTGCTCCGGCGTCGTGTTCTGGGCCTCGTCGAGGACGATGAACGAGTCGTTGAGGGTCCGCCCGCGCATGAACGCGAGCGGAGCGACCTCGATCGTCCCGCGATCCATGTAGCCCGCCAGACGTTCGGGGTCGAGCATGTCGTACAGCGCGTCGTACAACGGCCGGAGATAGGGATCGACCTTCGCGAGCATGTCGCCGGGGAGGAACCCGAGCCGCTCACCCGCCTCGACTGCCGGTCGCGTGAGGATCACGCGGCCGACCGTGCCCTCGGAGAGCGCCGACACCGCGAGCGCCATTGCCAGGTACGTCTTCCCGGTGCCCGCCGGCCCGATCCCGAACGTGACCGTCGCGCCCCGGATCGCGTCCACATAACGCTTCTGATTCACGGTCTTCGGCGTGATGTTCTTGCCACGGTGGCGCCAGACGACGTCGTCGAAGACCTCGCGCACGTCCTCGGCCTGGTCGAGGGCCGCGAGCACCGCTCCCACGGTGTCCGGCCCGATCTGGTGACCGCCCTCCACGAGCTCCACGAGCTCGTCGACGACGGCACGGGCCGCAGCGACGTGCTCGTCGTCACCGCCGAGCGTCAGCCGGTTCCCGCGGAGTGCGATCGTGCACCGGAGCCGCTCGCGCAGCGCGTCGAGGACGCCGTCCTCGACCCCCGCGAGCTCGGCCGCCACCTCGTTCGAGACGTCCAGCACCTGTTGCACAGCGCACTCAGTCTAGGTTCGAGGTCAGCCGACCTGACGTCGCAGGGGCGACGCTCGCAAGCGAGCCAAGGGCGAGCCGCGCAGGACAGTACAACCGGTACGGACAAGCGGCTCGCCCGCAGGATCGCGCAGCCGAGCGTCGTCAGCCGGTCGCGGAGGCCGGCTTCGCCGGCCGGGAGCGACCGGCGGCCTGCGGCGTCAGGCGAGCTTTTCCTTCACCAGCTGGGAGACGGTGGAGCCGTCTGCGCGGCCGGAGACCTGGTGCATGACGCCTGCCATCACCCGACCCATGTCGCGGATGCTCGTCGCTTCGACCTGGGAGATGACGTCGTCGATGATCTCCTCGATCTCCTCCTCCGACATCTGGTCCGGCATGAACTCCTCGAGGACCTCGAGCTCGTACTCCTCGTCCTCGGCCTGCTCCTCGCGGCCGCCCGAGCGAAAAGCCTCGGCGGCCTCGACCCGCCGCTTGCGCTCGCGCTGGAGCACCTGTAACTCCTCGTCGTCGGACAGTGGCCGCTGAAGCTCCTTCTGCGCTGCCTTCAGCGAGTGCAGCACGAGGCTGAGCGCGTCGCGGCGATCCTCGTCTCGCGCTAGTCGGGCGGCCTTGAGCTCGTCCTCGATTCGAGCGATGAGGCTCATCCGGTGGCCTCCAGCGCACGCGCCATGCGCTCGTGGTCGGGCCGGCCTCCGAGCACGTGCCAGTGAAGATGGAAGATCGTCTGTCCGGCACCCGCCCCGACGTTGACGAGCACGCGGTAGTCGCTCAGCCCGGCCACGCGCGCGGTCTCGGCGACGAAGCGCAGCATGCTCGCAGCCTCCTCGTCAGGAAATGCGTCGACCTCCTTGAACGTGTCGACGTGTCGCGCCGGAAGAACGAGCAGGTGGGTCTCGGAAATCGGGTTGATGTCGCGGATCGCAACGAACCCGTCGGCCGCGTACACGTGCTCGCCTTCGGCAACGAGCTTGCAGAACAGACAGTCCTCACGCGGCGACGGCAAGGATCCCCTCCTCGGAGACTCCGACTGCGCGAGCGCGGATGAACTGGCCGACCTCGGCGTCGACGAGCCACGGCGTGTAGTCGTCCCCGTAGCCGCGGCCCGGCCGGTCGACCAGCACGCTGTCCGTGGTCCCGACCTTCGACTCCCAGCGTCGGCGCGAGAGCGCGTCCGAGAGCTCGCGGAGACGCGCGCTGCGCTCGCGCTTGACCGCGGCCGGAACGGTGTCCTCGCCTGCGGTCGCAGTGCCCGGGCGTGGCGAGTACGGAAAGACGTGGACACGCGTGAGACCCGCCCGCTCGACAACCTCCAGCGTGCGCGCGAACGCGTGCTCGTCCTCGGCGGGAAAGCCGACGATGACGTCGGCGGTGAGGTTGAAGTCGAGCAGCGGTCCGACCTTCGCGAGATACTGGGCCGCTGAATAGCGCCGGCGCATCGCGCGCAGAACGCCGTCGTCTCCGGACTGCAGCGGGACGTGCAGATGGCGGGACGCAGTCGGAGTCTCGTGCAGCGCCTCAAGAAGCTCCTCCGACAGGTGGTTCACCTCGATCGACGAGAGGCGCAGACGCTCGACGCCGGCCAGCGATCCTGCCTCGCGGACGAGGCGCCCAAGCGTGAACCCCGCCTCGCGATCTCTGAAGCATCCGAGGTTCACCCCCGTGAGGACGATCTCGCGATGGCCCTGCGCTACCCGCCGCTCGATCTCGCCGAGAACGGCCTCGGCCCGGCGGCTGCGCGTACCGCCGCGCACGGACGGGATGACGCAGAACGCGCATGAGAACGAGCAGCCGTCCTGGATCTTCACGAAGGCGCGCGTACGTTCGATCCGCGCGTCCGCCTGCATGCAGCCGATCGCGCCGACATCTCCCGCGATCGCGGCGGGCGTCTCCTCGCTTCGGCGTGCAACCACAGTGACAGTCGGCGCCACGGCGTCGAACGCTCCCTCGAGATTCGCCGCGCAGCCGGTCACATACACGCGCGAGTGCGACCGTGCGGCACGCGAGACGGCCTGCCGTGACTTCGACACGGCCTCGTTCGTGACGCAGCACGTGTTGACGACAGCCACCTCTGCGTCGGAGTCGGCCTCGGAGTGGCCATCTCCGAGCAAGCGCTCGCGCACCGCTTGTGCGTCGGCGTACGAGACCTTGCAGCCAAGGAAGCGCACGGAGAACGTCGCCACGAGGGATCTAGCTTAGTGTGCTCTGGCGAGAACGTCTGCCGCCCAGCCCCCCAGTTCCAGGCGCTCCACGCCTCTCCATCCCGGCGCTCGGAGCGAGCCGGAAGCAAAGTAGCCGGACGTGACCGCGACTTCGGCCGAGGTGCGACCGAGGAGCGCCTCCACGACGGAGAGCTCGATGTTGGCGACGACGACGTCGTGCGCTGGGAGCGCGTCGCGAAGGACGTCGAGGCGTCGGACGTCGACGGCCACGCCATTCCGGCGCACGGTCTCGGAGGCGACGTCGACCGCTACGGAGTCGACGTCGACCGCGACGACCGGAGCGAAGTCGAGCCGCGAGGCCGCGACAGCGATGACGCCCGAGCCGCAGCCCGCGTCGAGGAGGCTGCCGCGGTCGATCCCCGCGAGGAGCTCGATGCAGGCGCGCGTCGTCGCGTGCGCGCCCGTCCCGAACGCGCGCCCGGGATCGACGACGACCGCAAGCCCATCCTGCGGCGCTGACACCCACGGAGGCCCGATCCAGAGCCCGCCCGCCTGAACGGGTCGATGGAATTCCCGCCAGCGATCCTCCCATCCGCTCTCGACCGCCTCCGCCCGAGCGGTGGCGAACGCCGTGCGGATCTCCGCCTCTCCTGCGGCGTCGGTGTAGACGACCAGCTCCGTCGAGTCTGCGTGCTCGCACTCCTCGAAACCGTCAGGAAAGCGCTCGAGGAGCCACGCGCGCACGATCTCGGCTTCGGCGCTCGGCACCGGGAACGCGACGCGGCGGAGACTCGGAGCGCGGTTCAGAGTGATTACCCGTCGACGGGTTGTGCTGGGCGGCGCGAGGCAAGGATGCAGGGAGCGCCCATATCCGCAGCGATATGGGCGCGACTGAGGACGCCACATCGCGCCGCCCAGCGCGGCCCGGCGACATGCCTGCTCACTCTGAATCGCGCTCCACTAGCGGAGCGCGCTCTTCAACCTGCTGAAGAACCCCTCGTCGTCCCGGGACGCGTACGACTCGTCGCCGAGCTTCCCGTCGAGCTGCTCGAGCAGGCGGCGCTGCTCCTCGTCCAACACCGTGGGCACCGCGACGTCGAGCCGCACGTAGAGGTCGCCGCGCCTCGAGCCACGCAGCGCAGGCATTCCCTCGCCCCTCAGCGCGCGCACCTCACCCGGTTGCGTTCCCGCCGGTACATCGAGCTCGATGTCACCGGAGAGCGACGAGATCGTCGCCTTCGTTCCGAGCGCTGCGTCGGTCATCGTCAGGCGGAGCGCGGTGTGCAGGTCGTCGCCGTCGCGAACGAAGCGCGGGTCCGGCCGGACTCGTACGACCACGAACGCATTTCCACGCTCCGAGCCGCGGAAACCGGCGTGCCCCTCGCCGCGAGCGCGAATCTGTTGACCGTCGTGGATGCCCTTGGGCACCTCGACCTGGAGCTGGCGGCGGGTCACGACGCGACCCTCGCCACCGCAGTCGGAACAGGGCTGCTCGAGCGTCCGGCCCGCACCGCCGCAGTCCGGGCATGTTCGCTGCTGTATGAACTGGCCGAAGATGTTCTGGGAGACGCTCCGCACGGCGCCGGCGCCGGCGCAAGTCGGGCAGGAACGCGTCGAGGTTCCGGGCTCGGCGCCGCTGCCCTCGCAGCGCTCGCAGGGAAGCGCAACGTCGACCGGGACGGTGACCGAGACACCCGTGAACGACTCCTCGAGGTCGATCTCGAGTACCGCCTGGACATCTCCCCCGCGCTGCGTACGCTGACGTCCGCCCCCGCCGCCGAGCAGGTCCTCCCCGAAGAACGCAGCGAAGACGTCCGAGAGGTTGCCGAAGTCTGTGAAGTGAGGCTCGAAGCCTCCACGCCGGAGGCCGGCCCTTCCGAAGCGGTCGTACGTCGCGCGGCGGTTGGGGTCCGAAAGCACCTCGAACGCCTCGGCGACGTCGCGGAAACGGAGCTCGGCGTCCGGCGCGTTCGAGACGTCGGGATGAAGCTCGCGCGCGAGCGTCCGGAACGCGCGCTTGATCTCGGCGTCACTTGCGTTCCGCGGAACGCCCAGCAGCTCGTAGTAGTCACGTTCGGTCGTCGCCACGGCGCGCTACGTGTCTTCGTAGACGTCCTCGACGAAGCGCGAGAGCTCGAATGCGGCCGCGCGCACCGTCCGAATCGCCTTCTCGTAGTCCATCCGCAGGGGTCCCACAAGACCGACGGCACCGAGCGGCGTCGAGCGGATCCCGTACGTCGCGCCGACGAGCGAGACGGAGTGGAGCTCGGCTCCCCCCACCTCCGGCCCCACGTGCACGACCGGGCGGTGCGGCTCGAGGGCCTCGCTGACGAGCTCGAGCACGGCGGCGCGGCGCTCGAGGAGCTCCACGAGCCGCATCGTCGCCTCGACCTCCTCTGCCCTCGCCCCGCCCACGAGGCCCGCCGCGCCCCCGACGAACACTTCCGGGCCTGACTCCGCACCCACCTCGAGCAGCGTCTGACCGATGAGCGTGAGGAACGCGCGCTCGCGCGGTGCGAGCTCGGGCGCCTCCAGGCGGCGCCGGACGGTTCGCGACCCGATGCGCTCGCCGACGAGCTGCTCCTCCAGGTACTCCGCGGCCCAGGCGACCAGACCTGGGTCGACCGGCTCCTCGAGCTTGAAGACGCGCTTCGTGACACCGCCCGTCGACGTGATGACCACGACCATGACGCGCGACGGCTGCAGCGTCAGGACCTCGATGTGCCTGATCGAAGCGGTCTGGAGCGACGGCGCCGAGACCAGCGCGAGCAGTCGGGTCGCCTCCGACAGCATCTCGGTCGTCGTCCGCAACGCCTGCTCGATCTCGTTCCGCATCGAGCGGAGGTCGACGCCGAGCTCGGCGGGCCGCCCCTCGAGCGTGTCCACGAGCTCCTCGGCGTAGACGCGATAGCCGCTCTCCGTAGGCATGCGGCCCGCCGAGGTGTGCGGGTGCGTGAGCAGGCCGAGGGTCTCGAGCTCCGCGAGCTCGTTGCGCACCGTCGACGGCGAGAACCCGATTCCCGAGCGCTCGACGAGCACTCGTGAGCCGACCGGCTCCCCGGTTGCGACGTGCTCCTCGATGACCCGCCGCAGGATCTCCCGTTTCCGCGGAGTGAGCTGCACCACTACGTCCGATGGTAGCCGCGTCTTCCGTCGACGCCCGGTCCGCGCTCAGTCCGCGCCGAAGGCGACGAGCTCCGCCGTCACGCCGCCGCCGAGGAACCGTCCACGGCGGGTGAGCCGCAGCTCCTCTCCCCGGCCGTTCACGACCCGCTCGACGAGGCCGAGATCGGTCAGGCGCTCGAGCGCCTCCCGATCGAGTCCTCTCGCGACGTCGGCAAGCACCACCGGCTCGTCGAGCCGGAGGCCGAGCAGGAGTTGCTCCTGAACGCGCGTGTCCTCGTCGATCGCCTCGGCCTCACGCGGGGGCACGTCCCCGGCCGCGAGCGCCGCGACGTAGCGCCGGAGGCTCGGCACGTTCCGCCGCCGCTCCCCGGCAACCGTCGAAACCGCGCCGATCCCGAGCCCGAGGTAATCGCGGCCACGCCAGTAGCCGAGGTTGTGCCGAGCGCGGAGATCGCGCCCGCCGGCCCTGGCGCCCTCGAGGCAGAAGTTCGCCGTCTCGTACCACCGGTAGCCGGCGCCGGTCAATGTGTCGACGACCTGCTCGAAGTAGCCCTCCATCGCCAACGCCTGGCGCTCCAGCTCCTCGCCGTACGCATGGGTGAAGCGGGTGCCGGGCTTGGCCTCGAGCTCGTAGCACGAGAGGTGCTCGGGCTCGAGCTCGAGGGCCTCCGTCAGGTCGCGGTCGAGATCGGAGGGGCTCTGGCCAGGGATGCCGTAGATGAGGTCGAGCGATACGTTGTCAAATCCGGCATCACGAAGAAGATAGACGGCGCGCCGGACGTCGTCCGGCGACGCCTGCCGCTCGAGCACGTCGAGCAGGCGCGGCTGGAAGCTCTGCGCACCGAGAGATACGCGCGTGACGCCGTCGGCACGGAGTAGTGCGACGACACCGCCCGTGACCGTCTCCGGATTCGCCTCGACCGTCACCTCGGCGGCCGCGGGCAACGCCCGAAGAAGCCGCTCGAGCTCGGCCGGCTCCGTGAACGTCGGGGTTCCGCCGCCGAGGAACACCGTCTCGAGCTCGTCCGCGAGCACGCCTCGCTCCAACTCGAGCTCGGCGAGCACGGCGTCCGCGTAGGCGCGGTGCTGGCCGCCCTTGCCGACCACCGTGACGAAGTCGCAGTACCCGCAGCGATGCCCGCAGAAGGGAAGGTGCATGTAGAGGTGCCGGACGTGACCCATCGCTAGCGCCGCCGCTCCGAGTCGAGGTTGAGGACGGCGAGGAACGCCTCCTGCGGCACCTCCACGCCACCGACCTGTTTCATCCGCTTCTTGCCCTTCTTCTGCTTCTCGAGCAGCTTGCGCTTGCGCGTGATGTCGCCGCCGTAGCATTTGGCGAGCACGTCCTTCCGGCGTGCCTTCACCGTCTCGCGCGCGATGACACGCGAGCCGATCGCCGCCTGGATCGGGACGTCGAACATCTGGCGCGGTATCTCCTCGCGCAGGCGCTCGACGAGCTGCCGGCCACGGTCGTACGCCGCGTCGCGGTGGATGATGAGCGAGAGTGCGTCGACCTGCTCACCGCCGACGAGGATGTCGACGCGCGACAGCTCGCCGGGCCGGAAGCCCGCGAGGTCGTAGTCGAAGCTCGCGTAGCCGCGCGTGCGCGACTTGAGCTGGTCGTAGAAGTCGAGGACGATCTCGCCCAGCGGGAGCTCGTAGACGAGCAAGCACCCGATCCTCGCTCAGGTACTCCATGTGATCGAAGTTCCCCCGGCGCTCGTTCGAGAGCTCCATGACCGCCCCGACGTACTCCTTCGGGACGATGACCGAAGCCTTCACGTACGGCTCCTCGACTTCCTCGAGCTCGCGAGGCATCTCGGCCGGGTTGTGCACCTCGACCAGCTCGCCCGTCCGGGTCGTCGCGCGGTAGGCGACGTTCGGTGCCGTGATCAGGAGGTCGAGGTCGAACTCCCGCTCGAGCCGCTCGCGGACGATCTCCATGTGCAGCAACCCGAGGAACCCGCAGCGGAAACCGAAACCGAGCGCTTGCGAGGTCTCGGGCTCGTACGAGAGCGATCCGTCGTTCAGCTTCAGGCGCTCGAGCGCGTCCCGGAGCTCCGGGTAGTCGTCGGAGTCGGTCGGAAAGATGCCCGCGAAGACCATCGGCTTGACGTCCTGGTAGCCGGGGAGAGGCGTAGCGGCGGCGCGACGGCGCGACGTCAGGGTGTCGCCGACGCGGAGGCGCGACACGTCCTTCAAGCCGGTGATGACGTATCCCACCTCACCGGCGGAGAGTGACTCGATCGGCGTGCGGGCAGGTGAGAGCACGCCGAGCTCCTCGGCGTCGAACTCGGTTCCCTGCGCCATCGCGCGCAGCGGCTCGCGCGTCGAGAAGCTCCCGTCGACGACACGAACGAAGGCGACCACGCCGCGGTACTGGTCGTAGGACGAGTCGAACACGAGTGCCCGGGCGGGCGCATCCGGCTCCCCGGCCGGCGCGGGGATGCGCTCGACGATCGCGTCGAGCAGCTCGGGAACGCCCGCTCCGGTCTTCGCCGAAATCCGCAACACACGATCGGGCGACTCGCCGAGGAGGTCGCCGAGTTCGCGCGCCGCCGCATCGGGGTCTGCCTGCGGGAGGTCGATCTTGTTCGCCGCGGGGACGACCTCGAGGCCGCCGTCGATCGCGAGGTACGCGTTCGCGAGCGTCTGCGCCTCGATTCCCTGCGCGGCGTCGACGACGAGCAGCGCGCCCTCGCAGGCCTGCAGCGAACGGGAAACCTCGTATGTGAAGTCCACGTGGCCCGGCGTGTCGATGAGATTCAGCTGCTGCCCACGCCAGTTCACGCGCACCGCCTGCGCCTTGATCGTGATCCCGCGCTCGCGCTCGAGCTCCATCGTGTCGAGGAGCTGCTCGCGCATCTCACGCTCGCTGACCGCGCCGGTCAGCTCGAGGATGCGATCGGCGAGCGTCGACTTGCCGTGGTCGATGTGCGCGATGATCGCGAAGTTGCGAATGCGGTCTTGCTGCATAGGTCTTTCAGCGCTCGCTCGAGGTCTCGTCGCGCCGGGCTCGCAACAGTAGCAACGTCTCTAGCTCGCGCAGACCGAGCGCCCGGGCGAGCCCGACGTACGCGAGCCCCCCGACCACGAGCCCGATGCCGAGAGAGGCAACCTGTGCAGCGAGGCCGCGCCCGAGCAGCTCGTCGAGGCCGAGCCACGCCAGATACGCGAGGCCTGCAGCGACCGCGCCCGCGGCGGCGACTCGAGCGACCACGGCGAGCGTCCGACCCACGTGCTCGAGCCCGACTCGACGGCGCATCATCACGAGCAGCACGACCGCGGCCACGATGTTCACGGTCGAGGTCGCGAGCGGAATGCCCCAGATCCCGAGCCGGTAGAAGACGGTGTCGAATGCCGCGTTCAGTCCGACGGCGCCGAGCGCGATGCCGGTCGGGACCCAGTTCGTCTGCACGGCGTAGAAGCTCCGGTTGAGGATGAGCATCCAGCCGTTGAAGACGAGGCCGATCGAGAACGCCTGCAGGCACTGGGCCACGATCACGGTGTCGTCCGACGTGAACTCGCCGCGCTCGTAGACGAGACGCACGATCGGCTCCGCGAGAACGATCGAGAGCAGTCCGGCGGGCACGAGGAGAAAGGCGATCTGGCGCAGGCCGCCGTCGAGGGCACGCCGCACTCCGCCGATGTCGTCCCGAGCGGCGAGCCGTGCGAGGGTCGGGAAGAGGACTGTGGTCACGGCAACGGCGAAGATCCCCTGCGGAAGCATGTAGAGGCGAAATGCCTTGTCGATCGCGGCCGGCGCGAGCTCGGGGTCGAGCAGGCGTGACGCGAACAGCGTGTCGACGAGGAAGTTCACGTTCACGAGGCCGATCGTGAGCGTCACCGGCAGCATCAACACGAGGACGCGCTTCACGGCCGGATCGCGCCAGTCGATCACCATCGTCAGCCGGCCGTCGAGCCTGCGGAGCCACGGGATCGGCAGCAGGAGCTGCACGAGCGTCCCGAGGACGACGACGCCGGCGTAGAGATAGAGCTGCCCGCTCTCGTCGTCGATCCGCGGGACGCCGAGCAGCAGCCCGAGGATGATCACGAGGTTCCAGGCGACCGGCGCAAGCGCGGGGAGCGCGAAGTGGTGGTACGTATTGAGGACCCCGACGACGATTCCGGAGAGGCCGAGCAGCACGACGATCGGGAAGAGGACGCGGGAGAGCCCGACGGCCAAGTCGAAGTCACCGCCCGGATCGCCGAAGGGCCGCATGAGCAGGGGCGCGAGCAAGATGAAGACCGCGGTGACGCCGCCGAGGACGAGGAGCGTCAGCCAGAACAGTGTCGAGGCGACGCGCCACGCGCGCTGCTTCTCCCCGCGCTCGAGGAGCTCGCTGAAGACGGGGACGAACGCACCGGACAGCGCGGCGTCGGCCACGAGCGCGCGCACGAGGTTCGGGATCTGGATCGCGACCGTGAAGGCGTTGATGAGACCAGTGACGCCGAAGAAGTACGCGCTGACCATCTCCCGCACGAGCCCGAGAACGCGCGAGACCGCGGTGGCCAGCGAGAAGACGGCCGTCGAGCGCGCGAGGCGGCGGCTGTGGCCGCCCTCATCCGGAAGATGCGGCGCCGCTGTGTCTTCTGGGGTGTTCATCGGCCGTGCTCGGGCCGGATTCTCCCAGTCGGTCCTGCTACCATCGCGCGGCCCGCGGTTGCGGGCATCTCTTCGCATGGCGAACATCAAGCAGCAGAAGAAGCGCGTCCGCATCCAGGAGCGGCAGCGGAGCGAGAACCTCCGCTACCGGTCGACGATCAAGACGCTCACGAAGCGCCTCGAGGCGGCGGTCTCGGAGGGTGACGCCGACCGTGTCGCCGCCATGCACCGCGAGCTCGTGAAGACGATCGATCGCGCGACGACTCGTGGGGCGCTGCACAAGAACACCGCGGCGCGCAAGAAGTCGGGCGCTTCGCAGCTCGTCGCCAGCGGTTCCTAGCGCACGTTCGGCTGGGCGATGCCGCCCGGCTGGCGCGTGAGGTCGACGAGCGCACGCTGCACCTCGAGGTCGGGCGAGAGCCGGCTCTGCCCCTTGAGCGCACCGTCGAGCTCGGCGAGGCGCACGACGGCATCGTCGAGCTCCTCGGTCGAGAATCCCTCGGCCTGTCCGTAGAGCTTCTGTGTACGGAACGGGTGCAACTTCAAGCGCTCGGCAGCCTCCTTCGGCTTCACGCCCTCGGCAGCGAGCCGCTTCAGTGACCGCAACCGGCCGAGTTGCCCCGCGAGCGCGCCGGCCAGCCTCGCAGCGGTGTCTCGACGTTGCCGTGACTCGTTCTCGAACAGCGTCTCGCTCAGCGCGAGAGCGCGAGCTGCGTCGCGCGTCGACCACGCGTCAGTGAGCTCGTAGATCGGGACGTCCGCGTATGGGGCGACGAGCGCCTCGACCTCTCGCTCACCGATCGGCTCGCCTGCTGCCCAGGTCGCGAGCTT
The DNA here is from genome assembly GCA_963723695.1 of uncultured Gaiellaceae bacterium. Classification (GTDB taxonomy): domain Bacteria; phylum Actinomycetota; class Thermoleophilia; order Gaiellales; family Gaiellaceae; genus GMQP-bins7. The sequence goes on along the minus strand of CAVRRU010000009.1, from coordinate 81,240 downwards.
GTCGATCTCCACCTTCAGCGTGGGCAAGTCGTCGCCGACGAGCTGGATCAGAGCCGCGACGGCGTCGGGCTCGGCGCGTGCTCCACGATGCCGGAACTGCTCGGCGACCCATCCGTGCAGCTCCCTCTTGGCCACTTCAAACGAGAGGACCTGTCCCGCCTTGGCGCACGCCTTCCAGAGCGCCGAGCTCGACTTCAGCTCCCCCGCGACGAGCGCGAGAAACGTCGCCGGCGCGGGGCTGCCGAGGTAACCGGCGACAGCCTCGATGTCCGCTGCCTTCCAGCCGCCCCTGCGCCGCCCCTCGGCGTCCTTGCGGCCGTCGACGTCCTGCACGATGAGCAGTCGCGCGTCGCCGAACAGGCTGCCGGCGTTGCAGAGTGCGACCGCGGCGTCGCCGGGAGTGTCGAGCGCACTGACACTCTCGATTGCCTCGGGGGCGAAATGGACGCGGAGTCGAGCGACCGCGCTCTCGATCTTCGGACGATCGCTCCCGGTGATGAGGTAGACGGGCTTGTCGGGAGCGGGTGCGGCGGCCACCTCGTTCAGCCTAGCGCGCCGTCTCTACCGTGAGCGCGCGGCCGTTCGACTCGACGACGACGCGACCGTCCTGGTCCGTGCGGTAGACGGTGAGCCCGGGTGAGCTCTCCAACGCGGCGAGAGTCTCGGCGCGCGGGTGCCCATACTCGTTGTCGCGCCCGCACGAGATCACTGCGATGCGGGGGCGAAGGTCGCGAAGCTCGCTCGCCAGCCCCGGATCCTCGGATCCGTGGTGGGCGACCTTGAGGATCTCGACTCCGGTGAGCGGGAGTCGCGCCGTGACGTCCGATTCGGCATCCGCGGGAAGAAAAACGTCCGTTGCGCCAAACGAGACCGTGATGACGACCGCGTTCTGGTTCGGGTCCTCGTTTTCGCGGCCAGCATCGGCCGGCCAGAGGACGCGCAGGACGAGTCGTCCCAACCGGAAGCTCGTCCCTGCCCGAACGATCCGCACCGGGACGTCCCGCGCTCTCGCGGCTGCCAGCGCCTCCTCCTGCTCCGGACCGGTGGCCTCGAGGCTCGCGTCGAGGATCTGCGCGACGCGGACGCGACGGATGACGTCGGCCGCCCCACCCACGTGGTCTCGCTGCGGGTGCGTAAGAACGAGCGCGGACAGCGAGCGCACGCCCATCCCGCGGAGCTGCCTGGCAACGTCCGCCTCCGGAGGTCCCTGATCCACGAGCACGCGGGCACGCGGCGTCTCGAGCAGGATCGAGTCGCCTTGGCCGACATCGAGGAAGGTCACACGGAGCCCCGCCGGTGGATCCCAAGCCGGTGCGGGCCGAGCGGCGACCCATGCGGTCGCGACGACGGCGAACCGCAGCCGCTCCGAGTGAGAGGGCGGCGAGCCGCTTCGGATGGACGCGCAGATGCCTCCGCACCCCGCGCTGTGCCAGCCAGGCCGCGAGCACGCACAACGCGAGCGCGAGCGCAGTCCGCCTTCCGACCTGCGCGCTCGGCAGGTCCGCGACGACGCGTGCGACGAGCTCGAGCCAGGCCGCCGCCCAGCCCGCGAGCGACGCGAGACCCGCTGCGGCTGCGGGGGAGACGGGGTCGACGATCGCGGCGAGCAATCCCAGTCCGAGGACCACCGGCGCGGCAACGAATGCGACGACGTTCGCGACCACCGTGTAGACGGGCGCCTGGCCGAAGTGCACGAGAACGATCGGCGCCGTCGCAAGCCCGCAGGCAACCGCGACGGCGAGTGCGTCGGCGAAACCGGCGGGCAGCGGGTGCCCGTCGAGCCGGCTCCGCACGCGCGGGACCGCCACGAAGATCGCAGCAACAGCCGTGAACGAGAGCTGGAAGCCCGGCTCGAGCAGCGCCGTCGGCATCCACGCCATCAGCACGAGCGCTCCCACTGCGAGGAAGTGCCAGCGATCAGAAGGCCGCGCTGCAAGCCAGGCGAGCGAAGCCAGCCCGCCCGCGACGCCGGCACGGACGACAGACGGCTGCCAGCCAACGGCGAGGACGTACGCGGCGATGACGCCGACGACCGCGAGCTCGCGGAAGCGCCGCGAGAGGCGTAGCAACCAGCCAAGCCCGTAGATACCTGCGGCCAGGAAGGCGACGTTCTGGCCCGAGACGGCCAGGAGGTGGTAGAGACCGGAGGCCCGGAAGTCGTCCTGCACGGCCCCGGGCAGCCCCTCGTCCTCGCCAAGGACGACACCGAGAACGATGCTCCGGCGAATGCCCACCGCGCCTCGCCCGACGGCGAGCTCGACGCGATCGCGCAGGCGGTCGCCGAGGCCAGCGAGACCACCGCGCCGGCCGATCTGCCGCCAGCTCGAAGCTTCGAGGACGACATGGATGCCCTGACGCTCGAGCCAGGAACGCTCGTCGAAACCGTCGCGCTCCGGGCGCGGCTCGGCTATGCGGACGCTCGCCTCCAGGATCGCTCCTCGCGGCGGCGAGCGGCCCACGGGCAGCACGAGGAGCACGCGCTCGCGCATGGGCCTCCGCCGGAATTCACGTGTAACCGCGATGACACGCGTCGCATGCCGCGATGAGCGCGCCGGTGCCACGGTGACCAGTTCGACGACACCCAACTCGCCGACTTCGGATGCGAGGATGCTCTGCCGCAGGGCATCCATGCGGATCGAGCCCCAGCCCAGGCCTACCACAGCCAGGGCGACGCCCACCGCGGCAAGCCGAGCGAGGCCGTCGAGCAGGAGCACGGCGCCGACAGCTGCGACTGCGAGCGCGCCGACGGCGGCGAGCGGTAGCGAGATCCAGATCGAAAGACCGATCCCGGCGCACGCAGAACTCACGAGCAGCGCGGGCCAGTGGAGCTCGAGAGCTCGCCTCACGGAGTCACGAGGTCGCGCAGCTGCTCGATGCGCGTCGGGCCGATGCCCGGGACGGCGTCGAGGTCGTCCACGGACGCGAACGGCCCGTGCTCCGTTCGGTAGTCCAGGATCTTCTGCGCCGTGATCGGTCCGACGCCGGGCAGCTCGTCGAGCTCCTCGACGGTCGCCGACGAGAGGCTGACCGCCGACCCGCCGATGCCACCCGAGGCATCAGTCGGGCTCGCAGTTGCGCCACCACCTGCTACCGCCTCCACCCGACTCGGCACGAGAACCTGGATCCCGTCCACGAGCGGCGCGGCGAGGTTAAGCCCGGCGAGATTCGCCTTCCGGCTAGCGCCGCCCGCGCGACGAACCGCATCCGCGATCCGCGCGCCGTCCCGCAGCCGGTAGAGACCGGGTCGGCGCACCTCGCCGACGACGTGGACGACGAGGACGGGCCGCGGTGCCGGCGCCGCCGTGAGCGGCTCGAGCGGCGCCGCGGCGACCTCCGCCTCGCTCGCCGCTCCCGCCCGGGCGAGCCGCTGCCCGACGAGGACGAGACCCGCGAGCGCAAGGCACACGCCGACGAGCGCGGTCGAGCGGGACACGGCGATGGGCACGGCGCCATCGTCGCCGGCAACCGTTCACACGTGGTTCACGGCTCCGTCAAGAGAGCGTGGAAAGTCGGGCGAGCGCTACGTGACGAAGTTGACGAGCTTGCCGGGGACGACGACCGTCCTGACCGCGTCTCCGCCGTCCAGGTGGGCTTGCACGCGCTCAGACGCCCGGGCCAGGGCGACGAGCTCGTCTTCCCCCACGTCCGGCGCGACGTGCAGCCGGTCGCGCACTTTCCCGTTGACCTGGACGACGACCTCGACGGTGTCGACCTCCAGCAGCGCCGGATCGGCGATCGGCCACGGGATCTCCCACAACCGCTCGTGCCCGAGGCGCTCCCACAGCTCCTCGGCGATGTGCGGGGCGTACGGCTGGATCAGGGACACCGCCGTCTCGGCAGCGAAGCGCGAGTCGGGGCCACTCCGGTCGCGCGACAGCTCGTTCACGAGCTCCATGACTGCGGCGATCGCCGTGTTGAACGTGTACCGGCGCCCGACATCGTCGGTGACCTTCGCGATCGTGGCGTGGGCCTTCCGCGCCAGCGGCCCTCCTGCCCCCGGCCCCGTCGGCGCGGAATCGGCCACCTCGGTGACGACCGTCCACAGCCGCCGGACGAACCGTGCCATGGCCTCGACGCTTGACTCGGTCCACTCCATGTCCTGGTCCGCCGGCCCCAGGAACAGGATGTTCAGGCGGCAGGCATCGGCTCCGTAGCGCACGACGAAGTCGTCCGGCCCGACGGCGTTGCCGGCCCGCTTCGACATCTTGACGTGGCCCAGGGTCACCCAGCCGTTGGAGAAGAAACGCCCGAACGGCTCCCGGAAGCCCACCAGGCCCATGTCGTTGAGCACCTTGACCCAGAAGCGCGCGTAGATCATGTGCACCGTCGCGTGGTCGACGCCACCGATGTACAGGTCGATCGGGTTCCAGTAGTCGACCGCCGCTCGATCGAATGGCTCCGTGTCGTTGCGCGGGTCGCAGTAGCGCAGGAAGTACCAGGAGGAGTCGACGAACGTGTCCATCGTCTCCGTCTCGCGCTTCGCCGGCGCGCCGCAACGCGGACACGGGACGTTCACCCACTCCTCGGCCTGCGCGAGCGGCGGCTGGCCCTTCGGCTTGTAATCCTCGATATCGGGAAGAACGACCGGCAGCTCTTCCTCGGGAACGGGAACGATCCCGCAGTTCTCGCAGTAGACGACCGGGATCGGGCAGCCCCAGTAACGCTGTCGCGAGAAGCCCCAGTCGCGCAGCCGGTAGTTGATTGCGAACCGGCCGCGACCCTCCGCAGCGAGCTTCTCCACGACCAGGCGACCGCCCTCCGCGGCCGGAAGACCGTCGAACTCGCCCGAGTTGACGAGGATCTCGCCGTCGGTGTGCTCGACGTACGCCGCGCCGTCCTCGGACTCACCGTCCGGAGGGCGCACGACGCGCCGGACCTGAAGGCCGAACGTCGTCGCGAAGTCGAAGTCCCGCTGATCATGTGCGGGCACGGCCATGATCGCGCCCGTCCCGTAGTCGGTGAGCACGTAGTCGGCGACGTAGACGGGCAGGCGCTCCCCGTTCACCGGGTTGATCGCATGCAGCCCCGTGTCGACGCCTGTCTTCTCGGTCGCCGCGGCACGCTCCTGGGTCCTCTTCGCCGCCGTGCGCTTGACGTACTCGCGGACCTCGTCCGAGTCGATCCGCTGGACGAACTCGTGCTCCGGCGCCAGGACGAAGAACGTGGCGCCGTACAACGTGTCCGGACGGGTCGTGAACACCGGTACGTCCTCGTCCAGCTCCTCGATCCGGAACAGGATCTCGGCGCCCTCCGAGCGGCCGATCCAGTTGCGCTGGCGCGCCTTGATGGACTCCGGCCAGTCCACCGTATCGAGGTCGTCGAGCAACGCCTGCGCGTAATCGGTGATGCGGAAGAACCACTGCTCCATCACGCGAGACTCGACCTCGGCCCCGCAGCGCTCACAGCGACCCTCGCGAACCTGCTCGTTCGCAATCACGGTCTGGTCGTTGGGGCACCAATTGACCGGCGCGCCCTTCCGATAGGCCAGCCCGCGCTCGTAGAACCTCAGGAACTGCCACTGCTGCCAGCGGTAGTACTCGAGGTCGTGGGTGGAGAGACTGCGGGTCCAGTCGTACGCCCACCCGACGCGGCGCATCGAGTTCGTGATGTGGGCGATGTTGCGCTCGACCAGCTCGCGCGGGTGGCCACCCTCACGGATGGCAGCATTCTCGGCCGGCAGGCCGAACGAGTCGAAGCCCTGCGGATGCAGGACTTGCATGCCGTTACGCGCGCGGAAACGCGTGACGACGTCGCCGATCGTGTAGACGAGCATGTGCCCCATGTGGAGCGTCCCCGACGGGTACGGGAGCATCTCGAGGACGTAGCTCTTCGGAACGGCCGTCTCCCCCGGCGCCGGGTTGGCGACCTCGGATGCGTGCGCGTCACGCCATACGCGCTGCCACTTCTCCTCGATCTCGTTCGACTCGTACCGCTCCATCGCCTATCTCTTCGTCTCGGGGAACAAAAAAGCCTCTCGCACGAGAGGCTCCATGGGAACGTCCGCGGCCCTCGCCACGCTCGTCCCCTGACCTATGCAAGAAGCTCGTTCACGAGCTGAAAACGGTAGCAGGCAGACTTGCCCGATGCTCGAGCTGTTTCCCGAAACCGCCCGCATCGAGAACGGGCAGCTCTCGCTCGGCGGCGTGCGCACATCGGGGCTCGCGGACCGTTTCGGGACGCCGCTCGTCGCGTACTGCGAGAGGACGATTCGCGCCCGGGCGCAGGAGATCCGCGCCGCGGCGCCCGACGCGCAGGTCTTCTACGGGTCGAAGGCGTTCCCGAACGTCGCCCTAATGCGACTTCTGGCCGAGGAGGGCGTCGGTGCCGACGTGTCCACGCTCGGCGAGCTCGCGTTCGCGCGAGCGGCGCGACTCACCGGCGAGGAGCTCGTCGTGCACGGCAACGCGAAGTCGGACGAGGAGCTTCGCGCAGCCGCGGAGGCCGCCGCGACGGTCGTCCTGGACGGGTGGGGCGAATCCGAGCGTGCTGCGAACGCAGGAATCGGGCGCGTGCTCGTCAGGGTGACGCTCGGCGTCGAGGCAGACACGCACGAGGCGATCCGGACTGGCCACCACGGGTCGAAGTTCGGGCTCCCCCCGGACGATGCCCTGCGGATCGTCGAGGACGCGCTCGAACGAGGACTCGACGTGGCCGGGCTCCACGTCCACGTCGGCTCGCAGCTCGCAGATCTCGCCGCACACGAGGAGACCATCGGCCTCCTCGCAGAGTTCGCCGCGCGCTGCCGCGACGAGCTCAGCTGGGCCCCGCAGGTCGTGAACGCCGGCGGAGGCTTCGGCGTGCGTCACATCCTTGCCGAACCGATGGTCGATCTCGGCGACCTCACGCGCCGCGTCGACGGCGCCGTCTCGAGCGCGTGGGCCGCGCGAGACCTGCCGGCGCCACGGCTCGCGCTCGAGCCGGGACGGGCGCTCGTCGGCCAGGCGGGCGTGACCCTCTATCGCGTCCGGACCGTGAAGCGCCTCGCATCGGTCACGTGGGTCTCGGTCGACGGAGGCACGTCCGACAATCCCCGGCCCCAGCTCTACGGCGCCAGGTACACGGCGCTGGCGGCGACGCGCGCGGACGAGCCCGCGACCGAGACCGTGAGCGTCGCCGGGCTCCATTGCGAGTCGGGCGATGTGGTCATCGACGACGTTTCGCTGCCGCCGCCTCGTGTCGGCGACCTCCTCGCGGTTCCTGCCACGGGCGCATACACGCTCGCGATGAGCTCGAACTACAACGCGACGCCGAGGCCAGCCGCGGTGCTCGTGGGCGATGGGGATGCCCGGGTCATCCGCAGACGAGAGACGGTCGACGACCTGCTCGCGTTCGAGGACTTCCCGCCCGGGGGTTGATCGCCGCGACCCGGTCGGGCATTGTGGAGCCCGCCGACCGAACATCGACACGAAGGGGACTCGATGGCCCGCACCGCCCTCATGGCGAAAGTGCAGCGTGCAGTAGCGGAGGTCGTCGACGACCAGAGCCGAGGAAAGACGACGCGATCGGGCCTGCTCAAGCAGGCCGGGATCGCTGGGCTGGGGCTTGCCGCGGTAGGTCGCTTGAGCCCCGCGGCACGCGCCGCGACGCCTGCGACGATCGTCGTCGTCGGCGCCGGGCTCGCCGGGCTCACGTGCGCCTACCGCCTCAAGCAGGCCGGCTACGTCGCGCAGGTCCACGAGGCGTCAGACCGGATCGGTGGACGCTGCTGGACAGGACGGGGCTACTTCGCCCAGGGCCAGATCTACGAGCACGGCGGAGAGCTCATCGACCAGGGGCACCAGGCGATCCGGCAGCTCGCTCAGGAGCTGGGATTGAGGCTCGACAACCTGCTTTCGGCCGAGGTCAACGGCACGGAGCCGCTGTACTTCTTCGACGGCGAGCCCTACACCTACGCAGAGGCAACGGACGATCTCAAGGGCATCTGGCAGAAGCTCCACAAGGACGTCTCGTCGGCGAGTTACCCAACGCTCTTCGACAGCTTCACCCAACGCGGGTTCGAGCTCGACCACCTGTCGATCGTCGATTGGATCAACGAGTCGGTCCCCGGGGGGATCGACTCGAAGCTCGGGCAGCTGCTCGACGTCGCCTACAACATCGAGTACGGCGCCGAGTCGAGTGTTCAGAGCTCCCTCAACCTGATCTACCTGCTCGCTTACTCGGGGCAGGGACAGCTTCGGATATTCGGACCGTCGAACGAGAAGTACCACGTGCGTGGCGGCAATGATCAGATCACCTCGCGCCTGGCCGCTCAGCTCGCGGATCAGATCACGACGAGATCCGAGCTCGTGGCCGTGAAGCAAACGCCCGCAGGGGCATACGCGTTGACGTTCAAGCAGGCGGCCGGGCCGATGACCGTCACCGCCGACAAGGTCGTCCTGGCGTTGCCGTTCTCGATCGTCCGGCACTCGGTGAACGTCTCGAAGGCGGGCTTCTCGCCGCTCAAGCTGCAGGCGATCGAGGAGCAGGGGATGGGGACGAACTCGAAGCTCCACGTCCAGTTCACCCGCCGTCATTGGAACGACCTCGGCAATAACGGCGATACCGTGTCCGACACCGGCTACCAGAACACGTGGGAGGTGTCGCGTGCGCAGCCGGGCACCGCCGGCCTCCTCGTCGACTACACGGGAGGCGACGTCGGGGCGAGCTTCGGCTCAGGTACGCCCTCGAGTCGCGCGCAGCAGTTCCTCACCCAGATCGAGCCCGTGCTGCCCGGCCTCTCGCAGTTCTGGAACAACCTCGCGACGGTCGACTACTGGCCCGGCTACGAGTGGACGAGGGGCTCGTACTCATACTGGAAGGTCGGCCAGTACACGGCTTTCGCAGGGATCGAAGGTCGCCAGGAGGGCAATGCGCACTTCTGCGGCGAGCACACCTCGATCGACTTCCAGGGATACCTGAACGGCGCCGTCGAGACCGGCGAGCGGGCAGCGGGCGAGGTGGTGGCGGACCTCGGGTAGTGCGGTGACGAGCTTCCGCTTCTGCGACGACGCCGGAGCGGGCGGCTTCGGGTGGATCGCGGACGAGGCGATGACGCGGACGTCGCATGCTCTCGCAGCGGAGGGAAGGGTGTGGCTCGTTGACGCGCTCGACTGGACGGAGGCGATCGAACGCGCCTGTTCGCTGGGCGAGCCGGCAGGCGTCATCCAGCTTCTCGACCGGCACCACCGCGACTGCGCCGCGCTCGCCGATCGGCTCGGTGTGCCGCACGTCGTCGCACCGGACGAGGTGCGCGGCAGCCCCTTCACGTTCATCCCGATCATGCGCAGGAAGCGCTGGCGCGAGTCGGCGCTCTGGTGGCCCAAGACGCGGACGCTCGTCCTCGCCGACGCCCTCGCGACGAACCGCTTCTACACCGCCGGCAAGGCCGCTCTCGGCGTGCACATGGTCCTGCGGCTCACGCCGCCGACGACGCTCGCTGCCTTCGAGCCGGACCGGATTCTCGTCGGGCACGGCGAGGGGATCTTCGGGCCGGGCGCTGCCGAGACCTTGCGGCAGGCGCTCGCAGAGAGCCGTCGCCGGCTCCCGGGTGTGCTCGTACGCCTGCCGCTCGCGCTAACTCGTCGCCACGAGGCCCGGTCGCACCAGTCGTGACGGCGCGACGAGGCCCGCGTCTTTCACCGGCGGGTTGTGCGGCTCCGCCAGTGGGGCAGCGCCGAACGACGCGCGAACCCGCTCGGCAGGCGGCACGCCGTAGAGCGTCGTCCGCTGCCGCGGAACGCGTCCTGCTGAGCGGATGAGCTCCTCCATTCGCTCGGGCGGCATCTCCTGTCCGTAGGCCGCTCCGGCCGAGCGCGAGATCGACTCGTTCATGAGCGTGCCGCCCAGGTCGTTCACGCCCGCCGCGAGCGCCTGCCGCGTCCCCTCCGGCCCGAGCTTCACCCACGACGCCTGGACGTTCGTGATCTCTGGGATGGAGCGCGAGGCGCGCAACCGCATGGACGAGCAACGCCTCGCGGAACGTGGGGCCGCGGCGGGCGCGGCCCTGGAGGTAGATCGGCGCCTCCATCGGCACGAACGGCAGCGGGACGAACTCGGTGAAGCCGCCCGAACGCTGCTGCTGCTCACGAGTGCGCAGCAGATGACGTGCCCAGGATCGCGGTGTGTCCGCGTGCCCGAACATCAGGGTCACGTTGGAGCGGAGCCCGACCCGGTGGGCCGCGTCGTGGACGGCGAGCCACTGCGCCGTCGTCACCTTGTCGGGGCAGATGACGCGCCGCACCTCGTCGTCGAGCACCTCGGCGGCGGTGCCCGGGAGCGAGCCGAGCCCGAGGTCGCGTAGCCAGCCGAGGTACTCCGCGAGCGACAGCTCGAGCGTCGCGGCGCCTTGCCAGATCTCGAGCGCCGAGAACGCGTGCACGTGGATCTCCGGGACTGCCCGCTTGATCGCGCGGACGACGTCCGCGTAGTAGTCGCCCGTGAACGCAGGATGGATCCCTCCCTGCAGACAGACCTCGGTGGCGCCTCGGTCCCACGCCTCTTCCGTCCGGCGGACGATCTCGTCCAGCGGGACGAGGTACGGCGCGCCGCGCAGGTTCGCTGCGAGCTTGCCCTTCGAGAACGCGCAGAAGCCGCAGCGGAAGTAGCAGACGTTCGTGTACTGGATGTTCCGGGTCACGACGTACGTGACCTCGTCGCTGCAGACCTCGCGCCTCAGGCGGTCCGCGGTTGCGCAGACCCGCGCAGCCTCTTCCCCCCGTGCCTCGAGAAGCCGCGTGAGCTCGTCCTCGCCGAGCTCGTCTCCCGCCAGCTCGAGCGGCGCGGCATCGCGGCGAACGACGAACGGGACGGTGCCTCGCTCGCCCGGCGCCCAGGTGTCGTCCCGCGCGAGGCCGCTCGCGTCGGCTGCCCGCCGAACGTGAGGCGCGACGGCGGTATGCACCCAGCTTTCGAGATCAGCCACGTACTCCGGATAAACGGGGAGCCGCGGTGCGAGCTCGAGCCCGCGGCTGCGAGTCGCCTCGGCGAGGCGCTCGATCTCCGGCCACGGCGCCTCCGGATTGACGTGGTCGATGGTCACGGGCGACACGCCACCCCAGTCGTCGATCCCGGCGTCGAGCAGGCGCGGGAAGTCGTCGAACGCGAGGTTGGGTGGCGCCTGCACGTGCCAGTCGGGTCCGAGCAGGATCCGCGCGACGGCAATCGTCCACAGGTGGTCGTCGAGCGATGGCTCGGGATGCGACGCCATCCGAGTACCGGGCTTCGCGCGGAAGTTCTGGACGATGACCTCCTGCACGTGGCCGAGCTCGTCGCCGATCTCCTTCAGAGCGAGGAGCGCGTCGATCCGCTCCTCGCGGGTGTCACCGATGCCGATGAGGATCCCGCTCGTGAACGGGATCCCGAGCTCGCCGGCACGCCGGATCGTCTCCAGGCGGCGAGCGGGAACTTTGTCCGGCGACGCCCAGTGCGGGCCGCCGCGCGCCGAGAGCCGCTCCGCGGTCGTCTCGAGCATGATCCCCATCGAGGCCGACACCCGCCTGAGCGCCTCGAGCTCGGCGCGCGTCATCACGCCCGGGTTCAGGTGCGGCAGCAGCCCCGTCTCCTCGACGACGAGGCGAGCGCAGCGCTCGAGGTATTCGAGCGTCGTCTCGCAGCCGAGCGCGCGGAGCTCCTCCCGCGCGACCTTGTAGCGGAGCTCCGGCTTGTCGCCGAGCGTGAAGAGCGCCTCGCGGCAACCGGCGGCGGCGCCTGCGCGGGCGATCTCAAGCACCTCGTCCTCGGTCATGAACGCGTGCTCGCCGCGGCGCGGCGGACGCGCGAACGTGCAGTAGCCGCAGACGTCGCGGCACAGCGTTGTAAGCGGGATGAAGACCTTCGGCGAGTACGTCACGAGCGGACGTGCGCGCAGCCTGCGCGCCTCGGCGAGCAGCTCCCCGAGCGGCGCGGAGCACAGGTCGGCGACGGCGCTCATGATCCACTCGAGCATACGTCGATCGTGCCCGAGCGCATTCGTCGTAGGAGAAACAGCGAAGGAGGCTAGATGCGATTCCTGTTCCTGATCCACGGCGACCGCGAAGCAGAGGCCGCACTGACGCCGGATGAGCGCCGAGCGATCGTCGGCGAGCACGTCGCGTTCAGCACCATGCTCCGCGACATCGGCGCCCACGTCCACGGCGAGGCGCTCGACGACCCCTCAACCGCGGTGGTCGTCCGTCCCGGCGAGAGCCCGCTCGTCACGGACGGGCCCTTTGCCGACACGAAGGAGGCGATCGGCGGCCTGTACGTCATCGAGTGCGCGAGCCGGGAGGAGGCGATCGAGCTCGCCGGCAAGGTGCCGCAGAGCCCAGGAGTCGCAGTCGAGGTGCTGACGATCGTCGACGTGTAACGCTCAGGCAGCAACAGGCCGCCGGGGTGACTGGCAGCCTGTTCCTCGCGTAACCGCAATACGGGCCAGCACCGAGATCACGCTCGCGGCGACGCAGAGGCGTCCGACCGGCTAGTTGGGCTTCGAAGCCCAGAGCCCGCGGAGAGGCACCCAGCGGCCCTTCGTCCAGCGCTGGAGCTGGCCCTGCTGCACCGGGAAGTTGTCGCCCTTGCCCGTCTTCACGACGACGCGTTCTTGAAGAGGACCGCGATCCTCGCCTTCTTCTGCGTCCTCGCGACGTACTGGCCGTAGACGAAGCCCTCGGCCGCATAGCTCGGCTGGAAGCCGATCGTCCACGGGTACTTCGCGGCGTCGCGCCCCCACGTCGTCGCGCGGGAGGCAGCAAAGAGATGCGGCACCTTCACCTGGTTCAGGTAGTCGCGGATCGCGAGGTTCGACTCCGTGCCGAGCGTGTTGAAGACCGCGAACACCTTGTCCTGCTCGACGAGCCGGCGAACGGCCTGCACCGTTAGCGCCGGGTTGTACGCGTCGTCGACGATCTTGCGCTTCGCGGCGCCGCCCTTCGCGTTGATCGAGGCGAACTACGCCCTCGCGCCGCGCGCGACGGACGCGTATGAGGCCGCCGGACCGGTGAGCGGCGATGTCCCGCCGACGACGATCGTCGTCGAACTGACGCCCGGATCGGCAGCGGATCCCGCGAAGGCGGTGGGCAGGGCGACGAGGAGGCCGGCGGCGCAGACGGCGAGGAACGCGCGCTTCACTTCGTCCGAGAGTACCGGCGCCCCGCGATCACCTGCCCGATCTTCCGGAAGAGACCGCCGACGCCGTTCGGCAGGACGAACATGAGCAGGATGAGCACGACGCCGTAGACGATCGCCGGCCCGCCCGGCTTCTGCGTCTCCTCGATGATCCGGTCGGGCAGGAGCGAGCCGAGATCCTGGCCCTGTGACCACAGCGGCAGGAACGCGACGAAGATCGCGCCGAAGACAAGCCCGGACAGGCCGCCAAGCCCTCCGACGACGATCCCGACGAGCAGGAAGATCGAGAGCGCGACCGGGAATGTGTCCGGGTTCACGAACGCGCTCGCGATCACGAAGAGCCCGCCGGCGACGCCCGCGTACGCCGCGCTTATCCCGAACGCGAGCGTCTTGTAGCGCGCGAGGCTCACGCCCGAGGAGACCGCAGCTGTCTCGCTGTCTCGTACGGCGCGGAACGCGCGCCCCGTTCGACCGCGCAGGATGAGCCAGGCGACGGCGAAGAGCACGAGCGCGATCGACCAGGCGAGGTAGTACATCCAGTCGTTCGGCGTGAGCGAGCGCCCGAGGAGGTTCACGTTCGAGATCGAGCCGGTGAGCTCGGGCGTGCCGAAGAGCTGGATGCCCGTGCCGCCGCCCGTGAACTCCTCGAAGCGCTTCACCGTCGAGGGCATGGCGACGGCGATCGCGAACGTCGCGAGCGCGAGGTAGAGGCCCGAGAGGCGCAGCGCAGGCAGCCCGAAGGCAAGTCCGACGAGGCCGGCGACGAGGCCTGCAATCGGGAGCGTCCAGACATCCTTCATCCCGCCCGACATCGGGCCGCCGAACTGCTCGTTGCCGGCCATGAGGATCGCGGTCGTGTAGCCGCCGATGGCCATGAACGCCCCGTGGCCCAGCGAGATCTGGCCCGTGTAGCCGGTGAGGATGTTGAGCCCGAGGAGCGCGATGAGGTAGATCGCGACGTACGCGTACTCGCGCGCCTTGAAGTCCGAGACGAACGAGGGCAGAACCGCGACGAACGCGACGAAGCCCACGAAAGCGACGAAGCCGATGATGCGCTGCGTCCGCGGCGTCATACGCGCTTGACCTCCGGCTTGCCGAAGATCCCCTGCGGCCGTACGAGCAGGACGCCGAGGATGACGAGGAGCGCCATCGGCAGGCGCAGCTCCTCCGAGAACCAGTCGAAGGCGTCGTACTGGCTCAGGTAGCTGAGCAGGTTCAACAACACGCCGATCAAGAGGCCGCCGACGACGGCGCCGAGCGGGGAGTCGATGCCGCCGAGCACGGCGGCAGCAAACGCGTAGATGAGCACTGCCGCCATCATGTTCGGGTCGAGCCCGACCGTCGGAGCCGTGAGCGTTCCCGCGACTGCGCCGAGCAACGCGGCGAGGCCCCACCCGAGCGCGAGCATCCACGTCACGCGAACGCCGACGAGCCGCGCCTCCTCGGGGTTGACCGCGGCAGCACGCAGCGCGAGCCCCACCTTCGTGAACTGGAAGAGCACCCAGAGGACGAGCACGATTCCGAGTGCCACGGCGATCGTGCCGAGGTCGTGTGCGGAGACGACGACGCCCCCGACGTCGTAGGTGTCCGTTCCGAACGGGCTCTGCAACTGCTGCGGCTCGCCCGTCCACTGCCACACGATGAAGCCGTTGATCGCAACGAGGAGCCCGATCGTGACGATCACGATGCGCAGGACGTTCCCCCGCTCGACCGGACGGATCACGACCCGGTGGATGCCGACGCCACCGACGAACGAGACGAAAAGCGTCGCAACGAACGCAGGCCAGTAGCTCCAGTCGTGGTTGAACGTGAGCGTCCAGGCGATGTACGTCGACAGCGTCGCCATCTCGCCCTGGGCGAAGTTGATGACCCCGGTCGAGCGGTGGATGATCACGAGCGCCAGGGCGAGCAGCGCGTAGATGCCGCCCGAGGCGAGGCCGGAGACGACCTGCTGCATGAAGTCCGCGAAGCCGGCGGCGAGCATCAGTGTCCCCTCAGTGACATCGCCGTGTTCCTGGTGAGCGAAAAGCAAGCCAAGCTGGGACGCAGGGAGCGCCCATATCAGCTGATATGGGCGCGACTGAGGACGACGCATGGCGCCGCTCTGCAGCCGCCAGGGACACGGATGATGTCGCCCGAGGGGACACCTAATAGCCGAGGTAGCTCCGGCGGATGGCTTCGTCCCTGCTCAGTTCGTCGCTCGTCCCGGTCAGCGCGACCCGGCCGACCTCGAGCACGTACGCGCGGCTCGATGCCCGGAGCGCGATTCGTGCGTCCTGCTCCACGACGAGAACCGTGAGACCTTCGTTCTCGTTCAGCTCGCGCACGATTCGGAAGAACTCGCGGACGATCATGGGCGCCAGGCCGAGCGAGGGCTCGTCCAGAAGGAGGAGCCGCGGGCGGCTCATCAGCGCCCGACCGAGAGCGAGCATCTGCTGCTCTCCGCCCGACAGCGTGCCCGCGCGCTGGTTCCCGCGCTCGGTCATCCACGGGAAGTACTCGGCGATGCGCGCGATCTCCGTCTTCAGCGAGCGTTCGCGACGCGTGTAAGCGCCGAGCTTGAGGTTCTCCGCCAGGGTCAGGTCGACGAACGTCCCGCGGCCCTCCGGCACGTGCGCGATGCCGGCCCTCGCCGCCGCCTCGGGCCCGCCCCTGACCGGCTTCCCGTCCAGCTCGACCGCGCCGCTCCGCGAGACGGTTCCGGAGATCGCGCGCAAGGTCGTCGTCTTCCCGGCCCCGTTCGCACCGAGAACGGCGACGACCTCACCCTCGCGGACGACGAGCGAGACGTCGTGCAGCGCCTGCACCGGGCCGTAGCGCGCCGCGACGCTGTCGAGCTCGAGCAGCGTCCTCGTGCTCACTCTTCGCTCTCCGGCCCGAGGTCAGGTGCGGGGTCAGACCCCACGGGTCTGACCCCATCATCCATATCCTCCTCGTCAGACCCGAGGTACGCCTCGATCACCGCGGGATCGGCCTGCACCTGCGCCGGTGGCCCGTCCGCGATCTTGCGCCCGAAGCTCAGCACGTTGACATGGTCGGAGACGTTCATGACGAGGTTCATGTGGTGCTCGACGAGCAACACCGTCAGCTCGAAGTCGTCGCGGATCCTCTTGATGAACGCGCCGAGCTCCGAGACCTCCTCGTGGTTCAGGCCTCCGGCGGGCTCGTCGAGGAGGAGCAGACGGGGCTTCGCGACGAGCGCGCGGGCGAGCTCGACGCGCTTCTGGACGCCGTATGGGAGCGCCGCAGCCGGGAACAGCGCGCGCCCGCGCAGTCCCACGACGTCGAGGACCTCGAGCGCCTCCTTCTCGCCGACCTTCCGTCCGCGCCCGTGGGCGCCGACGAGCACGTTCTCGAGCACCGACATCGTGCGGAAGAGCTGGATGTTCTGGAACGTCCGCGCGACGCCCTTGCGCACGATCCTGTACGCCGGCTGCTTCAGGATCGACGCGCCGTCGAGCAGCACCTCCCCCGAGTCCGGCTTGTAGAGCCGCGTGATGACGTTGAACGCCGTCGTCTTCCCGGCGCCGTTCGGGCCGATGAGCCCCGAGATCTGCCCCTCCTCGACGTCGAACGAGACGCCGTCCAAGGCGATGATGCCGCCGAAGCGCAGGGTGACGTCCCGTACCTCGAGGAGGACCATCCGAACGAGACCCTAAACGGGTCTTGCGCAGCCTCGCAATGACCTTCCGCCGCAGACTGATTACGATCGGCAGTGATGGATCTGCGCGACACGCCGGAGGAGGCCGCGTTCCGGGCGGAGCTTCGCTCCTGGCTCGACGACAACCTCCCGGAGGGCCTGCAGGGTCACCGCGGCGGCGCGACGCGCTTCGAGGGCCCGGAGATGCGCGCCTGGAGCCGAGCGCTCTATGACGCAGGGTATGTGGGGCTCACCTGGCCCGAGGAGTACGGCGGTGGCGGCGCTCCGTACACGCACCAGGCGATCTTCCTCGAGGAGATGGCGCGGGCCGAGGCCCCGCCGCACATCGGCGTCATCGGCATCGGCATGGCCGGGCCGACGATCATCGCGCACGGGACAGAGGAGTTGAAGGAGCGCCACCTCGCGCGGATCCTCTCCGCGGAGGAGATCTGGTGTCAGGGCTTCTCCGAGCCGGGTGCCGGCTCCGACCTCGCAGGCGTGCGAACGAGCGCGCGACCGGAGAACGGGCACTTCGTCGTGAGCGGCCAGAAGGTCTGGTCGTCGTTCGCGCACATCGCCGACTTCTGCATTCTCCTCACGCGGAGCGATCCCGAATCGACGCGACATGCCGGGCTCACGTACCTCATCGTCGACATGCACACGCCGGGCGTGGAGGTACGCCCGCTGCGCCAGATAACGGGCGAGGCCGAGTTCAACGAGATCTTCTTCACCGACGTGCGCGTCCCCGCAGAGAACCTCCTCGGGGAGGTCGGGGGCGGCTGGCAGGTCGCGATGACGACGCTCCTTCACGAGCGCGGGACGCTCGGCTTCGCGCTGCAGGCGGCACTCGAGGTGCAGATCCGCAAGCTGATCGCGCTCGCGCGCGAGCGCGGCGCCGACCACCTCCAGCGCGACCGAATCGCGCGCGAGTGGATCGAGCTGCAGGGGGTTCGCTTCACCAACTACCGCTCGCTCTCGGTTCTCATGAAGACGGGCATGCCGGGCCCCGAGGGCTCCATCTCCAAGCTCGCCTGGTCGGAGGCGAACCAGCGCGTGACGAAGCTCGCGCTCGAGCTCCTCGGCCCCGACGCGGCGCTGGGCGAGGACAACGCGCCTTACGGCGGCTACTGGCAGTACCAGCAGCTCCGCAGCCGCGGCAACACCATCGAGGCGGGCACATCGGAGGTGCTCCGCAACATCGTCGCCGAACGCGTCCTCGGCCTCCCGTATTCACGCTAGTGAGCGACCGCTAACAATGGATTTCACCTTCACACCCGAGCAAGACGCGCTTCGCGAGCAGGCGCGCGAGTTCCTCACGGCAAATCCCGAGCCGACCTGGGCGCAGCTCGCCGAGCTCGGTTGGACCGGCGTCTCGATCGCGGAGGAGGATGGCGGCGTGGGGCTCTCCTTCGTCGAGGAAGCCGTGCTCTTCGAGGAGCTCGGCCGGGCGCTCTACCACGGCCCGTTCTTCTCGACCGTCGCGCTGACGCTACCGGCCCTTCCCGCCGAGCAGCGTGCCGAGGTCGCAGGCGGCGAGGCGAGCTGGACGTTCGCGTTCGGGCCACTCGTGCCCGACCTCGACACGGCCGACCGGATCGCGATCGTGGGCGGCGACGGCATCCACGAGCTCGATGGCGCGGAGCGGGAGATCCTCGCGACGACCGACGAGTCTCGCCCGCTCGGCGTCGTGCGCGGCGGCGAGCCCGGCCTCAGGCTCTCGGATGCAGGCGTCCTGCCCGAGATCGAGGCGCGCTCCCAGGCCGCGCTCGCGCTCGAGGCGTGCGGCGTCGCACGGCTCGCGCTCGAGGACGCCATCGAGTACGCGTCGTCGCGCGAGCAGTTCGGCAAGAAGATCGGCACCTACCAGGCCGTCTCTCACCCGCTCGCGGACGCGTACACCCGCGTCGAGCTCTCACGCTCGCTCGCCTTGTGGGCGGCGTGGTGCGTCGCCACCGAGGACGCACATGCGTCCATCGCCGCCAATGCGGCAAAGTCCTATGCGGGCGAGAGTGCAGTGACGGTCTGCGAGACCGCGATTCAGACGCTCGGCGGCATCGGCTTCACCTGGGAGCACCGGCTCCACCGGCTCTACAAGCGGGCGCTCGGGATCGAGAGCTTCGGCGCGTCCGGAACGCGACTCCGGTCCGAGGTCGCAGCCACCCTGATCGACGAAACGGAACCGGGATCAGACCCGTGGGGTCAGATCCCCGCCGACCTCGAGGAGGCGAAGACGTGGACGGCCTGATGATGGACTACGAGCTGAACGTGCCGGCGATCCTCCGCCGCGCGGACGAGCTTTACGGCGACAGCGAGATCGCAAGCCGCCTCCCGGACAAGACGTGGCACCGCTACTCGTACGCCGACTTCGTATCGCGGACGAAGAAGCTCATCGTCGGGCTCCGCTCACTCGGCCTCGAGGACGGGGATCGCGTCGGAACGTTCATGTGGAACCACTCGCACCACCTCGAGGCGTACATGGGCGCTCCGGTCGGCGGATTCGTCACCCATACGCTGAACCTGCGCCTGCACCCCGACGACAACACGTACATCGCGACGCACGGCGGCGACCGCGTGCTCATCGTGGACAAGGTGCTCTGGCCGCTGGCCGAGCCGTTCGTCGGCCGTTGCAAGTTCGAGCACGTCATCGCCGTCGGCGACGGCGAGACGCCCGACGGCGCAATCGACTACGAGGACCTCCTCGCGTCCGCCGACGAGTCGGCGTTCTCGTACCGCGATCTCCCGGAGAGAGCCGCGGCGGCCATGTGCTACACGAGCGGCACGACCGGCCGGCCGAAGGGCGTCCTCTTCTCGCACCGCGCGATCGCGATCCATGCGCTCACGGTGGTCGGCTGCCTCGGGTTCACCGCCGACGACGTCTGCCTCCCGGTCGTGCCGATGTTCCACGCGAACGCGTGGTGCTTCCCGTTCTCCTGCACGATGACGGGCGTCAAGCAGGTCCTTCCCGGTCCCCACCTGGATCCGGTGAGCCTGCTGGAGGACTTCCAGCAGGAGAAGGTCACGCTCACGGCCGGCGTCCCGACGATCTGGATGGGGATCCTCCAGACGCTCGACGCCGACCCGAGCGCGTACGACGTGTCGACGATCCGGATGATGACCGTTGGCGGAGCCGCACCGCCGCGCGCGATGATCGAGGCGTTCCAGGAGCGCCACGGGCTGCACATCGTCCACGGCTGGGGGATGACGGAGATGAGCCCGGTCGGGACGCTCTCCGGCGCGCCCGGCCAGGAGGCAGGTCTCTCGCCGCAGGAGGCCTACTCGCGGCGCGCCATGCAGGGCCTGCCGATCCCGTTCTGCGAGATCCGCGCGCGGGGCGCGGAGGGGCTCGTTCCGTGGGACGGCCAGACGATGGGCGAGCTCGAGGTCCGCGGGCCGTCGATCGCGTCGGCGTACTTCGAGTCGGAAGAGGGGGTGGATCGCTGGACCGACGACGGCTGGTTCAAGACGGGCGACGTCGTCACCATCCATCCGGACGGCTTCGTCGAGGTGCAGGACCGCGAGAAGGACCTCGTGAAGTCGGGCGGCGAGTGGATCTCCACGGTTGCGCTCGAGAACGCGCTCATGGGGCATCCGGCTGTCGCGGAGGCCGCGGTGATCGCCGTGCCCGACGAGAAGTGGTCGGAGCGGCCGCTCGCGGTCGTCGTGCTGCGCGATGGCGAGGACGCGTCGCCCGACGAGCTTCGCGACTTCCTCGCGCCGAGCTTCGCCAAGTGGTGGCTGCCCGACAGGTTCGAGTTCGTGGACGAGATCCCGAAGACGGCGGTCGGCAAGTTCCGGAAGACCGCGCTGCGGGAGCAGTTCGCCAGGCAGCCCGCGGAGACGGCCTAGATGGGCGACTTCGTCTCGACGGAGATCGACGGCGCGGTCGCGGTCGTCACGATCGACCATCCGCCCGTGAACGCGCTCTCGGCGCCGCTCCTCGAGGAGCTGGAGTCCGAGGTCGACCGGCTCGACGCCGACGGCGACGTCCGCGCGATCGTGCTCGTCGGTGCAGGCGAGCGGGCGTTCGTCGCGGGAGCTGACATCTCGGAGTTCCCTTCGCTTCGCGAGGCGGCCGCGGAGGCGCAGGAGAGCGGCTCTGCCCGAGGCATCCAGAAGCTCGGGCACCGGATGGACGCCGCCCGAACGCCGTTCGTCGCAGCGATTCACGGCTTCTGCCTCGGCGGCGGCCTCGAGCTCGCGATGTGCTGCGACATCCGCGTCGCGACTGAGGATGCGCAGCTGGGCCAGCCCGAGATCAAGCTCGGGCTCATCCCCGGCGGCGGTGGGACGCAGCGTCTTCCCCGGCTCGTGGGGATCGGCCGCGCGCAGTTCCTGAACCTGACAGGGGACTTCATCGACGCGGCGACGGCGTACGACTGGGGGCTCGTCGAGCGGGTCGTGCCTCGCGAGGAGCTGCGCGAGGAGGCACTCGGGATCGCGCGGACGATCGCTTCGCGCTCGCCGGTCTCGATCGCGGTACTCCGCGAGCTCGCCCGCACGACGCGCGACCTTCCGCTCGAGGAAGGGCTGCGGCGCGAGGCCGACGGTTTCATCCGCTGCCTCGAGTCGGAGGACGGCGCCGAGGGCGTCGCAGCGTTCCTGGAAAAGCGCGAGCCCCAGTTCACGGGTAGGTGAGAGCCGCCGTACTGCAAGGTGTCGGCGGGCCGGAGCAGCTCGTCGTCCAGGAGGTGCGCGAC
Organism: uncultured Gaiellaceae bacterium; assembly: GCA_963723695.1. Lineage (GTDB taxonomy): Bacteria > Actinomycetota > Thermoleophilia > Gaiellales > Gaiellaceae > GMQP-bins7. The sequence continues at coordinate 59,823 of CAVRRU010000009.1, read as the reverse complement.
CCGGAGCCCGGCGACGGCCAGGCCGTGGTCGACGTCCGCGCGGCGGGGATCAACTTCGCCGACGTCCTGATCCGCGTCGGGCGCTATCCGCAGATGCCGAAGCTCCCGACCGTCCTCGGCTCCGAGATCGCGGGCGAGCTCGACGGCGCGCGAGTCATGGGCTTCGCGCACGCGGACGGCGGCGGCTACGCCGAGCGGGCCGTCGTCGACCGCCGCTGGCTCCTCCCACTGCCCGAGTCGGCGAGCTTCGCCGAAGGCGCTGCGTTCCCGATGGCGTTCCTCACCGCCTGGATCCCGCTCACCGAGCTCGTCCGCATTGCATTCGGTGCCCGCGTGCTCGTGACGGCCGCTGCGGGAGCGGTCGGTACGGCCGCAGTGCAGATCGTCCGCGCGCTCAACGGCCATCCGGTCGCGGCGGTCGGGAGCGCCGAGAAGCTCGAGCTTCCGCGCTCCCTCGGCGCCGTCGAGTCCGTAACGTACGAGGAGATCGGCGGGCTCGAGCAGGTGGACGTCGTATTCGACCTCGTCGGCGGCGAGCTCTTCGCAACGAGCCTCGGCCTCCTGAAGCCGATGGGCACCGCGATCGCGGTCGGGTACGCGGGCGGCCTGTGGCAGGAAGTCAGCCCGACCTGGCTCGTCGGACGGAACATCGGGGTCCACGGCTTCTATCTCGGCCGCTTGATCGGCCGGAATCCGGAGCTCGTCGCGCGGGCGGCGAAGGACGTCCTCCGTCTCTGGGAAGGTGGTGCCGTGCGACCCGTCGTCGGAGCCGAATTCCCCCTCGAGGGTGCCGCGGATGCCCATAGCCTCGTCGAGACTCGCAAGTCGACGGGCAAGGTGGTTCTCATCCCGTGACAGCCCTGGTGACCGGCTCGGCCGGCGGAATCGGCGCCGCGATCGTGCGCAAGCTCGTAGCGGAGGGCTTCGAGGTGCAGGAGCTCGACCTCGTGAACGGCTTCGACGTCTCCGACCCCGGCGCGTGGGAGCACATCGGCTCGGTCGACCTCGCCTGCCTGAACGCCGGGGTGATCACCGGCGACGACGGGCACCTGACCGAGCTCACGGACGAGCAGTACCGGCGCGCGGTCGGCGTGAACGTCGACGGGGTCGTGTTCGGTGTGCGCAGGCTCGACCGAGTCATGCCCAGGGGGAGCACGATCGTCGTGACGGCATCGCTGGCGGGCCTGACCGCCATCCCCGATGACCCGATCTACGGCCTGACGAAGCACGCGGTGGTCGGCTTCGTCCGCTCGGTCGCGCCGCAGCTCGCGGAGCGCGGCATTCGCATACAGGCCGTGTGCCCTGGCTGGGCGGACACGGGGCTCACGACGAACGGGTTCCGTGACGAGCTCAGGGACAGGGGGTTCCGCCTGCTCTCGCCCGAGGCGGTCGCCGAAGGCGTCTGGGCCGCGTACAAGAGCGAGGGCACGGGCGAGGCGTGGGTGATCCAGCCCGGCCGCGAGCCGCTCCTCTACGAGTTCAAGGGCGTACCGGGTCCCCGCTAGCGAGCGGAATCCGCTCGCGCAGATCCCGCTCGCGCGGAAGATCCCTAAAGCGGCCGCTTCGCGGCCGGGCGCGCCTCAGCCCTAGCCGACACCCAGCTCAGTGGCAGCCGGCCGATCCGCTGTCTGTGTACGAGCCGACGGCCGGGCGGAAGCGCCACCCGTAGGCCTCGGCGCCGAGCTTCAGCTCGAGCACGCCCATGCTCGACCTGTCGCGCGCCTCGCTGTTCGCCCGCACAGCCGGGAACGTGCGGAGGCTGTGCCCGCCCGTGCCCACGACGAACTGCCTGATCCCACGGTCCTCGTCGAATGCGCCGCTCGCGTCCTGCGGAGCGAACCGCTCGTAGTCGTGGTCGTGCCCGACCAGCACCACGTCCGCATTCGCCGTCGTAGAGCGCTTGCCAGAACGCCTGGTATGTCGAGTCGCTGCCGTGCAGGCCCGACGAGAAACGGGGGTGGTGCCAGTACGCGAGGGTGCACGTCGCCGGGTTCGCAGCGAGGTCCGCCCGAAGCCACTCCTCCTGCGGCGAGCCCGCACCGCAGCCGCCGACGTCCGAGCAGTTCGAGTTGAGCGCGACGAGGTGCCAGCCGCCCAGGTCGAAGCTGTAGTACCCCTTCGCCGTCAGACCGGCACCCGCACCGAAGTACCGGAAGTAGCCGGTCGCGTTCCCGCTCTGGTACTCGTGGTTCCCCGGCACGGGCTTCGTGATCGCCTTCACGCGGCCCCACGACGGGTCGTAGGAGGCGAGGAACTTCGAGTGCGCGCCGTCCTCGTACTGGATGTCCCCGAGGACGAGCACAGCCGCGTAACCCGCGGCGACGAGGAGGTCCGAAGTCGCCAGCTGGCGGCAGTGTAGGCCGCTCCCCTGCCCGTCCTCGAACCTGGAGTCACCGGGATCACACGCGATGTCACCGGCCGCCGCGATCCTCGGCCCTGGGCCCACGGGAGGACCCACGACCACCGGCGGCGCGACCAGCTCGTCGTCGCGTGCCGCCGCGACGACGACGGAGATCAGGAGAACGCCGACTGCGGCGAGGACGACTAGTCGAAGCGCCAAGGCTCCCCGGCGGCGAACGACTTCAGGATCCGCCGAGCAACGACCATGCGGTGGACCTCGTCCGGCCCGTCGTAGATCCGCGCTCCACGCGCCAGCGCAAGCATCCCGGCGAGCGGCGTCTCGTCCGTCAGGCCGCGCGCACCGTGCACCTGAACGGCGCGATCGATCACGTCGTGGAGAACGCCTGCCGCGTAGAACTTGATCACCGAGACCTCGACGCGCGCCTCGTCGCCCTGATCGATCTTGTGCGCGGCGTCGAGCGTCATGAGCCGGCACGCCTGGATCTCGGCGGCCGAGTCGGCGATCCAGTTCTGCACCGTCTGCTTCTCGGCGAGCGGGCCGCCGAACGACTCGCGCTCGAGCGCGTACGTGCACATGAGCTCGAAGGCGCGCTGCATCTGGCCGAGCCAGCGCATGACGTGATGGATGCGGCCCGGCCCGAGGCGCTTCTGGGCGATGCGGAAGCCGTCGCCCTCCTCGCCGAGCGTGTTCTCCACGGGGACGCGGACGCCCGTGTAGCGCACCTCGCAGTGCGTCGTCCAGCCGCGGCCGCGGTGCCCCATCGTCGGGATCGCGCGGACTATCGAGACGCCCGGCGTGTCGGCGGGGACGACGATCTGCGTCGCGCGCCGGTGCGGGTCCGCATCGGGGTCGGTGACCGCCATGACGATCCCGAATGCTGCGCCCTCCGCACCTGACGAGAACCACTTGTGCCCGTCGATGACCCACTCGTCGCCCTCGCGGACGGCGCGCGTGCGGAGCGTGGTCGGGTCCGACCCCGGAACCTCCGGCTCGGTCATCGAGAAGAACGAGCGAGCCTCGCCTGCGACGAGCGGCCGGAGCCAGCGCTCCTTCTGCTCGTCGGTGCCGAACATCCACAGGATCTCCGCGTTGCCCGCGTCGGGAGCCTGGCAGCCGAAGACGAGCTGACCCCAGAGCGAGCGGCCGATCTCCTCGTTCAGGTGCGCGTAGACGAGGAAGCTCCCGCTCGACCCGCCCGCCTCCGGAGGCATGTGCGGCGCCCACAGCCCCTGCTCCTTCGCCGCAGCCCGGAGCCGTTCGACGAGCGCCTCGGCGTCGTCGTCCTCGCGGTCGAGCACGTGCTCGTTCGGGAACACGTGCTCTTCCATGAACGCGCGGACGCGCGCCTTCAGCTCGAGCACCTCGTCGGTCGGGCGCAGGTCGGCGATCGTCACGGCGTTAGCATCGCAGCTGATGCGCCTCGGCTTCTACATGGGCTACGCGCCGCCGGGCACGAGCCCCCTCGAGTCGATCGCGCTCGCGCAGGAGGCCGAGCGGCTCGGCTACGACTCGGCGTGGGCTGCAGAGGCGTGGGGAACGGACTGCGTCACCGTCCTCTCCTGGCTCGGCGCGACGACGGAGAAGATCAAGCTCGGGAGCGCGATCATGCAGATCCCGGGCCGCACGCCGTCGAACACCGCGATGACGGCGGCGACGCTCGACCTGCTCTCCGGCGGGCGCTTCCTGCTCGGGCTCGGCACCTCGGGGCCACAGGTCGTCGAAGGCTGGCACGGCGAGCCATGGGGCAAGCCGCTCGAGAAGACGCGCGAGTACGTCGAGATCGTGCGCTCTGCGCTGCGGCGCGAGCTCGTCGAGCATCACGGCGAGCACTACGACATCCCGCTCGGCAACGGGACCGGGCTCGGGAAGCCGCTGAAGCTGATGGCACGCCCGCTCCGCGCGGACATCCCGATCTACCTGGCGGTGATGGGGCCGAAGGCGGTCGCGCAGGCGTTCGAGATCGCGGACGGCTGGCTTCCGATCTTCTGGTCGCCGGAGAAGGCACGCAGCGCGTTCGGAGACGTCATGACGAACGCGCGGGACGGGTTCGACATCGCGGCGACCGCTCCGGTGATCCTCATCGACGACATCGAGGCCGGACGCGAGTTCCTGAAGCCGTACTACGCGCTCTACCTCGGCGGCATGGGCGCCCGCGGGAAGAACTTCTACAACGACCTGGCGTCGCGCTACGGATACGAGACCGAGGCACGGCAGATCCAGGATCTCTATCTCGACGGGATGAAGCGCGAGGCCGCAGCGGCGGTACCCGACGCGTTCATTGACGAGGTCGCGCTCGTGGGACCGAAGGAGCGCCTCGCGGAGCGGCTCGACGTGTGGCGCGAGTCGGGTGCGACGTCGTTGCTCGTCTCGACGCAGCAGCCCGAAGCACTGCGGGCGCTAGCCGAGATCGCGCTGTAGGGCGAGATATCGTCTCGCCCCTACGCCTGAGGGATGGCCGCGGCGGCGGCCTCGGCCAGGTACGGCACGCCCTCCTCGAAGCGTGCGGCACGCGTGTCCTCCGCGCCGAGCTCACCGCGCACGTACCGGCCGTAGATCGCCTCGCAGAACACCGCCGCCTTCCAGAGCGCGAGCGCCTCGAACCAGGGCAGCGGCGCGACGTCGCGACCACTCCGCGCGACGTAGCGCTCGACGAGCTCCGCCTTCGAGGGAAAGCCGGCGAGCGCGGTGACTGGCGACGTGCCCAACGGGTTCGGCGGTCCTCCCGGCTCGCTGTACGTCGCCAGGAGATAGCCGACGTCCGCTCGTGGGTCGCCGATCGCCCCCATCTCCCAGTCGAGCACCGCGACGATCCGCGTGGGGTCGTCACGCGCGACCATCGTGTTGCCGAGCCGGAAATCGCCGTGGACGACCGTCGCCGGCAGCGGCTCCGGCACGTTGCCGGCGAGCCAGCTGCCGACCTCGGGAACGCGCGGAAGCTCTCGGGTCTTGTTGACGTCCCAGAGCTGCGCAAAACGTCGGACCTGGCGCTCGTTGTAGCTCCCCGGACGAGCGAATGCCGCGAGGCCGGGCGTCGTGACATCGGCCGCGTGGATCTCGACGAGCGCGTCGACGAGGTCGTTGCCGAGGGCACGTCGTGAGGGCTCGTCCTCGAGCCCAGGCGGAAGCTCGTCCGTGGGGACGAACCCGTCGAGGTACTGCATGACGTAGAAGGGGACGCCGAGCAGGCCCTCGTCCTCGCAGACCGCGACGATCGTCGGAAGTCGCCCGAACCCGGCGTCACGCATAGCGAGTTGGAGCCTCGCCTCGCGTACGACGTCGTGAGCGGACGGAGGCAACGGCGGGCGCGGCGGGCGCCGCAAGACGAACCAGCTCGACTCGCGCTGCAGGAGGAACGTGAAGTTCGAGCCGCCGCCCTCACCGATGCGCTGGGCACGGATCTCACCGGCGCCGAGACCGTGCGCGTCGAGGAAGTCCCGCACTCGGTCGAGGACGAGCAGCGGCGACTTCGCGTCGCCCTCTGAGTCAGCCGCGGTCTCGACGATGTCGCCCGACGGCATCCTGCGATCCTATGCCGCGATGAGTCGGCGTCGGCTGTATCTCATGCGCCACGCGGAGGTCTCTTACTTCGGCGCGGACGGCGCGCCCGTGGATCCGGTGCAGGTGCCTCTGAACGAGGAAGGCATCGCGCAGGCGGCGGCCGTCGCGGAGGCGCTCCGGGGCATCGAGCTCGACCGCGTCCTGACGAGCGGCCTCCTCCGCACGCTCGAGACGGCGTCGATCGTCGCGCCGACAGTACCGGCGGAGTCGTGGCCGGAGCTCCGCGAGATCCAGAGCGGACGGCTGTCCGAGATCCCGCCCGACGTCCTGCGCCAGGAGTTCGTGCATGCGTTCCGCGGCGTCATCCCGAACGACGCGCGCTTCCTCCGCGGCGAGTCGATCGGCGAGCTCTTCGACCGCGTCCTCCCTGCGCTCGAGCGCTTCGTCGGAGACGACGGCTGGGACACCGCGCTCGCGGTGCTCCATGGCGGAGTGAACCGCGCGATCCTGTCCTACGCGCTCACCGGCGAACGCCTGTACCTCGGCCCCTTCGAGCAAGCGCCCGCGTGCGTGAACGTGCTCGACCTCGGGGACGGAGGCGAGTGGATCGTCCGAGCCGTGAACGTCGCGCCGTACGACCTGCTTCACCTCTCGCATCGCCAGACGACGATGGAGCGGTACTGGGACCAGTACCAGGCGGACACGAAGTAGAGGCCGGTTCCCCGGCCTCTACTCCAGTCACACGCAGGGGAGAAGCTTTAGCGCGGACGCCCCTCGACGAGCGGGCCGATCGGCGTCCAGATGCCGTTGTTGTATCGCTGGAGCCGCAGTCTGACTGATGATCGAAGTGGTCCGTCTTGCTGGTCTTCAGACGGACGCCGTTTAAGCGCGAAGCGATTCGTGGTGTTCAGGCTCAAGAGCGCGTTCATCAGACCGGCACGCGTCGGATTCTTCCCGGCCTTGTACATCGCCTGCACGAACGTATCTGCCAACGCGAACCCGTACACGTAGAGCCCGTTCGACGCATTGGCCGCTCGGCGCGTACTTCCCCATGATGCGGCGGTACTCCTGGAGCGCGGCATCGCCGTTCTGGGCCGGATTCGACGGGTCCTTGAGGTAGCTCGTGGAAATCGACCCGTTGACGTACGGCGCGCCTGCCGACGCAACCGCGGTATTGAGGAACGCGGCCGCGGCCGCCACCGAGTTGACGTAGATCTGCTCGGGGTTGTACCCGAGCGCCTTGCCGGTCGCGTACGTCCGGATGGTCGGTCCCGGAGTGGCCACGATCACGAAGATCTGCGCACCGCTGGCCCTGATCCTCGCCAGCTGCGACGCGACGCTGGTCGCCGTGAACTCGACGGCCTCCTGTGCGACGACGTTGGCGTCGGCGTACTGCTTCCCGAGGGCGGAAAGAATGCCGTACAGGTAGTCCTTGCCGTAGTCGTCGTTCTGGTAGATGATCGCGATCTTCTTGCCGCGGTGGTTCGCCTTCATGTGGAGCCCGTACATTCGCCCCTCGGCGATGTAGTCGGGCTGGAAGCCGATCGTCCACGGGAACTCCTTGTACTGCGTCCCCCAGTACGACGCCCCGGTGGCCACGAGCACCTGCGGCACCTTCTGCTGGTTGAGGTACGGCCGCGCGGCCTGGACCGGCTCGGTCCCGAGCTGGCCGACGACTGCAAAGACCTTGTCCTGCTCGACGAGTCGACGCGTCAGCAGGATGGTGTTCGCGGGGTTGTAGCCGTCGTCGTAGATCTTGAAGATGACCTGGCGGCCCATGATCCCGCGCTTGCCGTCCGGCCCCCTACGGGCGTTGATGTACTTGAAGTACGTCTGCAGGCCGAGCACGATCGGCGCGTACGGAGCCGCGCTCCCCGTGAGCGGGAGCGTCGCGCCGATGGTGATCGTCTTTGCTGTTACGCCTGGTGTCTGGGCCGCCCCACCGAACGCGCCCGGCACCGTGAGCACGAGCGCGGCTACGAGTCCGGCGCCGCACACGATGAGCTTTCTCACCGACTCCTCCTTGTGAACCCTCCGAGTTCCTGCCTGTCAGCCGCGAGCGTACCGCGGGCACGCCCACGCTGCCATGAACTAGAACGACGCCTCCTACGTCGCGGTTAGTGAGGGAAATGATTACACGGGGCGTCTCGTGTATCAATTAAGGCGAACCCGATGAAGACAGTCCCGACAGCGCAGACTCGACGCCGAGGACGACCTCCGGCCGCGAGTCGCGAGGACGTCCTCCAGGCGGCCCTCTACCACTACCTGCGCGGACGACGAATCGACGTACAGGCGATCGCGACGGGGCTCGGCCTCGGCCGTACGACGGTCTACCGGTGGTTCGGCTCCCGGGAGGGCCTTGTCGGGGAGACCGTGGCACGCGCAGCGGAGCCACTTTTCGACGATGCTCGAGCGCAAGCGCAGGGCCGAGGAGGCACCGCACTCCTCGATACGTTCGACCGCATCAACCGCGGCCTCGCCACCGCACCGGCGCTCCGCAGCTTCCTCGAGCTCGAGCGGGATGCACTGAGGATCCTGACCTCGAGTGGCGGCGTCGTCCAGCCGCGCGCGGTTGCGAAGATCCAGCGCTTCATCGAAGACGAAGCGCGTGCGGGGACGTATTGCCCACCCGTGGATCCGGCAACCCTGGCGTACGCGATCGTGCGCCTCGCCGAGGCCTTCCTCTTCAACGACGCGACTGCCGGCGTACGCGGCGATGTCGATCGCCTCCGGGAGATAGAGGCGGCGCTGCTCGGCCTCGATCGCGGTTAGAGGCCGACGTCGGCGGCGAGCGCCTCGGCCTCGTCGAGCTCGGCCGCGAGGGCGTCGATGCCGGCGTCCCAGATCTTCGGATCGGTGAGATCGAGGCCCACCATCTCCGCCAGCTCCTGCGGCGGCTTCGAGCCCCCCGCACGGAGGAGATCGAGGTACGGCTCGACCATCGCGTCGCCTTCGAGCTCGTACTTGCGGAAGATCGAGAGCGCGAAGAGGAATCCGTAGGAGTAGGCGTAGACGTAACCGGGCGTCCCGATGAAGTGCGGGATATAGCTCCACCAGGTCCCGTAGCCGTCGATGTCGACCGAGTCGGCGAACATCGTCGTCTGGGTGTCGAGCCAGAGCTCTTCGAACTTCTCGGGCGAGAGCTCGCCGCCGTCGCGGCGATGCGTGTGCACCGAGTCCTCGAAGCGGTTCATCGCGACCTGCCGGAAGACCGTCGCGATCGAGTCCTCGATCCGCCCCGCGAGCAGGTTGAGGCGGCGGCGCGGGTCCTCCTCGATCGCGAGCAGCCGCTTGAACGTGAGCGCCTCGCCGAACACGGACGCCGTCTCCGCGGTCGTCAGCGGCGTCGAGGCGTTGAACAGTCCGAGCGGCTGTGCGAGGAAGCCGTGGAGGCCGTGCCCGAGCTCGTGGGCGAGCGTCAGGACGGAGCGACGGTCGCCGGTGAAGTTCATGAACACATACGGGTGGACGTCGGGCACGTTCGTGGCGCAGAAGGCGCCGGGACGCTTCCCTTCGCGCGGCGGCGCGTCGATCCAGCTCTCCCCGAAGAAGCGATCGATGACGTCCCCGGTCTCGCTGGAGAAGTCTGCGAAGGCGCTGCGCACGAGCTCGGACGCGTCCTCCCAGCCGACGTGGGTCGTGTCGTCGTCGAGCGGCGCCATGCGGTCGTAGAACGAGAGCCTGTCCAGCCCGAGCAGCCTCGCCTTGAGCTTGTAGTAGCGCTGGACGACGTCGTAGCGGCCGATGACGGCGTCGACGAGCGCCTGCACTGCCTCGTCGCTCGTATCGTTCGAGAGGTTGCGCGAGGAGATCCACGTCGCATAGCCGCGCAGCCGATCGTCGATCGACTTGTCGACGGCGATCGTGTTGAAGATGAACGTCCGCGTGCGCAGGCCGGGCGCGAGCGACTCGGTGACGGCCTCCGAGGCGCGGCGGCGCAGGTCGCGGTCGGGCGAGTAGAGCTTCGACATCGCCTCCTCGAACCCGATCTCCTCGCCGTCGAGGTCGACCCGGACGGCGCCGAGAAGCTCGTCGTAGAGTCGGTCCCAGGCGCTGAATCCCGAGACCGATTTCTCCGTGAGGATCTTCTCCTCCGGCTCGGTGAGGATGTACGGGCGGAACTTCCGGACGGTCCGGAGCCAGTGGCGCCACTTCTCGAGCTCCGTGCTCGCGAGCAGCGCGTCCGCCTGCTCGTCCTCGAGAGCCGCGAGCTCGAGCCCGAAGAAGAGGAGCTGCGTGTCGAGCGCGGCGCCCTTCTCCGTGAGCTTCGCGACGAGCGCCCCGCGAGGCGAGTCGTTCATGTCGGTCGAAAACCAGAGGTGCGCGTAGTAGATCGCGCGTGTGAACGCAGACTCGATCTTCTCGCGCTCCTCGATCGCCGTGCGCAGCTCACTCGGAGCCAGCTGCGCGACGCGGCCGTAGTACAGCTCACGGAACGCAGTCGCCGCGGCCTCGGCCTGCTCGATGTCCTGCTCGATGCGTGGGTCCTCGCCGCCGTCGTAGAGGTCGGAGAGGTCCCACGCGACCTCTTCCGCACCCGTCAGCTCTGTGGTCGCCATTCGCAGGACGCTACCTGAGCGACGGCAGGAGCCGTCCGGCGGCGAGCGCGACCATTTCGTCGTCGTCGTGGTTCAGGTGCTGGAGGAAGATCCGCGTCACTCCGAGCTCGCGCAGCTCGCGGATCCGCTCACCGACCTCGTCCACGGTGCCGACGAGCCAGCGGTTGCGGCGCTCGGCGACGAGCGTTTCGGGATCGGTTCGGTCGCCGCGGATCGCGAGGAACCCGGCGACGCGGTCGCGAACCTCGGCAGCCGTCTCGCCGAGGAAGCACGCGGTCATCACCGAGTAGCCGAGCGTCGCCGGATCGCGACCGAGATCGGCGCACGCTCGATCGAGCGCTGACTTCCGCTCGCGCAGCTCGTCGTTCGGCGCGCCGAGCGTGTTGACCTCCGTCGCGTAGCGCGCGGCGAGCGCGGCGAAGCGCGGCTTCACGGTTCCACCCAGCACGAGCGGCGGGTGTGGGCTCTGAACCGGCTTCGGGAGCGCGAGCTGATCGTCGAGCCGGTACGCGGGCCCGTCGTGGTCGAACCGCGCCTCCGTCCACGAGCGCACGACGACCTCGACCTGCTCGGCGAAGAGCTCGAAGCGCCGCTTGCCGTCGAGGAACGGGAAGCCGTGCGCCACGTGTTCCCGCTCGTACCAGCCCGAGCCCATTCCGACGTCGACCCGGCCGCCCGAGATGTGGTCGACCGTGGCGGCCAGGCGGGCGAGGCTGCTCGGGTGCCGGAAGGTCGCGGGCGAGACGAGCGTGCCGAGGCGGATGCGCTCCGTGATCGCCGCCAGGCCGGCGAGCGTCGCCCAGGCGTCGTGAGCGTCCGCGTCCGGCCGGATGATCGCGGTGTAGTGATCCGAGCGGAAGAGGCCTTCGAGACCGTGCTCCTCGGTCAGGCGCGCGAGGCGTACCCAGTCGTCCCAGGTGACGCCTTCCTGCCCCTCGATCATCAGGCAGACCCTCACGCGACCAACTCCGGCTCGGTGACGGGAGCCTGGCAGGCGAAGCGCTCGCACACGTAGACGGCCGGCTTCCCGTCCACGAACGTCTTGCCCGCGAGGAGCGGCACCTCCTCGGACGGCCCGACCGCGACCACGGTGTTCGGCTGGAACGAAGCGAGAGCCGCGCGCGCGACCGGCGCATCGACGTCTCCGACGATCGCGATCTCGCGCGGCGGGCTCAGCCAGAACTCGATGCCGCAGAGCATCCACGCGAAGAAGCCCGGCGCGCGCCGCAGCGCGGGTTCCGCGAGCCGGAACACCGACACCGCCTGCCGCTCGAACTCGTCGTCGCCCCAGATCCGCGACAGCCGCAAGAGGACGTACGCGAGCATCGAGTTCCCGGACGGGATCGGCGTGTCCTGGAGGTCTTTCGTGCGCGGCACACGCGGGTCGCCGTCGGCGGGCGAGAGGAAGAAGCCGCCGTGCTCGACGTCTTCGAACAGCTCGACGGCGAGGACCGCGAGCCTGCGAGCCTCGAGGAGCCAACGCACTTCGCCGGTCGCGACGTGAAGCTCGAGGAGGCCGTGCGCAACGTTGGCGTAGTCGTCGAGGAACCCGAAGCCGCTCACGCGGCCGTCGCGCAGCGATCGGAAGAGCCGGCCGTCCTCCCCTGAGAGCGGTCCGAGCAGGAACTCGCCGAGCTCGCGTGCGGCGTCGCGCCAGTCGTCGCGGTCGAGCCGGTAGCCCGCCTCGGCGAGCGCCGCGAGCGCGAGGCCGTTCCAGGAGGCGAGCGCCTTGTCGTCGCGGAACGGCTGCAGCCTCGCGTTCCTGTGCGCCAGCAGCGTGCCTCGCGTGCCGGGAGCGAGCTCGCCGCGAACGACAAATCGCCCGTCCTCGAACGGCTCGAGCAGCTCGCGCGAGAGGCCGGCCGCCTCCGCTTCCTCGGGCGTCCAGGTGTACGTCAGGCCCTCGACACCGTCGGTGTCGGCGTCCTGCGCAGATGCGAGCCCGCCGCCTGGGAGGGCGAGCTCCCGGAGCAGGTACTCGATCGTCTCCTCGACGACCTGCCGGTGGCGCTCCTTGCCCGTCACGACCCAGGCATGCAGGTACGCGGAAGCGAGGACGGCGTTGTCGTAGAGCATCTTCTCGAAGTGCGGGACGAGCCAGCGGTCGTCCACGGAGTAGCGGTGGAAGCCTCCTCCTACCACGTCGTAGAAGCCGCCAGCCGCCATCCCGTCGAGCGTCGCGGTGACCATCGCCAGCGACTCCTCCTCACCACGGCGCAGCAGAAGCTCGAGGGTCGACGCCGCCGGAAACTTCGGCGCGCGACCGAACCCGCCGAACGCCGGCTCGAACGTCGCTGCGATCCCGCGCTGCGCCTCGGAGAGGAGTGCGGACGTCAGCGGCTCCGCGGACGGGCCGGTACCCGCGGTCGAGCGCAGCGCGCCGTCGATGCGTTCGGCCTGCCGCTCGATGTCGTCGCGACGCTCGCGCCACGTCTCCGCGACAGCGCGCAGGAGCTCCGGGAAGCTCGGGATCCCGTGACGCGGCTCGGGCGGGAAGTACGTGCCCGCGTAAAACGGCCGTCCGTCGGGTGTCATGAAGACCGTCGTCGGCCAGCCGCCGGACCCGGTCATGCCGACCGCCGCCTCCATCGTCACCGCGTCGACGTCCGGCCGTTCCTCGCGATCGACCTTCACGTTGACGAAGAGCTCGTTCATGAGCCCGGCCGTCGAGGGGCTCTCGAACGACTCGTGGGCCATCACATGGCACCAGTGGCACGAGCTGTAGCCGACGGAGACGAGGAGCGGCTTGTTCTCGACCTGCGCTCGCTCGAACGCCTCGTCACCCCACTCGTACCAGTCGACCGGGTTCTCGGCGTGCTGGAGGAGGTACGGAGAGGTCGCATCCGCGAGACGGTTCATGGCACACCAGCGTACGCGGCTGCCTCGGCACCGCGGCAGCTCGGCTGCCGCGCTTCAGGGATCTCGCGCGCCCGAGAACTCGCGCCTAGTGAGTTCTCGGGCTGCGCAAGGAGGGGTTGTCGTCGTCCGCTCAGTGCGAGAGGATCCGCCACCATGAAGAGAAACTTCACATGGCTCGTGCTCGTCGGTGGGGTCGTGGTCGTGCTCGGCGTCCTCTGGCAGGCGTTCACGATGGCGGCGTACGTTCGTGGCGCAGGCGACGGTGCGCTGGACGCCCACGGGGGCGGATCGCTCATCGTGCATCTCGGTGAGCTCGCGATCGTGATCGGGGCGATCGTCGCGTACTGGAAGAACTGGGACGCCGTCGCGGCGGCGATCGGCTTCCTCGTGCTGTCGTTCCTCCAGCTCGTCTTCCTCGGCGACACGGACGAGCAGGGCGACTGGGTGAACGGCCTCCACGGCTTCCTCGCGCTGATCATCCTCATCGCAGGCCTCCTGTACGCGCAGCGCGCGGCACGGGAGCTCGGGATCAGGCAGTCGAGCGGCGCTGCCGGTAGTGCCTGATCGCCTCGACGACAAGGCCCAGCGTCAGCGCGATGGCGAGAGCGAGGGCCACTCCCCAAAGGGGGTGGTCCTCGAACGTCTTGCCTCCGAAATAGCCGAGCGACGCTGCGTACGTCGCCCATAGGACGCCCGCAATGACGTCGTAGACGATGAAGCGGCGCCACGGGAACGTCCGCACGTACCCCGCGGAGAAGGTGACAGCCGTACGGCCGCCGGGGATGAAGCGCGCGATGAGGATGATGTAGGCGCCGCGCTCGTCCAGCGTTCGCTCGGCCCATTCGAGCCGCTTGTGCCACTTCTCGCTCGCGAAGACCCGCTTGACGGTCTTCTCGCCGACGAAGTGACCGATCCAGAACGAGATGTTGTCGCCGAGGACCGCGCCCGCGGCGGCCGCGAGGATAACGAGCCAGAGCACGAGATCGCCCGAGCTCGCGAGGTTCCCGCCGAGCACGACGAGGGTCTCGCTGGGGACGAGCGGGAAGAACGCGTCGAGGACGGCGACGGCGAAGATGACGAGGTAGCTCCACCATTCGCCCGAGACCCAATCGGTGAAGCGGTCGAAGTCGAGCCAGTCGGGCATTCGCGCGACATCTTCTCAGCCAGGAATGATTGGCTCGTGGCGTTCCTCCCGCTCGACGGCGTGCGCGTCGTCGACGTCACCACTTCGATCGCAGGTCCTTACTGCGCCGAGATCCTCGCGGCGCTCGGCGCCGACGTCGTGAAGGTCGAGCGCCCGGACACGGGCGACGACGGCCGCGCCTGGGGGCCGCCGTTCTGGAACGGTGAGAGCGCGATGTTCCTCGCGGTGAACGCGGGGAAGCGGTCACTCGCCGTCTCGCTCGCCGACGAGCGCGGGCGCGAGGCCGTCCGACGCCTCACCGCGAGAGCCGACGTGTTCCTCCAGAGCCTCCGACCGGGCCTCGCCGAACGCCTCGGGCTGGGAGCGGAAGCCCTGCAGGAGGTGAACGCGCAGCTCGTCTACTGCTCGATCGGCGCCTACGGGCGCGTCGGGCCGCTTTCGACGGAGCCCGGCTATGACGCACTCATGCAGGCGGCGGGCGGTCTCATCAGCATGACCGGCGAGCCGGGCCGCTCGGGCGTACGAGTCGGCTCGTCGCTCGTCGACATGGGAACCGGCATGTGGTCGGCGCTCGGCATCGTCGCAGCGCTCCTCGATCGGGAGCGAACGGGACGCGGGACCGTCGTCGACACCTCGCTCTACGAGACTGCGCTCGCGTACATCGGCTACCACCTCGTCGGCTACCTCGCGGACGGGACCGTTCCGAGCGGCCAGGGAACGGTCTTTCCGATGGTCGCGCCGTATCAGGTCTTCCCGACTCGCGACGGCGAGCTCATGGTCGCCGGCGGTAACGACCGCCTCTTCGCGGCGCTCTGTGAGGTACTCGGGCTGCCCGGGCTCGCTGGGGACGAGCGCTTCCGGACAAACCCCGATCGTGTCCGGAATCGCGAGGCGCTCGTCGAGATCATCTCGGCGCGGCTCCGCGAGGACGACACCGCCGACTGGCAGGAGCGCCTGACCGCTGCAGGGGTCCCTGCAGCGCCGGTCGCCGACGTCGCCGACATCATCGCCTCGGAGCAGACGCAGGCGCTCGGCCTGCTGCAGCCCGTCGAGCATCTCGCGATCCCAGATCTACGCCTGCCCGCGCTGCCGTTGTCGTTCGACGACTCCCGTGCAGGCCACCGCGCCCCGCCGCCGCTCGTCGGCGAGCACACGGCCGAGGTGCTGGCCGAGGCCGGCTACGCGCAGGACGAGATCGCCGCGCTCGCCGCGGACGGCGTCATTCGTACGCGATAGCTTCGAGCGGGTCGAGCCTGGCGGCGCGGCGCGCAGGGAAGATCGCCGCCACGATCCCGACGACGATCGCCGCGATGACGAACACGATCACCTGACTCGTCGGGAACGAGAAGACGAGGAAGTCGACGCGGGCGATGAGCAGCGCCGCGAGGACGATGCCGAGCGCGATCCCGAGCGCCGCGCCGATGAGCGCGGTGATGACGCTCTCGTGCCGGATCATGCGGCGCACCTGCCTCCGGGTCATCCCGATCGCACGCAGCATCCCGATCTCGCGGGTGCGCTCGAAGACCGTCAGCACGAGCGTGTTCACGATCCCGAACAGGCTCACGATCACGGACAGCGCGAGCAGCACGTAGAGGATGTTGAGGACGGCGCTGAGCCCTGCGATCTGGTTGTCGATGAACTGCTGCCTGGTCTGCGCCTTCGCGTTCGGGAAGTCGGCCAGCGCGTCGTCGAGCGCGGCCTGGTTCGCGTCCGTCTCGCCTCCTTGCATCTTCACGAACGAGTAGAGGTTCCGCGGCTGCGGAGTCTGGCTGTCCCAGACCGCGGCCGACATCGTGACCACGCCGAAGGGCGAGCCTCCCGTCGGCGGGTCG
Organism: uncultured Gaiellaceae bacterium; assembly: GCA_963723695.1. GTDB lineage: Bacteria > Actinomycetota > Thermoleophilia > Gaiellales > Gaiellaceae > GMQP-bins7. Next base: position 43,569 of record CAVRRU010000009.1, on the reverse strand, counting down.
AAGATGCCCTTCACCGTGAACTGCTTCGTCGTCCCGTTCGCGAACGTGACCTCGACGGGCGAGCCGAGCTCGAGCTTGTGGTCGTCGGCGAACGAGTCGTCGACGAACACGCCGTTCGTCGCCCAGCTCCGAGAAGACCTCCTGCGACCCTTCCTTCCAGTCCATCGAGATGACCTGCGCCATTCCCGGGTCGACGGCCGTCGCGAACTCGACGTCGCCGAACACGAGCGCCTCCCCCGTACGCACGTTGCCGACGGCCGTGACACCCGGCGCCTGCGCGGCAGCCTCCGCCGCGTCGATCGGGATCGGCGAGAAGTTGTTCTGCGCCGTGATGGCGTAGTCGCCCGTGAACAGGTCGTTCACCGCGCCTTCGAACGACGCGATGATCCCGGCGGCGAGCGTCGCGACGAGCGTCACGAGCGCGAGGCCGATCATCAGCGCAGCCGCCGTGGATGCGGTGCGCTGCGGGTTCCGGCGTGCGTTCTCGGAGCCGACGCGCGTGGTCGAGCGATCCGGGACGACGCCGGGGAACTCCATCGGCCACTCGGGCTCCCATCTGCTCACCGCCTTGCGAACCCACATCACGACCACGATCGGCAGGAGGAGCGGGTTGAGCAACGCACCTCCCAGGAACGCGAGAATCCGCAGGAGCACGCTCCCCGGCCCCCACGCGCCGTACCGGAGCAGCCAGTACGGCAGTGTGAAGAAGGGCCAGAAGATCACGGACAGCAGGAACACCGTCCACCGCGCGATCGGAGACATGAGCACCGAGAGCCGCGGGATGAGCCGCGTCGTCACCCGCGCGACACCGAAGAAGACGAGGAGCACGCCGACGCCCATCCAGAGCAGCACGCTCGTCGTGCCGAGGTCTGGCACGAAGAGCCCGTAGAGGAGCGCCGCGAACCCGAGCGCGCCCGACACGAGCGCCCCGAGCGTGCGCGACGGGAAGAGTGCTCCGCCGAACAGCACGAGGATCAGGCCGAGCACCGCGAGCACGATCGTCAGGAAGGTGTTCGCCGGCCGCGTGCTGATGGCGAAGACGCCGAGGCCTACTCCCAGCGCCGTCACCGCCACCGCGAGCCACTGCCCCCGCACGCGGTCGAGCGGCTCGCCCGGCAGGACCGCGCCCTCGCGGACGGCCGCGATCGGAGGCACGGTCGTCGCGCGTAGACCTGGGTAGACGCTCGCGAGGAGGGTGACGAAGATCCCCGCCGCCAGGGCGACGACGACCGCCCGCGGCTCGAAGACGAGCCCCGCGTTCGGCAGCGTGAAGCCGACGGCGTCGAAGAGGCCGAAGAGGCCCTCCGCGAGCAGCAGGCCGAGGAAGAGGCCGATGATCGAGGCGACGACCCCGACGACGAGGGCCTCGACGATCACCGAGCCGAGGATCTGGCGATTCGTAGCGCCGATCGTCCGCAGCGTCGCGAACTCGCGCGTGCGCTGCGCGATCGTGATCGAGAGCGAGTTCGCGATGACGAACGAGCCGACGAAGAGCGCGATCCCGCCGAACGCGAGCAGGAAGGCCCGCAAGAAGGAGATGAACTCATCGGTGTCTTCCGCATCGTCCTGCGCTTGCTCGGTGCCGCTCAGGACTTGCGCGTCCGAAGGCAGGATCTCCTCGATTTCGCCGATGAGCTGCTCATCCGTGACGCCCGGTTTCGCGGCGACTGCGATCTCGTCGAGCTTTCCAACCTTCTGGAAGAGCCGCTGCGCAGTGGGAAGGTCGAAGCCGGCGAGCGTCGCGCCGCCTATCGTCAAGCCGGAGCTGAACTGGACGATGCCGGAGACCCGAAGGCGCTCGACCGGCCCTTCGGCCTGAACTCCGACCGTCTCCCCGACCTCGAAGTCCTCGTCGGCCGCAGTCTCCTTGTCGATCGCGACCTCGTTCGGGCCCGGCCAACCGCCGTCGAGCAGTGTGAGCGGGTTGAAGACCGAGTCGCCGTTGGCGATCGAGAAGCCGAGGTTGGGCGCGCCGCCCGAGACCACAGCCTTCCCGTCGTCGCCGATCAGCTGCGTCGCGTCCGAGTCGACGTTGCCCTCCGCTTCGGCAACGCCGGGCAGGGCACGCACCTCCTCGAGCAGCGACTCGTCGAGGAGCGGCGCCCCAACCCCCTGCTGGTCGCTGAAGTCGAACGCCGACTTCCCGGAGACGACGGCGTTCGAGCCCTGCCTGATGTCGGTGAAGATCCTGTCGAACGCCTGGTCGATGGAGTCGGTCAGGATGAACGTCCCGCTGATCATCGCAACGCCGAGGACGATCGCGATCGCCGTCAGGGCGGTTCGCAGCTTCCGGCTCAGCAGCCCCCGGATAGCGAAGCGGCCCATGCCGCGAGGTTACTCGTAAGCGATGGCTTCGAGCGGGTTCAATCTCGCCGCGCGCCGGGCCGGCATGATGGCCGCGAGGATCCCGATGACGATCGCGACGATCGTCAGCACGAGGAGCTGCACCCACGGGATCGCGAAGCGGATGTCGTACTCGGCGAGCGCCCGGTTCACGAGGGCGGCGAGGAAGATGCCGAGCGGCAGCCCGACCGCGGCGCCGATGAGCGCCGTGATGATGCTCTCCTGGCGGATCATCCGACGCACCTGTCGGCGCGTCATGCCGATGGCGCGGAGCATCCCGATCTCACGAGTCCGCTCGTAGACCGAGAGGACGAGTGTGTTGATCATCCCGAAGATGCTCACGAAGACGGCCAGGGTGAGCATCACGTAGAGAAACGAGATGAACGAGTTGAAGTCGGAGTCCTCGCGCTCGATCCACTCCTCGCGGGTCTCGAGCTGGGTGTCGGGGAAGCCGGCGATCGCCGCGTCCATCTGCGCCCGGTTCTCGTCGCTCGGCTCGCCGGCGACGTTGGCCCAGGTCCAGCGGTTGCGGGGGTGGTCGTAGAGCGAGTCGAAGAGCTCGGTCGAGACGTTCACGCTTTCGATCAGCGGGTAGAACGGCGGCGGCTCGAAGGTTCCGGCGACGGTGATCTCGGCGGACCTGTCCGACGTCGAACGCAGCGTCAGGACGTCTCCGACGGTGATGTCGTGATCCTCCGCGTAGTTCGAGCTGACGATCGCCTTCGTCGTGCCGAGTGTGGCGAGCACGCTCTCGTCACCCTCGCGCCAGTCGAACACGTACGCCTCCGCAATGGTGTCGGGCTCGATCCCGCCGACCTCGGTCGTCACGTCGTCGACCAGGCCAGCATCCGAGCGGACGCTCGTGACGGTCTCGGGCACGGGGGACCCCGCAAGCGCATCGCCTGCGGCAGCAACGAACGGCGTGTAGCCGTCGAGTGACGTCACGACGTAGTCGGCGGCGATCTGCTCCTCGATCGCCTCGCGGTTCGAAACCTTCATCCCGTTCGTCAACGTGGCGATGAACGAGACGAGCGCGATCCCGATCATCAGCGCCGCGGCGGTGGCAGCGGTCCGGCCAGGGTTCCGGCGCGCGTTCTCGCCGCCCGTCCGCGCGGCGACGCGGTCCGGGACCACGCCGGGGAACTCCGCGGGCCACTCGGGCTGCCACCTCGTCACTGCCCGCCGGAGCCACATGACGAGGACGATCACCGTGAGGACGGGGTTCAGGATGGTGCCGCCGACGAAAGCTCCGATGCGGCCGAGCGCCGAGCCGGGCCCCCACGCGCCGTGGCGCAGGAGCCAGTACGGAAGGAGCCAGAACGGCCATACGAGCAGCGTGAAGAGGAACGCCGCCCAGCGCCCGATCGGGCTCGAGATCACCGCGAGCGGGCGGACGAGGTGCGACGAGAGCATCGCGACGCCGAGGAAGAGCAGGAGCACGCCGCCCGCGATCGAGAGCAGGCGATCCGCCGTGCCGAGCTCGTCGACGAACATCGCCCGCGCGAGGATCGCGACGGCTCCCACGGTGAACACGCCCGCGATCCAGGGAACGAAGCGCGCGAACCGCGACCTCGGGAGCGTCGAGCCCTCGCGCACCGCGGCGATCGGAGGCACGCGCGTCGCCCGTATCGCGGGGAACAGCCCGGCGACGAGCGTGATGCCGACGCCGACGGCGAGCGCGACGATCACCGTGCGCGCCGCAAATACGCGGTCCGCGCTCGGAAGCTCGACCCCGAGCGCGCGGAACAGGCCCTCGATCCCCTCCGCCAGGAGGACGCCCAGCGCAAGGCCGATCAGAGACGCGAGCAGCCCGATGATCAGCGACTCGAGGATGACGGAGCCGAGGACCTGGCGCCGCGACGCGCCGATCGTCCGCAGCGTCGCGAACTCGCGCGTGCGCTGGGCGACGGTGATCGAGAAGGTGTTGAAGATGACGAACGCGCCGACGAAGAGCGCGATCCCGGCGAACGTGAGCAGGAAGTAGCGGAAGATCGCGGTGAACTCGCTCACTTCGTCCACCGCCTCCTCGGACTCGGCCGTCGCGCTCACGACCTCCGCGCTCTCAGGGAGGGCGGGTGCGATCGCCGCGACGAGCTCGTCCTCGGTGATGCCCTCCTCACCGGCAGCCGAGATCGCGTCGTACTGCCCCTCGCGCTCGAGCAGCTCCTGCGCAGCCGGGATCGTGAAGACCACGAAGCTCGCGTTGCCGAGGCTGTCGAGGCTGCCGTACTGGGCAACCCCGACGAGCTCGAAGGCGCGCTTCGGCTGCAGCGTCGAGATCTCGACCGAGTCGCCGACCGCGTACCCGTGGTCATCAGCCGTGCCGGCGTCGATCACGACTTCGTCGTCCTGCGCGGGCCAGCGGCCCTCGACGACGTTCAGCGGGTTGAACCGGCTGAGCGCGGGCGACGTGTCGATGCCGAAGCCGAACGTCGGCGCGCCCTCGGAGCTGACCGCCTCCCCGTCCGGCGAGAGGATCTTCGTGTTGCGCTCGTCGAGGATCGAGCCCACGGCGAGCGCGACGCCGTCCACGCCCCGCACGGTCTCGAGCAGCGAATCGGCCACCGGAGGGCTCGGAGGCTGCTCGCCGTCGATCGAGATGTCGAGCCCGCGCCCCTTCACGACCGCATCGGTCCCTGCGTACGACTCGGTGAAGAGGGTCTTGAACGCGGAGTCGATCGTGTCCGTGAGGATGTAGGTGCCGCTGATCATCGCGACGCCGAGGACGATCGCGATGGCGGTCAGGGCTGCACGGAGCTTGCGACCCGCGAGGCCGCGCAGAGCGACCTTGGTCAGTGGTGCCTCCCGCGACCACGCCGGCCCAGCGCCAGCGAAAAGCGAGCAGGCGAAGGACGCAGGGAGCCCCAATACTTGACGTATTGGGGCGACTGAGCACGCACGCATGCGACGCTTTGCAGCCGGCGCTGGGTCGGTGTGGTCGCGGGAGTCACCACTAGGCTGCGGCGACTTCCTCCATCACCGTGAGGATCTCGTGCTGGTCGCACTCGCCGAGCTCGCGCACGATCTCGCCGTCGGCGAGGAAGAGCACGCGGTGTGCGACGGCTGCCGCGCGCGCTTCGTGCGTGACCATGACGATCGTCTGGCCGTACTCGTCCACCGACCGGCGCAGGAGGTCGAGGATCTCCCCGCTCGTCGCCGAGTCGAGGTTGCCGGTCGGCTCGTCGGCGAACAGCACGGTGGGCCTGGTGACGAGCGCGCGTGCGATCGCCACCCGCTGCTGCTGTCCGCCCGAGAGCTCGGCGGGGCGATGCGAGAGGCGATCGCCGAGCCCGACGTCGGAGACGAGCTGATCGAACCACGCTTCGTCGGGCTTCTCTCCCGCAATGGTGAGCGGGAGCAGGATGTTCTCCTTCGCGCTCAGCATCGGCAGCAGGTTGAAGAACTGGAAGACGAAGCCGATGTGCTCGCGGCGCAACTTCGTCAGGTCGTTGTCGCCGAGGGTCGTGATCTCCGTCCCGGCGATGCCGACGGTTCCCGACGTCGGCTTGTCGAGCCCGGCGAGGATGTGCATCAGCGTCGACTTGCCCGAGCCCGACGGGCCCATGACTGCGGTGCCTTTCCCTGGCGCGATCGCGACCGTGACCCCGCGGAGGGCATCGACGGCGGTGTCGCCTTCCCCGTAGCGGCGCGTCACGTCGTGGGCGACGACGACCGCGCCGTTCTGGCTCTCACTCATTCCACCCTGCTCCTCTCTCCGAATCGCGAGCCGCGTAGGGTAAAGGATCGCAGCGCCGCGGCTGCGAAGCAGCCGCCTTTAGGGATCTACGCGCGAGAGGAGATTCGCACTCGCGAATCTCCTCTCTTGCGCAAGGTCGACGCCTCTCCAACGTCCCCCTTTCGGTCCTTGGCCAACAGCCGACTCTTCCGCAACAGTGAGAGGGTGGAAACTCGCCTCGAGATCCGTCGCGAGCTCGAGCGCGGCCGTGAGGCGACGGAAGAGCTGCTCGCGCCCGTCTCCGACGAGGCGATGGCGACGAACTCCTCACCGCGGATCCCACCGCTCGTCTGGAGCTATGCGCACATCGCTCGCTTCGAGGAGCTTTGGATCCTCAGGACGGTGGGCGGCGCGCGGCCCATCCCCGACACACACGACCACGTGTACGACGCGTTCAGGCGCGAGCGCTCGAACGGTACGAAGCTGCCGACGCTGCAGCCGTCCGCCGTGAAGGCGTACGCGTCCGATGTACGCGAGCGATCGCTCGACCTCCTCGAGCACATCGACCTCGACGCGCCCGATGTCTTGATTCGCAAGGGCTTCGTCTTCGGGCTCGTCCTCCAGAACGAGCTGCAGTCGCAAGAGGCGATGCTCGAGGCGCTGCAGGGCCGTACGCAGGTCGGGTATCCAGTGACGGACGGAGCGGCTCCCGACCGCGCGCCCGGCGGCCCGGACGAGATCGAGGTTCCGGGAGGAACGTTCACCGTGGGCGCCATGTACGAGCACTGGGCGTACGACAACGAGCTCGAGGCGCACGAGGTCGAGCTGCCGCCGTTCCGGATCGACCGCGCGCCGGTGACGAACGGCGAGTTCGCGGAGTTCGTGGACAGCCGCGGGTACCGCTCGCACAAGAACTGGAGCGATGCGGGCTGGGCGTGGCGCGACCGGGAGGACGTGAGGGCGCCCCTCTACTGGGTGCGGTCGGCCTACGGCTGGGAGCGGGTGCGCTTCGGGAAGCGCGAGCCGATCACGCCGTGGGAGCCCGTGCAGCACGTCTCCTTCTACGAGGCGGAGGCATACGCACGCTGGGCAGGCAAGCGCCTTCCGACGGAGATCGAGTGGGAGCGCGCGGCAGGCTGGCACGATCACGAGGGCAAGTTCCGGTACCCGTGGGGCCAGGCGTGGATGGGCTTCGAGGCGAGCCTCGACCGCCGCCGCTTCTCCCCCGCTCCCGCCGGCTCGTACGCGGGCGGCGTCAGCCCGGTCGGCTGCGTCCAGATGGCCGGTGACGTCTGGGAGTGGACGTCCTCGACGTTCCAGCCCTACCCGGGCTTCTTGCCCTTCCCGTACCCGGAGTGCTCCGAGGTGAACTTCGGCGACGACGTCCGGGTGCTGCGAGGAGGCTCGTGGGCGACTGACGCACTCGTTGCGCGCACGTCGTTCCGCCGCTGGGAGAGCCCGGAGCGCCGTGAGGCCTTCGCGGGCTTCCGCTGCGCCCGCGACGACTAGCGCCTACGGGCGCATCAGTGACGTCGCCTCGGTCAGCACCTCGCCGAGGATCGACGTGATCTCGTCGAACTCCGCCTGACCGGCGACGAGCGGCGGCGAGATCTGGATCACCGGGTCGCCGCGATCGTCGGCCCGGCAGATCAGCCCCGCCTCGAAGAGCGCGTTCGAGAGATAGCCGCGCAGGAGCTTCTCGCACTCCTCGTCCGAGAAGGTCTCGCGCGTGTCCTTGTCCTTCACGAGCTCGATCGCATAGAAGAAACCTGTCCCGCGCAGGTCGCCGACGATCGGGATGTCGAGGAGCTGCGCGAGCGTCGAGCGGAAAACGTCCTCGGTCGTGCGGACGTGTTCGACGATCCCCTCGCGCTTCATGATCTCGATGTTCTTCAGCGCGATCGCGCACATGACGGGGTGGCCGCCGAACGTGATCCCGTGCGAGAACATCGACGTCTCGCCCGTGAACGCCTCCATCACCCGATCGCTCGCGATGACGGCGCCGATCGCCGCGTACGAGGAGGAGAGACCCTTCGCACTCGTGACGATGTCCGGGCGGATGTCGTAGCGCTCGGAGCCGAACCAGTAACCGACCCGGCCGAACGCGGTGATGACCTCGTCGGCCGAGAGCAGGATGTCGAAGCGGTCGCAGATCTCCCGCACGCCACGCCAGTAGCCCTCGGGCGGCGTGAAGCACCCGCCGGCGTTCTGCACCGGCTCCATGTGCACGAGACAGACCGTCTCGGGGCCCATCGCGAGGATCGCCCGCTCGAGCTCGTCGAGCAGGAAGCGCGTGAACTCCTCTTCGGTCTCCTCGGGTGGGCGGTGATAGCGATTCGTGTTCGAGACGTGCCGCACCTCGGAGAGGAGCGGCTCGAACGGCATCCGGATCGCGGGTATCCCGTTGATCGACAGCGCTCCCATCGTCGTCCCGTGGTATGCGATGTGCCGGGCGATCGCCTTGTAGCGGTGCTGCGGAGCATGCATGGCCGCGGCGTGCTCGTCATGACGCGTCTCAGCCGGAGCCTGCAGCTTTCGCCCCCCGCGCACCGAGTAGTACTGGCGGGCGAGCTTCCACGCGGACTCGACGGCCTCCGAGCCGCCCGAGCAGAAGAACACGCGGTTGAGGTCGCCGGGAGCGAGCGACGCCACCTCCGCCGCGAGCTCGATGGCGCGCGGGTGCGCGTACGACCAGTTCGTGTAGAAGGGCAACTCGCGCATCTGCTCGAGCGCCGCCTGGCCGATCTCCTCGCCGAACGAGTAGCCGATGTTCACCGAGAAGAGGCCGGCCAAGCGCGTCCAGGTAGCGCCTCCCGTTCGCGTCCTCGAGGTAGCAGCCGTCTCCGCGGACGATGATCGGGACGTCTGCGGCCGCGTACTCGCCCATGCGCGTGAAGTGCATCCAGAGATGCTCCTTCGCGAGCTGCTGGAGGTCGGCCTGCGTCGTTGCTGTCGTCGTCACGTGGCTCCTCGCGTACGGCGGGCCTGCCGGTACTGCCAGATCACGTTACCCAGGGCGATGGCTATCGCAATGAGAAAGATCGCGCTCGCGACGACGTTCACCTGCGGCGGCACGGACACCCGCGCGATGCCCCACACGAACACCGGGAACGTCTGCGTGCCTCCGGCGACGAAGTACGTGATGACGAAGTCGTCGATCGAGAGCGCGAAGCCGAGCAGCGCGGCGGCGAGCATCGCGGGCGCGAGGAGTGGCAGTGTGATCTTGCGGAACGTCGTCACCTCGTTCGCGCCGAGGTCCATCGCCGCCTCCTCGAGGTGCCGGTCGAACCCGATGAGCCGTGCCTTCACCGTGACGACGATGAAGCTGACGATGAACATCACGTGAGCGATGAAGATCGTCCCGAAGCCGAGCTGGAAGATCGTCGTCGTGTTCAGGAACAGCGTGAGCAGTGAGGCGCCGAGGACGATCTCGGGCGTCGACATCGGCAGGAATACGAGGAGGTTCGTGGTCCCTCGCCCGCGGTACTGGTAGCGGACGATCCCCATCGCCATCAGCGTCCCGAGCACCGTCGCGAGGAGCGTGGCCAGCAGGCCCACCTGGAGCGAGGTCACGAGGGCGTCCTGGATCCCGAGCACCGAGTTCCAGTCGAGCCAGTTGTCGAACGTAAACCCTTCCCACACGTAGTTGAAGCGGCCGCTCGGAGCGTTGAACGAGAAGAGGATCACGACTGCGATCGGCAGCATCAGGTAGAGGCAGACGAGGACCGCGTAGACGGTCAGCGAGTGGTGCTTCACGAACCGCCACGCGCGGGCCGAAGCGCTGAGGCGGGAGCGCACCGGCGCGGACTCGGCGGCGACGCTCATCGACCGGTCCTTGGTCGATGAGCGGGGAGGGGTGTGGGGAACCGGGAGGTTCCCCACGCTCTCAGGAAGAAGCGGGGTTCGCAGGAGGAAACATGGTTTCCGTTCACATGTCTGCTGGCGAACGCGAGCCGAAGGCGAGCGTTGCTCATCCTGTGAGCTTCTCCGTGCCCACGATCTTCGCGTACACGAGGAGCGCGGCGAGGATCGTCGCCATGAGGATGAAGGAGAGCGACGCCGCGGTCGGGTAGTCGAGCGACTCGAGGAACTTCGCCTGGATGACGTTGCCGATCATCGCCTGGTTCGGTGTCCCAAGGAGCTCGGCGTTGATGAAGTCGCCGGCGGCCGGGATGAAGGTGAGCAGCGTCCCGGCGACAATGCCCGGGGCTGACAGCGGGAGTGTCACCCGCAGGAAGGCCTGGGTCGGCGTGGCGTAGAGATCCTTCGCGGCCTCCAGCAGGCGCGGTTCGATCTGCTCGAGCGAGACGTAGATCGGCAGCGCCATGAACGGCAGGAAGTTGTAAGTGATGCCCGCGATGACCGCGAACGTCGTCGCGAGCAGGCGGCCATCCTCGTCGAGGATGTGCAGCGTCCGCAAGGCTCCGACGACAGGCCCCTCGTCGGCGAGGATGTTCAGCCACGCGAGCGTGCGGATCAGGTACGTGACGAAGAACGGCGCGACGATGAGGAGCAGGAAGAAGTTACGCCACGGCCCTGCCCGGAACGCGATCCAGTAGACGAGCGGGTACGCGAGGAGGAGCGCGGCAGTCGTGGCGATGCCCGCGTAGAGGAACGAGCGACCGAGTTGCGTCCGGTAATCCGAGAACGCCTCGGTGAAGTTCGAGAACTCCCAGGTGAACTCGAAGTTCGGAAAGATCCCCGACTGCAGCGACTGATAGCCGAGGAAGACGAGCGGGACGAGGAAGAAGACCGCGAGCCAGAGCAGCCCCGGCGCGAGCAGGAGGTAGGGCGTCAGCCCTGGGTGGCGATGGAAGAACGAGCCCATGCGCGTCCTCGTAGGGGCGAGGTATATCTCGCCCTACTGCCCGAGGACCCCTTGCCAGAGGGTGATGTACTCCTCGTTGTCGAGCGCGACCGAGTCGAACTGCTTCACCTGCGACAGCGTGTCGTCGTCCGGGAAGATCAGCGGGTTCGACGCCGTCTCCGGGTCGGTCTTCGCGAGCTCCTCCTTCGCTCCCTTGACCGGCGTCACGTAGTTGATGTACGCAGCGATCTGGGCCGCGATGACCGGGTCGTATACGAAGTTCATGTACGTCGACGCGGTCGGGACGCTCCCGCCGGTGGGAATGAGCATGTTGTCCGTCCAGATCATCCCGCCCGACTCCGGGATCGCCCATTTGAGCTTGGGATTCGACGCGAGGAGCTGCACGACGTCGCCCGACCACGCGACGGCAGCGGCGAGGTCACCCTTTGTCAGCGGCTGCGCGTAGTCGTTCCCCGTGAACCGCCGAATCTGACCCGAGTCGACCGCCTTCTGCACCGTCGCGATCGCGTTGTCGAAGGTGTCGTCGGTGACCGAGCCGGGGTCGTCGCCGGCCTGGAGCATCACGAGCCCGACGGAGTCGGCCATCTCCTGCAGCAGCGTCACTTTCCCCTTGAGCTTCGGATCCTCGAGCAGCTGCTGCATCGAGGTGACGGGGCCGGTGACGTCCTCGTTCCACGCGATGCCGGTCATGCCCGACTGCCAGGGCAGCGAGTACGAGCGGTCCGGGTCGAACGGCGGGCTCGCCTGCGCGTCGACGAGGTTGTCGATGTTCGGGATGAGCTCCTTGTCGAGCTCCTGGACCCAGCCTTCGTTGACGAGCAGCCCCGGGAAGCGGGAGTTGTCCGTGAAGACGAAGATGTCCCGGTCGATGCCGTTCCCCTGCGAGAGCGGCCCCTGCACCTTCGCGAAGTACTCGGCGTTGTCGTTGATCTCCTCGAAGTAGTTCACCTTGATCTTCGACTGCTGCGCGAACTTGTCGAGCGTCGTCGGTTTGTCGACATCGATGTAGAGCGGCCAGTTCGCGAAGTTGAGGACGGTCTTCAGCTCTCCGCCGTCCGCGTCGCCGCCACCGTCTCCCCCACCGCACGCGGCGAGGATTGTCGGGAAGGCAAGAAGCGCGCCGCCGGCGGCCCCGCGCCGCAGAAGCTCCTGTCGGGTCAGCCGTGGGTTCATGCGTCCTCCTCCTCACTCGCGGAGCCGTCGCGGTCGACGACGAACGTCGACTCCGGCGACCAGCTCAAGACGACATTCGTTCCCGGAGCGGGCACGCGCCCTCCCGCGTCCATGTTTTGCGCGAACACCTGCACGATGCCCGCGCTCGTGCGGACGACTACCTGTGTCGCCACGCCGATGTAAGCGGTCTCCGAGATGGTCCCCGGAAGCTCGTTCGCACCGCCGCCCGCACCGATGGTGATCTTCTCGGGCCTCACGCCCGCGGCCACCTCGCCGGTGCGTCCGTTCACGGTCGCGCGGACGACGGTTCCGTCGTCTAGCCGGATCAAACCTGGCTCCGCCACCCTTCCGCGGAGGAGATTCGAGACCCCGAGGAAACCGGCGACGAACGCCGTCGCGGGATGCTCGTACAGCTCGGTCGGCGGGCCGAGCTGCTCGATCCGCCCGGCGTTCATCACCGCGATCGTGTCGGCCATCGTCATCGCCTCTTCCTGGTCGTGCGTGACGTGGACGAATGTGATGCCGACCTCGTGCTGTATCCGCTTCAGCTCGAGTTGCATCTGTTTGCGCAGCTTCAGGTCGAGCGCGCCGAGGGGCTCGTCGAGCAAGAGCACCCGCGGGTGATTCACGAGGGCACGCGCCAGCGCGACGCGCTGCTGCTGGCCGCCCGAGAGCTGCTTCGGCTTGCGTTTCGCGAACCCGGTGAGGCCGACCAGCTCGAGCATTTCGGCGACCCGGCCTCTCCGTTGCTGCTTCTCGACTCCCTTGCGCTCGAGCCCGAAGCCGACGTTGTCCTCGATCGTCATGTGCGGGAACAGCGCGTAGCTCTGGAACACCGTGTTGACGTCCCGCTTGTACGGCGGCAGGCCGACGACGTCGTCGTCGCCGAGGAAGATCCGGCCCTCGGTCGGCTCGTCGAAGCCGCCGATCATCCGCAGCGTCGTCGTCTTCCCGCACCCGGAAGGGCCGAGCATCGCGAAGAACGAGCCGCGCGGGATCTCGACCGAGATCCCGGCGACGGCGACCGTGTCATCGAACCGCTTGACGACCTGCTCCAAGCGGATGTCCGCGGTCGCAGTCACCTGGCGAGCGTAACGCCCAGGTGTCGAGGCCGTAGGGCGGTGTTCGTCCCCTGGCGTCGCCGTCATTCGGCGAGCTTCACGACCACGTGCTTGACCCGGGTGTACTCCTCCATCGAGTAGATCGACATGTCCTTGCCGTAGCCCGACTCCTTGAAGCCGCCGTGTGGCATCTCGGGCGTGAGCGGGAACAGGTGCTCGTTGATCCAGACGGTTCCGAAATCGAGCCTCGCCGCGACCTTCATCGCCCTCCCGACGTTCTCGGAGAAGACCGAGGCCGCGAGGCCGTAGCGGACTCCGTTCGCCATCTCGATAGCATCGTCGTCCGAGGCGAACGGCTGCACGGTGACGACCGGGCCGAACACCTCGTTCTGGACGATCTCGGCGTCCTGCCCCACGTCGGTGACGATCGTCGGCTTGACGAAGAAGCCGCGGTCGCCCATGACCTCGCCGCCGGTGACCACCGTGGCCTTCGCCGCGGTGGCGCGCTCGAGAAAGCCGATGACGCGCTCCTGCTGGTCCTGCGAGATGACCGGGCCCATCTCGATCTCGTCATCGGTGGAGGGATCGCCGACGCTCATCCCCTCGACCGCCTTGACGGCCTGCGAGAGCACGTCGTCGTAGATCCCCTTCGACACGAGGATGCGCGAGGAAGCCGTGCAGTCCTGGCCGGAGTTGAAGTAGCCGCCGATCTTGACGGCCTCCGCGACCGTGGCCGGGTCGGCGTCGTCGAGGACGACCATGGGCGCCTTGCCACCGAGCTCGAGATGAAGCCGCTTCACGGTGTCCGCTGCGTTCTTCGCGATGATCTTGCCCGTCGCGGTGTCGCCGGTGAGCGAGACGAGGCGAACGTCCGGATGACGCACGAGCGCATCGCCTGCCGGGATGCCCTCGCCGGTCACGACCTGCAGGACGCCGGGGGGAATCGCCTCCTGGGCGAGCTCCATGAGGCGGAGAAGCGTGAGGGGCGTCTGCTCCGCCGGCTTGAGGATCTGGACGTTGCCGGCCGCCAGCGCCGGGCCGATCTTCCAGATGGCCATGTAGAGCGGGTAGTTCCACGGGCAGATACCCGCGACGATTCCGAGCGGCTCGCGGCGGATCATCGACGTGTACCCCTCGACGTACTCGGCCGCGGACTTGCCCTCGAGGTTGCGCGCTGCGCCGGCGAAGAAGCGGAGGCAGTCCGACATGGCGCCGGGCTCGTCCACGGCCACCCACCACGGCTTCCCGACGTTGAGCGACTCGAGCCGCGCGAGCTCCTCGGCGTTCTCGTCGATGACGTCGGCCAGCTTCAACAGGAGCTCCATGCGGTCCTTCGGCGTCTTCGACTGCCACTCGCTCCAGGCCGTCTTTGCGGCGCTGACGGCGTGGCCGACGTCCTCGGCCGTTCCTCGCGGGACCTCGGCGATCACCTCGCCGGTCGCCGGGTTCAGCACCTCCATCGTCGCGCCGGACTCCGACTCGACGAACTCACCGGCGATGAACTGCTTCTGCTGTGTCACCGCAACGCTCACGCGAACCTCCGATCCGGGAATCTCGGAGGAGCGTAACGCTGGCGCCAGCATCGCGACAACTGGCGCTTCGTGTAGAACCGGGCCGCCGTGCGGATTCTCGTCGTCGGAACCGGGGGCGTAGGCTCGGCCTTCGCCCGGATCGCCACACAGCGCTCGTTCTTCGACCACTGCGCGCTCGCCGACTACGACGCGTCGCGTCCGGAGAGCCTCGTAACGGCGCTCGACGACGGGCGCTTCAGCGCCCATCCCATCGACGCCTCGAGCAACGAGTCGGTCGTCGCGATGATCCGCGAGATCCGCGCCGACGCCGTCCTCAACTCCGTCGACCCGCTCTTCAACGTCCCGATCTTCGACGCCTGCTTCGAGACCGGTGTCACGTACCTCGACATGGCGATGACGCTCTCCGAGCCACATCCGACGAAGCCGTTCGAGGAGGTCGGCGTGAAGCTCGGCGACTACCAGTTCGAGCGGGCTCAGGCGTGGGAGGAGAAGGGCCTGCTCGCGCTCGTCGGAATCGGAATCGAGCCGGGCGCCGCCGACGTCTTCGCCCGCTACGCGGCCGACGAGCTCTTCTCCGAGATCGATGCGATCGGGATCCGCGACGGCGCGAACCTCGTCGTGGAGAGCTACGACTTCGCCCCCAACTTCTCGATCTGGACGACGATCGAGGAGTGCCTGAACCCGCCGGTGATCTGGGAGCGGGATCGTGGCTGGTTCACCACGGCGCCGTTCTCCGAGCCGGAGGTGTTCGACTTCCCGGAGGGGATCGGCCCCGTCGAGTGCGTGAACGTCGAGCACGAGGAGGTGCTCCTCGTGCCGCGTTGGATCGACTGCAGGCGTGTCACGTTCAAGTACGGGCTCGGCGACGAGTTCATCGAGGTGCTCAAGACCCTTCACAGGCTCGGACTCGACTCGAAGGAGAGGATGATGGTGAAGGGCGTCGAGGTCGCCCCGCGTGACGTCGTCGCGGCCGCTCTCCCCGACCCGGCAACCCTCGGCGCGCGGATGACCGGCAAGACCTGCGCCGGCACGCTCGTCACGGGCCTCGGCAAGGATGGGCAGCCGCGGAAGACGTACCTGTACCACGTCGCCGACAACGAGACGACGATGCGCGAGTACGGCTCGCAGGCGGTCGTCTGGCAGACGGCGATCAACCCGGTCATCGCGCTCGAGCTCCTTGCAAGCGACGACTGGAAGGGCGCGGGCGTGCTCGGCCCGGAGGCCCTCCCGCCCCAACCGTTCCTCGACATGCTCGCCGACTACGGCGCGCCGCACGCCGTTCTCGAGCTGTCGGTCGATTAGTTCGCGTGTCGTTCGTCGTCCAAGCGGTGATGCGATCTAGGATCGGCGCATGGCGACGGTGAGGCTCCGGGCACCGCTCTCCGAGCTCTGTGGCGGGAAGCGCGAGCTCGAGCTCGAGGGACTGACGGTCGGCGAGGTGCTGCAGGCGCTCGAGCGCGAGCATCCGGACGTACGGGGGTGGATCCTCGACGAGCGCGGATTGATCCGCGAGCACATCAACGTCTTCGTGAACAAGGACCACGGACGGGAGGACACCTCGGTCGGCGCCCAGGACCGGCTGCACGTTCTCCCCGCGATCTCGGGAGGATGAGATGACGGAGCTGCTGGTCGGAACCAAGAAAGGCCTGTTCGTCCTCGAGGGAAAGGCAGGCAAGCCCTTCGGGGTGACCTCGCGCGCGTTCGCCGGCGAGCCGGTCGAGTTCGCAATGCGCGACTCCCGCAGCGGGCGCACGTTCGCGGCAGTGACCTCCGCGTTCTACGGGCCGAAGCTCTTCTACTCGGACGACCTCTCGGGCGAGTGGCGGCAGTCCGAAGGCATCGAGCTGCCCGAAGGTACCGAGAAGGCGATGACCCGGCTCTGGAGCGTCACGTCCGGCGAGGAGGACGGCTTGCTCTACGCCGGCGGCGATCCGGGTGTCCTCTTCGAGAGTCGCGACGGAGGCGAGAACTGGGAGCTCAACAAGGCGTTCTGGGAGCAGCCGACCCGGCCCGACTGGAGCCCCGGCGCCGGTGGTTTGTGCATGCACTCGATCGCGACCTGGCCGGGCGACCCGTCCCGGATTGCGCTTGCCATCTCGGCCGTCGGGGTCTGGCTCTCCGATGACGGCGGCAAGACCTGGCGCCACGGAAACAAGGGCCTCTACCCGCGCTACATGCCCGAGGAGGCGCGGGAGGACACGATCGACCTCTGCGTCCACAACATGCACCGCGCGCCGACACAACCGGAGCGCCTGTTCATGCAGTTCCATGGCGGCGTCTACCGCTCAGACGACGCCGGCGAGAGCTGGACCTCGATCGCGGACGGACTGCCGTCCGACTTCGGCTTCCCGATGGTCCTCGACCCGGAGGACCCCGACAGCGCGTACGTCATCCCGCTCGTCGCGGACATGGACCGCACGACGCCCGAGGGAAAGGTGCGGGTCTATGAGACGCGTGATGCCGGCGCGAGCTGGATCGAGCGCGGCGACGGGCTCCCTGCCGAGGACGCCTACCTGACGATCCTGCGGCAGGCGTTCTGCGGCGAGGGAGCGGGGCCGAAGATGAGCCTCTACTTCGGCGCGACGTCGGGCGACGTGTTCGGCTCCGGAGATGCCGGCAAGACGTGGTTCACCGCGGCGACGAACCTGCCGCCGGTGCATTCGGTTCGCGCTGCCTAGGAGATCGCAACCATCCGGTCGATCGCGCCTCGAGCCCGCGCCGCGATGTCGTCGGGAACCGTGACCTCGTACTTCCAGTCGCGTAGCGAGTCGCGGAGCTTCGGAAGCGTGATCATCTTCATGTAGCGGCAGATCGCCTTCTCCGAGACGGCCTCGAACCGCTTCTCCGGAGCCTCCTTCGCGAGCCGGTGGATGATCCCGGTCTCGGTGGCGATGAGGAAGCGCTTCTTCGGCGACGACTTCGCGAAGTTGATCATCCCCTCGGTCGAGAGGATGTGCGTCTTCTCGTTGCCGAACGCCATGCACTGGCTCGCACAGCCGCACTCCGGGTGGACGAGGAACTCGGCGTCGGGCGCGTCGGCCTGCCAGCGGGTGATGTCCTGCGGCCGGATCCCCGCGTGGACGTGGCACTCGCCCATCCAGATGCGGAGCTTGCGGCCGGTGACCTTCTCGAGCCAGAGTCCGAGGAACATGTCCGGGAGGAACAGGATCTCCGTGTCCTCCGGGATCGACTCGATGACGCCCCTTGCGTTGCCGGACGTGCAGCAGTAGTCGCTCTCCGCCTTCACCTCGGCGCTCGTGTTCACATACGAGACGACGACCGCGCCGGGGTTCTCGGCCTTCCACGCCCGGAGCTGATCCGCCGTGATCGACGCGGCGAGCGAGCAGCCGGCATCGAGGTCGGGGATGAGGACGGTCTTCTGCGGGCTCAGGATCACCGCGGTCTCGGCCATGAAATGGACACCGCAGAAGACGATCGACTCGGCGCCCGTCGCTGCGGCCTCGCGCGAGAGCCCGAGCGAGTCGCCGACGAAATCGGCCACGTCCTGCACCTCGGGCACCTGGTAGTTGTGGGCGAGGATCACCGCGTCCCGCTCGGCGGCGAGCGCGCGGATCTCCTCTTGCATGGATGTGATCTGTGCGGTGGTCATGCTGCTTTTCGCCTTTCTAGAGGAGGGGGCGCGCGGGGGGACCATGGGTTACCCCGCGTAACTCCAGTGAGACGTCGAGTGAGCGGGCGGCGTGCGTGAGCGCGCCGACTGAGATCTCGTCGACGCCGGTCTCCGCGATCGCCCGGATGGTGTCGAGGGTGACGCCGCCCGAGGCTTCGAGCCTGGCACGGCCGCGCGTGAGCGCGACGGCCTCGCGCAGCTCGTCGAGCGTCATGTTGTCGAGAAGAATCGCCTCGACTCCGGCATCGAGCGCCTCTGCGACCTGCTCGAGCGTGTCGCACTCGACCTCGACCGGCAGGTCTTTTGCGTCTCGTATGAGCTCGACGGCGGCCGAGATCGAGCCCGCGGCCCGAAGGTGGTTGTCTTTGATGAGCACGGCATCGTCGAGCCCGAAGCGATGGTTCGTGCCGCCACCGGAGGCGACGGCATGCTTCTCGAGCGCACGGAGGCCGGGAGTCGTCTTGCGCGTATCGAGCACGGCCACGTCCGTGTTTTCGACGGAGTTCACATAGCGCCGCGTGAGCGTCGCGATGCCGGAGAGCCGGCCGAGGAAGTTCAGCGCGACCCGCTCACCGGTGAGGATCGCGCGCTCGGAGCCGGTGACGCGCGCGACGACGGCGGGCGCTTCGACAACCTCGCCATCCGCGACGAACGCCTCGAATTGGATCTCGGGGTCGAGCGCCCGAAAGACGGTCTCGGCGACGACCAGCCCGCAGACGACGCCCGGCTCCTTCACGAGAAGCGCGGCCGCTCCGACGGCGTCCTCCGGGACTATTGCCTCCGTCGTCACGTCACCGGCGCCGATGTCCTCGGCGAGGGCCGCGTGGACGATCCGCTCGACGGTGTCGGTCGCTACTGCCATGTCTGGAGCGCAGGCGCTGAGCCCGGTCGCAGGACTACGTGTCGCTCGAACGCCTCGCTCTCGGACGGGAAGTCCGAGCGGAAGTGCGAGCCACGGCTCTCCTCACGCGCGAGTGCGGACTCGGCCACGAGCCTCGTCAGGAGGTGCGGGGCATCGAGAAGGCTCTCGAGCCCGGCCGCTTCGCGGATGAGTCCGCAGTCACGCCAGAGAGCCAAGCGGAGCTCGGGAGTGACCGGCTCGGCCTCGGGCGACCGCGGGATCTGCGGGAGGCGACTCGGCAAGCCGGGCTCCTGGAGCGCGGCGAGCGCTGCCCGCCGCCCGAACACCAGGCACTCGAGGAGCGAGTTGGAGGCAAGCCGGTTCGCGCCGTGGACGCCCGTTGCGGCGCACTCGCCGGCTGCGTAGAGACCGGGGAGCTCGCTGCGCCCGTCGAGATCCGTGAGGACTCCGCCGACGGTGTAGTGCGCCGCGGGCGCAACCGGGATCGGCGTGAGCGCGGGGTCGTAGCCCTGGTCGACCAGACTGCCCATGAGCGCCGGGAAGCGCGCGCGGTCGATCGCACGCAGGTCGAGCACCACTGTTCCGCGCGCCGCGATCTCTCGCGCGACGACGTCGCGCGGGGCGAGCTCGTCGGTGAAGCGGTTCCCCTCCTCGTCGAGCAGGAGGGCGCCCTCGCCGCGGAGCGCCTCCGAGAGCAGGAGCGAGGAGTCCACGAGCGTTGTCGGGTGGAATTGGACGAATTCGAGATCGGCGAGCACCGCGCCCGCCCGATATGCGGCTGCCATCCCTTCTCCGACTGCACCCGCCGGGTTTGTGGTCCGTTCCCACAGCGCTGCGGCTCCGCCCGTCGAGAGAAGCGTCGCGCGCGCAGCGACCGTCCGCCGGTCCGTCACTACCCCGACGCAGCGGTCGCCGTCGTGCCAGACGGACACCATCCGCTCGCCCTCTGCGACCTGTATGCGCGGATGCGCGAGGACGCGTTCGGCGAGCTTGCGGGCGACGCGATCTCCGGTTGCTGCGCCACCCGCATGCACGACACGTCGCGTGCTGTGGCCGCCTTCGAGCCCGAGCCCGTCGTCGAACTCGACTCCGAGCTCGACGAGGTCGCGGATGCGCGCGGGCGCCTCCTCCGTCAACACCGCGACCGCGCTCGGCCGACTGATGCCTCGGCCGGTGCGAAGCGTGTCCTCGGCGTGGAGCTCCGGACTGTCGTCCTCACCCACGGCGGCGGCAATGCCCCCCTGGGCGAGCAGGCTCGTCGAGGCGAGCAGCGGTCCCTTGGTCAGGACGAGCACCTCACCCTCGGAGGCAGCACACAACGCCGCGAAGAGCCCCGCTACCCCGCCGCCAACGACGACGAGGGAAAGCTCGTCGCGGGGTGCGTATGTCGGATCGCTCATGATAGTTTTCGCCTCTGAGTCGATAACCTCGTGACCGAGTCTAGCACCCAGCCCCTCTCTCCCGCGCACGTCGCCCTCGCGTCGGTGTTCCAGGTGCGCGACTCCGCGCTCTCGGTGCTCCTCTGGGAGCGAGCACGCGAGCCGTTCTCGGGGGCATGGGCGCTCCCGGGAGGAACGCTCGCCACGGCCGAGACCCTCGAGAGCTCGATCCTTCGGCACCTCGCCACGAAGGTGGACGTCCGGGAGGTCTCGCACCTGGAGCAGCTCGGGACGTGGAGCGATCCGGCGCGACATCCCGAGCACTGGGAGCTCGCGACGGCATACCTGGGCCTTGTGCCGCTCGGCATGGATCCCCGCATCCCCGAGGACACGCGCTGGCACCCCGTCGACGCGTTGCCCCAGACCGCGTTCGACCACGGCTCCATCGTCCTTGCCGGGCGAGACCGCCTCCGCGCGAAGCTCTCCTACTCGAACATCGGCTTCGCGCTCGCGCCGGAGACGTTCACGCTCGCCGAGCTCCGTGACGTCTACGAGGCGGCCCTCGGCTACGAGGTCTCGGCGACGAACCTCAAGCGCGTGCTCGTAAGGCGTGGGGCGATCGAGGCCGTCGGCAAGCAGCGCGCCCACGGCCCGGCCGGCGGGCGGCCCGCGGAGCTGTACCGGTTCCGCGCGCGCCAGCTCGAGGTCACTGACCCGTTTGCGGTCTTCCGCCCGCCAGGATGATCTCAAGTCACGACGTTCGAAAGCCGATCCTTCGATACATGCGGCACTTTCGACTGTGGCTGCTCGTCATCGGGCTCGCGAGCCTCGCCGCAGAGGCGATCGCGGCTGCGGCGGTGTTCTGGCGGGGCAACGCGCCTAAGCCGCGAGCCTGACGAGCGCCGTCACGAGCGCGGCGACCGCCATCGCCACGATGACGTGCGCGCGAAGCGCAATCGCGACGATCGCGGCGCCGACTCCGACAACGCGTGCGTCGACCTCGATCTCCTCGTCGCCGCCAAACGTCTGCGTTACGACCAGCGCGATCAACATCACCGGCGCGAGCAGCTCGACGAACGACTGCACGCGCGGAGGCAGCGAGCGACGCCCGATCGCGACCGGGCCTGCCGCCTTGAACGCGATCGTCGCGAGACCGACGACCGCGACGACGATCCAGGCGTCGCTCAGCGCCGAACCCCCAGTAGACAGGCCGCCGAGGCGGCGATGATTGGAACGCCTACGGGTGTGAACGGGATCAGCACGAGCGTTATGACGGCCGCGAGCGCTGCCGCCTGGCGCGCTCGCCGCTCGCGCAGATACGGGACCGCCAGCGCCAGGAAGAGCGCCGCGAACGCGGCATCGAGGCCGAGCGCGTTCGGGTCGTCGAGCACGCCTCCGATCGCCGTTCCCACCGCCGTGCTCCCGACCCAGAGCACGTAGAAGACGAGGCCGGACCCGACGAGGATCGGCCACTCGAACGTCCCGCGCCTGCCGGAAAGCGCCCACGACTCGTCGACGATGGCCTGCGACTCGAAGAGCCGCCGGACCTTTCCGCCCGGGAAGATCGAGGCGACGGTGACGCTGATCGCGATGTAGCGGGCGTTCAGGAACACGGCGGCGAGGACCGCCGCGGCAACCGTTCCACCCGCGTCGAGCACCGACGCCGAGGCGAACTGCGCTGCTCCGGCGAACGTCGTCGCGGACATGACGATCGCCGCGGCGGCGCCGATCCCAGTGGCGTCGGCAAGGACACCGTACGAGAGCCCGAAAAGAATGGGACTCGGCGCAAGCGGAAGCGCAGCTCGTACCCCGTCGCGGATCCGCGGGTCCGATGAGGGCTGGGACGAGATGGAGCCAACTTAGTCACGCACGCCCGTTCGTCACCCGATCGTCACCAGCTCGTGCCGCCCGAGGTGACGCCTGTTTGGTAGGAACAGGCCGTCTTCAACCAGGAGGGGGACTCATGAGACCACCGTTCGGGGGGCCATGCGGTCGCTCCGGCCCGTTCCGGGCATCGGGGACAATGAGGCCGTGCCAGACCTCGCGACGCTCGGCTGGGACGGCGACTGGAGCGCTGCGTTCGAGACGCATCACGATGAGGGGCTGGTGCCAGGCCGGGTTGCAGTGCAGCACCGGGGCGCCTACGACGTTGTGGCTGCGGAGGAAGAGCTCCGTGCCAAGATCGCTCCTCGACTGCGGAGAGAGTCGTCGGTGGCCGAGCTGCCCGTAGTGGGCGACTGGGTTGCACTGGATCCGGATGGCGTAATCCAGGCCGTGCTCCCACGGCGAACTGTCTTCTCGCGACGCGCCGCGCACGATCCCGCGTCCGGAACGCCACGCGAGCAGGTCATCGCCGCGAACGTCGACTTGGTCTTCGTGACGATCCCGCTCGGGCAGGAGCTCGACCGACGCCTGCTCGAGCGGTACGTGACGCTGGCACTCGAAAGCGGTGCGCGACCCGTGATCGTCCTGACGAAGGCAGACCTCGAGCCCGAGGTCGGCGCGGTTGCGTCGGAGCTCGAAGGCCTCGGCGGCGAGATCCCGGTTCACGCCGTCGCCACGAAAGCCGGGCTCGGTGTCGAGACCGTCCGCTCGTACCTCGCGCCAGGGGTCACCGGTGCCCTGCTCGGCCCCTCGGGCGCAGGCAAGTCCACACTCGTGAACGCCCTCGTCGGCGACGAGGACCTTCTGGCGACCGCGGACGTCCGCGCCGACGGCGCGGGCCGGCACACGACGACACGCCGCCAGCTAGTCCAGCTTCCGGGCGGCGGACTCGTCATCGACAACCCGGGCATGCGCGAGGTGCATCTCTGGCTCGCCGAAGGCGGCCTGGCCGAGGCGTTCGAGGACATCGTGGAGCTCGCGGCGCAGTGTCGTTTCTCCGACTGCCGCCATGAGACCGAGCCCGGCTGTGCAGTCCAGGCAGCGTTGGCCGACGGCCGCCTCGCGCGCGAACGCTGGGAGAGCTATCGCGTGCTCGAGCGCGAGCTGGCCGAGCTCGAGGCGCGTCTCGCCCGGCGCGAGCGCTCCCGCGCCCGGCGTCGACGGCCGAGCGCGGGAGCGTCGTGACCTCTACGGAGCTGCGACGTTCGCGGCGCCAGGCGTCTTCGTCTGAGTGAATGCCCAGTCGGCGGACGCATTGTTGGTGTCCTGCTGGTCCGGGATGCGGGAGAGCGAACCGTCGACCGTGTTCGAGTCGGCGACCTCGGCGGCGAGCGCAGCTCCCTCGACGAGGTCGTACGTCTGCCCGCCGATCGTCGCCGCCGTGATCTCACCTTCGTAGGAGAACGCGTCGAGCAACGCTCCAGTCGAGGTTGCGATGAGCGCGACGCCGTCCGGCGCGCCGTTCTGAGCCTCGATCTCGACCGAGAGATACGCGCCCGCGGCCAGCGTCCCCGTCAGGTCGGCGCGGGCGTACTCCGTGCCGTCGCCTCCGTTGACGAGGACGAGCGCGAGGCCGTCGAGCGTCGCCGCCGAGCTGCCCGTGTTGGCGATCTCCACGAAGCCGCCCGTGTCCGCTCCCACCTGGTCGTAATCGATCTCGTTGATCACGAGCCCGCCCGTCGAGGGAGGCGGAGGCGGCGGACCGCTCGCGGTGCAGTGGATCTCCACGAGGTTGGCGGCCGTCACGACGACGTCGACCACTCCGACAGAGCCGTCGAAGCGCGTGCACGCCGAACCGTCGAGCGCGTCGAGCGACGCCGCGTCCGCTGGACCGGCCGGACCTGTAGGGCCTGCCGGGCCCTGAGCGCCCACAGAGCCGGCCGATCCTGCCGGACCTGCCGGACCTCGCTCACCAGGGTCGCCCTTCTCACCCTGAGCGCCTGCCGGGCCAGCAGGCCCCTGCGGCCCGGCTGGGCCGGCCGGCCCGTTCTGGTTCCACATCACGACGCGCTCGCCCCGCCTGCAATTCAAGGCGTCGCGCACGACTCGCAGGAAGCCCTTGCCGGGCTTCTGGCAGGCGACGATGGCTCCGTCCGCTTTCGCGCTTGCGCCTGGAAGCGCAGTCGTGCTCGCGAGCGCGACGGTGGCAAGGCCGGCGATGACGATCGCTCGTCCGTACACAGGTCCTCCTTTGTCGATGACGCCGCCCGTCCTATCCGCGGCAAGAGCCCGACACCAGCTGCCCGAAAGGGACATGCACCACGGATTCCGCATCGTTAAGCGGAGTTGTGGACGCCCCGGCACCGACTCGTGACCTTGCGCGCGAGGGTTGGCGCCGCTCAGCGAGAATCTCGGCGTATGTCGCGGGAGCCGATCAGCCCCGAGCTCGCCCTGGTCGATCCGGAGCTCGGCGTACGGGCGCGCGCAGCGCTCGCCGATCCTGCTCTCGTCGCGCACGCCGTCCCCACCGCTCCGTCGGCGCCTGCGCCGACCAGGCGCGAGCATCGTGCGTACCCGTTCTGGGCGCGGGTCACGGCGGCGCTGTGGCTGCTCGTCCTCGGTGTCCTCATCGGCGGGGCTGCGATCCCCCACGCGCAGGACAAGCCGCGCGTGATCCCGCAGGCGGAGGACCCTGCGTTCTGCAGAGCAGCCCAGTCACCGGCGGCGCCAACCCGCCCCGGCGGCCCGTCCGCGCAGCCGTAGCCGCGGCGGGCGCTCGCTACACTTCCGCCTCCCCCGGGGCTATAGCTCAGTTGGGAGAGCGCCTGGATCGCACCCAGGAGGTCGCCGGTTCGAGCCCGGCTAGCTCCATGGCTCAACGGCCCCCGAATCAGGGGCCGTTGCTGTCGAGGAGCGCGAGCTAGGGGCTGGTCTGTGGTTTGGGTCTGGAGGGAAGTAAAAGGGCCGCCACAAGCCCGATGACCCCGATCACGGCGAGCGTCGCCATTGCCCAGGCGTACGCGGTGGTCCCGGTGGCGACGACCGAGACCAGGATGGTGCCGGCGATTGCGGTGCCGAACGACGAGCCGAGATTGGAGACGCTCCGCGACAGCCCCGAGATCTCGCCTTGCAGCTCCTCGGGGAAGCTCGACTGGACGACGTTCACGGAGGGGGTGAGCATCGCGCCGACGCCGAGACCGATGAGCGCCAGGCCGGGAACGAATGCCCAGATGCTGTCGGAGCCCCTGACGAGCACGAGCAGGAGCACGATCCCGGCGATCGTGACGAGGAAGCCAGTGACGATCAGCGTCTTCTGCGGGAACCGCTTGGCGAGTCGCTCGGCAGCGAGGGAGGAGGCGAGGATGCCGAGCGTCGCCGCGGTGAAGACGACGCCCGTCTTGATCGCGCTGTAGCCGCGAATCTCCTGCAGGTAGACCGAGACGACGAACGACGTCCCCAGGAGCACCAGCCACTGGATGTTCTGCGTGATGAGCGCGAGGTTGCACGTCCGGTTCTTGAACAGCCCGGTGGAGAGCAGGGCCTCCTTCCCGGCCCGCTCTCGGGAGCGGATGAAGAGGAAGAACGCCAGCAGGAAAGCCGCGCCGATCACCAGGAGGATCGCCATCAGGGCGTTGTTGGTGCCGGCCTGAAGGATCCCGACGACGATGCAGAACATGCCGACCGCCGACAGGATCGCGCCGATCGCGTCGAACGGACGGGTCGGGTCGGCCTTGAGCGGATCTTCGAGGCGGCGGCTCAGCAGCACGATCACCGCGACGACTACGGCCTGGAAGATGAACGCGGCACGCCAGCTGATCGCCGTGGTGATCAAGCCTCCGAGCAGGGGCCCTGCCGCCGCACCGATGCCCCCGAGCCCGCTGATCACGCCGAAGGCCCAGGCGCGCGACGTGAGGTCGGTGAACCACAGCGTGGCGAGGATGTAGACCGGCGGGATCAGGAGCGCTGTGCCGACGCCCTCGAGCACCGAGTTGCCGAGGATCAGCACCCCGAGGTTTGGCGAGACCGCGCTGATCAGGGCTCCGGCGCCGTAGAGCATCAGGCCCCAGGTGAAGCACCGCTTGCGGCCCCAGCGCTCGGTCAGCTTGCTGCACGGGATCATGAGGACGGCCATGATCACCAGGAACAGCGTGATCGCGGTCTGCACGCCCTTGACGGTCGTGTCCAGGTCCTCGCTGATGTCCGTGATCATCACGTTCATGTTCGAGCCCGCGAAGCTGCAGATGAACTGAGCGAGCGCGAGCGGAAGGATCAGGCGTCGCGCCGCAGCGGCCGAACGCTGGAGAACCGGGGCATGGCTCGGGGCGACCGGAACATCAGTCACCCGGCATACAACTCCGAGTACGCAACTCGGAGGCTAGCCTACCGAGGGGGCGAAGCGCTACCTGAGCGAAGGCTCGCCCATGCTGCAGCACTTCGCCGAGATCACGATGGCCTGGCTGCGCGAGGCCCGTCGGCGCCGTAATCACGCCGGGGGTTCAAAACGCTACCGGTCCGCAGGTTTCTCGTCGCTAGAGGCTCGTCGGCCAGCGCTGCGATCCAGCTCCGCCTGAGCGGGGGGTCGCTCGGCCGTACCCGCAGCCTGCATGCATCAATTTTCAGGATTCGGAGCGACGAGATCCGCTTGGGGCGAGATCTCGCTGGGGTGCCCGAGTGATCTGAATATCCGTGAGTGTGCGGAGCCGTCGCCATCGCGAGTCGCCATAAACTGCGCGCGTGCCGACCTGCCCTTCGTGCGGTAAGGAACTCCCCGGCGAGTTCCCGTTCTGCCCGTTCTGCGCGGCACCGCTGACCGCACAGCCGGCAGCCTCTGTGCAGGAGGAGCGCAAGATCGTGACCGTCCTCTTCTGCGACCTCGTCGGCTTCACTGCCGCCTCGGAAGCCGCTGACCCCGAGGACGTCCGCGCCCGCATCCGCCCCTACCACGCCCGCTTGCGGCAGGAGATCGAGCGCTACGGCGGCACGGTTGAGAAGTTCATCGGGGACGCGGTCATGGCCGCGTTCGGCGCGCCTGTGGCGCACGAGGACGATGCCGAACGGGCCGTGCGGGCCGGGCTTGGGATCCTCGACGCCATCGCCGAGCTGAACGAATCCGACTCCGAACTCGATCTCAGGGTGCGGGTCGGGATCAACACGGGCGAGGCAGTGGTAGCCGTCGGAGCGCAGCCCGAGCGGGGCGAGGGGCTCGTCACCGGCGATGTCGTCAATACTGCGGCCCGTATCGAGAGTGCGGCGCCGGTAAACGGGGTCGCGGTCGGCGAGCAGACGTACCGGACGACCAGCCACATCTTCGAATACGAGCCGCTCGAACCGGTCTCGGTGAAGGGGAAGGCGGAGTCGCTTGCCTTGTGGCGAGCCAACGCCGTCCGGATCCGCTTCGGCGCTGACTTCCACGAGCATGCGACGCCGTTCGTCGGCCGCGAGCTCGAGAAGCCCCTGCTGATCGGGATCTTTGAGCGAGCCCTGCAACGACGGATGGTGCAGCTCGTGACGATCGTGGGCGAGCCCGGTGTCG
This sequence comes from uncultured Gaiellaceae bacterium, assembly GCA_963723695.1. Classification (GTDB taxonomy): domain Bacteria; phylum Actinomycetota; class Thermoleophilia; order Gaiellales; family Gaiellaceae; genus GMQP-bins7. The sequence goes on along the minus strand of CAVRRU010000009.1, from coordinate 15,727 downwards.
GCAAGAGCCGCATGGTCGCCGAGCTCTTCGCGTACATGGACGCGAAGCCGGAGATCATCCGCTGGCGCCAGGGACGCTGCCTCCCCTACGGCGAAGGCATCACATTCTGGGCGCTCGGGGAGATCGTCAAGAGAGAAGCGGCGATCCTCGAGTCGGACTCGGCGGAAGTGGCGGTGGCGAAGCTAGACGCGGCCCTCTCTCCGGACGAGCCCGAGCGGCGGTGGCTCATCCAACGATTGGCCCCGCTCGTCGGCATCGAAGCCGCTGCTCCGGCCGAGCGGCAGGAGTCGTTCACGGCGTGGCGCCGCTACCTCGAGGGCCTCGCTGCAGCGCGGGAAACGGTCATCGTCTTCGAGGACCTCCATTGGGCGGACGAGGCCCTCCTCGCATTTCTGGAGCACCTCGCAGAGTGGTCGGAGGACGTGCCGCTCCTGATCATCTGCACCGCACGCCCCGAGCTCTACGAGCGCCGGCCGGGCTGGGGTGCGGGGCAGCGAAACGCGCACACAATCAACCTCTCACCGCTCTCAGACCAGGAGACTGCGGAGCTCGTCTCTTCCCTAATCACTACGACGGACCTGAACCCCGAGCTCGAGGAGGCGATCCTCCAGCAGGCGGGCGGCAATCCGCTCTACGCAGAGGAGTTTGTTCGTCTGCTTGCAGACCGTGGTCTCGGATCGGTCGAGATGGCGCTGCCTGCAACCGTGCAGGCGCTCATCGCCGCTCGTCTCGACACGCTCCCACCTGAGCGAAAGAGCCTGCTCCAGGATGCCTCCGTCATCGGCAAGGTGTTCTGGGCGGGGGCGGTCGCCGAGATGGGAAGCCGCGAGCGCGACGAGGTCGAGTTCCTTCTGCACGAGCTCGCCCGGAAAGAACTCGTCCGTTCGGCGCGAACGAGCTCGATGGCAGGCGAGAGCGAGTACGCGTTCTGGCACCTGCTTGTGCGCGACGTCGCCTACGGACAGATTCCGAGGGCCGAGCGGGCGCGTCGTCACAGCGCAGCGGCGGCTTGGATCGAGCGCAGGGCGGGAGAGCGTATGGAGGACCATTCGGAGGTGCTCGCACACCACTACCTGCAGGCGTTCGAGCTCGCCGAAGCCGCAGGCGACACGAAACAGACCGAGGAGCTGGCCGAACCGGCGCGCCGGTTTCTGGCTCTCGCAGGCGAGCGGGCACTCGGGCTCGATACTGCTCAGGCTGAGGCACGGCTCGCCAGGGCGCTCGAGCTTACCCCGGCCGACGATCCCGAGCGGTCACAGCTCCTCGTCCGCTGGGCGGATGCCGCCTTGCAGGCCGGGCGGCCGCGCGAGGCGGCCGAGGCGCTCGATCATGCGCTTGCGTCTCTTCGTGCCCGCGGAGAGACGGAAGCCGCTGCCCGCGCGCTCCAGCTCCGCTCGCGCGTCGCCTTCCGACTTGGTGACAGCGGCATGTGGCTCGCGCTCGCTACAGAGGCGGTCGCGCTGCTCGAGCCGGAGGGGCCCGGGCCGGCGCTCGTCGATGCCTACGCGCAGCTCGCGAGCGCACGCGCCATCGTTGGCGCGTACGCCGAGGCGATTCCCGCCGCCGACAGTGCGCGCGCCGTCGCGGAGACGCTCGGTCGGCCGGAGCCCGCACGTGCGCTCGGCTACCGCGGCTACGCGCGCGTCTGGCTCGGTGATGCCGAGGGCCTCGGCGATATGGAACGGGCGCTCGGCCTGCTCCTCGAGCAGGGCGTAGGGAGGGACGCCGCCATCCTGCACAACAACCTCGCTCTCGCCCGCTATCCGCTCCAAGGACCCGCCCGCGCACTCGCCGACTTCGAGGAGGGCATCGCCTTCTGCGAGCAGCGCGGCCTCGCGGAGCCAGTCGCGGTGCTCAACGGCAACTGCCCCGGCCTGCTGGCAGAGCTCGGGCACACCGAGGAGGCGCTCGAGCGCGCCGGCCGCCTCGTCGCCGCCGCAGAGGCGAGAGGCGAGGCTTACGCGATGTTCGAGCCCTGCGTGGTCGAGTTTGCGAACTGGCTCGCACGCGGCGAACCCGACGCGCCGCGTCACGGAGCCGAGTGGCTGATCGAAGCGGCGCGAGCGATCGGCACCGCCGAAATGATCGTGCTCGCATTCGGCCCTGCTGCCGAAGCGCTCGCTGCAGTGGCGCCCGAGCGCACGTCCGCCCTCCTCGCGGAGCTCGACCAGGTGACGGGCGCTCACAACACGCCTTACTTCGCCAGACAGCTGGCCGCGATGGTTCGGACGGCGCTTGCTGCCGGCGATCCTGAGCTCGCGAGGCGGCTCGCCGAGGTGCTGGAGCCCGTCTACCCGCTCCACGAGCATGCCCGCTGCGCGGCCCGCGCCCAGCTTGCGGAGCACTCCGGCGACCACGCCGAAGCGGCAACCCTCTACGCGGAGGCGGCCGGACGCTGGAGGGAGTTTGGGAACGTGCCCGAGCGCGCCTACGCCCTGCTCGGGCAGGGCCGCTGCCTGGCCGCCCTCGGCAACCCCGAATCGGAGGTGCCGCTCCGTGAGGCGCGTGATCTCTTCGCGTCCATGGGGTTCACTCCGGCGGTAGCAGAAGTAGACAGCCTGCTCGGCTCTCCGGAGGCCGCGGCTCTGTAACCACATCCCGCTCGCGGCGCGATGAGGGCGTCGCTCGACTGGGCGAGCGTACTCTCGCTTCAAGGCTAGAGCCTCATCCACTTCTTCTGGATAATGGTTTGCGCGGAGCCCGCTGAGAACAGCGACGGAACAGTGAGGAGAATCGGTCGGCCCTTCCCGCCAGGAGTGTCCGGCAACCCGGAGGGCGACCCAAGGGGATTGCGAGGGCGGTGCGCGACAGATGCGGCCGCGACCCGACCAAGCTCGTGGAGATATTGCTCGCGATCGCGGAGGGGTCGGGGTCTGAACGGTAAGCCTGTCCGCGAGGCCGACAGGATTCGGGCGGCCGAGCTTCTCCTTGCTTATGGGTGGGGTAAGCCCCCGGAGTTCGCGGCCATCGAGGGAGCCGACCCGCTGCAGCACGACGATGTGACGGAGGCCATCGCTTCCCTGGTCGACGAGCTGTCGCAGCGGCGTGAGCCCTGACCGTAGACCTCAACGCGAGAGATAGTTCGCCTCCGTGATCGTCTACGCGGTCGTGGACGACGCCCTCTCGCCCAACTTCCCACTCGGGGATTCGCTCGAGGCGTTCATTCGCCGCGACGACGCCGAGCGGTTCATCGAGGAGGTGCGGGGAGATGATCCCGAGATCGCGGCGAAGCTGCGGATCGAGGAACGCGAGCTTGAGGCGGGCGGGCTGAAGCGGCCCGGAACGAGGAAGGCTCCCCGTTGGCGGCCTTCACAGAGTCACGATCGGTCAATGCCTATGGCGTAGCCCGTCCTGGTCCCAGCAACGGGCAGAGGAAGAAATGGTCTCCCTCGTCCTGAACGTTGTTTCCGTTTTCGTCAACCCACCAGCGACCACCCAGATAGCCGGGCTGACCAGGCCCGAACTGGGTTGTGTCGTTCTCGAGCCTCTGGAACGGACCCTGCATCGGAAGCGGATCCGCCGCGGCGAACGTGTCGTAATAGAGCCCTTGACTCGTCACGTAGATCGTCCCGGTCGTTCCCGCGCGGCCACCTGCTGCTGTCGCCGTCGCTGCAATCACGAGAGCAACCGCCGCGCCGAGAACCAATGCCATCGTCGTGCGCTGCATGTCTGCCTCCTCTCTTGGGATGCGGCCTCTGCAGCGTGCGCCGACCCACCTCAGCGAGGAGAGAACTTTCAGTGAACAGATCCTTACGACCGTGAACCCATGGGGGCCTCGCTGGGGCTCAGTCGTCCGCTTGCGGAAGCGTCAAACACGAACATACGTCTAGGGCACTCGCGTGGAACTCGGTTAGGGTCGCCACTACTCAACCAGGAAGGACGGGTCATGAGCATCGTTGTGCGCTTTCATCCGACGAACGCCACAAAGGAGAAGTACGACGAAAGCCTGCGGCGCATGGAAGAGGCCGGAATATGGCCCGATCCGCCCGGACTCGAAGTCCACGTTGCCTTCGGGCCTGACGATGACCTTCGCGCCAGCGAGATCTGGAGTTCGCGCGAGCAGTTCGAGGCTTACGGCGAGAAGTTGATGCCGATCCTCAGCGACATGGGCATCGAGTTCTCGGCCGAACCGGAGATTTTCGAGGTACAGAACCTCGTCAAGTAACCGACTCGCGCTCGACAGCGACGCGGCGCGCTCTCCGTCATGTCCCATTCGGAGATCGTCTTCCAGTGCGCGAGTCAAGACCTCGCTGGTAATGCCCGCGGGTCAGGCGAGCTCGGCGCGCGCCACCACGAACGCCGCCCCGAACGCACCGAGGGCGCGGCCGAGGCGCTCGATCACCTCCGCGCGGCGGGAGACTCCAGAGAGACCCTTCAGGCTCGCCGCTACGGCTCCGGTGAACGGAACGACTACCGCTGTCTTCACTGCCGATTTCGGCGCGCGCCGCGCTGTGGTTGACGACGGTGCCTTTACGGGAGTACGTTCGGGCTGGCGCTGATACGGCGTCGGCTACAGAGGGGAGAGGAAATGGGCAAGAAGCGATTCTTCGCGCTCGTCGGAGCCGCGACCTTCGCGCTTACGGCAACCTTCGCGCTTACGGCAACCGCATCGGGCAAAGGGGTCAGCCCGGCCCAGCTCCAGCGCGCCGGCTGGGACTGCCTCAATCCCGCGGGTGCCTTTCCGGAGAATCCGAACGTCCACTGTTTCCCGCCCGGCCAACTGGAAGCAGTGGTCGCGGGGACGGCAGTGAGCGCACTGCTCTTCGCGTTCGCAACTCCGGACGTGAACGCGGAGGAAGCTCCGTTCCTCGGCACCGAGCACATGCTTCGGGCCGACCACTTCCACAACCAGCCCTGTCCGACCGACCCGCCCGGCGGCCCGCCCGGCGCGACAAGCAGTCCGCCGCTCTACGAGTGGAGCTACCTCGGGCCGCGGTTCGGCTGGGATTACTGGATCTGCCACCACTTCGACAGCCCCTGGTGACCAGCTGAGGGCCAGACGAGCAAGATCACGCAGAGCTCCGGCAGACGGTCCTCCGGCGCTCCTGGTCACGCGTTCGAAGTCGTGCTTCGTTGTCAGCGTTGACTGCAAGGGCGGGGGCAATCGGACCCAGATAAGTAGGTGAGACTCCTCGCTCGGTTGGCCCCGGCATTAGCGTCGGGGCCAACCGGTACAACGCGAACGTCGCGTCAGTTCTGGCCCGCCCGCCACAAGCTCGCACGTGCGAACGCGAGCTTGAGGCCCCCCGGATCGAACTTCACGGACGGCGCGGTGCCCGGGCGAGTCGGTCGCCAGGGCACCACTGCCGCGATCATCGTTGACCGGAGGGAGCCGCCCACTGCTCCCCGGTAGCCACTTCCTACTACTCAGGCGTTATCGCAGGTCACGCTCGGGTTCCACGGCATGAGCACCCCGGTCGGGTTGGGCGCCCAGATCCACGCGTGCAGTGTCCACGCGCTGGCCCCGGGGGCACCATACGGTGTGAGATCGGTCAAGCTGAACTCCTGGCCGAAGAGTGACGGCGCAGTATCGCCGGTAGCGACATACTCGAGGGCGACGAGCTTCGAGCGACCGTTGGCCTGCGGCTCGTAGACGAGCACCTCCGGCGACTGGGCATCGGCAGTCTCGTCGAGCAAGTCCGCCTTGAGATAGTGCACCCCCATCGCACCCAAGCCCGTCGCTGACTCCGCACAGCCGTTCCTGGCTAGCACATTGGCTGTGTTTGCGACGGCAGGCAGGATGCTGTAGCCATCGTCGAGAGCATCCTGGAGGTCGTGGTACCGCGCGGTAGCGCTCTGTGCCTTCGCGGCATCGGATCGCCCACCACTGTCGGCGATCGCATAGCCGCCGACCACGAGCGGGAACACGAGTAACCCTGCAATCACAATCAACTTCGCACGCATCACATCCTCCTATCCCCTAGAAGTGACCGGCTCGCGGCGACGCCTTCGTGATGGTGTCGACGAGCCGGGATCGTCGCCGCGAACCGGACGGCCAGAAGTTGGAGCCTCTACGGCGTCACAGCTCCCCCGCATGCGTTCCCCCCTCCGGAAGCCACCGTTCCGGTCTACGTCGGAGGGAGTCTTATCGACGGGCAAAGGGAAGTCAACGGGGTGGCTGCGCGTAATGGGAGGAACATACGTTCGTGAGGCGCAGCCGCACGCTCATGTTCGCTTTCGCCGAGCGATCGAGTGCCGGGCCCTGTGGATGGCCGAGGACGGTGCCCGCGAGCTGCCACCTGCCGCTCAAGGATGCGCTGCAGCTCGTGCATCTACGCTGAGCCTGGATCGCGCGAAGTGCGCGCGAGTTTCCTCGCCTGTCTAGTGGGACCAGGTGGACGGGTCGTAAAGCCTTGCATCCCCGATGAGGACGAGGGCGATGGCCCAGGTGGTGATTGCTCCGACGAGCTTCGAAGCGCGATACCTGCGAGCGCTCACGGCGAGTTGGGGATCGACCAGTGCGAGCTCAGGGCTCAAGGTATGGACGTTGGCGGCCACGTCGAATCTCTCTATCGGCGTCCGAGCCGACGTCGTGTAATACCGCGAATCAGACTCGTGGGCGATCACCGCGCCGGCTAGCTAAGAGCGGAGGGACGCGCCTGGATAGGCGCACTTGTAATGTCCCTGTAAATCCCCTGCTTTTGGCGTTTTTCTTTAGGCCCTCCCGGGCAACAGTGTGCTGAACGAAGGGAAGGGGGAAATGTCCATGAGACGCTTGGCTTTGTCGGTTCTGTTTGCTGCTGTCGGCATCCTCGCGCTTGGGGGGATCGCCGCGAACAGCGCACCACCGAGTCCAAAGAAGGCCACCGTTTGCCACTGGACAGGTAAGAAGTACGTCCGCATCACGGTCGGAGCACGGTCCTTCAAGGCGCACATCCTGCACGGGGCGGACTTGGTCCCGGCACCTCAGGCATGTCCGACCCAGGTCACCGCTGCAAAGCGGGGCGGTCCTCCGCTCGTCACGAGGTTGACGGGCGCAGCCGAGGTTCCGGGCCCCGGTGATACCGACGGGCGCGGTAGTGCGATCATTCGGCTGAATCCCAGTCAGCAGAATGTCTGCTTCTATCTGACTGCTAGCAACATCATGCTTCCGGCGACTGCCGCGCATATCCACATTGGCGCGAGCACGACCTCCGGGAGCATCGTGGTCGCACTCGTTGCGCCGAATGCGAGCGGAGTCTCCTTTGGCTGCGTAAGTGCGTCGGCCGACGTGATCTCTGCGATTCGGGCCAATCCGAGCAACTACTACGTCAACGTGCACACGACGGACTTCCCGGATGGCGCGATCCGAGGACAGCTCTAGCGAAGACTCCCAACGCCGGTGCGGGCCAGCCGCACCGGCGTGGGCCGCGAGGAACTCGGTGAGACCGCGGTCCTCCTGATGGTGCAGAGAACGCCGTGCCGCTCACGAGCCACGACTCCATCGCCTAGTCCGCACTCGCGAGCCACCTGGATCGAGGAGCGCGAGCTCGAGGCGGGCGGGCTGAACTGACCTATTGGCGATGTGTGGAGGACAACGGCGCGGCGAAGCCAATTCACCGTGAACAACGTTCCTACGCAACCACTGACAGGAGGACACCTTATGTGGTGGGGAATCGGGATCGGCGCCGCTCTCATCTGGATCGTCCTTTTCATCTGGCTCGGGCTCAGGACGCTTCGAAACGGACATGGATGGATGTTCTTCCTGGGGATCTTCTTCCCGTTGCTGTGGATCATCGGCGCCTTCATGCAGCCCGCGAACCGGCAGGCGTACTGAACAGCCCCGAGCAGCTGGACGAGTTATCTGCGGATCGAGGAGCGCGAGCTCGAGGCGGGCGGACGCAACGAAGGGCCTCAGAGCGCTCTCGCCGACGTCGAGGACGAGGCGGGTGGCCTGCATCGCGAGCTCGGCTACCTTCCCGGCTGAGTGACACTCTCAACGGAGGGCATCGCGACTGCGTGCGCCCGCCGTCCCTGGATTACGCTCGGCGCCTGGGTACTGGCGTTGATCCTCGCGGTCGGCATCATCGTCGCGCTGCTGGACCTGACGAGCGAGGGCGAGCTCACTGCGAATCCCGAGTCCGAGCAGGGCTACGACCGGATCGGCGAGCACTTTCCGCCGAGCCCTACCGACGAGTACGTTAACGAGCTCGTCGTCGTGCGCTCGGAGAGCCTTCGAGCCGACGATGCCGCCTTTCGCACGAAGGTCGAGGAGGTGCTCGCCGAGATTCGCGCGAGCGGCATCGCTCATAACGCCGCGAGCTTCTACGAGAGCGGCGACGAAGCGCTCGTCTCCGAGGACGAAAGCGCCGCCCTGATTCCCATCGGCTTGCAAGGGGACTGCGAAGGTGGTGGGAAGCGGCTCATCGCCATGACGCAGGCGGCCGACGGCGGTGACTTCGACGTCCAGGTCTCCGGCGAATGCAGCGCGGACGCTGATCTCAACAAGATCCTCGACGAGGACCTGAAGACCGGCGAGCTCTACTTCGGACTCCCGGCAGCGCTCGTCATCCTCGTCCTGGTCTTCGGAGCGCTCGTCGCAGCGGTCGTCCCACTCGTCGTGGCGTTGTTCTCGATCGGCATCGCGCTGGGGCTGGCGGCGCTCTTCAGTCAGGGGTTCGACCTCTCGGTCTTCCTGTTCCAGATGACAACGGTGATGGGTCTCGCGATCGCGACCGACTACGGGCTGTTCATCGTCTCCCGCTACCGCGAAGAGCGCGCGATCGGGCGCCGCACGGAGTTGGATGCCATCGCCGCCTCGGGTGCGACCGCAAGTCGCGCGGTGCTGTTCAGCGGCATGGCGTTCGTATTGGCGATGTCGAGCCTGCTTCTCGTTCCCGACTCCATCCTGCGCAGTCTCGGCGTCGGCGCGATGACAGTGGGGCTCGTGTCGGTGCTGGCTGCGCTGACCCTTGTGCCGGCGCTCCTCGGCCTGCTCGGCGACAAGGTCAACGCACTCCGCATCCCCTTCCTCGGGCGGGCGGTCGACTCAGCGGGCAAGGAAGGACGCTTCTGGTCGCGAATCGCCCGGGCGGTCATGCGCCGGCCGGTGGTGAGCCTCGTGGCCTCGGTCGCTGTGCTGCTGGCGGCGACGGTGCCGGTCCTCGACCTTCGACTCTCTCAACCCGGCCTGCGGTCCTTTCCGGAGACATCGTCGGCCAAGGCGGGATTTCTCGCACTCGAGGAGGAGTTCGGCGTCGGAACGGTCGACTCCGTCCTCGTCGTCGTGGAAGGAGACGCCGAGTCGTCTCCGCTACAGGCTGCGGTCGGCCGACTCGTCCGCGAGCTCGAGTCGAACACGGCGTTCCGCCAGCCGGAGGTCGAGGTGAGTCCTGACGAGCAGGTCGCGCTCGTCGAAGCACTCGTCGCGGGAGACAGTCGCGACGCGGACGCGATCGACGCCGTGAAGGGTCTGCGCCGGAACACAGTGCCCGAGGTGTTCGCCGACACAGACGCGCGGGTCTTCGTAACCGGCGAAACGGCCGAGGAGATCGACTTCACCGCGCTCATGACCGACTGGCTCCCGCGAGTCATCGCGTTCGTGCTCGTCCTCAGCTTCTTCCTTCTGACCGTGGCCTTCCGATCCGTCGTACTCGCCTTGAAGGCGGTCATCCTCAACCTTCTGTCTGTGGGAGCGGCCTACGGCCTCATGGTCCTCGTCTTCCAGCACGGGATCGGGAACGAGTTCTTGGGGCTCCGGGAGACCAATCTCGTCTCGACGTGGGTGCCACCCTTCCTGTTTGCAGTCCTCTTCGGGCTCTCGATGGACTACCACGTCTTCCTGCTCAGTCGTATCCGCGAGCGGTACCTCCAGACCGGCGACAACTCGGAGGCTGTCGCCCATGCAGTGGCGACGACGGCGCGCGTCATCACCGGCGCGGCGCTGATCATCATCGTCGTCTTCGTCGGGTTCGCGAGTGGGGACCTGGCGGAAACGCAACAGGTCGGATTCGGAGTTGCTGTCGCGCTGCTCATCGACGCGACGATCATTCGCTGCGTGCTCGTCCCCGCGAGCATGACGCTCCTGGGCAAGTGGAACTGGTACCTGCCGAGCTGGCTCGGCTGGATACCCGACCCGCACATTGAGAGGCAGAGGGCTACGTAAGCTCGGCGCGCAACGACCACAGCGACTGGGAGTCGCGCCCGCGTAGATGCGGCCCCGCTTCAATCGCAATGGGTAGCAAGCGTGATCCGGCGGCATGCTGCCAGGGCCGGTACCCGTCGTCAGATCGGGGTGGTGATGGAAGTCCGCGTTACGGGTGATGACGTGGAACGTCGAGAACCTCTTCGACGTGGGCGATGACGATGGGCCCGAGACACAGGCGCAGCTCACCGCCAAGCTCAGATCGCTAGCTGTCGCCGACCTAGGCATGCGCGCTCTCGTTCCCGGAGGCCGCCGCCACATGCTTGGCGCCCGAGCCACCCTCCGTCGAGGGCCGCGAGGTCGAGGCGTGCGGGTGAACTAGCGGCTCTAGTCTGCAAGCGTGGAGTCCGCGCGCCAGTGAACCATCTCGCTCTCGCAGTTGCCGACCAGGCGCGCTCGACTCGCTTCTACGTGGACTACTTTGGCTTCGTCGCCGAGCCCGAGCCGCGCGAGGACGGCGTGCTCATCCTCCATGACGCGAGGGGTTTCTCGCTCGCCCTTGGCGAGACCGACGAGCCGATCGTCCTGCCTGCGTTCCTGCACTTCGGCCTCGGTGTCGCCAGCCCCGACGACGTGCGTTCCTTTCGAGATCGCATCACGGCGGACGGACTCGACGTCGTCGGCTGGTGGGACGAGCCCGACTACGTGAGCGTCAAGTTCCGCGACCCGGACGGATACGTCATCGAGGTCGGGTGGGACGCGGCCAGACCTAGCGGGGCGTAAAGCATGGTTTCGGCGGTGATCGTGTACGCCGTCGTGGACGACGCTCTCTCGCCCGACTTCCCGCTCGGCGTCGAGCTCGAGGTGTTCATCCGGCGCGAGGACGCCGAGCGCTTCACGCGACAAGTCTCCCACTTTCCCTGAGGCCGTGGCTGGTGCGCTATCTCAGCGAGGGATGTGACGCTTAGCGCCGTGCCTGCGTGGGCGAGCTGCGCCTAGTGCGTACCTGTCAACTCGGCGCGAGGCCGAGTACGACCATCACCCAAGGAGTCGCCTTACGGCTTCTCGGGATCCGAGTCGACGAAGTCCTCCACGACCACGCCGGGCGAGCCGGGCGTGTCGGAGAGACCGTCGTCCGCGAGACCGACGAACGCCGCCACCGCGGTGCCGACCGCCTCGATCGGTCTCGACCCGGAGGCGACCTCCTCGCTATACGCCTCCCGAGCGCGCTTCAGTCGTTCGCGTCCGCTCTTCGTCGCTACCGCGTACACGGCGACCGCGAGCGCGGCGAGCTTCACCAGTCGCATCACACCGGGAGCCTAACCGGCCTCGCGATGCTTGCGCCCACCGCCGTACCTACGTAGGCTCGGCGACCTTGAGGGGCGAGAGAAGCCAAGGCAGCCTCGCTCAGACGAACTGGGAACGGAGAATGCTCGCGACCGAAGTCCGGATGGTCAGTGGATCACCCTGACCCTCACCTTCTACGTCGCGGGCGACGAACGCTTCGATCTCTACGTGGTGCGGCGTGACGGAACTGAATTGACGCGCTTGACCACGTTCGCCCGGCGAGGAGGAGCGTGCTGCTCGGACTGGAGCGTCAAATCTACGATGCCACAGAAGCCTGGCCGCGGTCTCTCGCCGGTTAAACCAGCCCCGAGCAGCGTCTTTGCTCTCGCTCGCGCCACAACCCGCGTAGATCGTTGAGACGACGACGTTCGATGCGTGGGTTGAGGCACCGAGCGCGGAGGAGGCAGCTCGGCCGAGTTTTGAAAAAAGCGCTCACAGCTTCTCGCTCAGCGGTAGACGCGACTCTTTCCTCGGCCGGATTCGGCACCACGTCCTGTTCCTCATCTGCGGTCGAGGAACGGGAGCTCGAGGCGGGCGCGGTGAACTAGTTGAAAGACGAGTCGGCGAACACGACGTAGGGCCCGACCGTCCGGAAGCCCATGGCCGAGTACATCGATTGACCCATCCGGCGCTCGTCATCTCGTTCTCGCGTCGTACTTCCCACCGTCGCGCCGGAGCCCGGACAGCTGAGAGCGGCGCCGCAAGGCGCCCCTCTCAGCTGTTAGTGCCGTACTACCTGGTCGGCGTTAGCACAGCCCACTGACTCGACGTGGCCCAATTCGTGCCGACGAAGATGTCGACCCGGTAGTTGTGGCCGACGAGCATCGGCGTGCCGCTGATGACGGTCTTGCTGTCGACGTTGTAGATCCAGAAGCCGCCGCCGGGGACGGTCGCATCCGATGTCCAGCGGAACAGCAGGGTGTTGCTGTTTGCAGCACCCGGATCCGCGAACACCTCGACTGCGTCGTTGCTGCCGAGGTTCCCTACGCCGCCGTCCCTGAGCACGATGGTCACGTCCGTTGCAGGATCGTTGACATATGCCTGCGTGCAGACGTCGTAGATCGTCGCCTTGACCGGCACGACCCTGCCGCTCTTAAACGAGTTGCCGACGAGCTTCGTCGGGTTCGACGGGTCAATCGGCTGCCGGAACCCGACTGTGTATGCCTGCTTCACCGTTACCGTATTGGAGGACGTATTCGAGCCTTCGCCACTGTCCTTATCGGTGACGATCACTGTCGCGGTGTACCCGCCGGGGGTGTTGTAGGTGTGCGTCTGGTTGGCCTGTGCCCCCTGCGTGTTGGACGTGTAGCTGGTATCCGTTGAACCGTCGCCCCAGTCGATCGAGACTGTCCACGGATAGTCGTTGACACCGGGGTCGCTGAAGCTGATCTTGGTGAGGTTGATCGACGTACGACAGTCGACCGACAAGATCGAGAACTCCGGCTGATCGACGATCGGCGCGACGTTGACGACGTTCACGGTGCCCGTGTACTCGGCATAGCCGCCGTCGTCGTCGAGGACCTTCAGCTTCACGGAGCGAAAGCCGTTGTCCGTCGTCGGACACGAACGGCTTGCGGTCGTACTGGCAGCGTTGTAACCGCTGCCGTCGCCGCAGTCGAACTGGTACTTGAATGTGTCGTTCGACCCCGGATCGCTCGGACTCGAGAGCGAGAGGCTGAAGCTGTCGCCCTCGCTTACGTCTGAACTCGGAATGCTCGGAGTCGCAGACGGGTCGGCGTTCGTGAGTGTCAGCAACGCTGTCGCCTCGTCGGAGGCGAGGCCGTGGTTGTCGGTGACCGTCAGCTTCAAGGTGAAGGAGCCGTCGTCAGTGCAGGAGATCGTCGGGCTCACCGCAGTCGCGTCACTGAATGCGCACGTCGTTCCCAAGTCCGCCGTAACCACGGCGTAGCTCCAGGCATATGTGAGCGTGTCGCCCGCGTCAGGATCGGACGAGCCGGAGCCATCGAGTGAGACGCTGGCACCCTCTACGCCGCCCGTATATGGCCCACCAGTGTCCGCGACCGGCTTCTGGTTCGTCGCGCATCCCGTGACCGCGAAGGTGGCGTCATCCTGGAATGTGGCCGCGGGGGAGTAAACCTTCAACGTCCAGGTTCCGCACGCCGTGGGCGAAGCGGTTGGCGCCCACGAGTCTGAGAAGTTGCCGGATACGCCGCTAAACGGCGAGGTGCGCGTGGCAGAGACAGCCGATGGCGCCCACCACTCGATCTTCCCGGCCGAACCGCCTCCGCCGCCGGGCAATCCTGTTGCCTTGGCGCAGACTGTCGTCCCCGTGGCGAAACTCTCACCTCCCGTGCCGCAGTCGGAGGCGAAGGAATTGATGTTGACCGCGTCCGTAAACGCGCCGGTCTCGTTGATCGCGTTCCCTTCAGCGTCGGTCGAGGTGGCGGTGTACGAGTAGTTCCCGACCGCGTCAAGGCTGTCCAACAGGGTCACGGTGCATGACCACAACCCGCCCGCTTCGACCGTCGCTGAGCACGACGCCGTCCAGCTGTTCGGTCCCGACACCGCCACGTCGACCGTGTTGCGCTCGACATACCCGGCGTCGTTGCCGTTATCGCCGCTGATCGTCACGACCGATCCCGGTGAATAGTCCTGCTGATCTGTCGAGACGCTCGCGAACGCGACAGCGCTCATCATGAGCGCGACCACCAGTGTCCCCAGCATGAGCGAAACTCGCCCGCGCCTGCGTATCTGCTTCTCTGTCGGCCCATTGGGCGCCGACTCCTCGAGGATCGCGCCCTCGTTCAGCTTGAAGCCCCACGCACGCTTCCGCCCGTCGTCAGGTCGTGCCACAGTGTTCCCCTTTCCTCCCCGTTGGCCGCACGGCGGCCCCCATACCGCCGCACGCATCTATATGCGTCTACCGACGCGAGTCAATGCACGCGAGGTCGCGTCTTGCCCACCCGATCGGCTAGCGGTTCGTTGCTACGCCCTCGGGAAGTACGCGGCTGCAGCGAGTTACCCGGACCCTGTCGAGCGCCTCACACTCGCGCATCTGTTCCCGCGTGCCATTCGGTCCGAGTCGTACCCGTGGGGTCTCGATGAGGATGAATGGCTCGCCGAGATTCGTAAGAACCGCGAACGCTGGGAAGAGCGCGAGTTCATGGAGGAGCTCGCGCGCGGTGTCAACCCGTCGCTTGCCAACGAAGGTCATCCAGCAACGGCGCAACGCGCGACTCCAGCATGGCGCACAAAGTGGTGCCGTAGTAGTCCCCCTCTCTAAGAACGTAAAACAGTCTCTCTTGCGGCGCATGGGAATGCGTCAAGCCGAACTCTCCTGGGCCGCGAGAGAGACGCTGAATCTCTACGCTCGAAACAAAGCGAAGCTCATCGCGCTTCAGGCTGAGCACGTCGAAGCCGTTGGGCAAGCGCGCCGCAACCTCTCCGGGGCCGCAGTAGAGTCGTGCGGAGGCAATGCTCGAACGTAAGGAGGGAAAATGGACTTCATTGCCGAGTTCGGGTTCGACGTCAAGAAGGGGCAGGCGCTCGAGTTTCAGCGCTGGTTATCCGAGAACGAGAGCAAGCTTGCAGCCGCATGCCCGTCCGGGGTCGAATACATCGGCACCTACACCGTGGTTCAAACGTCGGAGAAGCACGCAGGTGGGTACCGACAGCTCCTCCGGCTGGAGAGCTATGGCTCGCAGGACACGCTGGCGGCAGCGATGAAGGAAGGTGGGGCGTTCGCGAACCTGCTCGAGGAACTGACCCAGTTCATTGACCAAGACCGTGAAGCGGACTGGAGCAGCGGCCTCTACAAGGCGGTAACGGACGCGAGCATCTGGGGCGAAGCGTAAGACTGCGAGCTATCTGCGGATCGAGGAGCGCGAGCTCGAGGCGGGCGGGCTGACCTGAGGCGGCGACAAGCGGCGGCGATGAGGCTACGGGCTACTCCCGAGCCACCAGTTCTCCGCGTTCACGAGCGGGTCGAGGGCGTTCGGTGCGAAGCCGCGGATCGTCGATCCAACGGCAGCCCACTGGGGCTGCTCGAAGAGCGGAATAGCGGGGACGTCCTTCGCCAACTGAACGTCGACTCGGTTCAGCACGCGCGCCTGCTGGTCGGCGTCGAAGATCCGCTCGGCCTGATCGAGGTCGGCGCTGACCAGTCGCTGGCAGTAGCCGGTCCAGTTTTGAGAGCCTCCGCAGCCGAAGACGGTCTTCAGCGCCGCATCAGGTCCTGCGTTCCATGCGAAGAGCGCGACGTCGAACGCGCCGCTTGGAAAGACCTGGCCGAAGATCACCGCCGACGAGGCGAAGACCGGAATCACTTCGACACCGACAGGCCGCAGTTGCGCCTGG
>CAVRRU010000008.1:0-113679 GCA_963723695.1 uncultured Gaiellaceae bacterium | reverse complement strand
AATGGAGGACATGGGAGGAGATCCAGAGCGCGCGCTCGAGGACTATGACCAGATGGTCGACGTCTACGCCGACGATGCCAGCGTGGACCCGATGAAGGTCACCTATGACCGTCCGGCCGTCCTCGCGATGGCCGGTGACGTGCGCGGGAAGCGCGTGCTCGATGCCGGCTGTGCGACAGGCGCTCTGTCAGAGGCGTTCCTCGCACAGGGCGCGACCGTCGTCGGCGTCGACCTCAACCCGCAGCTGCTCGAGCGCGCTCGTGCTCGCCTCGGAGGGGGTGTGGATCTACACGTCGCCGATCTCTCCGCCCCGATGCCGTTCCTCGAATCGAGCTCGTTCGATCTCGTTGCCGCGTCGCTCGTTCTCCACTACCTCGCGGACTGGACGACGCCACTGAGCGAGTTCGCCCGCGTCCTCCGCCCGGGCGGTGCTCTCGTTCTTTCGACGCATCACCCGGCACAGGACATCGCCATCGCCGATCCGCCTGCGCCGTACTTCGAGACGGTGCTCCTGACCGACACCTGGCGCAAGGCGGGCCGAGAATTCACCGTCCGCTTCTACCATCGACCGCTGAGCGCGATCGTGGACGCGCTCGCCGATGCGGGCTTTCTCGTCGAGCGGATGCCGGAGCCGCTCCCCGATCAGGATGCCTTCTCAGACAACCCCTCGCTCCTTCAGCGCATGCGCGAGGCCCCGTGGTACCTGTTCGTTCGCGCCATCAAGTCCGGTTAGCCGCCGTAGCCACGGCGTCAGGTAGGCGTTTCCGGATCGGACGTCTCGACGAATGCGCCGGCGGGCTCCGACCCCTTCGCTCATGGAGAGTCGTCGCCCGTCTGCACGACCGAACGGGCGACGATCGCGGGCTCGCTAGGCGAAATGCCGAGCGACGCTCCGCTTAGTTGAGCCGAGCCGTTTCGGAAATTTGCCGACGTATTGCGGATCGACCTCGAACACGATAAATCACGCCGGTTCAATAAGCCTGCCGCTCTTTGACAGGTTCGGGTCGGTGCATGCGGCAAGGTTGAAACAGCAGGGCCGTCGCTTCCCGCTCTTCATCTTCGAGATACTTACTTCGACCCGTCGTTTGCGCGTTTCAGGGTTTTGGGTTGCATTGACCCAGCGCACCCATTCCCAGCGCGCCATCGGCGTAATTTCTTTCCATAAGGCTCGGATCTTCTCAGGGGCAGCTGCCAGAGCTGCATCAGATCCTGTGGCACGTTCGGCTCCGGCCAGTCTTTGAGTGACTCGATTTCGAGCGTGGCGGTATCACCCGCGCTCAAAGCAGCGTTCTGTTGTAACTCTCCATCAATCCTCATCCAGTGGCCCAAGTAGCCGTCCGGTTCCAACACCGTCTGGAACCCATGGCCATTGATCGTTCCTTGTACTGCCACCTGCCCGCGCGACTGCAGTTTCCGGCTTGCTTTCTCGGGCAAGCGCAGGATGGTCCAGTTGTCGATCGTGTGCAGCGTGGCGTCAAAACGAATCGTGGGCGTTCCCGTGCGCTGAGTCATAGCGAGCACCCCGCCCGCAACGTCGAGCCCGAGGTCGAGGTCGCCGAGGAGGTCGAGCCGTGACGCTCGCCCGGAGGGCGGGACGAGATGGGCGTTCCCCATCTCGTCCGCACTCGCCACTCAGCAGTCGACCTCCAGCGCAGCAATGCGAGCGTGTCCGCCGTGCACTGCGCACGGGAGTGCGGCAGCGGCCTCACGCCGCGATCTTCTCCAGCAACGCGTCGATCTGCGCGAAGCCGGCCTTCGCGCCCTCTTCGACGCCATACTGCATCGTCGTATCGCGCTCCTCGGACGTGGCGAAGCGCATCGTCTGCGTCAGCTTCGTCTGCTCGCCGAGATCCTCGAACTCGAGCGTCTGCAAATGATTCTGGAACGTCTGCACGAGCCGCTCGGGTGCCTCGACCTCGCGGTACTCGCCCTCGACGACGCCGAACGCCGTTCGGAAGCGATACGTGCCGCCCGGGCGGACGTCCATCTCCTCGACGACCGTACCGTCGCCCCACCATTCGGGGATCAGCCGCGGATCGGTCCAGACGGAGAACACGTGCGCCGGCGGCGCGTCGAAAACCCGCTCGACCCGGATCTCGAGCTCGTTCGGGGTGGTAACCGTGGTCTCGTTCATCTTCAGCTCACCGCCTGCTTGAGGAGCTTCGCGATCCTGGCCTCGTCGGCCTTGGTCAGCTTCGTCAACGCGAACGCGACCGGCCACATCGACCCGTCGTCGAGGTCGGCGGTGTCGTTGAAGCCGAGCATCGCGTAGCGCTCCTTGAACTTCTCCGCGTTGCGGAAGTAGAGGACGACCTTGCCGTCCTTGTTGGCGTACGCGGGCATCCCGTACCAGGTCTTCGGCGTGAGGTCGGGAGTGGTCTCCTTGACGATCGCGTGGATCCGCTCGCCGAGGGCGCGATCGTCAGGCGACATCGCCGCGAGCGCGGAGAGCACGGCCTCTTCCCCCTCCGCGGCCGCCTTTAGCTCCTTGGCGCGCGCTTTCATCGCGGCCTTCTCCTCGGCCGTGAATCCCTCGGACTTCTTGTCTTTCTTGGTGGTGTTCTTGTTGATGGTGGTGTTCATCGTGCTCCTTTCGTCCGTTCGACGACCTGCGCAAAGCGGTCGAGCCGCTGCAGCCACGTGCTGATGCCCTCGAACGCATAGGGCTTGAGTGCGCACCTGCGGACACGGCCAACCTTCTCCGTCGTGACGAGCTCGGCCTCCTCGAGCAGCCGGACGTGCTTCTTCATCCCGGTAAGCGACATGCCGAAGGGCTCGGCGAGCTCGCTGATCGTCGCGCTGCCGACGCCGAGCCGTTCGAGTACGGCGCGGCGGGTCGGGTCGCCGAGGGCTGCAAAGGCCCGGTCGTTGGTCGTCGTATATTGAACCATTTGGTTCAGCATAGCAAATGGATGCTCCCAGTGCGCAAGCGCACGGTCATTCCGAAGGGCTAGTTCATGCGCTTTCGTCACATCGTGTGACACCCAGATACGTGCCTCGCCTCCTTTGCAAGCCGGACGTCACCGGTTCGATCCCGGTACGCTCCATCGCCCTACGAGGCCGTTTTTCCTTGCGGTAAGGACGGCGGTCGTGGGCAGTCCGCCAGGGGCTGGTAGCGTTTGAACCCCGGGCGCAGAGCGGGTTTCTGATGTGACCTCCGCTCATGCATACCGGTCATCGGCTGCGTGCCCTAACCCTCCCCCTTGCGCGCAGCGGCGTCATCTGGGACCTACTGCGAGGTTTCAGGCGGCCCCCTGGTGCGTAGCATCTTCCTCCCGCGCACGCGTAACAGAATGGGCTCGCCCGAATGAATCTGCCGGTTCTCGGGTATCGACATGTCAGGTCAGGCGTGGCGCTGGAGAGCCTGTAGCGCGGAATGGATTCATCCCGAAGGCGGTTAGGCATCGGCCGACGGATCGAAGCGACCCGGGAGGGATCATGAGGGAGACGATCGAGCGTGAGTTGAAGCTCGAAGCCGACGGCGTCTCGATCGACGAGCTCGGAGGCGAGCCGTTGGAGCCGCGCACGTTCATGTCGGTGTACTACGACACGGACAACCAGCTGCTATTGCGGCTCGGGATCTCGCTGCGACGCCGGATCGAGAACGGCAAGAGCGTCTGGCAGCTCAAGCTTCCCCGCGAGGACGGCCGTCTGGAGCTCGAGGGCGAGGGAGGCCCGGCAGGCCCGCCGGACGAGGTGGAGAGCGTTCTGCGCGCGCCGCTGCACGGCCGGCAGCTGCAGCCGGTGGTGACCCTGCGGACGCATCGAAGCGGCCGTCTCGTGGACGGCGCGGAGGTGACGCTCGACGAGGTGGACGTGCTCGAGGGACAACACGTCGTGTCGCAATTCAGCGAGATCGAGGCCGAGCTGGTGATGGGCGAGCCGGAGCTACTGGCCGCTCTAGAGAAGCGGCTGCGGCGATCGGGCGCGCATCCCACCGACGGCAGCTCCAAGCTCCGACGGGTGGTCGATCCCGACCGGCCCAAGAAGCCGGGAAAGCGAGCCTCGGCGGTCGCGCACCTTCGAGCGATGCTCCGAGCCCAGCACGACAAGCTCGTCGCCCACGACCCGGGCGTGCGCGTGGGTGGCGAGCCCGAGGACGTCCACGCCATGCGCGTCGCGGTCCGCCGCACCCGCGCCGTCTTGCGGGCCGCGAAGTCGATGCTCGACCCCGACTGGGTCGACGAGCTTCGCTCCGAGCTCGAATGGCTCGGCGACAGCCTCGCTCCGGTCCGCGACCTCGACGTCCTCGACGCCTACCTCACCGGCGAGCTCCCGTCACTGACGGGCGAGGAGGCTCGTGACGGCGAGGCGCTAGTCGAACTGCTGCGCGACAAGCACGGCCGAGCCCGTGATGCGCTGCTAAAGGTGCTCGACAGCGACCGCTACCTGCAGCTCCTCTCGCAGCTCGACGCGGCCGCCGAGGCTCCCCGCGTGCGCGACACGAGCGCCACGGTTGTGCAGCTCGCACGGAAGGAGTTCCGCAAGCTCAGGAAGCGGTACCGGCGCCTGGGCGACGATCCGAGCGCCGCCGCTCTACACAAATTCCGCATCCGCGGCAAGCGCGCACGCTACGCCGCCGAGCTCGCCGCGCGCGCGAGAGGCGGTCCCGCGACTCGCTTCATCGATCGAGCCAAAGAGCTCCAGGACGTACTGGGCGAGTACCAGGACGCCATCGTCGCCGAGAACGAGCTCCGCAAGCTCGCCCAGCTGGCACACCACTCCGGCGCAGCTCTTGCGGCGGGACGGATCATCGAACGCCAGCAAGCTCGTCGCCTCAACGCCCGCAGAGCATTTCCCAAGACCTGGAAGCGGCTGCGGCGCGCGGGCAAGCGAGCCTGGTAACCGGCACACGCTCAGCCAGAGCACCGCACAGACTGCTTTGAACCGAAAGCGAGATGACTGCCGGGTGCCCGCGTGTGCGTGAATGTCCCTTGAGCCGGGCTCCTGTGACCCCACGTGCGCTGCCGCATAGGGCTGGAGCAGTGACGATGCAAGCTCGAGCGTGCCGCTGCCTCGCCCACGCGAAACTGGAGCGCCCGATAGCGAGCGAGGCTCTCCTCGATCAGCGAGCGCCCGCGTTCCGTGTCGCCGAGCAACAGAGGTTGACGCCCAGACGTTCAGGATGATCGCGATCCCCCGTTCGTCCCCGGCGCGCCGATAGAGATCGAGGCTCCTCTCGTACTTGCTGATGCCGTCCTCGGTCCGGCCCCCTGCGATGAGGTTCGAGCTTGCAAGGCAGCGCCAGCAACCCGCGCGTACCCCGTACGGCAGGCCCTCGGCGCGCTCTCGCAGCACCCCGAAGCGCCGGGCACCCTCGAACGGGCTGAGGGCGGCCCAGAAGCCTTCGAGGGCGACCGCGATTCGCGCCGCGAGCTCGACATCGTCCTCGAACCGTCCAATCGACCCGCAGCCTGCATACATCAATTTTCAGGATCGGGAGCGACGACCCGACGTCGCGATCAGGGAGCCGGGGTGACCTGGATCAGCACGTCCGGGCGCACCGCGAACTCACCGTGGAACGGGCGTTCCTGAGCGGCAATCAACATTAGTGAGACCCCAACCGCAGCGGCGAAGATCCCCATTGCGAGCGCGGCGGTCAGGCGGTTGTCGCTGTGGACGAACGCGATCGCGATCAGCGTCAGGAGCGCGACGAGGATCACACCCGTCCACTTGACCCAGTTGAGGCTCGACTCGCTGACGATGATGCGCTGCCGTCGGGCGTCGAGCGCGGACTGGAGGGAATCGACGATCTCACGTTGTGCCGCCCTCTGGCCTTCGGTGCGCGGTGTCAGGCCGACGGCGAGCTGAAGCCCCTGCGCGAGCGGAGCGGAGACCACGCTCAGCGTCGCACGCTGGTGTGCCATTGCCGGCCATTCCTCGTCCGCTGCCTCGCGAATGTGGCGGCGAACGAGCGCGTTCATACGGGTCTCGGGCTCGCCGGGAAAGGCATGGACGAGGAGGACTACGGACCGCAGCGCGCTTGCCTCACGGTTGACTGCCTCCTGCGCCCGCCCGGCGTCGGTCCATACCTGCGCTGCGAGGAACCCGACGATGAGGGCGAAGAGCAGGCCCATCGGGGGCAGCATCCCGGGCGAGAACGCCCTGAACGCCTCTCCGCGCGCCCCGACGGCGAGCACCATCACGACGACGTAGATCGCCGCCGCGGCAAGGAAGGTCGCGGCGAACACGGTGAGGGCAAGCCCCGCGAGTGGCAGGTCCTGCAGCCAGCCCGTGATGCTCGCGGTCGCCCCGATTCCGCAGACACTATCGCTGTATCCGAGTGCGCATGGAGCACGCCGCTTGCGTGAGGGTGCTCTCGCTTGACGGGGACATAAGGCTAAGCCCCTCGTTGAAGAGAATCTCCTGATTGTGTGCTGGCCCGCTTGTGGGACGATTGTCGTCGCAGCGCGGAATTGGCCGTCCGGAAGGAAGCGCGCTACGCCGTCAGATCGCCCCGAGCTCTCGAGCATGGCAGACGACTACGAGCGGTACGCGCTCTCGCAGCGCGCCGCGTTCGAGGCGACCCACCCGGCTGTGCTGGCCGCGGCGCGGTTGTTTGCGGACGAGCCGGTGCTCCGCGTGGTCGATCTCGGCGCCGCCGACGGCGTGAACTCCCACGGCCTGATCCGCGAACTCGCGCGGGAGCGGGTCGGCCGGCCGCTGATCTACGCGCTCGTCGATCTGCCGACGAACGCGTGGGGCATTGCCGCCGACCACCTGCGACACGCGTTCGGTGGAGCGGCGGACAGGCCCGAGGCCGTCGTTATCCCTGCGCTGGGCGACGCCGGCCTGGGAGTCGCCGATGCCGGCACTGGGGCCCACTACGCCTCGCCGGAGGCCCACGGCGAGGCGTGCCGCCAAGCCGTCGAGCAACGCCCGCCCCCCGCCTTGGTGGTCAGCATGGCGGGCATCCCCCTCCAGCAGGCGCCTTGCCTGCCATCGGGCAGCGTGCACGTCGCAGTCACCGGGACGGCGATGCACTGGGTCGCAGACGCGGCGGGCTTGGCCTCGACTGGGTCCGTCTTTCCGGGCTACCCGGACCACATTGACGAAGGCGAGCAGCGGGCCTGGGGCGTGGCCGCGGCGCGGCAATGGGAGTGGCTGCTCGAGATGCGTGCGATGGAGCTCGCGCCGGGTGGCCGGTTCATCGCTGCGCTCCCGGCCTCACCCGCTCCGGGCCGCAAAAGGACGGGGCTGTACGTAGAGATCATCGGGGACATGAACCGGGTGCTCGCCGACTGGTGCCACGCAGGGCGCATCGACGCCGGGACCGTCGCCGCGATCGTCGTTCCGGTGTGGATGCGAACGCTCGACGAGATTCGGGCCCCGTTTGAAGCCGGCGGCGGGCGCGTCGCCGGCCTCGAGCTCGAGAGCGCCGAGCTCTTCCGTCTCGACAATCCTTACTGGGACGACGATCCCGGCGTGTTCGCGCGGGGCTATGTGCGGAGCGTGACCGCGTGGGGCGGTCCGCTCCTCCTCCGTGCCTTCGCTCGCGAAGGCGAGGACCGCGCCCCCGGTCTCGTGGCGGCTTTCCTTAAAGAGCTTGAGGAGCGCGTATCGAATGCGCCCGACCGCTATCGCTGGGATTACATCGAGGCGCTCCTCGTTTGCCGCAAGGCCGCGGGGCACCCGTCGCAACGAGACTAACGGTCGCCAAGCGACCCCGTCGAGCGGGTCAGGTCCTTGCCTTACTACGGTCGCTCGATCGCGCCGGAAGGGGACGTAGCCAACGGCACTCGCGGGACCAGCGACGCGACGTCGAGATGCTCCGCGGCGTCGAGCGCCTTCTCGGTCTTCCCGCGCGTGTTCCGACCGAGCGCGCCGCTCACGATCCAGCGACGGGCGAGTCGGGCGAGAGGAAGGCTCAGATCCGAGGCGTCCGGAGTTCGTCGCGGCTTGAGGTAGAGCTCGAGTGTCAGCTTCTGCACGAGCGCCGGACTCGGTGGCCCGCCTGTCTCCTCCTCGAAGCGATGAGCGAGCAGCGCGGCGATCGCCTGCAGCTCGCGCACGCCGTTTCGAACCGTCACTCCGATCGACACCGCCGACGAGGCGACGAGGACCCACGGGACGCGCGTGAATCGAACCCCGCGCAAGGCGATCCTCGCTACCGGCGTCGCGATGGCGACGAAGCGCTGGATCGCATCCGTCATCTCCTCGGTGTCCTCGTGCTCTGCGAGCAGGCGCTTCGCCTCCGCCGCAGTCGTCACGTGGATGTCCGAGGACAGGAGCCGCTCGAACGCCTGCTGGACCACGTCTGCCGCCGCGCGCTCCACCGTGCGCGGAATCGCGAGCAGAGACGTGCTCTTCTCCTCGGTCTGCGTCTCGGGCATGTCCGCAACATGCCCGCCCGACGACTTCCTCACACTTCACTAGCTCGCGGATGTGTGAGCGCAGTTGCCCGAAGACGTCCGCTCGCTCCTCGAGCGGCGTGCTTCGCGGCAAACCCGCAGCCTGCATACATCAATTTCAGGATTCGAAGCTCGCGAGGACATCCCCGCGTCAGCTATCGGTGAACCCGGGGGGTGGGACGCTGCCACACACCAGGCGGGGTCGCCTAGATGGCCGTCCAGGGCAGTCCGCGGAGCACGCTCCACGGACATCTGTAATGGTCATGCGGCGCCGCCTCGGCCTTCGTGACCCGCGCTCGCGTAGAGGTGGGCGAGCTGGAGTGCGTTCTCGAGCGGCAGCTTCGGAAGCTCGAGGGCAGCGACTGGTTGTGTCCCCCGCCGCAGCCACATGCGGGGCCTCCTTACGACATCTCTACAAGTTCGCCTCCCGACATTCGGGGGCGAGCTTGCAGGCGTCGCGAGAGTCAAGGCGAGTCTTGAGGAGCGCGAGCTCGAGGCGGGCGGGATGAGCCAGCGACAGCTTTCTAAGGCAGCTACGGCACGGCCCTCCACTGCGCACGCCATTCCGGCGGCTCCCATCCCTCGGTGACGTAGATCGACTCACGCGCGATCTTGCCTTCGCGAAGCTCGAGGACGCTGACGCCGAAGTTTGCGGGTCCCTGGTCGTAGCGAACTGAAATCTCGGCAACCCAAAAGTCATCCTGGCCCCGCACTTCCCGGAACTCGAAAGAAGTTGACGCTGGGTAGTTGCTCCTCCATTCGCGGAAGTTCGCGACCCCGATGAAGCGCTCGCCGGACTGCGGGAACTCGAGAATTGCGTCCTCGTGGTACATCGCGTGGGCGAGGTCGGGGTCGCTCCCTGCGTTCTCGAAGTGCTGCTTGAGCATCGCCCTCACGGTCCGTTCATCCATACCGACAGATTGCCCAAAGCCGCAGCGAGCGGGGATCCGATCTGGATCGAGGGAGGGCGAGCTCGAGGCGGGCGGGCTGAAGGAACGCTCTACTTGGAGTACCCCTCAGTCACTTCGCCCTTGTGTGCGGCGAAGGCACCGAGAACCTCCTCCTTTTCCAGCTCGGGCACCTTGAAGAAGTCGAGTGTTCGCCCAAGCTCAGCCGCGACCTCGTCGAACTCGGCAGGAGAAATCTTCAGCTCGCGGTGGGCTTCTTCGAGGCCAAGCTGAGTGCTCCCCGGTTTCGTGGCTGCGTATTGCTGAGGGCCACCGGCGACATTGCAGACCCAGAGGGTGCGCATGAACTTGAGACCCGGAAGTCTTTCCAGGTTGCTGGTGTGCCATTCCCTGAGGGCAGGGTTCTCTGATGCCTGCCCCACAATCGGGTTCTTTACGATTGCTTCGCTGAAATGATCGACCACGGCCGCGATGGCGAATGCGCCACCGAGCCGCTCGTAAAGACTCGCCTCCGGCATCGTTGCCTCCTTAGGTCATTCCCCGAACCGACGGTTCAGCTCGTCGGCTCTAGGGTGGCGGACATCACTCCCTGTAGTACCCCGATTCATCCGTCCCGGATTCCGCCGCCCTAAGGCTGAGCCGGCTGCGAGGCGGTGGCTCGTGCGCTATCTCTCACTGAGGGCACGCCGAGTTTGCGGGACGTCGCGAAGGTCACGGCGAGTCTTGCGGAGCGCGAGCTCGAGGCGGGCGGGCTGAACTGGTTCAGTGGACGTGAACGGCTGCCACGAACCGCCCGTTGAAATCGGAGTGATCCTCATCCTCTTCGGCTACCCGCTGATCTTCGGCTGGTGGTCGATGAGATGCTTCTTCTTCCCATCACCCTTGCCGTCTTCGGCTTCTTGCAGCGCTGGCAAAGCACGCCACGTCTTTCGCACTATCGACATCCACCCGCAGTCCGACAAGCGAGGCTTCCTCGGCTACTTGTTTGCATACCAGGTGCTGATCTCCGCCGCCGCAATGCGCGGCTACGGCGACTTCATCGTCGGGTCGGGTCGCCGCTGGAAGTAGCTGCCGTCCCGGGTAGCTCCGATGAGGCCACGATGTTGCGCGGCGGTTGAACACGTTCACTAGAGTCGCGCCGGCTCGGCGACGTCTCGCGGCGGAGGCGTCCTCCAGGCCGAGGCCGCGAGTATCTGCGGATCGAGAAGCGGGAGCTAGAGGCGGGCCTCGAGCGCAGGTCCTCGGCGGACAAACACCCACTGATGGACGGGACTCCGTACGGCCAGGAGCGCCAGAGCAAACGTCATTGCCGCGACGGCTAGCGTCCAGGACACGACCCAAGGCGCCGGGTGGTCGTTGCCGGTCGAGACAAACATCGCAAACGGGATGAACCAGAGGAACCCCAGGCGCGGCTGAGCGATCGCGATGACGACCACGAAGAACGCGAAGTATCCGAGCCAGACAAGCGGGGAAAGTGCGAAGGCTGCGGCCATCGCCAGGATGAACGTTGTGCGGTCGTCACCTTTCCTACCCATCACCACGACTGCTACGAGAAGTGCAAGCCCAATAGTCAGCCAAAGTGCGCGTGCAACTCCGGGCGACGCGCCGAGCTCAAGCGCGACGTTGAGAGTCGTATACGAGTCTGCGCCCCATCGCTTCTCGGCTTGGCGGAGAAGTGCTGGGTAGTTCACAAGGCCCGGAAGGCCGATGACCGACCAGGAAACAAGGAAGAGTGCGGATCCGACCACTCCGGCGACGACCGCGCTCGCGAACCTCCGTGTCGCCGCGAGCCAGACGACGAGAGGCCACAGGAAGAACTTCACCGCGAGTGTCACGCCGACGATTGGCCCCACCCGCTGCAAGGATCCGCGGAAGCGCCAGGCGAGTGCGGCAGCCAGGGCAAGGAGAAGAGTCGGGTTGCTCGTCTGGATCGCGGACAGCATGGGCGGCCAGACGAGGACGAGCCCGTAGCAGCGCCAGTCGCGCACGCCGAGGACGAAGGGGATGGCGAGTGCGACGAGGATGATGGCGGCCGTCACGAGCATCCCCGCGGCTTCAAGGGGAAGAGCCGTGAATGGCACCGCTGCGAGCGCCGGCAGTGGCGGATACGGATAGGGGTACCGATGCGCCGAGGCTCCCAGCAAGTCGCCGGGCGACGGGTACGGGCTCGCGCCCTGGAGGATCGCCTCGGCCGCCCAATAGAACTGTCGGAAATCGACCGCCACGAGGCCGCGCGTGTTCCAGTCGGCGAGTAGCACTCCCAGGGTGAGAAGTGGGACCGCCGCGAACAAGAAAAGCGACGCGGCGAGCGCGGCCAGAACAATGAGACGCTCGCGCGTCACGAGAACTCCCCTTCCTTCGCAGTCTTGTCCCGCCGAACGGCAGGAGCACGGTGGTGGCTTAGGCAATCGCTGGGATCGCCGTATCCCTGGAAGCGTGTCTTGTTCTCGCCTCGCCCGCTAGGACACGATTAGGTCAATTCCTTGGCGGTTAGCGCAAACGACGACGCAACCCGGTCAGGTCAGCTCCGCCGGGAGTTGACGTGATTGGGCGCGCAGTCTGTCAGTTTGCGGCGACCGTTACTAGTGGGGCATTCGCCTTCTGCCTTGTAGTCCTCGGCTCAGTTAGCTGGAGTCCACTGCCTCCCGTCTGGCGAGAGTCGTGGCGTCAGAGTCTGCGGTCAGGTGTGCCGAGGACGCTCTGCGACTCAAGCGGCGGCGGTCCCCGAGCTGCTGAGCCATGCCGCCATACCCGCCATCTTCTGGGCCTTGGTGCTAACTACTACGACGCATGGCAAGAAGAGGTTGAACGCGACGAGTCAGCGAGCCGAGAACGGTTCGGCAGGCGAGGCGACCGGCTGGGGGCGGACGAATGGGAGAGAGATGATCCGGAATAGCCGCGGCATCGATGATCCGCCCCTAATGACTGACCAACTGCGGGAACTCGCAATCGCGGACAGGACGTCGGACGTCGAGAAGATCAACTGGTTCAAGCGGCCGGTCTGCATGCTGCTCGGTCACGCCTACTTCGAGCAGGTTGGGCGCTATCTCCTGGAGTGCGGACGGTGCGGTCGGCTTGAGCCGATCCGTCGGCCTGACGAGTAGCGAGGCCATCTTTTGCGCCGCGCGGTGCGGGGTCATCGGCTCCCCTGGCTTGGCATGATCCGCCGCACCAAGGTTCCACCCGCCTCGCGAGCGATCGGTTTTGGGGATCGCCGGGATGGTCGCGCCGTAGTGGCCATCCCGCGATCCGTGCAGGCACACCACCGAGGTCTGGGGAAGCGCCGGCTGAATGCACCTCGGCCTGGTCTCCGACCGCGTCCCCTAGAGGCGTAGCTTGCGTCGGGCTTCTTTGCTGCATCAGCTTCGACCCCTCGCCTAGCCCGGGGTCGAGGAGCTCTCCGACTCCGACCTCATCTTCATCCTGCGCATCACGCGCTGATACCGAGTCGAGGTTAGGTATGCCCGCCACGTGGTAAGCCATCACGGAGCGGGATGCTCCCGCTGGACGCAATCGATCTAGAGGGGAGAGCGATATGCGATTACGGAAGCGATTAGCGGTTCTTGCCGTCGCCGCAGTCGCGGTGCTCGCCACAGCGGCGGGCGGCTCGGCCATCACGAACGGTCAGCCTGACGGGACCAACCACCCGTACGTCGGCCTCATGGTCGCATTGGGCGACGTGCAGCTCCCAGGCGGCGGCGTGGTGGAGAACGTCCCGCTGTGGCGCTGCAGCGGCTCGCTGCTCGCGCCGACCGTCTTCTTGACCGCGGGCCACTGCACGGCGGCTCCAGCGGAGCACGTCGAGATCTGGTTCGCTCCCGGGCCCGTCCTGACCGACCCCGAATACGCGGCCGCAGTGCTGGCGGATGCCGACGGGATCGTGTCGTGCGACGCCTCGCCGCTGTTCAACGAATATCCCTGCGTCGGGGATGCGGGAGGCACGCCGAATCCGAACCCGGACTTCTGCAGCCCGTGCGGTAACGGACTGCCCGGTTTTGCGTTCCGCGACGTCGGTATCGTCGATCTCGACGACGATCCCGTTTCGACGAGTGTCGTGAGCACGTACGCGGCGCTTCCGACGGCGGGACAGGTCGACACTTTGCCGAACAAGACGCCGATCGACTTCGTCGGCTACGGCGTGCAGGTGCAGTTCCAGATTCCGGGGAACCAGCTTCCGCAGCCGCCGCCGTTCTACCGCTGGGGCGGGCCGCGGACGAGGATGTTCGCCCCGAGTGAGCTCGTCTCGGGCAACTTCAAGCACAGCGCCGAGTTCATTCGCCTCGCACTCAACCCAGGTGGAGGCTCGGGCGGACTCTGCTTCGGCGATTCGGGCGGCCCGGACCTGCTCGGAGGCACGAGCACGGTCCTTGCCGTGAACTCCTACGTCACGAACGTCAACTGCAGTGGAGTCGGTTACTCCCAGCGAGTCGACATCCCCGAGGTGTTGACCTGGATCAGATCGTTCGGCCTCTGACGCCGGATGCGGGAGGGGGCCGATGAGGTCCCCTCCCGACGCTTCGACCATTACGACGACGTCACGCCCGAGCAGTGCCATCGGAGCCTTCGCCGACTTCAGGGTCGCGGTACGGCGATCGTCCGCGGTCGCAGCGTCGAGGTTCACGGGATAGAAGACGACGAAGCTAGGACGCTCGGCGAGGTTCACGCCTCCGTAGAGAACCTCGACCTGGACGACATGCGCTTGGCCGTAGAACTGACGCCCCGTGGGACGCGGGCAGCGTGGGCGTGACGAGCCCCGACTTGTAGGGCGTTTTTGCGCGGCGCGGAGCGGGGGTCATTCGCCGAGCGCCTACCAAGAGCGAGAGGCCCCAGAAGCGCGTCCGGAGCCTCTCAGCCGTGTCGCCAAGCCCAGGGGCCAGGCATACGGAGGGCAGCACTTACCCCTGCCTTGACACGGCCGATCATGCCAAACCCTCGAGCAAGCTGCCCCGCGTCGCCCGTTGCACGAGCGGTGCGCCGCCGGAGCTCGACCCACTAGAGCCGCAGCTCGCCCCGAGCATCGTTGGCGAGCAGCGATGCCGCCCCTCAAACCGAAGCGGATGACTTCTGCATCGCTGCCAGGTCTTACTCATCGACAGCAGAGACGGGCCTCCACGAAACGGAGAAGACCAATGCACACAGCACTCGTCAAGTTGACGATCGACCCCGACCAGGCGCCGGCGGCAGCCGAGGCACTCACGCATGACATCCTGCCCAAGATCCGCTCCGCTCCCGGCTTCGTCGCGGGCTTTTGGCTCGAGCCTGTCGACGGCCGCGGCTTCTCGTTCGTTGTGTTCGAGACCGAGGAGCAGGCACGGCGATCAACTCCGCCGGCCAGCACCTGGGCAGCCCCCGGCGTCACTATCAACGACGTTGAGTTCCGACGAGTGGCTGCCAACGCTTAGACCAAAACGGCGCGTGTTGGTGCCGCATCCTACGCCCGTTCTTGCGGTTGGACAGGTTGCTAGTAAGGCTGCGAAATACTTGGTATGTTCTAGTCGTGAGAACCGAGGAACGAGTCTCGATCAGCGCGTTCGTCGATCCCGACGTTCACGAGCGGCTCGTCGAGCGGGCACGCGCCGAGGATCGCTCAGTGTCGAGTGTCCTCCGGCAGTTGATTCGCAAGCACCTCGGGGGGAGCCCGCACCGTCGCACGACAACGAGACGAACGAGCAGAGCGGATGACCCTGCTAGGACGATTGGGATTGAGCCCCGAGAGCCAGGCCCTCGAGGGCACGCCTGACGAGGTGGACGCGAGGGGGCGAGCGGCGCACGATGAGAAGCTGCGGCCGGCGCGTATCGAAGCCGCACGCCGCATCTCGGGATGGCGTGAGATCGCGGACGACCTCGTTCCGCGTCTAGGCGGGCGCTGGCCTGTGGCTGCGTCAGACGACAGGATCTACGCCCCCTACCGAGGCGTCGTGTGGGTAGCTGACTCGATCGTGCCGATGGCCGACACGGTCGACCTCTGTTTCTACGTCTCCGACGCCGACGAGCTCCACTTCTTCGAGCGTGTCAAGCGGCCGGCGACGTGGTCGGAGTACGTCAGGCGGCAGACCGAAAAGCGGCTGCAGAAGACTGCGTGGCCAACGCCAGAGTGGATGAAGCCGTCGCGATGAACGAGGCCGAGCAGGAACGACGTCGCGCTCGGGATCTCGAATGTCGACTGCGGAAGCTCGGATTCCACTGCCCGCCTGGGACGCTCGAGCCGCTCACGCAGGACGAACACCTCTCTCACTCACCGGCGGCGGTACGGGCCTCCGATCGCGCCGTCGCCGGTGGCCCGATCATGCAGGGGAGGATCCGTCGCCAGCTCGGCGAGGTTCTCCGGGTTCGCTGAGTTGGCGGAGCGTCACGGGAACGCGTGGGGAACGATATGTTCCCCACGCGCTGTAGGCCGTCAGTTAGCCCGGAACCTGCAGGTTCGCGCAGTTCGAGAACGCTGGGAAGTTCGGATCGATCATGAACTCCTCCAGATACAGAGGCCCGGCGGGCGTCGTTCCGATCACGATGATGTTGCCGGTCGGGATGATCTTGACGTTCGGCGCGTCGAAGTCGATGTCGACCAGCAGGCCGGGGCCTGACGCCCCGGTGAACGGATGAACAGACACGGCCCCGCTCTTGAGCACGGGCATCGCGAAGTTCTTGCTGCCTTCACGGGACAGACCCGGCGGTTCGATCTCACCCTTGCCCGCGCACCAGGCCGCGTAGATCTCATGAACGACAGCCGGGGCAGGCTGCGCTGTTACCCCGACGAAGAGCGCCGTCGCCAGGACGGCCGCGAGAAACACCTTCTTCATGCTCCACCCCCTCAGTGGACGGTATGCACTGTCCCCACAGTGCCAGACGAAGACTCTGACGCAAACGTCCGCTCGAATCAAGTTGATGCGGCGCAAACCCGCATGGCTGAGCCATTGTTGTGATGAGTCAGGAATCCAGCGACCCCCGCCCTGTCATTTCTCTCCCCGCGCACAAATGGGTCTATTCGTTCGCGGGTGCGCTAACGACGGCCAAGAAGATTTCGGCCCTCTGCGCCGTCTAGACCTAGCGAGGCGCTAGGGCGCCCCTTCCCCTCCGGGGGGCGCCCGTTCCTCTCCGGTACCTACCCGTAGTAGCTAACGGCCGCCGGACGACAGCCCGCCCGCCTCGAGTTCGCCGCTCCTCGCAGCGGTCGCGCTCGTCGCCTTCTCCGAGGACGCGGCGAGCGTCGCCTAGAGCGCCGGTCCGGCTCCCGACTATCAGCCGCTGAGGAATGTGCCGATCACCCAGTGATGTCGTTCTGGAGGGCGATTCAGAAGCCGGAAGCCCCGGTTTGTGAACCATTCCCCCCGCCCTATCGGAAAAGCCCTGCAAATCGCGATTTAGTGGAGGCGGCGGGAATCGAACCCGCGTCCGCGGTCGCACCGGACAGAGCGTCTACGAGCGTAGTTCGCGCTTCATCTCACCCGCCGGCCGGTTCGCGAACGACCTGCCGACGGGCCAGCCATCCTTTGGATGTCGCGCTCCGGGCGATTGGCACTCCCTCGGCGCCGAGCCCGATCGTTGGCGCCGACTCCGGGCCTCGGGCCCAACCCGGGTCGGCGTCGCCTACCTAGCTTCGACTAGGCGGCGAGTGCGAGTTCGTTCTTGTTCGCACTTGCTTTGGTGCCGGTTGATTTACGAGGCCAACCGGCGACCTCGGCTCGCAGCTCTGCCGGAGAACCGACCACGTCGAGACCTGATCGCCCCCGTATGTGTCTTAAGGCATCGAGGATAGCTGCCGATAACCCTCACGGCTCGGCTGCGGCTCCACGAGCGGACCGAGCACACGAATTGGGTTACTCGAGGTGAAAGGGGGGCACGTGGCGCTGTTGATGGAGGAGAAGTACGACGACCTCGCGAGCTTGCGCGAGCGTGCCAAGGCCGAGGTGTCGAAGGTCGTCATCGGCCAGGACCGCACGGTCGAGCTGCTGCTCATCGCCGCCGTCGCGCACGGGCACGTCCTGATCGAAGGCCCGCCCGGTAGCGCCAAGACCCTGATCGCCCGCGCCGTCGCGCACATGCTCGGCGCCAACTTCAAGCGCATCCAGTTCACGCCCGACACGACCCCGGTCGAGCTCAACGGGCAGAACGTCATCCGCGCCGGCGAGCACCTCTTCCTGCCGGGCGCGGTTTTCACGAACGTCCTGCTCGCCGATGAGATCAACCGCACGCCGCCGCGAACACAGGCCGCCCTGTTCGAGCCGATGCAGGAGCGCCAGGTCACGGTCGACGGCAAGGCGCACAAGCTTCCCGACCCGTTCCTCGTCATCGCCACGCAGAACCCGCACGAGCACGAGGGCGTGCACACGCTCCCGGAGGGCCAGCTCGACCGGTTCCTCTTCAAGATCCAGCTCGAGTACGCGGACGCCGACTCCGAGCTCGCCATGCTGAACCTCCCCCACAAGGGCATCGCGCCCGACATGCTCGGCGAGGTCCGACCGCTGCTCGGCGTCGTCGGCCTCGACAAGGCGCGCCTCGAGCTCGAGCACACGGAAGTTCCGGAGTCGGTCGGCAGATACATCGTCTCCGTCGGTCGGCGCACGAGGGAGCTCCCCGGCGTCGAGCTCGGCGTGAGCTCACGCGCGATGATCCACCTCGTGAACGCAGCGAAGGCGAACGCTCGGCTGAACGGCCGCAACCTGGTCACGATCGAAGACGTCCGCGAGATGGCGCCCTTCGTGCTGCGGCACCGAATCGTCGTGCAGGAAGGCACGAACGTCGACCACGTCCTGCTCGACGCGATGGCGGCCGTCCCGACCGCCGTTCCCCCGCCCGTTTCCCCGGTCAACTAGCCCTCGCTCATTCGAGGGATTGACTCCCCTGGAAGGGGGACGGATCATGCGAGAGGGGCTCGGCCTGGGAAGCCACTGAGAGCCATCGTCGGACCGCGATAAGCTTGGGGCCGATCAACGTGACGACTGGGGAGGGAACAAGCGTGGCATTGCTGGTGGAGGCGCCGTATGACAGCCTCGTCGACCTGCGCGAACGGGCGAAGGAGGAGATCTCGAAGGTCGTGATCGGGCAGGACCGCGCCGTTGAGCTCCTTCTGGTCGCCGCGCTCGCGCGAGGGCACGTGCTCCTCGAAGGGCCGCCCGGTAGCGCGAAGACGCTGCTGGCGCGCGCGACCGCACACATGCTCGGCGCGAAGTTCAAGCGCATCCAGTTCACGCCGGACACGACGCCGGCGGAGCTCACGGGCCAGAACGTGATCAAGATGGGCGAGCAGGTGTTCTTCCCGGGAGCCGTCTTCACGAACGTCCTCCTCGCCGACGAGATCAACCGGACGCCTCCGCGCACCCAGGCGGCGCTGCTCGAGGCGATGCAGGAGCGACAGGTGACGGTCGAGGGCAAAGCGCACAAGCTTCCCGATCCGTTCCTCGTGATCGCGACGCAGAACCCCTACGAGCACCGCGACGTGTTCGAGCTGCCGGAGTCGCAACTCGACCGCTTCCTCTTCAAGCTCGTCCTCGAATACGCCGACGCGCAAAGCGAGTTCGAGATGCTCGACCTCCCGCACAAAGGCGTGGCGCCGGACATGCTCGGCGAGGTTCGTCCGCTGCTCGGCGTCGTGGGGCTCGACAAGGCGCGCGATGAGCTCGACACGACGGAGCTTCCCGAGGAGGTCGGTCGCTACATGGTCTCGCTGGCCCGACACAGCCGCGACCTCCCCGGCGTGGAGCTCGGTGTGAGCTCACGCGGCGTCATGCATCTTGCAAGCGCGGCCCGGGCGAGCGCACGGCTGAACGGCCGCGACGAGGTCACGGTCGCGGACGTGCGCGAGATCGCGCCGTACGTCCTCCGGCACCGGCTCATCCTCGAGGAGGGTCTGAGCGCGGACGACGTGCTGCAGAAGATCATCGAGCAGGTGCCCGCGCCGCAGCACACGTACTCGCTTCGCTAGCTGAAGCATCAGCCGAGGCCGCTCCGAGTCGGAGCGGCCTCGGCATCCGTTATCTCAGCGGCCGGTCGCCTCCTCGAGCGCCCGCTGGGTGAGGACGCGCGCGAGGTGCTTCCGGAACTCGGAGCTCGCCGCGTGGTCCGACGGCGGTTCCGTGCCCTCCGCGGCCAGCGTCGCGGCGGACTCGATCGACGCTCCGCCTGCGAGCGCCTGCTCGGAGGCGGTTGCACGAAGCGACGTGGCACCCATGTTCGTGAGTGCGATCGACGTCTTTCCAACCGACCCGTTCGTCCGCTCGACCACGGCGGCAACCGCCACGGTCGCCCAGTCCTGTGCGCGGCGGGCCATCTTCAGATACGACCAACCTCTCGAGCCGAGCTTCGGGACGCGGATCTCGACGAGCAGCTCGTCCGGCCCCAGAGCGGTCTGCCAGACGCCGGTGAAGAAGTCCCGGGCCGGGATCGTCCGCTCGCCGCCCTTTCCGCGGGCGACGAGCTCCGCGTCGAGGGCAAGGATCACCGACGGTAGGTCGGAGGCCGGATCGCCGTGCGCGAGCGAGCCGCCGATCGTCCCGCGATGACGTACCTGCGGGTCCCCGACCTGGCCGGCGGTGAACGACACGATCGGACAGTGCTCGCGAAGGAGCGCGGCGCCTGCGACGTCGTGGTGCCGGGTCAGCGCACCGATGGCGATGTGGTCGCTGTCCTCGCGGACGTACGACAGGTCGCCGATCCGCCCGATGTCGACGATGAGCGCGGGCCTCGCGAGGCGGAGCTTCATCGCCGGCAGCAGGGAGTGCCCGCCCGCAAGGAGCTTGGCGTCCTCTCTCTTGCCCAGGAGCTCGATCGCGTCCTCGGCGTGGTCGGCAACCACGTAGTCGAACGATGCCGGGATCACGACCTCACCTCCTCGATTGCCTTCCAGACTCGCTCGGGCGTCGCCGGGAGCGGGACGTCCGTGACGCCGAGATGCGAGAGCGCGTCGACGATCGCGTTCACGACCGCCGGTGCCGCTGCGATCGTGCCCGTCTCCCCCACCCCCTTCACTCCGAGCGGGTTGTCCGCCGCCGTCTCCACGCGATCCGTCTCGAACGACGGCAGCTCGGCAGCCGAGGGGACGAGGTAGGTCGTCATCGTCGTCGTCAGCAGGTTCCCCTCCTCGTCGTATGCACCCTCCTCGAAGAGCGCGGCCGCGATTCCCTGCGTCACGCCGCCGTGCACCTGCCCGTCGATGATCTGCGGGTTGACGGGGTTGCCGACGTCGTCGACGGCGACGTAGCGCACGAGGCGCGCATCGCCCGTCTCGGTGTCGACCTCGACGACCGCGGCATGCGCTCCACCGGGCCAGGAGAAGTTCGGCGGGTCGAACACCGCCGTCTCCTCGAGCCCGGGCTCCATGTCGTCGGGGAGGTTGTGCGCGGCGTGCGCCTGGAACGCAACCGCCTGAATGCCCATCGTGCGGTCGGGCGAGCCCTTCACCGTGAACGTCCCGTCCTCGAACTCGAGATCGTCCTCAGAGACCTCGAGCTGATGCGCGACGATCTTCCGAGCCTTCGCGATGACCTTCTGGCTCGCGTGGTAGAGGGCGATCCCGCCGACGGTGAGCGAGCGGCTTCCGTACGTGTCCATGCCCTGCTGGGACACGGCCGTATCCCCGTGGAGCACCTCGACGTCGTCGACGCCGACGCCGAGCTGGTCGGCCACGATCTGCGCCCACGTCGTCTCGTGGCTTTGCCCGTGCGGCGAGGTGCCGGTCACCACCTGCACCGAGCCGAGCGGCTGAAAGCGGATGGTCGCCGCGTCCCAGCCTCCGACGGCGTAGCGAATCGCGCCCAGGATGCGCGAGGGCGCGAGCCCGCACATCTCGTTGTACGTCGAGAAGCCGACGCCGATCTGCTTCGCCTGGCCATTTTCGCGACGAGCAGCCTGATCGGCCCTGATCTCGTCGAGATCCAGTAGCTCGATCAGCCGGTCGAGGCACGCCTCGTAGTCACCTGCGTCGATCGTGAGGCCTGACGCCATCGTGTGCGGGAACTCCTTGACGAAGTTCTTGCGCCGGAGCTCGATCGGGTCCATGCCCAGCTCGCGGGCGAGCGCGTCCATCGTCCGCTCGAGGACGTAGGTCGCCTCCGGGCGGCCGGCACCGCGATATGCGTCGGTCGGGGTGGTATGGGTGAACACTCCCGTGAACGTGACGCTGTAGTTCGGGATCTCGTACGGCCCCGAGTAGATCCAGGCGCCGAGCAACGGGATGCCGGGCGTCACGAGCTGGAGGTAGGCGCCCATTGCACACTTTGCCTCGGACTTGACCGCGGTGATCGTGCCGTCCCGCATGGCCGCGAACGTCAGCTCGTGGACGACGTCTCGACCATGGATCGTCGCGACGTAGTTCTCGGCCCGCTCCTCGATCCACTTCACCGGGCGAGCCGAGCCGCTTCGCGACTGCCACCGCCAGCGCCTCCTCGGCATAGACGTTCAGCTTCGAGCCGAAGCCGCCGCCCACGTCGGGAGCGATCACGCGGATCTTCGACTCGGGGATGCCGAGGACGAGCTGGAGCGCGAAGCGCAGGATGTGTGGCACCTGCGTCGCAGACCAGAGCGTCACCTCGTTCGTCGGGCCGACCTGTGCGAGCACGCCGCGCGGCTCGATTGCGTTGGGAATGAGCCGCGGCTGGAAGTAGCGGCGCGTCACGACCACGTCTGCGGCGTCGATCGCCGCCTGCACGTCGTCCGTCTCGAGCTTCCAGACGTAGCACTGGTTCGTGCCGAGATCGCCGTGGACGAGCGGCGCTCCGTCCCCGAGCGCCCTCTCGACATCGGCGGTAGAAGGAAGCGGCTCGTAGTCGACCTCGACGAGCTCGGCCGCGTCCTTGGCGAGCGCGCGGCTCTCCGCGATGACGACCGCGACACCGTCTCCCTGGTAGCGGGCCTCGTCGGTCGCGAGCGGGAAGTGCGTCGGCATCTTGATGTCCTCGGTGACCGGCCATGCGCACGGAAGCCCGCCTTGCCAGTCCTGCGCGAGATCGGCGCCGCTGAACGCCGCCACGACGCCTTCCGCCGCGCGCGCCGCGTCGAGCTTCACGCCGTTGATTCGAGCGTGTGGATATGGGCTGCGTACGACAGCCATGAAGACGGTCGCCGGCAGCGTCAGGTTGTCGATGAACGTGCCCTGCCCACGCAGGAGGGAGGCGTCCTCCTTGCGCTTGACGGACGTGCCCACGACACCGGGTGCGCTAGCGACGGCGGTCATGACGCCACCGCCGCAGCGGATGCGACGGCCTGGACGATGTTGTGGTACCCGGTGCACCGGCAGAGGTTTCCTTCGAGCCCTTCGCGAATCGCCGCCTCGTCGGTCGCCTCGCCCTTGTCGATGAGGCTCACTGCCGCCAGGACCATTCCCGGCGTGCAGTAGCCGCACTGGAGCGCGTGATGGTCGTGGAACGCCTGCTGGACCGGATGAAGCTCGCCGTTCGTCGCGAGACCCTCGATCGTCGTGATCTCCATGTCTTCGGCCTGGACGCCGAGCATCGTGCAGGACTTCACGGACTCGCCGTTCACGAGCACCGTGCAGGCCCCGCACGAGGACGTGTCGCAGCCGACGTTCGTGCCGGTGAGACCGAGTCGGTCGCGGAGCACGTACACGAGAAGCTCGCGCGGCTCGACCTCGAGGTCGTGCCGTATGCCGTTGGCGGTGAACGCCAGGCGTCGCATCGACTCTCCTTTCCCCTCGATGTCGTGCGAGCGTAGTACGGCTGCGGTCGTTCCGCCACTGTGCCGGCCGCTAGCCAAGGCCCTCCGGATGCACTAGCGTGCAGGGGGTCGCGAGAGAGGGGGATGCGAGATGCGCATCGAGTCATCCGTCGCAGCGATTTCCTGGATACCGTCGGATGCGATCGAGGGCATGCCAAAGCTTCCGTTCGAGCTCGGGGTCGCGCGCTACGACGAACCGCCGCCAGACCGTCTCGACGAGGGCGACCTCGAGCGCCTGCGTGCCGAAGATCGGTTTCGTGAGGCCAATCGCCTCGCCGCCTGGATCGAGGTTGACGACGGGCGGATCGTCGGCCACGGGTACGAAGGCACGGGCCTCGTAGGCTCCACGACCTCCCGCCTCGGCATCACGGACATCACGATTCCGGGCGTCGCCTTCGAAGTCCTTCGGAACGAGCCAGAGGTACAGGGGAACGGCGTCCGCTTCGTACAGACGGTTGGCGGGCGCGCCGGGTTCCCGGCTCCGCGCAGGGTGGTCGGGAGGCCGTTTGTCCGGATCCAGTCGGCGACCGCCTGGACCACGCTCGCGCTCACCATCCGAACCGACGGCTCTTCGGAGCACGAGCTCGTCGGAGCGAGCACGTTCCCCAGGCACTGGATCTACGACGGGGACGGAAACCTCGTCGCGAAGACCGGGACGATCGACTTCAAGGCCTGGTACCGGGAGGCTCACAGCGAGCGAACGCCGTGGGGCGAGGAGGAGTCGGACACGTTCATCACTGCTGCGGAGAGCGCACTCGAGCGAGGGATCTCGCGCGAGCTGATGGCGGGCAAGACGATCTCCGAGCGGCGCACGCTCGAGCCGGACGAGACGCTCGTGGAGCAGGGCGCGCCCGGCGACGAGCTCTACCTCGTCGTCGACGGCGTATTCGCCGTCGAGATCGACGGCGAGGAGGTCGCCGAGATCGGGCCGGGCGCGATCGTCGGCGAGAAGGCGTTGCTCGAGGGCGGCACACGAACGGCGACCCTGCGCGCGCAAACGCGCTGCCGTGTCGCGGTGATCCCAGGAGCGCTGATCGACCGACAGGAGCTGGAGGACCTGGCGGCAACGCGCCGGGCATAGAGCCGGGCTTCCCGGAGGGGCTACCGCCGGCGCTTCAGCGCACGCTCGATCTCGCGCTGCATGTCGCGCTCGGCGACGACCCGCCGCTTGTCCGCGTGCTCCCGACCGCGAGCGAGGGCGATCTCGACCTTCACGCGGCCGTCCTTGAAGTACATCCGGGTCGGAACGAGCGTGAGGCCCTTCTCGCGCACCTTTCCGTACAGCGAGTCGATCTCGCGCCGGTGCATGAGGAGCTTGCGGTCGCGGTCGGGCAGGTGCCCAAGCGGTCCGGCCTGCGCGTACTCGGAGATCGAAGCGCCGATGAGCCACGCCTCGCCGTCGCGGATGTCTGCGTAGGCCTGACCGAGCTGGACGTGGCCGCCACGGACGGACTTGACCTCCGACCCGGTCAGGGCCACGCCTGCTTCGACGCGCTCGATGAGCTCGTAGTCGCGCCGCGCACGGCGGTTCTCCGCAATCAGCTTCGTTCCGCTCGGCGTTGCCTTGGCCACCGCCGGAGTGTAGGGACGGTCAGTCGTCCGGCAGAGCCGAGGCGAAGCGGCGGGCGATCTCCTTGAGCATCACCAGCGCGACGCTGTGCTCGGACTCGATGAGCTCGATCGCGTCGTCGCGCGGAATCGCGAGACAGCGCATCTCGGTCGAGGCTCTGACACGTGCGATTCGCGTGCCTCCGGGCGCGAGCAGGGTCAGCTCCCCGAAGAACGTGCCCGGCCCGAGCTCGACCGAGCCTCCGCGCCATTCCACGAGCGCCGTGCCGTCGAGGATGAGGAACATCCCGGACCCCGGATCGCCCTCGAGCGCGACGACCTGCCCGGCCGGGCAGGTCAACTCTCCGGCGCTCGCCGCGAGCCGCTCGAGTCCGGCGTCGCTGGCGCGCTCGAGCAGGGGGATGGAGCGGAGCTCGTCCGGAGTCACGGCGTGTTCATATCAGGACCTTGCGCCGATCCGGGCACAGCGATCGCAGAGCGGGAACCACGGAGCGCACGAGCGGCCGCACGAGCGGCAGCGGCCGATCGTCGGTGACTCGACCTCGACCCGCAGCCGCGCGACGACACGCTCGGCGGCCGCTTCCTCGAGCGCGGCCGCACGCTCGATGGTGACTCCGCCCACGCCCGGGTACTGGAGGGCGAACCAGCGGAGAATGCTCGCCTGCCGCCCGGCCTGTTCCGCGTCCTCGAGCGAGGCGCCGCGAAGGCGAGTCGTGTCGAGCAGGAACGTCAGCTGTGGTCGTGCGACGCGATCGCCGGTGATCGCGAGGGCGAGCGTCGCGAGCAGCTCGAGGCCGTCTTCGTCCACGGGCGCGTTCACGAGCTTCCACGTGTCCTGAAGTGACAGCTGACGGCTGCGCTCGGCAAGCCGGCGCTGCACTGCCTGGAGCCTGAGCCTCAGCGGCTGCAGCGACTCGACCGCGAGCCAGCTCTCGAACGCCCACTCGCGGACCGCTACGCGGTGCCATGCGACGAGCGCCGCATCGAGATGCACCGGGTTCTCGACGCCCAGGTCTGAGAGCTGCGGCCGGATGCGCGCCTCGTCGACGGCGCGATAGCCGAAGTAGCCGCCCGGGAGAGGGACGTGCGGCTCGAGCGCCGACTCCACGAGCTGCGGGTCCGCCACTCCCCAGCCGAGCCCTGCGAGCACTCCAACATGCCCTCGTTCGACGAGGCCGAAGCGCCCCGCGCGCCCTGCGATCTGCGCGAGCTCCCAGGGAAGGAGGTTGCGACGCTCCTCGCCGTCGAACTTCGTCGTCTCCGCGAACAGCAAGGTCTCGCACGGGAGGTTCACGCCGTGGCCGAGCACGTCGGTCGCGACGCACACATCCGCCGCTCCCGTCAGGAACCGCTCGATCTCCTCGCGCCGCGACGCGAGTGGCATGGCGCCGTAGAGAACGGCGACCCGAGCGGGATGCAGCCGGTTCACCTCCCCCGCGAGCGCGAGCACCGCCCGCCGGCTGAACGCGACGACGACCGCGCCCGTCGTGAGCGAGCGCAGCGTCCGCTCGCCCACGAACTCGAGCGGCAGCTTCCGCTCGAAGACCTTCAGCTCGTGCTCGGGGAACGCGCGATCCACGAGCGGGAGCGCGTCGAGCGCTCCAAGGAGGAGTATCTCCCGGTACTCGCCGGCGAGGAGGAGCCGCGTCCACGCCGAGCCGCGCTCGGTGTCGTCCGCCCACTGCACCTCGTCGAGCACGAGGAGCTCGCCCGCGTGCGGGGCCATCTCCACCGTCGAGCAGATCACCGGAGCGCGCTCGTTGACTCGCTCCTCGCCCGTTACGAGGCCGACGTTCTCGGCACCGATCCAGTCGCCAAGGCGCCGGTGTGCCTCCTGCGCGAGCATGCGCAGCGGGCCCGCGTAGACGCCCGAGCGCGTCTCAGCGAGCTCCTGGAGCGCGGCGTGGGTCTTGCCCGAGTTCGTCGGGCCGAGGTGCGCGACGACTCGCTCCGGCTCGACGCGCCTCGACGGCAACGAGATGCTGACCCGCTGCTCCGCTTGGCGGACGGCCTGAGCCGGGCGACGGCGCGCGCGCTCGGAGCGGCTCGGTCGCTTCTGACGTCCCTGTGGAGCGCGTCGATTGCGCATCGGCGCACCGTAGCGGCCTGCCATGATGCGCCCGTGGGCTGGCGTGTCGACCCCGAAGGCGTCGAGATCTCGGCTCTCCGGCAGCTTGCTCCCATGGACGGCCTGCGGGTGCTCGAGCTCGGCTGCGGTGACGGCCGGCTCACGTTTCGGTACGCGCGCGAAACCGAGTCGGTCCTGGCCGTCGACCCCGACGCCGACAGAGTCGCGAACGCGGTCGCTGCACGGCCGCCTGAGCTCGCCGACCGCGTGGCGTTCGCCGTCGCCGGTGCGGCAGAGGTCGACGGCCCACGCCGGCGTTTCGATCTCGCGCTCTTCGCCTGGTCGTTGTGATGAATCGAAGGTGAGGGCGTCGTGCACGCCCTGCGCCACGTCCATGAGCTCCTCGTCCCGGGCGGTACGATGCTCGACCTCCATCCCTTGACGGAGCAGCAGGTCGAGGCCGACGAGAGGATCGTCGGTGTGATCCGCGAGCCAGAGTTCGTCGACCGTGACCTGCCCAACGCAGAGGCGAGCCTCGAGCAGGTGATCGGCGACGGTCTCTACGTTCTCGAGACCGAGGTCGACTTCGACGTCCTCCAGCACTTCGACACGGCGCAGGACCTCCTCGAGAAGGAGGCACATCACCTCGCTACTCAGCAGGAGCTCGTGGAGGTGATCCGACGGACGCCCCCGCCGCTCTTCCTCCGCGAGCACGTCGTCCTTCGCCGGCTGCGCGCACTTCCGGCTCCGGAGTGACCGCGCGGGATCGGACGCTCGCAACTCTCCCGTTCCATACGAGAACGTCCGGACGTAGCCCGGGCTTGCCCGGGCTACGTCGGCCATCGTCGCGATGGCTCTCCCGCATGTGGGAGTCGGTGCTCATCCGGACACCTCGGCGACCTCGAGTGCGCGCTTCCGTGGCGCACGTGCAGTCCGCGCAACAATGTGCTTCGCAACCCGCCCGCCGTCGCGTCCGGCCCCGAGGATCAGCATCGAGGCGAACGAGTGCAGGAACGGCAGGCCGACGAAGTAGAGCCCCGGCAGCGACGTGACCGCGCCGCGGCGTTGCTCGGGAAACCCGTCTTCCTCCGTGGGCAACGGGAAGCGGATCCAGCCGTAGTCGTTTCGGAACCCTGTGCACCAGACGACGTTGGCGACGTCCAGCACGCGGCCGTCTGCGAGCACCGGCTTTCCGTCCTCGACCCCGACCGTCCGCTCGAACACGCGCTCGACCCCCGCCGCCTCGAGGTCGGCGCGCTTGACCCGAATGAGCGGGCCGCCGTGGGTGCGGATCTCCGGCTTCAGCCTGCGCCCGATCGGAGTGGAGACCGTCAGGACGCGCGTCCACACGAACATGAGGACCACGAACACGATCGGCGCGAGCCGGCTGTGGATGTCGACGGGGATCTGTCCCGTGTCACGGCCGGAGAGAATCGTGCGGTTGCCGGCACGTCCGACCTCGTAGGCGATGTCGCCTCCGGAGTGGGCTGCGCCGACCACGAGCACCGGCCCGGGCTGCAGTTGCTCCGGGCCGCGGTAGTCGGCGGAGTGGAGCTGTCGAATACCGGGATCGAACCCGGTTGCGAACTCCGGCACGATCGGGCTCTGGTGTTGGAAGACGCCAGTCGCGACGACGACGTTGTTGGCAGAGATCCGCCGATCGCCGGCGAGTGCGACGTACCCGTCGCCGTTCCTGTCGAGGTTCTCCACGGTGACGCCGTTTCGGACGGGCAATTCGAATCGCTCGGCGTACGACTCGAGGTAGTCGGCCATCTCCAGACCGGTCGGAAACGAGTGACGCGGCGCCGGAAACGGCATGCCCGGTAGGCCGGCTGCCATCGCAGGCGAGTACAACCGCAGGGTTGGCCAGCGCTTGCGCCAGGAGTCGCCTACGCGCTCGTTCGCGTCGAGGATGAGGAAGTCACGCTTGCGCGACTTCAAGTGGTAGCCGACCGCGAGGCCAGCCTGCCCGCCGCCGATGATCAGCGTCTCCACGTGCTCGTCCGTCACCATCTCGGTCTCCTTTC
Source organism: uncultured Gaiellaceae bacterium (assembly GCA_963723695.1). GTDB lineage: Bacteria > Actinomycetota > Thermoleophilia > Gaiellales > Gaiellaceae > GMQP-bins7. The sequence goes on along the minus strand of CAVRRU010000008.1, from coordinate 85,091 downwards.
GTCGATACCGCGACGGTAGGGCGAGACAGTCCGAGATTCATCGCAGGAAGCAACCAACTTGCGACGCGCTCGAGATGGTCATTTCTGACCACGGGCCGTCAAGGATCAGACGAGCTCGTGCTCGAAGGCGAACGACGCGGCGGCCGTGCGCGAGGAGACCGCGAGCTTCGCGAAGATGTTCTGCAGGTGGCGCGCGACCGTGTGCTCGCTGATGACGAGCTCGCCCGCGATCTCGCGGTTCGACCGCCCGGCCGCAACGAGACGGAGGACTTCGAGCTCTCGGGCGGAGAGCCCGTACGTTGCGTGAGCGGGTGCGGTCAAGGCGGCGACGCGAGCGGCGTCCGGGGCGGCCTTCAGCTCGGCGAACGCCGAGCGAGCTGCGTCCAGCTCGAGGGCGGCGGCCTCATCGTCGCCGAGCACACGGCACGCGAGACCGATGAGCTCTCGTGTCCGTGCCACTTCGTACGGCGCCTCGAGCTGCTGCCAGACGTCGACGGCCTGACGCAGCGACCCGAGCGCGGCACGCGCATCGCCCTGCGCGAGGTGCACGGCGCCACGCGCGTGAGCGACCATAGCACCGAGCATCGCGCTCTCGAAGCGCTCCGCGAGCTCGTCAAGCTCACGACAGGCGAGCACGGCGGAGTCCACGTCGCCGGCTGCGAGCATGATCTCTACGCACGCCGGCAGCAGTCCCGCACGTTTCAAGGACTCGACGGTCTCGGCGGCAACGCGTTGAATCGACGCCACCGCAGCGTCCACTCGGCCCTGCGCAAGCCTGAGCTGCGCAAGGCCCGGCTGCGGGTCCCACCCGTTCCGGCTTGCCTCGCGGTAGGACTGCTCGGCCGCCCCGAAGTCGCCGAGTAGCCGCTGAAGCTCGGCCTCGCGGTACAGCGCCAGGCCGACGCGACCAAGATTCTCCGCCTCGATGAAGCGTTGCCTCGCTCTCCTCGCCTCCTCGAGCGCATCCACCCATGCGCCGCTGAGCTGGAGGATCTCCGCACGATGGACGAGGCAGCGGCCGGTGAACGCGACGACGTCCGGTTGCCCCTTGCACCAGTCCGTCAACGCCGCGGTCCACTCCTGTGCGCGACGCGCCTCGAATACCTCCTGGCACGCGAGAATGACGCCGCAGTAGACGATTCCCGTCGCCATCGGCGAGAGGTCGCCCCTGGTGGCGACGAGCATGGACTCGTCGAGCAGCGCGAGGCCTTCACCCACGCGGCCCGCCTTGATGAGCATGTAACCCTGGGCATGGGTGGCGAGTGCGAAACCGTCGAGCTCGCCGAACCGCTCGGCCATCGACGCAGCCTCGCCAGCAATCGCGGCCGCGGTCTCGAACTCGCCCATCGCCTCGTGCTTGAACACGAGCGGCATCAGGAGATAGCCGCGCTCTGCGGAGTCGCCCGGTTGACCTTCAACGAGGCGTTGTGCCCGGCCGATCCACGCGCTTCCAGGCCCGACCTCACCTCGGGTGACGAGAATCAGTCCGCACCATACGGCGCAGCGGACTGCACGCAGCAGCTCTCCTCCATCCAGGTAGGCCAGGTGCGCCCGCTCCATGACGTCCACGTACTCGTGGTCGCGGCCGAGCATGAAGGCCGATGTCGCCTGGAGCTCGAGATCGGCCGGCTCCAGCGGCTCCGCTCGATCAGCCGAGGTCAGGGAATCGTACGTCTCTCTCCAGGCTCGCCTCGCATACGCCTCGCGTCCCCGTTCGAGGTCGCCGGCAGGCATGGCTCAGACCCGGAGGAAACGCCGCAGCGTGAGGCCCGAGCCGAGCGCGCCGATGGCGAGGCCGCCGAGCACGAGCACCGCCGCCGTCCACGTGAACGCGAGCGCCCGCACGTCAGGGTCGTCCTGGATGTGGCCGAGGATCTGCGGGATCGCGAGCTCGCGCCCGACGAAGAGCAGCAACACGGCGGCGACGGAGCCGATCAGACCGGTCAGCACGCCCTCGAGCATGAACGGGCCGCGGACGTACCAGTTCGTGGCGCCGACGAGCTTCATCACCTCGATCTCCCGGCGACGCGCGAAGATCGAGAGCCGGATCGTGTTCGCGATGAGGATCGTGGACGCCACGAGGAGCACGATGACCGCGATGAGGAAGACGATCTGGATGGCACGCGCGATCGCGAGGATTCGCTGCGATACCTCCTTGCCGTAACGCACCTGGTCCACGGCCGCGAGCTTCGACTTCTGGACGCCGAGTGCGATCGCCTCGGTGTCCTCGCCGCGCTTCGGCACGACGTCGAACGAGGCGGGCAGCGGGTTCGAGAGCAGGTTCTCGGTCAGCTCGGGATTGCGCTTGCGCATGATCTCGAGCGCTTTCGCCTTCGAGATGAACGTGATGCCGCCGGGCTTGACGCGCTCGTCGGACTCGAGCAGCACGCGGAGCTCGTTGACCTGCGGCTCCGTCGCCTTGTCCGCGATGAAGACGTGCACGGCGAGCTCCCGCTTCTTGTCGTCCGACCACGACACGAGCCACGTGCCGAGCCCGATGAAGACTCCGACGAGGAACATGCCGATGAGGACGGACAGTGCCGAAGCCACGGTTGTCGAGACATTCGCGCCGATCGACCGCAGTGCCTCCGCGAAGAGCGTGCGGACTCTCGTCATTCCTCGGCGTATCCCCCGCGTCGCTCGTCGCGCACGAGCTTGCCCAGCTCGAGCGCGATCACGCGCTTGCGCATCTTGTCGACCATCTCGCGGTCGTGGGTGACCATGAGGATGGTCGTTCCGGTGCGGTTGATGCGGTAGAGGAGCTGCATGATCCCGACGGACGTGTCGGGGTCGAGGTTGCCCGTAGGCTCGTCGCACACGAGGAGCGGCGGGTGGTTGACCATCGCGCGCGCGATCGAGACGCGCTGCTGCTCGCCGCCCGAGAGCTCCTCCGGCCGCGAGTTCATCTTGTGCGCGAGGCCGACGAGATTCATCACCTCGGGCACCTTCCTGCGGATCTCCGAGTTGGACTGGCCCTGAACGCGCAGCGCGTAGCCGATGTTCTCGGCCGCGGTGCGATTGGGGAGGAGCTTGAAGTCCTGAAACACGCAGCCGAGGTTCCGGCGTAGGAGCGGTACCTTCGATCCCTTGAGCCGGCCGAGATCCCGCCCACCGACGATGATCCGGCCGTCGGTCGGCTCGACCTCCTTCAGGAGGAGCCGGATGAGCGTCGACTTACCCGATCCCGACGCGCCCACGATGAACACGAACTCGCCCTTCTCGATGACGAACGAGACGCCGTCGAGCGCCGTCACGTGGTTCGTCTCGTAGACCTTCTCGACGTCCTCGAACACGATCATCGAGGAGCCGGTCGATCCCTCGCGGGCCGGCTCGAGCTGGACGTTCGTATCGGGTTCGGCGAGGGCCGTCACATGTGTCTCCGAGGCGTCATCAGGCACCGGGCGTCAGCGCAGGCAGCCCATTGGGAGCTGCTCCGGTTCGTTGAAGGCGCCCCAGTGTAGCCAGCGCGCTCGGAATCCGCGACCCAGCGGATCCCGAGCTGCGCAAAAGTCCGCGTAGCCGACAATTCGGCTGCATTTTCCCTACAGGACCTGGCCTGCGGCCTTGGCGAGAAGGTACGCATGGACGAAGCCGTCGAGCCCGCCATCGAGGACGGACTGCGCGTTACCCACCTCGTGCTCGGTGCGATGGTCCTTCACCAGCTGGTACGGGTGCAGCACGTAGGAGCGGATTTGACTCCCGAAGCCGATGTCCTGCGCAGCTCCGCGCTCGCGCGCGAGCTCGGCCTCGCGCTTCTCCTCCTCGAGCTCCGCGAGCCGGGAGCGGAGGATGCGCATCGCCGTCGCCTTGTTCGACGTCTGGGAGCGCTCGTTCTGGCACTGGACGACGATGCCCGTCGGGAGGTGCGTGATCCTTACGGCCGAGTCGGTCTTGTTCACGTGCTGCCCGCCGGCGCCGCTCGAGCGGTACGTGTCGATGCGTAGGTCGGCTTCGTCGATCTCGATCGGGACGTCGTCGGGCAGCAGCGGCGCGACGACGACCTGCGCGAACGCAGTGTGTCTCCGGTGGGCGGAGTCGAACGGCGAGAGCCGCACGAGCCGATGGACTCCGCGCTCGGCCTTGAGCGTCCCGTACGCGTTCTCGCCCTTCACCGCAACGGTCGCCGACTTGAGCCCGGCCTCCTCCCCCGGGCTCGCCTCGAGCACTTCCGCCTCGAAGCCGCGATCGGAGGCCCAGCGCAGGTACATGCGCAGCAGCATGTCCGCCCAGTCCTGAGCATCGGTGCCGCCCGTGCCGGCGTGGATCTCGAGCACCGCGTCACCGGCGTCGTACTGGCCGGTAAAGAGTGCGTCCTCTTGCAGCCTGCCCAGCTCACCCTCGAGCGAGGCGACGAGCTGAGCGATCTCGCTCTCGTCCTCCCCGAGCGCCCGCAGCTCGTTCGCGTCCTCGTACTCGCCCTGCAGCCGCTCGTACCGGTCGAGCTTGCGCGCCAGCCGGGAGTGCTCGGTGGAGATCCGCGTCGCGGTCGCCTGGTCGTCCCAGAAACCTGGAGCGCCCATCGCCCCCTCGAGCTCGGCGCGGCGGCGCGTCAGGCCGTCGGGGTCAAAGGTAATCACGGACCCAGGCGAGCTGGGCCCCGATCTCCTCGAGCCTTTCGTCGAGCGGTTTGCCGTCTACCTCGGCCATCGAGCTAGCGTAGCCGCGCCGGACGTCGGACCCCGGCCCAGCTCGGCTCGGCTCGATGATTGGTTGACACGCGGTAGGGAATGGTGATGTGGTGGTATTGCCTTCTCAGGTGGCCGCCGTCCGCAGACAACTCGGAACGACCTACTCGGTCGAGGTCGAGCTCGCCCTCGTAGCGCTCGTCCTGCTGGCGTGGCACGCAGTCCGGATCCCGCTCGAGGGACCCGTGGCCCTGTCACTCGACCACTCGGCGAGCATCCTGCGCCTGGAGGACGCGCTCGGGCTCGACATCGAGGCGTCGGTCATCCAACGGGTCTCGGAGACGGGGGTCGCGCCGGTTCTCGCATGGCTCTACAGCAACATCCACCTCCCCGTCCTCTTCGGCTTCGTCGCGGCGATCCGCCTGCTTCGACCCGACCAGTACGCCAAGGTCCGCACGATCTTCGTCCTGTCGTTCGTGCCGGCCGTGATCGCGATCGCTGCGTATCCGCTGGCCCCGCCCCGCTGGCTTCCAGAGCTCGGCCTCGGCCCTGCGCCTCGCGAGGCCGAGCTGGGCTCGTCCGGAGCGCTCTTCCACAACGAGACCGCGGCCATCGCAAGCCAGCACTTCGGCTTCGCCTTGTTCGTGGCCGCGGTGGCGCTCTGGCTTCTCCCGCGCTCGCGGGTGCTGTGGATCGCTCTCGCGTACCCTGCGCTCGTCTTCGTGGTGATCGTGGGAACGGGAAACCACTACGTCGTCGACTGCGTCGTGGGCTCGCTCACGTTCCTGCTCGCGGCACTCGCAGCGCGGGCCCTCCACGGGAGCACCACCGCTCACGAAGCGGCCACGCAGCCCGGGACAGCCGCGCTCGTCGCGGCTGGATACGGCCTCGTCGCCTGGGGCCTGGTCTCACTGGACTTAACGGCGCCGGCGACCTGGAACAACGTCGGTGATGCTCTCATCCTCGCGCTCGGGCTCGTCTTGGTCATCTCACCGCGCCTCGGAGTCAAGGAAGCCGTCACGGAGAGTGGCTAAGCGCGGCGCCACGGTTGCCCGTCGGCTCGGAGCCGCCGCCGGCCACGCGCTCGGAAGTGCGATCGACCGAAGCGTCGTGTCGCACCACGAGCGACGCCTCCGCAAGATCGGATGGAGTCACGCCCTCGACAACGCCGGAGGGGACTGGGCCCGCGGCTCAACCCCGCCCCGGCCCGGCAACAGCGTGGAGGTGCTCATCGACGGCGCCGCCTACCTGCCGAGTATCGCCGAGGAGTTGGCCGCCGCGCACTCGCACGTCCATCTCACCGGCTGGTACTTCTCAGCCGAGCTCGCTCTCACGCGCGGCGAGGAGCCCGTGAGTGTGCGCAACCTGCTCGCCGAGCTCGCGGAACGGATCGACGTGCGCATGCTCATCTGGAGCGGCGCCCCGCTGCCCGTCTTCAGGCCCTCGCGAGGCGACGTTCGAGCGATGGTCGAGCGCCTCTGTCGCGGAACCGGGATTCAGTGTGAGCTCGACTCCAACGTTCGGCACATGCACTGCCACCACGAGAAGACGATCGTCATCGACGATCGCGTCGCCTTCGTCGGGGGCATCGATCTTACCTTCGACGGCGGCGACCCGTACGACAGCCAGCAGCACTCGGCTCGCGGTGGGGTCGGCTGGCACGATGCTGCGGCTCGTCTCGAAGGACCAGCTGTCGCCGACGTCGCCGAGCACTTCCGGCTGCGGTGGCACGGGGCAACGGGCGAGGACCTGGCGCCGGCCACCGTCCCGGATCGCGTCGGGGAGCTCGAGGCGCAGATCGTCCGCACGATCCCCGAGAGCGTGTACGAGCAGCGCCTTCGTCGCGGCGACTTCTCGGTGCTCGAGTCGTATGTCGGAGCGATTCGCTCGGCCGAGCAGTTCATCTACATCGAGAACCAGTTCCTGTGGTCGCCGGAGATCGTGGAGCTCCTGGCCGAGAAGCTCCGCCACCCTCCCAGGGACGACTTCCGCATCGTCGTGCTGCTGCCGGTCCACCCCAACGACGGAGCGGATGTCTCCCGTGGACAGGTCGCAGCGCTCATCCATGCCGACGACGGCAACGCACGTTTCCTCGCGTGCTCGATCTACGCACGCACCGGCAAGCTGCGCGATCCGATCTACGTCCACTCCAAGGTCGCGATCGTGGACGACAGCTGGCTGACGGTCGGCTCGGCGAACCTCAACGAGCACTCGCTCTTCAACGACTCGGAGGTGAACGTCGTCGTGCGGGACGGCGGCCTCGCCCGGGACACGCGCATCCGCCTCTGGGCGGAGCATCTCGAGCTGCCGGCCGCCGAGCTCCAGGGTGATCCGGTCGAGATCGTGGATGGCCAGTGGGAGCCGGTCTCCGAGGAGCAGCTCGACCGCCTCCAGAGCGGCCTCCATCTGACGCATCGTCTCGTCAAGCTGCCCGGCGTGTCCGCCCGGCGCCGGCGGTTTCTCGGCTCGCTGCAGGGCCGGATCTACGACGCGTAGGTCGCCGACTCTCGCGTCCGTACGGCCTTCTCCTGTGCCGGCTCGACGCGAGGCTTCGGAGCACCCGCCCGGACCGCCTCGAGCTGCGCTGCCACTGCCGCTCCGTAGAAGATCGCGATCGCCGAGAGGAGTGTCCAGAGCTGAAGCGCGACGAGTCCCGCGAGCGGGCCGTAGGTGTCGCCGAAGGACGAGCTGAGGCTCAGGGCGGCTCCGAGCGCCATCGTGACGAGCACCCACCCCGCGACACAGACGACCGCGCCGAACATGAGCCAGGACCATGCGGGCTGACGTCGGCGCGGCGACCACTGGAGCAATGCGGCGAGCGCAAGGATCGCTACGAGGAGCCCCATCGGCCAACGAAGGTACGGCCACGTCGCCCGGAGGAAGCCCTCGGTGGCGTCGCTCTGCCGCCCGAACGCGAAGAGGAGGAACGCGCAGGCCAGCCCGGTTCCGGCGCATACCGCGAGGACGAACGCCCGTCCGTACTTCTCGACGGTGGGCCGATCCCGCTCGATCCCGTAGATGCGGTTGAAGCCGCGCTCGATCTGACCCATCGCGGTCGTTCCGGTGATGAGCGTGCCGACGAGACCAAGACACAGTGCGAGATATCGGCCCTGCGAACCCACGTCACGTGCCTGCGCGACAGCGTCGGTCAGGAGCTGGCTCGCCGGTCCTGGGATTGCTGCGTCGATCGCGGCGATGATCTCTCGACCGATTCGTAGATCGAGTACCGCCGCCAGTCCGACGAGTGCGATGAGACCCTGGACGAGCACGAGCGACGTCACGAAAGCAAGCGAGCGCGAGTGGCTGAACCCGTCGGCGGCGCGGAGCCGGACGAAGGAGTCCTTGAGGAGCTGCCAGCGACCGGTCTCGAGCAGCGTCTCGCGGGCGTCGTCGCCGGTGAGCTCCCAGGTCTCCGGAACCTTGGCGGCGGTGCTCATGCCGCCGCCTTCGGGACGCAGACCTCGATCGCGGCCGGCTCGACCTCCGCTCCGAGCTTCTTGACGCGCTTGCGTTCCCCGCCGTCGACCTCGTAGAGCACCTTGCGATCGAACGTCACCTCGGCCGAGCGCGCCTTCGTCACCCGGACGAAGGGAGATGAGCTCGACGCGCCGACTGCCGTCCGAGCGATCGTCCGCAACCAGTCGAGGGCGCTGTCGGCCGTGACCACACCGAGCTCGAGCAGTCCGTCATCGGGCCGTGCGTCCTCGAACGCCTCGACGCCGGCGAACAGCTCGCCGACGTTCCCGAGGAGAACGCTGCTCGCCTTGCCCTCGAACCAGCTCGAGCCGTCGACCTTGATCGCTGCCTCGAACGGCCTCCGACCGAGCTGGTTCACGCCGGTCCAGACGTACGCGACACGCCCTATCCGGTCCTTCAGCCCTGCGTCGGCTTCGCGGATCATCTCCGCATCGAAGCCCGCGCCGGCCATGACGGCGAAACGCTCGCCGTTCAGGCGTCCCACGTCGAGCTTCCGCCGAGGGCCGTGGAGGCCGATCTCGACAGCCTTCTCGATGTCCTTGGGGATGTCGAGGTTCGACGCGAAGAGGTTGGCGGTGCCGGCAGGCACGATCGCAAGTGGCACCGAGGCGCCCTCGAGCGCGTCGATGCACCGCTGCACCGTCCCGTCGCCGCCCCACACGAACAGAAGCTCTGCACCCTCGTCGACCGCCTGACGAACCTTCGCCGGCGCCTTCCGGCTCTTCGGGACCTCGTACCAGAGCGGGTCGGAGACGCCCTGGCGCTCGAGCTCGCGCCGAAGACCGAGCAGGCCACCGTCGAACGTCTTCCCCGCATGCGCGACGACAGCGACCTTCGTCATCGGGCCTGCACCTCGTGTCGACGAGCGACGACCCCTGTGACGCGTACGAGGAGCAGCGCCAGGAGGAGGGCGGCAATCCCCATGAAGACGCCAGCGAGCGTGTCGAGCGGATGGTGCATTCCGCGATACATCCGCGCGACCGCGACGATCGGCGGAGTCGCGAGCGCTGCCGCCCAGACGAGCGCCTTCGCCCGGCCCGAGCTCATGCGGGACGTGAGGAGAACGGCGAATCCGGAGTACACGGCGATCGAGGCCGCGACATGACCCGACGGGAAGCTCGCGTCCTCCGGAAGGCCTTCGAGCTGCGCCACGTCCGGCCGGTCGCGGTCGACGAAGAACACCGTCGTCCGATACGTCGCCGACTCGATCACGATCGCGGCAAGAACGAAGCCCGCAAGCAGCCAGCGCCGCTGGAACGCCGAGAGGATGACAACGGCGCCGACGAGGGCCGGGATGACGAACCCGCCCGAGATCTCGGAGCCGACGAACGACAGGGCGTCGAGGAAGTTCGTCCGATGCTCGGCCATCCATTCCACCGGCCGCGCGTCGGCATCCGCCAGGCCAGTGGGCAGCCACGACATGAACGCGATGCCGACCACGGTCGTGACTGCCGCGAGAGCGAGGTAGCAGAGGACGAGGCCGCAGAGGAAGAACGCCGCGGGATGCCAGGCGGGAGCCTCGTTCCCGAGGTGTTCCGCAGGGCTGCCCGGCTTGGCCTCGAGAGCGGGAATCGGAGGATGCGCCGAGCCGCGCTTCTCAGACGTTTTCGCCCGCGCGACCGGTGCCTCCAGAAGCTCCGCGTTCACGGGTTGACGTTTCCCCCAAGGCGGTCGTGGGAAACGCAACATCCAAGGCGACTCGCTCAAGAGCATTGATTACATGCCACTTCTCGTCCTTCTTCTCGTCGCACTGGCCATCGGTGGCGCGGTCGCGTTCGCGGCGTGGCACTACCCCATGCCGATGGCGTCGCCGACCCCGAGCCTCGCCGCGGCAAAGGCAGTCGGCCGCGAGCTCGGTCACCACGAGCGACTCCGGCGCCTGGTGAAGAGCAGGCTCGATCCTGGCGTGGCGACCGGGCTTGCACTGACCATCGCGCTGGGCCTCATCCTCGTCGGAGGCATCGTGCTCGCGACACTCGCGTACCTCGTGCGGACGACCTCGGTGCTCGCCGATCTCGACGACCCCGTGGCGCAGTGGGGCGCGGACCACGCGGGGCCGGTCTCGGAGAAGGGGCTGACGCTCATCACGCAGCTTGGCGAGGGCTGGTTCGCGGTCGTGCTGGTGATCGTGGTCTCGGTCGTCGGTTACCTGCGCCGACCCAGTCGCTGGATCCCGGTCTTCCTCGTCACCGTCCTCGTCGGCCAATGGCTGCTCACGAACGGCATCAAGGAGCTACTCGACCGCGTTCGACCGACCCTGAATCCGATCGCCGAGACCCTAGGCCCGTCGTTCCCGTCCGGTCACACGACGACGGCCGCCGCGATGTGGGCCGCGGCCGCGCTCGTGCTCGCTCGAGGAGCGAGCCGTCACGGTCGCGCATTGCTCGCCGGGGGCGCAGTCGGCATCGCCGTCGCAGTGGCCTGCACCCGCGTCCTTCTCGACGTGCACTGGCTCACCGACACGATCGCCGGCCTCTTCCTCGGCTGGGCGTGGTTCGCGGTCTGCAGCGTCGCCTTCGGCGGGCGGTTCCTCCAGTTCGGCCTCGCCGCCGAGGGGGCCGTGCACGAGGCAGACCTCGAGCGGCGACGTGTTGCAGCTCAGGCGTCCTAGCGCGGTCGCTTCAGGCGCCGTGGCACTTCTTGAACTTCTTGCCGCTCCCGCACCAGCACGGGTCGTTGCGGCCGATGTCCTTGTGCTCGTTCACGGCCGGCGCCTGGGCGAACGATCCCGGCGAGGGCTCCGGCGGGGCGGCGAGCGCAGTCGCTGCGCCCCCGGCGGCGGCGATCGCCTCGGCGCCTGACGAGGTCTCGTGCTCGTACGTGAGTGAGCTGTCGCGCGCCTGCATGGGCTCGAGTGCGGGCTCCTCGACCTGGAGGGCTACATGGAACAGCGTGAAGACGACCTCCTGCCGGATCGTAAGCCCGAGCTCCTCGAACATCGCGTGACCCTCACCGCGGTACTCGACGAGCGGGTCCTTCTGCGCGAACGCCCTGAGATGGACACCCTCGCGGAGGTAGTCCATCGCCTCGAGGTGCTCGCGCCACCGGAGGTCGACGGTCTGGAGAATGATGTACCGCTCGATCTCGCGCGCGAGCTCGGAGCCGAACTCCTTCTCGCGTTCGTCGTACGTCTCGAGCGCGTCCTCGACGAACTCCTCGGTGAGCGCTTGGCGATCGGTGACGTCCACCTCCTCGCGGAGCTCCTCGACGGTGATGTCCGTGTCGTACAGAGACTGCATCGCGGTCACGAGCCCCTCGAGATCCCAGTCCTCCGGGTACTCGGCGTCCGTCAGCTGCGCGACGGTGGTTTCCACGGTTTCGCGAATCCACTCGCGTACCTCGTCGGATAGGTCCTCGCCCTCCAGCACGCGGCGGCGCTGCTCGTAGATGACCATGCGCTGCGTGTTCATGACGTCGTCGTACTTGAGGACGTTCTTGCGGGCGACGAAGTTCTGTTCCTCGACCTTCTTCTGGGCGTTCTCGATCTGGTTCGAGAGGATCTTCGCCTCCATGGGCTGGTCGTCCGGGATCTTGAACCGGTTCATGATGTTGTAGATCCGGTCGCCCGCGAAGAGGCGCACGAGGTCGTCCTGGCCGGAGAGGTAGAAGCGCGACTCGCCCGGATCGCCCTGGCGCCCCGAGCGGCCGCGAAGCTGGTTGTCGATGCGCCGCGCCTCGTGGCGCTCCGTCCCGAGGACGTACAGGCCGCCGAGGTCGAGCACTCCCTCCCCGAGCTTGATGTCGACGCCGCGGCCGGCCATGTTCGTCGCGATCGTGACCGCTCCCCGCTGTCCCGCGTCCGCGATGATCTGCCCCTCGCGCTCGTGCTCCTTCGCGTTCAGCACGTTGTGTGGGATGCCACGGCGCTGGAGGAGCTGCGAGAGGTATTCCGAGGTCTCGACGGCGATCGTGCCGACGAGGACCGGCTGCCCTTCCTCGTGGCACTCGACGATGTCCTCGAGCACGGCGGCGAACTTCGCCTCGGGCGTCTTGAAGATGAGGTCGTTCTCGTCGAGGCGCGCGACCGGCGCGTTCGTGGGGATCTCGACGACGTGCAGGTTGTAGATCTCGACGAACTCCTTCTCCTCCGTCTTCGCGGTGCCGGTCATGCCAGCGAGCTTCTCGTACAGGCGGAAGTAGTTCTGGAGCGTGATCGACGCGAGCGTGACGTTCTCCTCGCGGATGCGCACGCCCTCCTTGGCCTCGATCGCCTGGTGGAGACCCTCGCTCCAGCGGCGGCCCTCCATGATGCGGCCCGTGAACTCGTCGACGATCTTGACCTCACCCTCCTGCACGACGTAGTCGACATCGCGCTTGTAGAGCGACTGCGCCTTGAGCGCCTGCATGAGGTGGTTGACGAGGATGACGTTGCGCGGGTCGTAGAGGTTGTCGATGTGCAGCGCGCGCTCGACCTCCTCGATCGTGGCCTGTGCCGGTGAGACGGTCTTGAACTTCTCGTCGTAGAGGAAGTCGGCGCCCGAGAGCTCGGTCTCGTCGAGCCCCTTGGCCGTCTTGCGTGTGGCAGGCGCTCCCTCCAGGCCCTTCACGACACGTGCGAACTGGTAGTAGGTCTCGGCCGCGGTCTCCGGCTCACCGGAGATGATGAGCGGTGTGCGCGCCTCGTCGACGAGGATCGAGTCGACCTCGTCCACGATCGCGTACGAGTGGCTTCGCTGCACGACCCCGTCGAGCGAGACGGCCATGTTGTCGCGCAGGTAGTCGAAGCCGAACTCGGAGTTCGTCCCGTAGGTGACGTCGCACGCGTACGCCTCGCGACGCTGCGCGAACGGCATTTGGTTCTGGATGAAACCGACCGAGCCGCCGAGGAGCTCGTAGACGGGGCGAGTCCATTCCGCGTCGCGCTTCGCGAGGTAGTCGTTCACGGTGACGAGGTGCACCCCGCGGCCGGTCAGACCGTTCAGGTAGAGCGGCTGGACGGCGACGAACGTCTTGCCCTCACCCGTCTTTTGCTCTGCGATGTCGCCCTCGTGGAGGACGATCCCGCCCATGAGCTGGACGTCGAAGAGCCGCACGCCGATCGTCCGCTTGAAGGCCTCGCGAACTGCGGCGTACGCCTCGAAGATCACGTCCTCGAGCGACTCGCCGTTCTCGACGCGCTGCTTGAACTCCGCCGTCTTCGCGCGGAGCTCGGCGTCGGTCAGCTTCTCGAAGTCGGGCTCGAGCGTGCCGATGTACGCGGCCTGCTCGGCGAGGCGCTTGAGACGACGCCCCTCGCCCATACGTAGGACGCGCTCGAACTTCCCGAACGACTGGGTGGACACAGGCCTAGGGTACCCGCCGCAAGTCGCATCGGCCGTTCACCAAACCGACACCTTCGCCGCCCCTCAGGATGGTAGCTTCGCCGCGTGGAACCGGCGGCGATCCGCGAGATCCCGGTCTTTTCGAAGTTCGACGAGGACCAGTGCGCTCAGGTCGCGAGTGCGTGCCGCGACTGCGAGGTCGAAGCGGGGACGAAGCTCACCGAGGAGGGGGACTTCGGCTACGCGATGTTCGCGGTCCTGAAGGGCACGGCCGACGTCTCTCGGAACGGAGAGCACATCAGCGCGCTCGGGCCTGGTGACGTCTTCGGAGAGATCGCGGTGTTCTTCGGAGGCCAGCGGACGGCGACGGTGACGGCGACGTCGCCGATGCGACTCGTGATGCTGTTCAACAGCGAGCTGGCCCGCCTCGATCATGAAGTCCCCGAGCTCGCGGACGAGCTCCGGAAGGTGATCGGCGAGCGCCTCGCACGCGACGGGCGCTAGAGCGCCAGCACGGAGATCTCCCAGAGATCGCCGCGCAGGCGATGAGCGTGAGCGGCGTAGGCGCCGTCGACGCGCGATGCTGCGATCCGCTCGAGCGCGGGCGCCTGCGTGGGGCTGGCGGGCAGCTCGTCGATGCTCAGCTCGAGCTCCGAGCCGTTCCAGGTCATAGCGAGGTCGGTCCCGCGAGGATCGGGGTCGAGCAGCTCCACCTCGATCGCCACCGCGCCCACCGCCCACACGTCCGGCCTCCGTACCGCGAGCGCGCGGTACGGCGCACCGACGCTCTCACCGAGAGCGGTCGCGAACGGTGTGGGATCCGCGACTCCGCCGGACTCGAGCACGAACGTCCCGTCGGGGAGCGCTACGAACTCGACCTCGTCACCCGGGGCGCCGTCACCCTCGGCCGTGGCGACCGCGTCCCACTCCCGCTGTCGCTGAAGGCCGGTGATTCCTGCCGCGAGCCAGTCGCGGCCAGGGTCGAGCGGCATGCGCTAATTCTCGCAAGACCGGGATCCGCTCGCGCGGATCCCGGTCGCGTCAAGATCCTTGAAGGCGGCCGCTTCGCGGCCGCGGCGCCTGCGATCCATCGAGAGCACTATGCCGCTTCCTCGCCCGCGGACTCGCCCTTCTTCCGCTGGGCCTGGCGCCGCGGCTCGTGCACCCGCTTGTCGCGGTAGCGCTCGATCTGGCGCTCGAGCTTCTCGACGAGCATGTCGACGGCGGCCTCGTATGTCGTCGCCGACTCGCGCGCGACCAGGTTCGGGCCCTTCGTGAAGACGACGGCCTCAGCGACGTGGTCATTGCGGATCGAAGGGTTGTGCTCGCGCTCGAGCGTCACCTCCACGACGGTCTGCGGATACAGGCGGCGGGAAAGCTTCGACAGGCGTTTCTCCGCGTAGGCGCGAACCGAGTCCGAGACCGAGTCATGGAGGGCCTTGACCTGGAGCTGCATCGCGCTCCTTTCGGGATCGGGTCCGAGGAGTCCGTCTCAATCTAACGAACCGCCCGCGCGAGAGTGATCACGTGGACGCGGCGAGCTCCCGCCCGGCGCAGCGCCTTCGCGCACGCGTCCGCCGTGGCTCCAGACGTATAGACGTCGTCCACGACGCACACCGCGTCGGGCACCTCGGCCTGCGCGATGACGCTGCCGCGGACGTTCCGGCGGCGGGCGTCGAGCGAGAGCCCTCGCTGGCGCGGAAGCACGCGGGTTCGCCGGAGAACGTCGAGGACCGAGAGCTCCCACAGGCGCCCGAGCTCCGCCGCAAGCGTGCGAGGCGGCACCTCGCCCCGCTTCCAAGCGCGCTCGGCGTCGCCGGGCACCGGGACGAGGCATTCGACCGGCGGGCCGCTGGGCGACCTCGGACATGAGCGCTGCGGCTTCTCGAGCGAGCTCGCGCCTTCCACGTTCCTTCCAGGCGCGGACGAAGAGCCGCGCGCGCTCGTCGTAGACGACGGCCGAGCGGGCGGCGACGAAGGAGAGCCTCCGCCCGGAGCACTCCGCGCAGCGGCGCACCGGCCACGGCCCCGGTGCTCCGCACCGCTCGCAGACCGGAGGAACGAGCCTCGTCAGCCCACGACGGCACTCGCGACAGAGCGCGTCGCCCGGCAGGTCGCAGATCGCGCATCGCTCGGGCAGGACGAGATCGAGCACGCGCACTCCTCCGACGCTACGCGGAGAGCGATCACGGATCCGTGCCGAGTTCGTGTCAGATCGGAGACGCCGAGACGAGCTCGCGGAGGTCGTCCTGGGCGCGCTCGAGATCGGCCGGTGTCTTGATCGGGGAGAAGCGCCCGCGCGGCCCGCGGCGCGGGACGACGAGGAACTGCGTGGGCACGAAGGCCGAGATCTCGTGGTAGAGCCGCTCGAGCTGTACGGCCTCGCGGCCGTCCACCTCTTTGCGAACGTAGAGCCAGGTGAGGTCGTAGTCCTCGTCGAGCGCGTCCACGTCGACGAGCGCGGTGTTCGTGTTGAAGACTGGGGCGAGCTCCTGGTCGAAGGCGGCCGGAAAGCGAGGGCCCTCGAGGAGCTGGAGCTTTCCGTTCACGCGAACCGGCGCTCCTCCCAGGTCGCGCTCCTTGCGAGCGGCCTCGCAGGTGACCGGACGCCCGGCGAGCAGGTGCGCACCGACCACCACCGGATCGACACGCGCGCCGAGGTTGTCGACGTTCGAGACCGTGACGACGCGGACGCCGCCCGAGCTCAGCGCGTCGAGCGTCCCCGAGCGTCGGAGCGCCGAGAAGAGGTCGCCGTGACCCGGCGCGTACGGCGAGGCGCGACCCTCGTCGTCACGGAAGAGCTCGCCCGAGGGTTCGAGGCGAAGCGAGACGAACTGGTTGAACACGAGCGGCTCACCGAGAACACGTTCGTCGATGTGCTTGCGAATCGCGTCGTCGGTCGCGAAGCTCGTCATCAGCGCGACGGGCACGCCCGTGTCGAGAGCGCGCTCGAGCGCCGCGGTCTGCTCGAGCTTCGCCTCGAGGAAGCTCTTGCCGTCGACGGCCGTCAGCACCGCCTTCACGACGCCGCCGAACCGCGTGGCCATTCCCCCGGCCAGCACCACCTGCGCGACCTCCCCTCGGCGCAGCGCATCGAGACCGGCCGCTACGCGCCTCGTCGTATCGGGGCTCGCCGGGCTCCGGAAGCGGAGTCAGGTCGCTCTCGCGTGGCGGCTCGACCGAGCCCTGTACGACGTTCGACTCCGGCGAGAGCTCACCCGCTGCGACTCGGGCTCGAAGCGACTCGAAGAGCGGCTCGTCGAACCCGAAGCGCTCGAGAAGAGCGGAGGTCTCGCGATCGACGTCGATCATCTTGAGCTGCGAACAGGGGTTGGGAGAGACATGGAGTACGGCGCACGGTGCACCCCGACCTCGGTCACTATCGCCGAGACGAGCTCCGCGGGGGTGACGTCGAATGCGGGGTTCCGCGCCGGAAAGCGAGTCGAGACCTCACGTGGGTCTCGCTCCTCGATCGGGATGTCGGCGCCCGTCTCGACGCTCGGGTCGAGCGTGGAGGTCGGAGCCACGACGTGGAACGGAACCTCGTGACGCGAGGCGGCGACCGCGAGGCCGTACGTTCCCACCTTGTTCGCCACGTCGCCGTTGGCCGCGATCCGGTCGGCGCCCGTGAAGACGGCGTCGACCTCGCCCGCTGACATGAGCGCCGGCGCTGCGCTGTCGACGATCACCGCGAACGGGATGCCCAGCGCATCGAGCTCCCAGGCGGTGAGTCTCTCTCCCTGCTGGAGCGGCCGGGTCTCGTCGACCCAGACGTGCTCGACGAGCCCGACTTCCCAGGCGGCACGAATCGCCCCGAGCGCCGAGCCATAGCCCCCCGTCGCCAGCCCCCCCGTGTTGCAGTGCGTCAGCACTCGTAGGGGCGACGCTTGCCTCGCACGCAGCAACACGACGGCATGGTGAGCCATGCGCCTGCACCGCTCGACCTCGTCTTCGTGCAGCGCGCGAGCGCGCTCCGGCGTCGGGTCGTCGCGCAGCTCGTCGAGCGCCCAGCGCAGGTTGACCGCAGTCGGGCGAGATGAGGCGAGGACCTCGTAGGCGTCATCGAGGTCCTCCCCACGCTGCGCGGCCAGCGCCAGACCGTACGCCGCAGCCACGCCGATCGCGGGGGCGCCGCGAACGGCGAGCGTGCGGATCGCCTCCGCGACCTCTGCCGCCGTGATGCACCAGAGCTCGACCTCCTCCTCGGGCAGGCGCCGCTGGTCGAGCACGACCACGGCGCCTGCCTCGAGGCGAACGATGCTCTCGGGGGCAAGAGCTTTCAACGTGATGATCGCCCGACATGGCCGTTCATTGCGTTGAAAGCTCCTACGTCCCTTCGTCCCACGAGGCGAGGTACTTCGCCTGCTCCTCCGTCAGCTGGTCGATGGCGATGCCCATCGTCTCCAGCTTGAGGCGGGCGATCTCGTCGTCGATGTCCTTCGGCACGTCGTACACCTTCCGCTCGAGCGTCGCCGCGTTCTGGATGACCCACTCGGCCGCGAGTGCCTGGTTTGCGAAGGACATGTCCATGACGAGAGCCGGATGGCCCTCCGCCGCCGCAAGGTTGACGAGGCGGCCTTCGCCGATGAGGTAGAGCCTCCGGCCGTCGGCAAGCGTGAACTCATCGACCAACGCACGGGCCTCACGCGTCTCGACCGCGAGGTCGCGCAGCGCACCGATCTCGATCTCGACGTTGAAGTGGCCCGTGTTGGACATGATCGCCCCGTCCTTCATCCGCTCCATGTGCGCGCGGGTGATGACGTTCTTGTCGCCGGTCGCCGTGCAGAACAGGTCGCCGACCGCGGCCGCGGCCTCCATCGGGAGCACCTCGTAGCCGTCCATCGCCGCCTCGAGGGCGCGCAACGGATCGACCTCGGTCACGATCACGTGCGCGCCCATTCCGCGAGCGCGCAGTGCGACTCCGCGGCCGGTCCAGCCGTAGCCGGCGACCACGAAGCGCTTGCCGGCGAGCAGGACGTTCGTCGCGCGGATGATCCCATCGATGGTGGACTGACCCGTGCCGTAGCGGTTGTCGAAAAGGTGCTTCGTATTCGCCTCGTTGACGGCGATCACCGGGAAGCCGAGCTTGCCGTCGCGCTCGAGCGCCTTCAGCCGGATGACGCCCGTCGTCGTCTCCTCCGTCCCCGCGATCACGTCGCCGAGCTGCTCGCGACGTGCCGAGTGCAGAACGCCGATGACATCGGCGCCGTCGTCCATCGTCAGGTGCGGGCGATGGTCGACCGCGGCCTCGATGTGGCGGTAGTACGTGTCGTTGTCCTCGCCCTTGATCGCGAAGACGCCCACGCCGTACTCCTCTACGAGTGCGGCGGCGACGTCGTCCTGGGTCGAGAGCGGGTTGGACGCGCAGAGGACGACGTCGGCGCCGCCGGCCTTGAGCGTGCGGGCGAGGTTCGCCGTCTCCGTCGTCACGTGCAGGCACGCGGAGATGCGGTGCCCCGCGAGCGGCTGCTCGCTCTCGAAGCGCTCGCGGATCGCCGCGAGCACCGGCATCTGCCGGTCGGCCCACGCGATCCGCCGCACGCCTTCGGGGGCGAGCGCCAGATCCTTCACGTCGTGCTTGAGTGTCGTTGCCATCGTTCCTCTCTTCGTTCGTGGTCGGGTGATCGGCTAGGCGGCGGTGGTCAGCAGCCGCTCGTGCTTGCGCTGCTCCCACTCGACCCAGGCCGGGGACGTCTCGGGCCCGAGGACGGTCGTGCCCGCAAGCCAGGTCTCGACCGCTGCCCGTAGTGCGGGCTCGCCGCGGAGGCGGAGTGCGAACTCGAGCTCCTTGAGCTCGACATCGAAACGGGCGCGCAGCTCGGCGAGCGCATTCAGCTGGTTGAGCTCCCGGATCCCGTAGCGGCGATAGCCTGCCGCACTGCGGCCCGGCACGACGAGCCCTTCCTGCTCGAGGTAGCGCAGCATGCGCGGCGACCAGCCCGAGCGACGGCTCGTCTCGCCAATGGTCATGAGCGGCTGCACGCCGCTAACCTTACCACAGTACTGTGAAGGTTATGGCGCCGACGTACCCTCGCGGCCGTATGCGTCTTCCAGCCGCACGACGTCCGCGAGATCCGGCGTCGAGACCTCGATCACGAGCGTGTCCTCGATCGCGGTCACGCGATGCACGGTGCCGGGCCGGAAGCGGAACGCGTCGCCGGGCGCGATCTCGACGGTCTCGCGCTCGCCGTCCACCCGACCCACCTCGAGCCGCGCACGCCCCTCCTGCACGAGCCACGACTCGTCCTTCTGCTCGTGGTACTGCAGGCTCAGGGACTCGCCGGCACGGACGAAGAGGAGCTTTCCGGCGTACTCCTCGGCCTCCGCCCAGACGAGCTCCCAGCCCCAGGGCTTCTCGACCCGCCGCGGAGATGTGCGATGGCCGCTCACGAAAAACGGATGGCCTCGTCCGGGATCCGCTGGCCGGCGCCGATCCGGAGACCGTGGTCGAGCACGTTGCCGTCGCCGACCGCAGCGCCGGGACCGATGACGGCGAGGTTGTGGAGCTCGCAGCCTTTCCCGAGCAGTGCGTCGGCACCGACGATCGAGCCGACGACGCTGGCCCCCGCACCCACGATCGTCCGCGCCCCCACGACGGCGTTCTCGACGGCACCGCGAGCTTCGAGCCTGGCTCCCGCGCCGAGCACTGCGAGACTTCCGAGCCTCGCGCCCTCCTCCACGACCGCGCCGGGGCCGACGTAGACGGGAGGGACGAGCCTGGCGGCAGGGTGCACGTCTGCCGTGGGGTCGACGAGCGTGAAGTCCGCGCCGAGCGCGTCGCCCACGGAAGTCGAGAAGATCCTCTCGAGCACGTCGCGATGCGCCTGGAGGTACGACTCGGGCGTTCCGACGTCGAGCCAGTAACCCGACAGCGCGATGCCGTACACGGAGCCTTCGGCCGCCAGCTTCGGGAACACCTCTCGCTCGATCGAGACGGCGCGACCGGGCGGCACGTGCTCGAGCACCTCGGGCTCGAGCACGTAGAGGCCAGCGTTGATCAGATCGGTGTCGATCTCCTCGGGCCGCGGCTTCTCGAGGAACGTCTCGACCCGACCGTCGGGCGCGGTGCGCACGAGCCCGTAGCGACTCGGGTCCGCGACCGGCGTCAGCAGGATCGTCGCCTTCGCACCGGTCGAGCGATGGAGCGCGACCAGCTCGGAGAGGTCGGCCTCGCGGAGCGAGTCACCGTTCAGCGCGAAGAAGCTGCTGTCCAGCTCTCGCGCCGCGAACGCGATGCCACCTCCGGAGTCGAGTGGCTCGTCCTCGACGGAGTACGCGAGCCGCATTCCCTCGTACTGCTCACCGAAGTGCGCTTGCAGTTGGTCCGGGAGGTAGCCGCACGCGAGGTGAATCTGCTCGACGCCGTGTCGTGCAAGGTGCTCGAACGTGTACGACAGGAGCGGCCGATCGACCAGCGGCAGCATGTCCTTCCGGGTCCGGGCGGTGAGCGGTCTGAGCCTCGTGCCCTGCCCGCCCACGAGGATGACCGCCGGCAGGCTCACGAGCGTGCTTCTTGCTCGTGAGCGGGGAGGGGTGTGGGGAACCGGGAGGTTCCCCACACTCTCGAGAAGAAGGGGGCACACGGGGGAAACATGGTTTCCGCCGTGAACGCGAGCCGAAGGCGAGCGTTGCTCATACGACGGGCCGGCCGATGCCCTCGTAGGTGAACCCGAGCGCTTGCAGCGCTTTCGGGTCGAGGAGGTTGCGCCCATCCACGATCACGCGGTTGCGCATGCGTTCTCCCGCCGCGGCCCAGTCGAGCTCGAGCAGCTCGGGCCACTCGGTCACGACAACCGCCGCGTCCGCGCCGTCGAGTGCGTCGAGGACCGTCGCTGCGATCTCGACTCCGTGGAGGTGCGCGTTGCCATCAGCGACCGGGTCCCAGGCCGTCACCTCTGCCCCCTCCGAGAGAAGCCTCCCGGCGAGGACAAGGCTCGGGGCCTCGCGCATGTCGTCCGTTCCCGGCTTGAATGCGAGGCCGAGGAGCGCGATCCGCTTGTCCCGAAGCGCGCCGAGACGCCGCTCGAGCTTCCCGATGACGCGGCGCTTCTGAAGCTCGTTCACCTCGATGACCGCGTTCAGGAGCTGGAAGTTGTAGCCCGAGTTCGCAGCAAGCTGCTTGAGTGCGAGCGAATCCTTTGGAAAACAGGAACCGCCGTAGCCGATGCCCGCCCGCAGGAAGTGCGGGCCGAGGCGGTGATCGAGGCCCACGGCCTTCGCGACCTCGACGACGTCGGCGCCGGTCGCCTCGCACACGTTCGCGATCTCGTTGATGAAGCTCACCCGCGTCATCAGGAACGCGTTCGATGCGAGCTTGACCATCTCGGCCGACGCGACGTCCGTTCTCACGATCGGTGCGTCGATGCCTTCGTGGAGCGCGGCGACGACGTCTGCGTCGGCGTCGACGAACGCACCGATGACGATTCTGTCCGGATGTATGAAGTCGCGAACGGCCGTCCCCTCTGCGGTGAACTCCGGGTTCGAGACGTAGCCGACGTTCTCGAGGCCGCGATCGTCGAGCCGATGCCGGACCGCGCGCCCCGTGCCGACGGGAACCGTGCTCTTCATCGCCATAACGATGCGGCGCTTCACTTGCGGGAGCTCCTCGACGACGGTCCAGACATCGGAGAGGTCTGCATCACCGGAGTAGGTCGGCGGCGTGCCGACCGCGATGTAGACGACGTCGGCGCCGTCGACAGCCTCCGCGACGTCCAGGGTGAAGCTCAGCCGCTCGCGGTTCCGTTCGAGGATCTCGTGGAGACCTTCTTCGTGGATCGGCACGCGGCCATCGCGCAGCGCGTCGATCTTCTTCGCGAGGACGTCGCGCACGACGACCTCGTGCCCGAGATCCGCGAGGCACGCGCCGGTTACGAGGCCGACGTACCCCGCGCCGAAGACCGCGATCTTCACGCGCTATTTCCTCTTCACCGAGCCGAGCGGCTTCAGGCCCTTGGCGATGGCGATCATCGTCTCGTTCGAGATCCGGTCGAGGAGCGTGTTGATCACCCAGTAGTTCGCCTTCGGGGTGCGCAGGACGACCATGTGAAGCTTCGGGCCGTTGTAATAGAAGTCGTAGATGCGGCCGCCGATCCGGCGCGTGAGGCTCTTGTCGGCGAGCACCGGAGCGTCGTCCCACTCGGTCATCTGCACGCCCCAGTACTCGTTCGAGCCCATGCGATAGACGAGCCGGACGGCCTTGTGCTTCTCGTCGGGGTCGATCCAGTACATGCGCACGGGCATCGTCGAGTCCGTCCAGGAGCTTCGCTCGATGACGGTCGGGACCATGAGCGGGAACCGAACTCGGGGCCGCCGCTCGCGCAGATGGTCGATCGAAGCGTTCGGCCCGTAGACGACGTTCGGCCTCTCGCGCTTCGGCGTCTGGTCGATGGGGGCGGAGGCGAGGCTGCCGTGAAACGTCTGCCCGACGACGACGGTCAGCATCGCGCCGTTCGCGAGCTGCGAGATCTTCCGCGGGAGCGGCTCGAGCTCCGCGGAGGCGAAGAGGTTCGCCACCTTGCTGCCGGCCTCCCGAGCGCCTCGCCTCGAGGCGTCGAAGTACACCTTGGTGCGGAAGTAGTCGAACGTTGGCGCGTTGGCAGGGAGCCCGTTCGGCGGGGTGAGGATCTGGTACGTGCGCTGGTTGAGGAGATACCCCGCGGTCGAGGCCGACCCCGAGACTCCATTGCCGTTGAGCACGGTGATCGTCGTCGAGCTCGGTGCCGGGGCACGGCGCTTCACCTTCTCGCCCAGCGCGACCGCGGTCGCCTTGTCCGACGAGTCGACGTCGGGGTGCGTGAAGGTCGTGATCGCGCGGTTGATGTTCTCCGAGTCCGTCGTCAGCTCGTTCACCCCCTCGAGACCCTCGATCCTCGTCTGGAAGACGCGGCCCTTGGGCAGCCCGTACGCGAAGAGCGCGTAGGAGAGGACGGTTCGGCCGTCGACGTCGACGCCGCCTCCCTGCGCCACCTCGACGTTGTTCGTGATCGCGTTCACGACCTTTGGCAGCGCGATCGGCGCGAAGCTCTCCTGCACCTGCCCCTTGAATGCCTTCACGAACTGCTGCTGCCGGGCGACGCGGTAGAGGTCGGAGTCCGTGTGGCGGTAGCGAACGTAGTCGAGCGTCTGGCGGCCGCTCAGCTGCTGGTAGCCAGGTCGGAGGTTGATGGTCGCGTAGCCGGTGGGACCGCCTCGGTCGTTGAAGTAGCGGCGATCGACGTCAATCCACGCGCCGCCGAGGCGATCCACGATCTGGCGGAAGCCGCGGAAGTTCACCGTGATGAGGTAGTTGATCTGGACGCCGGTGAGCGCTCTCACGGTTTGGAGCGACCCCTGCGGACCGCAGTTGGCATACGCCGCGTTGATCCTGTCGAAGTACGGCGACTGCCCCGGGCACCGGACTTCCACGTTCATGTCGCGCGGGAACGAGAGCAGAGTGATCGAGTCCGTGGACGGGTCGGCGCGGACGAGCATCAGCGTGTCCGAGCGCCCGCTCGTCCCCTCGCCCTTGCGCGCGTCATAGCCGATGACGAGCGCGACGGCCGGCTGCCCGGGAAGCGGGACGTCGAGCTGGCGGGCAGCCTTCCGCACCTCCGGGGTCTTGGCCGCCACGGCCGCGACTGACTCGTGGAAGTAGAGGTACGCGCCCCCGGCTGTGCCCGTGGCGACGACGAGGCAGGCGATGCCGAGCCACATCGCGATCCGCCCAATCAGGCCGGCCGTCGAGCGCGACGAGCGCTCCGGCTGGCGGTAGAAGCTCACGGGGGACGTCGAGCCGGGCGGGTAGACCGCCTTCCCGTTTCCGTTCGGAGCGGCTCCGCGCCCGAGTCCTCGTTTCAGGGTCGTCCGCATTATTGGGTCGTCAGCAGGACGAGCGCCTGACGGCGCCCGCCGCGGGAGGATAGCTCAGCGTCACGCTGTGATCCGCGCTTCCGGTAGCGGTTCCTATGCGACCGGAGCACGAAGCGCTGCGAGTGCATCATCGAGGAACGCGATCTCGTCTGGCGTCCCGGCAGTGATCCGGAGGGCATCCGGAGCACCGAACGAAGCAAGCGGGCGCACGATCACGCCGAGCCGGAGGAGCGCACCGTTGAGCGCGTCGGCATCGCCGACCCGCACGAACGCGAAGTTGGCGACCGTGGGACCCGCCGGCTCGAGACCGTGCTCTCGGAGCACGCTGTGCAGCAGCATCATTGCCTTCCGGTTCGCTCCGCGCCGTCGCGCGATCTCGTCGTCCTCGCCCAGACTCGCAAGCGCCGCCTCCTGGCCGGCCGACGTGACGTCGAACGCGCGTCGCACCTTGCTGATCGCGGTGATCACGTCGGCGGGCCCGATGCCATACCCGACGCGAAGGCCTGCGAGCCCGAAGATCTTCGAGAACGTGCGTAAGACGAGCACGCGGTGGCCGCGGGCGAAGTACTCGGCGATCGCGTCCGGGTAGTGGGGATCCTCCACGTACTCGAAGTACGCCTGGTCGACGACCGTCAGCACGTGAGGCGGGACGTTCTCGAAATACGAGTCGAGCTCGGCGCGGGTATTCGTCGTGCCCGTCGGGTTGTTGGGTGCCGCGATGAACACGAGCTTCGTGCGCGGCGTGATCGCGCCGAGCACCGCCTGGAGGTCGATCCGCTCGTCCTCGAGCGGCACGCGGATGACCACGCCGCCGAGTTTCGGGGGGTCGATGACGTAGCTCGCGAACGACGGCCAGCCGGTGACGACCTCGTCGCCGGGATCGAGGGCGGCCATGCAGACGTACCCGACGATCGCGTCTGCGCCGGCGCAGACCGTCACCTGGTCGAAGCCGACCCCGTACCTCTCGGCGAGCGCAGTCCGGAGGCGCCAAGCTCCACCGTCCGGGTAGCGATTCAGCTCCAGCGCGGCCCGGGCTAGCGCCTCCTGCGCCGCGGGGAAGGGCCCGTACGGCCCCTCGTTGGAGGCAAGCTTGACGACCCGCTCCAGGCCGAGCTCGCGCTGAACCTCTTCGACCGGCTTGCCGGGCTCGTATGGAACGAGCCCGGCAAGTGCGGGACGGGCGAACGACGGGTCGTCGCCGGCCGAGCTCCGGCTCACGTCGCCGGAAGTGGCTCCGGCGTGGTGACGTACTCGCCGACGATGTCGCCGTCGCCGTTGAGGCTCACAGCGTCAGCTGCGTCATCCGAGCGGCGCTTGAGGGCGATGGCGAGAACGCCTGCGAGGATCCCGGCCGAGACGAGCCCGAGCCCCACGTACGCCGCGACGCGCATGCCGCTCCGACGACGACGGCGCCTCTTCTCGATCTGGCGCTGCATCGCCTTCAGCGTGATGTAGCCGACGGCTGCGTTCCTTCTCGTATAGATCTTCATGATCCGCAGGGTAACCGAGGACCCGGCGGGTAGCGTGCTACTTCCGCCGCGGCGGAAGGTGAATCGCCCGCCCGAGCGCGACGAGACCGGCCTCCTTGAGGCCCTCGGAGAGCGTCGGATGAGGCGCCATCCCGTCCGCGACGGTCTCGACCGTCGCCTCCGCGTCGAGCGCCACTACGGCAGCCTCGATGAGGTCTGTCGCATGCGGGCCCACGATCACGACGCCGACGAGCTCGCCGTACGTCGTCTCGTGGATCGACTTGACCCAGCCCGCGGTCTCCCCGGTCATCACGGCGCGGGCGTTCGCGACCCACGGGAACCTGCCGACCGCGATGTTCTCGGCTCCGTACCGCTCGGTCGCCTGCTCCTCGGTGACGCCGACACCGGCGATCTCGGGATCGGTGTAGATCGGCCGGGGGACCGACGGGTTGTCGGGCATCGCAGCTTCGTGCCCGGTCGCGTTCTCCGCTGCGATCTCACCCTCGCGGAAGGCCGTGTGCGCGAGCTGCCAGTAGCCCGCGACGTCACCGGCCGCGTAGATGTGGGAGACGGACGTGCGACGACGGCTGTCGGTCTCGACGCCAGCACGCTTGTCGAACGTGATGCCGGCAGCCTCGAGGCCGATCCCTTCGGCGAGCGGTGCCCGGCCGACGGAGACGAGCATGAGGTCGCACTCGACGGTCTCGCCCTCGCCGAAGTGGACGGTAAGGGCCGTTCCGGTGTCCTCGACCTTCGTGCACTGCTTGCCGAGGTGTACGACGATCCCACGCCGGGCGAACGACTTCCGCAGCTCGCTCGTGGCATCCGCGTCCTCCTGCGGAATGAGCGTGTCGAGCATCTCGACGATCGTCACCTCGGTCCCGAACCGCTCGAAGATCGACGCGAACTCGCAGCCGATGATCCCGCCGCCGAGTACGACGAGGCGCCTCGGCACCTCGGTCTGCGCGAGGAGGACGGTCGAGTCGACGCACTTCGGGGACTCGATGCCGGGGATCGGCGGCATGATCGGATACGACCCCGTCGCGACGATCGCGCTCTTGAAGCTGACCCCGATGTCGCCCTTGTCGAACACGATGGAGCGCGCATCCTCGAAGCGCGCACTGCCCTGGAACCACGTGACGTCGTTGGCCTTGAAGAGCGAAGCGACGCCGCCCGTCATCTGCTTCACGACCGCGGCCTTCCACTCGTTCGCGACGGCGAAGTCGAGCGTCGGCTCGCCGACGACGACGCCGAGCTTCGGGTCGATCTCGCGCGCCGCGTGGAGCGCGTGCGCGGTCGAGACCCACGCCTTCGTCGGGATGCAGCCAACGCGCAGGCACGTCCCCCCGAGCTCCGGCTCGCGCTCGACGCACGCAACCCGCGCACCCAGCTGCGCCGCCCGGATCGCCGCCGTGTAGCCCGCAGGGCCGCCGCCGAGGACGGCAACATCGAACTCCATGCGGCGATCCTAGCTAGGGGCTTCGAGGTCTCGACGCATGGTCAGGCTGTGCTCGTCGCCCCAGTTGACGACTTCGAAACCGTGGCCCTCGTAGAACGAGACAAGTGCGTCGTTGCCGCGCTCGACGCTGAGGCTCATCGCCGCATACCCGTCCGCGCGCGCCCGTTCGGTCAGTGCCTCGAGGAGCGCTTCTCCGATCCCACGGCCGCGGCGGTTCGGCACGACGGCGATCGCGAGCTCCGGCGTCTCCTCGTCGACGAACCCGTATCCCGGGCTGTCACGACGGAAGAGGCGGTACCACGCCGCCCCCACCGGGAACGCGTCGTCGATCGCGATGAGCACCGTGTCGCCTGGCCGCCCCCAGCCTTTGACGTAGCGCGCTGCCGGCCCCGGCCCATCTCCGGGATTCCGCTCGCGCCAGTAGTAGGCGTGGTGGAGCATGTCGCGGAGGAACCTGACGTCCTGCCGACCGCCCCGCCGGATGACCATGGGCCACAGCTTAGGGTCAATAGCGGCCGCGAAGCGGACGCCTTCAGGGGTCTTCGCGCGACCGGAACGTCCGCGCTAGCGAAACTAGAGCGCGAGCGCGGGGGCTTCGACGTACGACTTGACGGTACGAAGGAACTCGGCGCCCTCGGAGCCATCGATCGCGCGGTGATCGCAGGTCAGAGTCATGCTCATCGTGGGGACGATCGCGAAGTCGCCGTCGATCGCGGCCGGACGGTCCTCGATCGCGCCGACCGCGAGGATCGCGACCTGAGGCGGATTGAGGACGGCGATGAACTGCTCGATGCCGTACATGCCGAGGTTCGAGATCGTGAAGGTTCCGTCCTCGAGGTCCGGCAGCTTCAGCTTCCCGTCACGCGCGCGCGATACGAGGTCGGCGCGATCTGCTGCGATCTGCTGCACCGACTTCCGGTCGGCGTCGCGTATGACGGGGACCACGAGCCCGCTCGGCGCCGCCACCGCGAGGCCGACGTTCGCGGCCGCGAAGCGGTGGATCTTCCCGTCCACGAAGTGCGCGTTGACCGGGCGATGACGAACGAGCGCCGACGCGACGATGCGCGTGAGGACGTCCGAGACCGTCGGCTTCGTCTCGCCTTCGCGGAGCAGCTCGACCATGCGCTCGCGGGTCGCGACGAGTTCGCTCGCGTCCGCGGTGACGGTGAGCTGGAAGACCGGTGCCTGCCACGCTTCGGTGAGGCGGCGCGCGATCGTGCGTCGCGTGGACGTGAGCTCGACGATCTCCGTCTCCGCGGCCTCTGCGGGAGCCGCTGCAGCGGGAGTGGCGGGCCGGGCGGCGGCCTTCTCGACGTCCTCGGCGATGACGCGGCCCTCTGGCCCGGTTCCGGTGAGCTGCACGAGGTCCACCCCACGTTCTCTCGCTATGCGCCGCGCGAGCGGGCTCGCCTTGACGCGCTCGCCCTCCGCACGCGGTGGCGAAGGGGCCGCAGCCTCCTGGGCGATGGGCGCCGCAGCCGCTTGTGACACCGTGTCACTTGGAGTCTGTTCCGGCTCCGATCGAGCTTCCGGGACACTCGGCGTCGCGGGTGCCGCCGGCGCGGTGGGCGCGCCGCCGTTGCCGCCCTGTGCGCCCGCCAGGAGCGCGCTCACGTCCTCGTCCTGGGAGCCGATGATTCCCACCGTCGTCCCGACGTCGACCTCTCCGTCAGGGATGACGATCTTGAGCAGCACGCCGTCCGACTCGGCCTCGACCTCCTGCGTCACCTTGTCCGTGTCGAGTTCGTAGAGAGGCTCGCCTTTCGAAACGGCATCGCCCTCGGTCTTGAGCCAGCGCACGATCGTCCCCGACTCCATGCCCTGGCCCAGACGCGGGAGCTTGACCTCGGTCGCCATGGCTACGCGCGCGCCACCGTCCGCCGGATCGCCTCGAGGACGTCGTCTGCGTGGGGCACGGCCCACTGCTCCATTCCCGGTGCGAACGCGAGTGGCGCGAACGCCGCGCCGACGCGCTCGATGGGCGCGTCGAGATAGTCGAAGGCACCGTGCTGGATGACGGCGGCAAGCTCGGCTCCGAAACCGCCTCGCGTGACGGCCTCGTGCGCGGTGACGCAGCGTGTCGTCTTGCGAACCGAGCCGACGATCGTCTCCTCGTCGAGCGGGAGAAGGGTCCTCGGGTCGACCACCTCCACTGAGATCCCCTCCTTCTCGGCCTCGTCCGCCGCGGACAGCGCCTCGTGGACGAGCCGCCCCGTCGCGACCACAGTCACGTCCTCGCCCTCGCGATGGACCCGCGCCCTGCCGAGCGGGATCGGCTCGAGCTCGTCCGGCACGTCGCCCTTGATCGGGTAGAGCGTGCGGTGCTCGAAGAAGACAGTCGGATTGTCGTCGTAGATCGCCGACCAGAGGAGGCCCCGCACGTCCTCAGGTGTCGACGCGAACACGACCTTGAGCCCAGGCACGTGCACGAACCAGGCCTCGAGCTGCTGGGCGTGCTGCGCGCCCGGCGACCACCCGGCGCCTCCCTGAGTCCGGATCGTGAGCGGCACCTTGATCTGGCCACCGGACATGGTCCGGTGCTTCGCCGCCTGGTTCACGAGCTGCTCCATCGAGATCGTGAGGAAGTCCTCGTACATGATCTCGACGATCGGGCGCATGCCCTGGATGGCGGCGCCGATGCCGCTGCCGACGATCGCCATCTCGGAGATCGGCGTGTTGCGAACCCGCGTGGGGCCGAACTCGTCGAGCAGTCCCTGTGTGACCGCCATCGACCCGCCCATCTCGGCGATGTCCTCGCCCATGATGAAGACCATCTCGTCCTCGCGGAGCGCTTTGCCGAGCGCGTCCCGAACCGCTTCCCGGTAGGTCAGCTCAGGCATAGACGTACTTGAGGGCGTCCTCGGGCGCCGGGTCCGTGCCCGCCTTCGCAAACTCCACGGCGGCCTCGACCTCGGCCGTGACCTCGGCGTCGATCGTCGCGAACTCCTCGTCGCCGATCCCGAGTCGCGAGCCCAGCAGCCGAACCGGGTCCTTCGTCTCGCGCTCCTCCTTCAGGGCCTCCTTGTCGCGATACACCTGCGGATCGCCGACGAAGTGCCCCGTCAACCGATGCGTGCGAAGGTGCAGCAGGACGGGTCCCTTGCCCGAGAGCGCGTGCTCGCGCGCAGCGAGGGTCGCGAGGTACACCGCCTCCACGTCCTGGCCGTCGGCCTCGATGAGCTTCATCCCGTAGGCAGCGGCGCGCTTTCCGAGCTCGTCCACGGGGAGCGGGAGATGTTGGCTCGCCGGCGTCGACTCGGCCCAGCCGTTGTTCTCGAGGACGAAGACGGCCGGCACGTTCCAGAGCTGGCCGAGGTTCATCGACTCGTGGAACGTGCCCGTGTTCGTCGCGCCGTCGCCGAAGAAGGCGACGGCGACACGCTTCTCGCCGCGCATCTGGAACGCAAGCGCCGCCCCGACGATCCCCGGCAGGCCGCCCCCGACGACGGCGTTCGCGCCGAGGTTGCCGACCTCGAGGTCGTATAGGTGCATCGACCCGCCATACCCGCCGCTGCAGCCTTCGGCCTTGCCGTAGAGCTCGGCCATGATCCGCTCGACGGGCGTTCCCTTCGCAATCGCATGCCCATGCGCGCGATGGGTCGAGGCGATGACGTCCTCGCGCTCGAGTGCCGCGCAGACACCGGTCGCGGCCGCCTCCTGCCCGATCGCGACGTGGAGGAACCCGGGAAGCTCACCCGCGCGGAAGCGGTCCTCGACCTTCTCCTCGAAGCGGCGGATGAGGAGCATCTCGCGAAAGAAGCCGCGCAGCATCTCCTCGGAGACGCCTCTGCCTCCGGACTCGGCCCGCTCCTCGACAGTGGTCATCGAGCGGCCATTATGCTGATCCGCCGATGCGAGCCGCCGAGCAGTGGGCGCAGATCGAGGGGGCTTTCGGGAGTGACTGGACGGAGGCGTGGCTCTCGTTCGTACCCGAGGGATCGACGGCGGAGGCCGCGGCGGTCCTCGGTCCGTTGCAGCCCGTGCGGGTCGGCCAGGAGCTTCGGTTCCACGTCACGCGGTCCGACGCGGGAGCGGAGCGAGCTCGGAACATCCTGGGGCGGCTCGACCGCAAGCGCATCTGGGGAACGCTGGCGCTGCTCGAGGTCGAGCGCGCCCAGCCGCTGGCGGAGCCGGCGTCCGTGCCGATGCCCCCACTCGCCTTCGCCTGGGACGCGGCGCTCACCGAGCTTCCGCCCGACTGGAGCGACCTACTCTGCGAGCTGGAGCTCGACTCGAGCGACCACCTGCCGCGAGCCGCGCTTCTCGGGGCCCCGCTGAACCCGACCCGCGTGCCCGAAGCGCTCGCACTGCGCTTTCGCGTCTCGGGGAAACAAGGCTACGGCGCCTCGCCGCTCATCGTGCGCCGGTGCCTCGAGCGCATGGACGGCGAGGGAATCACCGGTCGCGTCGAGGTGCTACACGTCCTCTCGGAGACGGAGAACGCGGTCACACAGGGACCGGTCTGGCGTCTCGCAGGACGCTCGGTCTAGGTCCGCAGCTCTGCGCCGAACCGGTCGGCAAGCACGCCGACGATCCGCTCGCGCGCCTCGGTCGCCTCCTCCTCGGTGAGCGTCCGCTCGGGCGACTGAAACGTCAGGTGGATTGCGACCGACTTGCGCCCCGCACCGACCTGGGCCCCGCGATAGACGTCGAACACACGGGCTGCGCGCAGGAGCCGGCCGGCAGCCTCCTTCGCCACGTCGACGAGCGAGCCGACCTCCACGTCCTCGTCGACCGCGACGGCGATGTCCTGGAGCACCGCCGGGAACGTGAAGACGTCCTCGTAGACGACACGCTCGGGCACCCCTGCGAACAGCGTCTCGAGATCGAGCTCGAATGCTCCCCAGGCACCTTCGAGGAGCGTCGGGTGCAGCTCACCGAGCCAGCCTGCCTCGGTCTCCGCGGCCTTGCCCGGATGCAGCAACCGATGTGACCCCCGGACGACGCGGAGCTCGAGGCCGAGTGCCGAGTAGAGGGTCTCGAGCGTGCCTTTCACGACCTCGTACCCGCCTACCACGAGTCCGGCGACGTGCCACCGCTCGACCGGCAGTTGCTCGCCCGACGGGAGGTAGACGCGCGCGATCTCGAATAGCCTGACGTCCTCCGACCCCGCGTCCAGCCCGGTCCGCGCAGCCTCGACGAGACCGGGGACGATCGTCGTGCGAAGAATCGCCTGATCGGAAGTCATGGGGCTCGGAAGCCGAATCGCGTCCGGGCTGGGATCCGATGCGACGAGGCTCCAGGTGTACGCCTCGGAGAGCCCGGCTCCGGCGAGCGTGTCCTCGACAACCCGGCGGAGGCGCTGGTCCTTAGTGAGACGACCGCGGACGTGCCGCCGCAGCGGCAGCGTGAGAGGCACGCGGTCGATGACGGGTCGCGCGACCTCTTCGACGAGATCGATCTCGCGAGTGACGTCTCTCGCACGCCACGTCGGCACCGTCACGTCCCAGCCTCGGGACACGTCGAAACCGAATCCTTCGAGGGTCGCTCGTTGCTCGTCGTCTGCGACCTCGAGCCCGATGACGCGACTCGCACGCTCGGGGCGGAAGCGGGCGACCGGAGGCGCGGGGAGTCCCGCCTGCACGTCGACGTGCCCGGTCATCCGCGCTCCCGTGAGATCGACCAGGAGGCGGCTCGCGAGGATCGCCGCATTCTCTGCGAGATACGGGTCGACACCCTTCTCCCAGCGGTTCGAGCCGGCCGTCCGCAGCGCCAGGCGTTCCGAGGTGCGGAGGATCCCTAGCGGTTCGAAGTTCGCTGCTTCGAGGAGGACCTCACTGGTGTCTGCAGTCACCTCGCTGTCCTCGCCGCCCATGATCGCCGCGAGCGCAACCGCCCGCTCGCCGTCGGTGATGAGAAGGTCGTCGGTTACGAGGCGTCGCACGACGCCGTCGAGAGTCCGGAGCTCCTCCCCGGGGCGGGCGCGGCGAACGACGATCCGGCCGTTCGCGAGCTTCCTGCGATCGAACCCGTGGAGCGGACTGCCCCAGACGTGCATGACGTAGTTCGTAACGTCGACGACGTTCGAGATCGACCGCATGTCGGCGAGGTAGAGGCGCGAGCGAAGCCATTGCGGCGACGTGCCCATGGCGACGTCGCGGAACACCCGTCCGATGTAGCGCGGACACCCGTGGAAGTCCTCGACAGCTACGTCGACGGCCTCGGCGTCGACGACGAGAGGGTCGTCGGACGACGGGAGGTGCAGATCGCCGCCCAGCAGCGTCGCGACCTCGCGGGCCACTCCGACCATCGACAGCAGGTCGACGCGGTTCACGGTCGGCGTCACGTCGAGCACCTGATCACGAATGGGCAGCGCGTCGACGAGCGGCATGCCCGGCTCTAGGTCATCGGGCAGGACCATGATCCCCGCGTGGTCGTCGCCTAGACCGACTTCGTCCTCCGCGAGGATCATCCCGCGTGAGGCCTGGCCGCGGAGCTCGACCTCGTCGAGCGGCCGGTCGGAGATCGGGAGGAAAGCGCCGGGCAACGCGACGGCGACCGTAGCGCCCGCCTCGAAGTTCCAGGCGCCGCAGACGATCTGCCGGGCGTCTCCCTCCCCCACGTCTACCTGACAGACACGGAGCCGATCCGCATTCGGATGCGGCGCGACCTCGAGCACCTTCCCGATCAGGAAGCGGCCGACGTTGCCGTCGACCTCCGGCACCCCGACGTTGATCACGCGCTCGACCTCGGCAGCGGACGTGAACAGTCTGTCGGCGATCTCCTTCGCCGATGCGTCCACCGTGACGTACTCGCGGAGCCAGGAGAGCGGCACGTGCATCAGAACTGCTCCAGGAGACGCGGATCGTTGCGCCAGAGCTCGCGGAGATCCGGGATCCCATGGCGAAGAACCGCGATTCGCTCGAGCCCCCAACCGAACGCGAAGCCGGTGTAACGCTCGGCGTCGTACCCGACGAGCTCGAATAGCTTCGGGTCCACCATGCCCGAGCCTCCCACTTCGATCCAGCCCGAGTGCCGGCACACGGGGCAGCCCGAGCCATCGCAGATGTGGCACGAGACGAGCGCCTCGACGGACGGCTCGGTGAAGGGGAAGTGATTCGTGACGAATCTCGACCGCCGGTTCTCGCCGAACAGCGCCTTCAGGAGATAGTCGAGGGTTCCGAGGAGGTCACCGAGCGTGATCCCCTCGTCCACGGCGAGCCCCTCGACCTGGTGGAACGTGGGCGTGTGTGTCGCGTCCGGTGTGTCCCGACGGTAGACGCGGCCGGGGCAGACGACGTACACGGGTGGGTCCTGCTGCTCCATGGTTCGGATCTGCGCCGGCGACGTCTCCGTGCGCAGCACGGTCTCGTCGTCGAGGAAGAGCGTCTGCAGCGGCGATCGAGTCGGGTGCTCCGGAGGGATGTTGAGGGCGTCGAAGTTGTAGTGGGTCGTCTCCACTTCGCGGCCGTCGACGACCGAGTACCCGAGCCCGAGAAAGATGTCCTCGAACTCCCGCCGGATCTGCGTTATGAGGTGGAGGTGTCCCCGCCGGACGGGCGTGCCGGGCACGGTGACGTCGATTCGCTCCTCCGTGAGGCGACGGTCGAGCTCGGCGCGCTCGAGCTCCGCCTCGCGCGCATCGATCGCCGCTTCGAGCCGCTCGCGCAGCGCGTTCAAAGCCATGCCGGTGTCCCGGTCACGAACCTCGCGCAGCGCGAGCTTCAGCTCGCTCTTGCGGCCGAGGAACTCGACGCGCACCTGTTCGACTTCGTCCACCGAGGCGGCAGCCTCGAGGGCCGCGAGCGCGTCCTTCTCGAGGGCCTGGGCGTCCACGGGAGCGCCGAGGTTACCAACGGCCTCGCCAGCAGCCTCAGTGCGTCGCGGTCTCTGCCGCAGGCGCCCGGAGTGCGCCGATGTACACACCGCCGAGCACGAGAACGCCGCCTAGCACGAGGCTCCACCCGATCGGCTCGTCGTCGAGCCAGGCAGACAGCACCACCGTCACGACCGGGATGAGCACGAACGAGTAAGCCGCGCGCGAGGCCGTCCACCTCCCGAGCACGAAGAGGTAGAGGAGGAAGACGCCGATCGAGCCGAATGTCACCAGGTACGCGAGCGCGGTCCAGGTTGCGTCGCGATCGGGGAGCGTGTGCTCTTCGCCCGCCATGAACGAGGCTGCGAGAAGTGCCACGGAGCCCGCCGTCATGCCGACGGCGTTCATCGTCACCGGGTGAACAGGTGGAAGGCGACGCACGAGCACTAACGCCTCCGCGAAGCAGAGAGCACTGCCCAACGCGGCGAGCACGGAGAGGATCGGCAGCGAGTCCCTGAGGGGCGCGCTCGACATCACGACGACTCCGGCGAGGGCGAGGAGCGTCCCGCCGAACGCGGCGAGGCGCAGGCGCTCCTGCCGCTGAGCGATCGCGAGCAGCAGAGTCATGAGCGGCACGAGCGCGAGGAGGATCTGGCCGAAGCCCGCGTGCAGCTCAACGAGCGCGTAGTAGGCGAGGCCGTACGTCGCCGCGAACTGAATGAGGCCGAAGACGATGGCACCGGTGAGTGCTCGTCCGCGAGGGAGGTCGAGCCTCATCACCAGCATGAGACCGGCGAACAGAGCCGCCGCGAGGCCGAAGCGCAGTCCGGCTCCCCAGAGGAACTCGAGCTCGCGATTCGAGAACCGGATCCCGATCCCGTTGCCCCCGGCGAGGACTGCGCCCAGGACGAAGGCGCCCAACGTGACGCGATCGCCCTCGATGCTCACGCGCGCAGCCTACGACGCACGGGTGCTTGAATCGGAGCGATGAGCGGCTACGACTGCTTCGCGCCGGTCTACGACACGTGGGCGGCAGACATGACGGAGGACATCGACTTCTACGTCGAGCTCGCCCGCGATGCGGAAGGCCCGATCGTGGAGCTGGCGGTCGGCACCGGCCGGATCTCGATACCGATCGCCGAGCGCACAGGCAAGAACGTGGTCGGAATCGACTCATCGCCGGCGATGCTCGCGCGTGCCCGGGAGCACGCGTCGGAAGCCGGCGTCGAGCTCGACCTGCGCGAGGGCGACATGCGCGACCTCGACCTCGACGAGGCGACGGATCTCGTCATCTGTCCGTACCGGGCGCTCCTCCACCTGCCGACGTGGTCGGACCGGCGCCGCGTTTTCGAGCGAGTGGTGCAGGCGCTGAGGCCGGGCGGTCGCTTCGCCTGGAACGCCTTCGTCTTCGACCACCGGTACGCCGCGGAGGTCGACGGGACGTTCCAGGGCGATCCGCTCACGCACTACGTCGAGTTCGCGCCGGGCGACAGCCGTGTCGACATCACGCTGGACGACGGCCCGAAGCTCTCGCTGTGGTGGGTGACCAAGTCCGAGTGGGAGGGTCTGCTCGACATCGCCGGCCTCGAGACGGAAGCCCTGTACGGCTGGTTCGACATGCGGCCGTTCGACGACCATGCACGCGAGTTCGTCTGGATCGCGCGCAAGCCGGCATGAACCTCGCGTTCCTGACGTGTCGCTCGCAGTGCCGGGCCGGAGGGGACAGTATGGGTAATACGGCCCCGGAGAGCCCGGTGCTGCGAGCGGCACGAGACGCCGGCGTAGCCGGGCTTTGCCCGGCGAGAGCCGCGTCGATCAGGAGCGCGAGGTGACGTTGTACGACCGGATCGCCCGGATCTACGACCCGTGGAGCCGCTCCGTCACGGAAGACGTCGGCTTCTACGTCGACCAGGCGCTCGCCTCGGGAGGGCCCGTGGTAGAGCTCGCCGTCGGGACCGGTCGCATAGCCATCCCGATCGCCAGCGCCGGGCTCGACGTGATCGGCGTCGACACGTCGCCGGGCATGATCGCCGTCGCACGCGCGGCAGCCGAGGAGGCCGGTGTCGCCGACCGCGTCGACCTACGCCTCGGCGACCTGCGTGAGCCGCCCGTCGTCGAGCGCGTCCCACTGGTGATCTGCCCGTTCCGCTCTCTCCTGCACATGGAGACCGAGGACGAGAAGCTGCGCGCCCTGACAGCGGCGCGGAACCTGCTGGCGGACGAGGGACGCTTCGTCTTCGACGTCTTCGCACCGAGTCGCGACGACATCGAGGAGACCGACGGCCGCTGGCTCGAGCGCGAGCCCGGAATCTTCGAGCGCGCCGACTGGGACGAGGGCTCGCGCACGCTGTCGCTCTCCGTGCGCTCCGACGGAGCCGAGACGACTTTTGGGCTCCACTGGCTCTCTGCGCCCGAGTGGCTCCGACTACTGGACACCGCCGAGCTCGATATCGAGGCCCATTACGGCTGGTTCGACCTGCGGCCGCATGGCGAGGACGAGGACATGATCTTTGTCACGCGCAAGCGCGGAACCCGCTAGCGCGGCTTCCGCACGCGCGAAAATCCCTAAAGTGCACCCGCTTCGCGGGCGCAGCCGCCAGCAACCCGGTGTGGCGATAGAGTCCCGTCAGTGATCTGGGTGCTCGTGATCCTCGGCGTGATCGTCGTCATCGCGCTCGTGCTCGTCGCGCTCTACAACCGGCTCGTCCGGCTGCGGAACCGCGTCGACAACGCGTGGGCGCAGGTCGAGGTGCAGCTCAAGCGGCGCTGGGATCTCATCCCGAACCTCGTCGAGACCGTCAAGGGCTACGCGGCGCACGAGCGCGAGACCTTCGAGGCGGTCACGCAAGCGCGGGCACGCGCCCAGCAGGCCGGAACGCCTGCAGAGGCAGCACAGGCCGAAGGCATCCTCGGCGCTGCACTCGGCAGGCTCCTGGCAGTCGCCGAGGCGTACCCCGAGTTGCAGGCCGACGAGAACTTCCGCCAGCTTCAGACCGAGCTCGCCGAGACCGAAAACAGGGTCGCCGTCAGCCGCCAGGTCTACAACGACACGGTGCTGACGTACCACAACGCGATCCAGACGTTCCCCGGGCTGGTCTTCGCCGGGCCGTTCGGCTTCACCATGCGCGAGTTCTTCGAGGTCGAGGAAGAGGCACAACGGGAGGCGCCGTCCGTTGCTTTTTGACGCAAGATCGGAAAGCCGCTAGCGCAGGCTTTCCGATCGCGCCAAGACCCCTAAAGTCGTCCGCTTCGCGGCCGCTGTCGCAGCGACTCTCCCTCCGCTTCCTGGTCCTGGCTCTCGCGGCGCTCGCGGGCTTGAGCCTCCCCGGCGCGGCGCGCGCCGACTCCTTCTCCCTGCTCTCGGCCGACGTCGCTGTCGACGTCCAGCAGGACGGCTCGCTCGGGGTGAGCGAGCGCCTCGAGGTCGCCTTCTCGGGCGACTTCCACTTCGGCTACCGGGACATCCCGCTTCGGGAGGGCGAGTCGCTCGTCGAGCCCTCGGTAGCCGAGGACGGTGTTGCGTTCCGTCGCGGCAACGAGACCGACCTCGAGCCCGGGCAACGCGGGACCTTCGGCGTCGAGCATCGCGGCGACACGATGCGCATCGTCTGGTACTTCGACGCGCAGAACCAGACGAGGGCGTTCACGATCTCGTACAGGCTGCGCGGCGTCGCCGTGGCGTACGACGACGTCGTCGACGTCAACCTCAAGGTCTGGGGCGACCAGTGGGCCGAGCCGCTCTCGCGCCTCGTCGGGATCGAGACCGCTCCCGGCGAGATCCTGCGCGCCTGGGGCAAGCCGGTGTGGGTGCGCGGTGACGTGGAGATCGTCGGCACGCGGGCGACACTCCGCGCCGTCGAGGTCCCGGCGCACCAGTTCGTCGAGTTGCGCACGCTGATTCCACGATCGGCGTTCACTTCGACTTCAGGGATGCGCGTCGAGCGCGGCAACGCGTTCAACCGGATCGTCCAGGAGGAACTCGCCGACGCCGAGCGCAACCAGCGAGACCGAGACCGAATCGACTCACTGAAGGCGCACCCGCTCCGCACCGGCCTCGTCGCGCTGGGTCTGGCGACGATCCCCGCGATCCTCGTCATCTCCGCCGTCTTCTGGCTCATGGGCCGCGAGCGCCGCACCGGGTACGACCGCGAGTACGAGCAGGAGCCGCCGACCGACACCGAGCCGGCTCTCGTACCGACCCTCCTGCGCCAGGGCGGCCAGTCGGGCTCCTTCGAGTTCACGGCGACGCTCTTCGATCTCATTCGCCGGGGCGTCTACAAGGCGGAGCCGACGACGACCGAGCGCTCGATCTGGGGTGGCCTGCGGCGCGAGACGGTGTCGGATCTCGAGCTCTCTCCGGGCGAGAACCGGGAGCTTCGCTCGTGGGAGCGCGACGTGGCCGACGTCGTCGACGGCGTCCTCGACGGTGGCAGCGAGCGCCTCTCGCGTTTTCGCGACGAGATCGAGGAAGAGCGCGAGTCGATGCACGGGCGCTTCTCGTCGTTCAAGGAGGACGTCGCCGACGAGGCCGAGCGACTCGGCTGGTTCCGCTCCGCCGGCGCGGTTCCGCTCGTCGCCGCCGTCGTGCTCTTCGCGGGAGTCGGTGCGCTCCTGATCTACCTGGCAGTGGACGGCTGGCGGCCGGTGTCTCCGCGCTTCTCCGACGTGCTACTCGTCGGCATCGGCGCGTGCCTCATTGCGAACGCGGCGCTGTGTCTCGGCACGCTCGTCTTCAACCGGCGCGCCTGGCGACGAAGAACGCTGGCGGGCCAGCAGGAGGCCGAGCGCTGGGACGCGTTCCGCCGCTACCTCGCCGACTTCCCCCGCCTCGACGAGGCGCCGCCCGCGACACTCGCGCTCTGGGAACGCTTCCTCGTCTACGGGATCACGTTCGGTATCGCCGACCGGGTGCTCCAGGGAGCGCAGCTCCACATGCCCGAAGCGCTGCACGAGGCAAGCTCCATCTACTGGATATCGCCGCACGGCGACCTCGGGTCCGGCGCGACGGCTCTCTCGGTCGGAGATCTCGCTTCCGGCTTCGGCAGCGCCCTCGCCCCTCCGAACTCGGGCTCCGGTGGAGGCGGCGGCGGCTTCTCGGGCGGCGGAGGCGGCGGCGGCGGCGGCGGCGGAGGCGGCTTCGGCTGATAGGGACGTGTCCCGAAGAGCCATCTGGTTTCGCTCGAACGGACATGGCACGCTAGGGACGGACGAAGCGCTCGCTCCCGTCCTCATCGCCCCGGCGCTTCCATAGGCACGTCGCACCGTTGATGTAGACGCTGCCGTCACTCACTCAGGGGATCGATCCCCCGTTGGGGGGTGTCCGAGGGGTACCCCATCCCGTTCAACTGAGCACGACCAAGCCACTCACGAAAGGACTTGCGGCCTTGTTCAACAAGGGAAACAGGCGGTACTTCGTCGTCGCAGTGACGGCATTCGCCGGCCTCGTCGCCAGCCTGGGCGCGGGCTGGTTCGACGGCAGCTAGCGGCTGGCCGTCGACGAACGCGTGGTCCCCGCCCACCACGGCGGGCCACTTTCGGCTGCGCGCGTTTACGCCTCCGCCTCGTGAAGCGCCAGAGCCGCTCGCCGGAACAAGCCGGCGGCGACACCATCGTTCCCTCGCTCGAGCTGCACGTCGCCCTGCGCGATCCAGGCGTAGCTGCGATGAGCGGCCGACCTCGCCTGCTCGAACGTCTCGTCCGCGCGGGCGATCCACTGCTCGCCCTCGTCGAGTGACCCCTGCGCGGCCAGCGACCGGCCGAGCGCGAGCTCAGCGGTCCCGATCTCCTGGAGGTGATCGACCCGCCCGCCGAGTAGATCGAGCGCCTTTCGGGCATTCGACTCCGCCAGCGCCGGCTCGTCGCGATCCAGGTGGATCTCTGCGAGCGACGAGCAGACGTAGCCGGCGTCGACCGCGAGGTCGAGCTCGACGAACATCCCGAATGCCTGCTCGAGCAGCGAAAGCGCTTCGTCCGCGTCACCGAGAAGGTGGTTGAGGCCTGCGAGGTTGTTGAGGAGGCGGGCCACCGTGGCGGAGTCCCCCAGCTCGTCGAACAGAGCGCGCGCGCGCTCGGCGTACGTGCGGGCGAGCACCCAGCGTCCCTGCCGCTGAGCGACAAGAGATGCCTGAAAGAGTGCGTCGGCCGCACGGCGCTCGTCGGCGGCGGCCTCGGCCAGCTCGAGCGCGCGCTCGACGTCCTCCTGTGCGGCGACCCAGTCGCGGTTTCGGCGATGGCACCGCGCCCGCCAGTGGAGGACGTCCGAACGCAGCCGGTCGGAGGGAGCCTCCGAGCTCTCCGCCAGGAGCAGAGCCTCGTCGAGGAGAACGACGGCCTCCGGAATGCGCGCCTGGTGGTAGCGGACGACCCCGACCTGAAAGACGATCTCGGCGCGGTCGACCTCACCGAAGCCCGCAGCAAGGGCCATGGCTGCGGCCTGCTCGAGGAGAGACATCGCCTCGTCGAGTTCGCCGTTGCGAGTCCGGGCCCAAGCCTCGCCTTTCAGGAGACGCAGGGAGAGCGCGGGAGCGCTCCTCCCCGCTCCGGCAACCTCGCGCGCTGCTCGAAACGCGCGGACCCCCTCGTCATACCGGTGCCGCTCGACAAGCTCTTCCGCTTCTCGCAGCGCCGCGTCGAAACGCTCGGCGTCGGCTCTGGAGACGCCGTCCTCGAGGAACTCGCGATCCGTGCCGAGACGGCCTGCCAGCCACTCGAGCGTCTCGCGCGTCGGCTGCGTCTTCCCGCGCTCTATCTGGCTGACGTACTCCTTCGAGAAGCGACCGGCGGCGAGCTCTGCCTGGCTCAGACCGGCCGACCGCCGGAGCAGTCGAACCCGCTCGCCCAGGGTCCGCGCATCGCCGGCGGGGGACACCCGCTCCTCCTCCATGCCCGAATGGTGGCACGCTCGGGCGCGTTGGACCACGGTCGACGTCAGAGAGCGGTTCGACGCGAAAGCTCGTAGAGCGCGATCGCGCCCGCCGCGGCGACATTCAACGACTCCGTCTCACCGGGGGTCGCGATCGTTGCCTTGAAACAGCCTGCAACGAGGCCCTCGGGGAGCCCCTCGCGTTCGGAGCCCAGAAGGAAGGCGAGCGGAGGGTCGAGCGCGACCTCGGAAAGCGGCTCGCCGTCGTGCGCAAGGAGCGCGATCTTGCGCTCTGGGAGATCGTCCCACGCGACGATGGGCACACGGAAGATCGCGCCCGCCGTCGCCCGGACTGCCCTCGGGCCGGTGGGGTCGGCGCACTCCGGCGACAGTGCGATTCCGGCTTCGAAAGCGTCCGCTGCGCGAAGCAGCGTGCCCACGTTCCCAGGGTCGGAGACGTGCCAGAGCGCGAGCACGACCTCCCGCGTGTCCGCGGGGAGATCCGACCGGCGGTAGACCCCGATGACGCGCGGCGCATGGCCGAGCGTGGACACCTCGCCGAGGAGCTCCGGCAGGACGTTCTCACCCGCGACCAGCAGCTCGACCGGCTCGATGCTCGCAGCCGCGGCGGTCTCGACGAGATCCTCGCTCTCGACCGCGAACAGACCCGTTTCCTCGCGGTGCTTACGCGCAGAGAGAAGCTTCCGGACGAGCCGGAGCTTCTCGTTCTGGCGCGACTCGATCAGGTGCTCAGGCAGCCTGCGCGTCCGACCCGAGCGCGGCCTTCGCGCGTTCGGCGACGGCGGCAAACGCCTGCGGATCGCTCACGGCGATGTCGGCGAGCGACTTGCGGTCGAGCTCGATTCCGGCCTTCTTCACGCCCGCCATGAAGCGGTTGTACGAGAGGCCGTGCTCGCGCGCTGCCGCGTTGATTCGGATGATCCAGAGCGAGCGGAACGTCCGCTTGCGCACCTTCCGGTCGCGGTAGGCGTAGACGAGCGAGTGCTCGACCTGCTCCTTCGCGTAGCGGTAGCTCGACTTCTTGAGCCCGTAGTAGCCCTTCGCCTGGTCGAGGACCTTGGCGCGCTTCTTCCGCGCGTGGACCGCGCGCTTGACGCGAGGCATCTCAGCCGCCTCTCAAGAGCTTCCTGACGCTCTTCACGTCGCTTTCGGCGACGTCGTACATCTTGCGGAAGCCGCGCCTACGCTTCGACGACTTCTTCTCGAGGTTGTGGCTCCTCATCCCGCGCCGGCGCAGGAGCTTCCCCGTCCCGGTCACCTTGAAGCGCTTCTTCGCGCCCTTCGATGTCTTCATTTTTGGCATCCGTCTTCACTCCCACGTTCCTGTTCGGTGCGAGAACCATGACCATGTTGCGACCGTCGAGAAGAGGCTGCTGC
This sequence comes from uncultured Gaiellaceae bacterium, assembly GCA_963723695.1. Classification (GTDB taxonomy): domain Bacteria; phylum Actinomycetota; class Thermoleophilia; order Gaiellales; family Gaiellaceae; genus GMQP-bins7. The sequence continues at coordinate 41,936 of CAVRRU010000008.1, read as the reverse complement.
TCGATCGAGCCGAGCTCCTTCACGTCCTCCGCGAGCCTCATGAGCAGGTCCCGCCCACGATCCGGGTGAAGCGTCTCGCGCCCCCGGAACATGATCGTGACCTTGACCTTGGCTCGCTGGCCGAGAAAGCGCACGACGTGCCCCTTCTTGGTCTCGTAGTCGTGGTTCCCGATCTTCGGTCTGAGCTTGATCTCCTTGATCTGGATCTGGAGCTGGTGCTTTCGCGCCTGCTTGGCTCGCTGCTCCTGCTCGTAGCGGTACTTCGAGTAGTCCATCACCCGCGCCACGGGCGGATCGGCGCCGGCCGCGACCTCTACGAGGTCGAGACCCTTGCCGTACGCGAACTCGAGAGCCTCCTTCGTCGGGAGGATCCCCACCTGGCCACCCTCTTCGTCAACGAGCCTGACCCGCTGTGCGCGGATCTCCTCGTTGATTCGCTCTTCCCGCTTGCGCGGAACCTGCCGGTCGAGATCAGGCCTACGGCGGCGTGGTCTCAAAAGCCATTCATCAAGCTCTCAGCTTCCTCCTTGTAAACGACACGAACCGCTGCAAGCAGCGGCTCGTCACCTCGTCCAACCGGCTCGGTTGAACCTCCGCGAGTCAAGCCCGGGAGGTGAGGAAGCGATGAGCTCCTGCTTGCAGAGGTCGCATGCTACCAGCATGTTGTAGGGGCGAGATATATCTCGCCCTACCCCGGGTCAGCCTCGGCCGCGAGCTCGCGGAACCGGGTCAGCAGTTGGTCGAGCGACATCGTCGACTGCTCGCCTCCGTGCTCCCGGACGGCCAGCGCTTCATCGGACTCGCGGTCGCCGTAGACGACGACGAACGGCACCCTCTCGAGCTCGGCGTCACGGATGCGCTTGCCGAGCGTGTCGTCGCGGTCGTCGAGCTCGACGCGGAAACCGTCGGCGTCGAGCCGATCTCGGAGGGCAGCCGCTGCGTCACGATGTCCTTCGCCCACAGGGATGACCCTGACCTGCACGGGCGCAAGCCAGAACGGGAACTCGCCGGCATAGTGCTCGATGAGGATCCCGATGAAGCGCTCGAACGACCCGTACAGAGCCCGATGCACGACGAGCGGCATGTGCTCGCGATTGTCCGGCCCCATGTACGTGAGCCCGAAGCGCGCAGGCATCTGCATGTCGTACTGGATCGTTCCCATCTGCCAGCTGCGTCCGAGGACGTCCGTCATGTGCAGGTCGATCTTCGGGCCATAGAACGTGCCCTCCCCTTCGGCGATGACATAAGGGATGCCGTGGCGCTCCAACGCGTCTTGGAGCCTGCCCTCCGCCGCATCCCACTGCTCCTCCGTGCCGAAGCGGTCCTCAGGCCGCGTCGAGAGCTCCGCATGCGGCTCGAGCCCGAACAGCCCGTAGAGGTACCGCACGTAGTCGAGGCAACCGTCGACCTCGCCCGCGATCTGCTCCTCGGTGCAGAAGATGTGCGCGTCGTCCTGCGTGACGTAGCGGACACGCGTGAGTCCGTGCAGCGTGCCTGCAAGCTCGTTCCGGTGGAGCGGTGCGGCTTCTGCATACCGAATGGGCAGGTCGCGGTAGCTGCGGAGCTGGCTCCCGAAAAGGAGCATGTGTCCCGGGCAGTTCATCGGCTTGATGCCGTAGAGCTGGTCCTCGGAGTCGCCGGGGATCAGGAACATGCTCTCTCTGAACTTCTCCCAGTGACCTGACGTCACCCAGAGCGCCTTGTCGTAGATCAGCGGCGTCTTGACTTCGACGTACCCGCGCCTGGCGTTCTCACGGCGCCGAACCTTCTCGAGCTCGTTGTAGATCACCATCCCCTTCGGGTGCCAGAGCGGCGACCCGGGCGAGTGCTCGTCGAAGTGGAAGAGATCGAGCTGGGCGCCGAGCTTGCGATGGTCGCGAGCCCGCGCCTGCTCCAGCCGCTCGAGGTGCGCGTCGAGATCGGCCTGCGAGTAGAACGCCGTGCCGTAGATCCGCGTGAGCTGCGTGTTCTTCTCGTCCCCGCGCCAGTAAGCGCCGGCGAGGCTCGTGAGCTTCACCGCCTTGATCGGCGAGGAGTCCTGGAGGTGCGGCCCGCGGCAGAGATCGGTGAAGGCGCCCTGCGTGTACAGCGAGATGTCTCCGTCTGCGGCGCGCGCCAGCTCGACCTTGTATGGCTGGGCCTCGGCCTCGAAGCGCGCGAGGGCGTTCTCGCGGGACACGCCCTCGCGCGTCCACTCCCGTCCTTCCTCGATCTCGCGCCGCATCTCCGCCTCGATCTTCGCGAGGTCGGCCTCCGAGATCGGCTCCGGGAACTCGAAGTCGTAGTAGAAGCCATCGTCGATCGGCGGCCCGATCGCGATCTTCACGCCCGGGTAGAGGCGCATGACCGCCTCCGCCAGCAGGTGCGCGGTCGAGTGACGGAGGACGTAGAGCGCGTCCGGGTCCTGGGTGTCTCGCGTCGTGACGAAGTGGACGTGCTCGCCGTCGGAGAGCGGCAGACGCAGGTCGCGCACGGAGCCGTTCACGCGCGCGAGCACGGCCTGCTCGGCGAGCTTCGGCCCGATCGCGCGCGCGGCGTCGAGGCCAGTCGCGCCATCTGGAAGCTCGAGCTGCGAGTCGTCAGGAAGGACGATCTTCATCGTGGGAGTGAGGATAGACCGGCGCTGCGGGATACTTGATCGCCATGCGAACCGGCACCTTGGTTGCGGTCGCAGTCGCGCCGTTGCTGCTCCTCGTCGTCCTCCTCGCGCGCCCGGCCATCGACGGGGAGTGGGAGAACCACCCAGCTCACTTCTGGCTCGTTCTCGGCGCGGCCCTCGTCGCGACCGCGCTTGGCCTCAGCGTGACGACAGCGGCACGGCGTCGGCACGACGCCCGTCTCCTGCTCATCTCGCTCGCGTTCATCGTCAGCGCGGCCTTTCTCGGCCTGCACGCACTCGCGACGCCGGGCGTCTTGCTCGGGCCGAACGCCGGCTTCGAGCTGGCGACGCCCGTCGGCCTGCTCCTGGCAGCGGCGTTCTGTGCGGTCGCGGCGATCGAGCTCCGAAGCACACGGGCGGATGTAGTCCTCCGCTGGGCTCCGGGGCTACTCGTCGGCGTGGGCGTGCTTGTCGCCGGCTGGGCGGCGGTCTCGCTCGCGGAGCTCCCGCCCCTCGACGACCCACTCGCGGCCGAGGAGCTCGACGGCTGGCAGCTGCTGCTCGCTGCCCTCGGCGTCGCGCTCTTCGGGGTCGCCGCCTTCGGCTTCCTACGGCTCTACCGACGAAGGCAGGAGCGCTTCGTCCTCGCGATAGCGCTTTCGTTCGTCCTGCTCGCCGAAGCGATGGTCGCGATCGCGTGGGCGGTCAACTGGCAGCTGTCCTGGTGGGAGTGGCACATCCTCATGCTCGGCTCGTTCCTGCTCATCGCATTCGTCGCACGGGCGGAATGGCACGAGGAGCGATTCAGCGCGCTCTACCTCGACGAGACGCTCGCCGGCGCCCGCGACGTGAGCATCGTCCTCGCTGACCTCGCCGGCTACACGTCGTTCGCGGAGCGCCACGCCGCTGACAAGGTCGCCGCAATGCTCAACGAGTACTTCGGGCCGATCATCCCGCTGATGGAACGGGCAGGCGGCGAGGTTCACCAGATCGTCGGCGACGAGCTCATGGTCATCTTCGGGAAGGACGGCCGCTTGCTCGACCACGCGTATCGGGCGGCCCGCGCCGCGCTCGTGCTGCAGCGCGTGGCACAACGGATCGGTGTCGGCCAAGACGACTGGCCGCGCTTCCGCGTGGGCGTCTCGAGCGGCGAGGTGCACATCGGCGTCGTCGGCGCGACGCGCGGACATCGCAAGCACGGCGTCGTCGGCGACGTGGTGAACCTGGCCGCGCGGCTCGAGTCGGCCGCGCCCGTCGGCGGCGTGCTCATCGCCGAGGAGACGTTCCGCGCTCTCGGCTCTCGTGCGGTCGTGGAGGCGGTGCCGCCCTTGCAGGTCAAGGGCAAGCGCGACCCGGTGACGGCGTTCGTCCTCCACCGGCTCTCGGCGCCATCCCCTCGGGCCGACAGCTAGGGCGGCTTCCGCTCCTCGCCAACCGGCGTACCGACGGCGAGCTGCACCTCGAGATCCTCGAGCGCGCTGCGCAGGATCGCGATCCGCTCGACGACGTGCGCATGGGCATCCGGATCGAGCACGGGCCCCGTCGCCCCGCCGTATGCCTCACGCAGGACGCGCCGCCGCTCGAGCTCCCGCGCCTCCTCCATCGAGTTCAGCACGATCCCGATGAGCACGTTGAGCACGATGAACGCGGCGACGAGGATGAAGCTCACGAAGTAGACCCACGCCCAGGGCTCGATCTCCATCGCGGCGTCCATGTACGTCGGGAAATCCTCGAGCGTGAGCATCACGAAGAGGGTCAGCATTGCCCGCCCTATGTTTCCCCACTGGTCGGGCAGCTCGTCGGAGAACAGGATCCAGCCGACCATGCCGTAGACGAAGAGCACCATCAGCGTCACTGCGCCGATCGACGCGAGCGGCGGCACGCTTCGCCAGACGCCCGCGAGAAGGACGCGCAGATCCGGAAGGAGGCGCACGATTCGCACGACGCGCGCGAGCCGAGCGAGCCGGAGGAGCGTCGAGTTCTCCCGGATGCCAGGGACGAATGCCGCACCGATCACGATGAAGTCGAAGACGTTCCAGCCGTCCCGGAAGAACGCGAGCGGCCGCGGCCAGTAGGCGGCGATCCGGATGCCGAGCTCGACGATGAAGATCGTCAGGCAGGTGCCGTTGATGACGTAGAGGGCCGTCCCCCAGCGCTCGTCGATCGAGTCGTACGTGTGCAAGCCGAGGACGACCGCGTTCACGAGGATCGTCGTGACGATGACCCCCGTGAAGATCGGAGAGGCCACGACCCTCCCGGCCCAGTTCACCTGCGGCGCTCCAGAGCTCACGGACGCGTCATTCTCCCGACGCTGTCGGCCATACACTGCGACGGATGAGCGACCGAGCTGCCGAGACCCGAGGACGGGTCGGCCGACTCGCACGGGGGCCACTCGAACACCTGAGCGGCGTGGTACGTGGAGTGGCGCGAGCGCTGCCGAAGGCGGTCGAGGACATGTTCACGGATCGGTGCTCGCAGTACGCGGCCGCCATCGCCTATCGCGTGCTGTTCTCGCTCTTCCCGCTGACCATCGCCCTCGTCGCCGTCTTCGGGCTCGTGCTGCAGGACGACGAGCTCCGCGCAGACGTGATCGACGAGATCGTGGACGTCCTCCCGGTCTCCGAGTCGGGACAGACCGACGTTTCGCAGTCGATCGAGGGAATCGCCAGCCCGCTCTCGGCAATTGGCTTCATTTCGCTCATCGCGCTCCTCTGGGGCGCGTCCGGCATGATGGCGTCGATCCGCCTCGGGTTGGAGGCCGCCTTGAAGGTCGAGCGCGGCCGGCCGGCGGCACGTGCGAAGCTCGTCGACTTCATTCTCGTGCTGGCTGCAGGGGTGCTCGTTCTCTTCATCGTCGGCCTCTCCATCGTGGGCGCCTTCTTCAGCCGGCTCGTGGATCGCGCTGCAGAGTGGGCCGGCATCGAGGCGACGTTCTCGGGTGTGCTCCTACGCGACGGCGTCCAGCTCGTCGCAATCGGCGTCACCGTGCTCCTGCTGTACCGCTTCGTCCCGGCAAGAAAGCTGCGCCGGCGCGGAGCGCTCGCCGGCGCGATCCTGACCGCGGTCGGCGTCTGGGGCTCGACGAAGATCCTGGCAATCGTCTTCGCCGACTTCTCGAACTACAACCTCATCTACGGCTCGCTCGCCGGCGTGATGACGTTCCTGTTCTTCGTCTACGTCGTCGCGTGGATCCTGCTCCTCGGCGCCGAGTTCGCATACGCGTGGTCACAGCCCCCTGGGCCTCCCGGCCCGCCGCTCCGGGCACAGCTCATCGGTGCGATCCGCGGGTTGTTCGTGCACACGGACGATGAGCTCGGCGACGATCCGTCGCGTCGACCGTAGGCGCTCGGACTACTAAGTCCCGAGTCCGAATCTCGGCATCCCGATTGGCCGGAAGCCCTGCAACGGGCAGGGCTTCGGCGTTTTCGGGACTGGTCGAAGACACGATCCCGTGGCCAAATCCTGGCCAAATCATCCTTCGGCGGCCGCGTCGGCCCCGGACTCGTCGTACGCATTGAGCAGGTCGCGAAGATAGGACTCGGAGTCGGGAAGCATGTGCCCGTAGCGATCCGTCGATCTGCTCCACGCTCGTCGCCATGAGTCGGGCGAGGTAGAACAGGCTCACCCCGGCCGCGATCGCAAAACTCGCGAACGTGTGCCGCATCGAGTACGGCGTGAGCCTCGCGACGCCCGCACTGTCGAGCGCGGGATACCACTCATCCCGTCGCCAGCTAGACAGGTTCACGGTGCCCTCCTTTCTCACCGGGGTAGGCGAGTGGCGTGTCAATCCGGAACGGCTGCGCCTCGAGGCGGCGACGACGCGACCCCGGAGCGGGATGCGCCGCAGCGAGCGCTCCTGCTTCCCGTACTCCTTCACATGACCGTCAGTGAAGACCCTGCGAACATGGAGCACGCCCTCGCGCAGGTCGAGATCTCTGCGTTCAATGCCGAGCCATTCTTCAGGCCGAAGGCCGGTCCCGACGACCAGGATCGGCAGCGAGCGCCGTTCGGGCGCGAGCTCTGCGGCGATGGCCTCGACCTCGGGCGCTCGGGGAGCTTCTTCGTCTGGGGTTCGCTGACGGTCATCCGCCGATGCCCCTGGCCGCCGCGTCGAGCGCCGCAGGCTCCCGCTCGAAGTAGTCGGGATGCTCCATCCAGCGATCACGGGCCGTCGGTGCGGGCGAACCGCCGAAGATCCCGACCTCCACCGGCCCCGCTTCGATCTCGGCACTGGCAACCCACAGCGCAGCGGCTGCAGCGAGGAGCGGCGAGACGTCCGCCGCTCTTGTCACCTTCTACGTCGGGATGTGGATGTATCTCGCTCTTGCGTTCGGCGTGCTAATCGCTTTCAACGTCCTCGTGGTGGTCGTCCTGTCCGTTGTCGCCCCGCACGCTGAACCCCGCGACGAGTTCCGCGAGAAGGAGCGGGAGCGGATCCTGACGAACGTTCGCTAGTCGAGAGTCGCCCGACTCGCGAGGTACCTGCGGATCGAGGAGCGCGAGCTGGAGGCGGACGGGCTGAACTAAGGAAAGGGGGAGACGCTCGCCTGTCCGCCGCCAAGCGTAGGGGGCGGCGCTCCCCCACATCTGGGAGATGCGGGCCAGGGCCGGATCTTGTCCCCCTCCTGGGGGCTTTCGCGGCGCTTCATCGATGAGGTCGTCGCGTGACGAATGAAGGCTGCGCGAGAGACTCGGGGGGAAGGGGAGATCGAGTCTCTCGCGCAGTGACGGCGAGCCCGCGCAGGCCCCACCTGCTACAGGGGTGCGCCGAGAGCGGAGCCTCCCAGCGCCGAACTCACCAGGGCACCACGGTAGGTGCGGGCAGCCAGGGCGAACAGGACGCAATCGGGTCAACTGAATGGACCCATTTGTGTCCTATCGGACGAGGCGAGGACAGAGAACACGCTTCCTAGCGATGGAGGGGGAAAGCATCGCCATGCCTCTCCCCCCATCGTCTACTTGGCTGAGGGTGGTGCCTTGGGGACGACGTCAGATGAGGTTCTAGTCGGGCACACAGAGCGCCCACACCTGGTTGCCCGCGTTCGCCCGGAAGAACATCGCGGTCCAGGCGCGTCGGCAAACAGAATGGAGAACCCGCTGTCGCCCGGCCACATCGGTTCGCAGTACCCGATGGAGAACGCCGGAGGGCGTGTGCCCCACAGCACCGCGGTCGACTCCGTCATCGCTGCGCTCCCGCTCGGAGACGCGACGGTGCTCCCGTGTTGCAGACGACGTGTTCGGGTCCTCCGACCGATTCGTCGTCGGGATGGCCGAGGTGCCATCGCTCTCCTGGCCCGATGAAGCCCCCGACGAGAACCCCGTCGACAAGCTCGGCGCGTCGGCAGGCTGCACCGCGGGCACAACGCACGATTCCGCTCGCGACGAGCGGCCGCCACCGTCGGCGTGCGCCCCGGTGCTCGGACCGGGCGTACTTGCGTTCTTCGTGTGCGCGTGCGATACGGCGGCAGCGTGCGGAGCAGAACCTCTGGTTGTCCACGAGCGCAGTGAAATCGCGCCAGCAGTGATCGCAGCGGCGAACGCCGTAGGTGAGCGTGACGGCTCGACAGCGTCTCGCGGGCGCAAGGGGACGATGAGGTGGTCGCGCACGGCGAACGCCTCGACGCGGGCTTCTGCCGGGTCGACTGGATCCATGAACGACGTGACGACCACGTACTCGCTGCCGTCGCTCGTGTCCGTCAACACCTTGCCGTCCTGTACCAGATCGGCGTCGTCGATCTCGCGGAGACGCCGTCTAAGAAGCTCGACCAACTCCTTCGTGGCCGGGCGCAAGACGCCGACCAAGCCGATGCGGCCTGGCGGGTGCAGCGACTCCTCATCGAGCCGTCGCCCAGTCGGAACGCCGCCGAAGATGTCGGTCATGCTTCCTCCTTCTCGTGAACGCGCTCTAGCTCGTGGCGCAGCGCGCGGCGAAGGATGGCGCTGATAGAGCGATCCTCCTCGTGGGCCAGGGCACGAAGCTGGTCGCGAGTGTCGTGGTCGACATGCGCGCCGACGAACGTTGTCGTTCTGCGCTCCGGTGCAATCTGGCTCATGCGCAAACTCCTTCTCGCTGTGCAAGCGACTGTAGCACCCAGGAAATCGTGCAAGAACGGGCGTAGGATCGGGGGCGTGCCACCGCCGGACGAGGACGCGCCGCCGCCGCTCAGCCGATTGGAGGAGTTGGTGCTCGAAGCCGACATCCGCATCCACGGGCTGGGCTTCGACGCGACATGCGACCTGTACCGCGAGCGTCTTCGAGACGCCATCGCGAAGAAGCTGCGCGAACTTGCGAAGACGGAGCGCGTCGAGGTCGCCTGCCGGGTCTGTGGCGAGGTCATCGAGCGCAGCCCGAGCCACGCGGAGAGGGCGCTCGCCGGAAGAGTACCGCTGCCACTGTGCGAGGCGTGCAGGTGGCCCGAGCGTTCAGCCCGCGAGGACGACGAGGCTGCCCGCTTCGTCGCCTCGCTCGGAGCGCAGGCCCGAGAGTTCGCCGGCGCGGTCGCCGCGCTGAGGATCGGATGCCGCGACCTTTAAATAGTCGCGGGCGTGTCATCCTTGAGGACAACGTGACCTCGTCTCCCGTGAACGGGCAAGGTCCACGGTTAGCGCGGTACGTCGGCGAGGTTGCTCAGCTCAGAGGTACGCGATAAGGAAGCCCAGCCCCAAGGCAGCCAGGCCACTCACCAACACCATACCCGTGTCCGGGTGCTCTCTCCGAAACCTGTGGAGGTAGAGACGAACGTGGCCGCCCTCGCGCTTAAGAACGCCCAGCACGGATCGACCAATCTTGATCGCCTCGGTGACCCAGAGACGAACGTGGCCGCCCTCGCGCTTAAGAACGCCCAGCACGGATCGACCAATCTTGATCGCCTCGGTGACCCAGAGACGAACGTGGCCGCCCTCGCGCTTAAGAACGCCCAGCACGGATCGACCAATCTTGATCGCCTCGGTGACCCAGGGCACCGGCCCACCCACGACTGGCTTCTCTCGCAGCATCCCTACTCTCTTTCCCGCTTGCGGGTCCATGGATGGCAAGTCGCGCCTTCGGTCTCCTGGCGACAGCGCCTGTCGCGCTCGGTCGAGGAGATCAGCCGCGAGATCCTGCGCGCCTGTCACGCCGTGAGACCGCGGTCCGCACCGGACGGTGTAGACGTCGGTTCCGCTCTGCAGGACTTCCTCGACCCTCCAATTCTTGCCGAGGCTGCTCTTGATCGCGCCGCCTACTCGTGGTCGTTTCCAGACCAATCGCACTTCGGATGAGTCGGGGAAGATGAGCACGAGATGGATCTTCGGCTGCTTGGACACACCGCGAGCAGGCTGTTTGTGCACACCGCGAGTCATCCCTCAATCGAAGGATACGAAAAGGGGTACTGCCAGTCGCGCGAGTGCGCAGGTCGTCGAGCGGCTCGGAGAGCAAGCCCGAGAGTTCGCTGGCGCGGTCGCTGCGCTGCGCTGACGACTCGCTGCCGTGGCCAAATCTTGGCCGAAACGTTCGGGAACCCGGCCTATACGGACTCTCAAACCCCGATCTCAGGTGTCCCGCCAGAGCGCATGGTTGAGCCATAACAAGCGTCAACGAGGTCCGACGGCGTTGGCCGTGAATCAGCCGCTCGGACTACTTGCAGATCCGGACGGTCTGGCTCGCCTCGGCCTCGCGGCCACGAACGTCCGACGCGGTGGCGGTGAGGACGTGTGCTCCTCTCCGCTTTCCTCGCGTCGACCAGGTCAGCTCGTAGAACCCGGCGACGTTTCTCCGGACGCGCCCGATCTGCCGCCGACCGTCGAAGAAGCCGACCGAGGAGATCTGGACGTTGTCGTTGGCGACGACCTGAAGTTTCTGCCGCGCAGCGAGGCACTTGCCCTTCTCGGGAGTGATCCAGGTAACCGTCGGCCGGTTGACGGTCTGTGCGCGGAACCCCTGGAAGCGCGTGTTCGGGAGCGGGCTCGTCGACTCAGTGTTGATGTTCTTCGACTCCTGGTAGTCCGACGCGACGAGCCGCATGAACTGGAGCCCCGCGTCGAGCTCCTGCGCCTCACGCGGGATCGAGAACGCGGCGATCCCTGTCGCGGGGTCGAAGAGTGTGGCGCCGACCGATTCCAGGCGTTCTGCCGATGGCCCGAAGAAGAGCTGCAGCGAGTGCGGATCGACGCCCGACTTCGCGTCGGTGATCTTCGCGACGACCGTCGGATTGCCCGTCGAGAGCCTGCGCGTGATCAGCCTCACGGTCGGCGGTCTCACGTCGTTGATCCACGATCGCAGCGTGTACCGGCCGGCCAGCGAGCGTCCCGAGAAGAGATCGCGTCCCGAGTCGACCGAGATGTAGTACTTCCCCGGCGGCAGGAACACCCCGCCGGCGGTGCCGATCGAGTACAGGAAGTCGGGCAGCTGCCCGTTCACGTTGACGGGTATCCCGGCGTAGCCGAGGACGTTGTTCTCGTCCAGCGAGCCCATGAACCAGGGGTGGATGGGCTGGTTCGAGCTGAGGAGCGCGGTGATCGAGGCATTCAGCTTCGGCCTCGGCGACACGACGACCACGCCTGCGTTCACGGCCTGGCGCTCGATGTCGAGCGAGTAGAGCTTCTCCCTGCCGTCGTCGTTCACCGCCGGGTCGACGCCGAAGATCCCGAGGATCGAGAACGGCGATGTCGGCCACCGGTAGACGCGTGCGCGATCCTCGCCGGTGCGCGTGTCGCCCGACTGGACGGCCTTGAGCGCGGTGACGGGAGCGCCCGTCAGTGACGAGCGCGAGACCGCGAACGCGTACGGGATCCTGCGCACGTCGCTTCCGCGCCGCAGAACGACGAACCCGAAGTTGTCGCCTTGCACGGCGCCGGCCGAGGCGCGGGCGACGATCTGCATCGTGGCCGCTCCGCCGGGACCGACCGTGACCGGTGCGGCCTCCACGGTCGCCCCCGTCGACGCCACCTGCGCCTGGACCTCGGCGGTCCACGTCCCCGCGCCTCCGCCGGCGTCCGAGACCGTCACCGTGATCGCCTGACTGTTCGCGCCTCCCCCGGCGACGAGGTAGCCGAACGAGAGCGACTGTGGGTCGGTGAAGATCAACGGGTTGTCGGCGGCGGAGACCCGGACCATCCCGGCTCCCTGAACGATGACGGACGCCTCTTGCGTGAGCGTCGTGTCCGCGAATGCCGGGCCGGCGGTCGACATGAGCGCCGACTTCACCTGCTGCGGCGTCCACGAGGGATGGCGCTGGGTCAGCAACGCCGCGACTCCTGAGACGTGCGGCGCGGAGAAGCTCGTCCCGTCGAGGATCGCAAACTTGTCGCCTGCGAACTCCTCGAGCGTCGAGGACAGGATCTGCGCGCCAGGCGCCATCACGTCCGGCTTGAGCGCGTGGCCGAAGGGCGTCAGGCCGCCTGCCGAGAAGCTCGTCGGCACGCCTGCCCACGTCGTCGGCACCTCGACCGAGTCCCGCGTGAAGCGCACGGTCGCGACGCCTCCGGACCCCGCAGCTGCCGCGCGGATGCGCGCGCCGTCGAGATCGGAGATCGTCCCGCCCGGAAGCTGGAAGATGGCGAACGTCGGGTCGCCCGGGCGGTTTTCGGCGACCACCATGCCGGTGGCCCCGGCCTCTCGAGCCCGGGCCGCCTTCACGGCGTACGGGCAGCCGCCGCGACTGACGAGGGCGATCGAGTTGCCCAGCGACCCCGAGGGAGCGGCATCGCACAGCTGGCGGTTCACGCCGCCGATCGACCCGACGTCGCGGATCCGCTGGTTCGTCGAGATCCACGATGGCGGGAGGTCGTCGGCGAGCGAGATCGGAACCCGCCCGACGCCGCCCGGCGCGACGACCGAGATCGACGCGCCGAACACATGCGCGTTGGCGGTTGCACCGACGCTGATGGCATCGGGCGCGGTTGCCGGCGAGCCCGCCGTCCCGAGCCCGAAGAAGTCACGGTCGTTGCCGGCGGAGATGATCGGCACGACGCCGGCGCGGACGACGTTCGCCACCGCGGGAATGAGAACGTCGGTGCGGGGATCCGCCTGCGGGCCTCCGCCCGAGAAGTTGATGACGTCCATTCCGTCGCGGACAGCGGCCTCGAACGCGGCGACGATCTCCGGGCTGTTCGCCGAGCAGCACCCGCCCAGCGGCGAGGGCGCAGGGACGTTGAAAACGCGGTAGTTCCCGATCTGGGCGCGTGGTGCGACCCCGGCGACGTCGTCGACCGCAGGGTGACACCCGCCCTCGGCCTCATTGCAGAACCCGCGCCGTCCGGCCTCGACGTCCGTCGGCACTCCGGCGATGATCCCGGCGACGAACGTCCCATGGAACGAGACGTCACGGTTCAGCACCGAACCCGTGCCGCCCGGGCCGGCGAAGCCGCGCGCGGCGATCACCTTGGGGGACGTCCCGCCGCCGGTGCCCTTCGGAAACCCTGGGGGAAACGAGAAGCCGGTGGGGTCGAGGAACGGGTGCTCGTTGTCGACGCCGTCGTCGACGACCGCGACTTTCACGCCCTCGCCCCTCGCCCCGGTCGCGCCCGCAAACGCGGGTGCGCCGATAACGCTCGGCCCGCGGTTGAGATCCTGCGTATACGTCAGGCTCGGGTACACGCGCTCTGCGATATCCGTTTCGAGGAGGTCCGGAAGGCGCGCGTACGGGACGCTCACCGCGAAGCCGTTCACGAGCACCTGATAGCGCCGCGAGATCCGAGCCTCGGGGATCTCCTCGCGCAGCTCGGCGATCGCTTTCGCCTGTGCCGCCTCGAGGCTGCTCAGGTACGAGCGCGAGAACCTGCTCTGAAAGTTCAGTTTCGCGTTCGGGCCGAACCCGGCGAAGCGGCGGGCATACGTCGCTGCGGCGAGCGGCGGATCGTCGAGCGTCATGATCACCCGCACGCGGTTGCCCTCGGTTGTCCGAGGGGAGCTCGCGGCTTCGGGTACCTGATGAACCTTCTCCTGCGCGCGCTCGATCACGCTCCGCGGCGTCCGGTCGACCGACCCGGCCGCGGTCCCCGTTGCGGCGACGGCTACGAGCAGGGAGGCGAGAAGCGCTAGGCGTCGCACGGGCTGCGCGCTAGCCGATTCGCGTCGAGAAGCTCTCTGAGGCCCTCAGGCCCTCGAACACGAGCGAAACCGAGCCGCGGAACCTCTTGCCGTTGGAGTTGGCCGGAAGATTCCACGTGCACGTTGCCGCGCCGGCGACGACGTTCTGGACCCGCGCCTTGAGCCGTGCGTTGCCGAGGCGGCCGACGCACGTCACGCGGCCGTTCCGCACGACCGCGTTGGTGTCCGAGCGCGCCGCGACCATTCGAACCGTGAAGGGCTTGCCCGCGGTCGCCTTGCCCGTCGTTACGCGCCGCACGACGAGCGTCGCCGCCGTGACCCTCACCTGGTAGGCGAACAGGCCGGCGCCCACCGCAGGCGCCGCGTCGGCCACGGCGTTCGTGAAGTCCAGAGCGTTCGTGACGGGGTCGACCGCGATCCCGGAGAAGACGAACGCCGCGAACTTGAACGCCTTCGTGTTCCCGAGCTCGGCGGCGCTCATCCTGATCGTGATCCCGCCCTGGTAGCTGAAGAGGAGAGACGTGAACGGCGGATCGCCGGGCCGGCGCGTGAAGTTCGTCCCGTCCCAGCGGAAGAGGGCCGCCTCGCCCTGGAAGATCTCGATGGCGTACTCGGTTCCCTCGGGGCTACCCGTGGTCGCGTTGTTGTCGGTGTCGACCTCGAGCGCGATGAGCATGTCGGCGCCGAAGGCCGCCCGGTTCGGGATGTTGATCCTGAAGGACACCTGACCCGCGTCTGTGTTCGACACGGTGAGCGTGGTGATGTCAGGCGCGGCCGGGTTCTCACCGGCCGAGTCCTGGTAGTCCATGCTGTTCGCGGCGATCGCCGTCGGAGCCGACGCCCCGGAGAGCGCGCCCGACGCTGCGGTCGGCAGCGCCACGATTGCGACCGCCGTCGCAAGGAGGAGCCCTGAACCTGTCAGCCGGCGCACGTCGCGTCAGGGTAGTTGCGCCCCGGTCGAGGCGCAACTACCCACCGCTCGCGTTTCGATGCTACGTCTGCGTGACGGGAACGTTGCTGACGAATGCGGTCCGTAGCGGGCCGCAATGACGTGCCGCTCCGTCGCCTCTCTCGAGTCCGCCTGGGTAACCGACTGGTAACCGAGCGGGGAAGACCTGCGTCAGTCGAAGCGGATCACGCTGCGGATGCCGTCCTGCGCCTCCATCAGCTCGAAGCCACGGTTGACCTCGTCCAGCGAAAGCCGGTGGCTGAGAAGGGATTCGACGTCGATCTCCCCCGCAAGCCAGCGGGCGACGAGCTGCGGGACCTGCGTCCTCCCCTTGACGCCACCGAACGACGAGCCCGTGACGCGGCGGCCGGTGATGAGGAGACGCGGGACGATGTCGAGGGTCTCCCCTTTGCCGGCGACACCGCACATCGTCGCGAGCCCCCACGCCTCGCGTGCGGACTCGACCGCCTGGCTCATTACACCCACGTGGCCGGTCGCCTCAAACGTGTAGTCCGCGCCGAAGCCGCCGGTCTCCGAGCGAATCCAGTCGACGACGTCCTCCCCGGCGAGCCGTCCGTCGGTCGCACCGTGATGGCGAGCGCTGGCGAGCCGCTCCTCGGAGAGGTCGATCGCGACGATCCGCTCGGCCCCGGCGAGCCTGCAGCCGATGACTGCGCCCAGCCCGACCAGACCGCACCCGAACACGACGCAGGTGGATCCGGGCTGAACATCGGCCGTGTAGAGCGCCGCGCCGATCCCCGTTGCGAGGCCGCACGCGAACGGCGCGCAGCCCTCGAGCGGCGCCTCCGGCGAGACCTTTGCGAGCGCGATCTCGGGGAGCACCGCATACTCGGCGAATGTCGACGTGCCCATGAAGTGGCGCATCGGCTCGCCTCCGCGCGAAAGCCGCGTCGTGCCGTCGGGGAGGTAGCCGAGCCCTTGCTGGTCACGGATCGCGACGCACCGGTTCGTCCTCCCGCTGCGGCAGTGGATGCACTCCCCGCACTCGGGAGCGAACAGCGTCACGACGTGATCGCCGGGAGCGACCAAGCTCGCCCCCGGCCCGAGGCTCTCGACGACACCCGCACCCTCGTGCCCGAGCACACATGGCACATAGCCGCTCGGGTCGGCGCCGGAGGCCGTGTAGAGGTCCGTGTGGCAGACACCGCAAGCCGCAAGCCGGACGAGCACCTCTCGCTCCCTGGGCTCCGCGAGATCGAGCTCCTGAACGACGAGCGACTGACCGAACTCCTCGAGTACGGCGGCGCGAATCTTCATCGGGCGATTATCCGTCCGGCGGCTGGGCGACGGCCTCAGGACGATCCAGGAAGAAGATCATGGCCCTCTCGTACGCCTCGGCGCCGACGTTCACGCCGGGATGGGGCTCGAGCTGTTTGACACCGAGGCCGATCCTGGCACCGGTGCAGTCCGCCGGTTCCCTTGCATCGTCGAGAGGACAGTCGGCGAGAGCCAGCATCGCCGTCGCCATTAGCCGAGGGCACCCCGTACGCCGACTACTACGCCCGCTCTCGCGAAGGGAACCGCGATCAGGCTGTAGCTCTCCTTCCAGTCGCCGATCACGACGCGCCTGCGCCAGAGACCAGAAGTGCTCAAGGGACATTCCCGCACACTAGGGGTCAGGAGCACGAATCTGGCTCCACGACTGGCTTTCCGGCGACCGAGCAGGCCAATGGGCAAGCGCTGGGCAAGTTTCGCCAGCACGACCCGGCGCGAAAATCTCGCAAAGGTGGTGTTCGGAGACCGTGAACCACGCTAGCCGCCGAGCGGGAGCCACGTCAGACGAAGTAGTGCTGGCGGCTCTCGGCCCGAAAGCCTGCCGGGAGGGAGGGCCGCCAGCCGAATCGACTCACGCCGGTCGGGTAGCGTGCGTGACCTGCGGCTCCCTGACCCGATGCTCTCCCGCCCAGGCCCGCTGCCGAAGTGGTCGTTCGAGCTGACGTGGGACGGCTTCCGCGCGATCGTCTCGACCGAGGACGGGCTGCGTGTCCGGCCGCGATCGCGCGTGCTGGGTCGAGTTAGCTACTCAGGGAATCGACAAATTCCAGCTTTGCCCAGCGTCGAAGGCGAGCGACCGGAGGCGTTAGTTGTCACCGCCGGGTTCGGCGCTCATGAGGCTCAATGTCCAGGAGTTGGCGATGGCGAGGAGTGAGAGAGCGATTACGGCCGCAGCGAGTAAGAAGAGTGCCCCGTCGAAACCGGCGATCAACCCGATGCCAGCGGACAGGATGAGCAACATCGCTCCGTTGTAGACGGCGATGACCAGCGCGAACCCGCGCCGTTCGGTTGGGAGCGTCGTGGTCATTCCGCGTACTTGCCTGGGAATAGCGACCACGAGATTGAGGAGCGCGGCGCACAGCAGTTCTGCACCGAGCGCCCAGTCCGCCTGATCTGGGACGAGCACGACGAGAGAGATGACGAAGACGTACACGAGCGCGTAGATCGTCTGCCGCGCTTGACCCCTGAAATGAGCGTGGGCGGCGATCGCCTCGCGGTTGATCGAGAGCGCGACGAACAGCAGGCCAATAAGTACGGCCGCGGAGGGGCCAGCGACGAGATAGAAGTCGACCCACGCTTCCGCTTCGGTCGCGAGCATTCTCCGTTCCCAGTTCGTCTGAGCGAGGCTGCCTTAGCTTCTCGTGCCCCTCGGGTCGCCGAGCCTACAGGTACGGCGGTGGGCGCAAGCATCGCTTCCCGCATATGTCTGGGCACGGTCGCGATGCTCGGCGGTCAGCAGCCCGAAGCTGCCCCAGGCGGCGAGTGCTCCGCCCAGGATGACGATCGCGATCTGGAAGCCGGGCACCGCGACCGCAGCACGCCGACCGCGATCATCGCC
Organism: uncultured Gaiellaceae bacterium; assembly: GCA_963723695.1. Lineage (GTDB taxonomy): Bacteria > Actinomycetota > Thermoleophilia > Gaiellales > Gaiellaceae > GMQP-bins7. The sequence goes on along the minus strand of CAVRRU010000008.1, from coordinate 24,505 downwards.
CAGCGGGTCGTCCTCACAGCTTCTCGGGATCGCTGTCGGGGTCGGTGCCGGGGTCGCTGTCGGGATCCATCTCGACGAATGCGGCGGTGCTCGTCCCGACGCCCTGGATGGGCCGCGGCGGCTCCGGGACTTCCTCCACGTACACGCCGGGTGAGCGGTAGCCCGAGCGGCGGCGCTTCTTCTTCGCGGCGACCGCGACCGCGACTGCACCGATGCCGACCAGCACCCACCCTGTCCGCGTCATGCCGCCAGCCTAACGCCGACTCGACCCGCCTCAACAGCGTTTGCGGCCGTTCCGCGATACCACCTGTGAGAGATGAGCACCACGGCGACTCCAGAGGCCCTGCTCGCGTCCGTGAGCCGGACGTGCGAGCTGCTCGGCGGGATCAGTCTCAGCACGCTCGACCTGGGCAAGTCGTGGGCAAGTTCTGGTGTCCGCTGGCGTCCTGTCGAAGGCGCGGCAAGGGGGTCAGAACGCTGGATTCATGCAGGTTTGTCCGCTCCCGTCACGTCCCGTCCTGTCGCTGCCCGCTCCCCGCACACTCGCGCACCGCGACGCTACCTCGCTCGCCAGGCGAGCCAGCGGAGGGCGTGCGGTCAGCTACTCGATTCCGCTGCTGCTAGAGGTGGCCGAGCCAGAACCGTAGGGACATACTCGAGCAGCTGCAGCCGACCGTCGAAAAGGCGGCTGCTCACCATTTCGAGGGAGACATCGGGGTACCCGTCGTAGATCCGATCCTTGCCGCTGCTCCCGGTGATGACTGGAAAGACGACTACGCGGAAACGATCCACGAGACCGGCCGTCAGAAGGGAGCGGCAGAGTGTGAGACTGCCCAGGGTGCGGATCGACTTGGTGCCCTTGTCCTTCATCTCGCGCACGGCCTCGGCGGCATCCTGGGTGACCAGTTGTGTGTTCGGCCACGACAGCGGCTCCGTCAAGGTGCTCGAGACGACGACCTTCGGCAGGTCCGCCAAGGTCTCTGTGCCCGGTTCACCGTCGGCGGCCAGATCCGACATGAGCCGATAGGTGTTCGCACCCATCAGGATCGTGTAGTCCGCCTCCGGCTGGTCGCCCAACCAGGCGAGGTACTCAGGCCCTTCCAGACCCCAAAAGCCAGGCCAACCGTCGGCTGCCCCATATCCCTCGAGCGATGTGATGAAGTCGATCATGAGTTCCGGCATCGCGGCCCCCTAGTTGGATTCGGCCCCGTCTTCGATGGCGCAGCACGGATGCTGGTGTTCCAGCCGAGGTCCAGCTAGGTACCGCACGGAGCCGAAGTTGAAACACGCGTCGATGCGACGCGGGTGCCGACAGCTTCGACACTTCGAGCCGGCGATTGTCCGTCAAGGGACATTCCCGCACACTAGGGTCAGAAGCGTGAATCTGGCTCAACGAACGAGACCTTGATCGGGTCGACGGCTGCATCGTCCGCGTAGAGATCCGCCATCTGGTCGAAGTCAGCGAGGGCGCGGCGTCGATCCTCCGACACCAACCGATCATGCCACCAGGAGGCGGCGCCCGTTCGTCGCATGCAGGCCCTGCTCACTGTCGACGGGCTCGCTCAGTCGAAGAACTTCGAGCGGAACGCGCTGCGTACCGCTCATGGGCGACGAGCGCTCTTGAGGTGTGGCGCGCCCAAGTCCCCCGCGGGCGCTGGCCGAAGCCCTGTGAGCGCGTTCAGGGGGTGGGTGCCGTCACACCTTCTATTACGCGTGCGCAGGCGGACGCTGGGCACCCGAGTGCGCCGGCCCCAGCTTTGGTTGCTGAGGTGGGCACCGCCCTCGCGGGCGTGCGAAGTCGGGGACGCGCTGAGGGCGGCAGGGCCATTTGCCGTACCAGCTCAGTCAGTCGACGGGTGGAAGCTCCTGATCGTGAGCGGCGTCTCGCGCTTCGCGGTCGAAGGCGTCACGCGTGCGATCGAAGAGGCTTCGCGCTTCCGCGTGGCTGTCCCCGACCGAAGTGACGCCGATCAACCCATGTCGGCCGAGCGCCGTCATCATGTGGAATACCGTCCCCGTCTCGGTCGTGTGGTCGAAGTGGAGTCGCTCGCGAACCGCGAGGTCGAAGACGTCGTCCGGCTGCAGCACCCGGTAGGCATTGGACTCGAGCCGATCCGTGGAGACGAAGAACTTCGGCTTTCCGGTGGGCGTAAGGAAGAGCGCGCGCTCGGCGTCGTATTCGCCGTCCGTGAGGAACTGCAAGGTCAAGTACGGGTGCGTCGTGCCGCCTTTGCGCAGGTTGAGCTCGATTGCGTACGGCTGCCAGCCGCGATCGGTCCGTGCGGTGAGAAAGTCGACGGCAAATCGGCCAAGGACTCCGCGCCCGGCGAGCGCCTCGCCGACCTTCATGGCCTCGTGCGCAATTTGGCGCGCATACTCGTCGCTCGCAGGGAAGACGGACCCGAGAAAGAGTTGCCCGCTCGCGCCACCGAGCAGCTGATCGTGGGTCGAGAGCTGCTCGACGTTACCCACCGGCGTCGCGCGCATCTGAACGCTCGGACTACGGATCTCTGATCCGACGACGAGCTCCTCGACGATACCTCCCTCTACGAGCCGCTCCAGGAACTGCTCGGCGTTCGTATACGGGTCTTCTGGGCGGAGGTCGTGCAGTCGCTCCTCGACGCGCGCTCGGCCCGCGCCCTCGAGGCCGCGGACGTCGAGCACTGCGTTCCCGAGCCCGGACACGCCCTCGTCGTGCTTCAGAACCACGGACCCGATGCTCGGCTTCGCCGATACCAGCTCGATCACAGCCTCGATGACGTCGTCGCGCGTACGCACGCCCTCGCGCCCTTGGGGATGTTGCACGCCGGCCTCAGCGAAGAGCGCGCGCGATCCACTCTTCGTCCCCAACCCACTGAACTTTGGATCGGCGCCGTACATCGGGATCCCAAGCCGAAGGGCGAGATCGCGTTCGAGTCGGGTGGTGCTGTAGGGAACGAGGTGGGCGCGATCGGGATCGCCCGCAAGCGATCGGATCTCCTCAATAAGCCGTGGACGCTCGAGCAGCTTCGCCGAAAGTGGCGGCGGGCCACTGTCGTGCGGGCTCACGAGGTACAGCCGCTGACGCGCGTGGTTTGCGACGACCCCCGGAAGGAGCCCGAGGTAGTAATCGATGATGCTCGGCTGGATCGGCTCCGAGGTCACGTAGACGAGACGCGCGCGCGGTTGTCGGAGAAGGAAGAGCAGGAAGAGGTAGCGCTCCTCGTACGCTTGGCGCTTCGCGGCGTCGAGCGGGAGGTCGATTCCGCTGAGGGACGGGACGACGACGATTCCATACGGCTCGTCGGTGAATCCCTCGATCAGCTCCCACTGCGAGACGAGTTTGCGCTGCAGCATCTCGAACCGCTCCTGCAGCTCCTCCTCAGGCATCGGTATTTGGAGCGCATCGAACCCGGAGGTCGCTACTGCGTCGTGGGTGACGGTCACGCTCCGATTTTCGCATCGGAGCGGTCGCATGTGGCACTTGCACGCGGGAGTCGCTCAGAACTTAGACACATGATCCGAGTCGGAACCTTGACGATGCTTGAGAAACGTTTCTGCATCGTCTGCGGCCAGCGATTTGGAGCCCGATCCTGGAATGCTCGGCGCTGTCGCAAGCTGGAGGGCCAAACATCGCTCCGACTCTGAGGCAGATTCTTTGTTCGGGGGAGGAGCAGGTGCCGTCAGCCGCCGGCGACGTGTCAGGACATCCCCGGACTCTTTTGCCCCTCCCCCGTATGCGCGAGAAGTCGCTACCCGCCGACTCAGGATCCGAAACGAGGCGGCGCGAGCTCGCCAGTCACACGAGCCCCGACGAATGGGAGGTCGCGGGGTCCAATGTCGGAGGCAGGAGAAGGGCGGACGTGACGGGCCAGCCGCCACCGACGCCCTCCCCCTATGGGCTTGGGTACCCGCGTCTGACACATGAAAACGGGTCCCAACAGTCTCCTAACTGGAAGAGAAGCTGCACTACGCCGCGCCCAGTTGGGAGGGCGTCGATTTGGGACGGTCCCGCGAGTCAAGCAAAGACCGCCTAGACGAGCCCTCACACACCCGCCAGCGTGGCCCGTGCGGTCACGTCTTCAACCGCCAGCGATCGGCCCATGGAGTCGTCGGCGGATCGAGGCCGACTTCGTCGTCGAAGATCGCCGCACACTTCGCGACGCATACCTGGCAGATGATGAGTCCGTCGGCGTTTGTGACCACTCGCACTTCGCGGTTGTGTCGTCCGCAGAACGAGCACACAACGTCAGTGAACTCGGCGGCGTTCGGCACGTCCTACTTTCCGAAGTACTCGCGCCAGAGCCGCTTCGACTGCGCGGTGGAGAGCCGTGGCTTGCCGAGCACGTCGACCACCTGATCTGCCAGCTCCCGTTGCTGGGGCGGAATGTTCGGAGGATCGCTCCAGCTCAGGCGAGCTCGGACGTGGTCGTGTACTCGGGCCTTCGAGCGAGTGATCTCGTCGGTGCGCCGATGCAGCTCCCGAACCTGCTCGAGCAACGACTCGAACTGCCCCTCGTCGATCGGCACAATCGACAAGGAGGTTAGCTTTCTAGACGGGCCCTCGCGCACACGCCACTGGTGCTCGCGCAGCAGCACGCCCGAGTCCCGTATCCAGGCCTTAACGCGACGCGCGGCCGACCTGCAAGACACCTGCACGCGGCACGCCGTTGACGACCCACGGGGATATCCCGGGTACCGCAGCGCCGCTGGTGTCAACGTAGCTTGTGCTGAGTGTCAGGTTGAATCCGTAGCGAGCGAGAACGGAGGCGGCATTGCAAAGCATCATGTATTGCTGCACGCCGGGGGTGCCCGCGTAGTTTTGAAAGTAGGGGTCGTTCGCCAGCTCCGCCGGCAGGTCCGCCAGCGGCACCGCGATCGGTGAGACGTTGTCGCCGCGGAAGTTCGCGTTCTCGTCGAACACGTCTCTTCTCGTCACGAGCACATCCAAATACGGCCGGCTCTGGAACGGCCCGCTACAGACAGGCGGGGCGGGCGGTGGCGGCGGGCCGGACACCGGAGCGAGGTTTGCGGAGATGTTCAAACGAAGGGCGAAGGAGAGAGTGGGAGCAACCACGGAACCGACGGAAGGCGGCGCTAGAGAAATATTGAAGCGGTAGGTGTCGGCGCTGTTCAGTATGAAGCGGCCACAGCCTGTGCCGGCCGACACCCAAAGCCCGAGGATGTCGCCCCCCTGAACGCTGATGCTGGCCGGGAAGGTGTTGAGCACATTCGGCGTCAGCGGGCTCACCGGGGTGGTGGCTCCGACGACGAGATAGCTGCCAGCAGTGGAGGTCGGCCGGAAGATCAGCAAGCTCATCGACCCGCCCGTTGCGTCCGCCTGAGTGCTCCAGTCGGTGACCGTCCAACTTCCCTCCGGAACCGTGTAGCTCGCGCCTCCCGAGACTCCCGTCTGGACGAGGAAGGCTGAAAACGGGCACGTTTGGTCTGTTCCCGTCTGCCCGATCGTGACTGCGGCCGCGAACGCGCTCCAGACGGAAGCGACGAGCAGCACCGCCACCGCCACGCCAGACATCCGAAGCAGCCGCGTCATCGTTCCGGCCAATCCACGCCGCCGCCGGCTCCTCGACATCGGATTCCCCCATCTACGACACAACCTCGCGGCGGCTGCGACTTGCCAACCGGCGCGACCATCACACGCAGTGGCAGGTGTGTCAATGGCTAAAAGGGGTAGAGGCGTCTCGTTCGTGCGGAGGCCGATCCGGGCCGTCTGCGGACGTTTGGGGCACGAATGGGGCACGGCCCACACGGCCGGGTCGTCGCCGGCGGCGGTACAGGCCTCCGATCGCGCTGCCGTCGGTGGGCCGATCATGTCGGGCCGGATCGTGCGCCGTGGCATCGGCCAGGTTCTCGCCGTCGACGGCGTGCCGTCAGGTGACGGCCTAGGTCGAGACTGGCTGCCCGTCGGAGCCTACGACTGCACGAAGGTGACCTCACGTGTCATTGACGCGAGTCGGCCCAGCGGCAGAATCAGCACGTGAGGCGATGCTTCTCTGCCGTCCTGCTCACGGCGCTCGTCGTAGCCGCGCCGATCTTGGGCGTCGCCTCGGTGCGATCGGCGACTTCGGTTGCTGGAGAAGCTGTCGCCTGTCCGCCGGGCGAGCCCAGCACGGTGTCCGTGCTCGTGGCTGTCCAGCTCATACCGAAAGGCACGGCGGGGCCGATGCTCGTGAGGCAGGGGTTCGCGAAGGCGTACACGCTCCCGTGCGCGGAGGTGAAGCCAGGGGCTTATCGCAGGCCGGCGGATCTCAGGGGCCGCGTGGCTGCACACGACATCTTCCCCGGCCAGCAACTCACGCGAGCGGACTTCTCGCGAGCGTCCTCAGCAGCGCAGGCTCCCGCTTTCCGTATCGACCATGTCATCGACGGCGACACGGTCGAGCTTCGTAACGGCCAGCGTGTTCGCCTTGTCCAGATCGACGCACCCGAGGTGTTCTCCGAAGCGGAGTGCTACGGACGGCAGGCGTCCGCTACCACCAGACGGGTGCTTCCGCCAGGTACTCGCGTTCGCTTGGCGCCCGAGCCCACGACTGAGCGCGTCGACGACGACGGCAGGCTCCTGCGATACGTCGTGCGAGTGCGCGACGGCATGAACGTCAACCTCCGGCTCGTAGCCCTCGGGGCTGCCGCGCCCTATTTCTTCGAGGGGCGTCGTGGGAAGTATGCGGAGCTTCTCGAGTATCTCGCGGAAACCGCCTGGGCAAAGCCGGTCGGGTTCTGGCGTGCATGCCCCAGGACGCTGTACAACCCCTACCGAGGAGTCGACACCCGGCGCTAGCCGGCGTCTGGAGTTAGGCGCTGAGATTTGGCTCAACCATGCGATTGTTGTGCCCCAGGGAGACGACGCCACCCCCGCGGGAGACGACGCCACCCTCCCGAATGGGGGATTTGCGTCCGGGCTGACCTTGTGGGATGGGGGAACACTCGCCCCCGCTTCGGCGGCAGACGGTGGGCGGCACTCCCCCCAAACGAAGGTGCCCCGTTCCATGGGTTACAAACCACGCAGAACGGGAATTATTTTTGGATGGGGCCAGAGCAGACCTCTCCCTCCCCCAGTCGGATGAGGGCGGCGCTCTGTGGGGCAGTGTCGCCGCCAAGCGCCCTGGCCCCTTCTCTCGTACAGGTTCACCTCTAGCCCGAAGCGTGAGATCATGTCCCGAGGGGCCGGGGTTGATGTCGCCCCTCATGACGGCAGGCGAACTCCCAGTTGCGGTGTCCGCGCCAGCCCTGGCCCCTTCAGTCCCGGCCGCGGTGGTAGGCAGCCCGTAGGAGCGTTTGTCGTGAGCCGCGCCCTGGACTCTCCTTCAGGCTCCCGCGGGTCAGGACTTTACGCGCTCTCTCTTGCGCCGCTCGATCCTCGCGACACCAGCCGATGGAGCGAAGATGCTCGTGCGCCCGTCGTCCCACAGCACACGGAAGCGCGGCGGATCCTCAGACAGAACCTCCTCGATGACGCCCGTCTGCCCCGACTGGGCCGCCCGCTCCGACTCGACGACGATCCTGTCTCCTACGTTTGCGTCCATGGTTCGCCTCCAGCGATTCGGAACTTGTCACTGAAGGCTAGCGCGGGCCGCCTGTCACGACACCGAGCCTCTGGCTGGCTCTGTGTAGCTCTCCGAGCAAGGCGGCAATGACCTTCCTGGATCGAGAGCGGTTGACCCACCACGCCGCCGCCCCTACGTGCTCGGCGGCACAGGTGTTCCCATTCTGTTCCCATTCCCCCCGCCGAGCGTTACCGCCCCTGTAAACGAAACCCGCGTATGCAGGGGCTTCAGAAGGTGGGCGGTACTGGGCTCGAACCACACTCCCCCACTCGGGACACCGATGGACAGAAGTGGTCAATGCGGACGTATCCCGCTCCAGTACAGCGTTGCGGCCGGTCAGCGTATGACAGGAGTGGACACGCCGGACACCTGATTCGGGCGGCCGTGTGGACGAAACGTGGACGGGATCGAGCTAGGAGTCGGCGTCCTCCAGCTCCTCCGACTCCTCCTCGAATGTTCCCGTGCTGTCCTCGGATCTCGGTAGAGCAACCTTGATCAAGACGGGTGACCTCCGGCTTGCAAATTCTGTCCGGCGCAGGTCAGGCGCGGTCAGGAGGCGTCGATGTGCGGCGGTTGCGCGATTGGGAGCTATCGCATGCGTCGCGAGGCATCGCCGATGGTCAGCCTGATCTGACACAAATCTGACAACCAACGGCGCTCAAGCGAGAGGACGCTGGCGCATGGAGCAGTTCTCTCTCTCGCGTTACGTCCCAGGGACGGACATCATCGAGGCGGGCGTTCGGGCGTACGATCTCGCGAACCGGGTCCGGTGACGGCTCGGCCCTCGACATGGAGGAGGCGCGATGCCCACCGACCCGCACCTCGACGTGTCTGAGGCCGTGCGCGTACAGATCCTCGCGACCGAGCATTGGAGCCTGCTCGCGACGAGGAACATCACATACGGCGCGATCTACAGTCGGGCCACCATCTTCCTGACTGTCGTGTCGGCGGCCGTCGTTGCGTTGGCCCTTGCTGCCGAGGCGACCGAGTTCGGCGACCGTTTCTACGTGTTCGCACTCCTCGTTCTGCCGGTTGCGTTCTTCATCGGGGTGGGGACATACATCCGCCTCGTCGACGCCCGGATCGAGGACTTCTGGCTCCTGTCCGGCCTGAATCGTCTCCGTCACGCCTATCTCGAGATCGCGCCGGGGCTCGAGCCGTATTTCGTGACGGGCCATCACGACGACGAGCGAGGCTTGTCCGAGACGTACGGCCCAGGCACGGAGAACCGGGTCCTCCGCCTGATTGCCAGCACGTCCACGGTCGTCGGGGTGATCGACGCTGTTCTCGCCGGGGTCGTTGGGGGCCTCGTCGCAAAGGTCGTGGGCGCAGGATCCGAGCTGAGCCTGCTCATCGGCGCAGTGGTGACTTCAGTGGTCGTCGCGCTGCTTGTCCACGCCGACAGGCGCATCATTGCGCGCGGGCGTCGCAAGCTCGAACCCCGCTTCGCCCGATCGGCGGAAGCCGGACGCATGCACGAACAGCAGGAGCCACCGTCCTCTCCGCGCGCCGACGTGCCCCAGAGCGTGCGTGCCCAGATCCTCGCGACCGAGCATTGGAGCCTGCTCGCGGCGAGGGACGTCACCTACCGCGCGGTGTTCAGTCGGGCCGCCATCTTTCTGACTGTCGTGTCCGCGGCCGTCGTTGCGTTGGCCCTGGTCGCTCGTGCGACCGAGTTCGGCGACGGTTTCACCGCGTTTGCACTCCTCGTTCTGCCGGTCGCTCTCTTCGTCGGGGTGGCGACATACATCCGCCTCGTCGAAGCCCGGATCGACGACTTCTGGCTCCTGTCCGGCATGAATCGCATCCGTCACGCCTATCTCGAGATCTCGCCGGGGCTCGAGCCGTATTTCGTTACGGGCCACCACGACGACGAGCAGGGTCTCTACGAGACGTATGGCCCAGGCACGGGGAGCCGGTTCTACCGCCTGATCGGCGAGACTTCCACGCTCGTCGCGGTGATCAACGCAGCTCTCGCCGGGGTCGTCGCGGGGCTCGTCGCAAACGCTGCGGGCACAGGATCCGAGCTGAGCCTCTTCATCGGTGCAGTCGTGACGACGGTGCTCGTCGTATCGCAGGTCAACACGAGCAGGCGCCTCATCGAACGTGGGCGTCGGTTGCTCGAGCCCCGCTTCGCACGATAGGTCGAAGACGATACGACGACACGGGACCCAAACGGCAGGCGTCCGGCTAATAGATGTGCAGCTTGTCCAGCAGCGCGAGCGGGTCGTCGAGCGACTCGAACAGATCCTTGTTTTGCTTGATCATCTTGCTGCGCATGTAGACCCGAAGCCACTGCTTGTAGATGTAGAGCTCATAGCGGTCGAGCGTCTCTCGTACCGTCAGGTCCCGTTGCGCGATGAGCCCAGCGAGGAACATCGCACACTCGAAGCCGAGCGAGATCGACTGGAAGTACGGCGAGCCGATGGCCGAGTCGCCGGCGAGGAACACCGGTGAGCTGGCGAACGGATGGTCGCTCGTCCGCGCTTCGAGCCACTGCCGGCTTGCCGCATTGCGTGCGCGGTAGAGATCCAGTGGTATCCGGACGACCTCCAGGTCGCCGAGCAACTCCCCGTGCGTTTCCTGCTTGACCTTGTCGATGAATCGGTCCATCGACTGCGCGACGCCGGGAAAGTTGCCTCGCAGCCAGTCACCGTCGAAGCGGGATGGCATCGCCTCGTACTCCTCGGGGCTGATGTTGACGATGCCTGTGACGTGGCTGACGCTGCCGTCGTAGTGCGTGCGGTGCACCATCGGGATGAACTTGTAGTGCGCGTTCTCGATGTTCTTGTAGTACTTGCAGTGCTCGTTGCAGTCGTACGGCTGTCCGTACAGGAAGGTGATGACGAGGGCGTACTCCAGCCGGACCTTGACCGTGTTCTCGCCGTCGGTCACCTCCCGGGAGCCGGGAACGAGGTGATCTCGAAGCAGAGACCTGCTGCCCGTGGCGTCGATGAGGACGTCTCCCGGTTGGAGCATCGCCATCGCTTCCTCCGCCGTCATGACAGCGGCGGTGCGCTCCACCCCATCCAGCCCGCGTGCATCGATCAGATCGCTGAGCGAGCGCTCGATGGAGTTGAGCCGGCAGAACCCCAACACCCAGTTCTGCAGGAGTGCACGAAGGTCCGGAGCAATCGACTGTCTGAACGCGAGCCCCCGTTCGAGCTCGGACGGATCGAATATGGCCTCGACGCTGTCTCCGTCGATGGAATCCGCTCGTCTCCCTCCCCCTTCTTGCGCTTCCCTTCCTTTTACTCTTTTACTCTTTCTCTTCTCTTAATCCAGAGCCGTGGAGTGAGATGGCGCCGCCCGTTTCGCGCCCTCGTTGCTCGAGCTGCAGCGTCGACCGGGGCGACATGGACTGAGAACCGACGCTTTGCTAGGGATCGTGGCGACAGTGCTGGAAAACGGGAAGACCCGCCGAAGCGGGCCTCCGCGAGTGCGCTCACAAGGTTTCAGCGGCGCCTGACCGTGCCTACTTCTCGACGTACGCAGTGATCGGTTGTACGACACCGTGGTTTTCCATGGCGGCCAGGACTTCAGGCGGCGGCGACGCGAGCATCCCCTGCATGGCTGCAACATCGGAAACGTCGGCTGTGATTGCGACGTTGGTGCTCCCGTCGGCGGCAACGTAGTCGGTCACGTTGCTGCCCGTACCCGATTCGACGGCAGCGGCGCGTTCTGCCTTCCCCTGCAGCCAGCGGTCGATGTCTTCAACGGCATGCGTGATGACTACTTTGGGCATAACGACTCCCTTCGTGTCGCAGTCTGCGGCCTGGGTAGGCCGACCGTACTACACCAGCGGCGATTTTTGAGAGGCGTCACGATCCACGTCGCTCAAGCGAGAGCCGCACGCTCGCACACTCGAACGACCTCACTCTCGAAAGCGAGGTTCTGCTCGTCGGTACACGAGAGCGTCGCGCCGGCCTAGTCCTCGCCTTCCCAGTACTCGACCGCGGGTCCGGGCCTCGCGAACATGACGTCTTTGTCGTCGACGTCCTTTGCGAGAACCTTGCCGGTGTCGAGGTACTCGATGATCTCGCCCCGGATCATCGAGGAGAGCATGAGCACGCGGACAGGCGAGTCCGTTCGGTTGCTGATCTGGTGCGCACCGATCTTGCCGCGCGGAAAGCAGACGATGTCACCCTCCTCCAGAACATGCTCACCTTCGGGCGTGCGCAGCGTCGGCTCGCCGCGGAGCACGATCACCCATTCCTCGTTGAGGTAATGCGTGTGGTAGGGCCAGAGCCTGCTGCCAGGCTCGATCTGCGACATGGTCGCGCCCAGTAGCTCACCGCCGATCCGTTCGCCCACCAGCGTGCCGCTGCAGCGCCAGCCTTCGCGATCCCTCGTCGCGTCCCACTCGTCGCTATTCAGGTTGAAGGTCTTCATTCGGCGAACACTAGCCTGCGTCTCAAGGGACATTCCCGCACACTCGGGCAACCCAGAGGTACGGACACCTGATCCCGCGCGCCTCGCGGACACCGGTGATCTTTGCGAACCGCAAGAATGGCCGCGTGGCGCTTCAACGGATGGACAACGTCGGCATCGTCGTGGAATCGCTCGATGCCGCTATCTCTTTTTTTGCCGAGCTGGGCCTCGAACTCGAAGGGCGAGCCATGATCGAAGGCGACTGGTCAGGGCGCGTCACTGGACTGCGCGACCAGCGCGTCGAGATCGCCATGATGCGTACGCCGGACGGCCACGGCCGGATCGAACTCTCGCGATTTCTCGCGCCGCCTGTGGTCGCCGATCACCGGAACGCCCCGGTGAACGCTCTGGGCTACCTGCGTGTCATGTTCGCCGTGGACGACCTCGACGACACGCTGGCCCGGCTCGGCAGACACGGCGCGCAGCTCGTCGACGAAGTGGTCCAGTACGAAGACGTGTATCGGCTCTGCTACGTCCGAGGCCCCGAGGGCATTCTCATCGGGCTGGCCGAGCAAATCGGCTGACGCCCGAAGCGCGGCGATCCCGTCCCGTCGCTAATGGGAGCGTGATGCCTTGTCACCGACCCGCAAGCCGGGTCGCGGTTGCTGGCTGGCTCTACTACATGACGTCGACGATTGGGAAGCGAGGATCGGCGTCGAGGCACGCGGCGGCGAAGAGGGCGGTGCCGATGTCTCCGTTGAAGAGCGAGTAGCGGCGGTGGCCGTTCGCAGCGGCGATCCGCTCCGCCTGGGCGAGTGCGTGGACGGCGAAGCGGCGCGCCCGCTCGAGCCAGTGCTCATCGCCGGTGCGTGCGAACGCCTTGAGGAGGGCGAAGCCGTTGCCCGAGGTGCCGTGGCAGAGGCCGTGGCCCTTCTCGTCGCGGTGCGCGCCCGCACGCCAGATGAGCTCGGCGCCGGCGAGCAGGAGGTTCTCGTCGAGATACTCCCAGGCACCGGCGACGACACCCGGCGCGCCGGTGCACCACTGGAGACAGATCCGGCCGTCTCGTGGCCGCGTGAGCTGCGACCGCGGCGAGCCGGGCCAGTTCGCGAGGCCGTCCTCGCAGAACGCATGCCGTGAGAGAACGGCCGCGCTCTCGCTTGCGACGGCAGCGTCGGCCTCGAAACGGAGCAGAGCGAGCGTGTTTCCCGCGACGCCGTGGAGCGTGCTGAGGCCGCGGTAGTCGTCGTCCTGGCGCCATAGCCCGTCGCCGCCGCGGCGCTCCCGGAGTGCTATGGCCGACTCGCGGGCAGCCTCATCCCAACGACCCTCGCCCGTCCATTCGCCCATCGCCAAAGCGGCGAGGAGCGTCCCGGGCGCACCCCAGCTGATGTCGTCCGTCGGGTTGTCGACGTTCCCGCGAACGAGCGCGTGTACGTCGTCCGCGAGCGCCGGGTCGGAGGTCAGCCGGAAGGCGACGAGCGCTGCTCCCGTCAGGCCGGACATGAGCGCACCAGGACGGTAGTGGTCGTCCGCAGAGAAGTCCGGCGTCGCCCGCTCGAACTCGACCGAGCGCACCACGGCACCGGCCAGGTCGAGCGACGACTCGGCATGGCCCCGCCTTTGGAGTTCATCGAGTGCCCAGATCACGCCGGCCGCACCGACGTACAGGCCGGATAGCGGCAGCGGCTTCTCCCGCGCATCCCACTCGTGTGCGGGCCAGAGCGCTGTCGGATCGAACGCAGCGTCGGCGTCGGCGACGATCGCAGCGATCGCGTCCTCGACGCGTGCCGGAACCCACGGCTCGTCGATCAGCGCATCGAACCTCGTCGGCTCGTACAGCATCTGTCTTCCCTCCTAGTCGATCCAGCTTTCAGCAGCCGAGGCCGACAGCCACGGCTAAGGGCATGAAGTTGGGATCAACTAGGCCGGGTACGCCACGACCGCGAGTCTAACGAGCACACCCGGCCTTCGCGCCGCCGTTCTCGACGCGAAAGCTCCATAAACGGCTCCATCCAGGCCCTCAGGGGGCCCTCCGGGCGACTGAACACATACGCGATCAGGCTCGGATGACAGGCGGTCGGTGGCCACCACGCTCACCTCTTCGTGGGAATGCAGCCCGCCGCCGAACACCCAAACGCCGGCCTTCTCGGAAAGGCCGCGGGCGCAGGATCCGAACTGAGCCTTTTCGTCGGCGCAGTGGTGACTTCGGTGATCGTCGTAGTGCTTGTCTCCGCGAGCCGGCGAATCATCGAGCGCGGGCGCGGCTCGCTCGAGCCCCGCTTCCCACGATAGGTCGAAGACGATACGACGACACGGCACCTGACGACAGGCGTTCGGCTAATAGATGTGCAGCTTGTCCAGCAGCGCGAGCGGATCGTCGAGAGACTCGAACAGGTCCTTGTTGTGCTTGATCATCTTGCTGCGCATGTAGACGCGCAGCCACTGCTTGTACATGTACAGCTCATAGCGATCGAGCATGTCTCGTGCCGAGAGGTCCCGTTGCGCGATGAGCCCCGCGAGGAACATCGCGCATTCGAAGCCAAGCGAGATCGACTGGAAGTACGGCGAGCCGATGGCCGAGTCGCCGGCAAGGAACACCGGTGAGCTGGCGAAAGGGTGGTCGCTCGGCCCGGCTTCGAGCATCTGCCGACTGGTCGCATTGCGCGCGCGATACAGGTCCAGTGGTATCCGGACGACCTCCAGGTCGCCGAGCAACTCCCCGTGCGTTTCCTGCTTGACCTTGTCGATGAACCTGTCCATCGACTGGGCGACGTCGGGGAAGTTGCCACGAAGCCATTCGCCGTCGAATCGGGTCGGCATCGCCTCGTACTCCTCGGGGCTGATGTTGACGATGCCCGTGACGTGGCTGACGCTGCCGTCGTAGTGCGTGCGGTGGACCATCGGGATGAACTTGTAGTGCGCGTTCTCGATGTTCTTGTAGTACTTGCAGTGCTCGTTGCAGTCGTACGGCTGCCCGTACAGGAACGTGATGACGAGCGCGTACTCGAGCCGAACATTGAGCGTGTTCGCGCCTTCTTCCACCGCGCCGGGAACGAGGTGATCTCGGAGCAGAGACCTGCTGCCCGTCGAGTCGATGAGGATGTCTCCCGGCTCGAGCATCGCCATCGCGTCCTCCGCCGTCACGACTGCCGCGTTGCGCTCCACCCCCAGCCCGCGCGCATCGATCAGATCACTGATCGAGCGCTCGATGGAGTTGA
Source organism: uncultured Gaiellaceae bacterium (assembly GCA_963723695.1). Taxonomy (GTDB): domain Bacteria; phylum Actinomycetota; class Thermoleophilia; order Gaiellales; family Gaiellaceae; genus GMQP-bins7. The sequence continues at coordinate 9,369 of CAVRRU010000008.1, read as the reverse complement.
GCGGGCAGAACCCCAGCACCCAGTTCCTCAGAAGTGCAGTCAGGTCCGGAGGGATGGACTGTCTGAACGCGAGTCCCTGGTCGAGTTCTGATGGGTCGAAGATGGCCTCGACGCTGTCTCCGTCAATGGCATCCCCGCGGTAGCTCTCGATCGAATCCGCCACGAGATACGGCGCGAGCTGGACCATGCGCGTCCGCGTGTACTCGCGCCGCTTCTCGTAGAGCCGCACCGAGAACCCCTCCATCGATTGGAGCAGTGCCGTGAGGAGAAGACCCACGGGTCCTGCGCCGACAACGTGCACCTGCATCCTGGAGTTCAGTCTCTCAGAGCCGTGGAGTGAGGTGGAGCCGCTCGTTTCTGCTTCGGAAGGCTTCAGCGCTCATTGTGATTCGACCTCGAGAGACCCGTGGGGGAAGGTTTGCTGCCCTTCTGCTGCAAGACGGGAGCGACGGGACTCGAACCCGCGACCTCCGGCGTGACAGTTCTGTCCGGCGCGGATCAGGCGTGGTCAGCGCAGGTCGGGACGTGACCGTTGCGCGGTTTGCGACGCAGCCATCTGTCCGGAGTGGGCGACGATGGTCAGCCTGATCTGACACGAATCTGACACGCCGAGTCGTCGCGAACGCCAAGCCGCCCGTAACGGTGCGCGCACTCTGAGGCGACCCGGCGGAGTACCGGCCTCGCAGGGATACGAGGTCGAAAGCTGAGAGGCCGCGTCGACTAGCTCGCGGTCCGGATCCGGTTCCCCCACGTCGGCCAGGTGCGGCCGGAGCTTCTCTTCTTCATCATCGGACGAGGTTCGAGTGGAGCGCCCGGTCCATCTGTGCGGTGTCGCCGTCGAATCAGCCCTCGAAGTCGCTCCGTCCTGATCACGCCAGCTTGATCGATGCTCGCGCTCGAGGTCCTCACTGCCTACATCCGCGTCTCCTTAGTCGAGTGAGCAGGCGGGTGAGCCTCGTCCGGCTGGCGATCGCCACCGCTGTTACCGTCGCTGCGCCCGCGGGCGCGAGCAGGAGGCTTTCCTCGACCGGGATCCCAATGATGTGTGCGAGCGTCACTGGAAGATCTCCGTCGTGCAATCGCCGTTCTGGAGGCGCACCTCGTGCGCGCGCGCCGGCCCCTCCGGGCGATCGTGGAAATCGACGAAGAAGTCTTCGTCGACCGTCATGCCCCCGCTCGGGTCGCAGTCGATCCGCAGGAGCCATGAGCGCAGCTCCGGATAGAACTGGTTGTCCCACGTCGAATACAGCGAGTTCGTGACGTAGAGGCGGCGCCCATCGTACGAGAGCTGGAGCATGTTCGGGCCGCCGTTCAGGTCTCGCGCCGAATCGCACGGCTTGCCGATGACGCCGCCGAGCCAGAGCTGACCGGTCAGCTTAGGGTTGGTCGGATCGGAGACGTCGTACTGGCGGATGTCGCCGTGCAGCCAGTTGGCGAAGTAGAGAAAGCGATCGTCCATCGAGAGGACGAGGTCGGTGATCAGCCCGGGCACCGGGAACGGCCAGCCCTCGAGCGGCACGCTCTCCACCTCGACCACCGGGTCGGCGGCCCAGGAGCCGTTGGCGCGGTGGAAGCGCCACATCACGCTCGAGAGCGCGGCGCCGACAAAGCCTTCCTCGGCGTCCGGGTCGTGGAGCCAGCGCACCTCGAGCGGGACCATCCCCTTCTCGCCGAGGTCGATCGTCTGCTCGAGCTCGCGTTGTTCGAGGTTCCAGAAGTGGATGCGCCGGCCGTATCGCCCAGCCTCGACGTCGGCGAGGTCGAACCCCGGCTCGTAGGCGTTCGGCTCGCCGAACTCGCTCGAGACGAGGACGTTCTTGCGCGGCTGGTACCAGAAGTCGTAGTTCAGCGGCGGCAGCTCACCGCCGTTCTCCCAGCGACCCTTCACCTCGAACGTCTTCGCGTCGAGCACGGCAAACCCGCCGGCACCGTTGCCGTCCGCGTCACCCAGCATCGCGACGACGACGTTGTCGCCGGGCATGCAGTGGACGGTGTGCGGCCTGGTGTAGCCGGTCTTGGCTATGACCTCCTCGGGCTCGATCACCTTCTCGATCCGCGGCCGTCGCGGGTCGTCGGCGACGTTGACGATGTGGAAGCGCGAGGAGCGAAAGCCGGGCACGATCAGGTGCGAGCGATCGGGGCCATGGCACGCGGACGAGCAGCGATTCCAGCCGTAGTGGTGAAGCTCGTCGCCGACGTTCGGCAAAGGCATCTCGTGGACGATGCTTCCTGCCTCGGCGTCGACGACGGCCAGGAAGTCGGGTGCGTCCACACCAGTGCCTTCGCGGAGGCATGCGACGTACAGGAACTCCTCGGCCGGCGCCTTCATCGCCTCCTGCGGGGAGCTGTGAAACGAAGCGGGCTTGGCGTGTCCGTGCATGACGACTCCTTTCAAGTCGTAGCTCTTGCCCTCGACCCTTTGCCCTCTTCCAGAAGCGGCGCGATCAGGGCGGCTGCGCGCGCAGCGCCGTCCGTCTCGACCGGCCGGTAGTCGACCTCTCGGCCGATCGTCTGCGCGATGGCGGCGGCGATCGTCTCCGGCGTCTCCTGCTCGAAGTCCAGGCAGCGGCCTGCCCCATATCGCTCGAGTCGGTGGCGGACATGGAAGTTCTGCTCGAAGTGGTGGCTGAGCGGGAAGTAGAGGAACGGGCGTCGGTTCGCCGTCAGTTCCATCGACGTGGTCAGGCCGCCCTGGACGACGGCGAGGTCGCAGGCGGCGAGGTGCCGGTAGAGCTCGTGGACGTAGGTGCGCACCTCGAGCCCGTCGTGCTCAGGCAGCGTCTCCGGCGCGATCCGCGGGCCTGCGACGACGATCATCCGCAGCGCCGGCACGCGTTCCTTCGCCTCGGGGAAGGCGGCGATCACGCGCCGCAGAAGGTCGCCGCCGACGCCCGAGCCTCCGACGGTGACGATGCAGACCTGCTCGTCCTCGCCGTAGCCGAGTTCGGCCCTGAGCGCCGCCCGGTCGGCGAAGTCGGCGGGATCGAAGCCCGTGACGTAGCCGGCGAAGGAGAAGTGCTCCTCGGTCCAGTCCCGGATCCACGGAAGGTGTGACGCGAACCGCTCGGGCACGATGTCGTCGGGGTTGCCGACGAAGACCGCCTGATCGCGCACGCGCGGGAAGCGCGCGATGTGCTCGATCATCTCCTCGTTGTAGTCGCCGGTCAGGAACGCCTCGTGCTCGCCGCCGTCTTGCATCGGCAGCCAGCCGACGAAGTCGGTCAGCCAGACATATGGGGACCGCTTCTGTTCCGGGTTCTCGTGCAGGTAGTAGTCGAGCTCCCACGCCTCGTCGCCGATCCAGAGGTCGTACGGCTCCTCGCGCGACGAGGTCGTGGAAGAGCATGAAGTTGGCGAGCAGGATCTCATCCATTCGCCGGATCGCCTGGAAGCAGTGCAGGTCGTGCTCGGCCGACTCGCTCTCGATGTGGTGCGACTCGTTCGCGAGAAACGCGCTGGCCGGATGGATCCGTTCGCCCCGCGCCTCGAGCACCGCCGTGACCGGATGCTGGGCGAGCCAGTCGATCTCGAGGTCAGGATGGAGCGTGCGCAGCTCGTCGGCGATCGCCGCGTCTCTCTGCGCGTGCCCGAGCCCGATTGGGGACGAGATGAAGAGCGCGCGCTTGCGGCGGGACTTGCCCCGCACCCAACTCCGCGGCGGCGTGGCCGGGGCCACGAAGTCGCGGACGAGCAGGTTGACCTTGACCGGGTCGCGGGCATGGGGGAGATGTCCCGACCCCTCGAGGACGACGAGCTCGCCGCCCGCCAGCTCCGCGAGCCGCGCCCCGGATCCGCACGGCCGCACGGCGTCGTCGCTTCCGTGGATCACGAGCACCGGGCACTCGATCCGGGAGAGGAGCTCCCGCACGCTCTCCTCGTCCTGGAGCCGGGGCGCCAGCTGAGTGGCGACGAGCGTCTCGGCGTCGGTCTCGAGACCCCAGCCGACGCAGTCCTCCCGCGGCTTCGTCGAGTGCGGCTCGGTGAAGCACTGGGAGAAGAAGAACTCGAGGAAGTCTTCGTAGTGCTCGACCCAGTAGTGGCGGTTCCACTTTCCCCAGCCGACGTACTCGTCGCGCAACTCGCCGAAGTCCTCGATCGCCTTCAGGCGCGGAGTCGCCGGGGCCAGCGGCAGCGCCGGCGCGATGAAGACGAGCTTGTCGATCCGCTCGGGGTAGCTCGCCGCCAGGTGCAGCGACCGCTCGGCCCCCCGTGACACCGACACCAGCACCGCGCGCTCGGTGCCGGAGGCGTCCATCACCGCGATCGCGTCCGCGGCGAACTCCTCCTCGCGGTAGGCGTCGGCGTCGGCGGGCCGGTCGGAGCGGCCGTTGCCGCGCCCGTCGAACGTCAGCACGCGGGAGTGTCGCGCCAAGTAGGGGATCTGCATCTTCCAGTGCCGCGAGTGGACGATCGACCACGTCGGCATCAGCAAGACCGTAGGCTCGCCCAACCCGTAGACCTCGTAGAAGAGGCGCACGCCGTCGCGCTCGACGTAACCCTCCACGTCCGGATAGCGCGCCCGCGTCTGCTCGCGCGCCGGCGCCGTCAGCTCGACAGCCATCCGTCGATCCAGTCGAGGAGCTCGGCGTGGCCGTTCTCGATGCCGCCGAGGCGCTCGACCATGATCCCGATGTTGAACGTCATGACGAGCGAGACAAGCGCCTCGAGCGGCATGTCGATGTTCAGCTCGCGCCGCGGCTCGTCGAACGCGTCCGTGAGCACGGCGCGCCACTCGGCGTTGACATTCGCGAGCCGATCCCGCAGCTCGGGGCGGTTCCACCCGAGCGCCTGCAGCTCGAGCCAGATCTTCTCGTAGGTGGCGTCCTCGCTCACGAGATAGCGCATCGCCGTCCGCCACTTCTCCACGAAGGGCTCGTCGGACGTGTAGAGCTCGCGCTGGCGGGCAATGACGCGCTCGGTGAACCGCTCGAGCACGCGCACGAGCAGCTGCTCGACCGAGCCGAAGTAGTAATGGACGAGACCGTGGTTTGCACCGGCCTCTTCGGCCACGCGCCGCGTCGTGATCCCGGCCGCGCCGACCTCGACGAGCAACCGCTCGGCGGCGTCGAGCAGCGCCTGCTCGGTCTCGTGTCCTGGACGTACGATCACATTAGACATACGCCTAATACATTTGACTAAATCCTGCTGCGAATGTCAAGAGCTTGCTCGGCAGAGATACCAGCTGCTGCCCCGTTTGCTGTCCGGTTTGGAGGTCTGGTACCGGGATATCCACCCGTTTAGGCTCGTGACCGATGCGCGACTATCACTTCACGCCGGAGAGCTACTTGTCAATGATGCGTGAGGCCGTACCTGGCTACGACCGCTTGCAGGACGAGACCTTGGCCGCGACGGGTGTGGGCGCCAAGTCGGTTCTCGAGCTCGGGACCGGGACAGGCGAGACGGCTCGGCGCGTACTCGACAGACACCCCGATGCGCAGCTAATCGGCATCGACGCGAGCCCCGGAATGGTCAACGTCGCCCGTGACAGCCTGCCTTCCGATCGAGTCAGGGTGCTCGTGAGTCGACTGGAGGATCCTTTGCCGGAGGGGCCTTTCGACCTCGTCGTATCGGCTCTTGCAGTCCATCACCTCGAAGGCACAGGCAAGGCCGGTCTCTTCCAACGCATCGCCAGCACGCTCGACCCGGCCGGCCGTTTCGTCCTCGCCGACGTCGTGGAGCCGGTCGATCCCTCGTATGTCGTGACGGAAATCGACCCTGAGGTCGACCACCCCAGCAAGCTCGACGAGCAGCTCGCCTGGCTGGAAGCCGCGCGCCTGTTCCCGGAGATCACCTGGACTCACCGAGATCTCGTGGTGATAGTCGCCAGCCCGGGCTAGGGCTCAGGCGGAATGACGGCAGGCTGCCCGAGTGTGCGGAAATGTCGCTTGAGCGACATGGATCGTGACGCCCTCTCAAGAATCGCCGCTGGTGTAGTACGGTCGGCCCTACCCAGGCCGCAGACTGCGACACGAAGGAGTCGTTATGCCCAAAGTCGTCATCACGCATGCCGTTGAAGACATCGACCGCTGGCTGCAGGGGAAGGCAGAACGCGCCGCTGCCCTCGAATCGGGTACGGGCAGCAACGTGACCGACTACGTTGCCGCCGACGGGAGTACTAACGTCGCAATCACAGCCGACGTATCCGATGTTGCAGCCATGCAGGGGATGCTCGCGTCGCCGCCGCCTGAAGTCCTGGCCGCCATGGAAAACCACGGTGTCGTACAACCGATCACTGCGTACGTCGAGAAGTAGGCACAGTCAAGGCGCCGCTGAAATCTTGTGAGCGCACTCGCGGAGGCCCGCTTCGGCGGGTCTTCCCGTTTTCCAGCACGGTCGCCACGATCCCTAGCTAGCCTCGGTCCTCAGTCCACGTCGCCCCGGTCGACGCTGCAGCTCGAGCAACGAGGGCGCGAAACGGGCGGCTCCATCTCACTCCACGGCTCTAAGAGACTGAACTCCAGGATGCAGGTGCACGTTGTCGGCGCAGGACCCGTGGGTCTGATGCTCACGGCATTGCTCCAGCCGATGGAGGAGATCGCCGTGCGCCTGTACGACAAGCGTCGCGAGTACACGCGAACGCGCATGGTCCAGCTCGCGCCGTATCTCGTGGCGGACTCGATCGAGAGCTACCGAGCGGATGCCATTGACGGAGACAGCGTCGAGGCCATCTTCGAGCCGTCCGAGCTCGATCGGGGACTCGCGTTCAGACAATCCATTGCTCCGGACCTACGTGCACTCCTGCAGAACTGGGTGCTGAGGTTCTGCCCACTCAACTCCATCGAGCGCTCACTCAGCGATCTGATTGATGCACGCCGGCTAAATGAGGTGGAGCGCACCGCTGCGGTCATGACTGCGGAGGAGGCGATGGAGATGCTCCAACCGGGAGACGTCCTCATCGACGCCACCGGCAGCAGGTCCCTGCTTCGAGATCACCTCGTTCCCGGCTCCGGGGAGGTGACCGAAGGGGCGAACACGGTCAAGGTCCGGCTGGAGTATGCGCTCGTCATCACCTTCCTGTACGGACAGCCGTACGACTGCAACGAGCACTGCAAGTACTACAAGAACATCGAGAACGCGCAGCTACAAGTTCATCCCGATGGTGCACCGCACGCACTACGACGGCAGCGTCAGCCACGTGACGGGCATCGTCAACATCAGCGCCGAGGAGTACGAGGCGATGCCATCGCGCTTCGACGGTGAATGGCTTCGCGGCAACTTCCCCGGCGTCGCCCAGTCGATGGACAGGTTCATCGACAAGATCAAGGAGGAAACGCACGGGGAGATGCTCGGCGAGCTGGAGATCGTCCGAATACCACTGGATCTCTACCGCGCACGCAATGCGACGAACCGGCAGTGGCTCGAAGCGCGGCCGAGTGACCATCCGTTCGCCAGTTCACCGGTCTTCCTCGCCGGTGACTCGGCTATAGGCTCGCCGTACTTTCAGTCGATCTCGCTCGGCTTCGAGTGTGCGATGTTCCTCGCTGGGCTCATCGCGCAACGGGACCTGACGCTACGAGAGATGCTCGACCGCTATGAGTTTTATATCTACAAGCAGTGGCTTCGGGTCTATATGCGCAGCAAGATGATCAAGCACAACAAGGATCTGTTCGAGTCGCTCGCTGCGCTGCTGGACAAGCTGCACATCTACTAGCCGGACGCCTGCCGTTTGGGTCCCGTGTCGTCGTATCGTCTTCGACCTATCGTGGGAAGCGGGGCTCGACCAACCGACGCCCACGTTCGATGAGGCGCCTGCTCGTGTTGACCAGCGATACGACGAGCACCGTCGTCACGACTGCACCGATGAAGAGGCTCAGCTCGGATCCTGTGCCCGCAGCGTTTGCGACGAGCCCCACGACGACCCCGGCGAGAGCTGCGTTGATCACCGCGACGAGCGTGGAAGTCTCGCCGATCAGGCGGTAGAACCGGCTCCCCGTGCCTGGGCCATACGTCTCGTACAGACCCTGCTCGTCGTCGTGGTGGCCCGTAACGAAATACGGCTCGAGCCCCGGCGCGATCTCGAGATAGGCGTGACGGAGGCGATTCATGCCGGACAGGAGCCAGAAGTCGTCGATCCGGGCTTCGATGAGGCGGATGTATGTCGCCACCCCGACGAAGAGAGCGACCGGCAGAACGAGGAGTGCAAACGCGGTGAAACCGTCGCCGAACTCGGTCGCACGAGCGACCAGGGCCAACGCAACGACGGCCGCGGACACGACCGTCAGAAAGATGGCGGCCCGACTGAAGACCGCGCGGTAGGTGACGTCCCTCGCCGCGAGCAGGCTCCAATGCTCGGTCGCGAGGATCTGGGCACGCACGCTCTGGGGCACGTCGGCGCGCGGAGAGGACGGTGGCTCCTGCTGTTCGTGCATGCGTCCGGCTTCCGCCGATCGGGCGAAGCGGGGTTCGAGCCTGCGACGCCCGCGCGCAATGATGCGCCTGTCGGCGTGGACAAGCAGCGCGACGACCACTGAAGTCACCACTGCGCCGATGAGCAGGCTCAGCTCGGATCCTGCGCCCACGACCTTTGCGACGAGGCCCCCAACGACCCCGGCGAGAACGGCGTCGATCACCCCGACGACCGTGGACGTGCTGGCAATCAGGCGGAGGACCCGGTTCTCCGTGCCTGGGCCGTACGTCTCGGACAGGCCTCGCTCGTCGTCGTGATGGCCCGTCACGAAATACGGCTCGAGCCCCGGCGAGATCTCGAGATAGGCGTGACGGAGACGATTCAGGCCGGACAGGAGCCAGAAGTCCTCGATCCGGGCGTCGACGAGGCGGATGTATGTCCCCACCCCGATGAAGAACGCAACCGGCAGAACGAGGAGTGCGAACACGTAGAAACGGTCGCCGAACTCGGTCGCCTCGGCAGCAAGGGCCAACGCAACGACGGCCGCGGACACGACAGTCAGGAAGATGGTGGCCCGGCTGTAGATCGCGCCGTATGTGATGTTCCTCGCCGCGAGCAGGCTCCAATGCTCGGTCGCGAGGATCTGTACGCGCACGGCCTCAGACACGTCGAGGTGCGGGTCGGTGGGCATCGCGCCTCCTCCATGTCGAGGGCCGAGCCGTCACCGGACCCGGTTCGCGAGATCGTACGCCCGAACGCCCGCCTCGATGATGTCCGTCCCTGGGACGTAACGCGAGAGAGTGAACTGCTCCATGCGCGAGCGTACTCTCACTTGAAGCCAGAAACGGACGTATCAGCGGTGGTGCACGAGCGCGATCGCTTTGCGACTCGGCGCTCCTGTAGCGGGTGTGCACCGGGGTGTGCATCAGGCGCGCCGACCCGGCACATACGGCACACCTGACCCGCGTACCTAAGCGAAATCCGCTCAACCAAGCGGGCCAGAATGGGCGGTACTGGGCTCG